>CP124680.1:1421080-2842160 GCA_029961745.1 Nocardioides sp. L-11A
GGGAGAGCTGGTTCGTCTACCAGGGCTACCGGTCCGGCACGCATGCCAGTGGCTACGCGCTCGACCTGACGCGGAGCACGAGCAAGACCTCGACGTCCGGCGCGGGGGTGATCGCGCCGCTCTCGGGAACCGTCTCCTACTGGCAGGTCAGCCACGGCAACCTCTGCGTCAACATCAGCGGCGGTCGCAGCTACACGCTGACCCACATCAACGCCTCGAAGACCTCGGGCACGATCACCGCTGGTCAGAAGGTCGGCACGGTGGCGGCCGCGGGCGCGGTGAACAACAACGGCGTGGCCCACCTCCATTTCGGGATCTGGAGCAAGCCCAACTGCCCCTGGAGCCAGCCGCAGTACGAGCTCCCGTTCGACTCGGTCAACAAGACCCGGATCTGCGGCGCGCCGGACATGAAGGCCAGCGGACCGAGCGGCACCGGCGGGTGGAGCAACGGCACCTGGAGCGGCACCACCATCAAGGCCGACACCTGCGGCGCGGCCGCCGTCAAGCCGAGGTTCACCGCGGCGGCCCCGCCGACGCGGCTGACCTACGGTGTGGCCTACAGCTACGCCTTCAAGGCGTCGGGGACGCCGGCGCCCACCTTCAGCAAGGCGAGCGGGACGCTGCCCGGTGGTCTGACGCTGAGCTCGAAGGGCGTCCTCTCCGGGACTCCGAACAAGCCCGGCAGCTATGCGTTCGTGGTGCGCGCCAGCAACTCGGCGGGCTCGGTCGACACGGCCAAGCTCACCCTGCAGGTCCCCGTGCCGGTGGTGTCCAGCACGTCCCTGCCCGTCATCACGGGCAGCCCGCAGGTCGGCCAGAAGCTGTCCAACGACGGTGGCCGGTGGAGCCCGGCCGACGCCACCCGGACCTTCCAGTGGCTCGCCGACGGCAAGCCGATCACCGGGGCCACCGCGGCGTCGTACACGCCCGTCGCCGCGGACGTGGGCCGGCGGCTGGCGGTGCGGGTCACGGCTGCGAAGAAGGACCACACCAGCGCGACCGCGACCTCCGCCCCGACGGGCGCGGTACTCGCCGCGCCGGCCTGCCTCACCGCGCAGTCGGCGAGCGCCGGCGCGGCGACCGCGCTGGCGACGGCCGAGGCGAGGGTCGCGAAGCTGAAGAAGGCGCTGAAGAAGGCCCGCGCCGCCCATCGCGCGGCCCAGGCGCGCCAGCTCGCCAAGCGGCTCAAGAAGGCGAAGGCCGCCGCCAGGGCGGCCGCCGCCGCGGCGGCGAGCGCCCAGAGCGACGTCGCGGCCTCCTGCCGCTAGTCCCTCCTGCCGCTAGTCCCTCCTGGCGGCAGGATCTCCCAGACCACGTGCTCGCCGGCGAGGCCCTTCAGCTCGACGGCCTCGCGCTCCACGAGGGTGAGGGCCGCGTCGTCGTCGAGGGCCGCGCTGACCGCGTCGCTGGCGAGGATCTCGCCGCCGTGGGCGAGGCTGGCGACGCGGGCGGCCATGGCGACATTGCGGCCGAAGTAGTCGCCGTCGCGGGCGACGACCTGCCCGGTGTGGATGCCGATCCGGACCAGGATCGGGCCGTAGCGGCGCAGCGTCACGTCGCGAGGAAGGTCGCGCTGGATGCCGAGGGCGGCCCGGCAGGCGGCCTCGGGATCGCGGAAGGCGACCATGAAGCCGTCGCCGGCGGTCTTCACGACCTGCCCGCGGTACCGCTCGATCCGGCCGCGCAGCACCCGGTCGTGGGCGGCGAGGACGCGCACCCAGGTCGCGTCGCCGAGCCGGTCGTTGAGCGGCGTGGAGTCCTCGATGTCGGAGAAGAACAGGGTGACCGTGCCGTCCGAGGCGGCCATGTTGAGGATGTCGGCCCGCTCGTCGTCGCTGGCCCAGCTCTGCAGGTCCTCGACCGTGCTCTGGATCAGCCCGCCGATGCCGTGGGAGCGCACCTTCGAGGCGGTCCGGATCACCCGGCGCACGGCGCGCTCGGCCGAGTTGCTCGGCGGCGGGGGACGCAGCGCGGCGTCGAGGTCGGCCTCGAGCTGGGCGACGTGCGCCCGGGTGTCGGCGAGCTGGCGCTGCAGCTGTCCCCGGTCGCGGGCGAACGCCAGCACCAGGCCGAGCAGCAGGACGCCCAGGACCCCGACGACGATCGCCACCTTCGACAGACTAGGGCCAGCACGCCTCTTGCGGGTCGCAGTAGCGTGAGACGGTGACCACTCCGGCTTCCACGACCGCGCCGACGATCTCCACCCTCGGCCAGCTCCGCGCCTCCGGCCACCGGCTCAAGACCCTCCGTGCCGAGCTCCGCGACAACCTGCTGGCCCGGCTGGCGGCCGGCGAGGACCCCTGGCCCGGCCTGCACGGCTTCGAGGACACCGTCATCCCACAGCTGGAGCGGGCGATCATCGCCGGCCATGACGTCGTGCTGCTGGGCGAGCGCGGCCAGGGCAAGACCCGGCTGCTGCGCACCCTGGTCGACCTGCTCGACGAGTGGACACCGGTGATCTCCGGCTCCGAGCTCGGGGAGCACCCCTTCGAGCCGGTCACGGTGACGGCCAAGGCCGCCGTGGCGTCGTACGGCGACGACCTGCGGATCTCCTGGCGCCACCGCGAGGAGCGGTACGCCGAGAAGCTGGCCACGCCCGACACCAGCGTGGCGGACCTGATCGGTGACGTCGACCCGATGAAGGTCGCCGAGGGCCGGTCGCTGGGCGATCCCGAGACCATCCACTTCGGCCTGATCCCGCGCTCCCACCGGGGCATCGTCGCCATCAACGAGCTGCCGGACCTCGCCGAGCGGATCCAGGTCGCCATGCTCAACGTGATGGAGGAGCGCGACATCCAGATCCGCGGCTACGTCCTGCGGCTGCCGCTCGACGTCTTCGTCGTCGCCTCGGCGAACCCCGAGGACTACACCAACCGCGGTCGGATCATCACCCCGCTCAAGGACCGCTTCGGTGCCGAGATCCGCACCCACTACCCGAAGGCCCTCGAGGCCGAGATCGCCGTCGTCCGGCAGGAGGCGGACCTCCTGCCCGACCGGGTCGACGTCCCCGACTTCCTCGTCGAGATCCTGGCCCGCTTCACCCGCAACCTGCGCGAGTCCAGCGCGGTCGACCAGCGCTCCGGCGTCTCGGCCCGGTTCGCGATCGCCGGGGCCGAGACGATCGCGGCCGCGGCACTGCGGCGCGCCACGATCCAGGGCGAGGATCGCGCCGTGGCGCGGGTCGTCGACCTGGAGACGGCGGTCGACGTGCTCGGGGGCAAGATCGAGTTCGAGTCCGGCGAGGAGGGGCGCGAGGCGGAGATCCTCACCCACCTGCTGCGGACGGCGACCGCCGAGACCGTCCGCGAGAGGTTCCGCGGTCTCGACTTCGCGCTGCTCGTCGACGCGATCGAGGAGGGCGCCACCGTCGTCACCGGCGGCCAGGTCACTGCCCGCGACGTCCTGTCAGGCCTGCCCGTCCTCGGCGAGTCCGACCTCTACGACCAGGTCTGCGAGCGGGTCTGTCCTTCGATTCCGGGGGCAGAGGGCGGCGGCCGCACCGACGGCGAGCGCGCCGCGGCCATCGAGCTCGCGCTCGAGGGGCTCTTCCTGGCCCGCAAGATCGGCAAGGACTCCGACGGATCCGAGACGGTCTATGGCTGACCTGTCCTCGTTCGGCGTGCGCGTCGCGTCCGGCTCCCTGCGCGAGGGGGACGGCGTGGTGCTTCCGCACGCGTGGACGGAGGCAGGGGTGCTGGCCGCGCCGGTCACCAACGGGGCGCAGGCACTGCACCTGTCCGTGGCGCTGTGCGTGCTCAACGACACCTACCGCGAGGCCCGACGGCTGGAGGTCCTGGTCCACGGGGTCGCCGTGACCGCCGACGGCGGATTCGACGACGTGGGGACGTCGACCGGCATCACCTACGCCATCACCCTCGACAGCCCCGCGCCGTCCGAGTCGGTGCAGCTGCTGCTCGAGGTGGTCGAGGAGGTCGCCGAGATCCCGCGGGCGATCCGCGCCGGCGCCGACGTACGACGGGTGCTGACGTGAGCCGCTACCGCAGGTACGACGGCGGCGACCCGCTCGCCCCGCCCGTCGACATCGCCGAGGCGCTCGACGCCATCGGTCAGGACGTGATGGCCGGCTACAGCCCCGAGCGCGCGATGCGCGAGTTCCTGCGCCGGGGTGGTGCCGACCAGGCCGGCCTCGACGATCTCGCCCGCCGCGTCGCCGAGCGGCGCCGGGACCTGCTGCAGCGACACCACCTCGACGGCACGCTCAACGAGGTGCGTGAGCTGCTCGACAGGGCGGTCCTGGAGGAGCGCAAGCAGCTCGCCCGCGACGCCATGATGGACGACGGCGACCGTGCCTTCCGCGAGATGCGGTTGCAGAGCCTGCCCGACTCGCCGGCCGCCGCGGTGACCGAGCTCGGCGACTACGACTGGCAGTCGCGGGAGGCTCGCGAGGCGTTCGAGCAGATCAAGGACCTGCTCGGCCGCGAGCTGCTCGACCAGCGCTTCGCCGGCATGAAGCAGGCGCTCGAGAACGCCACCGACGAGGACCGGCAGGCGATCAGCGAGATGCTCGGCGACCTCAACGAGCTGCTCGAGAAGCACGCCCGCGGCGAGGACACTCCCGAGGACTTCGCGGAGTTCATGGCCAAGCACGGCCAGCACTTCCCCGAGAACCCGCAGGACATCGACGAGCTGCTCGACGCCCTGGCGCAGCGCTCGGCGGCCGCGCAGCGGATGCTCAACTCGATGAGCGCCGAGCAGCGCGCCGAGCTGATGCAGCTGTCCACCCAGGCGTTCGGGTCACCCGCGCTGATGGAGCAGCTCGACCGCCTCGACGCGAACCTGATGTCGCTGCGCCCCGGCGAGGACTGGGGCGGCTCCGAGCAGTTCGGCGACGGGGAGCAGGGGCTCGGCCTCGGCGACGGCACCGGTGTGCTGCAGGACCTCGCCGACCTCGACGCGTTGGCCGACCAGCTGTCCCAGGGGTACGGCGGCGCCCGGCTCGACGATGTCGATCTCGACAAGCTGGCCCGCCAGCTCGGCACCGAGGCCGCGGTCGATGCCCGCAAGCTGCAGGAGCTGGAGAAGGCGCTGCGCGAGTCCGGGGCGATGGAGCGCGGCTTCGACGGGGAGCTGCGGCTGACGCCCAAGGCGATGCGCCAGCTCGGCAGGGCGCTGTTGCGCGACGTCGCCCAGAGGATGTCCGGGCGCCAGGGCCAGCGCGACGTCCGCCAGGCGGGCGCCGCGGGCGACCTGTCCGGGGCCACCCGGGCCTGGCAGTTCGGCGACACCGAGCCGTGGGACCTGCCGCGCACCATGCTCAACGGCGTACTCCGTCGGGCGGGCGACCCCGGCGGCCCGCTGCTGTCGATCGACGATGTCGAGGTCGCCGAGACCGAGGCGCGGACCCAGGCGGCCGTCGCGCTCTGCGTCGACACCTCCTTCTCGATGGCGATGGACGGGCGCTGGGTGCCGATGAAGCAGACCGCGCTGGCGCTGCACACCCTGATCGGCTCGCGCTTCCGCGGCGACAGCCTGGAGCTGATCGGCTTCGGCCGGCACGCCCAGACCATGCGGATCGAGGAGCTGACGGCCCTCGACGCCCGCTGGGCCAAGGGCACCAACCTCCACCACGCGCTGCTGCTCGCCAACCGGCACTTCCGCAAGCACCCCAACGCGCAGCCGGTGCTGCTCATCGTCACCGACGGCGAGCCGACCTCCCACCTGGAGTCCAGTGGAGACGTCTTCTTCACCTACCCGCCGCACCCGATGACGATCGCCCTCGCCGTCCGCGAGCTCGACAACGCCCGCCGGCTGGGGGCACAGACCACCTTCTTCCGGCTCGGCGAGGACCCCGGCCTCGCACGATTCATCGACTCGATGGCCCGCCGGGTGGAGGGCGCGGTCATCGCCCCCGAGGCCGGCGACCTCGGTGCGGCCGTGGTCGGCTCCTACCTCGGCTCGCGTCGTGGCGGTGCGGGCGGCCCGGGGGGCTCCGGACCCGGCAGCTACGGCGACTGGTTCGGTTCGCGCGGCTTCTGGGTCGGCTGAACGGACGTTCCCGAGCGGGGATCCGGGTCCTCCTGTGGACGACCGGAACCGCTCGTTTCCCGGCGACGGCGCTCGGGCAGCCGTGGGTGCATGAACCCGTACCTCACCCCACCGGCCCCGTCATGGCCGTGATCCTCGACGTCCCGTACGCCGCCCTCCGCGCGGCCCGCGAGAGCTGGGACCTCGCGGGCGACGAGCTCGACGGGGCCTGGCGCCGGCTCGCCCGGGCCTCGACCTCCGGCCTCTCCGCGTCGGTCGCGGCCGCCGTCCGGGGCTTCGCCGAGCCGTGGGCCGACGAGCTCAAGGCGGCGGCCGGCCTGGCCGCGGGCCATGCCGAGGAGTTCGTCTTCTTCCACCGACGGCTGGTGATCGTCGACCGGGCGCAGGCCGAGCGACTCCGGGCGCTGTTGCCGTGGGCCGAGCGGCGGGCCGCGGTGCGGGAGGTGAACGGGCCGTGACGATCGTCCGGGTCCCCGCACACGTCCCGGCCTGCCCGCTCCTCGACTCGCAGCCCGCCGGCGCCCAGGACCTCGCCACCGACCTGCGGGCCACCGCGATCGCGGTCAAGAACGTGCAGGGCCGAGCGGTCGCGGTCGCGGCGCCGGACTGGGCGGGCGACACCGCGGACGCCCATGCGCATGCCGCCACGCGGCTCGCCGGCCGGCTCGACGCCGGGGAGGCCGCCCTCGACCGGGCGGTGACGGCCGCGGACCGCTTCGGCGAGCGGCTGGCCGGGCTCCTCGCCCGGCGCGACGACCTCACCGCGCGCCGCGCCGGGCTCAACGCCGAGATCGACGAGCTGGCCGCCGAGATCGTCGCCACGACCGGCGACGACCGGCTCGCGGAATTCCAGCAGCGTGCGGCCCGGCTCACTGCCCTGGCCGACGAGCTGCGGGGCCGGATCGCCGCCTGGGGCAGCGACGAGGCCGACGCGGAGGCCGACCTGATCGCCGTGCTGCGCTCCGTCGACACCGTCGCCGAGGGCGGCTCCGCCGCCGCGGCCCCGGGCCGCCCGGACACCCCCGGCCTCGCCCGCCGGCTCGGTGTCCTCCGTGGCGACCCGGTCGCGCTGGCCGCCTGGTGGCGGGCGCTGCGTCGGGCCGAGCAGGAGGCGCTCACCACCGAGCATCCCGCGCTGGTCGGCAACGCCGGTGGGGTCCCGGTTGCCGATCGCGACGAGGCCAACCGCGGCGAGCTCGCCCGCGATCTCGATCTCTACACCCGGCGCGACGAGGACGGGCAGCTCACCCACCGCGAGGAGCGGATCCTCGCGAACGCGACCCACGTGGCCGCCGGCCTAGAGGACTTCCGCGACCTCCGCGACACGGCCACCGGCACCCACCTCACCGAGCTGATCGCCTACACCCCGGGGCTGCACTCCGGCGACGGTGGCGTCGCGGTCTCCTTCGGCGATCCCGACACCGCCGACCACGTGTCGGTCGACGTGCCCGGGCTGACCACCACGTCGGCGAGCCTCTCGGGCAACCTCGACAAGACCCTCGCGCTCCACCAGTCCGCGGTCGCCGAGGAGCAGGGCAGCGTCGCGTCCGTCCACTGGGCCGACTACGACGCGCCGAGCGGCAACCCCCTCAACCCGTTCGACCCGTTCGGGCAGCTCGACGCCGGCGCCGTCGCCCTGCCCGGCAAGGCCGAGGACGGCGGCGTACGGCTCTCCGACTTCGTCGACGGCGTCCGGGCCTCCGACGAGGGCGCGCCGGCCCACCTGACGGCGATCGGCCACAGCTACGGCTCCACCACCCTGGGCCACGCGCTCGCCGCCGGCCTCCCCGTCGACGACGCGGTCCTCCTCGGCAGCCCCGGCGTCCCGGCCGCCACGGCGGGCGAGCTGAGCACGGCCGAGGTGTGGGTCGGCAGCAAGGACCGCGACCCGGTCACCCTGCTCGGCGGCGGGCCGCTCGGCCACGACCCGGCCGCGGTCGCCTTCGGCGGCATCCGCTTCGAGACCGGCGACGGCGAGCTGGCCGCGGGCGAGCTGCTCGCCAACCACTCGTCGTACTTCGAGGGGACCTCCCTCGACAACATGGCGCACATCGTCGCGGACGCCGACGGCGAGGTGAGTGAGCAGCCGCCGCGCGGCGCCGCCGGCGAGACGCACCTCACGCTGCCCGAACTGCTGGTCGCCTCGAGCGGGGCGAGCCTCGGTCACGGTCTGGCCGAGGCCGGGGTCTGGCTCTGGGAGCAGCTCCCGTTCAGCGGGCTCCGATGACGCCGGGGCGCCGGAGGGCCGCGCTCCTCGTCCTCCTGCTGGCCGCGGTGCCGGCCGGATGCGGCGACCCCGGCCCGCCGTCCCGGGCCGCGGGCGCCCGGGCGGTCGAGGACGTCGTCGCGGAGACGGACCGGGCCCTCGGCGGGGTGCTGCGCGAGCTGGCGCGCACCCTCCGGCTCGGTGGGGCGCAGGGCAGCCGCTCGTTCGCCACCTGCGGCGACATCGGCGTGCCCGGCGGTGTGGTGAGCAACGCCTTCGTGCACCTCACCTCCTCCTCGGACCTCACCCGGGAGGCGGCGACCGCCGCCGCCGTGGCGCTCCTCGTGGCCGACGGCTGGCGGGTCGACGATCCCGACAACCAGGCGCTGCTCACGGCCCGCAAGGGCCGCCTGACCCTGCACCTGCGGATCGGGTGGAGCCTGGTCCAGGTCGACCTCGGGTCGGACTGCGTCGCGACGTCACCCGCGCTCGCCCGCGCGTACGACGAGCGGCCGGCCGTCGACCTGGGCCGGTCCTGGCGGCGCCGGCCGGACTCGTAGAGTCGACCGGGTGGGGGACCTCAGCCTGACCGTCGTCGCGCTCCTCGCCCTCGCCGCCCTCACCGCGGGGTTCGTCGACGCCGTCGTCGGGGGCGGCGGCCTCGTCCAGCTGCCGGCCCTGCTGCTCGGCCTGCCGGGGGCCAGCCCGGTCCAGGTGCTCGCGACCAACAAGATCGCCTCCGTGTGCGGCACCGCGGTCAGCTCGCTGACCTACTACCGGCGGATCGGTCCCGACCCGCGCACCTTCCTCCCGCTGATGGCGCTCGCGCTCGGTGGCGCGTTCTCCGGCGCCCTGCTGGCGTCCCGGATCCCGCGCGACGCCTTCGAGCCGATCGTGCTGGCGGCGCTGGTCGCCGTCGGTGGGTACGTCCTGATGCGCCCCGCGCTGGGGGAGCGGACCGCGCTGCGCTTCGCGGGGCATCGGCATCTCGCGGCCGCGATGGGCGTCGGGTTCGTGATCGGCTTCTACGACGGCATTCTCGGCCCGGGCACCGGCAGCTTCTTCGTCTTCGCCCTCGTCGGCCTGATGGGCTACGACTTCCTCCAGGCCTCGGCGAAGGCGAAGCTCGCGAACTTCGCGACGAACCTCGGGGCGCTCCTGCTCTTCGTGCCCAGCGGGGCGGTGCTGTGGGACGTCGGGCTGATGATGGGCGCCTGCAACCTGGTCGGCGGCTACCTCGGCGCACGGACGGCCGTCGCGCGCGGCTCCCGGTTCGTCCGGTGGTTCTTCATCGCGGTGGTGAGCGCCTTCGTCGTCAGGATCGGCGGCGGGGTGCTCGGCCTGTGGTGAGGGCAGCGGGGACGTCCTAGCCTGGAGCCATGAGCATCCCGGTGGACCCCGCGGACCTGCGCCAGGCCCTGGCCGACTTCGACAGCGGCTACCTGCTGACGACCTCCTCGGCCCAGGTGAAGGTCGTGACCGTCGACCCGGTGGCCGGCGACGACGGCGTCCTGCGGATCGCCGGCCCGGGGAGGGGGACGCTGCGCAACCTCGCCGAGAACCCCACCGTGACGCTCGTGTTCCCACCGCGGGAGCGGCACGGGTACACCCTGCTCATCGACGGCACCGCCTCCGTCGACGGCGAGGACGTCGTGGTCACCGCCGGCGCCGGGGTGCTGCACCGGCCCGCCGCCCACGCCGACGGCCCGCTCCCGCCCGACGGCTGCGGCCACGACTGCGCGCCGGTCGGTCCGCCGGTCAGTCCGCCGGGGTGAATCCCGGCAGGAACTCCTGCATGATCGCCCGGAACGGCGCCTCCGCCTCGAGCTGGCTGAGCACGCCGACGCCGCCCAGCCAGGTGCGGTGGATGAGGACGTAGGACGGCGGCAGGTTCAGCTTGATGCTCACGGTGTACGCCGGGTCCCTGGGGTCGTTGATCCGCTGGAACTGTTCACGCATCCACTCCCGGCTGAACCGGAACCGCTCCACCAGCGTCGGGTCGACGAACGGCGAGAGATAGTCCATGAGCAGCTGCGGCTCGATCCGGATCCGGTCCTTGAGGAAGCCCTCGTCGCGCAGGCCCGCGATCAGCGCGTCGCCGTCGCCCGCCGCGCACAGGGTGATCAGCCGGCCCATCGGCTCGGGGAGCCCGCGCTGGGGGAGCCGGGCCACGGCGCCGTAGTCGAGGACGCCCAGCCGGCCCGGGGCGCCGTCGGAGTCGGGGATCACCCGGAAGTTGCCGGGATGCGGGTCGGCATGGAGGAGGCCGGTGCGGGCCGGCCCGGAGAACAGGAAGCGGGTGAAGATCTCGCCGTAGTGGTCCCGCTCCTCCGGCGTGCCGTCGGCGATGACCGCCGCCAGCGAGCTCGTCGACTCGAGCCACTCGGTGACCAGGACGCGGGGGCCGACGGCGACCACGTCCGGGACGACGATGTGCGGGTCGTCGCGGAACTCCCGGGCGAACTCCCGCTGTGCCTCGGCCTCGAGGTCGTAGTCGAGCTCCTCCCGGGCGCGCGCCTGGACCTCCTCGACGAGCGGCTTCATGTCGACGCCCGGGATCAGCGGGCCGATCGCCCGGGCGGCCCGGGCCAGGGTGCGCAGGTCGGCCAGGAGGGCGTCGCCGGCGTTGGGGTACTGGACCTTCACGGCGACCCGCCGGCCGTCGTGCCAGCGACCCTCGTGGACCTGGCCGATGCTCGCGGCCGCGGTCGGCGCCCCGTCGAGCCAGACCAGGCGCTCCTTCCAATCGGCACCGAGGTCCTCGGCGAGGAGGTCGCGGACGGTCTGGGTCGGCATCGGGGGAGCGGAGTCCTGGAGGCGGGTCAGCTGCTCGCGGTACGGCGCAGCCATCTCCTCGGGCAGCGCCGACTCCAGCACCGAGAGCGCCTGGCCGAACTTCATCGCCCCGCCCTTGAGCTCGCCGAGGGTCCGGAACAGCTGCTCGGCGGTGCGCTGCTGGATCTCGCTCATCACGGCCTCGGCCGGCGCCCCACCGAGGCGCTTGCCGAAGCCGACCGCCGTGCGGCCGGCGTACCCGAGGGGGAGTGCCGCGAGCCGCGCCGTGCGCGCTGCGGCCTTCCGGGGGAGGTCAGCCATGCCCCCAGTCTGTCAGGCCAGTCTGTCAGGTGACCCGGTGCGCGGGATCTGCTCCAACCGAACGGCTCAGGTGAGCGGCGTGCTGGCCGATGGGGGGCGATGACCGGCCCCGTGTACCCCTCCGCGCCGGGGTGACGCGAGACCCTGCGTTCTCACATATCGAATGGTCCAGGGTGAAGCGGTGTCGCAGGACACATCCGCATGCGCAAACTGGTCGGGCAATCGACCGGACAGCGCTCAGGAAAGCACCTAGCGTGATGGCCGATCAATGGGACACGCCCGTCTCGATTCCGTGGGAGGGAAGAGCGGGCACAAGGCTGGAGGGGCCTTCATCATGGGCGTAATTGCCGACCGTTCTTCGCGCGCGCCGTCACGGCGACCGGGCGCGATCCGTCGCACGGGCATTCGGATCGTCGCCCTGGCCCTGCTGGCCGGGGGCATCAACATCGGCGTCGGACTGTCACCGGCCACGGTGCCGGCGGCCCAGGCCGCCACGATCACCATCGGCCAGGTGACGGCGCAGATGAGCGATCACGCCCCGACCAGTGGCAACTGCATCAGGTACGCGCCGACGAACACCTCCACTAGCTCGGCCTATGTGACCTCCTCGGGTGAGGCGCGCACGGCGCACGGCTACGACAACAACTGTCCGACGAACCTGAGCATCAACTCGCAGAGCGCGGTCGGGGTCGTGCCGACGGCCGCCACCACCGCCCAGGACGGCACGCCCTTCCTGCTCGGGAAGGTGACCCACTACAACAACCCCGTCACCACGAGCGACGACCGCTTCACCGGGAAGATGAGCTTCCAGCTCGCCGGTGTCACCGGCGCCAACACCTTCACCTGGGACTGGACGCTGTGGGAGACCTCGAACAGCAGTTGGTCCTGCCCCAGCGATTGGTGGAAGGGCAACGGCAACTGCCAGGACCAGATCAAGTTCACCAGCGCGATCAGCCAGCAGACCGTCACCATCGGCGGCGCCAGCTACCGCCTCGCCGTCGACGGCTTCCGGGCGCCCTCCTCGAACGGCACCTGCCCGGCCGCGCCCGCCGGCGCCACCAACAACGAGTTCCTGACCGACGAGAACGCCCGGACCGCCGCCTGCATCTACGTCAGCCTGGTGCAGGTCCGGGACCTGAAGATCGTGAAGAAGGTCGTCGGTGCCGGCGGCGTCACCGTGCCGAACACGACCTTCGGGTTCGGCTCGACGTCCAACCGCACCGGCTCGCCCTGGGACGCCGGCTCGTTCAACCTGACCTCCAGCTCGAGCACGTCCGACTCCACGACCAAGGAGCTGCTGCAGACCGAGTCGGTCTCCGTCACCGAGACCGCGCCCAGCGGCGCGGGCAGTGACCGCTGGGCACTGACCGGCATCGCGTGTGTCGACGGCACCGGAGCAACGGTGCCGCAGGCGAGCTACAACCTCGCGGCCCGCAAGCTGGACCTCGCCAACGTCCCGGCGCCGGCCACGACCGCCGCCGGCCCGATCACCTGCACCTTCACGAACACCTACACCCCCAAGGGCACGCTGACCCTGGTCAAGACCGTCCAGAACGCCGGTGGCGGCAGCGCCACCGCGGCGAACTTCACCCTCACCGCGACCGGCCCCACGACGATCTCGGGCCCCGGCAACTCGGCAGCGGTCACCGCCCAGCGCGTCGGCACCGGCAGCTACGACCTCGGCGAGACCGGTCCGGTGGGCTACGTGGGTCAGGGCTGGTCGTGCACCGGTGGCACCGGCAACGGCGCGAACGGCTCCGTCACGGTGGGTGACGGGCAGAACGTGACCTGCACCGTGGTCAACCGCTACCAGACCGGCACGTTCAAGATCGCCAAGACGATCGCCGACCCGGCCAACGGCTTCACCGGTACGGCGAGCACGCCGTTCACCGGCACCTACAACTGCGGCAGCGGCAATGTCGCGTTCTCGGTCTCGACCGGCACCGTCTTCACGTCGCCGGCCATCCCCGTCGGCCGGACCTGCACCGTCACCGAGACCCAGCCCACCGGCAACCTGAAGAACGCGTCGTACTCCTGGTCGACGCCCACCTACGCCGACAACGGCGTCACCATCGCCGACGGCACCAGCCCGACGGTGAGGATCACCAACACGATCACCCAGGCGACCGGTTCGATCCGCGTCACCAAGATCGTCGCCCCGCGCGCGGGCACGCCCGCCGGCGGCTACACCGGAGGCAGCGCCCGCGCGTTCCCGGTGACCTACAGCTGCTCGCTGCCGGCCGACACGGTCGTCGCCTCCGGCACCGTCGACGTCACGCCGGGCACCCCGGCCGTCGTCCCCGGCATCGCCGCCGGCGCCACCTGCACCTTCACCGAGACGCTGAGCGCCGAGCCGGGCGACTTCGCCGACGGCTCCTACGGCTGGGACGGCAACGCCTTCGCGCCGGCGAGCGTCACCGTCGCGGCCGGCCAGACGACGTCGACCACGGTCACCAACCACTTCAAGCGCAACTTCGCTGACCTGGTCCTCAAGAAGGTCGTCCAGGGCGGCGGCTACGTCGGCACCGGCACGCCGTTCGCGGTCACCTACGACTGCGGCAACAACCCGGTCACCGTGAACCTCGCGGCGAGCGGCGCCCCGAGCCAGCAGACGGTGTCCGTCCCGGCCAACGTCAACTGCACCGTCGTCGAGACCGCGCCCGCGGGCAACCTGCTCGCCCCTTCCCACGAGTGGGGAACGCCGTCCTACGCCGGCCTGACCAACGGCACCGTCGCCGTGCCGAACGGCGGCTCCAAGACCGTCACCGTCACCAACCCGACGGTCCCGGTCTACGCCAAGCTCTCCGTCACCAAGGCGATCGCGCCGACGGCGCTCGCCTCGGGCGTCGCCTCGGGCACCACGTTCCCCGTCGCCGTCGCGTGTGACCGCCCGGCCAGCGGTGGTGGCGCGGACTACCAGCACACCTTCGACCTCGCCGTCGGGGGCACCGCGACCACGCCGGACCTCCCGGTCGGGACGTCGTGCACCGTCACGGAGAACGCGCCGAGCGGCTCGGCCGGTCTGGTCGACGAGTCCTACGTCTGGGACGGCGCGCCCGCCCCGGTCACGAAGACGCTGAGCACGAAGAACACCACGGTCGGCGTCACGGTGACCAACAAGATCAAGCGCGCCTACGGCGCCCTGGCCGTCACCAAGGCGGTCGACGGGCTGAACGGCGTCAACGGCGCGGGCACCACGTTCTCCGGGAACTGGTCGTGCGTCTACGGCGGCGACGCGCCCGTCACCGGCACCTGGCAGCGCACCGGCGCGGGCGCCGCGACGGTCAACGGCCCCACCGGCACGATCCTGCTCGGCTCGACCTGCACGATCACCGAGAACGCCCCGTCCCCGGCCGCGCCGAGCGCCACCGACGCCTCCTACGTGTGGGGCGCGGAGACGATCACGCCGGCGAGCGTCAAGGTCACCAAGGCGAACCCGACGGCCACGTTCACCGTGACCAACCCGGTACGCCGGGTCACCGGATCCTTCGCGGTGGGCAAGGTCGTCAACGGCGGCACCGCCGGCACGGCGTACGCCGACCAGCCGTTCACCTTCACCTACTCCTGCACCCCCGCCGGCGGCGGCACCGCGCTGACCGGCTCCCTGCAGGCCCGGGCCGGTCAGACGACCGGCCTGCCCGCGGGCGTCGAGATCCCGGCCGGCAGCTCCTGCACGATCACCGAGGGCGCCAACCCGGCGCCGATCGACCCCTACCGCTGGGACGACGGCGTCAGCTTCAGCGTCACCGGTGCGACCGGCTCGGCCTCGGGCCGCAGCGTCGACTTCACCACGCCGGCCGACGGCGGCGCCGTGACGGTGCAGGCCACCAACACGATCAGCCGCCGCGAGGTCGACGTCGCGGTGACCAAGCGGGTCGTCGACCCCGACGGCGGGTTCACCGGAGCGGCCAGCACCACCTTCCAGGTGTCGCTGACCTGTGCGGGCACCACCTACGGTCCGAACGGCGTCAAGGCCGGCGCCACGGTGAGCTTCACCGTGCCGCTCGGCGTGACCTGCTCGGCGAGCGAGTCCCCGATCCCGGCCGGAGCCGGCCTGGCGGACGCCTCCTTCGCCTGGTCCGCCGACCCGGACATCGCGCCCGCGTCGGTCAAGGCCGCCGAGGGCTCCTCGCCCACGATCACGGTGACCAACACCGTGGAGCGGGTGCGCGGCGCGGTCGACCTGACCAAGATCGTCGACGAGGCCGGGCACTCCGGCGTCCTCGCCGCTGACCGCACCTACGCCGGCACCTGGTCCTGCACCTACGGCGGGCAGTCGGTCGGCGGCGCTTGGACGGTCGACGGCGCGGGCACCGCCAGCCTCACCGGCCCGGCGGGCAACGTGCTGCTCACCTCGCAGTGCACCGCGACGGAGAACGACCGTGGCGCCGTGAGCGGCGACCCGTCGTACGTGTGGGAGACCCCCACGCTCACCGGGGTCACGGTGAGCGCCGCGGGCCCGAACACGCTGAAGGTCACCAACAAGATCAAGCGCCTCACCGGCGGCCTCCTCGTGACCAAGAAGGTCACCGGCGAGACCGACGGCTACACCCGCACCGGTGCCGACTTCACCGTGGCCTACCACTGCTACCTCGCGGCCCCGGCCACCGGGCCCTTCTTCGAGGGTGAGGTCCAGGTCGTCGCCGGTGCCGCCGCGGTGCCGCTGGCCGGCGGGATCCCGCGGGGCTGGACCTGCGAGGTCCGCGAGACCACCCCAGGTGCCCAGGTGCTGCGCGACGCGTCGTACGCCTGGGGCGAGCCCACGATCGAGATCGACGGTGACGAGACCGACACGGTCGAGATCGACGCCGACGGCGCCACCGTCGCGGTCGCCAACCCGATCACCCGGGTGACCGGCGACCTCGAGATCCGCAAGGCCTACGGCCCCGGCGTGACCTCGGGCGTCATCGCCTCGGGCACCGCGTTCACCGGCACCTGGTCCTGCGTCTACGACCAGGGCGAGGCGACGGAGGAGACCTTCTCCGGCACCTGGCGCGTCACCGGCACCGGCGACGCCGCGCTCACCCCCGACTCGGACCTGCCGCTCGGCGCGGTCTGCTCGGCAACGGAGGACGCGCTCGACGACGGTGACCTGACCGACACCTCCTGGACGTGGACCGCACCCCAGGTCTCCGGACCGGTCACCGTCGGCGCCACGACGCCGGCGCTGGTCGTCACCAACGACGTGAAGCGGGTCTACTCCGACCTCACCGTGGTCAAGGAATACGACGGCCCCGCGGCCGCCCTGCCCGGCGGCACCACCGTCCAGGGCGCCTGGAGCTGCAGCTACGACACCACGGTCGTCGGCCAGGGTCGCTGGGAGCTGCCCGCGACGGGTGGCTCGGTCCAGGTCGCCGGTCCGGCCGAGCGGATCCCCGCCGAGTCGGTCTGCACCGTCACCGAGGACACCCTCGACGACGGCGACCTCGCCGACGGCTCGTACACGTGGCTCGCTCCGGTCATCGCGCCGGACGACGGCGTCGTCACGCTCACCGCGGCCGGCGGCCAGAAGGTGACGATCACCAACGACGTCGCCCGCGTCTACGGGACCCTGGCGATCACCAAGGAGATCGCGGGCGGCCAGTCGCTCGACGACGACCTGACCTTCACCGGCGGCTACCGGTGCACCTACGGCGGCGACGCCCCGGTCACGGGGACCTGGACGGTCACCGACGAGGGCACCTTCACCGTCGGTGGCGTCCTGGTCGGCTCGACCTGCACCGCCACCGAGGACACTGCGCTCCGGCCCGCGCCGGTCGCCGGTGACCCCTCGTTCGTGTGGCAGGCGCCGGTCGTCGCGCCGGACTCGGTCACCGTCGGCGCCGGGACGAGGGTCACGCTGACCGTCACCAACACCGCGTCGCGGACCACGGGCGCCTTCGCCATCACCAAGGCGCTGACGGGTGCCACGGCCGGCGAGCCGAACGGCCAGACCTACACCTTCGACTACTCCTGCGTGGCCAAGAACGGCGACGAGGTCAAGGGCACCTCCGACGCCATCGCCGCGGGCGGGATCTGGAACGCACCCGACGTCCCGGTCGGCAGCTCCTGCACGGTGAGCGAGAACGCGCTCCCCGCGCTCGGTGACCCGTCGTACTCGTGGAAGGCCGCGGCGTACGGCGTCGCCGGCGTCGACGAGAACGGCGTCAGCACCGGGCCCGCCGGCGTCACCTTCACGCTGCCCGCCGGCCAGGCGGCGGTCGTCGTCACGGTCACCAACGAGCTCCAGCGGCACACCCGCGCCGTGGAGGTCGCCAAGACGGTCTCCGGGACGAAGGCGGGCTATGTCGGCGGCGACTTCGCCGTGGACGTGACGTGCACGCCGGTCAGCGGGGCCGAGATCACGCGGACCCTGACGGTCTCGCCGACCACGGCGGGCACCGTGAGCGACGTTCCGATCGGCTCCACCTGCACGGTCCAGGAGCAGGCGACCCGGCCGGCACTCGCCGACCCGTCGTACCGCTGGGGCACGCCGACCTACACCCCGTCCGGCCCGGTGACCGTCACCGCCGGCCAGGGCCCGGTCCGGGTCACGGTCGACAACCCGATCAGCCGGGTGTTCGGCACCTTCAGCGTGAAGAAGGCGCTGACCGGCTCCGGTGTCCCCGCGGGTGCCCCGCAGGGCGTCACCTACCCGTTCGACTACGCCTGTGACGTGCCCGGCACCGACGACCCGGTGACCGGCCGGATCGAGGTGCCCGTCGGCACGGTGACGGCGTACGACGGGCCGCGGCTGCCGCAGGGCAGCACCTGCCGGCTCACCGAGCCGACCGCGGACCTGCCCGCCCCCGACCGCGGCTTCGCGTGGGGCGACGTCAGCTACACCGTCGACGGCGATGCCGCCGGATCGGGTCGCGACGTCGACCTGACCATCGGCGCCGACACGACGGTCGCGGTGGTCGCCACCAACACGCTGCTGCGCACTCCCGGCGGCTACCGGGTCGCGAAGACCTCGGACCCCGGGTCCGGCGCGGTCGTGGCCCCGGGCGACGTGATCACCTACACGGTGACGATCACGCCCGACGGCACCAACCCGGTCGACGACGTCGTGGTCGTGGACGATCTCGCCGAGATCGCGCCGTACGCCACCGCCGTCGGCGCGCCCGTGGCCAGCCAGGGCACGGCGGTCGTCGACGGGCAGAAGATCCGGTGGACCGCGGGCACCGTCGACGGCAGCCAGCCGTTGACGCTGACCTACCGCTACCAGGTGGACGCCGCAGCCGTCGGTGTGGAGCTGCGCAATGTGGCCTCCGCGACGGGCGAGGTGCCGCCGACGACGTGCGAGCCGTGCCAGACGACGCACGAGACCAAGGCGGAGTGGGACCTGACGAAGACGGCCGACCCGGCCTCGGGCTCGCGGGTCGCGCCCGGCGGCTCGATCACCTACACGCTCACGGCCACCAGCCGGTCGAAGAAGACCGCGGTCGTCGGCATCGTGGTCGAGGACGACCTCACCGCCGTCCTGGGCAACGCGCAGCTCCAGCCGCTCGGCACGCCGAGCGCCGGCAGCGTCACCCGCACCGACAACCGCCTGGTGTGGCAGATCCCGACGCTGGCGCCGGGCGCAGTCGCCACGCTGAGCTACACGGTCGTCGTCAACACCGGCGCGTGGGGCGTGACCCTGCGCAACGTGGTCAGCGGCAGCGCGGAGGACACGCCGCCGTCGTCCTGCCCGAAGATCGGCAGCCCGGCGCGCGTGGCGAGCCTGTGCACCACCGAGCACACCACCCCGCCCAGCCCGGGCGATGTCGGTGGTGTCGACGACGGCGGCGGCAAGAAGGGCGGCGGCGACAAGGACGGTGAGGTCGGCGGCGTGGCTCTGCCGGACACCGGCAGCCCGGCCAGCCTGCCGTGGTTCCTTGTCTCCGGCGTGCTGATGCTGCTGTGCGGTGGCTACCTGATCGGCCGGAACCGGAAGGGCACCCACCGCGCCTGAGTGAGCCCCTCGCAGACGGGCGTGTCCTTCTCAGACAGGGAAGGGCACGCCCGTGTCGGTGGTTGACGACATGATCGTCGACGTGGTGGCCGGGCTGGTGGATGAGGGGGTTCGCGCGCTGGTCCTTGATGCCGGTCGCGGGCCCGAGAGCGAGCTGGAGCGCCGTGGTCGGTGTCTCGATGCGATCT
Organism: Nocardioides sp. L-11A; assembly: GCA_029961745.1. Classification (NCBI taxonomy): domain Bacteria; kingdom Bacillati; phylum Actinomycetota; class Actinomycetes; order Propionibacteriales; family Nocardioidaceae; genus Nocardioides; species Nocardioides sp. L-11A. The sequence goes on from CP124680.1 coordinate 1,440,513, forward strand.
GCCAGGATGCCGTCGGCATGTCACCTGCTCGGGTCGTCCTGGACTTCGACGAGACCCTGGTCGCCTCTGATCGTCGTCGCCTCTACGCGGCGGTGCCGTCGCAGGCCCGGGACGCCGTCACCTACGAGCATGCTCGCCGCAATGAAGAGCAACTCCTGGCCCTGCCGGACGTCGTTGCCTGGTGTTGGGCTCGTGGCGGGGATTGGCGTCGCCGGATCTCGCCGTAGATCGCACGAGTGCGCGAGGTCTGAGAAACGCGAAGCCCGAGCGCCACGTCCGTCCGGACGGGTCTCGGGCTCACTTCTTGGGGCTAGTGCCCCAAGCGCATCAAGTATCGCTCATGCCGCCGACAGAGCCAAGCGGATCGCATCGGCTCAGGCAGGGAAGGGCACACCCGTGTTGGCGTGGCACCGGTAGCCGTGCGGGACCTTGTGGAGGTACTGCTGGTGGTGCGGCTCGGCGTAGTAGTACGCCGGCGCGGGCGCGATCTCGGTGGTGATCTCTCCGTAGCCGCGACCGGCGATCTCGGCTCCGTACACCTGCGTCAGCTCGCGCGCGGTCTGCTCCTGCTCGGGCGACGTGTAGTAGATCGCCGAGCGGTACTGGCTGCCGATGTCATTGCCCTGACGCATGCCCTGGGTCGGGTCGTGGACCTCGAAGAACTGCTTGACGAGGTCGGCGTAGGTGACCCGGGCGGGGTCGAAGACGATCCGGACGGCCTCGGTGTGGCCGGTGCGGCCGCTGCAGACCTCCTCGTACGTCGGGTGCGGGGTGTACCCGCCGGCGTAGCCGACCGAGGTCGACCACACGCCCGGCACCTGCCAGTAGATCTCCTCGGCGCCCCAGAAGCAGCCGAGGCCGAAGATGGCGACCTCGAGGCCGTCGGGGACCTCGCCGGTGTCGGGGCCGGTCACCAGCGGGGTGTGCAGCACCTCGTGCAGCGGGGGGAGGGCGAACGCCGGGGCGGCGCGGCCGGGCAGTGCCTCGGTGGCATCGACGAGGTCGGGGGTGCGGCGGGAGAACATGCCTCCATTGTCTCCCCGCCGGCAAGCACGGCCGGCCGGCTCAGCCGTGGTCGGCGCACCAGGCGTCGCGCTTCGCCGGCTTCGCCTGGAAGACCGCACGGATCAGCTGGGCCTGGAGCGCCGAGTAGAGCTCGATCTCCTTCTCGACCAGCCGCCGTGCCGCGGGCTTCCTCGCAAGCACCAGCGCCTCGGCGTGACGCCAGACCATCTCCCGCCAGCCGCGCATGATCACGCCGGCGACCGCCTCCTCGGCCGTGCCGGCGTCGATGTCGTCGAAGGTCGGGTCGAAGCGGGCCGCTTCCTCCGCGAACACCGGGGCGTAGAGGCTGTCGAGACGGTTGTTGTAGCGGTTGTGGTCCGGCTTGTGACTTCCGTCGGGACCGGTGAGGCCCACGGCGGCGAGGACCCGCGGGAAGTCGCTGTTGATGTGGGCGTTCATGGCGAGCAGGAAGTTGCCGAGGCCGCTCATCGCCCGGTCGTCCTCGGCCTGTAGGGCGATGCGCCAGGCCGCGGGGATGCCGGTGCGCTGACCGGCCTCCCAGCGGCCGGTGGTGTCGAAGTACATCTCGGCGAACACCGCGTCGACCCGGTTCAGCCAGGCCCGGTCGGCGAAGTAGCCGCCGCGCACCGCGTCCCGGACGTTCTCGGTGACCCGGAGGTAGGCCAGGGAGAAGATCGCGCTGTGCGAGCAGGTGCTCGCCAGCCCGTCGAGCCGGGCCTCCATCCGGGCCACCACGTCGTCGATGCAGGCGTCCGCGCCGTCGACGCACACGTCGCCGGTGTACGGCGTCGCCGGCACCGGGATCGGCGCCAGCAGGGCGACCACGGCATCGAGCGGGGGGAGGAGCAGGCCGCGCAGGGGATCCGGGTCGTCGTCGTACCCGGCCGCTGAGGCGGGTGGCGCGACCAGTGCGCCGAGCGCGAGCAGGCAGGGCAGGACAACGGCGGCCAGGATTCGAGTGAGGGCGGTCACACCCCGAGAAACGAGCGTCCGCTCGCTTTGGTCACGAGAGGGCTGTGGAAAGCCGTTCGACACTGCAGCCCGGTCGGCGCACGATGGTGGTATCGCACTGATACCGAGAGGACTATCATGAGTGTCATGGCCTTCACCCTGCGGACCGACGCCGAGCTCGACGCCGCTCTGGCGACGCTGGCCGAGGAGTTCGGGCTGTCGAAGCAGGAGGTCGTTCGTCGACTTGTGCTCGCAGAGGCCGCGAAGACGAAGAAGAGGCATGACCTCGACGCGGTGCTGGACAGCGAGCTCCCGCGCTGGGCCGCCGTCCTCGACCGGCTCGGGCAGTAGTGGTCCGCTACCTCGATCTCGACGATGTTCTCCACATCGCTCGTCGAGCGATTGGCGCCGTCGAGATCCGAGACATCGGACTCCTGGAGGCTGCGGTGGCCCGGCCCGCCACGACTGTCTTCGGCGATGAGGCCTATCCGCGTACGCACGACAAGGCGGCCGCGCTGGTCCACTCCGTGGCGCGCAACCACGCGCTCGTCGACGGCAACAAGCGGCTGGCCTTCGCCTCGCTCTTCGCCTTCCTGGCTCTGAACGGAGAACGGATCACCCTGAGCGATGACGCGGCCTACGACCTCGTGATCGACATCGCCTCCGGTGTGCTCGACGATGTGGCGGAGATCGCCGACCGGATCGATGCCGGCACCGCTCCCGCAACCTTCGGCCGTTCACCTGAGTAGGCTCGAACGGTGAGCGCCAACGACATCAGCGGGGACACCCACGGGCACATCGACGAGCACCTGTCGGACGCCGGCTTCGAGACCCGGGCCATCCACGCGGGCTATCGGCCCGACCCGACCACCGGTGCGGTGATCCCGCCCATCTACGCGACCTCGACCTACGCCCAGGACGGCGTGGGCGGACTGCGGAACGGCTACGAGTACAGCCGCTCGGCCAACCCGACCCGGACCGCGCTGGAGTCGACGCTGGCGGCGCTCGAGGGCGGGGCGCACGGCTTCGCCTTCGCGTCCGGCCTGGCCGCCGAGGACACGCTGATCCGCGCGCTGTGCAAGCCCGGCGACCACGTGGTGCTGCCCAACGACGCCTACGGCGGTACCTTCCGGCTCTTCGACAAGGTGGCCACCGCCTGGGGCGTCGAGCACAGCCCGGCGCCGGTGACCGACATCGACGCGGTCCGCGCCGCGATCCGTCCGGGCACGACCCGGCTGGTCTGGGTCGAGACGCCCACCAACCCGCTGCTCTCGATCGGCGACATCGAGGCGCTCGCCGCGGTCGCCCACGACGCCGGGGCGCTGCTCGTGGTGGACAACACCTTCGCGTCGTCGTACCTCCAGCAGCCGCTGGCCCTCGGCGCCGACCTCGTCGTCCACTCGACCACGAAGTACGCCGGCGGCCACTCCGACGTCGTCGGGGGAGCCCTCGTCGTCGACGATGCCGACCTCGCCGAGCGGATCGGGTTCCATCAGAACTCCATCGGCGGCGTCGCCGGACCGTTCGACGCGTGGCTGGTGCTGCGCGGGCTCAAGACGCTCGCGCTGCGCATGGAGCGGCACAGCGACAACGCCGAGAAGGTCGCGGACTTCCTCACCGGTCACCCCGCGGTCAGCCAGGTGATCTACCCGGGCCTGGCCGACCACCCCGGCCACGCGGTCGCCTCGCGCCAGATGCGGCGCTACGGCGGCATGGTCTCCTTCCGGGTGAAGGGCGGCGAGGAGCAGGCGCTCGCGATCTGCGCGGCGACCTCCGTCTTCACGCTCGGCGAGTCGCTGGGCGGCGTCGAGTCGCTCATCGAGCACCCCGGCCGGATGACCCACGCCAGCGTCGCGGGCACCGACCTCGAGGTGCCGGCCGACCTGGTCCGGCTCAGCGTCGGCATCGAGACGTCCGAGGACCAGATCGCCGACCTCGAGCGCGCGCTGGCCGCCACGGCCTGAGCGCATCATCTAGCCTGACCGGGTGACCAGCGAGGAGCCGACCGAGCCCGCGACGCCGACCGAGCCCGAGCGGTCGACCGAGCCCGAGCAGGACCACGCGGTCGAGGAGGCCCGCGAGGACGAGCCGCCCCTGGGGCCCGACGAGGGGGAGCGCGAGGAGCGGCTGTTCCGCCGCTTCGCCCACCAGTGGGCGCTGGCCCGCGAGGAGCGGGAGGAGCGGCGACACGAGCAGCCGGGTTTCGCGACCGGGCCGTCCAACCTGCGCCGGGCGGAGGTGCCCTACGGCCTCGACCTGGCGGCGGGCTGGGCCTGGCGCCTGTTGCTCATCGCCGGCGCGGGCTACCTGCTGCTGTGGTTGGTCGGGTACTTCGCGGTCGTGACGGTGCCGCTCGCGGTGGCCCTGCTGATCAGCGCGCTCGCGGCGCCGTTCGTGCACCTGGTCACCCGCATCGGCGTACCCCGCGGGCTCTCGGCGCTGCTCGTCGTCATCACCGGCTTCGCCGTGGTCGGCGCCCTGCTGACCTTCGCCGGGCAGCAGGTCGCGGCGGGCGCCCAGGACCTGGCCGACTCCACGGTCAAGGGGCTCGAGGAGATCCGGGACTGGCTCAAGGACGGACCGCTCAACGCCAGCGACTCCCAGATCAACGACTGGCTCAAGAGCGCCCAGGACATGATCCGCACCCGCTCCCAGGACGGTGAGGTGATCTCCCAGGTCACCGAGGTCGGTGCCGCGCTGGGACATGTCGTCGCCGGCTTCTTCATCGCGCTCTTCGCGACCTACTTCTTCCTCGCCGACGGCGACCGGATCTGGTCCTGGCTGGTCCGGCTGGCGCCGCGCGCCGCGCGTCAGCGGGTCGACAGCTCGGGCCGGGTGGCCTGGCTCTCGCTCGTGCAGTTCGTGCGGGCGACCGTGATGGTCGCGCTCGTCGATGCGATCGGCATCGCGATCGGCGCGGCGATCCTGAAGGTCCCCTTCGTGCTCGCCATCGGGGTGCTGGTGTTCCTCGGCGCCTTCGTGCCGATGATCGGTGCGACGATCGCGGGCAGCGTGGCCATCCTGGTCGCGCTCGTCGACCAGGGCCCGGTCACCGCCCTGCTGATGTTCGCGGTCGTGATCGGCGTGCAGCAGCTCGAGGGCCATGTGCTGCAGCCGTTCCTGCTCGGGCGCTGGGTGTCACTGCACCCGCTCGGCGTGATCCTCGCCATCGCCTGCGGCGTGCTCGTCGCCGGTGTCGCGGGCGCCCTGGTCGCCGTACCGCTCGCGGCCGCGGCGAACGCGGTGGTCCTGCACCTGGCCGAAATGGCGGAGCCGCCGGCCCCCACGGGGGAGACCGGCGGCTCGGACGCGGAGGAGCCTCAGCCGGCGTAGGGCCGCGCGTCGAGGATGATCACGGTCTGCTGCTTGCCGTTGACCTCGTAGGAGACGGTCTCGCCCTTGCTGCGGCCGTTGATGGCCTGGCCGAGCGGCGACTGCGGCGAGTAGACGGTCAGGCCGTCGGGCTCGATCTCGCGCGCGCCGAGGAGGAAGGACTCCGCCTCGTCGTCGTCATCGCCCTCGAACTTGTAGGTCACGACCATGCCCGGCTCGACGACGCCGTCGTCCGGCGGCGTCTCGCCGACCTCGGCCCGGCGCAGCATGTCCTTGAGCTGGAGGATGCGGGCCTCGTTCTTGCCCTGCTCCTCGCGAGCGGCGTGGTAGCCGCCGTTCTCCTTCAGGTCACCCTCGTCACGCGCCGCACTGATCTCGGCCACGATCTCGGCGCGGCGAGGCCCCTGGAGATGCTCCAGCTCCGCCTGCAGCTTGTCGTAGGCGTCCTGGGTCAGCCAGATGGTGTTCTGACCGCTCTGGTCGGTCTGCGTCATGGGTGCTCCTGTGCTGCTCGTCGCGTACCCGTGCGGGTACATGAACGATCGAGTCTACCGGTAGCGCGGCTGCCCGGCCGCCTTGCAGCCGATCCACTCGACCGTCGTGGCACGGCGTTCGGTGCGTACCGTGAACTCCTCGACCGCGCCGTCCTGGCGGCTCGGCGTCACGCTCAGCTGGCCGACGACCGCCTTGTCGTGGGAGATGGCCCGGGCCACGCAGGTCGCGTCGAGCGGATCGCCGCCGTAGCTCACCCGCACCTTGATGGTCGCGGTGTGGTCGTCGACCACCCGGAAGCCGATCTCCTCCGAGGAGACCGCCGGATTGGCGTGGAAGAGCATCGCCCACAGCAGCCAGCCGAGGAAGGCGACCGCGACCACGACCGCGCCGACGACCACCGCCGTACGGCGACCGCGCGACGGCGCGCCGTAGCGCTGGGCCAGGGACGGCGGCACGGGTCCGCTGGGCGAGCTCACCGATCCATGATCCCATGCGTCCCCTCCCTACGATGGGGGGCATGCCCACCACGCACGCGCCCGCCACCGACCGCTCAGGGCTGCGGTTGATGCATGTCCACGCCCACCCCGACGACGAGTCGAGCAAGGGCGCCGCGTCGACGGCGATGTACGCCGCCCAGGGTGCCGAGGTGCGCGTCGTGACCTGTACCGGCGGCGAGCGCGGGTCCATCCTCAACCCGAAGATGGACCGCCCCGAGATCCTCGCGAATATCACCGAGGTGCGCCGCCAGGAGATGGAGCGGGCCCGCGACATCCTCGGGATCTCCCAGTCCTGGCTGGGATTCGTCGACTCCGGGTGGCCCGACGGGGACCCCAAGCCGCCGCTCCCCGAGGGCTGCTTCGGGCTGGTGCCGCTGGAGGAGGCGACCGAGCGGCTGGTCCGGCAGATCCGGGAGTTCCGGCCCCATGTCGTCACGACGTACGACGAGCGCGGGGGCTACCCGCACCCCGACCACATCCGCTGCCACGAGGTCAGCGTCGCCGCCTTCGACGCGGCCGGCGACCCGGAGCGGTTCCCCGACGCGGGCGAGCCCTGGCAGCCGCTGAAGCTCTACTACCACCACTCCTTCAACCGGCCGCGGATGCAGGCGCTGCACGACGCGATGCTCGAGCACGGCCTGGACTCGCCGTGGGCCGAGCGGCTCGAGGAGTGGAAGCCGGAGCCCGACTGGGACGCCCGGATCACGACCCGGGTGCCGTGCGCCGACTACTTCGGCGTGCGCGACCAGGCGCTGCTGGCGCACGCCACCCAGATCGACCCCGACGGCCACTGGTTCGCCATCCCGCGGGAGATCCAGCAGGAGGTGTGGCCGACCGAGGACTACGAGCTCGTGGCCAGCCACGTCACCGCGCCGACGCCGGAGGACGACCTCTTCGCCGGCGTCACCCCCGATGCCTGACCGGTCCGCCGCCGCCTGACACACTGAGATCATGCACGCCGTCGTCGCCTCCGCCGTCCACGTCGCCACCGAGTCGCTGGTGAACGCCAAGGACAAGCCGGTCGACCAGGACACCAACATCGTGGCCGGCTGGACGGCGCTGTGGATCTTCGTCGCGCTGATCGTGGCCGTCGGCCTGATCGGCTGGGCGCTGACCCGGAGCCTGCGCACCGCGGACCGGGCCAAGGCCGCCGGCGTGTACGGCGACGAGCCGGTCGCCGACCCGGCGGACGCGGACGACGAGGCCGGTCCGGAGGGTCACGCCAGCAGGTAGCCGCCGACCAAGGCGAGCATCTCGTCGAGCAGTTGCTCGCGGGTGACGAAGGCCGGCCGGTCGAGCACCCAGCGCATCGCGAGGCTCTCGACCGCGAGGACCACGACCCAGGCCGCGACGCCGGGGTGGGGCCGGTGCGTGGTGTCGGGGCGGGCGGCCAGATAGGTCGCGACGAGCTCGCGGACCCGTCGCTCCAGCGCCGCGCGGCGCTCGCGGCTGCGCTGGACGGGCAGCTCCTCGGCGACGACCCGGAGCAGCTCGCGGTCCGCCTCCAGGGCGGTGACGAGTGCGTCGGCCGTGTCGCGGACCATGGCGGGTCCGAAGGTGCCGATCCGGTCGGCCAGCGAGGCAGCGACCCGCTCGGCGACCTCCTCCCAGTAGCGGTCGATGACGATGTCGAGGATCGCGGCCTTGTCGGGGAAGTACTGGTAGAGCGAGCCGGGGCTCACGCCGGCGACGGTGGCGACCCGGTTGGTGCTGAAGGCGTCGTAGCCGCGCTCGACGAGGACGGCCCGGCCGGCGGCGACGATCCGCTCCACCATCTCCCGGGACCGGGCCTGCTGCGGAGCCTTGCGCACGGGAGCAGGCTAGGGCATTTGCGAATTGAATGCGAGCAATCGCTCGCGTCAAGATGATGGCATGAGCACCGACACGGCCCCGGTGGCCGGCGACCCCCGTGAGCGTCCCTACCCGACCCGGTTCCGCGCCGGGGGCGAGCGCAACCGTCGCCTCGGCCGGCCGCTCAAGCTGGCCGGGCGGGTCCGCGGCGTCGACGAGGCGCTCCTGGACCGGATCGGCCGCGCGATGTTCGAGCGCGACGAGCTCGGGGCGCGCCTCGCGGACGCGATCCGGTTGCGAGGGGATGCCCCGGAGCGGGTGCGGATGGACCAGTTCCGCCGGGCGCTGGAGGGCGGGCTCGCCGCCGTACCGGACGCCCCGCCGGCGCTGCGTGCCTTCCTCGAGGAGCTCGAGACCGACCCGGACTGGCTCGACCGCGACCTGGTCGAGGAGGGCGCCCGGGTCTTCCGGCGCCTCGGGCAGAACGCGCAGGACGTGCTGCTCCAGCTGTCCCTCGTCGGTGGGTACCGCTTCGGCGGCCCCACCGACCTGCTCGTCGCGACGGGCGGGCTCACCGGCAGCCAGACCCTGCGCCGGCTCGCCGAGACCCAGAAGTGGGGTGCGAGTCTCACCGACCCGCTCTCGCTGCTTCCGCCGCGCGACGGTCGGGCGCCCGGCGAGGGCTGGCGGCTGACCGTCCACGTGCGGCTCATGCACGCGCTGGTCAACCATTCCTTCGAGGACAGCTGGGACAGCCCTACCTGGGGCCTGCCGATCAACCAGGCCGACCAGGCCTCCACCCTGGGCCTCTTCGACGGCGTGCTCATCATCGGCTCCCGTGCCCTCGGCGTCCCGGTCACGCGGTCCGAGTCGCGGGCGCTCATGCATCTGTGGAAGTACGTCGGTTGGCTGATGGGCGTGCACTCTGACTTCCTCGTCGACGACGAGTGGGAGCGGCATCGCATCGACTACCACGTCCTGCTCGCCCAGGGGCCGATCACGGCGGCCGGGCCGCAGCTGGCCCGGGCCGTGGTCGAGGCCCAGGCGCTCCGGCGCTACCCGGGGTGGCCGGCGGCGCTGCAGCCGCTGCGCGCACGCTACGAGCGGGAGCGCCTGCTCTCCATGCTCACCGTCTTCCTCGGCCCCGAGAGCATGCGCGAGTTCGGCCTGCCGCTGCGCCCGCCGTGGGCGCACGGCTACCTCGTCGTGCTCAACACGCTGCGGTACCGCGTCCTCAAGCACCTGCCCGGCGGCCGCGACCGGCTCGCCGCCTGGGGCGCGCGGCGGGCGCAGTGGCTGCTCGACAGCTACTTCCAGGGCGACCGGGAGGACGTCGGCGAGCTCAGGGGGTGAGCCCCAGCTCAGCCATCGAGACCGGCAGCGACGCGCTCTGGCCCTCGGTCGGTCCGGTCCACGTCAGCGTCGTGCAGCCGTCCTGGACCTGGACGACATCGCCCCGGTCGGTGCCGAGCAGCAGCGACAGCGGCTCGTCCGGCGGGGTGCACTTCGCGAGCCTCAGCGGCCCGGGGTCGGCCCACGCATCGGCCACCCGCTGGACCTGCTCCTCGGTGAGGGGCTCGGCCGGCTGGTCCCCGAACCCGCGGCACACCGCGCCCGAGGTGATCCGCTCGTGGCCGGGGCGCGCCGCGCTGGACGCGGGGAGGGCCGCACAGTCGAACGCGCCGATGTAGGGACGCCCGGCGGCCAGGCCGTCGCGCTGTGCCGCCAGGGCGTCGAGGTAGGCGCCGAGGAGGTCGCCGCCGTCGACCTGGCGGCCGTCGATCCCCGCGGGGGAGCACATCGTGGCGGGCACCTCGACCGTCGATCCGTCGGCGTAGCCGAAGAGCAGCAGCTGGCGCAGCGGGATGACGTCGATCGCGGCACAGCGGCCCGGGTCGAAGTCGTCGAGTGCCGCGACCCGCGCCGGCAGGCCGTCGAGCTCGACGAGCCCGTCGGCACCCGGCCCGGCCTGCTCCGCGCACAGGCGCACGCCGACCAGGCCGTCGTACGACGGCACCTCGGGCGTGGTGGTGGGCATCCGGAAGGGATCCGGGCACGCCGGGACGGCGTACGGGTCCGGGTCGCGAGCCACGGGCGGATCCTCGTCACCCCCCGTGCTCGCGAGCGTGCCGGCCAGCCCGATTGCCAGGACGGCCGTCGCGAGTCCCGCGCCGACCGCGCGTCCGCGATTGCGGCGGCGCCGCGCCCTCGCCGCCAGCGCGTGCGGCTCGAACACCGGCGCATCGTCGGGCACGGCCCGCGCCAACATCTCGCGCAGTCGCTCAGTCATCGCTCTCCTCCAGCAGTCCGGACGCGCGGAGGCTGCGCAGGGCGCGGGACGTCTGGCTCTTGACGGTCCCGACGCCGATCCCGAGCGCGGCCGCGGTCTGCGCCTCGGTCAGGTCGTCGAAGTAGCGCAGGACCACGACCGCGCGCTGGCCCCGGGGGAGCCGGGCGAGCGCGGCCAGCACGTCCTGTCGCAACCCGGGATCCGTGGACTCCGCCGGGGCGGGCTCGGGGAGCTCCGAGGTCGGCAGCTCACCGTTCCACCGGCGCCGCCACCAGTCGGTGTACGTCGTCAGCATGGTGCGTCGCACATAGGCCTCGACCGCCTCGGCGTCGGCGATCCGATCCCAGCGCCGCCAGCACTTCAGGAGTGCCGTCTGGACCAGGTCCTCGGCCCGGTGCCGGTCGCCGGTCAGCAGCCACGCGCTGCGCCACAGCGCGCGGCCGCGGGCGGCGACGTACTCGTCGAACGACGGCAGCCGGCCGGTCGTCTCGTCGAGCACGGGTACAGCGTCGCGCATTCTCCACCTCCAGGAGGCAGGACGGGCTGGGTGCGCGAAAGGGTTGTCAGCCGATCTCGGCGGGCTCGCCGGTGTCAGGGGGCGTTGACGTCGGTCCGATGGTGTCGGTCAGGCGGCGGTGTGGTCGAGGACGAAATGGGTGACCATGATGTCGGTGCGGGTCGGTGTGTCGTCACCGGTGGTGGGGGTGACCCGGCGGGTGCCGGTCGGGTCGATGAGGTAGTGGGCCCCGTAGGGATCGCGCCAGATCACGATCCCGGGGAACGGATGTCGTGCTTCCCAACCGGCGTGGGTCTTGACCCGGTGGTGGGTACGCGTCAACGGCCCCAGGTTGCCGATGCTGGTCGGCCCGCCCTCGCTGTAGGGGACCGCATGGTCCAGATCGACGTTGCGGGTGGTGTTCGCAGCGAACGGGAACACGTCGGCGGGATGGATCAGGTGCACCGCCTCACGCAGCCGCGCGGGGATCTCATAGGCATCGACCGGTGCCTGGCCAGGTAGATCGATGACGGGGGTGATCCGGACTCTCGCTCCCGCCTCACCGAGCAGTCGCATCATCCGGGCGATGGTGACCGGACCGTGGCCCTCGAGACGGGCGATGGGTGAGTCGGCGTACAGGTGCAGGTACACCGTGGCCCGGACCTTCACCGGCCCGTCCGAGAGGTCGAGGTCGGCGTGTGCGGTGGGATTGAGCAACAACGCCGCCGCTGCAACCCGGCGGTCGTTGGAGTCCGCGTCGGGCAACTGGTCCTTCAACCTCTCCGCGACCGCGCTCACCGCAGCATCGATCCCCGCGATGGTGAGTGCGTCGGCACGGATGGTGAACGTGGCCATCCCGTGCTTGTTGACCCGCGACATGCGGGCACACCGCTCCTTCGCCGCAGCCTCCTCCCGGACCCGAGCCAACTCCGGCGCGGCGGCGGCGACCTTGCCGTCCACCACGGACTCGAACCTCGACCACGCCAACCGGCCGTCCGCGACCTCATGGACCTCGGCGTCGACCCAGGCTGCTTCCTCAGGAGTGAGGTCGCGGGTCGCGGCCGCGACATGGCGGGCATGCGGCACCCGCACCGTGCCGGCCCGGACCCCGGCCCACAGCCTCGGGAGGCGGAGGTGGAGGTCGACCGCATCCGCGATCAACCGGCGCGCGCCATAGGGACTCAGCTGGACCCGGGCCCCGAACGCCGCCGCAGCATGCTCGGTGACCAGCGGCGTACCGGCCCCACCCGCTGGTCTCGCTCGTGACCGGCCCCGCCGATCCGAGGCTGGCAGCCGGTCGGGATGGTGCAGCACCGCCCACTGATACGCCGCCCGCAACACCTCACGCTCAGCCTCCAGACGCGCGGCGTGCTGGCGCTCGACGAACTCGAGCACCCCCACCGCCGACAGGTCCTCAAGACCCGCCACCGTCCCATCACTGACCATGCCGGCATCAAACACAGGGGGTCCGACACAACCCCGGGAACCCGCCGGACACGCCAGCGGCGCCGGTCCCGAAGGACCGACGCCGCCGACCGACGGAGTCGGTGCTCAGCCCATCGCCGCCTGCTGGCAGGTGGCCTGCGCGTTGGTGAACAGCTCGACGTCCGCCGGGTCGATGCCGGTCGGGTCGCTGTCGGCGAGCGCCTGGAGGGTCTTCGCCGACGCGTCGTCGTACACCTCGTCGATGAAGCAGGAGAGCACCTTCTCGATGACGCCCTCGGGCATGTCGATACCGGCCTGCTCGCTGGTCTCCTTCACGATGTCGCCGTACCCGGCGACGACGTCGTCGCGCGACGGCTTGTCGCCGTCGGCCTCGGGCGCGTCGCCGGTGTCGTCGTCGGTATCGGCGTCGGTGTCGGACTCCTGGGTCTCGGTGCTCTGCGAGGACTTCTCCTCGGTGTCGGGCTTGTCCGCGTCGTCACTGCCGCAGGCGGTCAGCAGGCCGGAGAGTCCGACGGTCGCCGCCAGGAGCAGGCCCGGGATTCGTGTACGCATGTCTCGTTGTCTCCTCGATCGGATGGAGGCCTCGCTTTGGTGGGGCCTCACCGGGACCGTCCTACCCATCCGCCGTGGGGCGAACCCATGATCTTCCTCGCCCGGTGCCGCTGTCGGCGCGGTGTGGCAGATTTCCTGTCGTGGCCCGCCCGACCCGTCCCGACGTCCCCGGCGCGTACGTCGCGCGCCTGCGCGCGATCTTCGCGCGGCTGCCGGAGTGCCGTGAGGAGGACGCCTGGGTCGGTGTGCGCTGGCGCGTGGCGGGCACGACCGCCACCGTCGCGCACGTCTTCGGTGGTGAGGACCAGCTGTTCCGGATCGTCCTGCGCGCCGAGCCGGAGGAGGTGATGGCCTTCCAGCACCTCGGGGCGCCGTACTTCAAGGCCGAGTGGGGTGGCAATGTCGTCGGCCTGCTGATCGACGACGACACCGACTGGGAGGAGCTCGCCGAGCTGCTCACCGACTCGTTCTGCCTGCAGGCGCCGCAGCGCCTGGTCGACCTCGTCGACCGACCCGGGGCCTGAGCGGCCGCTCAGCCCTCGGCGGAGCGGGACCAGCCCTGCTCCGTCTCGTCGAGCGGCGCCCACTTCGGGATGAGGAACAGTCCGGTCGCCTCGACGGCAGCGTCCGCGCCCGGGACGCCGATCCGCGCCTCGACGGTGATCTTGCGGCCCTCCTCGCCGGCGATCCGGGCCTCCATCCGGACCGGCCCGAGGGGCAGCGGCCGGCGGTAGCGCAGGGTGAGGGTGCCGGTCATCGTCAGCCGCTTGAAGCCGCTCGCGGTCTCGCCCATGATCTGGTCGAGCATCAGCGCGGACACGCCGCCGTGCACCATCCCCGGCGGGCCCTCGTACGCCGCCCCGAGCGTCATCTCGGCGTACGCGCTGCCGAAGGCGTCATGCACGATGTCGACCGGAGGCGCGACCGCGTTGCCCCGGCCCACGACGGCGTTGCCCCAGTTCCAGCTGCGGCCCTCCGAGTTGAAGCGGACCCCTGCGGGCCCGGGCAGCTGCGCGGCCCGCAGGCGGGCGACGAGCCCGTCGACATCGGCCCGCACGGCCGCCAGCTCCTCGTCGGCGACGGTGCTGCGGATCGTGGCGTCGACGAGGTCGCGCACCGAATCGGCGAGGGCGGAGAGGGCCTTCTCGCGACGCTCGACCTCGTCGGTCGGGATCTCGTCGTGGATGAACATCTCCATGGGCATCCCTAGATTGTCGTGCATGAGTGAGACCGCCGACGCACCGGCCAACCCCGCCGTCCAGACCATCCGCGTCGAGCGCACCCTCGTCATCGGGCTGGACCGCCCGGCCAAGCGCAACGCCATCAACGGCGCCGTCACCCGGGGCCTCGACGAGGCGCTCAACCTGCTCGAGGACGACGACGGCCTGTGGTGCGGCGTCCTGACCGGTGGGCCGGACGTGTTCTCGGCGGGCGCCGACCTCGCCGAGGGCCCGGGGGAGCCGACGGAGCGCGGCGGCATCGCCGGGATCATGTCGCGTGCCCGCCCGAAGCCACTGATCGCCGCTGTCGAGGGCTACGCGCTGGGCGGTGGCCTCGAGCTGGTGCTGTGCTGCGACCTCGTCGTCGCCTCCCGTACGGCGAGCTTCGGCTTCCCCGAGGTGAAGCGCGGCCTGCTACCCGACTTCGGCGGCGTCTTCCGCGCCCCGCGGGTGCTGCCGGCCAATGTCGCCCGCGAGATGCTGCTGACCGGCGAGCCGATCGACGCCGTCCGCGCCGAGCGTCTCGGCTTCGTCAACCGGCTCGTCGAGCCCGGCACGACCCTCGACATCGCCCTCGGCCTGGCCGCCACCATCAGCGGCAACGCGCCCCTCGCCGTCCGTGCGGCACTGGCGCTGGCACACGACGAGATCAACGGCGACGAGACCGCCAGCTGGGCGGCCAGCCACGCCGCGCACGAGCGGCTGCTGGCCTCCGCCGATCTGGTCGAGGGGGTCGCCGCGTTCTTCGAGCGACGTGAGCCGCGCTGGACGGGCCGGTGACCCGCGCCCCGCGCCCGTACGACGGCATTTCAGGGGTTCCAGGGATCCTCGGCGCCCCGCGCTGCCAGGATTCGGCCTACCCGGGAGAACGCGTGGAAGGGCAGGGCGACCATGGAACCGACCGACTTCATCACTGAGTTCGCTCGTCGCCTGCGAGCCGGCGACGCGGCGGTCGTGTGCGGCGCCGGCATCTCGGTCCCCAGCAGCCTTCCCGACTGGAACGAGCTTCTCGCCGACGCCCGCGCGGAGCTCGACCTCGACGAGTCCTTCTCCGATCTGGCGCTGCTGGCGACGTACTACGTGTCGCAGATCGACGGAGGCCGGGCACGGCTGACGAAGGCCATCCGCTCGGCCCTGACGGCCCGGGACTTCGACCCCAACCCGATCCACCACCTGCTGTGGGACCTCCCGGTGCCCTACCTCTGGTCCCTCAATTTCGACAACCTCCTCGAGCTGGCCCATCATCGCGACAAGGGGCACCTGCCGCGCATCATCCAGGACGACTCGGAGATGACCGGATCGTTGTCGCGCGGGGGCTGCACGCTGGTCAAGATGCACGGCGGCATCGACGACATCGAGGCCACTCCGGGGCGACGCCTGGTCATCACGCGCGACGACTTCGACGCGTACGTGAAGACCTATCCGCGGACCTGGGCCCGGCTGATCGCCGACTTCTACACGAAGTCGATCCTCTTCATCGGGATCAGCTTCGCCGACCCCAACATGCAGACCCTCCTGCGTCTGGTGCGGACGAGCGAGTCGCGCAACATGCAGCGTCACTACTCCATCGTCGAGAAGGTCGACGGCGAGCTGGACCGCTCGACCGCGGCGCTGTACGCCCTGCAGACGGCGGATCTTCGCCAGGGCGGCGTCGAGGCGGTCGAGGTCGACTCCTTCGACGACATCCCGGATCTCCTCCGCCGGCTCGAGGTCGCCTCACGGCCGCCCACCGTGATGGTCTGCGGCTCGCTCGGCACCGTCGGCCCGGCGATCCCCCAGTTCATGAGCGCGCTGGGGACGAAGCTGGCCACCGTCCACGAGAGCGTGAGCCTCGTCCACGGCGGAAGCGAGACGATCGGAGTCGTCGCCCACCGTTTCGCGGAGCACCTGGAGCGGTCCGGCAGCTACGGCGACTCGCGCCTGGTCCAGGTACGCCGCAGCGAGCCCGGTGTCGGCACCGAGACCGTCACCGAGCGCCGGCTGGGAACCATCGTCTTCCCCGGGACCGAGTCGGCCGACGTCCGCGTCGACCTGTGCTCCCGGGCGAGCATCTGCATCGTGATCGGCGGCGGCGAGCACACCCGCCTGGAGGTCGAGGAGTGCCGGAGGCAGGGGGTGCGTGTCCTTCCCGTCCCGGTCGGGGAGGATGCTGGGGGAGTGGTGCCGTACAGCCAGGAGCTGTGGAACGAGATGAGCCGGACGGCCGGGGGACAGATGCTGCGCTCGCTGAGCATGGACGATCCCATCGTGCTGGCCGAGCTGGTGGCGCACGAGGTCAGCACCCACCTGCGCGGGCACCATTGAGATGAGAGCGCAACTGGTCACGCTCGGCCCGCACGCGGGCTCGATCCGCGACCTGGCGCGGGGGGTGCGGCTGGCTGCCCGGCCCTATGTCGACCGCTGGGGGCGGGACTACCTCGAACCTGCCGACGCACTGCGTCGAGCCTCCGAGCTCCTGCCCCGGCCCGAGCGTGCCGACGCGGTGACCTGGGTGCCCGGGCATGACGGGTCTCCGGGGCCGGGGCACGCGCTCGCCGCGGCGCTGGCGACCAGCTGGAGACTGCCGCTGCGTGAATGCCTGCTGCGTCCTCACGAGATCCCCTCGGCGCATTCGTCCGGGGAGCGTCCCGGCCTCGACAGCGTGTGCGACAGCCTTGCGGTGACCGGACGCCATCCGGGGAGGCTCGTCGTCGTCGACAACGTGATCGCCTCGGGTGCCAACATGCTCGGTGCTCTGCGGACGCTGGCGGCGGCCGGCAGGACCGACCTGATCGTGATGAGCGTGTCGATCGACGCCACCGCCGGCAGCGGTGCCCACCTGGTCCCCCAGGGCGGCGGATGGGCCGCGACCCGGCGACTCAGCTGCCGTCGTCGAGCAGAGCCACCTCGCTGACCAGCCCGATGTGGTCCTGCATCGCGCGGGCGGCGGCGGTGGGGTCGCCGGCGGCGATGGCGGCGGCGATCGCCCGGTGGCCGGCGAGGGAGGCCTGCGGGCGATCGGGCTGGGACAGCGACTCGATCCGGGTCTCGCGGACCAGCGCCCCGATCTCCACCATGAGCCGCGCCAGCAGCGCGGAGTGGCTGGCGGCGGTGACCGCCGCGTGGAACCTCTCGTCGCCGTCGATCCCGCGTCCCCCGGCGGCGATCTCGGCCGCCATGGCGGCGAGTGCCGCCTCGATCTGGGCCAGGTCCTCGTCGGTACGGCGCTGCGCGGCGAGGGCGGCGATCTTGGTCTCGAGCGCGTCGCGGGTCTCGAGGATCTCGGGGAGCCGGTCGGCGTGCTCGCGGATCGCCTGGGCGATGGTGCCGGCGGTCGTCTGACTGATCACGGTCCCGTCGCCGTGGCGCACGGTGACCGCGCCGATGACCTCCAGGGCCACGAGGGCCTGGCTCAGGGTGGCCCGGCTGACGCCGAGCTGCTGGGCCAGCTCGCGCTCCGGGGGCAGCCGGTCGCCGACCCCCAGCCCGGCGTCGGCGATCCACGCGGTGATCTGCTCGGCGACCTGCTCGTAGAGCCGGGTCCGGGCGACCTTCGGGACGAGGGTGCGGTCGGCGGCCATGGGCCCATGCTATTGACAGGTGTCACGGTGTCCTATTGGCTAGGCCACTGAGCCAACGAGGCGACCGTGCCAGGTGACGGAGGAGACCCATGGGACCGGAGCAGGACGAGGGGACGGCGGGCCCGCTCGCCGGCGTACTGGTGGTGGACCTGTCCCGGGCGCTGGCCGGGCCGCACGCGACGATGATGCTGGGCGACCTCGGTGCCCGCGTGGTCAAGGTGGAGGCCCCCGGACGCGGCGACGACACCCGGGGCTGGGGTCCCCCGTTCGTGGAGCCGGACGGCGGCGGCGAGCGGGAGTCGACGTACTTCCTCTCGGCCAACCGCAACAAGGAGTCCATCGCGCTCGACCTCAAGGACGACGCCGACCGTGCGGTCCTCCTGGGCCTCGTCGACCGCGCCGACGTGCTCGTCGAGAACTTCCGGACCGGCGTGCTCGAGCGCCTCGGGCTCGGGCTCGACACGCTCCTGGAGCGCAACCCGCGCCTGGTCGCCCTGTCGATCACCGGCTTCGGCCACGACGGGCCCGAGGGCGGACGCGCGGGCTACGACCAGATCGCCCAGGGGGAGGCGGGACTGATGTCCCTGACCGGCTCCGGCCCCGACGACCCGCAGCGGGTGGGCACCCCGATCGCCGACCTCCTCGCCGGCATGTACGGCGCCTACGGGGTGCTCGCGGCGCTCCACGAGCGCACGCGCACCGGGGTCGGACAGATCGTGCGCACCTCGCTGCTGTCGGCGGCGGTGGGTGTCCACGCCTTCCAGGGCACCCGGTGGACCGTGGCCGGTGAGGTCGGCCGGGCCCAGGGCAACCACCATCCGTCGATCGCTCCCTACGGCCTGTTCCGCTGCGCCGACGGTGCGGTGCAGATCGCGGTCGGCTCGGAGTCGCTGTGGTCCCGGTTCTGTGCCGCGTTCGGCCTCGACCCGGATCGTCCGGGCCTCGCGACGAACGCCGAGCGGGTCGCGCGGCGGGAGGAGACCGTCGCCCTGGTCGAGTCGGCGTTCGCGACCTGGTCGACCGAGGAGCTGCTCGAGCGTCTCGACGACGCCGGCATCCCCGCGGGGCGGGTCCGCACCCTCGACGAGGTCTACGGGTGGGCCCAGACCGAGAGCCAGGGACTCCTGCTGGACGTCGACCACTCGACGCTGGGCCGGGTGCGGCTGCCCGGACCGCCGCTGCGCTTCTTCGAAGCGGGCGGCGTCGAGCGGACCCCGAGCGGACACCGGGCGCCGCCGACCCTCGACCAGCACGGTGCCGCGCTGCGCGCCTGGGTGGGGCAGGCGTGAGCGTCCGGCTCGGTGCCCGCGACCTGGTCGACCTGGTGCTCGACGCCGGCACCGCGGTGTCCTGGGACCGGCCCGTCGACCTGTCCGGCGTGGCGCCGGACTATCGCGCTGAGCTGGAGGCCGCGGCGGCCAGGGCCGGGACCGACGAGTCGGTGATCACCGGTCGCGGGCTGGTCCGGGGCCGGCCGGTGGCGTTCGTCGTCAACGAGTTCCGCTTCCTCGCGGGCTCGATCGGGCGCGCGGCGGCGGCGCGGATCGTGGCGGCGGTCCGCCGCGCGACGGCCGAGGGGCTGCCCCTGCTCGCGGCCACGGCGTCCGGCGGGACCCGGATGCAGGAGGGCACGCCCGCCTTCGTGCAGATGGTGGAGATCTCGCGGGCCCTCATGGACCACCGTGCCGCGGGTCTGCCGTACCTCGCCTACCTGCGTCACCCCACCACCGGTGGCGTGTTCGCCTCCTGGGGCTCGCTCGCCCACATCACCGTCGCCGAGCCGGGGGCGCTGGTCGGCTTCCTCGGGCCGAAGGTGTACGAGGCGCTCCACGGCTCGCCGTTCCCGGCGGGGGTCCAGGTCGCGGAGAACCTCGCCGCCCACGGGGTCATCGACGCGGTCGTCCCGGCCGACGACCTGCCGGAGCTGGTGGACCGGGCGCTCGGCGTCCTGGTGGATCCGCCGGTCCGACCGACGCTGCCGCGCCGCCTCGGCGCCGCCACGGACCGCGACGCGTGGGCGTGCATCACCAGCACCCGCGCCGAGGAGCGCGTCGGCGTGCGCGACCTGCTGCGGCACGGCGCCTCGGGAACGGTTCGGCTCTCCGGCACCGACGAGGGGGAGCGCGACGCGACCGTGCTGGTGGCGCTGACCCGCCTGGACGGGCAGCCGTGCGTGGTCGTCGGGCAGGACCGGTCACGACAGACGCCCGAGTCGCCGATGGGGCCCTCCGCGCTCCGGCAGGCGCGGCGCGGCATGGAGCTGGCCGAGGAGCTGCGCCTGCCGTTGGTGACCGTCATCGACACACCCGGCGCCGAGCTGTCGCAGGCGGCCGAGGAGGGCGCGCTGGCGGGCGAGATCGCCCGCTGCATCGCCACCCTGACCACGCTGACCGTCCCCACGGTGTCGGTGCTGCTCGGGCAGGGCTGTGGCGGAGGAGCGCTGGCGCTGCTGCCCGCGCGGACCGTCATCGCGGCCGAGCGCGCCTGGCTCGCGCCACTGCCCCCGGAGGGGGCCAGCGTGATCGTGCACGGCCACGTGGCCCACGCCGCCGACATGGCGCGCCGGCAGGGAGTCCGCGCGGTCGACCTGCACGCGGACGGCGCGGTCCACGTCGTCGTACCCGAGGGCGACGACGACAGCCCGGCCGCGCTGGCCGTCGCCGTGGCGGCGGCGTGCGGTACGGCGCTCGCCGCCGCTCCCGTGCGCTAGGCGGCCGTGCGGTTCAGGGCCGCTCGGCGTCGTGCTCGAGGACCAGGTAGTGCTCGCGCAGCGTGGCGACGACGGCGCGGGTGTGCTCGCGACCGCGGGTCTCCAGCTGGAGGGACACGTCGACCTCGCCGAGCGCGTGCCGGGTGGCGCGGTCGTGGGCGACCTCCTGCACGTTGACCTCGCAGCGCACCAGCTCGGCGAGCAGGCCGGCGAGACCGCCGGTGCGGTCGGGGATGCGGACCCGCACGGACAGGTAGCGACCCGACGCCGCCAGGCCGTGCCGGATCACGTTCATCATCAGCAGCGGGTCGATGTTGCCGCCCGAGAGCACCGCGCACACCGGCGTCGTGAAGGCCGCCGGGGCAGCGAGCAGGGCGGCGACGGCGACCGCACCGGCCGGCTCGACCGTCAGTTTCGCCCGCTCCATCAGGTGCAGGACGGCATGCGCGATCTGGTCCTCGCTCACCGTGACGACCTCGTCCACCTCCGCCCGGACGTGGGCGAAGGGCAGGTTCCCGGGGCGGGCGACCGCGATGCCGTCGGCGATGGTCGCCATCCGGTCCAGTGCGACCGGTGCGCCGGCGCGCAACGAGGCCGGATAGGCGGCCGCGGCGGCGGCCTGCACGCCGACGATGCGGACGTCGGGCCGGACGGTGCGGATCGCGTGCGCGACGCCCGCGGCGAGCCCGCCGCCGCCCACGGGCACGACCACGCTCGCCACCTCCGGGCACTGCTCCAGCAGTTCCAGGCCGAGCGTGCCCTGGCCCGCGACGATGTCGGGGTGGTCGAAGGGGTGCACCAGGGTGGCGCCGGTCTCGGCGGCGTACGCCTCGGCATGGGTGAGTGCCTCGTCGATGGTGGCGCCGGCGATGCGCACCTCGGCGCCGTACCCGCGGGTGGCCGCCTCCTTGGGGATCGAGGCCCCGCGCGGCATGTAGACGACGGCCGGGATGTCGAGGAGCTGCGCGGCCAGTGCGACGCCCTGGGCGTGGTTGCCGGCGCTGGCCGCCACCACGCCGGCCGCGCGCTCGGCCGGGGTGAGCCGGCTCATCCGCACGTAGGCGCCACGGATCTTGAACGACCCCGCCCGCTGCAGGTTCTCGGCCTTGAGCAGGACCCGTCCGCCGACGACGCCGGAGAGCCACCGGGACTCCTCCAGCGGGGTGCGGACCACCACCGGTGCGATCAGGCGCTGGGCGGCGCGGATGGCGTCGAGGTCGATCACAGCGCCTCCCGCTCGCGCTCGTAGTCGGCCCAGGCGGCGGCGAGGCGGTCGACCGCCTCGACGAGGACCGCCGGTGGCGCGACGAAGGGCAGCCGCACGTGGTCGTGATGACTCTCGTCGGCGCAGAAGATCGGTCCGGGGGAGAGGTCCACACCGTGGTGCAGGGCGACTCGGGCGAACTCGTGGGCGCTGCCGTGGGGGAGCTGGGTCCACATCGACAGCCCGCCGACCGGCGGCTTCGGGCGCCAGGTCGGGAGCCGCTCGGCGAGCGCCGCGGTGAGCGTGGCGAGACCCTTCTCGGCGTGCGCACGGCGTCCGGCGGCCAGCTCGTCGAAACGGTCGATCAGGCCGAGCACGACGAGCTGGCTGAGCACCGGCGTGCCGTTGTCGGCGACCGCCTTGAGCCGGGCGAGCCGGTCGATGGTCGGCTCCGAGGAGCGCACCCACCCGATCCGCAGGCCGGCCCAGACCACCTTGGAGAACGAGCCGACGGTGAGGATCCAGCGGTCCGGCGAGAACGACGCGATGGGCGGCAGGAGCGGGGTGTCGCCCAGGTGGAGCCCCGCGAGGGCGATGTTCTCGACCACCGGCACCTGCAGGTCGTGGGCGAGCTCGGCCAGGCGCCGGCGCCTGCCGAGGGTCAGCTGTGCCCCGGTGGGGTTGTGGAAGTCGGGCGTCACGAGCACGAGGTCGGCCTGCGACTTCGCGATCGCGTCGGGCACCAGGTCGACCCGGGCGCCCTGGTCGTCGACCGGCAGCGAGCGGATCTTGGACCCGTGCGCGGTGATGGCGTCGAGGGTGCCCGTCCAGGTGGGGTTCTCGAGGACGACCGGCTCGCGGTTCGGCAGGAAGAGCTGGGCCAGCAGCGTGATCGCCTGGGCCACTCCGGTCGTGATGAGGATCTGGCTCGGCACGGTCGGCAGGCCGCGGGCGCTCAGGTGGCTCGCGATCGCGGCGCGCAGGTCGGGATGGCCGTAGGGAAGATAGCCCATCCCGATCCCGCCGGGGTCGAGGTCGAGGGTGGCGAGGGCCTCGGTCACGCCCGCGGGCTCCGGGAACGCGGCGCTGGCCATGTCGATCAGCGCCGGCGCCGGCTCGCGGGTCGAGCGGAGCAGCCGCTGCACGGGGTAGGAGGAGTAGACGGCGCCGTCGGGGGAGACGCCGAGAGTCTCGCCGCGGGTTGCGACCCAGGTGCCGGCGCCCTGCCGTGCCTCGAGCCAGCCGTCCTGCTTGAGCCGGTCGAGGGCGGCGACGACCGTCGTGCGGCTGACGCCGAGAGAGTCCGCGATCTGCCGCTCCGGTGGCAGTCGGGTGCCGGGCGCCAGGTCGTAGCGCTCGACGGCGGCGCGGACGGCGGCGGCGAGCTGGACGTAGCGCGGGCCGGCGCCGGACGCCCAGGGGCCGAGCACGTCACCGAGGTTGAGGCCAGTCATATGCCTTCCTCTGCATTTCAAGGCCAATATGCGGCAGATTGGATATGTACGCGCGGGTCGTTCCTCCGCAGACTACCTGACATCTGGAATTGGTCACGCAAAGAGATTCCAATATGCGAGGCTCGTCCAGTCCAAACCAGACCAACTGGTGATTCCAAGGAGCGAGGCATGTCTCTCAACGGTTCGCAGAATGCGTCACGCCGGCTCGGGGAGCGTGACGAGTGGGCACAGGATGTCGCGACACGGCTCGGGTCGTCCACCCACCTGGCGCAGACGCGCGCGTCCCTCGGCGGGCTGGTCACCGCGGCCAGGTCGCGGCGCGACGTCCTGAAGTGGCTCGGCATCGGCGCCGGTGTCGCCGCGGCACCGACCCTGTTGGCCGCCTGCGGCGGCGACAGCAGCCCGGCGGCCGGCGCGTCGGCGACCGGGATCCCCGACGGCAGCGGGCGCACCCTGTCGGTCTCGGTCTGGGGCGGCGAGACCGAGCGGGCGTTCAAGGAGACCGTCGAGCCGGTCTTCCGCAAGCTCACCGGCGCCAAGGTGCAGTACGACACCGGGTCGGGCGGCGAGCGCTTCAACAAGCTGCTCGCCCAGGCCAGCGCGCCGACCGTCGACGTCTTCGTCAACTCCGGTGAGAACGTCTTCCAGGCCAACCGGCAGGGCCTTCTCGCCGACATCGACACCCGCCGGGTCCCCAACGCCGCGGACATCGCGGACTGGGCGAAGCTGTTCCCGTACGGCATCTCCTACGGCCTCGTCGCGTTCGGTCTCACCCGGGCGGCCGGCGTGCCGGCGCTGACGAGCTGGTCGGACCTGTGGCGGCCCGACCTCGCGGGCAAGCTCGGGCTGCCGGGGATCGGGCACACCCAGATGCCGATGTTCCTGATCATGGCGGCCGAGCTGAACGGCGGCTCCGAGAGCGACATCGATCCCGGCCTGAAGGCGCTGGCGAAGCTCGACCCCGCCGTGCTCCAGTACTTCTGGGGCGAGTGGGCCGACCGCGCCAAGGCGGGCGAGGTGAGCGTCGTACCGGAGTTCAACTACTCCCTGCTCGGCGCCAACGACGCCGGGGTGGGCTTCACCTTCGACTTCCCGGAGGAGAAGGCGATCGCCGCCGACAACACGATGGCGATCGTCAAGGGTCGGCCCAACGAGGACCTGGCGCACGTCTTCCTCGACGTCGCCTTCGACGCCGACGTGCAGACCGCCTTCTGTGGCGAGTGGCTCGGTTCGCCGGCCAACGTCAAGGCCACGATCGCGCCCAAGATCGCCGGCAGGGTCCCGCTCGCGGCGGACATCCTCGACCAGGTCCGCTTCTTCGACCTGGGCAAGATCGCGACCAAGCGCGCGGAGTGGACCGAGCGGCTCAACTCCGAGGTGCTGCCCTCGTGGGAGTGATTCCTCGCCGGGTCCGCGGCGCGCGGGCCTCGACGAGCCACGTCATCGGAGGGTCCGGGCTGTCGGTGCTGCCGGCGGTGATCGCCTTCGCCGTCGCGGTGCTCGTGCCGGCCGCGGTGATCTTCCACCAGAGCCTCCAGCCCAACCCGCTCGGCGATCCCAGCGCCCCGCACGACACCTGGGGGAACTACCACCGCCTGCTCACCGACCCGATCTATCGGGACGTGCTGCTGCGGACGCTTCGGGTCAGCGTGGTCGGCGGGATCGCGAGCGTCGTGATCGGGCTGGCCCTGGTGATCGGGCTGACCGCCTTCCGCCGCAAGGAGGTCAGCTCGGTGTGGCTGTTCCTCCTCGTCGCGCCGATCCTGTCGGGCCCGGTCATCACGGTGCTCGGCTGGATGGGCCTCTTCGTCGAGGGCGGCATCGGCTACCGGGTGGTCAACGCGCTGCGTCCCCTGTGGGGCGGTACGCCGGGCCGGGTGGCGGAGACCGAGATCGCGATGACGATAGGGACGGTCCACTTCGTCGTCCCGTTCATCGTCCTCACGCTCTATCCGATCGCCCGCACGGTCTCCAAGGATCTCCTGGAGGCGTCGCTGACGCTGGGGGTCCCGCCCGTGCGCACGGTGTTCCGGGTGGTGCTCCCGCTGTGCCGGCCCGGGATCCTCGCGGCCTCGATCGTCGGTCTGGCGATGGCGATGAGCGCGTTCGTCAATGCCCGCTTCCTCGGTGGGGAACGCAATCTGGTGCTGACCACGCTGGTGAGCCAGCTGGTCAACACCTTCAACCCCACCCTCGCGGCCGCGAGCTCGGTCCTCCTCGTCGGCCTGGGCCTGCTCCTGGTCGCCGTCTACGGCCGGGTGCTCAGTCGCAGCGTCCGCCGTGAGGCCGCTCGATGAGCGCCCGGACGCACCGCCGACGGCGGCAGCAGGGCTGGATCGGCTGGCGGGTGCTGCGGACGGCGACGGTGGTGCTCGGGTTCGCCTTCGTGCTCGGACCCGTGCTGCCCGTGGTCGTGCAGGCCTTCAACGACTCGCCGGTCTTCCCCGACCGGATGCGCGGCCTCACCCTGCACTGGTTCACCGACCTACTCACCTACGACGAGTTCGTCGCGGGCACCTGGACCAGCGCCAAGATCGGGATCGGGGCCACCGCCCTCGCGCTGGTCCTCGGTGTCTCCACGGCGTTCGCGGTGACCCGCGGTCCGCGGTGGATGTCGGGTGCGGGGGTGACGTCGGTGCTGATGGGCCCGATCGTCATCCCGCAGATCGTGGTCGGCCTGGCGATCCTCCAGGTGATCAACCAGCTCCAGCTCCGGGTCGGCCTGGCGGGACTCGTGGTGGCGCACGGGGTCTTCGTCGCGCCGTTCGTGATCCGGCTGGTCGCCGGCGCCCTGCAGACCCAGGGGACGTCGTACGAGGCGACGGCGATGGCCCTCGGCTCCTCGCCCGTCCGGGTGCTGACGACGGTCACCTTCCCCATGCTGCGCCCGGCACTCATCGCGAGCTCGGTGTTCGCGTTCACCCTCTCCTTCGTGAACGTGCCGCTCTCGCTGTTCCTGGCGCCCTCGGACCAGCGTCCGCTCCCGATCAGCATCTACCAGCAGATGGCCAGCAACCGCAGCCCCGTGCTCGCTGCGCTGTCCCTGCTGCTGGCGGTTCTCCTCCTGGCGGCGGCTGCCGCCGTGGAACGGTTCCTACGAGTGAGGTTGCTTCAATGACGGCACCATCGCAGCGTGTCGCGCTCGCCGGCGTGAGCGTCGACTACGGCAAGGGCCCGGTGGTCACCGACCTCGACCTGACGGTCGCGCCCGGCGAGATCACCGCCCTCCTGGGGCAGAGCGGCTGCGGCAAGTCGACCACCCTGCGGGCCATCGCCGGCCTGGTGACGCCGACGGCGGGCACCATCCACTTCGGCGACGACGACGTCACGTTCACCCCGCCGTGGCGGCGCGAGCTGGGCCTGGTCTTCCAGAACCACGCGCTCTTCCCGCACCTGAGCGTGGCCCGCAACGTCGAGTACGGGCTGCGGCGCCGGATGTCCCGTCCGGAGCGGCGCCGGCGGGTCGCCGAGATGCTCGCTCTGGTCGGACTGGAGGAGTTCGCGGAGTCCGAGCCGGCCCAGCTCTCGGGCGGTCAGTCACAGCGTGCGGCCCTGGCCCGGGCGCTGGCGCCCGCGCCGCGGATCCTCCTGCTCGACGAGCCGTTCTCGGCGCTGGACGCCAACCTGCGCGACCGGATGCGGGCGGAGGTCGAGTCGATCATCCGCAAGGTCGGGGTGACGACGGTGATGGTCACCCACGACCAGGACGAGGCGATGTCGATGGCCGACCGCGTGGCGATCATGGCCGAGGGCCGGATCCTCGAGGTCGCCGCGCCGGAGGACATCTTCCGGCGGCCCGCCTTCGCCTACACCGCGCGCTTCGTCGGGGCCTCCAACCTCCTGGCGGGCCAGATCGAGGGGACCGGCGGCGCGACGCGGTTCCGGGTCGGCGAGACGGCCCTCGCGCTGGCGGTGCCCGCGACGGCGGTGCCGGCGGCCCATGCGCTGGCGATCAAGCCGGAGGACGTCCTCCTCGACCCGGCCGCCGGCACCGACGTGGTGCTCGACGCAGAGCTGGCCGGCAGCAAGTTCCACGGCGCGGTCCGCGATCTCACCTGGACGGTGCCCGTGCTCGGCGGCGCCGTCGTCCGCTCGCGGGTGCCGGCGGGCTCCGTCGTGCCCGACGTCGGCGGCCGCGGCCGGATCGGCTGGCGCAGCGACCGGGCGGCGCTCGTCCACGACCCCGACCGGGGTGCCGCGTGACGGTGATCGGCCCGGAGCTCCTCGACGACGTGTACGCCCGTCTCGACGACGAACTGGACGCCGCGCTCGCCGTACTCGCCGAGCACGTCGCCCAGCCGAGCGTGAGCTCGACCGGCGAGGGGATCCGGGACGCGGCCGACCGGCTGTGCGCGTTCGTGCGGGCCTGTGGCCTCACCGGCGAGGTGGTCGGGACCGCCGGTCATCCGGCTGTCGTCGGGCGCCGCCCCGGACCGCCCGGAGCGCCCCGACTGACGTTCTACGGCCACTACGACGTGCAGCCCGCGGCCGCCGCCGACGGCTGGACCTCGGCACCGTTCGCCCCGACCCTGCGCGACGGGCGGCTGTACGGACGCGGCAGCGCCGACAACAAGGCCCAGCACCTCGCCGTGCTGCACGGCCTGCGGGCGCTGCTGGCGGCGCGACCGGACCTGCCGGTCGACGTCAGCGTGATCATCGACGGTGAGGAGGAGACCACCTCCCCGTCGCTCGGGCCGGTGCTCGCCGCGCACCGCGCCACCGTCGGCAGCGACCTGGTCGTCGCCACCGACGGCGCGATGCACCGCTCGGGTGCGCCGACGGTGGTCCGCGGCTGCCGTGGCCTGGTGTACGTCGAGGTCGCGGTCACCGGCGCCGAGCGCGAGCTGCACGGCGGCTCGTACGGCGGCGCCGTACCCAATGCGGCGTCACGGCTGGTCGCGGCGCTGGCCTCCCTCCACGACGCCGACGGGAGGGTGGCGGTGGCCGGATTCCCCGACAGCACTGCGGATCCTGAGGCGCCCGCGTTGCGGCCGCACCTTGGGATCGCCGGGCTGGGTGGGGGCTTCCAGGGTCAGGGCATGAAGACCGTCGTCCCGCACCGGGCGCACGCGAAGGTCGAGTGCCGGCTGGTGCCGGGGCAGCCCGCGCGCGAGGTCGGGGCGGCCGTGGTCGCCCACCTGGAGCGGTTCGCCGGCGTCTCGGCGCGGGTGATCGGTGCGACCGACCCCTACCGGTGCGCCGCGGACGAGCCGTGGCTCGGCACGGTCGTCGACGCGCTCGCGCGGGCCGGCGGTACCGCGCCGGAGGTCGTCACGTCCCTCGGCGGCACGCTGCCGTTGGCCGCGCTCGCCGACGGTCTGGACGCGCCCGTCCTGCTGGTGCCGCTCGCCGGCGCCGACCAGAACAACCACGGCGTGGACGAGAACGTCCGCGTCGACGACTACCGCTACGGCATGCGGGCCGCGGTGGCGATCACCGCGGCCGTCGCGGCCGTCGCGGCGCGGAGCGAGGAGGAACGATGAAGATCGGCGTCGGCTACCCGCAGGGGCTCGACCCGGCGGCCGCCCTCGCGCTGGTCGAGCAGGTCGACCGCGCCGGGCTCGACAGCGTCTGGATCGCGGAGAACCCCTACTGGCCGGGGGCGTTCGCGACGGCGGGCGCGGTCGCGGCCCGCTCCTCGCGGGTCGAGATCGGCATCGGCGTGGTCAGCGCCTTCACCCGCTCGCCCGCCGTGCTCGCGATGGAGGCCGGGCAGGTGCAGCGGCTCTCCGGCGGGCGGCTGGTGCTCGGGCTGGGCGTCGGCGGGCCCCGGGTCCTGGAGGACCTCGGCATCGGCGTCGCCCGCCCGGTGGACGCGATCGAGGAGACCCTCGTCGTCCTGCGCGCCCTCTTCGGCGAGGGCATCACCGCCCACGAGGGTGCAGTGCATCGGCTGCGCGACGTCCGGCTGTCCTTCCCGGTCGCGGCCCCGCCGCTGGTCGTCGGCACGATCGGCCCGCGGATGCTCGCGATGAGCGCGGCGGCCGCCGACGGGATCGTCATCTCCGCGCACGTGCCGCCGGCCGAGATCGAGCGGATCGCACGCGACCACCGCGCGGCCGAGCGGACCGGCCGGCGCGGCCGGGTGACCGCGTTCGTCGCCGCCGCGCTCGACGACGACCCGGCCCTCGCCCGTGCCCGGCTCAAGGCCGATGTCGCCGCGACGATGGTGCGGCTGCTGCGCATCCCGTCGCTGCTGCCCGTGCTGACGGCCGGCGAGCTCACTCTCGCCGACCTGGAGGAGGCGGCGGCCTGTGCCCGCGACGGGCGCCCCGACGACGTCGCCGACCGGGTCGTCGACGAGCTCTGTCTCGCCGGCGACCTCGCCGCCGTCACGACCCGGCTCGAGCGCCTCGCCGCCGCCGGCGTCGACGAGGTGGTGCTGCTCCAGG
Source organism: Nocardioides sp. L-11A (assembly GCA_029961745.1). Classification (NCBI taxonomy): domain Bacteria; kingdom Bacillati; phylum Actinomycetota; class Actinomycetes; order Propionibacteriales; family Nocardioidaceae; genus Nocardioides; species Nocardioides sp. L-11A. The sequence continues at coordinate 1,469,930 of CP124680.1, forward strand.
CCGCGGAGCACCCCGGATTCACCGCGCACGCGGCCGGCCTCGCCGACCGTGCGCACGCCCTGCGATGACCCCCGAGAAGGAGAACGACATGGAGTCCCTGGACCTGCCCGAGCGCTACGCCGACCTCGACCTGCACGTGGAGGGAGGATCGGCCGACGACCTGCGGGCGCTCCTCGTGGCGTACCACACCTACATGGTCGCCAACGACCACCTCGACTTCGGGCTGCTCTCGACCGTGTGGGACGACGCGGCCGAGAACCTCTTCTTCAACACCAACGGCCACACCTACGAGGGGCTGGCGGACTGGGAGAACATCTGGAACTTCTACCGTCCGCAGTTCGCCCTGGTGGCGCCGTACCTGCCGGGGAGGCTGCGGGTGGGCATCGCCGACGGCCTCGCCTTCATCGCCTCGGACCGGGTGACCCGGTTCAAGCGCTGGGTGGGCGGCGACCTGGAGCACAACCCGGCGGCGTACCGCAGCACGCTCGTGCTGCGCCGCGGGGACGACGGCTGGCGGGTCGTGCACGCGCACTTCTCGACCGAGGACGAGGGGCTGCGGCCGGACCGGGATCCCGCCGGGGCGCCGGCATGACCTTCTCCGTCGTCGCGAGGGATCCGGGCTCCGGCAGCTTCGGGGTCGCGATCGCGACCGCCCGGCCGAGCGTCGGGGCGCGCTCCGCGTTCGTCACCGCGGGGGTGGGTGCCTGCGCGACCCAGGCGATCGTGAATCCGGCGCTGGCCGGTGCCGTGCTCGCCGGACTCACGGGTGCCGCCGGGGGAGACGCGGACGCCGCGCTCCGGGCGGCCCTCGCGGACGATCCCGGCGCCGCGCGCCGCCAGGTGCTCCTCGCCGGGCCGGACGGCACCGCCGCCCACACCGGCGACGAGGTGGCTGGCTGGAACGGCCACCTCGTCGAGCCGGACGTCGCCGTCGGCGGCAATCTGCTCGCCGACGGCGAGCCCCTGCCGGCGATGCTCGCGGCCTTCCACGCCTGCCCGGGTGACCTGGCCGACCGGCTGCTGGCCGCGCTCGCGGCCGGCGACGCCGCGGGTGGCGACAGCCGGGGACGCGAGTCGGCCGCGCTGCTGGTGGTCGACGACCGGCCCTGGCCCGCGGTCGACCTCCGGATCGACCACGACGCCGACCCGGTGGGTGCGCTGGGCCGGTTGCTGACGCGCTGGCGGACCCACTGGACGGCGTACGACGAGACGGGCGTGTTCGTCCCCGCGGATCCGCCGGGGGCCGTGCGATGAGCGGGTCTCCCGAGCTGCACGAGCTCACCGCCGAGGCCGCCGCCGCCGAGATCCGGGCCCGCCGGCTCTCGCCGGTCGAGCTGGTCGACGCGGTGCTCGCGCGCATCGAGAAGATCGACCCGGGCCTGTCCTGCTTCGCGACCGTCGACGCCGACGGCGCGCGGGCCGCCGCCCGGGCCGCCGAGGCGCAGGTGACCTCCGGCGCCGAGCTTGGCGCCCTGCACGGCGTCCCGTGCTCGGTGAAGGACCTGATCGACGTGCGCGGGCTGCCGACGATCCGCGGCGCCGTACCGTTCGCGGACACCGTGGCCCAGGCCGACGCACCCGCCGCGACCCTCCTGCGGCAGGCGGGCGCGGTCTGCGTGGGGAAGACGACGACCCCGGAGTTCGGCTGGTCCTTCATCACCGCCAGCCCGGTCACGGGCCGCACCCTCAACCCGTGGCGCCCGGACCGGACCGCGGGCGGCTCCTCGGGCGGCGCGGGCGCCGCGCTCGCCGCGGGGATGGGGCCGCTTGCGGTCGCCACCGACGGCGGCGGCTCGATCCGGCTCCCCGCGGCGTTCACCGGGGTGGTCGGGCTCAAGCCGACCAGCGGCCGGGTGCCGACGTACCCGCCGAGCGACCTGGGCACCCTGGGCCACCTCGGACCGATGGCCCGCAGCGTCCGCGACGTGGCCCGGCTGCTCGACGTGCTGACCGGGCACACCGGAGCCGAGGTGGGGCCGATGGCGCGTGCCTGCGGGCGGCCCGTGGAGCATCTGCGGGTCGGCTACTCGCCCGCGCTGAACGGGGGACCGGTCGATCCGGAGGTCCGAGCGGTCGTCGACGCGTGGGTCGCGGCCCTGGTCGCGGCCGGCGTACCGGTGACCCGCTTCGACCTGGTCCTCGACGGCGTCGAGGACACCTGGGACCGGCTCTACGCCCAGTCGATCACCCGGCAGGTCGATGCGCTGCCGCCGTCCGCGCAAGAGCAGCTCAGCCCGCAGCTGCGCGCGTTCATCGACTCGACCCGCGCCCTGCCCCGCAGCGCGGGGCCCGATGCCGAGCTGGTGCGGCGTACCGTCGCGGCCCGGGCGGACGCGGTGCTGCGCGACTACGACCTGGTCATCACCCCGACGACCAGCACCGTCGCCTTCGACGCCGGGCTGGAGCACCCTGGCACGGTCGCGGGCGTGGCTGTCGGGCTCACCGACTGGGCGCGGCTCACCCAGGTCTGGAACCTCACGGGCTTCCCGGCCATCTCGCTGCCGGCGGGCACCACCGCCGACGGGCTCCCGGTCGGCGTACAGATCGCGGGTCCCACGCATGGCGACGCCGTGGTGCTGGCGCTGGCGGCGTACGCCGAGCGGGCACTGGGACCCCGGCTCCCACGTCGGGTGGCGGGTTGAACGCTCAGGTGGCGATGTCGAGCGTCGTGTCGCTGTCGGCGTGGGCGGCGGCACGGGCGCGGTGCTCGGCCCGCCGTTCGACGAAGCGGGCGGCCTGGGTGTCCAGGCCCTCGAGGAAGGCGGCGAGGTCGTCGCGGGCCTGCTCGCCGACGGCGCCGAGGCCGGTGCGCTCGAAGACGTCCCAGTGCCGCAGGATCGGCATGATGACGTCGTCGTGGTGCAGCCGCAGGTCGTAGATGCCGGCCTTGGCGATGATCATCGAGTTGCGCCGGAAGCCCGCCATCGTGGCCCCCGGCATCTCGAACCCGATGACCTCGTCGGCGATCGCGCGCATGGTCTCGTCGGGCGCGATCTCCAGCGCCGCAGCCACGATGTTGCGGTAGAACACCATGTGCAGGTTCTCGTCCTTGGCGATCCGGGCGAGCATCCGGTCGGCGATCGGGTCGTTGGTGACCTTGCCGGTGTTGCGGTGCGAGACGCGGGTGGCGAGCTCCTGGAAGGACACGTACGTCACCGCCTCCAGCGGCGTCTTGTCGCCCGAGTCGTAGCCGGACGTCATGTAGTCCATCCGCGCGCGCTCCAGCTCGACCGGATCCACGCCCCGGGTCACCACCAGGTAGTCGCGCATCGCGATGCCGTGCCGGTTCTCCTCGGCCGTCCACCGCCCCACCCAGGTGCCCCACGCGCCGTCGCGGCCGAACCGGGTGGCGATCTCGCGGTGGTACGACGGCAGGTTGTCCTCGGTCAGCAGGTTGGTGAACATCGCCGCCTTGGCGGTCTCCGAGAGCCGGGACTGTTCCGGAGCCCAGTCCTCCCCGCCCAGGAACGCGAAGTCGCGTCCCTCGCTCCAGGGGATGTAGTCGTGCGGGTGCCACTCCTGGGCCAGGCCGAGGTGGCGGTCGAGGTTCTCCGCCACCACCGGCTCCAGTTCCTCCAGCAGGTGCTTCGCAGTACTCACGGGCCCTCCCTCGCTCGGATGTCGGTGAGCGTACGCCTCGCCGGAAGGCCGGGCATTCCGCTCGGCTCCGCGGTCGCCAGGACGAGGTGCTTTATCCTCGGAGCAAAGTCGGCGCGGCACCCGCGGCGAGGAGTAGGCAATGTGGCGAAGGAGAGACGAATGGCAGGTTCCCCCGGACAGGTCGGCTCGGGCGACGGTACGGCCTACGGACGTCTTGCGGAGTTCCTGCGCCAACAGATCGTGGCGGGGGTGTTGAAGCCGAACGACCGGTTGCCTGCTGAGCCCGAGCTCTCCGATGCCTACCAGGTCAGTCGGAACACGGCTAGGGAGGCCCTTCGGGTGTTGGCGAGCCAAGGGTTCGTGACCTCCAAGCGCGGCACGTCCGGGGGGACGTTCGTGGCGCATCCGTCGACCGATCAGCTGGGAGCTCAACTCGGTGTCGGCTTGGGGCTTCTCGCTGAGTCGGAGGCGATTCCGTTGGAGAAGCTCATCGAAACACGCGAGATGCTGGAGGTTCCTGCGGCCGAGATCGCCGCGATGAGACGAACCGACGAGGAGCTCGCCGAACTGCAGCGGTGCGTCGACGACACCGGCAGGGTGGCCCCCGACGGCACCTACGAACACAACCGGGCCTTTCACGGTGTGTTGCTGCGCGCGACCCACAATCCGGTCATCGAGGTCATCGCGGAGCCGGTCTTCGAAGTCCTCCACCGCCGCATGAATCGAGGCTCCATGTCCCCCGAGACGCACCAGCGGGTCAATGACGAACACCGCGAGATCGCCCAGGCCATCGAGGCGCGCGACCCCCTGGCGGCACGCGAGGCCACCCGGGCGCACCTCCGCAGCCTCCGGCGGCTGTACAGCACGATCGACAAGCGTGTGCCGCACGATCCGAAGTGACCGTTGACACATCTAACCTCCGAGGTTAGATTCACCCTCGGCTGGCGCCACCCGTAGGCGCCGACACCGAGGAGGCCCGATGAACGTAGGGATCGATCACCGCCGAAGGCGCGGGAACGCGCGCCGTACACAGCGCCGGTTCCGCCATCTCAGCGCTGTCGTCCTGAGCCTCGTGCTGAGCGGCACGGCCGTGGCCTGCGGCTCGGCCGATGACGCCGGCGACAGCGACAAGGTCCTGACGATCGGTCTTCCGAGTGGGCCGGTCAGTCTCGACCCGTCGAAGGACAGCGTGACCTTCGGCAACATCCGGCCGCTGACCAACGAGTTCCTGCTCCACCAGGCCACCGACGGGTCGATCCAGCCGGGCCTGGCCTCGTCGTGGCGGTATGTGGACGAGGCCTACCAGGTGTTCGAGCTCACCCTGCGTGAGGGCGCGACGTTCTCGGACGGGTCGCCGGTCGACGCCGAGGCGGTGAGCACGTGGTTGGAGTACTTCTCGAAGGGTGCTGGAGCGTTCACCGCATTGATGGGGACCGTCGATGCCGTCGAAGCCGTCGATGCCCTCACGGTGCGGCTCACGCTGGCCGAGTCCAACCCCCTCATCCCCTATCTGCTGTCCGAGAGTGCCAACTGGGGAGCCGTCTCCTCGCCGAAGGCCGTCGCCACTCCCGATGTTCTGGGGACCGAGACCGTCGGGGCAGGCCCCTACATGCTCGATCCTGACCAGTCGATCAGCGACAAGAAGTACGTCCTGGTGCCGAATCCGCACTACGACAAACCGGATGCCGTGAAGTGGGACCGGGTCGTCGTCGACATCATCCCGGATGCGAACGCCCGGCTCCAGGCACAGAGCACCGGTCAGATCGACGTCGCCTGGGGAGACCTCACGACGGTGGCCGCGGCGGAGAAGAGCGGGCTCGAGGTGGTGGGCCGGCCGAGCGGAACCGGCGGCCTCATCTTCGCCGATCGCGCCGGCGACGGACCCGTGGGAGATGTCCGGGTCCGTCAGGCCTTGAACTATGCGATCGACAGGGAAGCCATCACCGAGGGACTCGTCGGCGAGAACGGTGAGCCCACGTCGCAGTTGTTCGCCACCGACGTCGAATCCCTGCTGCGCGACCACTACGACTATGACGTCGAGCGCGCGAAGAGTCTCCTCGCCGAGGCGGGATACGGAGATGGCTTCGCCGTCGACGTCCTGACGTACGGCGGATACGGGGTGAGCGGCACCCCGCTCGCCCAAGCCATCGCGTCGTACTGGTCGAAGGTGGGCGTCGATGCCAAGATCACGACCGCGCCCACAGCCGCCGAGTATGCGGAGAAGCGGTCGAGCAAGCGGTATCCGATCGTCTTCTACTCGGTGCCCACCGGTCCGATGGGCGCTGGGTACAGGATGGCGCTCGCGCCCACGGGCGGGCTCAACCCGTTCGGAGCCACCGACGCCACGATGACCGCCATCTTCGAGCGCGCCTCCCGCACCAACGATGCCCAGGCGTGGAGTGAGCTGAGTCAGCGCACGGTCACCGAAGCCGTCTTCGTGCCGGTCTTCAATGCGCTGAGGGTCTTCTACTACGTCTCCGACCGAGTCGCCGGCGTGGAGTTGACCGAGGGGCGGCCGGAGTACAGCTGGGCCACCGAGTGGTCGCCGAAGTGAGCACCGCAACCGACACGAAACGCGGTGCGGCGCAGGTCCCCGATGCCGCCGATCGGCGCCCCGGACGGTCCGGACGGCGGATCGTGGGAAGCCCGATCGGCATCATCGCCACGCGGCTGTTGGGCGCGGTCCCGCTCCTGCTGGCGGTCACCGCACTGACCTTCGTGCTCATCGCGCTCGCTCCGGGCGACGTCGCCCAGGCGATCCTGGGGCCCGAGGCGACACCTGCGGCGTACGACCAGTTGCGCGAGCAGCTGGGGCTCAATCTCCCACTCCACGAGCAGTACTGGGGTTGGCTGACCGGAGTTCTGCACGGCGATGTCGGGACGTCGCTCTACAACGGGGAATCCGTGTCGCACGCCATCGCTCAACGGCTCCCCGTGACGCTCTCCTTGATGTTCGGGGCGCTGATCGTCAGCCTGGTCGTCGGTGTGGCTCTGGGGATGGCGAGTGCGGTGCGCCGGGGCGCCTTCGGTCGAGCGATCGACATCTTCGCCCTGATCGGGTTCGCCGTTCCATCCTTCTGGTTGGGTGCGCAGCTGATCGTCCTCTTCGCGGTGCAACTCGGGTGGTTTCCCGCGACGGGCTACGTGCCACTGGGCGTCGACTCGGGCGAGTGGGCGAGATCCCTGGCTCTGCCCGTAGCGGCCCTCGCCTTCGGTGGCATCGCTGCGATCGCCAAGCAATCGAGAGACGCGTTCCTCGACGCGTTGGCCCAGCCGTTCGTCAGTGTTGCGCTTGCCAACGGCGTGAGTATCGGCTCGATCCTGTTCCGGCACGTGCTCAAGGTGGCCTCGCTGCGCATCACCACGATCCTCGGTCTACAGGCGCTGACCCTCCTCGGTGGGACGGTGGTCGTGGAGAACGTCTTCTCCTTGCCCGGACTGGGGACGTTGGCCTCCAACGCGACCAGCCGCGGCGACGTGCCCGTGATCCAAGGGATCGTCCTCTACTACGCGTTCATGGTGGTAGCGGTGAATCTTCTGGTGGACATCGTCTACGCCTGGCTCAACCCACGGGTGAGGGCAGCATGAGCCGTAACCTGACACGTCGATCCACGCTCATCACGGCATTGCGACGGCCGGCGGGGGCGCTGTGCCTGATCTACATCCTCGTGCTGACGGTCGTCGCGGTCCTCGCGCCGATCCTGCTCCCCGATGTGGCCACGCAGCAGGCCGGTGACCTTCGGATCACCAACGCGCCGCCCGGCTCCGGTCATCTGCTCGGAACCGACACCCTCGGACGGGATGTGCTGGACAGGTTGCTGGTGGGCACCCGCGTCACCTTGGTGGGCCTGGTCATCGCCGTCTCCTGCGCGTTGGCGATCGGCGTTCCGTTGGGCCTCCTGGCCGGCTACGCCAGAGGCCTCGTGGATCGTGTGGTCGGCTGGATCGCCGACCTCGCGTTCGCCATGCCCACGATCATCATCATCTTCGTCGTCCTGACGATCTTCCCGCACAACATGGTCGCCGCCATGATCACCCTGGGCCTCCTGCTCTCGCCGACCCTCATCCGCGTGGTCCGCTCGGCAACGCTGGTCGTACGCGAAGAGCTGTACATCGACGCGGCCAAGGCCGCCGGCCTCTCGGCCCCCTACATCCTGAGCAGGCACGTCCTTCCGAGGATCCTGGGGCCGATCATCGTCCAGGCTTCTCTCGTGTGCGGCGTCGCACTCATCGTGCAGACCGCGTTGGCCTTCCTCGAGCTGGTGGTTCCCAACCCGCAGCCCAGTTGGGGCGGCATGATCGCGGATGGGATCCGGGTCCTACAGACCAACGCGTGGCTCGTGATCCCGCCGGGCCTGACGGTGACGGTCACGATCCTCGTCTTCGGCCTGTTGGGCGACGTGATCAGGGATACGTCGTCCGCGGCATGGTCGCCCGCGCCGCAGCTGATGCCCAAGCAGCGCAGAGACCTCGGCGCGCCGGCGCAGAGCACCGAGGAGGAAGCAGGCTCGGCTCTGCTGTCCGTGCGGTCACTGGCCGTCACGCTGCCGCGCGACGGCGTACCGGTCCAAGTCCTGCACGACGTGTCGTTCTCCCTCGATGAGGGCGAGGTGGTCGCCCTTGTCGGCGAGTCCGGTTGCGGCAAGACTATGACGGCGCGGTCCATCGTGGGGTTGCTCCCGTCGGGCGGAGAGCTGACTCGCGGCGCAGTCGTCTACCGTGGTCGCGACCTGGCGACATTGCCGCGCAAGCAGCGCCATGCGCTTCGCGGCAAGGCGATCGCCTGGGTCTCGCAGGAGCCCATGGTCAGCCTCACGCCCGTCCTCCGAGTCGGTTGGCAGATTGCCGAGGGAGTGCGGCGACACCAAGGGATCTCCCGTGCCGAAGCCTGGCGTCGGGCGATCGACCTGCTGGGTGAGGTCGGGTTGCCCGACCCCGCTGACGTCGCTCGCCGGTACCCGCACGAGCTGTCGGGCGGCATGGCGCAGCGCGTGTCCATCGCTCGAGCACTCGCGGGCGACCCGGACGTGCTCATCGCCGACGAGCCGACGACGGCTCTCGACGTCACGCTCCAGGCGGAGATCCTCGCGCTTCTGCGTCGCCTCCAGAAGCAACGCAAGATGGCGCTCCTGCTGGTGACCCATGACTGGGGGGTGGTGGCGGACATCGCCGACCGGGTCGTCGTGATGTACGCCGGCGAGGTCGTCGAGAGGGCCGACGTCGACGACATCTTCGAGTCGCCGTGCCATCCCTACACGCGCGGATTGATCGCCTCGGACCCGCACCACGACCCGGACGCCGAACGCCTCCCCTTCATCCGTGGTGTCGTGCCCCGTCCCGAGGAGTGGCCGGCCGGTTGCCACTTCAGCGACCGGTGCGACTTCAGCACCTCGGCGTGCACCGACCGCGCCGTTCCGCTCTTGCAGTTGCCTGACCATCGCGAGGCTCGGTGCATTCGCACGGACATCTTCGAGGAGGCCCCGGCATGACCACCGACACGCCCATCCTGCCCACCGTCGACCCCGTTCTCTCCGTCCGCGACCTCGAGGTCAAGTACGGCCGTGGTCGTCAGGCGACCCCGGCGGTGCGCGGAGTGAGCTTCGATCTCCGGCCCGGTGAGACCCTCGGGCTGGTGGGGGAGTCGGGCTCCGGCAAGTCCACGATCGCGCGCGCGGTCCTCGGCCTGACGCCGGTGTCCGCAGGACGGGTCAACTTCCTGGGGCGAGATCTGACCTCGGTGCCCGCCAGGAAGCGGGGCCTCCTCACCCGCGACCTCCAAGTCGTCTTCCAGGATCCCTACAGCTCACTGAACCCCACGAGAACCATCGGGCAGTCGCTGGCGGAGATGCTGCGCGCGGGCGGCGACAGGGCGGGGACGGCCACGAGCCGGGAGCGCATCGCGGAGATGCTCGAGCGTGTCGGCCTGCCGGCCGATGCTGCGCAGCGGTATCCGGCGGCATTCAGCGGGGGGCAGCGCCAGCGCATCGCGATCGCGCGCGCGCTGATGACCCAGCCCCGGCTCGTCATCTGTGATGAAGCGGTGAGCGCTCTCGACGTCTCGGTCCAGGCGCAGGTACTCAACCTGTTGCGTGACCTGCAGCGCGACTTCAACATGGCGTATCTCTTCATCGCTCACGACCTGCCCGTGGTGCGGAACGTGTCGCACCGGATCGCAGTCATCCACCGGGGAAGGTTCGTCGAACAGGGCCCGGCGCGGGAGGTGTACGAGCGACCCCGTGACCCGTACACCCAGAAGCTCCTCAGCTCGGTACCCATCCCCAATGCGCGGCTCCAACGGGCGCGCCGCGCAACTTCTCCAGCCGCGCGAACGAGTTCGATGCTCGAACCCGCGGCTGCCAACGGTGTCGCGTCATCCGCCGCGACCACCGACTAGTGACCACGAGCACCACCGAGACATGCTCATAGGAAAGGACAGTGGACCGTGCAGACAAAGGCTGGCTGGCAGGGACGATTCTTCGAGGACTTCGAGGTCGGGGACCACTATCGCCACCCCCTCGGCCGCACCATCACACAGACCGACAACACCTGGTTCACCCTGTTGACCCAGAACACCGCGGAGATGCACTTCAACCAGGTGGTGGGGGAAGCCTCCGACTTCGGTCGATCCCTGGTCAACTCCACGCTGACGCTGGCGGTGGTGGCTGGTCAGAGCGTGATCGACACCTCCTATCAGGCGATCGCCAACCTGGGTTGGGACGGCATCAAGCTGAAGAACCCGGTGTTCGCCGGCGACACGATCTGGTCGGAGTCGATCGTGCTGGACCTGCGCGAGTCGAACAGCCGACCGCATGCCGGGATCGTCACGGTCCGTACCCGTGGGCTGAAGCAGACCGGCGCGGAGGTGCTGTCCTACGTTCGCACGTTCATGGTGAAGAAGCGCGCCGCCGCAACGGTCAGCTCGTTCCCGGAGCCGCTCGAGCCGTTCGCCCCGGAGCCTGCCGCTGGGGCCACCGCGTGATGATGCCCTTGGCAGATGTTCGTATCCTCGCGGTCGAGCAGTATGGAGCGGGGCCGTTCGGGTCGCTGCAGCTGGCAGATCTCGGAGCCGACGTCATCAAGATCGAGAATCCGAACGACGGCGGAGACGTCGGCCGCTATGTACCACCCTTCGCCGAAGGCGAGGACTCCCTCTTCTTCGAGTCCCTGAACCGAGGAAAGCGCAGCGTCAGCTTGGACATCAAGTCCGGGGCCGGGCGCGCGATCTTCGAACGGTTGGTGGCCGACGCCGATGCCGTGTACTTCAACCTGCGTGGCGACGTTCCGAAGAAGCTGGGCATCACCTACGACCAGCTTGCGCACATCAACCCCGCCATCGTGTGCTGCTCGCTGAGCGGCTTCGGCATGGCCGGGCCACGTCACGCCGAGCCTGGCTACGACTACGTCCTCCAGGGACTTGCCGGATGGATGTCGCTCACGGGTGAACCGGACGGTCCGCCGACGAAATCGGGTCTCTCCCTGGTCGACTTGTCGGGCGGTCTGGTGGCGGCGCTCTCGCTCCTGGCGGCCGTGCATGCGGCCAGGAGGGACGGTCGGGGCATGGATTGTGACGTGAGCCTGTACGACACCTCGATGAGCATGCTCTCCTACCTTGCGACCTGGCATCTGTCAGCGGGGTACGACCCCCAGCGGATGGCACGGTCGGCGCATCCCTCCCTGGTGCCTTTCCAACTCTTCCCCACCCGCGACGGTTGGATCGTTGCGGGATGTGCGAAGGAGAAGTTCTGGCAGCGCCTCGCCATCGCGATCGGCAGACCGGGGCTGGTGAATGATCCACGCTTCGAATCGTTCGAGAAGCGGTTCGAGCACCGGGAGGCTTTGCAGGAGATCCTGGACGAGGCGTTGCGGGCCCAGACCACCGACCACTGGGTTCGGATCCTCCGTGAGGCGGGCGTCCCGAGCGGTCCGGTCCACGACGTCCCACAGGCGCTGGACGATCCGCACACGCATGCTCGCGGCCTCCTCATCTCGACCAGCCATCCCCGACTCGGCGACGTTCGTCACGTGCGCTCCGCTGTGCGTGCCGGATCTGCGGAGCAGGAGTATCAGCGCGCACCTCGGCGCGGGGAGCACGGCTCGGATGTGCTCCACGATCTCGGGATGAGCGAGAGCGACATCGCAGAGGCTGTGGCAGCGGGGGCTTTCGGCGACCCGGACCGGAGTCTGACGACCGCCTCGACAGGCAAGGCAGATCGGTGAGCGCGGTCACCGCCAGGTCGATGCTCTTCGTCCCGGGCGCCCGCTCCGACCGCTTCGAGAAGGCATCCGCCAGCGGAGCCGACGAGATCGTCCTCGATCTGGAGGACGGCGTGGCGGAGGAGGACAAGGACACCGCCCGGCAACGGGTCGCCGACTGGAAAGCAGCTGGAGGGCGGGGCGTGGTGCGCATCAACCCGCCGGGAACCGAGGCGTACGCCCACGACATCGCGGCTTTCGCGGAGGCGATCGGCGCCGGCATCATGTTGCCCAAGGCAACAGCGCAATCGACGGCTGTCGTCGCACGGTGCCTGCGGCCGGACAGCTTCCTGCTCCCCATCATCGAGTCGGCGCAAGGTGTGTTCGAAGCCGTCGACATCTGCTCGACTCGTGGTGTGAAGCGCGCGGCCTTCGGGAACGGTGATCTCGCGGCGGATGTCGGCCTGAGCCACGACAACTGGCCCGGTCTCCAATGGGCACGTTCCACGCTCGTCTTCGCGTCCGCTGCTGCCGGTATCGCAGCCCCCATCGACGGAGTCGTGACGAAGGTCCAGGACGAGAGCCTGTTGGCTGAGGAGTGCCGCAGCGGCCGAGCTCTCGGCTTCGGTGGCAAGCTCAGCATTCATCCCACTCAGGTTCCCGCGATCAACACTCACTACTCTCCGACGGCAGCTGAGGTGGAGTGGGCTCAGCGCTTGCTCGCGCAGGCAACGGATGCCGGCGCGTCAGCCGTCGATGGCGAGATGGTCGATGAAGCGATCCTGCGGCGTGCTCGTTATATCGCGACCTTGCAGGTGAGCTTGGAAGGCAGCGAATAGTGGATCCTCGACCTGAGGTCTCGGATGATGCGGGCTATCCGGTGAGATTTCCGGACGTGCAGTTCTCGCCGTCCGGGTCGGCCCTCGTCATCATCGACATGCAGAGATATTTCCTCGATCCCAGTGGGCCGCTCGGTGTTCATTTTCGACACAGCTTCCCGACCCTGGCCGACGACTTCTATCGCACGGTTCGGGAGTCGTTGATCCCCAATCTCGCACAGGTGCTCGAGGCCTATCGTGCCGCCCGGCACCCCGTCGTGCATGTCACAACGGGTGCCCAAGGAGACGGCAGGAGAGAACTGCTTCCCCACATGCGCAGCAGGTTCGCGGACGAACGGGATCCGTCGCCGAGCGTCGATGGCGGACTGGTCTGCTCATCGAAGTGGCACGAGATCGTCCCGGAGCTGAGCCCGCAGCCCGGTGAGATCGTCCTCAACAAGGTCACTCGAAGCGCCTTCACCTCGGCAGGTCTCGACAGCGTCCTGCGAAACATGAGGGTCGAGCAGCTCCTTGTCGGAGGTGTGGCGAGCGACGCCTGCGTTCACATCACTGCACTTGACGCCAGTGACCACGGCTACGGGACGTTCGTCCTGGAAGATGCCACGGCGGCCTTCGACCCGCGTACGCACCGCTCGGCGATGGAGAGCTTCCAGCGTCTCTGGGGCGTACTGCTGACGAGCCGTGAGGCGACTGCCGTACTGCGGCGCACAGTCTGACGGGTTCCGGCCGGCCCCGCTTCCCGACCGCGCCCGAAGGCTGAAGGCGGTGTCGCCCGCGACCCGCGGATCAATCCGTGGACATGCCAGCGCGGGACCGGCACGCGGAACCGGCCTCCGAGGTCGATGACGGCTCCGCGACGGTAGTCCCCGGACTAGGCTGAGCCTCATGGCGGCCGGCGCGACGATGCACACGTTCGAGGTCGAGTTGGCCGACACGGATCGCGGCGTCTACGAGGAGTTCACGCTGCGCGCGGCGCGGCATCCGTCAGAGACCGAGGCGTACCTCGTGACGCGCGTGCTCGCCTACTGCCTCGAGCACGAAGAGGGCATCACATTCAGCGAGGGCATCTCGGCGACCGACGCCCCGGCGGTGCTGGTGCGTGACCTGAGCGGGAAGCTGCTCGCCTGGATCGAGGTCGGCGCGCCGGATGCCGCGCGGCTTCACACGGGCAGCAAGGCTGCCGAGCGCACGACGATCTACACGCACCGCGACCCGGCCAAGGTGCTCGCGCCGTGGGCAGGGGCGAGGATCCACCGCGCCGCCGAGATCGTGCTGCACAGCTTCGATCCTGGGTTCATCGATTCCGTGGTGGACGCGATGGAGCGCCGCAACACGATCACGCTCACCGTGACGGAGCGGCAGCTCTACCTGGAGCTGAACGGCGTGCACCTCTCATCGGCGGTGCACGACCACCCGATCGGTTAGCGGGGCGACGTCTCGTTTGTCGGTCCTGATGCGCGACTTCCAGGTCGACCTGGCGGCGCTCGGAGAGCCACGCGAACGGCACGGGGGATGATGGACGCATGAACCGTCTCGGTGCCGCGACGTCGCCGTACCTCCTCCAGCACAAGGACAACCCCGTCGACTGGTGGGAGTGGGGACCGGAGGCATTCGCGGAGGCGAAGCGGCGCAACGTGCCCATCCTCCTCAGCGTCGGGTACGCCGCCTGCCACTGGTGTCATGTCATGGCCCACGAGTCCTTCGAGGACCAGGCGACGGCGGACTACCTCAACGAGCACTACGTCAGCATCAAGGTCGACCGGGAGGAGCGGCCGGACGTCGACGCGGTCTACATGCAGGCCACGACCGCGATGACGGGGCAGGGCGGGTGGCCGATGACGGTGGTGATGGACCACGAGGGGGCGCCGTTCTTCGCGGGGACCTACCTGCCGGACCAGCCGCGGCACGGGTCGCCCTCGTTCACGCAGGTGCTGCGGGCGCTGAGCGGGGCGTGGACCGACCGGGGCGACGACGTACGGAAGACCGCGGCCAACGTGGCCGAGCACCTGCGCCAGGAGGCGAGCCTGCCGTCGTACGCGCTGACGGGGGAGCGGATCGACTCGGCGGTGGCGACGCTGGCGCAGGAGTTCGACCCGATGGCGGGCGGGTTCGGGGGCGCGCCGAAGTTCCCGCCGACGATGGTGCTGGAGTTCCTGCGGCGCTACCGGGGCGAGTCGGTGCAGCAGGCGCGGCACATGCTGGCGCGGACCGTTGCGGCGGTGGCCGGGAGCGGGATGTACGACCAGGTGGGCGGCGGGTTCGCGCGGTACGCCGTCGACCGCGGCTGGGTGGTGCCGCACTTCGAGAAGATGCTCTACGACAACGCCCAGCTGCTCGGGCTCTACGCCCGCCTCGGCAGCGAGCTGGGGGACCGGATCGCCACCGAGACGGCCGACTTCCTGCTCCGGGAGCTGCTGACGGCGGAGGGCGGGTTCGCCTCGGCGCTCGACGCCGACAGCCCGGCCGAGCCGGGCGGGCACGCGGAGGAGGGGCTGTTCTACGCCTGGACGCCCGCTCAGCTCGCGACCGTGCTGGGACCGATCGACGGTGCCTGGGCCGCCGAGCTCTTCGGGGTCACCGAGGACGGGACCTTCGAGCACGGGATGTCGACGCTGCAGCTGCGCCATTATCCACAGGACCCGGCGGACCGCGCCCGCCTGACCGAGGTACGCCGACGGCTGCTCGCCGCCCGGGAGCAGCGTCCGCGTCCGGCCCGTGACGACAAGGTGGTCGCGGCGTGGAACGGGCTCGCGATCAGCGGACTCGTCGATGCCGGGCGCCGCCTCGGCCGACCGGACTACCTGGAGGCGGCGACGCGGGCGGGGGAGCTGCTCGCCCGGCTGCACCTGCGGGACGGCCGGCTGCTCCGGGTCTCGCGCGACGGTGTGGCCGGCGCCCATGCGGGCGTGCTCGAGGACTACGGCTGCGTGGCCACCGGCTTCCTGGCCCTCGCCCAGGCCACCGCCGACCCGCGCTGGCTGGGGCTGGCGACCAGGCTCCTCGACACCGCGCTCGCCGGGTTCGCCGCCCCGGACGGCGGCTTCTACGACACCAGCGCCGACGCGGAGGTGCTCGTCACCCGGCCGCGCGACCCCGGCGACAACGCCTCGCCCAGCGGCCTCAGCAGTCTGGTCCACGCCCTCGTCGAGGCGCACGCGCTCACCGGGGAGGGTCGCTACCGCGACGCGGCCGAGACCGCTCTGGCGACCGTCAGCGTGCTCGCCGACAAGGCGCCCCGGTTCGCCGGCTGGTCGCTCGCGGCGGCGGTGACCATGCTCGACGGGCCGCTGGAGGTCGCCGTCGTCGGCCCGCCCGGCGCCCGGCGCGACGCGCTGGTCGCCCGCGCCCTCGCGCTCCCCGGCGCGGTGGTGATCGCCGCCGACCCCGCCGATCCCGCTGACCCCGCGACCGACGCCATCCCGCTGCTGGCCGGGCGGACGCCGGTCGACGGGCTCCCGGCGGCGTACGTGTGCCGGGGCTTCGTCTGCGAGCGGCCGGTCACCGAGCCCGACGGCATCGGCTGATGGAGCGCTGGCGGTCGGCACTCGTGCTGGTGCTGAGCGCTGTGCTCTTCGTCGGGGTGGTCGCGATCGGGCCCGGCAGTGAGATGGCCGCGCTGCGGCGGATCATCGGCCTCGGCAAGGACCCGCTCGGGCAGCCCGCCGACGTCGCGCCGGGCGGCGTGCACGCCTTCCTCGAGCACCAGCCGCGCCAGGCGGACGAGCCGGTCACCTGGGATCCCTGCCGCGAGATCCGCTACGAGATCAACCCCGACCAGGCACCCGACGACGCCGAGGAGACGGTCGCCTTCGTCCAGGACGGGATCGCCGAGGTCGCGGCGATCACCGGCCTGCGCTTCGCCTACGAGGGCCGCACCGACCGGCGACCCGAGCACGGCGGCCGCGGCCTGCTCACCGCACGGCCGGCCCCGGTCCTCGTCGCCTGGGCCACCGACGACGAGGTCGAGGAGCTCAAGGGGGCCGTCGCCGGCGTGGGCGGCGCGACCGCCCGGTCGTACGACGACGCGTGGCTCTGGTTCGTGACCGGCGGTGTCACCCTGGACGCCGACGCCTTCGACCGGATCGCGGAGGAGCGCGACGGCGGCGAGCAGGCCCGGGCGATCCTGCTCCACGAGCTCGGGCACCTGGTCGGCCTGGACCACGTCGACTCCCCGGCCGAGCTGATGTACGCAGACAACGTGGGTCAGGCCGGGTTCGGGCAGGGCGATCTCAACGGCCTCGCGCAGCTGGGGAAGGGCCGCTGCCGATGAGCCCCTGGACGCCGGTGCGGCCCGAGCCGGAGCGCTTCCACGACGAGGGATCGGCCGACCCACCGCGGATCGTCCTGGAGCGCGTGGAGTCCGGCGACCTCCATCGTCGTACCGAGCGGTTCCGGATGCTGCACCGGATCGCCTACCGCGACCGCGAGTACGGCGACCTGCTGGTGCCCGCCGACCTCGGCTCCTTCGAGACGGACCTGACCTCGGTCCCGACGATCTTCACCTGGCTGGTGCCGCGCACCGGCCGTCATCTCCCGCCGGCGCTGCTGCACGACGGACTGGTCCACGCACCCGACGAGCTGCCCACCTACCTGTCGGTGGAGGGGCACGTCCTCGACCGGGTGGCCGCGGACCGGGTGTTCCGGGCGGCCATGCGCGACACCGACACGGGGCCGGTGCGCAGCTGGCTGGTCTGGTCGGCGGTGACCCTGTCGACGATCTGGCACGGCTCCGCCTCCTGGTCCCCGGCGCGGCACCTGCGCTACCGACTGGCCGCGCTGGCGACGGTCCTGGTCGTCGCGGTGCTCGGGGTGCTCGCCACGCTCGACCTGTTCGACGTCATCGACGGCGTGCCGTGGATGGGGGAGCGGTCCTTCGCGAGGGAGCTCGCCGGCGGCCTGGCCGGCGCGGTCGTCGTGCCCCTCCTGCTGGGCCTGACCTGGGGGCGCTTCGCCATCGCGGGGGTGGTCACCGGCGTCGCCCTGGCCGTGCTGCTCCACGTCACCGTCGCGCTCGCGCTGATCACCCTCGCCTACCAGGCGGCGGAGTGGGTCGCGCGGCGTACCCCGGTCGCGGCCGTCGTGATCGCCGGCGTCGTGATCACCGCCGATCTGGTGCTGGTCGTTTTGTTCGTCAGCCCGTTCCGCTGAAGGTGACCGACGAGTAGGTTCGGGTTCGTGACGACCACGGACGCTCCCGCCCAGACCTTCACCTCGCTCGACCCCGCCACCGGCGCGGTCGTCGGCACCCACCCGATCCACGACGCCGCCGCGGTGGAGGCGGCGGTCGCCACCGCCCGCAAGCAGGCCGAGTGGTGGCGTGCGCTCGGCTTCGACGGCCGCAAGCAGGCCCTGGTCCGCTGGCGCAAGGTGATCGCCCGGCGGATGGAGGAGCTCGCCGCCCTGATGGCCCGCGAGACCGGCAAGCCCGACGGCGACGCGCTGCTCGAGACCGCCCTCGCCATCGACCACCTCGCCTGGGCCGCGAGCCACGCCGAGAAGGTGCTCAAGCGGCGCAGCGTCTCCCCGGGGCTGCTCATGGTCAACCAGGCGGCGAGCGTCGAGTACCGCCCGCTCGGCGTCGTCGGCGTCATCGGCCCGTGGAACTACCCCGTCTTCACCCCGATGGGCTCGATCGCCTACGCCCTCGCGGCCGGCAACGCGGTCGTCTTCAAGCCCTCGGAATACACCCCCGGCGTCGGCGAGTGGCTCGCCGCGACCTTCCAGGAGGCCGTCGGCCGGCCGGTGCTCCAGGTCGTCACCGGGTACGGCGACACCGGGGCTGCGCTCACCAAGGCCGGTGTCGACAAGGTGGCCTTCACCGGCTCCACCGCCACCGGCAAGCGGGTGATGGCTGCCTGCGCCGAGACGCTGACCCCGGTCGTCATCGAGGCCGGCGGCAAGGACGCCCTCATCGTTGCGGAGGACGCCGACGTCACCGAGGCGGCCGAGGCGGCTCTGTGGGGCGCCGCGGCCAACGCCGGGCAGACCTGCGCCGGGGTGGAGCGGGTCTACGTCCACGACCGCGTCTACGACAGGTTCCTCGACGAGCTGGTCGCGCAGGCCGAGCAGCTCGAGGCGCGTCCCGGTGGCCAGGTCGGCCCGATCACCATGCCCTCCCAGGTCGACATCATCAGGCGCCACATCGACGACGCGCTGGCCCGCGGAGGCCGCGCCCTGGTCGGCGGCCCGGTGCCCGAGGGCGCCCGCTTCGTGCAGCCGACCGTGCTGGTCGACGTGCCGGAGGACTCGGCGGCGGTGCAGGAGGAGACCTTCGGCCCCACGGTCACGGTGTCGCGCGTGGCGAGCATGGACGAGGCCGTCGAGCGGGCCAACGGCACCCGCTACGCCCTCGGCTCGACGGTGTTCTCCAAGAGCCAGGGCATGGAGATCGCGCAGCGGCTGCGGGCCGGGATGACCGCGATCAACGGCGTCATCTCCTTCGCCGGCATCCCGACCCTGCCCTTCGGCGGCGTCGGCGACTCCGGCTTCGGCCGGATCCACGGTCCCGACGGCCTGCGCGAGTTCACCTACCCCCACGCGATCGCCCGGCAGCGGTTCAAGCCGGCGATCGCGCTCACCACCTTCCGCCGCACGGCCAAGGAGGAGAAGCAGCTCACGAAGGTCGTGCGCGGGCTGTACGGCCGCGGGAAGAGCTAGCCCCGGGGCACCGTCTTCCTGTCGTACCGGACAAAACGGTCGTCAAATCGGTGATTTCACAGCCGTCCTGTCCGGTACGACGGGCGCCCGCCGGCGGGAGGAGCTGGCGCCCGCCGCGCAGGCCACGACGGCCGACCCGCCCATCACGGTCAGCCAGGTCACCTGCTCGCCCAGCAGCAGACCGGCCCAGGCGATGCTCAGCACCGGTTGGGCGAGCTGCACCTGGCTGACCTGCGCCATCGGACCGATGGCGAGGCCGCGGTACCACGCGAAGAAGCCGAGGAACATGCTCACGCAGGCGAGATAGGCGAAGCACAGCCACTGTGTCGCCGTCGCCGACGGCTGCTCGCGGACGACGCTCACGGCGGTGAGCACGGCCATCGCGGGCGCGGCGAGGACCAGGGCCCACGAGATCGCCTGCCACGAGCCGAGCTCGCGCGAGATCGCGCCGCCCTCGGCGTACCCGATCGCGCAGGCGAGCACCCCGAGCACGAGGAGCAGGTCGGCGCGCTGCAGGTGCCCGGTGCCGCCGCCCTGCAGCATCGCGAAGCCGACCGCCGCGACCGCCCCGAGCGCGGCGAAGACCCAGAACGCGCGGACCGGCCGCTCCCCGGTGCGCAGCACGATGATCACGGCGGTGGTGGCGGGCAGCATCGCGATCACCACGGCGCCGTGGCTGGCTGGGACCTCGGTCAGGGCGTACGACGTCAGTAGCGGGAACCCGGCGACCACGCCGCCGGCGACCACCGCGAGCCGGAGCCACTGCCGGCCGCGGGGGAGGGCCTGGCGGGTGAGGGCGAGGGCGCCTGCCGCCAGCAGCGCCGCGACCACGGCCCGCCCGGCGCCGATGAACAGTGGATCGAGGCCACCGACCGCCACCCGGGTGAGCGGCACGGTGAAGGAGAAGGCCAGGACGCCGAGCAGTCCCCAGGCCAGCCCGGCGACCGGCGCTCCCGGGCGCGATAGCGGGTGCCGATCTGGAACGATAGCGCTACTCTGTACTGACATGAGCAATGATAGCAGTGTCCGGATCGCCGCCGCCCTGCGTGCCTGGATCCGGGACGCCGCGCCGGGCGCCCAGCTGCCGTCGTCCCGCCGCCTCGTCGCCGAGTACGCCGCCAGCCCGATCACCGTGCAGAAGGCGCTGCGCCGGCTGGTGGCCGAGGGCCTGGTCGAGAGCCGTCCCGGCGTCGGGAGCTTCGTGCGCGCCGTCCGGCCGGCCCGGGGACCGGACTTCGGCTGGCAGAGCGGTGCGCTGCGCACGCCTCGCGCCGACCTCCCGCGCATCGCCGGTCCGCTGCAGACCCCGCCACCGGAGGCACAGGCGCTGCATGCGGGCTACCCGGGACCGGACCTGCTGCCTGAGCGGCTGGTCCGCACCGCGCTCGGCCGGGCCGCCCGCGGGGCGGCGGCCACCTCGCGCCCGCCCGCCGCCGGCCTGCCCGACCTGCGGGCCTGGTTCGCCACGGAGCTCGCGGACGCGACGCCCACCCAGCTCGGCGTCGCGACCGCCCACGACGTGATCGTGGCACCCGGCTCGCAGAGCGCGCTGGCCTCGATCTTCCGTGCGCTCGTTGCGCCCGGCCAGCCGCTGCTCCTCGAGTCGCCGACCTACTGGGGGGCGATCCAGGCGGCGCGCCAGGCAGGCGTCGAGCTGGTCCCCGTGCCCAGCGACGCGCACGGCCCGGAGCCCGCGGAGGTCGAGCGGGCGCTGCGGGAGACCGGTGCCCGCGCGTTCTACGCCCAGCCCAGCTTCGCCAACCCCACCGGCGCCCGGTGGAGCGCCGAGCGCGCGGAGCAGGTCCTCGACGTCGTCCGCGCCCACGGCGCCTTCCTGGTCGAGGACGACTGGGCGCACGACTTCGGCATCGACGCGGAGGTGACGCCGCTCGCCGCCCGCGACGACGCCGGCCACGTCGTCTACCTGCGGTCACTGACCAAGAGCGTGTCCCCGGCCCTGCGGGTCGCGGCCGTGATCGCCCGCGGCCCGGCCCGGGACCGGATCCTCGGCGACCGTGCCGCCGAGTCGATGTACGTCAGCGGGCTGCTCCAGCAGGCCGCCCTCGAGGTCGTCAGCGACCCCGGCTGGCGCACCCACCTGCGCCGGCTGCGGGTCCAGCTCCGCGGGCGCCGCGACCTCCTCGCCGCCGCGGTCCGGGAGCACGCCCCGTCCCTGCACCTCGCCGCCGTCCCTGCCGGCGGGCTGCACCTGTGGGCGCGACTGCCCGACGGCACCGACGCCGAGCGACTGGTGCGCGACTGCACGGCCGAGGGGGTGTGGGTCGCGGCGGGCGACGAGTGGTTCCCGGCCGAGCCGGCGGCGCCGTACCTGCGGCTGACCTTCATCGGGCCCGAACCCGCCGGCTACCCGCAGGCGATGCGGGTCGTCGAGCGGGCGGTCGGTCTGCAGAAGCGGTAGCCGGGGTACCACCCGCGCATGGCGTCCCGACGGCCCGGCGCGCAGGAGTGGGTCCCCGCGCATCCGACCCTGCCCGCGCTGAGGGCGGCCGTGCAGGAGTGCCGGGGCTGCGAGCTCTACCGCGACGCCACCCAGGGCGTGATGGGCGACGGCGCCCGCACCGCTCGGCTGCTCCTGCTGGGTGAGCAACCCGGTGACCAGGAGGACCAGCAGGGCGAGCCCTTCGTCGGCCCGGCCGGTCAGGTGCTCGACGACGCGCTGGGCGACGCGGGCATCGCCGCCGCCGACGTGTTCCGCACCAACGTCGTCAAGCACTTCCGGTGGTCCGGGACCCGCGGCAAGCGTCGCATCCATCAGTCCCCGCACCGCGGCCACGTCGACGCCTGCCGTCCCTGGCTGCAGGCCGAGCTCGCGCTGGTCCGCCCCCGGGGCGTCGTCGTCCTGGGCGGCACGGCCGGGCAGGCCCTCTACGGTCCGCGGTTCCGGGTCGGCGAGGCCCGTGGCCGGCGGCTGGCCTGGCCCGACGACCTCCAGCTCGACCACCCGCCGGACTGGACGTTGGCGACCACCCACCCCTCCGCGGTGCTGCGGGCGCGCGGGGAGCGGCAGGCGGCGTACGACGCGCTGGTGGCGGATCTGAGGGTGGCGGCCGGGCTCCTCTAGGCGCCGCCGGCGGCCTCGCCGGTCAGCGCTGCGCGGGGGTTGTCGACCAGGACCCGGCGCAGCTCGTCGTCGCCGAAGCCCGCGGCCCGCAGTCGCCCCGTGACGTGCTCGAGGATGAACGCGAAGCCCACGCCGCCGTACGCCGTGAGGTGGCTCTGGCGGAAGAGGTCGTGCGAGATCAGCAGCCGGTCGAGGAAGCCGGCGTCGGCGACGGCGACGATGTCGCGGACCATCCGCTCCAGGTCGTACTCGTGCGTGGTGCTGAAGCCGTCGAACTCCACGTAGCAGCCCTGGCGGGCCAGCTCCACGTGGTACGGCGAGTCCCGGACGGTGTCGAGGTGACCGACGATCACGCGGGTGGCGGCCACGCCCTCCTGCTCCAGGATCGGCAGGATCAGGCGACCCACCGGCCAGCGCGCCGCGTGCAGGGAGAGGGTCAGCCCGGTGGCGACCTGGGCGCGGGCGGCCGCGCGCAGGGAGCGCTCCTCCCGTGCGGACACCCAGGCGGCGTCGGTCCCGACCTCGCCGATCACACCCGGGCGGATACCGGTGTCGCCCACGCCGTCCACGATCTCGGCGACCATCGCCTCCGCGAGGGCCGCCACCGAGAGCCGGTCGATCCCGGTGTCGGCGAGATAGGGATCGCGGTAGAGCCCGCAGCCCATCACGACGTGGACCCCGGTCGCGCGGGACACCGCCCGCAGGTCCTCGGGGCGCCGTCCCAGGGTGCTCCCGGTGAGCTCGACGATCGTGCCGCCGCCGGCGTCGTGGAAGGCCGCGACCTCGCGTTCCATCAGCGCACGGTCGTCGAGCAGCCCGTCGCTCCGGTACTCGCGGAGGGTGTTGCAGAACAGGTGCTCATGGGGCAGCACCACGCCCAGCTCCGCCGCGTCGACCGGACCGTCGACCGTCATCACCCGGCCGGCCACTAGAGCACCTTGGCCAGGAACCGGGTGGTGCGTTCCGAGGACGGCCGGCCGAAGAAGTCCGTGGGCGGCGCGCTCTCGACGACGCGGCCCTGGTCCATCATCACGACCAGGTCGGCGACCTCGCGGGCGAAGCCCATCTCGTGGGTGGCCACGACCATGGTCATGCCCTGGTCGGCGAGGTCCCGCATGACGCCGAGGACGTCGCCCACCGTCTCCGGGTCGAGGGCGCTCGTGGGCTCGTCGAACAGGATGGCGCGCGGACCCATGCCCAGCGCCCGGGCGATGGCGACCCGCTGCTGCTGGCCCCCGGAGAGCTGGCTCGGGTAGGAGTCCGCCTTCTCCGCGAGGCCGACCCGCGTCAGCAGGTCGTGGCCGGTGGCGGCCGCGACGTCCGGTGCGATCCCGGCGACCTGCACCATGCCCTCGGTGATGTTCTGCAGGGCCGTCTTGTGGTGGAACAGGTTGAAGCGCTGGAACACCATCCCGACCTGGGAGCGCTGCTGGGCCAGCTCCTTGTTGGACAGTGGTGTGCTCCGGCCGCGGACGACCCGGGTGCCGATCGGCGTGCCGTCGAGGAGCACCTCGCCCTGCTCGGGATGCTCCAGCCGGTTGATGCAGCGCAGCAGGGTGGTCTTGCCCGAGCCCGACGGGCCGATCAGGACGACCACCTTGCCCGCGTCGACGTCCAGGTCGACGTCGAAGAGGATCTGGCGCTCCCCGAAGGACTTGCACAGGCCGCGCACCTGGATCAGCGGGCGGGGGCTGCCGGTGTCGGTCATGAGGTCACTTCCAGTCGTCGGGTGCGGGACGGCCGGGTACGCCGGGGCGGCGTCTCGCCCCAGCCGCGGCCCAGCCGGCGTTCGATCCGGCCCTGGATCAGGGTCCAGCCGGCGGTGAGGGCGAGGTAGTAGATGGCCACGGCGCCGAAGACCTCGAAGGGCTGGAAGGTCTGGCCCTGGATGATGGCGGCCGCCGTGTACAGCTCGGTCACGCTGATCACCGAGAGCAGCGAGGTGCTCTTGAGCATCAGGTTGAACTGGTTGCCCAACGGCGGGACGATCGTGCGCAGTGCCTGGGGCAGGACGATCCGGCGGGTGGTCTGCCGGGAGGTCATCCCGACCGCATGCGCCGCCTCGACCTGGCCCCGGTCGACGGAGTCGATCCCTGAGCGCACGATCTCGGCCATGTAGGCGCCCTCGTTGAGGGAGAGGGCGAAGATGCCCGCGATGACCCGGCCGGCGATCAGGTACCCGACGACCTCGACGTCGTCCCACCGGTAGCCGCCGAAGATCGCGAGCCCGAAGAACGGCAGGCCGGCGAAGTAGATGATCGACACCTGGACGAGGAAGGGCGTGCCGCGGAACAGCCAGACGTAGCCGGAGGCCAGCCAGCGCAGCGGGGCGAAGCGTGCCCGCCGGGTGAGGTCG
Source organism: Nocardioides sp. L-11A (assembly GCA_029961745.1). NCBI lineage: Bacteria > Bacillati > Actinomycetota > Actinomycetes > Propionibacteriales > Nocardioidaceae > Nocardioides > Nocardioides sp. L-11A. Next base: position 1,494,657 of record CP124680.1, read on the forward strand.
GCGCCGATGCCGATCAGGGTGCCGAGGAACTGGGAGAGCACGGCGATGAGGACGGTCAGCCCCAGGCCGTGGATCACCATGCTGCTCGGGTGCAGGAGGTAGTCGGTGAAGGCGTCCCAGTCGAAGGGATAGGTGGTTCCCGCGGCCATGACCGAGGTGGTCGAGTACATGTGAGGCGTCTCCGTGGCGTCTCGGCGGTCCTAGAGCGAGTCGTCCGGGTCGAGCGCGGCGTCGGTCAGGCCCCACTTCTCCCAGATCTCGGCGTACGTGCCGTCCTCGACCATGGCGGCGAGCGCCTTCATCACCGGCTCCTTGACGGCGCTGTCGTCGAGCCGGAAGGAGAGTCCGGTCAGACCGGCCAGGTCGCCGTCGCCGAGCGCGAAGGTGTCGGTGAACTCGATCTTCGCCTTGGACTCGTCCTTGAGCAGCAGCGCGGCCACCTGCTCGGTCATCCACGCGTCAGCGTGGCCCGAGGCGAGCGCCTGGTAGGCGTCGGGACTGCGCGGGAACTGGAGGATCTCGATGCCCGGCCGGCCGGCCGCCTTGCAGGCGGCGTCGAGCTGCTCCAGGGCAGCGACGTCGGCGCCGCCCTTCTGCCCGGCGACCTTGAAGCCGCACAGCTCGTCCTTGCCGCCCATGCCCTTGGGGTTCCCCTCGGGGACGACGACCACCTCGGAGGCCTTCCAGTAGGCCACCATGTCGATCTGCTCGATCCGCTCCGGCGTGACGTACTGGTCGGCCCAGATCATGTCGCACTTGCCGCCCTTGAGCGCTGCGATGATCGTGTCGAAGACCGAGTTCTGGATGTTGACCTTCAGGCCGATCCGCGCCGCGACCTCCTTGATCAGGTCGATGTCGACGCCGACGGGATCGCCGGACTCGTCGAAGTACTGGAACGGCTTGTAGGGCATGTCCATGCAGGTCGTCAGGTGACCCGGCCGGACCAGGGCGGCGGAGTCGACGGTGGCGACGACGTCGGCGGAGGGCGTCGCGGAGTCGTCGTCGGACGATGCCTTGGTGCAGGCGGTGGCCGCCAGCGCGGCGATCGCCAGGACGGTGATCCTCTGGACTGCTCTCTTCATTGCTCTTCTCCCGCGGTGCCTAGGTGTGCGTGTGGAGTGCGCCGCTGCTGACTCGTGTCGCCGGCGCTGACCCGTGCCGGGGACCATACCGATCGATCGATCGAGTGGCAATGGTCTCTTGAGATTTCCTCGATCGGTCCGAGAATCCTGCTCTACTGCGGGCTTATCGCTCGACGGCGACCATTGAAGCGAGATTGTTGACCGATGGGGATCGACCGCTCTAGGGTGTGGATCCCGATCGATCGATCGGCGACGAGTGAGGAGGAGGCTGGCCGGCGTGAATGATGCGCACGAGTCGACCCAGGCCGCGATCCGCAATGCGGCGCTGCACCTGTTCAGCACGGTGGGCTTCAGCGGGACCGGCATCCGGCTGATCGCCCAGGAGGCGGGCGTCTCCCTGGCGACGCTCTACCACTACATGTCGAACAAGGAGGACCTCCTCGTCGGCATGGTGACGGAGAACATCGTCACGCTGCTGCGCGACGCCGAGCTCGCGCTGCTGGAGGTCGCCAAGCCCGTCGACCAGCTCGCCGCCCTCGTCGAGGTGCACGTCCGGATCCACACCGAGCAGCGGCTGCTGTGCATCGTCAGCGACACCGAGATCCGCTCGCTGAGCGAGGAGCAGAAGCAGAAGGTCGTCGGCTACCGCGACCAGTACGAGGCGATCTGGCGACGCACCATCCAGGCGGGCAGGTCCGCGGAGGACTTCCAGGTCAAGAACGTCGCGGTGGCGGCCCGGGCACTGATCGAGATGTGCACCGGTGTCGCCCACTGGTACCGGCCGGAGGGCCCGATCGAGCTCGCCGAGCTCGTCGACCTCTACACCGACCTGTGCGCGAACGCGCTCCGAGCGCAGAAGACACGACGAAGGCGAGAACAGCGATGACAGCAGCCGTGCCCCCGCTCCCGTTCGGAGCCGCCCGTGTCGTCGAGCCGGCCGACGCGCTGCCGCAGGCGGCCCGGGTGCTCGACGTGGATGGACCGCTCCGGGACGACGAGGTGGCCATCGCGGTGTCCGACCTCAACCTCGACGCGGCCAGCTTCCATCAGATCCGGACCGCGGCCGGCGGCGACGTCGAGCGGATGCGCACCGAGGTGCGCGCGATCATCGGCTCGCGCGGCAAGATGCACAATCCCGTCACCGGCTCGGGCGGCATGCTCATCGGCCGGGTCGCGGACGCCGGCGCCGCCAGCGGGTTCGCCGTGGGAGAGCGGGTGGCCACCCTGGTGTCGCTCACCGCGACGCCCCTCGCCCTCGACGACGACCTCGGTCGGTGGGACGGCCGCTCGGAGATCATCCCGACCCGCGGCCGTGCGGTGGTCTTCGGCGACGGCGTGCTCGTCCGACTCCCCGACGACCTCGCCGAGGAGACGGCCCTGTCCATCTTCGACGTCGCCGGCGCGCCGGCCCTGACCCTGCGCACGCTCCAGCGACCACTCCTCGTCGGTCATGCCGAGCGGCTGCTCGTGCTGGGCGGCGGCAAGAGCGCGGTGCTCAGTGCCGCCGCCGCGCGCCGGGTCGGGGTGTGGGTGCAGGCCGTGGTGCCCTTCGCGGACGAGGCCGAGGACCTGCGCGGACGGGACCTGTTCGACGAGGTGATCGTCGCCGACGCCCGACATCCGCTGGCCCTGCGGGCCGAACTCCTGGCCCGCGGCCCCCTCGCCGACGTCACCCTGGTGTGCGTCAACCAGCCGGGGTGCGAGCACGCCCCGCTGCTGGCGACCCGTCCCGGCGGCGCCGTCGTCTACTTCTCGATGGCCACGGAGTTCGCGGCCGTCGCGCTCGGCGCCGAGGCGCTCACCCTCGACCTCGACCTCTTCATCGGCTCGGGCTACGTCCCCGGCCACGCCGAGCTGGCCGTCGAGCTGGCTCGCCAGTACCCCGCGGTCCTTGAGTTCTTCGACTCCCGCAGCGCCGCGCCCGCACGATCGACAGGAACCCCATGAGCACCGTCACCCACCGTCGCTACGTCTCGCACGGCGACGCCCACTACGCCGGCGGACTCGCCGACGGCGCCTTCGTGATGCGCCTGTTCGGCGAGGTCGCGACGGAGATCAGCATCGCCACCGACGGCGACGAGGGCCTGCTGGCGGGCTACGAGTCCGTCGGCTTCCTCGCCCCGGTCTATGCGGGGGACATCGTCGAGGTGACCGGCCGCGCGGTCGAGTTCGGCCGCCGCAGCCGGCGGCTCGAGCTCACCTGCCACGTCACCGCCCGCGCCGACGCGAGCACCCGGGAGTCCGGCTCGGTGCTGCTGGCGGACAAGATCCTCGTGACCGAGGCGATCGGCATCCTCGTCGTACCGGGGGAGGAGGGGTGAGCGAGCTCGTCGTCACCGTCGCGCCCACGGGCGCCGAGTCCCACTACCGGGACAACCCGAACATCCCGCTCCAGCCCGACGAGATCGTCGCCCAGGCGGTCGCCTGCGAGCAGGCCGGGGCCGGTCTCATCCACATCCACGGCCGCGACGCCGAGGGCGCATCGAGCCTCGACCCGGTCGTGCTCGGCGAGATCGTCGCCGGGGTGCGCGAGCGCACCGACCTGGTCGTCCAGCTCTCCACGGGGGGTGGGGTCCGGGACGGCTTCGACGACCGGCTGGCGGTGGTCGGCCTGCGACCGGAGTCCTGCTCGCTGACCTGCGGCAGCGTCAACTTCGGCGACGAGATCTTCCGCAACCCGTACCCCTTCGTCGAGCGCCTCTATCTCGCGATGCTCGAGAACGACGTGCTGCCGGAGTTCGAGTGCTTCGACCTCGGGCACATCGAGACCCTGCACCGTCTCCTCGACCGGCACGGCCCGCCGCGGCGGGGCGTGGTCCACTGCAACCTGGTCATGGGTGTGCCGGGGGGCATGCCCGGCACCCCGCAGGCCCTGCTCGCCGCCCGCGCGCAGCTGCCGGTGGGCGCGTCGTGGTCGGCGACCGGCATCGGGCGCAGCACGCTCCCGGTCATGCTGACCACGCTCGCGCTCGGCGGGCACCTGCGGGTCGGCATGGAGGACGTGCTCCGGTTCTCGCGCGACGAGCCGGTGCGCGACAACGCCCAGCTCGTCGACCGCGCCGTCGCGCTCGCCAAGATCGCCCAGCGCCCGGTCGCCGACAGCGCGCGGACCCGGGTCCTGCTCGGGCTGTCCGCGGATGCCTAGCTCGCGGGCGACGATCCGCGATGGTGGTTGAGCACCGCGATCTTCTGCCAGATCTTGCGCTCCAGCGAGACGGTCAGCGTCTCGACGGTACTGACCGTGTCGAGCACGACCGGGTCGCGTGACGCCTCGGCGCACAGCGCCGCGGTCTTGCCGATCAGGCTCAGCAGCTCCGAGCAGTAGTCGAGGTAGTGCTCGAGCTGGTCGGTGTCGAGGTCCATCGGGACGCTCGCGTCCGTGGGGGTGAACTCCGAGCGCAGGCGCTCGGGGTCCTTGGTCAGCTGGTGCATGTCGACGATATGGGCCATCGACCGCAGTCGGTGGAGCAGCGCGAGCAGGCTCGAGCGCTGCAGCCGCTCGGGGACGGAGTAGAGGAACCAGATCGCCAGCGCCGCGAAGACGAGGTCGTTGACCGCGCTCTCCAGCAGCGGGATCCAGGCCAGGCCGTCGTCCGGCGCATCGGCGAGGGCCGCACGGACGGCGAGCACCATGACCGTGCCGGTGACGAGGAGCACCGCGGCGATCCCGAACCGCGACACCGGCCGGAGCCAGGACCGGCGCCCGCGCACCGTCGCCGTCGAGGACGCCACCGTCTCCACCAGGGCCGCCAGCTCCCCGGCGACCCGGTGCAGGCCGCGCCCAGGGAAGCGCGCCTCGATCCGCTGCTCCAGCCGGCGCACGGTGGCGAGCACCGGCGCGGCCTGGACCTTCTCGAGCGGGGACGGCACGGCGGCAGCCTACGAGGTGCCGGTCCCCGACGAGCGATCAACTAGATATGTGCTGTACTTAGATACATGACAGACGCAGCGAGCTGGCCCGCTCCGTGGGTGCGGGCAGCCCTCGATCTCGCGGTCCTGGCGAGTCTCACCGACGGCGCCTTGCACGGGTACGCCATCGGCCAGAACCTGGCGGCCCACGGCTTCGGGCTGCTCCGGGGAGGCTCGCTCTATCCCGTGCTCAGCCGGCTGGAGGAAGCCGGCGACGTCAAGGCGGGGTGGGTCGAGGGGCAGGGCGGCCCCGGCCGGCGCGAGTACGAGCTGACCGGCCGCGGCCGGGACCGGCTGCGGCGCGAGCTCGCCTCGTGGCGGGACCTGGGCGAGACGCTGGCGACGATGGGCGAGGGAGCGATCACGCATGGCTGAGGCGACGACTCCACTGGCGAGGGCGATCGACGCGTTCGACCGCGCGCGGGGCGAGGAGCAGGACGGCGTGTGGGCGCTGCAGGTCTGCTTCGCCATGCTGACCCGGGACGTCCGCGACGACGTGGTCCGCGACGATCTGGAACAGGTGCTCGAGGTCGTCCGCGCGACCCAGGAATCTCCGGAACAGTTGTTCGGACCAGCCCGCGAGCACGCCGCGGAGGTCTACGCGCGGTGGTGCGCCGAGGGCCGCGCGGTCTGGTCGCTCGCGGGAGCGGGCTCCGTCCGCGAGGCGGTCGGAACGGGCCTGCAGGTCTCCGCCGCCGTGACGGTCGGGGTCTGGCTGCTCGGCCTGCTGCGAGGCGAGCCGAGCCCGAGCCTCGGCCACCTGCTCCTCCCGCCCTGCCTGGGGCTCGCGGCCATGGGCCTGCCCGCATGGTGGGACCGGCTCTCTCGGCGCCGGGCCGCGGCGGTCGCCGTACCCGGCTTCGTCGCCGCCGTGATCGGGGTCTCAGCGGCGGTGGGCTCGCTCCTGATGCTGACGCGCGATGCATCGCCGGCAGAGGGGATCGGAGGCTGGCTTCTGCCCGTCGAGGCCGCGGCTCTGTGGGCGGCTGGCGCGCTCCTCGGGCGATGGTCCGCTGCTGGCGGGGCAGCCGGCGGGGCGGACTCGGCACGGCTGCTCACCGACGACGAGTGGTCGCGCCGGCTGGCCGGCATCCTGCGCGGGCCCGGCTGGTGGCCGGACGCGCGGGTGCGTGAGCTCGTCGCCGAGGCACGGTCCCATGCCGCCGAGAGCGGTCGCTCGCCGGGTGAGGAGTTCGGCGCCCCGGAGGAGTACGCCGCGCGGCTCGGGCCGGACCGCGTCCGGCGGCGCCGGCTGGTCGTCGTGGCACTCCTCGTCCTGGCCGGCGTCTGCGTGGTGCTGTCCTTCGACGGACACCCGTGGCGCGGCCTCGTGATGGCCGGCCTGTTCGGCTGCATGGCGTGGAGCGAGCACCGGCGGCGGTGAGCCGGCGTCCTACGATGGGAGCCATGGGTCCCGCCGTGCTCGACTGCGCCCACTTCACGGCGGGGGAGTGCCGGTCCTGCACCTGGCTGGGACGCCGGTACGACGAGCAGCTGGCCGCCAAGCAGGCCGCGACCCGAGCCCTCGTGGACCGGCCGGGGCTGGTGTGGCTGCCGCCGGTGACCAGCCCGTCGGCGAGTTTCCGCAGCAAGGCGAAGATGGTCGTCGGCGGTACCGCCGCCGCGCCCACCCTGGGCATCCTCGGGCCCGACGGCGCCGGGATCGACCTGCGTGACTGCGCGCTGCACACCCCGGGGATCGTGGCCGCGCTGCCGACGCTGGCCGAGCTCGTCCGCCGGGCCGGCCTGACGCCGTACGACGTCGGGGGGAGCGGCCCGGTGGGCGGGCGGGGCGAGCTCAAGCATGTGCTGGTCACCGATTCGCCGGACGGCGAGCTGATGGTGCGGCTGGTCCTGCGCTCGACATCGGCCGAGGCCCGGGTGCGCAAGCACCTGCCCTGGCTGCTCGGCGCCCTGCCCGGCCTGCGGGTGGTCACGATCAACGTGCAGCCCGAGCACCGCGCGGTGCTGGAGGGGGAGCGCGAGATCGTGCTGACCGAGGCCGACACGCTGCCGATGCGGCTGGGGGCGATCACCCTGCACCTGCGCCCGCGCAGCTTCTTCCAGACCAACACCACCGTCGCCGCGGCGCTCTACCGTGAGGCGGCCGCCTGGGTCGCCGATCTCGGGCCGCGCCGTGTGGTGGACCTGTACTGCGGCGTCGGCGGGTTCGCGCTGCACCTCGCCGCGCCCGGCCGGCGGGTGAGCGGCATCGAGCTCAGCGCCGACGCGATCGCGTCGGCCGAGCGCTCCCGCGACGAGGCCGGACTGCCGGGTGAGATCGACTTCGCCGTGGGGGACGCGACCGCTCCGGAGTGGGCCGGGCTGCTCGCCGGCGCCGACCTGGTCGTGGTCAACCCACCGCGGCGCGGCCTGGGCCGGGAGCTCGCCCGGCGGCTCGAGGGGTCCGGCGCGCGCCACGTGCTCTACTCCAGCTGCAACCCCGAGACGCTCGCCCGCGACCTGACCGAGCTGGCGTCGTACCGGCCGGTGCGGGGGCGGCTGCTCGACATGTTCCCCCAGACCTCCCACGCCGAGGTGCTGATACTCCTCTCGCGCTCCTGAGGTGCGGCGCAACGACCGAATTCGTCGTCCAACGGGCCGGATCGCGACAGATCCGGTAGGTGAACCGGCCCCACCTCGCTCAGCGCAGCGAGTACGTCGCCAGCGAGACCCCGACGTAGTGCGTGGCGAACGCGGCGATGGTGAAGCCGTGGAAGATCTCGTGGAAGCCGAAGACCCGGGGCGAGGGGTTGGGCCACTTGAAGCCGTAGACCAGGCCGCCCATGGTGTAGAGCGCGCCACCCACGGCGATGAGCACGAAGATCGCGATCCCGATGCCGAGACCTAGCGCCGTGGCGCCCTCGAAGAAGGCCGGGATGAAGAAGATCGCCGCCCAGCCGAGCGCGATGTAGATCGGCGCGGAGAGCCAGCGCGGCGCGGTGGGCCAGAACAGCTTGAACGCGATGCCGAGCAGGGCGCCGGTCCACACCGTCGCCAGCATCACGACCCGGGACGCGCCGTCGAGCAGGATCAGGGCGAACGGCGTGTAGGAGCCGGCGATGAACAGGAAGATGTTCGAGTGGTCGAACCGGTTGAGCACCGTCCAGACCTTCGGCGACCAGGTGCCGCGGTGGTAGAGCGCGGAGATGCCGAACAGCAGCAGCGCCGAGCCGGCGTACAGCGCCGAGCCGACCTTGGTGGTCGCGGTCGGCGAGAGGGCGATGAGTACGACGCCGGCGGCGAGGACCAGGGGGGTCGAGACGAGGTGGATCCAGCCGCGGAGCCTGGGCTTGATCTCGGCGACCTTGTCGCTGATCTGTTCCCCGAGGTCGTCCAGCCGCGCGCGGACCTTCTCGTTCGCGTGGTGGAGGGCCTGGTTCATGACGTGAGGATACCGGCCGGGGTCGTACCGGACCCATCGCCTCGTCGATCGGCTCCGATCACGACCGACGGGTCCGGTACGACGGGTCAGTGCGTGTGGGGCGGGACCGAGTTGCCCTCGGACGGCTGCACGATGACGAAGCCCTGACCCTGGAACGCGACCTGGAAGGCCTCGCCGGACCCGCGGCCGATGAGCGCGCCGGCCGTGAAGGTCGAGCGGATCGACGTCTGCAGGTGCGTGGACCAGGCGACCAGCGCGTTGGCGTCGGCGAAGGTCGCCGCCTCGCCCGGGTTGAGCACGACCGGGTCGCCGTCGGTGGTGATGGCCACCCAGCCGGTCCCGCGCAGCGTCGTGTTGAACAGGCCGCCGGCGGCCATGCTGCCGCCCTTGACCCGCTCGACGTTCCACTCGAGGGCGGCCGAGAAGGCGAGGACGTTCTGGCCGTTGACCGACAGGCCGCTGTTGTTGAGGTGCAGGATGTGGACCTCGTGCGCGCCGTCGGCGAGGAAGACGTCGCCCTGACCCTCGACCCGCATCAGGGACAGGCCCTCGCCGGTGAACGCCTTCTTGAGGAACTTCGCGGCGCCGCCGCCCTGATAGTTGAAGTTCACGTTGCCCTGGTAGGCGACCATCGCACCCTGCTTGGCCATGAACGGCTCGGTGATCCGCACCCGGAGCAGGCGCTTGTTCTGCAGGATCGCGCCGGCGCCGTCGATCTCGCTGAACCGGCCGTCGATCAGCTCGCCGGAGATGCCGGTGAACGCGTCCGCGGGAACCGCCTGGCCGCCGTACCCGCCCTGCGGCTGCCCCCCGGGCTGAGCCTGCTGGTAGGGCTGGGCCGGCTGGTACGACGGCGCCGGGGCCTGCTGCTGGTAGGGCTGGGCGGCCGCGGCCTCGGGTGCCTGCTGCTCGGCCCGGGGCGCCACGGCCGTCTCGGCGTCGAACGAGAACGCCGGCTCGGCGGTGACCTCGGCGGACGGGGCCTCGCCGGCCTGCGCGGCCTCCTGGCTCCCGACCCACACGTCGCCGGTCACGTCGCCGGTGCTGTCGCCGGTGGTGCTGTCCGCGGCCGGCTCGGCCGTCGGATACAGCGGCGAGGTCGACTGGACGCCCTGGTCGGACACGTGATCGGTCCACTGGGAGCCGTCCCAGTAGCGGAGCTCGTGGCGGCCGGTCGGGTCCGGGTGCCAGGCGGCTGCAGTCATGGGTCGTCCTATCTGTCATCGGTTCGGGGGCCGCGGCCCGGGGGCCGTGGTTGTGCTGCTCATCGTGTCAGCCACGTGGGAAGGCCGGAAGCCCGGCTAATATCGGAACGTGGCGGACTGGAAGCGCGGTGTGCGCAGGGTGCTCTACCCCGCGTACGAGGCGCGCATGCTTCGCCGGATGCCCGGCAACCTGCCCAAGCACATCGGCGTGATGCTCGACGGCAACCGGCGCTGGGCCAAGGCGGTCGGGCGCGACACCGCCCACGGCCACCGCGCCGGCGCGGCCAATATCGAGCCACTGCTGGGCTGGTGCGACGACGTCGGCATCGAGGTCGTCACGCTCTGGCTGCTGTCGACCGACAACCTCAACCGTCCCGCGGCCGAGCTCGAGCCGCTCCTGGAGATCATCGCCGACGCCGTCGACTCGCTGGCCGACCAGCGACGCTGGCGACTGCACCCGGTCGGCGCTCTCGACCTGCTCCCGGCCAGCACCGCCAAGCGGCTCAAGGCCGCGGCCGAGGCGACCGCCGACATCGACGGGATGATCGTCAACGTCGCCGTGGCCTACGGCGGGCGCCGGGAGATCGCCGACGCCGTCCGCTCCCTGCTCACCGAGCACGCCGCGCTCGGGACGCCGCTGGAGATGCTGGCCCAGCAGATCGACATCGAGCACATCGAGGAGCACCTCTACACCCGGGGCCAGCCCGACCCGGACCTCGTCATCCGGACGTCGGGCGAGCAGCGGCTGGGCGGTTTCCTGCTGTGGCAGAGCGCGAAGTCGGAGTTCTACTTCTGCGAGGCCTACTGGCCCGACTTCCGTCGCGTCGACTTCCTGCGCGCCATCCGCGCCTACGCCCAGCGCGAGCGCCGCTTCGGGGCCTGACCGCCCTTCACCGGGTCCGGGCGACCTGGGTCACACGGGTACCCTCGGGACCCGTGAGCAAGCCCATCACGCTGCTGACCGTCGAGGCGACGGAGCAGCTCAGCCCCGGGATGGTCCGGATCCGCTTCTCGGGCGATCTCGCGGCCTTCGCGGACAGCGCCTTCACCGACCGCTACGTCAAGCTCGTCTTCGGTGATCCCGCCGAGCTCGAGACGGGCGGCCGGCCGACCCTGCGGACCTACACCGTCATCGCGCCCGACGTCGCCCGGGGCACGCTCGCGATCGACTTCGTGGTCCACGGCGACCAGGGCGTCGCGGGCCCGTGGGCGGCCCGGGCCCGTCCCGGCGACACCATCCACGTCCGTGGCCCGGGCGGCGCCTACGCCCCCGACCCGGCCGCCGACTGGCACCTGCTCGCCGGCGACGAGGCCGCGATCCCCGCCATCCGCCAGGCCCTGGCGGCCCTCCCCGACGACGCGCAGGGGTACGCCGTGATCCAGGTCGACGGCCCGGTGCACGAACAGCCGGTCGCGACCCCGGCGGGCGTCGCGCTGACCTGGCTGCACCGCGCCGACCCCGCCCAGCCGGGCCTCGCCGACGCCGTCCGCGCGCTGCCCTGGCGGGAGGGCCGGGTGCACGCGTTCGTCCACGGCGAGGGACAGGCCGTGATGAAGGACATCCGCCCCTACCTGTACGTCGAGCGCGGCGTCCCGCGCGCCGACGTCTCGATCTCCGCGTACTGGAAGCAGGGCCGCACCGAGGAGACCTTCCGCGAGTGGAAGGCGGAGCTGGCCCGCACCGAGGAAGGCACGTCGTGACCACCCCCACCCGCCTGTTCCGCACCGTCGCGATCGCCGAGGCGATCACCTGGACCGGCCTGCTGCTCGGCATGTTCCTCAAGTACGTCACGGAGACCACCGAGGCAGGCGTCCGGGTCTTCGGGATGCTGCACGGCGTCGTCTTCGTGGCCTACGTCGTGACGACGGTCGTGCTCTGGGTGGACCGGCGCTGGTCGGCCGGCCGGGGACTGCTCACGCTGCTCGCCGCGATCCCGCCGCTGGCGACCCTGCCGCTCGAGTGGTGGGCCGTGCGCAAGGGCTGGCTCGGCGACGCGTGGCGGCTGCCGGCCGGCACGACCCGGTCGCTCCCGGACCGCTGCGTCGGCTGGATGATCGCCAACCCGCTGCGCGGCCTGGCGATGGGCGCCGTCGCCGTCGGCGGCCTGACCGCCCTCGCCCTCCTGGTCGGTCCGCCCACCTCCTGACCGCTCCCGGCGAAGGCACCTCCGCGGGGAACCGACCGGGGCGGGAGCACGTCGTACGGGCATGACCGCCCTCGCCCGACGCAACGCCCTGCAGCTCGCCCTCGCGGCCCTCGGCACCGGCGCCCTCTGCGCCTGCTCCGGCGGTGGGCCCGGACGAGGTACGGGACCGGGCAGCGGGTCGGGGACCGGGGCCGACGGCATCGAACTGGTCTCCTCGGACGTGCGCCGTGCCGCGGGCGATCCCGGACTGGTCTCCCCGGTCGTCGCCGGTCTCGACCGCTTCGCGGGCCGGCTGTACGGCGCGCTGGCGACCACCGAGGGCAACCTGGTGCTCTCGCCGTACTCGGTCCTCGTCGCGCTGGGCATGACCCTGACCGGCGCGGCGGGTCCGACGGCGGAGGAGATGCGGACGGTGCTCGGCGTCGGCGACCTCGGCGACCGGTGGCACCGCGGCGTGAACGCCCTCACCACCCACGTCGAGGGGCTGGCGGGCCCGCAGCGGCGCGCCGACGGCTCCTCCGCCGAGCTGGCGCTGGAGACCGCGAACCAGATCTTCGGCCAGCGCGGCGTCGGCTGGTCGGCCGACTTCCTCGACCTGCTCGCCAAGGAGTACGCCGCACCGATCCGCGCGGTCGACTTCGAGACGGCGACCGAGCGGGCCCGCACCCTGATCAACGCCTGGGTCGAGGAGCGGACCCGCGACCGGATCGTCGACCTGGTGCCCGAGGGCGTGCTCGACAACCTGACCCGGCTGGTGCTGGTCAACGCGGTCTACCTCAAGGCGCCGTGGGAGCACCCTTTCGAGAAGGAGCTGACGGCGCCCGGCATCTTCCGGCGGGCCGACGGAAGCGAGGTCGAGGTGGACCGGATGCGCCGCCCGGACCTGGCCGGCGGCCTGGTCACGGGAGACGGCTTCCGCGCGGCCGTCGTGCCGTACGCCGGGCAGCGACTCGCGATGACCGTCGTGCTGCCCGACGACGGGGCGTTCGGCGGGATCGAGGCCGCGGTCGCCGACGGCGGCTTCGCCCGGCTGCTGGCGGGAGCCGCGCCCGCCGCCCTCGACCTCACCCTGCCGCGCTGGACCTTCCGCACCGAGGCGCCGCTGGGCGACGTCCTCAAGGAGCTCGGCATGCCCATGGCCTTCGACGACCGCCGCGCCGACTTCTCCGCGATGACCGACGAGGACCTGTTCCTGTACCTCGCCGCGGTGCTCCACCAGGGGTTCGTCGCCGTCGACGAGGAGGGCACCGAGGCCGCGGCGGCGACGGCGGTGGTGATGCGGACCGAGAGTGCGGTCGTCACCGAGGAGCTCGTCGTCGACCGGCCGTTCCTCTTCGTCGTCCACGACGTCGAGCACCGCACCCCGCTCTTCGTCGGCCGCGTGACGGATCCCACGGCCTGACTCCGGGCTGAGAGCTCCGGGCCCCACCCGCCGCCGGATCCGAGCGAAGTCGCCCAGCACCGTTCCCGTCCTGTTCACCGACCTCACCCCGATTGGTCGTGGACCACCGCCACCGTTCCCCGTGGTGGCGCGGTTCCGCGCTGCCATGAGACGGCCTTTCTCGGGTGGCCACGACTGAGGACGACGTGTGACCAGCCTGCCCCTTGTCGATCCGAGCGCGCCGGAAGCGCGGCCGCGACGGATCTCCCGCAAAGCCACGGGTGCCGACGCGGTCTTCGTCAACGTCTCGCGCGCGATCGGCGCCTCGGTGCTGGTCATCACCGGCGGGGTCGGGCTCTTCCTCGGCTGGCAGGCGTTCCCGACCCTCCAGCGCTACGGCTGGCGGTTCTTCACCGAGTCGGACTGGCTGCCCGAGGCCGACGTGCTCGGGATCGGGGCCGTCCTCGCCGGGACCCTGCAGATCGCGGTGGTCGCCATGGTGATCGCCTTCCCGCTCGCGCTGCTGACGGCGCTGTACATCTCCGAGTACGCGCCGGCGTCGCTGCGCTCCACGCTGGTCTCGCTCGTCGACCTGATGGCCGCGATCCCGTCGATCGTCTACGGCCTGTGGGGCTTCTTCCTCGTCATGCCCCACGCCGCGGCGTTCGCGACCTTCCTGCAGCGCCATCTCGGCTGGATCCCGATCTTCGACGTGAAGGACACCGACCCGGACGCCGCGATCTGGGACGCCAGCCGCTACACCGCGAGCGCGTTCTGCGCCGGCATCGCCGTGGCGATGATGGTGCTGCCGATGGCCTGCGCCGTGATGCGGCAGGTCTTCAGCCAGACCCCGCCGGGTGAGAAGGAGGCCGCACTGGCCCTCGGTGCGACCCGCTGGGGGATGATCCGCACCGTCGTGCTGCCGTTCGGCCGCGGCGGCATCATCGGCGGCACGATGCTCGCGCTCGGCCGGGCGCTGGGCGAGACCATCGCGGTCCTGCTCATCATCTCACCGGCCTTCGACCTGAAGTTCCGTCCGCTCGAGATCGGCACCAACAGCGTCAGCGCGCTCATCGCCGGCCGGTTCGGCGACGCCAGCGCGAGCCAGCTCTCCGCGCTCCTCGCCGCCGGATTCGTCCTCTTCGTCATCACCCTCGGCGTCAACACCCTCGCCGCCGTCGTCGTGAACCGCAGCCGCTCGGGTGCCGGGGCGGAGGCCTGAGATGACGACCTCGCAGCTCAGCTCGCAGCCCGGCGCTCCGGCGCAGGCCGCGCCGCGCGGCACGACCGTCCTGCCGTCGTACGACGACGACGCGCCGCCCGCCCTGCCGCGCCCCGCCCTGGGTCGGCCCAGCCTCGACGAGCGGTTCGTGCGCTGGGGCTCCTGGGTCTCCGCCCTCGGGCTGGCCTGGTTGGTCACCCAGCGGCTGCTCCCGCTGCCGGGGCCGGCCTGGTTCCTGCTCGTCTGGTTCGTCCTCGGCCTGGTCGTCACCGCGGTGCTCTCCGCGCTGACCGTGACGATGGTCGAGGTCCGGGACCGGGTCGCGGCCGCCGTCGTCACCGGTGGAGCCCTCGTCGTGGGCGCGGCCCTCGTCAGCACCCTGGTGTTCATCGTGCTGCGGGGCTGGCGACCGCTGCTGCATGCCAACTTCTTCGTCGACGACATGGCCGGCGTCGGCCCGAAGGACCCGTTCGACATGGGCGGCATCGCCCACGCGGCGGTCGGCTCGATGATCGAGATCGGGATCGCGCTGGTCATCGTGCTGCCGCTCGGCATCGGCACGGCGATCTTCATGACCGAGGTCGGCGGACGCTTCGCGGTCCTGGTGCGCACCATCGTCGAGGCGATGACCGCGCTGCCGTCGGTCGTCGCCGGACTGTTCGTCTACACGACCGTGATCGTGGTGGCCGGCTGGCCGCGCTCGGGCCTGGCCGCGGCGCTCGCGCTCGCCGTGATGATGCTGCCGATCGTGGCCCGGGCCGCCGACGTCGTGCTGCGCGTCGTACCGGGCAATCTGCGCGAGGCCGGGCTCGCCCTGGGCGCGAGCCGGTGGCGCACGGTGTGGCACGTCGTACTCCCGACGGCCCGCCCCGGCCTCGCGACCGCCGTCATCCTCGGCGTCGCCCGGGGCGTGGGGGAGACCTCGCCGGTGCTGCTCACCTCGGGCGCGGCCGCGTTCCTGGTCGTCGGGCCCACCGACGGCGTCATGAACTCCCTCCCGCTCTACATCTACACGACCGTGCGCAGCGGCGAGCCGCAGGCGATCACGCGGGCCTTCGCCGCCGCGACGGTGCTGCTCGCGCTCGTGCTGTTCCTGTTCGTCCTGGCGCGGGTCGTGGCCCGCCCGAAGAGGGCGAAGAGGGCGAAGAAGACCCGACCGTCGACGACGGGCTCCCGTCCCGTGAAGGAGATCTCGTGAAGCGCCTCGTGGCGGCCCTGGTGGCACTCGTGTGTGGTGTCAGCCTGCCGCTCGCTGCCCATGCCGCCGTCCCCTACGCCCAGATCGAGGGCACCGGGTCGACGTGGTCGGAGCTGATCGTCCAGCAGTGGATCGCCGACGTGAACGCCAACGGCATGAAGGTCGTCTACACCGGCGGCGGCTCGACCAAGGGCCGCAAGGACTTCGCCAACAACAGCGTCGACTTCGCGATCTCCGAGATCCCCTACCAGGGCACCGACGAGCAGGGTCAGGCCGACACCAGCCAAGGGCGCGACTACGCCTATCTGCCGATCGTCGCCGGTGGCACCGCCTTCACCTACCAGCTCAAGATCGGCAAGCAGCAGGTCAAGAACCTCCGGTTGTCGGGGGAGACCCTCGCCAAGATCTTCACCAACCAGATCACCAACTGGGACGACCCGGCCATCGCCAAGGACAACAACGGCCGGAAGTTCCCGTCCCTGCCGATCATCCCGGTCGTCCGCTCCGACGGCTCGGGTACGACGGCGCAGTTCACCACCTGGATGGACAAGCAGCACCCGAGCATCTGGCGTCCGTACTTCGGCCGCTCGGGCCTGACGTCGTACTACCCGAAGAAGTCGGGCAGCCGGATGGTCAGCCAGGCCGGGTCCGACCAGGTGATGAACACGATCAAGGGCTTCTCGGGCAACGGGATGATCGGCTACGTCGAGTACTCGTACGCGATCAACGCCAACTACCCGGTGGTGAAGGTCAAGAACGCGGCCGGCTACTTCGTGGAGCCGACGCAGTACAACACAGCGGTGGCGCTGACCCAGGCCAAGATCAACATGGACACGACGTCGCAGCTCTACCTGACCCAGAACCTCGACGGCGTCTACACCTACGACGACCCGCGGTCCTACCCCATCTCGTCGTACTCCTACATGCTGCTGCCCACCGGTGGAGGCGACCAGCGGATGTCGACGGCCAAGCGGCAGACCCTGGCCGACTTCATGTACTACTCGCTGTGCACCGGGCAGACCAAGGCCGGTGCCTACGGCTACTCCTCGCTGCCGCTCAACCTGGTCCAGGCCGGCTTCGAGCAGATCGCGAAGCTGAAGGCGGCCGACCCGGCTGTCGAGCTCACCAACCGCGACGTCAAGAGCTGCAACAACCCGACCTTCGACGGCAAGAACCCCCACAAGAATCTGCTCGCTCAGAAGGCGCCGAAGCCGCCGGAGTGCGACAAGGAGGGGGCGGGCCCCTGCGGCACCGAGACCGGGACCGGCGAGCCGGCCACCGACGACGCCGCCGCGCCGCCCGCGGACGCACCGCCCGCGGGGGAGGCCCCGCCGGCCGCCGTCGATCCGGCGACCGGGCAGGACGTCCCCGTCGCCGAGAGCGGCACCGTCCCGGTCTCCAGCGGCACCCAGGACGTCTACGCCTCGCCCGACACGCTCTCCGCCGACCGGGCCGGCGACCGGCGCCCGTTCGGCTGGCTGATCGTCGTCGAGCTGCTGGCCCTCGTGCTGTTGCCCGGCCTGCTGGCGGCGGCGTTCCGCCGCCGGCTGATGTCGCGGGGAGCGACCCGATGAGGCCCGCGCCCCGACTCGCCCGGGCACTCCGGCTCGGCGTCGTCGCCCTGGTCGTCGGTGCGAGCGCGGCCACCGGCGTCACCGCACCGGCGCTCGCCGACCGGCCGCAGCCCGTGACGCCGCGCGCCGCGGTCGCCGGCGACGCGTGGAGCCAGACCAGGTCCATGGAGCGCCAGTTCGTCGCCGCCGACGGTACGCCGACCACG
The DNA here is from genome assembly GCA_029961745.1 of Nocardioides sp. L-11A. Taxonomy (NCBI): domain Bacteria; kingdom Bacillati; phylum Actinomycetota; class Actinomycetes; order Propionibacteriales; family Nocardioidaceae; genus Nocardioides; species Nocardioides sp. L-11A. Next base: position 1,511,966 of record CP124680.1, read on the forward strand.
ATCTCGGACCCGAGCACCGGCAGTCCATGGCAGGTGAAGGTCGACGTCGACCACACCCAGAACCTGCGCGGTCGCGAGCGGGTCGGCATCACCTGGAGCGGGGCCCAGCCCAGCGCCGGCCGGGCCAACGACCCGTTCGGACCCGGCGGTGTGAACCAGGAGTACCCGGTGGTCGTGCTCCAATGCCGAGGGACCGGTGATGCCATCACGCCGGAGACGTGCTGGACGTCGTCCTTCGCGCAGCGCTCCCAGGTTTCCAAGTCGGGCAGTGACGCCGGCTGGACCGAGGACCTGCACGCCGGCGCCGCGGCCAAGGAGAAGGTCTCGTCCAGCAACGGCACCGTGCCGGACGCCGCCACGTGTCCGACGATCGACCGGACGGGTCTGCTCTACACCCGGGTCGTCCCCTTCGTCGCGGCCAATGGGACCGTCTTCCCGGCCTGCGACGCCAAGACCATGCCGCCCGAGGCGGCCGCGGACGCCGCCCTGCCGGCCAACGAGATGTACGCCTTCACCGACGCCGCCGGTGGCGGCAGCATCCAGTTCGAGGTGCGCACCGACGTCGAGAACGAGTCGCTGGGGTGCAGCAAGACGACCGCGTGCTCCATCGTCGTGATCCCGATCGTGGGGCTCAGCTGCGACACCGCCTCGACGGAGGACGCCTCGAAGCTCTCGGTGACCGAGAAGTCGTGCCGGCGTACCGGACAGTTCCTGCCGGGGTCGAGCAACTTCACCAGCATCGGCGTGGACCAGGCGGCATCGCCGCTGCTGTGGTGGTCGGAGTCCAACTGGCGCAACCGCTTCGTCATCCCGGTCACGTTCGGCGACCCGCCGGACACCTGCGACATCCTCGACCCGCGGGTGCCGACGGGCTTCTACGGCTCGGAGCTGATGGCCCAGGCCGCGCTGCAGTGGGCGCCGGCGTACTGCCTGAACAAGAAGCGCTTCAAGTTCCAGCACAACCAGATGCCCGACCAGGCCGGCTTCTCGCTGATGGCCTCGGGCGGCGGTGCGGCTGCGCTGGTGTCGTCGAAGTACGAGGCGACCGGTGATCCGGTCGGCTACGCCCCGGTCGCGCTGACCGGGTTCGGCATCGGCTACATCATCGACAAGCCGGACAACGCCGGCGAGCTCACCGACCTGCGGCTGAACGCCCGGCTGTTGGCCAAGCTGATCACCCAGTCCTACACCGGGTCCAGTTTCGGCGCCGGACACCCGGGCATGGAGCAGAACCCGTGGACCGTCAACCGTGACCCGGAGTTCGTCGCCCTCAACCCGGGCCTCACCGACGAGGCGATGGAAGCGGGGGCGGCCCTGCTCTCCTTGTCGAACTCCTCCGACGTGATCCGTCAGCTCACGGAGTATCTCGCCAGCGACAAGGACGCGATGGCGTTCGTCAAGGGCAAGGCGGACCCGTGGGGGATGCGGGTCAACCCGTCGTACAAGAAGATCAAGCTGCCCCGCGACGAGTGGCCGCTGCTCGACGACTACGTGCCGTCTGGCGGCACGGAGTGCAAGGCGAACAACCCCTCGACGTACTTCAACGACCTCGCCGCGCCGGTGTCCACACTGCGCAAGATCGCCGAGGCGCTGCTCGACGCGTGGCCTAATGTGCAGACGCGCTGCGACACCGATCTCAGCGTCGACCCGCCGATCTACAAGCTCGGTCGCACCGAGCGCCAGCACTACGGCCACCGGCTCATGCTGGGCGTGGTCAGCCTCGGGGACGCCCAGCGCTATGGGCTGCGTACGGCGGGCCTGGAGACCCGCAAGGGCCGGTACGTCACGCCGACGACCGAGTCGCTGACGGCGGCCGTGAAGCTGGCCGAGCCCGCGGGCGGACGTGGCCCGTTCGAGATGGACATGGCTGACCTCCGCAAGGCGGGAAACGCCTATCCGGGCACGATGCTCGTCTACACCGCGGCGCGGCTCCAGAACCTGGACAAGAAGGACGCCGCCAAGGTGGCCCAGTTCGTCCGCACCGCGACCTCGGAGGGGCAGCGGCCCGGCAGCGGCAACGGCCAGCTGCCCGGCGGCTTCGTGCCGATCCGCAAGAGTGGCGCCACCCAGGCGCTGTACGACCGCGCCCAGTCGGTCGCCCGCGCCATCGAGCAGCAGAAGGTGCCGGCCGCGCCCCCGGAGGCGGGCCCCGCGACCGTGACCCCGGGGGCTCCCGAGGCGGTCCCCGCCGGCGAGCCCGTCGCCGCCGCACCCGCTGCGGGCCCGGCCGCTGCCGCACCCGAGGCGCTCACCATGCCGCCGACGAAGGCGGTCTCCTCGGAGTGGAGCGGTCGCCTGCTGCCGGTGCTGCTCATGCTCGGCCTGGTCTTCTCCGTGGTCAGCGCCGTCTCGCGCGTCGTCGTCCTGCGGAGCCGCCGATGACCACGCTCGACGTGCCGCGGGCCGGGTTCCGCGCGGGCCGGCCGGCCGGCCCCCCGAGCCGGGTCGAGACGGCAGGCTCGGTGGTCAGTACGTCGACCACGATGGTCGCCCTGGTCACGCTATGGATGGCGCTGCAGATGCTCGTCCTCGGTGGCGTCGCGCAGGAGCGCAGCCAGTCGCTGCTGTACCAGGAGTTCCGGGCGCAGGTCGCCGCGGCGACCGCGCCGGTCGGTCCGGTCACGGAGCCGGGCGCCCCGGTCGCGCTGCTGGAGATCCCGCGTCTGGGGATGCAGCAGGTCGTCGTCGAGGGGACCGCGTCGGGCGACCTCCTCGCCGGTCCGGGCCACCTCCGCAACACGGTGCTGCCGGGGCAGGCCGGCACGTCGGTGGTGCTCGGCCGCGCGGCGACGTACGGCAGCCCGTTCGCGGAGGTCGACCGCCTCGAGCCCGGTGACCGGATCGAGGTCACCGTCGGCCAGGGCCGCGCCGTGTTCACCGTGCAGGGGCTGCGCCGTAGCGGCGACCCGCTGCCCCAGCCGCTCGCGAGCGGTCGCTCGCGACTCACCCTGGTCACCGCCGAGGGCCAGGGCCGGCTGCGGGCGATCGCTCCGGGTGAGGTCCTCTATGTCGACGCCGAGTCGTCCTCGGCGTTCCCCGCGCCGTCCGGCCTGCCGCCGACGGTGCCCGAGTCGGAGAAGCCGATGGGCATCGACACAGGGGTGCTGCCCCTGCTCGCCCTCGATCTCGCGCTGCTCCTGGCGTTGACCCTCGGGGTCATCGCCGCCCGTCAGAGATGGTCGCTGGTGCACGTGTGGGTGGTTGCGACCCCCCTCGCGATCGCCCTGGCCTGGGTGACGACCGACGGAGTGATGCGGCTCCTGCCCAACCTGACCTGACCGCCGCGGTCGCGGCGTCCGCAACGCGGCTGCACCGGCAGCCGCACGTCCCTCACAGAAAGTCGAACAACGCAATGTCCGTACGCAAGTCCCTCACGGCCACCTTCGCGGCCGCGGTGGCCACGTCGGCGGTGACGATGATCGCCTCTCCGGCCCACGCCGCCTACACCGAGCAGCCCTATGACAGCAAGCCCGCGCCGACCGCGGCCGACCTGGTCGGTGGCGGCTCCGACACGACCATGATCGCCATGTACGAGGTGGCCGAGCTCTGGAACAACGGCGCCAAGGCCGGCTACGGCCAGGCCTTCGACATCGCGTCCTTTGACGCCTTCGGCGGCGGCGACATCCCGCTGGGGAACGGCACCGAGATCCTCCGCCCCAACGGGTCCGGGAAGGGACGAGACGCCCTCATCGCCAACCCGGCGATGGACTTCGCGCGATCGTCCTCCGCGATCAGCGGGTCCGCGGCCGAGACGTTGGAGGGCATCCCGTTCGCTCTGGACACCGTGGAGATGGCGGTGTCCAACAACGGCGGCGGTACGGCCTCGGCCGCTCCCGCGACGCTCACCCTCGAGCAGCTGCAGGACATCTATGACTGCTCGGTGACCAACTGGAACCAGGTCGGCGGCAGCAACGCCCCCATCAGGCCGCTCGTCCCGCAGTCGGGCTCGGGGACGCTGAGCTTCTTCACGTCGAGCCTCGGCGTCGCGACGGGCGCCTGTGTCAAGGACTACATCGACGCCAACGGCAACGGCACCAAGGACCCGGGCGAGGCCAGTGTCCAGGAGCACGACGTCACGGCCGTCCAGACCGACCCGAACGCGATCGTCCCGATCTCCAAGGGCCGTGCGAGTCTGGTGGCGAACAACCCGGTGCGTCTCGTCGGCGGTGCGCAGGTCTCGTTCAAGCGCGCTGTCTACAACCTGGTGCGCGCGACGGAGATCACGAAGCCCGAGATCCAGGCGTTCTTCGGTCCTGACGGCTTCCTGTGCTCCGCGGCCGCCAACGAGGCAATCGCCCGAGGTGGTCTGACCCAGCTCGCCACCGAGGCCAACGACGGCGTCTGTGGTTCGCCGGCCGACAGCACCTCCAACTTCACCACCAACGAGGTCGTGGCCAGCGCGACCACGCTGACCGGTGCCAACCTGGCCGCGGGCGTCCGGCTGACCGCGACCGTCTCCGGCTCTTCGCAGCCGACGGGATCGGTGTCCTTCTACGAGGGTGCGACTCTGCTGCAGAAGGTCACGGTCGTGTCGGGCCAGGGCAACTACGTCGTCCCGTCCCCGACGGTCGGCGCGCACACCTACAAGGCCGTCTTCACGCCCAACAACGCGAAGTTCCTCGGCTCGGAGACGACCACCACGGTGAACTACGCCCCGCCGGCCACCGGTCCGTCCCCGGCCCTCGCCGCGGCCCAGGCCCAGTTCGACAAGGCCCAGGCCAAGGTGAAGAAGGTCAAGAAGCAGCTCAAGAAGGCCACGGGCGCCAAGAAGGTCAAGCTGAAGAAGAAGCTGAAGAAGGCCAAGCAGGCCAAGAAGACCGCCGCCGCCGCGGTCGTCGCCGCGTCCTGACGCGACCCCCGCAGTTCGGCAGTACCCGTATCACCCGCAGCACCGGTGCCGGGCGGCCCACGGGCCGCCCGGCACCTCCCGATGAGAAGAGAGCCATGGACTCCACAGCCGACCAGACCACCGTCCTGCCCGCCGTCGAGGACACGGTCGCCCCCGAGGCCACCGTCGCCCCCGGCGGCGTACCCGCCCCCGGCGTGCTCGCGCAGCTGGAGGCGCGGGAGATCACGGCGTGGTTCGGCGACCACAAGGTCCTCGACCGGGTCTCGCTCACCATGGACGCCGGGCGGATCACCGCCCTGATCGGGCCGTCCGGCTGCGGCAAGTCCACCTTCCTGCGCATCCTCAACCGGATGCACGAGCTGGTCCCGTCGGCGCAGTTGGCCGGCGAGGTGCTGCTCGACGGTGAGGACATCTACGACCCGGGCAAGCGGCTCATCGACGCCCGCCGCTCGATCGGCATGGTGTTCCAGAAGCCGAACCCGTTCCCGGCGATGTCGATCCAGGAGAACGTGCTCGCCGGCCTCAAGCTCACCGGCACCCGGATGCGGAAGTCCGACAAGGACGACCTCGTCGAGTCCTGCCTGGTCAAGGGCGGCCTGTGGAACGAGGTCAAGGACCGCCTCGACGCACCCGGCGGCGGCCTCTCCGGCGGTCAGCAGCAGCGGCTGTGCATCGCGCGGTCGCTCGCGATCCGGCCGCGGGTGCTGCTCATGGACGAGCCCTGCTCGGCCCTCGACCCGACGTCCACCCGGGTGATCGAGGAGACCATGCTCGACCTCGCCCGCGAGGTGACGATCGTGATCGTCACCCACAACATGCAGCAGGCCGCCCGGGTCTCCGACCAGTGCGCCTTCTTCCTCGCCTCCCAGGGCCGGCCGGGCGTGATCGTCGAGCACGGGAAGACCGAGGCGATGTTCCAGAGCCCACAGGACTCCCGCACCTACGACTACGTCAACGGCCGCTTCGGCTGATCATCCCGCCGACCCGTCGCATCTGAACGCCTGAGAGACGCCGACCCGTCGCGTTCAAACGCGCCGGGTCGGCGGTACGCCGTAGGCTGGGCGCCGCACCCCCGGTCGTCCCAGACCGGGGGCGCTCGCGCTGTCCCCCGACCGAAGGTGTACTCCCGTGAGTCTCGCCGGCCTCGCCGACGCCGTCCTCGCCGACCCGACCCTGTCCGCGGCGCTCGCGGGCGCGATCGACGGCACCCAGCCGACCGGTGAGCTGACCGGTCCCGAGGCCCTGCGGCCGTTCCTGGTGACCGGGCTGGTCCGCGCCGAGCGGCCCGTGCTGGTCGTCACCGCGACCACCCGCGAGGCCGAGCAGCTGGTCGCCGAGCTCGGTGACCTGATCGATCCCGACCGGGTCGCCTACTACCCGAGCTGGGAGACCCTGCCCCACGAGCGGCTGAGCCCGCGCAGCGACACGGTCGGGCGGCGGCTGGCCGTGCTCCGCCGGCTCTGCCACCCCGGCCCCGACCCGGCGACCGGACCGGTCCAGGTCGTGGTCGCGCCCGTGCGCAGCGTCCTGCAGCCGCAGGTCAAGGGCCTCGGCGACCTCGCGCCGGTCGAGCTGGCCGTGGGCGCGAGTGCCGAGATCGAGGACGTCGTCACGGGTCTGGTCGGCGCCGCCTACTCCCGCGTCGACCTCGTCGAGAAGCGCGGCGAGTTCGCGGTGCGCGGCGGCATCGTCGACGTCTTCCCGCCGACCGAGGAGCACCCGCTGCGGGTGGAGTTCTTCGGCGACGAGATCGACGAGATCCGCTCCTTCGCGGTCGCCGATCAGCGCACCATCGAGAAGGTCGACCGGCTGTGGGCGCCGCCGTGTCGCGAGCTGCTGCTCACCGACCAGGTCCGGGCGCGGGCCGCGGAGCTGGGGCGGACCCACCCCCAGCTGCTGGAGATCACCGACAAGCTCAGCGAGGGCATCGCCGTCGAGGGCATGGAGGCGCTCATCCCGGCACTCGTCGACGAGCTGGAGCTGCTGGTCGACCTGATGCCGGCGGACACCCGGGTCCTGGTGCTCGACCCCGAGCGCGCGCGGGCCCGTGCGCACGACCTCGTCGCGACCAGCGAGGAGTTCCTGGCGGCGTCCTGGGCCACCGCGGCCAACGGCGGCCAGGCGCCCATCGACCTGCAGGCGGCGTCGTACCAGTCGCTCGCCGACGTGCGGACCCACGCGCGCGAGCGCGGGCAGGCGTGGTGGACGTTCAGCCCGTTCGGCCTCGACGTCGACGACGCACCGGACGATCCGGTCCTCTCCGCGGCCGACGAGCAGCAGGAACGTCCGGTACGACGGTTCACACCGGCCCCGTCGTACCGCGGCGACGTGGCGAAGGCCTTCGCCGACATCGCCCGCTGGCGCGGTGAGGGACACGCGGTCGCCGTCGTCCACGTCGGCCACGGCCCCGCGCAGCGCATGGTCGAGGCGCTGGGGGAGCAGGACGTCCCCGCCCGGCTGGTCGACGACCTCCCGGCCGGCCACGAGCTCGACCCCGCCGTCGTCACGATCACCTGCGGCAACCTCGGCCACGGCCTGATCGACACCGACCGGGGCCTCGTGGTCCTCACCGGCGAGGACATCGTCGGCACCAAGGCCTCGACCCGCGACAAGGGCGCGATGCCGGTGCGCCGCAAGCGCCAGATCGACCCGCTCGAGCTCAAGGCCGGCGACTATGTCGTGCACGAGCAGCACGGCGTCGGCCGGTTCGTGGAGATGAAGCAGCGCGAGGTCCAGGGCGCGGTGCGCGAGTACCTCGTCCTCGAGTACGGCCCGTCCAAGCGCGGCGGGCCGCCGGACCGGCTGTTCGTGCCGGCCGACACCCTCGACCAGGTCACCCGCTACGTCGGCGGCGAGCAGCCCAGCCTCGACCGGCTCGGCGGTGGCGACTGGACCAAGCGCAAGAACAAGGCGCGCAAGGCGGTCCGCGAGATCGCGGCCGAGCTGATCAAGCTGTACGCCGCCCGGCAGGCCACCCAGGGCCACGCGTTCGGCCCCGACACCCCCTGGCAGCGCGAGCTCGAGGACGCCTTCCCGTTCCACGAGACCCCCGACCAGCTGACCACGGTCGACGAGGTCAAGGCCGACATGGAGCGCACCGTCCCGATGGACCGGCTGGTCTGCGGCGATGTCGGCTACGGCAAGACCGAGATCGCGGTGCGGGCGGCGTTCAAGGCGGTCCAGGACGGCAAGCAGGTGGCCGTGCTGGTGCCGACCACGCTGTTGGTCAACCAGCACCTCGCGACCTTCTCCGAGCGGATGAGCGGGTTCCCCGTCGTCCTCAAGCCGCTGAGCCGGTTCCAGACCGACAAGGAGGCGGCCGAGACCATCGCCGGACTCGCCGAGGGCAGCATCGACCTCGTCGTCGGCACGCACCGGCTGTTCAACGCCGACACGAGGTTCAAGGACCTCGGCCTGATCATCGTCGACGAGGAGCAGCGCTTCGGCGTCGAGCACAAGGAGGCGATGAAGCGGCTGCGCACCTCCGTCGACGTCCTCTCCATGTCCGCGACGCCGATCCCGCGCACGCTCGAGATGGCGATCACCGGCATCCGCGAGATGTCGACCATCACCACGCCGCCGGAGGAGCGGCACCCGGTGCTGACCTACGTCGGCGGCTACGAGGATCGCCAGGTCGTGGCCGCCGTACGCCGCGAGCTGCTCCGCGACGGCCAGGTGTTCTACATCCACAACCGGGTCAGCTCGATCGAGAAGGCCGCGGCCAAGATCCGCGAGCTGGTGCCCGAGGCCCGGGTCGCGACCGCGCACGGACAGATGGGGGAGCACCAGCTCGAGCAGGTGATGGTCGACTTCTGGGAGAAGAACTTCGACGTCCTCGTCTGCACGACGATCGTCGAGTCCGGCATCGACGTCTCCAACGCCAACACGATGATCATCGAGCGGTCCGACACCCTCGGCCTCTCCCAGCTGCACCAGCTGCGCGGCCGGGTCGGCCGGTCCCGGGAGCGGGCCTACGCCTACTTCCTCTACCCGACCGAGAAGCCACTCACCGAGACCGCCCACGAGCGGCTCGCGACCCTGGCCCAGCACTCCGACCTCGGCGGCGGCATGGCGATCGCGATGAAGGACCTCGAGATCCGCGGCGCCGGCAACCTGCTCGGCGGCGAGCAGTCCGGCCACATCGCCGACGTCGGCTTCGACCTCTACGTCCGCCTGGTCGGCGAGGCGGTGCGCGACTTCCGGTCCGACGGAGGGGCCCCCGAGCAGCTCGACGAGGTCCGCATCGAGCTCCCGGTCGAGGCGCACCTGCCGCACGACTACATCCCGAGCGAGCGGCTGCGCCTGGAGATGTACAAGCGTCTCGCCGAGGTCCGCACCGACGCCGACGTCGACGAGATCGCCGCCGAGATGGACGACAGGTACGGCGAGCCGCCCGAGCAGGTCGCCGCGCTGCTGCTGGTCGCGCGCTTCCGCGCCCGGGCCCGCCAGGCCGGGGTCAAGGAGATCACGACGGTCGGCAAGAACGTCCGCTTCCACCCCGTGGTGCTGCCCGAGTCGCGCACCATCCGGCTCAACCGGCTCTACCCGAAGTCGATCGTCAAGCACCAGCTGGAGTCGATCCTGGTGCCTCGTCCCGGCATCCCGGGACGGACGGGCACCCCCCTGGAGGGGGTCGCCCTGCTTGAATGGGCCAGACTCGTCATCGACTCGGTCATCGACCCCAAGGAGTGAGTGTGCGCCCCTCGTTCGTGCCCAGGTTCGCGTCCAGGTCCGTGCCGAGGCTCCTGCCCGCCGTGGCGGCGCTGTCCGCGACCGCCCTGCTGGCCGCCGGCTGCGGGGTGTCCGACGACGGCGTCAAGCCGGGTCTGGCCGCGGAGGTCGAGGGCCAGCAGCTCCGGCTGAGCAGGGTCGACCGGGCGGTCGAGGACTACTGCGCGCTGCGGGCCGCCAACCCGCAGGCGTCCGCCGCGCCGACGGCGCTGATCCGGGCCCAGTTCGTCGTCGGCTGGACCCAGGCGGTCGCCGTCGACGCCCTCGCCGGCGAGCACGGCGTGACCCTGCCGTCGGAGGCGATCGACCGCACCTCGGTCCAGCAGGCGTGGGAGCCGCTCGGCACGATCGACGACGACAACTACGAGACCTTCGAGTGGCTGACCTGGATCCAGCAGCGGCTCAGCGACCCGGTCGCCGAGCTCGGCGCCGACGACGCCGGTGTCGAGGGCCAGGAGGCCGTCGCCGCCGGCATCGACCTGATCACGCAGTGGCTCGACGACAACGACGTCACCTTCAACCCGGTCTTCGGCAGCTACGACGCCGAGACGGGCGCCTTCGGCAGCGACGCCCTGTCGGTCCCGGTCAGCGGCGAGGCCAAGGCCGCCGCCGACACCACGGCGCTGAGCCCCGAGCAGGTCGCGGACCTGCCGGCCGACCAGCGCTGCGGCCCGGCCGCGGCCCCGGCGGCGGTCGCGCCCCAGGGGTAGGGCCGTGCCGGGGCCGTCGGCCGCGGCCGCGGACGGAGCGGTCGCCGAGTTCGTCGCGGTGATGCGGCGGTTGCGCGCCGAGTGCCCCTGGAAACGGGAGCAGACCCACCGCTCGCTGGTGCGCTATCTGCTCGAGGAGACCTACGAGACGGTCGACGCGATCGACGAGGCCGAGGTCAGTGGCGACTTCGGGCACGTGGCCGAGGAGCTGGGCGACCTGCTGCTGCAGGTCGTCTTCCATGCGGTGATCGCGGAGGAGCGCGGCGACTTCGACCTCGACGACGTCGCCCGCGGCATCACCGCGAAGATGCGTCGCCGCAACCCGCACGTCTTCGGCGACGACCTGGACGAGGGCCTGACCGCCGAGCAGGTCGACGCGCGCTGGCAGCGGATCAAGGAGGCCGAGCGTCCCGACGGCGCCGGAGGCCAGGAGCTGCCCTCCGCCCTCCCCGCCCTGCTGTACGCCGACAAGGTGCTCGCCCGGCGCGAGCGGGCCGGGCTGCCGACCGACGTGGCGGCGGACTCGCCGGACCTGGGGGAGCGGCTGCTCGCGCTGGTCGCCGAGGCCCGCGCCGCGGGCACCGATCCGGAGCAGGCGCTGCGCGACGCCGTGCGCCGACGGCAGTGAGCGACGCGCCGCGGGGCTGGCGGGCCGGCCGCGCCCGCGCCGACATCACCGGCGAGCCGTGGGGCGTCGGGATGATGGGCTACGGCATGCCCGACCAGCGCACGCGGGGGATCCTGTCGCGGCAGTACGCCCGGGCGTTCGTCCTCGACGACGGCAGTCGCCGCGTGGCCTTCGTCGTCGCCGACATCGGCATGTTCTTCGAGGCGACGGTGGCGGCGATCCACGCGCGGCTGGCCGCCCGCCTCGACGGCCGCTACGACGCCGGCAATGTCGTCCTCACCGCCACCCACACCCACTGTGGGCCCGGCGGCCACGGCCACGACATCCTCTACAACATCACGACCGGCGGCTTCCGGCCGCAGACCTTCGAACGGCTCGTCGACGGCGTGGTCGAGGCGATCGCGCGGGCCGACGCCGACCTCGCCCCGGCCACCCTGCGGTTGGCGCACGGCGAGGTGCGCGACGCCAGTGCCAACCGCGCCCGGGCGGCCTTCGAGCGCGATCCCGCCGAGGAGCGGGCGCTGTTCCCCGACGGCATCGACCCGCGGATGACGGTGCTGACCCTGGAGCGCGCCGGCGGGCTGGCCGGCGCGATCAGCTGGTTCGGCGTCCACAACACCTCGATGTCCAACCGCAACCGGTTGATCAGCGCCGACAACAAGGGCTGGGCCGCCCATCGCTGGGAGCAGGACGGCGACCTGGTGACCGCGTTCGCGCAGACCAACGCGGGCGACCTCAGCCCCAACCTGGACCTGCGGCCCGCGACCGGCCCGACCCCGGACGAGCGGGAGAACACCCGGATCATCGGCGAGCGTCAGCTGGCCGCCGCCCGGCGGATCGCCGCCGGACCCGGTGTCGAGGTGGAGCCGCTGGTCGACGTACGCCATCGGTGGGTGCGGCTCGCCGACCGTCCCGCCGCCCCCGGCGGGTCCGGCCGGACCGGCCGCGCGATCCTCGGCGCGAGCTTCGCCGCGGGCAAGCTGACCGACGGGCCGGGCTCGCCGCTGTTCGACGAGGGCCGGCGCAACCCGGTGCCGGAGCGGATCAGCCGGTGGCTCTACCGGCGCCGCCCCGCGCTCGCGGCGGCCCACGCGCCGAAGGACCTGTTGCTGCCGGTCGGCGGCCTGCGCTGGGTGCAGGAGACCTACCTGCTCCAGCTGGTCCGGTGGGGCCGGCTCCACCTGGTCTGCCTGCCGTTCGAGGTGACCGTCGTCGCCGGCTGGCGGCTGCGGCGAGCCGTGGCGGCGGAGCTGGGGGTCGATGTCGAGGATGTGGGTGCTGCAGGGCTACGCCAACGGCTACGGGCACTACGTCACGACACCGGAGGAGTACGGCGAGCAGCTCTACGAGGCGGGTTCGACGGTCTTCGGCCGGCACCAGCTGGCGGTGCTCCAGGATGCGGTCGTCGAGCTCGCCGCCGCCCTGCGCGGCGGCGCCATCGTCGACCCCGGTCGTCCGCCGCCTCCGCGACGGCTGCGCTGGACCCTGCCGGTCGGGTCGCCGCGCCTGGCCCGGGCCGGGCGACCGGGAGTGCGGCACGCCCCGGTCACGGCCCGCACCGGCGAGGTGGTCACCGCGACCTTCGGGACCGACCATCCGAATGCCGAGCTGCGGCCGACCTACCTCCGCGTCGAGCGGCGCGACGGCGGCGCCTGGCTGCCGGTCGCCGACGATGCCTCGCCGACGACCACGATCACCTGGCGCCGGGACCGGGCGCTGCGCTTCGTCGCCGAGGTCACCTGGGTCGCGGGCCCGCCGGGCAGCTACCGGATCACCTGTGTCGGCCGCACCGACGCGACGACGCCGCCGATCGTCGTCCACTGACGGTCGGCGGCGTCGCGCGCCCGGGATCAGCGGGTGGGGGCCGCGATCCCCTCGATGCGCACCGGCCGGCCGCTGGTGGCGACGACGACACGGATCCGGCCGCTGAAGCCGGTGTCGAAGGTCGTCACCGGGACGAGCTGCCGGGTGGCGGTGCCGCCCCTGAGGGACACGGTGCGGAGCAGTCGCCTGCCGGCGTACACCTTGACCTTGCCGAGTGCCTTGCCCCGGCTCACGACGAGCGCGAGCCGGCGGGCGTCGGTGACCGCGTACGTCGCGACGGCGCTCCTGCGCTTCGCCGTCAGCGCCGTGCCGGCATAGCTGCCGGCGACCGGCTTGAGCCTCCAGCCCTTGCGGGCCCCGAGTGCGGAGGCCGGCGCGGGGACGGTCCAGGTCCGGGTGGCGGCGGTGGCGTCGGTGTTGCCGGCGGCGTCGGTCGAGCGCACGGAGAGCACGTGGGTGCCCGGGGCCAGGCCGGTGAGGGCGAGCGGTCCGGTCGCGCAGGGCAGGTCGGCGCCGTCGAGCGTGCACGCCGGAGCCGCGCCGGCCTCCGTCGTACCGACCTCGAAGTCGGCGTCGGGCGTGAGCGCGATCGACCCCTCCTCGGGGCCTCCGGCGAGGGTGGTGTCCGGTGCGGTCGTGTCCGGGACGGTGGTGTCGCGGACGGTGACGGTCCAGGAGCGCGTGGCCGGGCTCGGGTCGCGGTTGCCCGCCTGGTCGCGCCCGGCGGCGGTGAACACGTGCGGTCCGGGGGCGAGCCCGTCCAGTCGGACGGCGCCGCGGGAGCACGGGGTGAGCGCCCCGTCGAGGGTGCAGTGGAAGTCCACCGCGCCCGGCGCGTCGAGGGTGAACTCGGCTGCCGGGTCGGTGGTCGCCGAGCCCTCGACGGGGCCGCCGGTCAGCGTGGTCTCCGGCGCGGTCGCGTCGACCGTCCAGTCCCAGCGGACCGGGACCGGGTCGACCCACAGACCGTGGCGGGCCGCGACCGTGAGCGTGTGCTCGCCGTCGATCAGGTCCGAGAAGATCCCTGCCCCGTTGTCGCAGGTGAACTGGTAGCCGTCGAGGGTGCAGTCGAAGGCGTTGCCGCCCGCCGAGGTGAAGGCGAAGTTCGCGTTGCGGCTGTTCGTGAGCCGGGGCGGCGTCGCGGTGAACGCCGTGTCGACCGAGTGGACCTGGTGCGACCAGCTGTGGCTCAGGTTGCCCGAGGCGTCCTCTGCCCGGACCGCGAAGAGGTGCGGACCCTCGGGAAGGGTCAGGACACGCGGCGAGGTGCAGGTCTCCCAGCCTCCGTTGTCCAGCTGGCAGTGACTGCGCACCGCGCCGCTGGCGGACCAGGCGAACCGGAACCGACCCTGCTCGTTGACCACCTGGGTGGACGTGAAGCCGAAGATCTCCGGCGGCTCGGCGTCGCGGAAGACGGCGACCGGGAACTTCTCGACGCTGCCGGTGATGGCGGAGTGGACGGCGCAGTGCCGGGTGCCGCTGCTGTTGGTGCGGGTCTGGTCGCAGCCCTGCCACTCGACGAACTCCCAGCCCTTCGGCACGCCGAAGAACGAGGGGCGCAGCCAGACCCAGGCCTCGAAGAGCTCCTCGTTGCGGATCCGGCCGCAGGTGCGGGTGACCCGGTGGTCGAGGTTGGTGGTGTGGTCGCAGGCCGTCGCGCCGCCGTCCTCGATGGAGCCTTCGACGACCTCGACCCGCCCGGCGCCGGTGATGCCGATGGTGACGCCGACCTGGCCGGCGTGTGCCGCCGTCGGTACGGCGACCGGGGCCAGGCCGAGCGCGACGGCGACGGCGCCGAGGACGAGCCGGGCGAGGGGACGGCGGTTCATGCGCTATCCTCCACGAGGTCGGGCAGGGCGAGCCACTGCTGCCAGGTCAGGTCGCGACCGACGTACCGCGGCCGCTCGAACGGCCAGCCGGCCGCGATCCAGGCCGGGACGAAGGCATCCAGGGCCGCTTCGAGATCACTGCCCACGGCGCCCTCCACCACCCACCACGAGATGTCCGCGTCCGCGCCGACCTTGGCCGGCGGATCGACGTACACGCAGCCGAGGAGGACGGACTCGTCGGCGTCGAAGAGGCCGTAGAGGAACGACTCGTGTGCCTCGATCTCCGCGGCATGGTGGGCGAGGTCGTCGAGGTCGGCCTCGCGGCTCAACTCTGCCGGGGGCCAGCCCCACGCCTGCCCGTAGATCTGCCACAGGCGGTCCCGGGAGGCCCGCACCGCGGGCAGGTCGAGGTCGACGTCGGCCGGCCCCATCGGGCGCAGGTGGTGCCCGCCGGCCAGGGCGACCCGGGTCGGATGGCCCCAGGACGCGGGCAGCCAGGGGGTGGGTGTGCTGGTCATGGGGCCAGCGTCGCCGCCCGCGCTTGCGGTGGCCTTGCGGGTGGCTTGCGGCCGTGCGGGCTACCCCTTGCGGTACGGCTCGCCGTCGGCGGCAGGAGGCCGGGACGCCCCGACCAGGCCGGCGACCGCGATGATCGTGACGACGTAGGGCAGCATCAGCATGAACTGACTGGGCACGGGGGAGCCGAGCACGGACAGCACGCCGGACAGGTTCGTCGCGAAGCCGAACAGCAGCGCCGCCAGGGTCGCGCGGACCGGGTCCCAGCGGCCGAAGATGACGGCGGCGAGGGCGATATAGCCGGCGCCGTCGGTCATCTCCTCGCCGAACTGCGGCACGGAGACCAGGGTGTACGTCGCGCCGCCGGCGCCCGCGATCAGGCCGGCGATGAGCAGCGTGGTGTAGCGGGTCCGGTTGACCTTGATGCCGACGGTGTCGGCGGCCTTCGGGTGCTCGCCGACCGCGCGCACCCGCAGGCCCCACTTGGTGCGGTAGAGCGCCCACGCGACGACCGCGACGGCGATGTACATCAGGTAGACCAGGATCGTCTGCCGGAACAGCACCGGCCCGATCACCGGGATCTCGCCGAGCACGGGGATCGGGATCCGCGAGAAGTGGTCGGGCGCGTTCAGCTCCTTCGGGTGCTCGGCGAGCACCTGGCCGAACAGGAAGCTGGTCAGGCCGATCACCAGCACGTTGAGGACGACGCCGACGATGATCTGGTTGACGAAGTAGGTGATCGCGAAGAAGCCGAGCACCAGGGCGACGAGGGCGCCGGCCAGCATCGCGGCGACCAGTCCGCCCCACGGCGAGCCGACGACGGTGCCGAAGATCGCGGCGGCGAAGGCGCCGAACAGCAGCTGGCCGTCGATCGCGATGTTGACGACGCCGGCGCGCTCGCCGAGCACGCCGCCGAGGGCGCCGAACACGAGGGGGACGGCGAGGGCGATCGAGCCGCCGAGCAGGCCGATCACCGGGACCGACTTGCCGGCCGCGGCCCAGGCGAGGAAGCCGATCATCGCGACCACCGCGAAGAGCGCGACCAGCCACACCGGCGTACGACGGCCGCGGCTGACCAGCAGCGCCGAGACGGCCGTGCCGGCGGCGAGCAGCACCACGACCGTGGCGACGGTGGCGGTCGAGGGGAGGGTGATCTCCGGCAGGTCGAAGAAGTCGGTGTCGGCCGCGAGCCGGAAGGTCGTCTTGCCGGAGCGGGCCTTGAAGGCGACCAGCAGCGCGACCAGCATCGTGACCACGCCGAGCATGATCGGCGCCTTGAGCGCGGTGCGCAGCGGGACGCTGGTGGGCTCCGACTCGTCGACCGGGACCGGGACCTTGGCGGTGGTGCTCATGCCGTCGCCTCCTTCGGGAGCCGGAAGATCGCTCGCACCAGTGGCGGAGCCGCGATGAACAGGACGATGAGCGACTGGATGACGAGGACGATCTCGACGGGGATGCCCTCGGCCGCCGCCATCGAGAAGCTGCCCGCCTTGAGGCCGCCGAAGAGCAGGCCCGCGGCCAGGATGCCCAGCGGGCGGGACCGTCCGAGCAGGGCGACCGTGATCGCGTCGAAGCCGATGCCGGCGTCGAGGTCGACCGTGATGCCGCTCGTGGCGGTGCCGAGGATCTGGTTGACGCCCGCGAGGCCGACCAGGCCGCCGGCGATGAGCATCACCGTGACGTAGGTCCGGCCGACGTCGATGCCCGAGGCGCGCGCGGCGTCGGGGTTCTCACCGACCGCGCGGAACCGGAAGCCCATCGCGGACTTGTTGAGCAGCCACCACACGACGCCGACCGCGACGAGCGCGATGACGAAGCCGAGATGGAGGTTGAACCGGTCGCCGAGGAGCTTGGGCAGGATCACCGAGTCCGGCATCGGCTCCGACTTCGGGTTCAGCGAGCCCGGTGCCTGGAGCAGGCCCTGCTTCGAGAGCGCGTAGAAGACCAGGTAGTAGCCGACGTAGTTGAGCATGATCGTGACGATCACCTCGTGGGCGCCGCTCTGCGCCTTGAGGAAGCCCGCGATGCCGGCCCACAGCGCGCCGGCGAGGGCACCCGCGAGCACGGCCAGCGGCAGGTGCAGGGCGAGCGGCAGGTCCATGCCGACGCCGACCCAGCCGGCGGCGGCGCCGGCCAGCAGCATCTGCCCGCGACCGCCGATGTTGAACAGGCCGGCGCGGAACGCGAGGCCGACGCCGAGACCGGCGAGGATCAGCGGGGCGGAAAACTTGAGGGTCTCCGTCAGCGGCTTGATCCGGCCCTCGAAGCCCTCGACGTTGGTGTTGTAGATCGCGCCCCGGAACAGCGCGGAGTAGGCATCGGAGATGGCGGTCCACACGGCGCTGAAGAAGTCGCCGGGGCGGGCCCCGATGTAGCCGACCGTGTCGCGCACGTTCTCGTCGGTCAGCAGGATCATCAGCGAGCCGACCAGGACCGCGAGGACGACCGAGAGCACGGAGACCAGGGCGTTGCCGAGCACGATCTCGCGCAGCACGCCGCTGAAGCGGCCGGACTCGTGGTCGGTGGGCTGGGTCTCGTCGTTCGTGCTCACGCGGCCGTCCCTTCGGGGCGCTCGCCGGCCATCATCAGGCCGAGGGTCTCGCGGGGGGTGTCGGCCGGCACGATGCCGACCACCTGCCCGCGGTAGAGGACCATGATCCGGTCGGACAGGGCGACGATCTCGTCCAGCTCGGTGGACACCAGGAGCACCGGGACACCGGAGTCCCGGGTGGCGACGACCTGCTTGTGGATGAACTCGATGGAGCCGACGTCGACCCCACGGGTCGGCTGGGCGGCGACCAGCAGGCTGAGGTCGCGGGAGAGCTCGCGGGCGACGACGACCTTCTGCTGGTTGCCGCCGGAGAGCTGGTTGGCCCTGGCCTGGATGCCGGACGCGCGGACGTCGTACTCGACGAGCTTGCGCTGGGCGAACTCCTCGAGCACCCCGCTGCGGACCGTGCCGGCGGACACGAACGGCTTGCCGTGGCTGCGGTTGAGCATGAGGTTCTCGGCGATGGTGAACTCGCCGACCAGGCCGTCGACCTGCCGGTCCTCGGGCACGAAGCCGACGCCGGCGTCGAGGACCTTGCGCACCGACCTCCCGACCAGCTCGTGCTCGCCCAGCCGGATCGAGCCGCGCACGTGGGTCTGCAGGCCCATGATCGCCTCGGTGAGCTCGGTCTGCCCGTTGCCCTGGACGCCGGCCACGCCGAGCACCTCGCCCCGGGCGATCGAGAAGCTGATGCCGTCGAGGTGGGTGTGGCCGGTCTCGTCGAGCACCCGCAGGTCGCGGACGACGAGGGCGTCGGGCCCGGGCTGGGCCGGCTCCTTGTGCACGGTCAGCTCCACCGGCCGGCCGACCATGAGCGAGGCGAGCTCGGCGTTGGTCGCGGTGGGGCTGGCCTCGCCGACGACGGCGCCGCGCCGGATCACGGTGATCCGGTCGGCGATGGCGCGCACCTCGCGCAGCTTGTGGCTGATGAAGACGATCGCGGTGCCGGACTCGCGGAGCTGGCGCATGATGCCCATCAGCTCGTCGGTCTCCTGCGGGGTCAGCACCGCGGTCGGCTCGTCGAAGACGAGCACGCGGGCGTCGCGGGAGAGCGCCTTGATGATCTCGACCCGCTGCTGGACGCCGACGGGCAGGGTCTCGACCAGCGCGTCGGGGTCGACGTCGAACCCGAACCGCTGGGAGATCTCCCGGACCCGCTCGCGCGCGGCGCCGATGTCGAGGGTCCCGGCGAAGCCGGTGGCCTCGTTGCCGAGCATGACGTTCTCGGCGACGGTGAAGACGGGGACCAGCATGAAGTGCTGGTGGACCATGCCGATGCCGGCGGCCATCGCGTCGCCGGGCCCGGCGAACCTCCGCACCTCGCCGTCGAGGACCAGCTCGCCCTCGTCGGCCTGGTAGAGCCCGTAGAGCACGTTCATCAGGGTGGACTTGCCCGCGCCGTTCTCACCGAGGAGGGCATGGATCTCGCCCTCGTTGACGGTGAGGGAGATCCGGTCGTTGGCGACCAGGGGGCCGAAGCGCTTGGTGATGCCCCGGAGTTCGAGCGTCATGGGGGAATCCTCTCGGAGCGGGAGTGCAGAAGCCAGCAGTTCCGCCGGGGACACGGTGGGCGGTCCGGCGCGAACGCCTCCGGGGGAGGTCGGAACCGACCTCCCCCGGAGGGTGTCTCCGCCCTGCGGTCAGCGCACGGCCGACGGAGGGCAGGTGGGTGTCACTGGTTGAGGTAGGACGCCACCGGGATGCTGCCGTCGATGATCCCGGCCTTGACCTCGTCGAGCTCGGCCTGCAGCGTGTCGGAGATCTTCGACTCGAAGTTGTGGAACGGCGCGATGCCGACCCCGTCGTTCTCGAGCGTGCCGACGTACGCCTCGGTGTCGAACTCGTCGTTGCCCGCGGCCACCACGGCCTCGGTCGTCGAGATCTTCATGTTCTTCAGGATCGACGTCAGGACCAGGTCCTGGGTGTTCGGGTCGGTCTCGAAGAAGTCGGCGTCGACGCCGATCATCGCGACGTCCTTGCCGGAGTCCTTGATCGCGGTGAGCGCGCCCTGGTAGATCGGGCCACCGACCGGCAGGATCACGTCGGCGTTCTGGTCGAGGATCTGCTTGGCGGCGTTGGTCGCCTTCTCGTTGGCATCGAAGCCACCGGTGAAGACGCCCTTGTCGTTGCCCTCCCAGCCGAAGAGCTTGACGTCCTTGCCCTTCTTCTCGTTGTAGTAGTCGACGCCCTGCTTGAAGCCGTCCATGAAGATGGTGACGGTCGGGAACGGCTGGCCGCCGTAGGTGCCGACGACGCCGGTCTTCGTGTAGTCCGCCGCCGCGTAGCCGGCGAGGAACGCGGCCTGCGCGGTGTCGTAGAGGATCGGCTTGATGTTGTCGGCGTCCTTGGTGCCGTCGAAGTCGTTGTCGGCGGCGTCGTCGATGAGGATGTACTCGATGTCCGGGTTGGCCGTGGCCGACTCGACGGTCGCGGCGGAGAGCGCGAAGCCGACGGTCACGATCGCGTCACAGCCCTGGGCGACGAACTGCTCGAGCGCACCGGCGTAGTCGTTCTCGTTCTTGGACTCGAACTCCTTGTACTCGCTGCCGAGCTCCTTGGCGGCGTCCTGCACGCCCTCGTAGCTGAGCTGGTTGAACGACTTGTCGTCGAAGCCGCCCGCGTCGGAGAGGATGCAGGGGAGGAAGTCGCTCTTCTCCGATGCGCCCTTGTCGTCGTCGTCGGGGGCGTCCCCACAGGCGGCCAGGGCCGCGCTCGCCATCAGCGCCACGGCCGCGGCGGCCGTCGTCCTCTTCCAGGTCTTCACAGATGTCCTCCAGGTCGACGCCCGGCTCCGAGTCGCAGGGCAGCTTGTTCTTGGTTCGCCCAGCAGAGGTGCTGGTATCCCGGGGTGCATCCTCACCCACGGACCGCTCTGCGGGAAGCGCATTCGTCGAAACGGTTACCAACTTGGGACATTTCTCGTCCACAGGTCGGTCTGCGGAAGATCCTCGCGCAGGCGGCCCCCGGCGACTAGCGTGACGCCGTGGTCGACTGGGACTCCCTCACGCGGGCGGCGAGCGACATCGCCGCGCGGGCCTATGCGCCCTACTCCGGCTTCCGGGTGGGCGCCGCCGCCCTCGCCGACGACGGACGTCTGGTGGTGGGCTGCAACGTCGAGAACGCGGCGTACGGCGTCACCCTGTGCGCCGAGTGCGGGCTCGTCTCGCAGCTGCACGCCACCGGCGGTGGCCGGCTGGCCCACTTCGTGTGCGTCACCCTCGACCCGCGCGGCGCGAGCGAGGTGATCATGCCGTGCGGCCGCTGCCGCCAGCTGCTGTGGGAGGCCGGCGGCGCCGCGCTGGAGGTGCTGACGCCCCGAGGAGTGCTGCCGATGGACGCGGTCCTGCCGCAGGCGTTCGGGCCCGAGGATCTCGACCGCGTGGCCGTTCCTGGTACAAACGCACCGTGAGCAGCCAGAGCGCCCCGTCGGGCCAGCAGCACGACGCCGTCGAGGTGATCCACGCCAAGCGCGACGGACGGACCCTCAGCAGCAGCCAGATCGAGTGGATGGTCGACGCCTACACCCGCGCCGCCGTCGCCGACGAGCAGATGTCCGCGCTGCTGATGGCGATCCTCCTCAACGGCATGGACCGCCGTGAGATCTCCGACTGGACCGCGGCGATGATCGCCTCCGGCGAGCGGATGGACTTCTCCTCGCTCACCCGCCCGACGACGGACAAGCACTCCACCGGGGGAGTCGGCGACAAGATCACGCTGCCGCTCGCCCCCCTCGTCGCGGCGTGCGGGGTCGCCGTACCCCAGCTGTCGGGGCGGGGGCTGGGCCACACCGGCGGCACCCTCGACAAGCTGGAGTCGATCCCCGGCTGGCGGGCGCAGCTGTCCAACGAGGAGATGCTCGCGCAGCTCGAGTCGGTCGGCGCGGTCATCTGCGCCGCCGGCGACGGCCTTGCGCCGGCGGACAAGAAGCTCTACGCGCTGCGCGACGTCACCGGCACCGTCGAGGCGATCCCGCTCATCGCGTCGTCGATCATGAGCAAGAAGATCGCCGAGGGCACCGGCGCCCTCGTCCTCGACGTCAAGGTCGGCAGCGGCGCCTTCATGAAGGACGTCGACCGGGCGCGGGAGCTGGCCGAGGTGATGGTGGCGCTGGGCACCGACGCGGGCGTCCGCACGGTGGCGCTGCTCACCGACATGTCCGTGCCGCTCGGCCACACGGCCGGCAACGCCATCGAGGTCGCCGAGTCGGTCGAGGTGCTCGCCGGCGGCGGTCCCGCCGACGTCGTCGAGCTCACCCTGGCCCTGGCCCGGGAGATGCTCGCGGGCGCCGGGCGCGACGACGTCGACCCGGCCGACAGGCTCGCCGACGGCTCCGCGATGGATGCCTGGCGGCGGATGATCCAGGCCCAGGGCGGGGAGCCCGACGCCGCCCTCCCCGTCGCCCGCGAGCAGCACGTCGTCACCGCCCCGACCGACGGCGTCCTCACCCGCCTCGACGCGCTGTCCGTCGGCATCGCCGCCTGGCGCCTCGGGGCCGGCCGCGAGCGCAAGGAGGACCCGGTGCAGGCCGGTGCCGGCGTCGTCTGGCACGCCCGCCCGGGTGACGCCGTGACGGCCGGCGCGCCGCTGTTCACCCTGCACACCGACACCCCCGAGCGCTTCGAGCGGGCACTCGCCGCGCTCGAGGGGTCCTACGACGTGGCAGCGGCCGGGACGTCGTACACGCCCCGGCCGCTGGTCATCGATCGCGTCGACTGAGTCGACTGAGTCGACTGGTCAGGCGCGGTCCCGCGTGCGCCGGGCCAGCTCGGCCAGCGCGGCCGGGAAGATCGACGCCGGCGGCGTGACCAGGCCGGCGCCGACCTGACCCACGCCGGCGACCTTGCCGGCCATGCCGGTGTTGATCTGCGGCAGGATGCCGGTACGGCACACCGACGAGACGTCGATGCCGGTGGCGGCGCCGGCGAAGTCGAGCACGGGGATCGGCCAGCGATTGTTCTCGCCGATGGTGATCTCGCGCATCCGACGGCTGGTGGCCAGCGCGTCCGGGACGGTGCCGCCGACGAAGCGGACGATGGCGGGTGCCGCCGCCATCGCGAAGCCGCCGATGCCGGCGGTCTCGGTGATGGCGGAGTCGCCGATGTCGGGGTTGGCGTCGTCGGGGCCGTAGTCGCCCAGGAACAGGCCGTCGGCCAGCTGGGCGGGGCCGGTGAACCACTGGTCGCCGGTGCCGGACACCTGGATGCCGAAGTCCGTGCCGTTGCGGGCCATCGCGACCACCATCGTCGAGCCCGGTACGTCGCGCGCCGCGTCGAGCGCCAGCTTGCAGGCCGGCATGGCGACGTTGAGGAAGAAGTGGTCGTTGCCGCCCATGAAGGCGAACGCCTCGGCGACCTCCTCCGAGGAGCGCGAGGAGCGGACCAGCGACGGCGCGATGTCGCGCAGCAGCATCAGGGTGCCCGCCCGGTTGCGGTTGTGGGCCTCGTCGCCCATCTGCAGCATCTGGCCGAGGATCGCGGTCGCGTCGACCGGACCGGCGGCGGAGACGGCCTCGCCGAGCAGCGGCCCGAGCACGTCGCGCATCCAGCGCAGCCGCTCGAGCACCTCGGGGCCGTAGGCGCCGTAGCGCAGCACCTTGCCGAGACCCTCGTTCAGCGAGCAGTAGGTGCGCCGACCGGTGGCCGGGTCCTCGAGGACGAACATCCACATCGACGGCGAGACGACGCCCGCCATCGGGCCGACGGCGCTGCGGTGGTGGCACGGCTCCAACGACACCTCGGTGCCGGCGGCGAAGAGCGCCTCGGCGTCCTCCGGGTCCTCGACCAGCCCCTCGAACGCCGCGGCGCCCATCAGCGCGCCGCGCAGCGGGCCCGACGCGCGGGCCCACTCGATGGGCGGCCCGGCGTGCAGGAACTGGCCCTTCTCGAGGCCGAGCAGCTCGGAGGCGGGCGCGACGCCGACGAGCATCGCCTGCACGTCGAGCATCCGGGAGACCGCGAGCGCGTTGGCGTCGCGGCGCAGGGGGTCGGCCGCGACCGTGGCGAGGTCGTCGGAGGTGCCCTCCATCGGCGGCGTCCAGTCGACCCGCTCGACGGGCACGGCCTGGTCGGCGACGGCGGTGGCGAACATGTCGGCACCGACCGCGGCGACGGCGGCGGGGGCGACGCTGGGCAGGGAGGTGGTGGTCATCGGGCGCCTCCGGTGGCGAGAGCGATCGCGCGGCGGGTGGCCGCGGCGTTGGACAGGTGGACCTCGGCGCCGGCGGCGGCCAGCGCCTCGGCCTGACGGGTGAGGCCCTGCGGGTCGGCGGAGGTGCCGACGCAGGCGACGACGACGGGGACCTCGCGGACGGCGCGGGCCGCGGCGATCGCCGGGGCGAGCCCGGCGGCCGGGTCGTCCTCGGCGCCGTGACCGAGGACGACGTCCATCAGGATCACGGCGGTGTCGGGGTCGGCCGCGACCTTGGCGAGGTGCTCCAGGCGCAGCGTCGGGTCGATCATCGGGTGCGCCCGCCCGCGGGTCAGGCCGTCGTCGCCGAAGTCGATCATCAGGTGGCCCGGCTCGAGCAGGCTGCTGTCGAGGGCCAGGTCGGGCGCGAGCGGGATGTTGCTGCGGATCGGCCCGAGCGTCTCCGCGGCGAGGAGCATCGCCTCGTCGCACAGGGTGCCGCCGACGAAGAGGCCGCGCAGCGCGCTGCCGCCGTCGGGGGCCGGTGCGGCGGGGGTGCCCCACGTCGGCCAGGCCGGTACGGCGACGCCGAGGTCGCCCAGCAGTGCCTCGACCTGCGTGGTGAGGTCGGGCTGGCCGGCGCCGAGCAGGGCGAAGCGCACCGGCGTGGTCAGCCCGGCGGCGTACTTCTCGACCGCGGCGGCCACCTCGGCGGCCGGGGGCTTCGACACCACGACGACCTGCTCGACCGCCGGGTCGGCGTCCAGCCGGTCCAGGGCGGTCATGGTGGAGATGCCGCCGATCGCCGCGGAGAGGTCGCGGCCGCCCACGCCGAGCGCGGCGGCGACGCCCACGCCCGCGGCGTCGAGGAGCGCGAGGACCTGCTGGCAGCCGGTGCCCGAGGCGGCGACGACGCCGACCTTGCCGGGGGAGACGGTGTTGGCGAAGCCGAGGCCGACGCCGCCGACGACGGCGGTGCCGCAGTCGGGGCCCATCACGAGCAGGCCGCGCTCGCGCGCGATCCGCTTCATGGCGAGCTCCTGCTCGACCGGGACGTTGTCGCTGAAGATCATCACGTCGACGTCGGCGTCGAGGGCGTCCATCGCCTCGACGAGGGCCGAGGCGCCCGGCACCGAGACCAGCGCCAGGTCGCCGCCCGCGCGGCGCAGCGCCGAGCCCGTGGTGCGCGGCGGCGCGGTGACCTCGCCGCCGGAGGAGCCCTTGCGGGCCGCCGCGAGCGCGGCATCGACGGCCGCCAGGGCGGCGGACAGGGCCGACTCGTCGTCGAGCCGCAGCGCCACGACCATGTCGTTGGGGCTGGCCGCGGGCAGCGTGAAGCCCATGCCCTGCAGCACCTCCACGTTCAGCTCGGTCGCCATCGCCACCTGGGCGGCGGCGACGCCGGGCGTGGCGGCGACGTCCCGGCTGACCTGCAGCAGCGCGACGCTGTCGGCGTACGCACCGGGCCGGATCTCGACGTGCTCGACGGTCATCGAGTACTCCCTTCAAGGGCTTCGTTGGTGATTGCGGACTGACTGTCACGAGAGGAGAGCGCGAGGTGGGCGCCGAGCAGCATCCCGGCGCCGGAGGTGTGGCCCACGGCGAGCAGCGCGGCGACCGCGGCAGGGTCGCCGGTGGCCAGGGCGCTGCGGAAGGGCGTGATCGCCTCGCCGTCGGCGGCGTGGCGCAGCAGCGTCGCCGAGAGGCCGGTCGTGCGCGGGAGCCGCTCGCGGACCGCCGCGGCCACGGCGTGGGTGTCGCCCCCCGCAGCGCGGGTCGCGACCAGCCAGCCGGAGAGCACGTCGTCGCCGACGGGGGTCAGGCCGTCGCCGCGGCCGACGAGGGCGGACACGGCCGCGGGGTCGGCGGCGGCGAGCCGCTCGAGGGCGTCCGCCGGGAGCTGGTCGCGGGCCGGCGCGAGGTCCACGGGGACGGCGAGCAGCCGGCGTGCCGCCGCGGGGGACAGGGGCGGGGTGGCGAAGGAGACCAGACGGGTGAGGCCCACACCCAGCGGGCCGACCCGGAGCGTTCCGGACCCGGTGGCGACCGGCGCGCCGACCGCGATGCCGGGCAGGTCGGGGAGCTCGGGGAGCGCCGTGGCGATCGCGCAGGGCACGTGCACCGCGCCGCGGGCCAGCACGCCGAGGATCCGGCCGCCGAGGTCGGCGTACACGGCCTGGCGTCCGGCATGCACGACCGTGCCGGTCGCCGGAGGGCCGTGGAGCAGGCTGCGCAGCAGCGGCGAGCCGGCTCCTCCGACCTGCGACTCGACCTGCGATGTGACCTGTTGCACCTCTGGGACGCTAACGGCTGGGTATCGTGCATCGAATGGTGAGCATTGCCAACGTCCGAGCAGAAGTCGGGCAAGAGTTGATAGCCACGACCGGGGGCGGTATCGCGGACCATGGCGTGATGGACGTGGAGGAGCTCGCCGAGTCGCTCGCCCAGCTGGTGCTGGCCGGAGCGGATCTCGGCGACCTCGTCGCCGCCATCGGCGACGCCCTCGACGTCCAGGTCGCCGTGACCACCACCGACGGTCGCGAACGCGCGGCGCGGATCGACGACGCCATGCGGGAGCGGATCACCGCGGCCGGCCTGACCGACGAGACCGGTCGGCTGCGGGTCGAGTGGCTGGGCGACCGGGGCGGTCACGAGGGTCAGCCGGTGACCGGGGCCCACGTCCACCGCGAGCCGCTGGCCGCGCCCAACCAGGCGCTCGGCCACCTGGTCGCGATCGCCGAGGAGGGGATGGTGCCGCAGCAGATCGTCGCGCTGCAGCGCGCGGCCACCGCGGTGTCGCTCTCGATCACCCGGGAGCAGGCCGTCTCCGCGGTGGAGAACAAGTACCGCGGTGACTTCCTGCGCGACGTCTTCCTGGGCCGCGCGGGCTCCGACGAGTTCGTCAGCGAGCACGTGGTCGGCTTCGGGTGGGACCTGAGCGGCCCGACGATCGTGCTCGCCGCGCAGATCGACCCGCAGCCGTCGTACCAGCCGCCGGCGTCGGTCGCGGACCGCCGCCACTGGCAGGAGCGGTTCGCGAACGCCTGGCGTCAGGTCGCCGCCTCGGTCGACCGGGCCATCCCGATCGCCGACTTCGGCTCCGAGGTGGTGGCCGTGCTGCCGGCCGAGGATCCGGGAGCCGCGGCCGCTCTGGTCCGGCGCCTCGTGCATGCCGTGGCCGGCGACAAGGGCGGCGGCCGGCGCCCGTTCACCGCGGGCGTCGGGCGGGTGGCCTCGGTGCCGTCCGGACTGCCGGACAGCTACAGCCAGGCCCGGCGCGCGCTCGAGGTCGGGCGCCGGTTCCGGGGGCCGAGCACCACGACCTGGTTCGACGACCTCGGGCTGCACCGCCTGATCGCGATGGTGCCCGACACCGACGAGCTGCGGGCCTTCGCCCACGACGTGCTCGGGGAGCTCGCCGGGACCACCGAGGAGGCGGTCACGCTGCGCGAGACGCTCCAGGTGCTGCTGAACACCAACTTCAACGTCGCGGAGGCCGCGCGCACGCAGTTCTTCCACTACAACACGATGCGCTACCGGGTCGGGAAGCTCGAGCGGCTCCTCGGACCGGTCGCGTCCGACCAGAACCTGCGCCTGGACGTCGCCGTGGCGCTGAAGGTGCTGGAGGTCGTCAGCAAATGACAGGGCGGAGCTGAATCACAGGCAAACTTCGACAGCACTTTCCCCGGATCCTTTGGCGAAAGTGGCCAGTGAGGTGTGATCTCGCCCTCAATAGGTTGGGGAGCCTCGACGGCACCATCAAGGGAGCACCAAGTCGAGCAGCCCCAGATCAGGAGGACTCAGCATGTCGATGTTCAAGTGGGAGGTAGTCAACCCGGCGCCCGGCGAACCGGTAGCGCCGCACCAACGGCTCCCTTGGGGGCGAACCGTAGGCCTGGGAGCACAGCACGTCGTCGCCATGTTCGGCGCGACCTTCGTGTTCCCGATCGTGATGGGCCTCGACCCCAACCTCGCCATCATGTTCTCGGGTATCTGCACGATCGGCTTCCTGCTGGTCTGCAACAACAAGGTGCCGAGCTACCTCGGCACCAGCGCCTCGTTCGTTGCCGGTGTGGCCGCGATCCGCGCGCAGGGCGGTGACTCGGCCGACGTCACCGGCGCGATCCTGGTCGCCGGTCTCGTGCTGGCCGCGATCGGCGTCGCCGTGCACTTCGCCGGCGCCGGACTGATCCACAAGATCCTGCCGCCCGCCGTCACCGGCGCGGTGGTCATGCTCATCGGCTTCAACCTGGCCCCGGTCGTCGCCGGCACCTACTGGCCCCAGGACCAGTGGATCGCCCTGGCCACCGCGGCGTTCATGGTCTGCGCGTCCGTCCTGCTGCCGGGCTTCTGGTCGCGGATCGCCGTGTTCCTCGCGCTGATCTTCGGCTATATCGTCTCGTTCCTCGCGGACAAGCTGTTCGGCACCATCACCTCGGTGCTGCCGACCGGTCCTGACGCGGTCGAGCACGACCGCGTCTCCTGGGCCGGCGTGAAGGCGGCTGACTGGATCGGCTTCCCGAGCGGCGACCTCGCCGACGGCGTCTCCGTCGTCCACGGCCCCAGCTTCTCGATGACCTTCATCCTGCTCGTCCTGCCCGGCGTCATCGCCCTGATCGCCGAGAACACCGGCCACGTCAAGGCGGTCGCCGAGATGACCGGCGACAACCTCGACCCGTACATGGGCCGCGCGATCGGCGCCGACGGTGCCGCGACCGCCTTCGCCAGCCTCTTCGGCGGCTCGCCGACGACGACGTACGCCGAGAACATCGGCGTCATGGGCGCCACCAAGGTCTACTCGACCGCGGCCTACTACGTCGCCGGCATCGTGGCCATCCTGCTGGGCCTGTGCCCCAAGTTCGGGGCGATCGTCAACGCGACCCCGGGCGGTGTCCTCGGCGGCATCACGCTCGTGCTCTACGGCATGATCGGCCTGGTCGGCGCCAAGATCTGGGTCGAGAACCGGGTCGACTTCGGCAACCCGGTCAACATGGTCGGTCTCGCCGCCGGCCTGATCGCCGGCATCGGCGGCGTCACGCTCAAGATCACCGACGACTTCGAGCTCGGCGGCATCGCTCTCGGCACGATCCTCGTCATCGTCTTCTTCCACGCCGTGAAGGGACGCTCCACCGACGCCACTTCAGGAGAGGTGACCAAGAGGCTGTGAAGCCCGCACCGTTCGACTACGTCCGGCCGGGGACCCTGGAGGAAGCCCTCCAGGCCCTGGCCGGGCACCCGGAGGCCAAGGTCCTCGCCGGCGGCCAGAGCCTGGTCCCGCTGCTCTCGATGCGGCTGGCGGCGCCGGCCGTGCTCGTGGACATCAACGAGCTGCCCGACCTCGACCACGTCCGGGTCGACGCCGAGGGCGTGCGGGTCGGTGCACTCGCCCGGCACGCCCGAGTGCTCGCCGACCCGGACGTGGCGCGGGTCCAGCCGCTGGTCACCGCGGCCCTCGCCAACGTCGCCCATGCCACCATCCGCAACCGCGGTACGACAGTCGGCTCGCTCGTCCACGCCGATGCCGCGGCCGAGATGCCGATGGTGCTGCAGCTCCTCGGCGGCTCGCTCGACGTGGTCGGCCCCGCCGGCCGCCGGACGATCCCGGTCGAGGAGCTGTACGTCGGCCCGCTCGAGTCCAGCCTGCACCACGACGAGATCGCGGTCGAGGCGTTCTTCCCCGCCCTGCCGGCGAGCACCGGCGTGGCGTTCGAGGAGATCGCCCGCCGCCACGGCGACTACGCCATGTGCGGGGTCGCGGCGGTCGTCACCATCGATCGTGCTGACGGCGACCGGCTCGTGTCGGCGAAGGCCGGCTACCTGTCGGTGTCCGACATCCCGGCCGTGGTCGACCTCACCGACGCGCTCGGCGGCGAGCTCGACGACGCGTCGCTGGCCCGTGCGGCCGAGGCCGCGCTCGCCGTACTCGAGCCGGAGACCGACATCCATGCCACGGCGGACTACCGCGCGCACCTGGCCACCGTGCTGACCGCGCGGGTCGTGACCGCCGCCTACGACGACGCCCGCACCCGGGCTGGGGGAAGCCGATGAGCGAGAAGCAGCACGAGATCAGGCTGACGGTCAACGGCACCGACCACGACGTGGCGGTGCCGGCCCGGCGGCTGCTGTCCGACGCGCTGCGCCACGACCTGGGGCTCACCGGCACCCACGTCGGCTGCGAGCACGGCGTCTGCGGCGCCTGCACCGTCCTGGTCGACGGCCAGCCGATGCGCAGCTGTCTCATGTTCGCCGTCACCGCCGCGGGCCACGACATCACCACCGTCGAGGGCCTCGCCCGGCCGGACGGCGAGCTCGGCCCGGTGCAGCAGGCGTTCCGGGAGTGCCACGGCCTCCAGTGCGGCTTCTGCACGCCCGGCTTCCTGACCACCATCACCGCCGGCATCGCGGAGAACCCCGAGCCCACCGAGGACGAGGCGCGCGACATGATCGCCGGCAACCTGTGTCGCTGCACGGGCTACCAGAACATCGTCAAGGCCGTGTGCCGTGCCGCCGAGCTGGCCCGCGACGACCGCACGCCCGAGGGGGGTGCGGCATGACCACCAAGATGATGGGCGCCAAGGTCCAGCGGGTCGAGGACGACCGCCTGGTCCGCGGCACCGGCCGGTACGTCGACGACGTCGCCCCGGACGCGCTGCACACCGCCGTCCTGCGCAGTCCCCACGCCCACGCCCGGATCCTGTCGATCGACGTCGACGCCGTGCTCGACGTCGAGGGCGTCCACGCGGTGTGGACCTACGACGACCTCGAGGGCGCGATGGCCGAGCCGCTGCCGCTGCTCATCCCGCACCCCACGCTGACCCACGGCCGCACGCAGTACGCGCTGGCCAAGGACGAGGTCAACTACGTCGGCGAGGCGATCGCCCTCGTGGTCGCCGACGACCGCTACGTCGCCGAGGACGCCCTCGCGCAGATCGTCGTCGAGTACGAGCTGCTGCCCGCCGTCGTCGGCATCGAGGCGGCCCGCGACGGCGCGAACCTGGTCCACGACGACGTACCCGGCAACGTGGCCGCGCGCATGGAGCAGTCCAACGGCGACGCCGCCGCGGCCATCGCGGCCGCGCCCCGCACGCTCTCGCTCGACCTGACGATCGAGCGCAGCGCCTGCATGCCGATGGAGGGCCGCGGCACCGCCGCCCGCTGGGACCCGGACCAGAACCGGCTCCAGGTGTGGACGTCGACGCAGACCTCCACCGGCGTCCGCGCCGCGGTGGCGGCCAAGCTCGGTCTCGACCTCGGCCAGGTCGACGTCATCACGCCCGACGTCGGCGGCGGCTTCGGCGTCAAGATCGTGCACCCCTGGCCCGAGGAGCTGCTCGTCCCGCTCGCGGCGCAGAAGCTGGGCCGCGCGGTGAAGTTCACCGAGGACCGGCGCGAGCACTTCATCTCCTCGGCCCACGAGCGCTCGCAGGTGCACCACGTCGAGGTCGGCTTCGACGACGACGGCCGGGTACTGGGTCTGGACGTGCGCTTCTGGCACGACCACGGCGCGTACACGCCGTACGGCCTGATCGTCCCGATCATCACCTCGACGCAGCTCCTCGGCCCCTACAAGCCGGGCGCCTACCACGTGCAGTTCGACTCGCTCTACACGAACACGGTCATCGTCACGCCGTACCGCGGCGCGGGCCGTCCGCAGGGCTGCTTCGTGATGGAGCGGACCATGGACGCGATCGCGGCCGAGCTGGGCAAGGACCGCGCCGACGTGCGCGCCGTGAACTTCATCCAGCCCGACGAGTTCCCCTACGACCAGGGCCTGATCTTCCAGGACGGCCGCGAGCTCACCTACGACTCCGGCGACTACCCGGCGATGCTCGACAAGATCAAGGAGCTCGTCGACTGGGACCACTTCGAGGACTTCCGTGCCGCGAAGGCGGCCGAGGGCAAGCGGGTCGGCCTCGGCCTGGCCTGCTATGTCGAGGGCACCGGCGTCGGCCCCTACGAGGGTGCGCACGTGCACATCGAGACCTCCGGCAAGGTCAAGGTCGCGACCGGCCTGACCTCGCAGGGCCAAGGCCACCAGACGGCGTTCGCGCAGATCGTCGCCGACGAGCTGGGGGTGAGGTTCGAGGACGTCGAGATCACCACCGGCGACACCCGTCGGATGGCGTACGCCGTCGGCACCTTCGCCTCCCGTGCCGCCGTGATGAGCGGCTCGGCGATCCACCTGGCCGCCAAGCGGGCCAAGGAGAAGGCCCTGCGGATCGCGGCCGACGCGCTCGAGGCCGACGTCGACGACCTCGAGATCGTCGACGGCGTCGTCAGCGTCAAGGGCACCGACAGCTCGATCCCACTCGGCACGGTCGCGGTCCTGTCCAACCCGCTGCGCTACGCCTTCGACGAGGCGTCCAAGGCCGCCACCCAGTTCAATGTCGGCGACCCGACGAAGCCGCCGGTCGCCGAGGACGACGAGCCGGGCCTGGAGGGCAAGGACTTCTACTCGCCGCCGCGCTCGACCTTCGCCTCCGGCATGCACGCCGTGATCGTCGAGACCGACGTCGAGACCGCGGAGATCCGGATCCTCAAGTACGCCGTCGTCCACGACTGCGGGCACCTGATCAACCCGATGATCGTCGAGGGCCAGATCCACGGCGGCGTCGCGCAGGGCGTCGGCGGCGCGCTCTACGAGCGGATGGCCTACGACGAGTCCGGCCAGCTGCTCAACGCGTCGTTCATGGACTTCCTCATGCCCTATGTCACCGAGGTGCCCGAGAGCATCGAGATCGACCACCTGGAGACGCCGTCTCCGCTCAACCCGCTCGGCATCAAGGGTGCGGGCGAGGCCGGCGTGATCCCCGGGTCCGCCGCCTTCGCCGCCGCCATCGAGGACGCCGAGCGGCTGCCCATCACCGCCATGCCCATCTCGCCGTCGGAGCTGTTCGCGCTCCGCGCCGCGCACCACGCTCAGGAGCCGAAGTGAAGATCTCCGGTCAGAACACCATCGCCGCCCCCGTCGACAAGGTCTGGGACGCGATCCTCGACCCGCGCGTGCTGGTCGCGACCATTCCCGGCTGCGAGCGCCTCGAGGCGACCGGCGAGAACGCCTACGCGATGACGGTCAGCGCCGGGGTCGCGGCGATCAAGGGCACCTACTCCGGATCCTGCGTGCTCGAGGACCTGCGCAAGGGCGAGGGCCTGACCATGAAGCTCAAGGGGTCGGGCGCCCCGGGCACGATCGACGCGACGGTGCTCGTCACCTTCGCGGGCTCCGGCGCGGAGACCGTCCTGTCCTACGACGCCGACGCGGTCGTCGGCGGCATGATCGGCGGCGTCGGCCAGCGGATGCTGACCAGCGTCTCGCGCCGGATGGCGGCCGAGTTCTTCGGCAACGTCGAGAAGGTCATCGCGAACGGGCTGCCGGCCGAGGTCGCCGCGGCCGAGCCGGCCGTGTCCGCCGAGGGCGCGCCGGTCTTCGCCGCCGCGCCGAAGTCGGCGACCCGTGCGGGTGCCGGAGCCGGTGCCGCGGTGGGCGGCGAGTCCTTCCTGATGGGCGTCGCCGTCGGTGGTGGGCTCGTGCTCGCCGGAGTCATCGTCGGTGGCCTGCTGGGCCGTCGTCGATGAGCTCCCCGCTCACGGTCGACGCCACCGCGCGCGACCAGGCGGCCGCCGTACGACGCCGGGAGATCTCGGCGCGGGAGCTGCTCGACCTGCACCTGGACCGGATCGCCGAGCGCAACCCGCAGCTCAACGCCATCGTCTCGTTGGACGAGGAGCGCGCCCGCGCGGGCGCCGCGGCCGCCGACGAGGCGCTCGCCTCGGGTGCCGACGTCGGGGCCCTGCACGGCCTGCCGTTCGCGTTCAAGGACACCCATGCGGTGGGGGGCTGGCGGACGACGTACGGCTCCACGGTGATGGCCGACAACGTGCCCGAGCGTGACGAGCTCATCGTCGAGCGGGTCCGCGGCGCGGGCGCGGTGACGATCGGCAAGACCAACGTCCCCGAGTTCGCCGCCGGCTCGCACACCTTCAACAAGGTCTTCGGCACCACCCTCAACCCGGTCGACCCGACCCGCTCCGCGGGCGGGTCCAGCGGGGGAGCGGCCTGCGCCCTGGCCGCGGGCATGGTGCCGCTGGCCGACGGCTCCGACATGGGCGGCTCGCTGCGCAACCCCGCGTCCTTCTGCGGCGTCGTCGGCATGCGCCCCAGCCTGGGCCGGGTGCCCGAGTGGCCGCTCTACAACCAGTGGGAGTCCACGTCCGTCGGCGGGCCGATGGCCCGCAACGTCGGGGATCTGGCACTGCTGCTGTCCGTCATGGCCGGCCCCGACCCCCGGGCACCGCAGGCCCTGGGCGACCCGGGCTCGTCGTTCGCCACCCCCGAGCCGGCCACGCTGGCAGGGCTGCGGGTCGCGCTCAGCGTGGACCTCGGTGGGGCGCTCGAGGTCGACCACGAGGTCGCGGCCGTCGTGGAGTCCGCCGGCACCGCGCTGGCCGGTGCCGGTGCCGCCGTCTCCGGCGCCGCGCCCGACCTGTCGCTGGCCGAGGACACCTTCCGCACCCTGCGCGCCTGGCACTTCCAGGCCAAGCTGGGCCGGCTGCTCGCCGAGCACCCCGACGCCTTCAAGCCGTCGCTCGCCGACAACATCCGGGCGGGAGAGTCGCTCACCGGCGCCGACATCGCCCGCGGCTACACGCAGCGCACCGCACTGTCGGAGACGATGCGGCTGTTCTTCGGCGACCACGACGTGCTGGTGCTGCCGGTCTCCCAGGTGCCGCCGTTCCCGGCCACCCAGGAGTTCCCCAGCGAGATCAACGGCAAGCCGATGGCGACGTACCTCGACTGGATGCGCTCGGCGTACTTCATCACCGTCACCGGCTGCCCCGCCATCTCCGTGCCCTTCGGTACGACGGCCGACGGCCTCCCCGTCGGCGTCCAGCTGGTCGCCCGGCACGGTGCCGACCGGCAGCTGCTGGAGGTCGCGCTCGCGTTCGAGGGGCTCGCCGCCCGCTGAGTTGCGGCACTCCCGGCGGCCCGAAGTAACACGCTGTCCACCCGACTGCCTGGCTGTTCTCAGCAGCCGAAGGCCCGAATCCGGCCCGTTCCTGCTGACCAGCGCCGGGTAGTCAGGTGGACAGCGTGTTACTTTTTCCGGGCCGACCCGAACCCCGGGCAACATCTGCCCACAACACCCGGATCCCTCGGCAGATCATGCCGTCGTGCGAAGCGATCTGGCTCACTTGAATGTGAGCCATGACAGCAAGGCGGATCAGGATCGGCATCGACACGGGCGGCACCTTCACCGACGTCGTGGCCTTCGACGAGGACAGTGGTGAGGTCGTCACGACCAAGACCCCGAGCACGCCGGGGAACCCGGCCGACGGGTTCTTGGCGGGCATCGACAAGGTGCTCGGCATCGCGGGGGCGGAGTTCGCCGACGTGGTCGCCGTCAGCCACGGCACCACGGTCGCGACCAACCAGCTCCTCGAGGGCAAGGTGGACGCGCTCGGCTTCGTCACCACCGAGGGCTACGAGGCGATGCTCGAGATCGCCCGTCAGTCCGTGCCCGACGGCTACGGCAACTCCTATTTCTGGGTGAAGCCGGACCGGATCGTCCCGCGCGACCTGGTCAAGGGCGTCGGCGGCCGGATGGACTTCACCGGCAGCGAGATCCGTCCCTTCGACGAGGAGAAGGCCCGTGAGGTCGCCCGCTGGTTCAAGGCCAAGGGCATCGACACGCTGGGGGTCTGCTTCCTGCACGCGTACGCCAACCCGGCGCACGAGGAGCGGATGCGCGAGATCATCGCCGAGGAGCACCCCGACGCCGTCGTCTCCATCTCCAGCGAGGTGCTGCGCGAGTACCGCGAGTACGAGCGCTCGATGACCACCCTCGTCGACGCCGCGGTCAAGCCCAAGCTCAGCCGCTACGTCAACAACATCAAGGACCGCCTGGCCACGCAGACCGGCCGGACCGTGCCGTTCTACGTGATGAAGTCCAACGGCGGCGTGCTCTCGGCCGACGAGGTCGTGCACCAGCCGATCACCACCGTGCTCTCCGGCCCGGCGGCCGGCGCGCTCGGCGCGGCGCTGATCGCCAAGGTCGCGGGCTTCGACAAGGTCCTCACCTCCGACGGCGGCGGTACGTCGACCGACGTGTCGGTCGTCATCGACGGCGAGCCCACGCTGACCACCGAGGGCAGCGTCGGCGTCTACCCGTCCAAGATCCCGATGATCGACGTCGTCACCGTGGGTGCCGGCGGCGGCTCCATCGCCTGGCTCTCGCCCGAGGGCACGCTCAAGGTCGGCCCCCACTCGGCCGGCGCCGACCCGGGCCCGATCTGCTACCGCAAGGGCGGCACCGAGGTCACCATCACCGACGCGCACGTCTTCCTCGGCCGGATCCCTCCCCACCTGCTCGGTGGCGAGATCCCGCTCGACGTCGACGCCGCGACGGCGGCGATCCAGCAGCTGGCCGGCAAGCTCGGCATCTCGGCCGAGGCGTGTGCCACCGGCATCCTCGAGATCTCCGCGTGGAACCAGGCCAACGCGCTGCGCCAGGTGACGGTCAAGCGCGGCCTCGACGTGCGCGACTTCGCCCTCACCACGTTCGGCGGATCGGGCTCCCTGCTGCTGTGCCGGCTGATGGACATCCTCAACGTCCCGACCGTGCTGGTCCCGCCGAACCCGGGCAACGTCTCGGCCTTCGGCCTGCTCACCGTCGACGTCAAGAACGACTACGTCCAGACCCACGTCGCGCTCCAGGAGAACGTCGACTCGGCCGACCTCCAGCGCGAGTACGACGTCCTGCAGGCGCGCGCCGCGGAGGCCCTCGGCAAGGAGGGCTTCGCCGAGGCCGACCACGTGTTCGTGCGCACCGCCGACGTGCGCTACTTCGGGCAGGCCTTCGAGGTCCGTGTCGGTGTGCCGGACGGCCCGGTCACCGCGGAGACCCTGACCGCGATCGCGGACCGCTTCCACGCCGAGCACCGCGTGCTCTACGGCTACGACTTCTCCGGCGACGCGTCGCAGCAGGTCGAGGTCGTCAACCTGCGGGTGTCGGGCATCGGCCCGATCAAGCGCCCCGAGATCCTGCGCGCGGACGCCGCGAAGCCGGAGCCGCAGCCGACCGGCTCACGCTCGATCTGCTTCGACGCCGAGGCCGGGTACGTCGAGACGCCGATCTTCTGGCGCCCCGACCTGCCGGCCGGTCAGGTGCTCAGCGGCCCGGTGATCATCGAGGAGTTCGGCTCGACCGTGCCCATCCACCCCGGCTTCACCGCCCGGGTCGACGACTACGCCAACATCATCGTGACGCGCTCGGAGGAGAGCTGACATGTGCCTGAGCTGCCAGACCGTCTCTGTCCAGAACCCGGGCGCTCCGCGCTCGTTCACGCACGAAGGTGACATCACCTCGCGCCGCGCGCCGACCGACTTCCCGTTCGGGACGCTGACCGCCGACGCCGGCCGCAGCGCCGACCCGGTGCTCGTCGAGATCGTCCAGGGCTCGCTCGCCGCCGTCGAGCACGAGGTCGAGACCGCCATCGGCCGGACCAGCCGCTCGCCGATGATCCGCGACGCGCACGACTTCCGTGCGGGCATCCACGACCGGCTGCTGCGCAAGCTGACCGGTCGCTCGTACTCCGCGCTCGTGCACCCGGTCGCCCGGGACTTCCCGATCGAGGAGATGAACGAGGGCGACGTCTTCTTCCACAACGACGTCTACCTCTCCGAGGGTGGCATCGGCCACCTCCCCGACCTGTGCGTCACCGTCCCGGTGTTCGCCGGTCCGGAGGGGGAGCGGCGCGTCGTCGGCTTCATCCAGGCCTTCGGCCACCACGACGACATCGGCGGTGCGGTGCCCGGCTCGATGCCCTCGCACGCCACGAGCGTGTACGAGGAGGGCCTCGCCGTCCCCCCGATCAAGCTGTGGGACGCCGGCGTGCCCAACAAGGCCGCGCTGCGGATCATGACGCGCAACTCGCGGATGCCCGAGTCGCTGGCCGCCGACCTCGACGCCGAGTGCTCGGCCTGCCTGATGGGCGCCCGGCGCCTGGGCGAGCTGTTCGACCGCTACGGCATCGAGACGGTCGAGGCCTGCTTCGACGCCGTCATCGACCGGTCCACCGAGACCTACCGCCGCGAGATCCTCTCCAAGATCCCGGTCGGCACCTGGACCTGGGAGGACTACGCCGAGCACGACGGTGTCGACGACCCGAAGCTGCACACCCAGCGGATCACGCTGACCCGTACGTCGGCCGACGACGAGGACGGCGAGCGGCTGATCCTCGACTTCGCGGGCACCGGTCCGCAGGCGAAGGGCCCGATCAACCACTGCGGCGACTACGCCGACGGCGCCTTCCTCAAGAAGTGGCTGGCACCGATCCTGCGCAACCTGGCCGACACCCCGGAGCGGATGGCGGAGCTCGACGTCAACGAGGGCGTCGTGCCCCTGATCGAGATGAGGTTCCCGCCGCCGGGCACGCTGCTGACGCCGGTCTTCCCCGCGCCGACCAACGCCCGCACGTTCGTCATCCTGCGTCTGCTGGGCGTGCTCGCCGGTGTGATCGCCAAGGCGGTCGACGGCAAGATGCCCGCCGACCAGGAGACGATCCGCTACACCGGCGTCTACGGCGAGGATCTCGAGGGTCGCTCGTACCTCATGCGCGAGGTGCTCGGCGGCGGCTCCGGCGGCCGCTACTACGCCGACGGCGAGGACACCATCCACGTCGTCCCGGACTCGCGGAACCTCCCCACGGAGTTCACCGAGTCGCGCTTCCCGTTCGTGGTCGAGTCGCTCAGCCTCGCCGTCGACTCCGGCGGCGCGGGCCAGTTCCGCGGTGGTCTGGGCTACGAGAAGCACATCCGGATGCTCAAGGACGCGAACTTCATGTCCATCGCGGACCGCTCGATCCTCGCCTGCTGGGGCGTGAAGGGCGGCAAGGCGGGCAAGCCGTTCCAGGTCACCATCGACCCGGGCGGCCCCAACGAGCGCGAGGTCGACGCCCTGGCCGACGCCGAGCCCGTGGTGGCCGGCGAGACGATCCGGATCCGCACCACCGGTGGCGGCGGGTGGGGCAACCCGCTCGAGCGCGACCCGGCGACCGTGGTCCGCGACGTCGTGTGGCGCAAGGTCTCGGCCGAGGCGGCCCTGGCCGACTACGGCGTGGTCCTCACCGGCTCGCTCGACGACGACACCCTCGGGTACGACGCCGCCGCCACCGCCACGGAGCGGGCCGGGCGTCCGGCGCCGGCCGAGGACGACGCCTTCTTCGACCGGGGACCCGGCTACGGCGTCCTCGCCGGCGGCGCCGCCGCGGCCGCGGTGGACGTGCTCTGAGGCTGGTGGCATGAAGGTCGCGATCCTCGGGGGATCCGGCAAGACCGGCCGCGCCGTCGGCGCGGCCCTGGCCCAGGCGGGCGTGGCGACACGCCCCCTGGGCCGGGCCGCGTTCGACGACCTGCCGGCCGCCCTGGCCGGCGCGGACGCCGTGCACGTCATCGCCCCGAACCTGCATCCCGACGAGCCGTCGTACGTCGCCGCGGCGCTCTCCGCAGCGGCCGACGTCGGCGTCGGGCGGGTGAGCTACCACTCCGTGGCCTCGCCCTACGTGCCGGCGATGCCGCATCACCTCGGCAAGGCCGTGTCGGAGGACCTGGTCCGCCGCTCCGGCCTCGCGTGGACCCTCCTGCAGCCCTGCGCCTACGTCCAGAACCTGCTGCCGGCCCTGCGCGCGGCCCGGTCGGCCGCCGGCGTGCTGGAGGTGCCCTACGCCGTCGGCACCCCGTTCGGGATGGTCGACCTGCAGGACGTCGCCGCCGCCACCGCGGCGGTGCTGACCGCCGACGGGCACGTCGGCGCGACCTACGAGCTCGGGGGACCGGCCCTGGTGAGCGTCGCCGACGTGGCCGCCGCGGCCGGGCTCACCGCGACGCGGGTGCCTGCCGAGGGCGACGTGCACCCCTGGCTGCAGGCGATGTTCGACTACTACGACGACCACGGGCTGCCCACCGGCGGCGTACCGCTGCGCGCCCTGCTCGGTCGCACGCCTACGTCCGTGGAGCAGGTGCTCGCCCGCGATCTCGCGACCTGAGCCATCTCTGGCAGGTGTTGCCACCCTTCGCGCTCCGAGTTGGCTGATCTCCACGATGAACGGCGGTGATCCGGCTCACTAGGTTCGCTGCATGAGGATCCTGCTGGCGCTCGGCGGCAACGCGATGACGTCCCCGGACGGGAAGGCCCGTCCGGAGGACCAGATCGCGGCCGCGACCGAGGCGATGGAGGCCGTGGCCGATCTGGTCGCGGCCGGAGTCGACGTCGTGATCACCCACGGGAACGGCCCGCAGGTCGGCAACCTGCTCGTGAAGAACGAGATCGCCGCGCAGGTCGTGCCCCCGGTCCCGCTCGACTGGTGCGGGGCGCAGACCCAGGGCACCCTCGGCGACATCCTGATGAACGCGCTGGACGGCGCGCTCGCCGCCCGCGGTCTGACCCGGCCCACCGCGGCCCTGGTCACCCGGACCCGGGTCGACGGTGCCGACCCGGCGTTCGCGAAGCCGAGCAAGCCGGTCGGGCGCTACCTGAGCGCCGACGAGGCGCGCACGATGATCGAGCACGGGGAGACCTGGGAGGACCGCGGCGAGCGCGGCTGGCGGCGGATGGTCGCCTCGCCCGAGCCGCTCGAGGTCCTCGACGCGCCGGCCGCCGTCGCGCTGGTCGAGGCCGGCTTCGTCGTGATCGCCAACGGCGGCGGCGGCATCCCGACCGTGCGCCGGGCCGACGGCTCGCTCGCGGGCGTCGAGGCGGTCATCGACAAGGACCTGGGCGCTGCCCTGCTCGCCCAGGCGATCGAGGTCGATCTCCTCGTCATCGCCACCGACGTCGCGCACGCCGTGCTCGGCTTCGGGACTCCCGAGGCCGCCGACATCGGCCAGGTCACCCTCGACCAGATGCGGCAGTACGCCGCGGACGGCCACTTCGCCGGCGGCTCGATGGGGCCCAAGGTCGACGCGGTCTGCCGCTTCGTCGCCGAGTCCGGCAAGCGCGGCGTCATCACCGACCTCAGCAGCATCCTCGCGGCCGCCGACGGCCGCGCCGGAACGATCGTCACGCCCAACTGAAGAACCCGAAAGGAAGCTTGACCATGCCTTCTGCCATCGAGGTCCGCAAGGTCCCGATCCACTCCGTCGCCGACGCCTCCGAGCTGGCCAAGCTCATCGACGAGGGTGTCTTCAAGGCCGACCGCGTCATCGCGATCATCGGCAAGACCGAGGGCAACGGCGGGGTGAACGACTACACCCGGATCATCGCCGACCGCGCCTTCCGCGAGGTGCTCGTCGAGAAGGGTGCCCCGGCCGACCAGGTCAAGCAGGTCCCGATCGTCTGGTCGGGCGGCACCGACGGCGTGATCAGCCCCCACGCCACCATCTTCGCCACGACCGACGTCGCCGAGGACGACCCGAGCCGCGAGGAGCAGCGCCTCACCGTCGGCTTCGCGATGAGCGAGCCGATCCTGCCCGAGGAGATCGGGTACGTCGCGATGATCGAGAAGGTCGCCGCCGGCGTGAAGGTCGCCATGGAGCGTGCCGGCATCACCGACCCGGCCGACGTGCACTACGTGCAGACCAAGACCCCGCTGCTCACGATCCACACCATCCGCGACGCGCACAGCCGCGGCAAGCAGGTCTGGACCGAGCACACCCACGAGTCGATGGACCTGTCCAACGGCGTCACCGGCCTCGGCATCGCCGTCGCCCTCGGCGAGATCGAGATGCCGACCGACGCCGACGTCATGAACAACCGCGACCTCTACTCCTCGGTCGCTTCCTGCTCCTCGGGTGTCGAGCTCGACGTGGCGCAGATCGTCGTGGTCGGCAACGCCAAGGGCGTCGGCGGTCGCTACCGCATCGGCCACTCGGTGATGAACGACGCCCTCGACCAGGACGGCATCTGGAACGCCATCAAGGACGCCGGCCTCGACCTGCCCGAGCGCCCGCGCACCGCCGACCTCGACGGCAAGCTGGTCAACGTCTTCCTCAAGTGCGAGGCGTCGCAGAACGGCGAGGTCCGGGGCCGTCGCAACGCGATGCTCGACGACTCCGACGTGCACTGGCACCGCCAGATCAAGTCGTGTGTCGGTGGTGTCACCGCCGCGGTGACCGGCGACCCGGCCGTCTTCGTCTCGGTCTCGGCCGCCCACCAGGGCCCCGAGGGCGGCGGCCCCGTCGCCGCGATCGTCGACCTGGGCTGACGCCTGCGGGTCGGGCCACTGTGCTGCGCTCGGCACTCACCTGGTGAGTGCTGAGCGCAGCACAACGCATTTCGGGCACCAACCCCGCGCCAACCACCCCTCCCTAGCGTGAGCCGGGTCACAGGTCCCTCACGCTCAAGGGAGAGTCATGACCCGGATCAACCTCACCGTCGACGGCCAGCGGGTCGCCGACGACGTCGAACCCCGGATGCTGCTGGTGCAGTACCTGCGGGAGAAGCTCGGGAAGACCGGCACCGTCGTCGGCTGCGACACCAGCAACTGCGGCGCGTGCACCGTCCACCTCGACGGCAGGAGTGTGAAGTCCTGCAACGTGCTGGCCGTCCAGGCCGACGGCGGTGAGGTCACCACCATCGAGGGCCTGGCCGGTGAGGACGGTCAGCTGCACCCCGTGCAGGAGGCCTTCCGCGAGTGTCACGGCCTGCAGTGCGGCTACTGCACCCCCGGGATGATCATGCAGACCGTCGACCTGCTCGCCGAGAACCCCAGCCCGTCGGAGGAGGCGATCCGGCTCGGCCTCGAGGGCAACCTGTGCCGCTGCACGGGCTACCACAACATCGTGCGCGCGGTGCAGCACGCCGCGGGTACGACGAGCGAGAGCGGGGCGTCGGCATGACCGCCACCCAGGAGCCCGCCGCCGGCGCCGAGATCGGCCGCGACCGGCGCCGCAAGGAGGACCAGCGCCTGATCACCGGCCGCACGCGGTGGACCGACAACATCACGCTGCCCGGGATGCTGCACCTGGCGATGGTGCGCAGCCCGTTCCCGCACGCGCGGATCACCGGCATCGACACCGAGGCGGCGAAGCAGAGCCCCAACGTGGTCGCCGTCCTCACCGGCGCCGACCTCGGCGAGAGCCAGGGCGCGTGCATCAACGCCTGGCCCGTCGTCCCCGACCAGGTCACGCCGGCCCACCTGCCGATGCCGGTCGACCGGGTCGCCTTCGCCGGCGAGACCGTCGCCGTCGTGGTGGCCCGCAGCGCCGCTGAGGCGCGCGACGCCGCCGAGCTGGTCGAGGTCGACTACGAGGAGCTCCCGGCTGCACTCGACCTCAAGGACGCCGCGGCCGCCCACGAGAGCGGTGGCGCGATCGCCCATCCTGACCTCGGCACCAACGTCAGCGCCGTGTGGCGCTTCGACTCGGCCGAGGCCGGCACCGGCGGCGACGTCGAGGAGGCCATCGCCGAGGCCCGCGAGAACGGCATCGTGATCGAGCGGGAGTACCGCCAGCAGCGGCTGATCCCGGCGTTCATGGAGCCGCGCAGCACCGTGGTCGACCCGACCGGCGAGCAGATCACCGTGTGGTCGGCGACCCAGGTGCCCCACATCCTGCGCTTCGCGATCGCGGCCACGACCGGCGTACCCGAGTCGAAGATCCGGGTCATCGCCCCCGACGTGGGCGGCGGCTTCGGCGGCAAGCTGCAGCAGACGCCGGAGGAGATGATCACCTTCGCGGTGGCGCGCCGGCTCGGCAAGCCGGTCAAGTTCACCGAGACCCGCAGCGAGTCGCTGCTCACCGCCCACCACGGCCGCGACCAGTGGCAGCGGCTCACCCTCGCCGCCACCAAGGACGGCCGGGTCACCGGGCTCAAGGTGGACCTGCTCGCCGACCTCGGTGCCTATGTCGCCATCGTCGGTGGTGGCGTCCCGGTGCTCGGGGCGTTCATGTTCAACGCGATCTACAAGTTCCCCGCCTACCAGTTCCAGACCACGAACGTGCTCACCAACAAGACCTGGACCGACGCCTACCGCGGCGCCGGCCGGCCCGAGGCGACCTTCGCGATCGAGCGGCTGATGGACGAGCTCGCCCACGAGCTGGGCAGGGACCCGCTCGAGGTCCGCGAGCTGAACTGGATCAAGCACGAGGAGTTCCCGTTCACCACGGTGGCCGGCCTCGAGTACG
This sequence comes from Nocardioides sp. L-11A, assembly GCA_029961745.1. Taxonomy (NCBI): domain Bacteria; kingdom Bacillati; phylum Actinomycetota; class Actinomycetes; order Propionibacteriales; family Nocardioidaceae; genus Nocardioides; species Nocardioides sp. L-11A. Next base: position 1,555,852 of record CP124680.1, read on the forward strand.
ACTCCGGCAACTACGAGGCCGCCACCGCGCGGGCCAAGGAGATGTTCTCCTACGACGCCCTGCGCGCCGAGCAGGCCGAGCGGCGGGAGCGGGGCGACAAGGTCCAGCTCGGCCTCGGCGTCTCCACCTTCACCGAGATGTGTGGCCTCGCGCCCTCCCGGGTGCTGGGCAGCCTCAACTACGGCGCGGGCGGCTGGGAGCACGCCGAGGTGCGGATGCTGGCCACCGGCAAGGTCGAGGTCGTCACCGGCGCCTCCGCCCACGGTCAGGGGCACGAGACGGCGTTCAGCCAGATCGTGGCCGACCGCCTCGGCGTACCGTTCGAGGACGTCGAGGTCCTGCACGGCGACACCCAGATCTCCCACAAGGGCCTGGACACCTATGGGTCCCGCAGCCTGGTCGTCGGCGGCGAGGCCCTGGTGCGGGCCGCCGACAAGGTGATCGAGAAGGCCCGGCCGATCGCGGCCCACCTGCTCGAGGCCTCCGTCGACGACCTCGAGTTCAGCGCCGGCCGGTTCGCCGTCAAGGGGACCGACCAGGGGATGGCGATCACCGAGATCGCGACCGCCGTCTTCGCCGCGCACAACCTCCCGGACGGGGTCGAGCCGTCGCTCGACTCCGAGGCGACCTTCGACCCGGTGAACTTCAACTACCCCCACGGGACCCACCTGTGCGCGGTGGAGGTCGACACCGAGACCGGGCAGGTCACGATGCGCAGCTATGCCTGCTGCGACGACATCGGCAACGTGATCAACCCGCTCATCGTGTCCGGCCAGGTCCACGGCGGCCTGGTCCAGGGGATCGCGCAGGCCCTGTGGGAGGAGGCGGTCTACGACGACAATGGGACCCTGGTCACCGGCTCGTTCGTCGACTACCTGCTGCCCACCGCGGCCGACACCATCTCCTTCGACCTCGACCACACCACGTCGCCGGCGACCACCAACTCGCTCGGCACCAAGGGGGTCGGCGAGGCCGGGACCATCGCGTCCACCCCGGCGGTCGTCAACGCGGTCGTCGACGCGCTGCGCCCGTACGGCGTCCACGACGTCGCGATGCCCTGTACGCCGGAGCGGGTCTGGCGCGCCATCAACAGCGGCGGGTCCGGCGGCGAGACCACCGAGGCCGCCGCACCCCACTTCGACGAGTCGGAAGGAGCAGCCCAGTGATCCCCGCAGCCTTCGAGTACGTCGCCCCGACCTCGGTCGAGGAGGCGCTGGCCGCCCTGGCCGAGCACGGTGACGACGCCAAGATCATCGCCGGCGGCCAGAGCCTCCTGCCGGTGCTCCGGATGCGCCTGAACGCGCCGGAGTGGGTGATCGACCTCGGCCGGATCCCGGCGCTGCGCGGCGTGCGCGACGGGGGAGACCACCTCGCCATCGGCGCGATGACGACGCACCACGACGTCGGCCAGGATCCGCTGGTCCACGAGCACGCGCTGCTGATCAGCAAGGCGATCACCCATCTCGCCGACGCCCAGGTGCGCCACCGCGGCACCTTCGGCGGCGCGCTCGCCCACGCCGACCCGGCCGGCGACCTCGGCGCGCCGACGCTCGCCCTCGACGCGACCTTCGTCGTCCAGGGACCGGGCGGCACCCGCGAGATCCCCGCCGCCGACTTCTTCGTCGACCTCTTCGAGACGGCGATCTCCGACGACGAGATCCTCACCGAGGTCCGGGTCCCGAAGTACGGCGGGTGGGGGGCGGCGTACGAGAAGTTCGTCCGGATCGCCCACCAGTGGCCGATCGTCGCGGTCGCCGCGAGCGTGCGGCTCGACGGCGACACCATCGCCGAGGCGCGGATCGGGTTGACCAACATGGGCTCCACGCCGGTCCGGGCCCGGGCCACCGAGCAGATGCTGGCCGGCCAGCCCGCGACCGCGGAGGGCGTGGCGGCCGCCGCCGCGTTGGCCGCCGACGGCACCAGCCCGCCGAGCGACCTCAACGGCGACGCCGACTACCGTCGGCACCTCGCGACGGTGCTGACCCGACGGGCCGTGCTCGCGGCCGCGGGGAGGGGCTGACCTTGGACCTCAGCCACTCGTTCACCGTCCCCACGTCGCTCGACGCGACCTGGGCGCACTTCCAGGACATCGGCGGCCTCGCCGAGTGCTTCCCGGGGGCCCAGGTCACGTCCGTCGGCGAGGACGAGGACGGTGCGCCGACCTTCGAGGGGACCTGCAAGGTCAAGCTCGGCCCGATCGCGCTCGTGTACGCCGGCTCCGGCAAGTTCGTCGAGCGCGACGAGGCCGCGCACCGCTTCGTCGTCGACGCGAAGGGGCGCGACAAGCGGGGCAACGGCACGGCGGGCGCCAAGGTCACCGTGACCATGGCGGCGGCCGGCTCCGACGGAGCGGCCGCCACCCAGGTCGATGTCGTCACCGACCTCGCCATCACCGGCAAGCCCGCCCAGTTCGGCCGCGGCGTGATGCAGGACGTCTCCGACAAGCTGCTCGGACAGTTCGTCTCCTGTCTCGAGCAGCGACTCGCGGCGCCTGCTGCTCCCGAGGCTCCGGTTCAACTACCGAATTCGTCGTCGGAGGCGCCGGTCGACGACAATTCCGGTAGTGACGCCGCGAGCCCGGCGGCTCCGCGCCCGGCGGCTCCGCGTCAGGAGGACGACGCGCTCGACCTCGGCTCCGCCGTGCTGCCGGTGCTGCTGAAGAGCTACGGCAAGCAGATCGGCGCCGCGCTCGGCGTCCTCCTGGTCATCGTGCTGCTGCGGAGGCGCCGCCGCTGAGGCTCAGCGGACTGCTGTAACACGCCGTCCACCCGACTACCCGCCACTTATCGGCGAAAATGGAGCTCAGAACGCCGTTTCGGCGCCGAGAACCGCCGGGTAGTGCGGTGGACAGCGTGTTACAGCGATCGATCGCCGGCGGCCGGTCACCAGGTGTCGGGCCGCGTGTAGTCGTCGTCCTGGTACAGCCCCTGGTCGTCGTGGCGTTGCTCGAGGCCTCGGTCGTTCTGCTCGTCGAGCCGGTCCCGGCGCGGGTCGGACTCGCCGGGGTCCTCGGACGGCGGCGGCTCCTCCGGCTGCTGCTGCGGCTGCTCCGGCGGGGGCTCGGCCTGGGTGAGCTTCTCGCGCAGCCGCTTGTCGACCGCGGCGGCGTCGGAGCTCTGGTCCTCGCCCCGGCCGGCGTCGGTCGGACAGTGGCCGGCGGCCAGGACGTCGATGCCCTCCTGGAAGGAGGCCCGGGCGTCCTCGGTCGCCCCCGCGGCGAGGGCGGCGTCGCCGACGGCCTCGTGGACGAGGGCGAGGTTGATCCGCACCGTGCACTCGTCGCGCCGGGGCACGTCCTCGAGCGCCGCCCCGTACGCCGCGATGGCGTCGTCGTACCGCTCCCGGGCGTGGTCGGCGGTGCCCGCGTCGAAGGCGGCGATCCAGGACTCGAACCAGTTCAGCCGGCGGGTGCCGGCGAAGTCCGCGGCGGCGGCGTCGTGGTCGCCGCGGTCGAAGGCGTCGCGGCCCGACGCATTGGCCTGCAGCATGAGCCCCACCTTGAGGGCGTAGGCCGCCACCAGCAGGGTGGGCAGCAGGCCGGCCAGCAGGAGGACCCGCCGCAGCCGGCGGCGGGGGTGTGCCGGCCGGTCGGGACGTGTGGTCATCGCAGCACCTCCGTCGACTGCCGAGGACCGGTCCGGTCGGTGGCGCGGGTGGGGGCCAGCGTGTGCCGGGAGGACCACACGGCCCGCCAGCCGGCGTGCAGCTCCAGGAGCAGCAGGCCGAGCAGCAGGACGGCGGCCAGCCAGGTCAGGTCGTTCTTCGCGGGGCGCTGGTGGCCGCCCGCGCCGTCGGAGTACGACGCCCGGAACGACTCCGCGACGTCCTCGAGACCCCCGGGCCCGGTGCGGTGCTCGAAGCCGACGCCCAGCTCGTCGGCGATCGCCCGCAGGTTGTCGAGATCGGCCCGCGACACCGCGGTGTCGCCGGTCTCGGGGTCCTGGACGTAGCCGAGGGAGCCGTCGAGCTCGTCGTCCTGCGGCATCGGCGCGCCCTGGGTCGTCCCGTAGCCGAGCACCACGCCGCCGGCCACGAGGTCGTCGACCTCGGCGTACGACTGGTCGTCGCTGTCGCTGTCGGTGGTGTCCTCGCCGTCGCCGACGTAGACCACGATCCGGCGCCGCTCGGGGGCCTTCTCCGCCGCCCGCTCCAGCATGTCCCTCAGCTCCGGCACAGGACGGTCGGCGCGGGAGCCCACGCCGTCCTTGGGGCGTTCGAGGTAGAGCGTCTCCACGGCGGCGTCGAAGGCGGCGCTGTCGGCGGTGAAGGGAAGCACGACCCGGGCGTCGGTGCCGAACGCGAGCATCCCGAACCGGGCGCCGGGCAGGGCGGCGGCGAGGGCGGTCAGGTCGGCCCGCGCCCCGGTGATCCGGGGCTGGTGACCGTCGTGGTCGAGCGCCGCCATCGACCGGGTCCGGTCGATGACGACGACCACGTCGACGTCGGCGAGCTGGGTCGGGACGTCGGCGCGGCCGAAGCCGGGCCGGAGCAGGATGACCACGAACAGCAGCACGATCCCGAGCCGGCGGGCCAGCACGAGGGCGGTCGCGGTGGCGGGCCTCATCGGCGCCCCTCCTGACGGCGGTCGCGCACGACGAGGACCCCCTGCGCGGCCCACGCCAGGGCCAGCCCGGCGAGCCCGACCCCGACCAGCCAGGTCCCGAGCCGCGGTCGGTCGATGACCTGCACCAGCGGCGGTCGCTGGATCGGCTTCGCGTCCAGGTCGGCGATCGCGTCGATCACGGCGCGGGTGCTGCCGTCCTCGCCGAGCAGGGAGAAGGTGCCTCCCGTGGCGCTCGCCGCGGCCTCGAACTCCTGGACGGCCGCAGGGCGCTCGGCCGTCTTGGGCGCGGCGATGCCGTGGACGACGACCTTCTCCTCCCGCGCGTAGTCGGCGGCGTCCGGCACGCTGAAGATGCCGGCGCCGATCGGCTCGTTGTCGGAGGCGAGGACGATCGCGCGGCTGCGCTCCTCGTCGCGGTGGTCGAAGCGCTGGACGCAGGACGCCAGACCGTCGCCCATCTGGGACTGGATGTCCCAGTCCAGCACGGTGCCCGCGGTGAAGATGGCGTAGTCGTCGCTGTAGACGTCACCCGACGCGAACGCCTTCTCGGCGGCGCTGAGCTGCTCGATGACGTACTCGTAGTCGTCGGTCAACGGGAACACCGAGATGGCCGCACCGCTCCAGATGGTCAGCCCGACCCGTTCGCCGCGCAGCCCGGAGATGATCGTGCGGAACTCGCGCAGCACCAGCGCATCGACCTCGGCCATCGAGCCGGACGCGTCGAGGCACAGCACGATGTCGCGGGTGCGATCCTCCTGGGTCAGGGTCTGCCTCTGCTGCAGCCGGCCGGCGAGCACCACGGCCCCCGAGCAGGCCACCAGCGCGCCCAGGGTCAGGCAGCTGCCGAGGACCACCTGGCGCCGCACGAGGGTGCGGTAGCGCGGTAGGGCGCGCAGCCGCGCCGCGTGGGCGACGTACGCCGCGCCGGTGCGCGACGGCCGGCGCCACGGACGCAGCCACACCACGAGGAGCACCACGACGAGGACGGCGAGCGCCACCGCCAGCCACGGCCACCGGAAGGCGGTGGCATCGCTGTCCCACATCAGCCCGCGCTCCCCGGGACATGCCACGAGGCGACCAGGCCGCGCGCCTGCTGGACGGCGAGGTCGAACCGGTCGCGCGCGACCTCCTCACCGGGCGCGAACTCGGGCGGGTAGACCAGTTCCAGGACCGCGACCAGGGCCGCGGGCGCGTGGTCGCGGAAGTCGGCCAGCGCCATGGTCCGCGCGGGCAGCGGCGTCACCGCGGCGACGTGGTCGCGGACCACCTCGCTGAGCTGCTGGTGGCCGTCGCGGGCGGCGAGCTCGCCGGCGCGCACCCGCTCGTCGATCCGGTCGATCCGGTCCAGATGCTGTCGGCGTACGTCGGGCAGCTCGGCCCGGCCCGGTGCCCGCGGTCGTGCGGGGCGGGTGAACCACCAGGCGAGGAGGAAGTAGAGGACGAGGGCGCCGGCGAGGGCGACCGCGATCCACAGCCACCGGTCGGCGTACCCGACCGGACCGGCGAACTCCTCGGGGAGATCGGCGCCGAGGACGCGATCAGCGACGGCGGGCATGACGATGCCTCTCCAGCAGGCGGAAGATCGTGGTCACGGCGCCGTCGAGGTCGCGGACCTGCTCCTGCACGATGCCGAGCTGGTCGAGCCGGCGTCGCATCTCCTGCGCCTCGTCGGCGACGAGGGTGGCGAGCTCGCGGTGCAGCTGCGCGTCGCGGCGCAGCCAGGCCGGCACCTCGGCCCCGGCGTCGATGTCGAGCAGCCGTCGGTCGGACAGCACCGGCGCCGTCGGGTCGAGGTCGCCGAGGGTCAGGAGGAGGACCTCGTGCTGGGCGGTGAGCCGGCGCAGCAGCATCGCCTGCTCCTCGGTCACGGCGGGCTCGTCGGTGACGACGAGCAGGATCGTGCGGCGCCGGATCGTGCGCACGACGTGGCGCAGGAGGGCGGTGAGGTCGCCGGGCGGCCCGTCGGGGTCGATCGCGTCGTGCACCTCGCCGAGCAGGCGCTCGAGGTGGAGCTCGCCGCTGCCGGGACGGGAGACGTGCCGGCGCTCCGCGTCGCCGTGGACCAGGCCGACCACGTCGCCGTGCTGGACGGCGAGGTAGCCGGTGACCCCGGCGACGAACACCGCCAGCTCGCGCTTCGAGGTCGGCGCGGGACGCGGCTGCGCGCCGACGCCCGCGAGCGCGGCCATGCTGCGCCCGGTCGAGACGCAGAGCAGCACCGTGTGCTTGCGCTCGGCGACATAGCGCTTGACGAGCAGTTGGCGGCTGCGCGCCGACGCCTTCCAGTCGATGTCCTTGACGTCGTCGCCGCGGACGTACTCGCGCAGGTCGTTGAAGTCGATGCCCCGCCCGGCGTGGATCGCGGCGTACTCGCCCTCCAGCAGCCCGCGCACCTTGCGGTGGGCGTGGATGGAGAGACGCGACTTGATCCGGGTCAGGTGTGCGGTCATGCGCGGCTCACGGGGTCGGGACCGCCCGGAAGACGGCGTCGATCACCGTCTCGGGGCGGACCCGGTCGGCGAGTGCCTCGAAGCTGAGGTGGAGCCGGTGGCGCAGCACGCTGTGCCGCAGCTCGCGGACGTCCTCGGGGATGACGTAGTGCCGGCCCTGCACCACCGCCATCGCCCGGGCGGCCTGGAAGAACGCGATCGACCCGCGCGGGCTGGCGCCGATCTCGACGTAGTTGCCGAGCTCGGCGCCGAGCAGCCCGGTGACGTCGCGGGTGGCCCGGACCAGCGCGGTGATGTAGCGCCGGATCGCCGGGTCGACGTACACGCGGCGCACCAGGTCCTGCAGGTCGGCGACCTCCTGGGGCGTCACGACCGGGGCGACGTCGGTCATGTGCTGCCCGAGGATGCCGCCGTCGATCCGGTCGAGGACCGTCAGCTCGTCGTCCTCGGTGGGGTAGTCGACGATCTCCTTGAGCAGGAAGCGGTCCATCTGCGCGTGGGGGAGGACGTAGGTGCCCTCCTCCTCGATCGGGTTCTGCGTGGCGAGCACCATGAACGGGTCGGGCAGCGGGTGGATCGTGCCGGCGATGGACGTCTGCCGCTCCTGCATCGCCTCCAGCAGTGCCGACTGGGTCTTCGCGCTGGCGCGGTTGATCTCGTCGAGGAGCACGAAGTTGGCGTGCACCGGCCCGAGCTGGGTCTCGAACTCGTGGCGGCGGGGGTCGTAGACCTGGGTGCCGATGATGTCGCTGGGCAGCAGGTCCGGTGTGCACTGGATCCGGGCGAACCGGGCGCTGACGGCCTGGGCCAGGGTCGAGGCGGCGAGGGTCTTCGCCAGACCGGGGACGCTCTCGAGGAGGACGTGGCCCTCGGAGAGCAGCGTGACCAGGAGCGCCGTCCGGATCCGGTGCTGACCCACGACCCGGCTGGAGAAGGCATCGGACACGCGGCCGATCGCCTCGGTGGCGCGCGTCAGCTCGTCGGCCGAGAGCGGGGTGGCCGGGTCGGCGGGGGTACGCCGGGTGGCCCCGGCGGGGAGCGCCTGCGACTCGTTGACCTGCGTCATGCGGCCCAACCTACCCAGCGGGCGTAGCCGTCACCCCTCGGCGTGAGCCCGCCCCTCCGACTCAGGTCAGCAGCCGGTTGCGGAGCTCGTCGTCGCGGCGCAGCCGGGCCAGGTCGCGCTCGCGGCGCTCGGCGACCACTGCCATGAGCACCAGCTCCGCGGGCGCCCCCGGCGGCGGGGGTGGTGCGACGTGGGGGAGGACGTCGGCGAGCAGGGCCCGGCCCACCCGGTCGCGGGACGGCGGGTCGAGGGTGCCGAGCCGGCCGAGGAACTGGCGTACGGCGAGTGCGGTGCCCGTCGGCAGCGTCCCGAGGTCGGTACGCCGGGCCCACGAAGCCAGCTCCGGCGGCATGGGCGGCGGATGCGGCAGCCGCAGCGGGACCCGTTCGCGGACGACATAGGTGCCGGCGGCGTAGTCGCCGAGCCGCTTGCCGCGGGTGCTCAGCATGATCGAGAAGAAGGCGGGCGCGCCCGAGAGCGCGTAGATCTCCACGAAGCCGATCAGCGCGCGGACCAGTGCGTGCTGGAAGCTGATCGGCCCGCCGTCGTCGCGGACCGCCCGCAGGCCCAGCGCGAGCTTGCCGACCGAGCGGCCCCGGGTCAGCGTCTCCAGCGTGGTCGGCAGCACCAGGAAGGTCAGCACCATCGTCAGCACCATGGCCGCCCCGAAGAGCGCGTCGTCGGCGAACGGCGAGGCGGCCACGTTGAGCAGGATGAACAGCGCCGCGAAGGTGACCAGCGTGATCAGCACGTCGATCAGGCCGCTCGCCATCCGCAGGCCCAGCGAGGCGGCCGGCAGGTCGAGCGCGACGCCCTCGCCGGTGACGAGGTCGTCGGCGGTGACGGTGGCGAAGTCGGAGGCGGGCATCGGTGCTCAGCGTACGGCCCGGCCCGAGCTCACCAGCGTTCGACGCGGAGCCCGTCGACCCGCCGGAACTCGCGTTCGTTGCGGGTCACGACGATCAGCCCGCGGGACCGGGCGTGCCCGGCGATCATGACGTCGTAGGCGCCGATCGGCGTGCCGAGGCGGGCGAGGTCGGCGCGGATGTCGCCGGCGTGTGCTGCCGCCTCGGCGTCGAAGTCGAGGAAGTCGACGGCGGCGGCCAGCTCGTCGACGGCGAGGTCGTTGCGAGCCGGCTCGGCGCTGCGGGCAGCGCCGAAGCGCAGCTCGAACAGTGAGACCGACGAGGCGGCCACCCGGCCCGCAGCCCGCCACGCCTCCCGTAGCGCGACGTCCCGCTTGCGCAGCAGCTCGATGGCGACGTCCGTGTCGAGGAGGTGACGGTGGCGCGGGTTCATGCCCAGGCTCGCTCCTGGGGAGCTTCGGGCTGCTCGCGGGCGAAGTCGTCGCTGACCCGCATGTCGCTGCTCCAGAACGCGTCGACCCGCGAGCCGGCGGGACGGATCACCCGAGCATCGCCGACGATGTCGATCTCCACCTCGGACACCGACGCGTCGAACGCGACGGCCTTGGGAAGGCGCACGGCCTGGGTCCGGTTCGAGAGGAACAGCCTGGTGACCACGGACATACGACAAGTATATACGAATCGCTCGGCATGGGGCCCGGGGCGGCCCCGGGCACAGGGGGCCGCCCGTGCCCCGGGATAGGCTCTGCGCGTGCCGCGCATCGACCTGGACGCCTACGTGGCGGCCCACTCCCACGCGTGGGCCCGGTTGGACCAGCTGGTGCGCCAGCGGCGGCGCACCGGAGCCGAGGCCGACGAGCTGGTCGACCGCTACCAGCAGGTCGCGACCCACCTGTCCGTCGTCCGGACCTCGGCGCCGGACGGCGAGCTGGTCGCCCACCTCTCCTCGCTGTTGGGGCGGGCGCGGATCGCGATGCTGGCGGCCCGGGTGCCGAGCTGGCGCGGGCTGGCCGCGTTCTTCACCGAGCGGTTCCCGGCCGCGCTCTACGAGCTGCGCTGGTGGTGGCTGGGCTGCGTGGCCGGCAACGTCGTGGTGGTCGCGGTGATGATGATCTGGCTCGGCGAGCATCCGCAGGTGGAGCAGAGCCTGCTCTCGCCCCAGGAGATCGACCAGCTGGTCGACAGCGACTTCGAGAGCTACTACAGCGAGAACGCCGCCGGCGCCTTCGCCACCCACGTGTGGATCAACAACGCCTGGGTCAGCGCGCTGTGCATCGGCCTCGGGATCCTCGGCCTGCCGGTGCTCTACCTGCTCTTCCAGAACGTCGCTAACCTCGCGATCGTCGGATCGATCATGACCCGCCACGATCGTGGGGAGCTGTTCTGGGGGCTGATCATCCCGCACGGCCTGCTGGAGCTGACCTGCGTGTTCGTCGCGGGCGGGGTCGGGCTGCGGCTGTTCTGGTCGTGGGTCGAGCCCGGCCAGCTCTCCCGGGCCGGGTCCCTCGCCCGGGCCGGCCGGACCGCGGTCACGGTCGCCCTCGGTCTCGCTGTGTGCCTGTTCGTCAGCGGCATCATCGAGGCGTTCGTGACCCCCTCGCCCCTGCCCACCTGGGCCCGGATCGCGATCGGGGTCCTCGCGGAGGCGGCCTTCCTGGCGTACGTCTTCGTGGTCGGGCGGGCGGCCGTGTCGCGTGGGGCCACCGGCGACGTGGCCGCGTCGCTGCTCGAGGACCGGGTCGCCACCCAGGCCTGATCCACCGCGGCGCCACGACCTACGCTGGCCCCATGAGCCGGGCGGTCGTGGTGGGAGCGGGGATCGCCGGGCTGACCGCGGCCCGCACGCTCGCCGATGCGGGGCTCGACGTGCTCGTCCTGGAGGCGACCGACCGCCCCGGCGGCAAGCTCCGGGCCGGCGAGGTCGCCGGGGTCACCGTCGACGTCGGCGCCGAGGCCATGCTGCACCGGCGTCCCGAGGGCACCGCGCTGGCGACCGGCCTCGGCCTGCCGCTCGTCCATCCCACCGCCGCGACCTCGCGGGTCTGGACCCGCGAGGCGCTGCGCCGCCTGCCGCGCACCGTGATGGGCGCACCCGTCGATCTCGACGACCTCGCGGACTCCGGGATCCTCTCCGCCGGCGGCCTCGACCGGGCCCGCCGCCAGGCGGTCGCGCATCCCGACGGCCATCCCGACGGCGACGTGTCCGTCGGCGACCTCGTCGGCGCCCGGTACGGCGACGAGGTGGTCGACCGCCTCGTCGAGCCGCTCCTCGGCGGGGTCTACGCCGGCCAGGCCCGGCGCATCTCGACTCGCTCCGCCGCGCCGCAGCTGCTCGACCTGCTGGCCCGGCCGGAGGTCACCCTGCCGGCCCCGGCGCCCGGCGCCGCACCGGTCTTCGCCGCCGTCGCCGGCGGCATGTGGCGACTCCCGGCGGCGCTCGTCGCGGACCTGGGGAGCCGCGAACGCGCCGAGGTCCGCTACGACGCCCCGGCGACCGCGCTCCGTCGTACCTCCGCGGGGTTCGTGGTGACCACGCCGGCCGGCGACGAGACGGCGGATCACCTCGTCCTGGCGACCCCCGCGGCCCCGAGCGCGCGACTGCTCGCCGACGTCGCTCCCGCCGCGGCCGCGGAGCTGGCGGGGATCGCGTATGCGTCGGTCGCCCTGGTCACCTTCGCCTTCCGCAGCGAGGACCCGGGCGTCGCGGAGGCGCTGGAGACCGGTGCCTCCGGCTTCCTGGTCCCGCCGGTCGACGGCCGCCGCGTGAAGGCGTCGACCTTCTCGTTCGCGAAGTGGGACTGGGTGCGCGACGCGGGGGCGGGACTCCTCGTCCTGCGCACCTCCCTGGGACGGTACGGCGAGGAGGCGAGCCTGCAGCTCCCCGACGACGCGCTGGTCCGGGCCTCCCTCGCGGATCTCGCGGAGGCCACCGGTCTCGCGGCGACCCCCCTCGACGCGGTGGTCCAGCGCTGGGGCGGGGGCCTGCCGCAGTACTGGGTCGGGCACGCGGGCCGGATCGACCGGGTCCGCGCGGCGGTCGCCCAGGTGCCCGGCCTCGCCGTCTGCGGGGCGGCGTACGACGGCGTCGGGATCCCCGCCACGATCGGTTCGGCCGAGCGTGCGGCCGCCGGTCTGCTGACCTGACGACGGCCCGGCCAACCTTGCCCCGTTGTCCCTGGCCCGAGGGACACCGGGCCCGGGATGGTCCTGTCATGACAGCTCACACCCACCTCCCCCCGACCGCGCTCGACCAGGCCGCGCCGCGCGACGAGCCGGTCGTCTACCCGCCGACCCGCTGGGCGTTGGCCGGACTCGGGGCCGGCCTCGCCGGGCTCGCGATGATGGTCTCGTCCTCGCTGGTCGACGCCGTCTACGACGAGAAGCTCCAGGGCGACGCGGCCGCCATCTCCGAGCGCCTGGGCGACCAGGTGCCGCAGATGCTCGCGTTCCACCTGAGCGCGATGATCGGCGCGGTCCTGATGGTGGTCTTCGCCGCCGGCCTGTTCCGCCGGCTGCGGACGACCACGCCCGCCGACAGCGTGCTTCCGCTGGTGGCCTTCTCCGGCGTCCTCATCACCGCGATCATGCTCGTCGTCGGCTCCGGCCTCGACACCGAGTTCATCTTCGCCGCCGGCGACCCCGACATCGTCGTCCCGGAGGACGCCGCGATGTTCAACCACTGGATCGGCACCATCCCGTGGTGCTGGGGCCTGCTCGGCCTGTCCGGCGTCGCGCTGTTCGGTGCGGCCCGGCACGGTGCCGTCCCGAAGTGGATCGGGCTGGTCGGCCTCGTGGGCGGCGGCCTCACCCTGCTGCTCGGCATCTCGCCGCTGCAGTACATGGCCGGCATGACGGGTCCGATCGGCCTGGTCGTGATCGCGATCGGCTTCCTCGCCGGCGACAAGGCGTTCCGCGGCCGGGCGTGAGGCGGCTGTCCAATTCGGCCGGTCCGCACCATGGGGGTGCGGACCGGCTGCACAATGTGCCGGTGCAGGAGCAGGCCGTCACCCGCCCGCGCGGCCTGATGGCCGTCGCGGTCCTCGTCGTCCCCGCCGTGTGCGTCGCGCTCGTGCCGGTCGCCGTCTGGCTCGACGCGGGCGCACCGACCTCCGGGCTGGGCTACGACGTCTCCCTCGGTCCGGGGTGGCCCTGGACACTGATCGGCGCGTTCCTCGGCGTGCTCGCCGGGATCATCTTGATGAAGGACCCACGGCAGCGGGTGGGCTGGGTCCTCGCCGGCTCCGGCATTTTCTGGGCGCTCGACGGCTTCACGCAGAGCTACATCCTGTCCGGCCTGCGCGAGACCGGCGCGTGGCCGGGGATGACCTTCGCGCTGTGGTTCCTCAACCGCTTCGGGTCCTACCTGACGGCGGTGACCGCGGTGCTGGTCATGATCTTCCCGACCGGCCGCTTCCTGCCCGGGCGCTGGCGCGTGGCGTCCTGGGTGGCCACGGTCGCGATGGCGATCAGCGGCCTGTGCTTCCTCGTCATGCCGGCCGAGGGCGACCGGTCGATGGCCGACCTGCCGCCCGGCGTCGACGAGAACCCGACCTCGATCAGTGCCCTCTCCGGGCACGGCGACGGGCTCGCGACACTCGGCCTCTCGCTCGGCGTCGCCGGCTTCTTCTTCGCGCTGCTCTCGGTCGTCGTGCGCTACCGCCGCTCGGAGGGGCTCGAGCGCGACCGGATGCGCTGGCTGCTGTGGAGCGTCATCGTCGTCGTCGCCGTGAGCGCCGGGTCGTTGGCCTTCTCGGTGCCCGAAGCCGACTTCGTCGGCGCCCTCGTGGCGTCGGTCGTGCCGCCGATGGCGATGACGATCGCCGTCGTCCGCCCGACGCTGGTGTCGATCCAGGACCTGCTGGCCCGCACGGCCGTGCTGGCCGCCGTCTTCGTGGTGCTCGTCGCCGCGGACGCGCTCGTGCTGTGGCTGCTCACCCGCCTCCTCGACGACGAGCTCACCCGGGCCCAGGTCGTCGGCGTGGTGCTCGTCGTCTGCGTGCTCCTCTACGGCCCGCTGCGGCACCGGCTCTCCGCCGGCGTGCGCCGGCTCATGCTGGGCGAGCGTGGCAACCGGTACGACGCCGTCGCCGGTCTCGCCTCCACGCTGGAGAACACCGACGACACCACCGAGCAGCTCGCCGCGGTCGCGCGGGCCGTGGCCTCGGCGTTCGCCGTCCCGTTCGTCAGCGTCGAGGTCGACCGCGGTCACGGGGAGCGCCTGGTGACCACCTTCGGCGAGCGCCCGGCCGAGGTGCGCACGCTGCCGATCACCTGGCGCGACACCACGATCGGCCGGCTGGTGCTGCCCGCCCGCGGCCTGCGCAGCCGGCTCACGGTCCGCGACGAGGAGCTCCTCGGCGACCTGGTCCGCCAGGCCGCGACCGCCGCCCGCACCAGCCAGCTCGCCGAGGAGGTCCAGCACAGCCGTGAGCGGCTGGTCACCGCCCGCGAGGAGGAGCGGCGCCGGATGCGGCGCGACCTGCACGACGGCTTCGGGCCGGCGCTGAGCGGCATCGTCTTCCAGCTCGAGGCGGCCCGGATGACCGTCGAGCGCGACCCGGACCGGGCCCGCGCCCAGCTGGAGACGGTCAGCGCCCAGGTGCAGGAGGTGGTCGCCGATGTCCGCCGACTGGTGCACGACCTGCGGCCGCCGGCGCTGGACGACCGCGGCCTGGTCGGTGCGCTGCGGCAGCAGGCCGAGCACCTGGCCGTCCCGCTCGACGTGACCGCCCCGGACGACCTGCGCCTGCCCGCGGCCGTCGAGGTCGCGGCGTACCGGATCGCGGGGGAGGCGCTCACCAACGTCGCCCGGCACGCCCGGGCCGACAGCGCCCGGCTGGTGGTCGAGACCGGCGACGACGCTCTGGTGGTGGAGGTCGCCGACGACGGACGCGGCATCCCCGCCGACCGGGCCGCCGGCGTCGGTCTCGCCAGCCTGCGCGAGCGTGCCGCCGAGCTCGGCGGCACCACGACCATCACCAGCCCACCGGACGGCGGCACCGTCGTCCGGGCCCGCCTGCCGCTGAGGAGTCCCGCATGAGCACCACCGGACCGATCCGGGTCGTCGTGGTCGACGACCACCAGATCGTCCGCGACGGGCTGACCTCCCTGCTGGGGGCGCTCGACGGCATCGAGGTCGTCGGGTCGGCCGCCGACGGCCGGGAGGCACTGCACGTCGTCGAGGAGACGCAGCCCGACCTGGTGGTGATGGACATCCAGATGCCCCAGCTCGACGGCATCGAGGCCACGCGCTTCCTGACCGGCCGCGACCCCGCGCTGCGGGTGGTGATGCTGACGATGAACGAGGACGACGACACCGTGCTCAGCGCCATCCGGGCCGGCGCCTGCGGCTATCTGCTCAAGGGGGCCGGTGCCGAGGAGGTGCAGCACGCGATCCGCTCGGCTGCCGCGGGCGGCATGGTGTTCGGCGCGAGCCTGGCCGCCAAGGTGGCCGGCTTCTTCGCCGGAGCCCTCCCGGCCGCCCGGGTCGCCGACGAGCCCTTCCCCGAGCTGACCGACCGCGAGCGCGACGTCCTCCGGCGGATCGCGGCCGGGCGGAGCAACGACGAGATCGCCGCCGCGCTCTACGTCTCCAACAAGACGGTGCGCAACGCGGTCTCGGCGATCTACGCCAAACTGCACGCCACCGGCCGCGCCGACGCCATCGTCAAGGCCCGGGAGGCGGGCTACGGCAGGGAATGAGCGCGCGGCAGAATGGGGGCATGTCGGACCAGGACCCCCAGGCGCACATCCAGAGCAACGCGGCGAAGATCAACGAGCTCAACGACACGATCCGCTTCACGATGTGGTCGGTCTTCCGGCTCGAGCAGCCGCTCGGGCCCGACGAGGTGGCCCGCAAGCAGGAGACCGCCGAGCTCGAGGCGCTCCTGGCCGAGCTGGCCGCCGAGGACGTCGTCGTCCGCGGCCTGTACGACGTCGGCGGTCTGCGCGCCGACGCCGACCTGATGGTCTGGTGGCATGCGGCCACGAGCGACCAGCTGCAGGACGCCTACCACCGCCTGCGGCGTACTGCCTTCGGCGCCCGACTCGCCCCGGTGTGGTCGCAGATGGCGCTGCACCGCCCCGCCGAGTTCAACCGCAGCCACCTGCCGGCGTTCCTCGCCGACGAGCGCGCCCACGCCTATGCCGCCGTCTATCCCTTCGTGCGCTCCTACGAGTGGTACCTCCTCGAGGACTCCGAGCGCCGCCGCCTGCTCGCCGAGCACGGCCAGATGGCGCGGGGCTACCCCGACGTGCGGGCCAACACCGTCCCGAGCTTCGCGCTGGGCGACTACGAGTGGATCCTCGCCTTCGAGGCCGACGACCTGACCCGGATCGTCGACCTGATGCGCCACCTGCGCGGCTCGGAGACCCGCCGCCACGTGCGTGAGGAGGTCCCGTTCTACACCGGCCGGCGGGTGACCTTCGCCGAGCTGCTGGCCACGCTGCCCTGACCTCCAACCCGTCCCACTTGCAAAGTATATTGACTTACTCCACTATGGAGGCATGACCAGCCTCCACCCCGTCCTGCGCGGCACCCTCCGGGTCCCCGGGTCGTGTTGTCGCTGCTGTTGATCCGCCGCGATCGATCCAGCACCGACCACTTCCGGAGGAACCCGATGACCCAGCTCGCCGTCCTGCCCCTGCTCGAGGTCGTCCGCAGCCACGCGGCCGACCCCGACCTGCACCACCTGCTCGACCACGACCCGTACGAGCGCTCGTGGATCCGCCTGCTCACCACCGAGGACTATGAGCTCTGGCTGATCTCCTGGCCGCCCGGCGCTGCCACCGACTGGCACGACCACGGACCCTCGTCCGGCGCGTTCACCGTCCTCGACGGCCGGCTCACCGAGCACACCTTCGACGGCGGCCTGCGGCTGGTCGATGTGGGGCCGGGGGACGGCAAGGCGTTCGCCGCCGGCTACGCGCACGACGTGCGCAACGCCGGTGACCGGCCCGCGCTCTCGCTGCACGCGTACTCGCCGCGCCTGCACACGATGACCCGGTTCCGTTTCCACGGCGACCGGCTCGAGGTGCTCGGCGTCGAGCGCGCGGGGGAGGAGTGGTGAGCGCCCTCGCTTCCGTCGCGCCCGTCCGGTACGACGGCGTGGACGCCCTCCTCGCCGACGCCCGGTCCCGGCTCGACCGGATCAGCCCGCGCGCCGCCTTCCAGGAGCTGGTCGCGCTCGGCGCGCTGCTCGTCGACATCCGCCCGGCCGCGCAGCGCGTCCGGGAGGGCGACCTGGCCGGCTGGCTGCCCGCCCTCGTGGTCGAGCGCAACGTGCTCGAGTGGCGCTTCGACCCGCGCAGCGACGCACGGCTGCCCGCGGCGTCGTACGACCTGCGGGTGCTGGTGCTCTGCCAGGAGGGCTACACCTCCTCCCTCGCCGCGGACGCGCTGCGCAGTATCGGCGTGCATCGGGCGACGGACGTCATCGGCGGATTCGCCGCCTGGCGTGCCGCCGGGATGCCCGTCGCGGGCGTGGCGGCGTGAGTCGCTGAGTACGCTCGGAGACATGGCATACGAGGTCGAGAAGACGGACGAGGAGTGGCGTGCCGCGCTCACGCCCGAGGAGTACCAGGTGCTCCGCCAGGCCGGCACCGAGCGGGCCTTCACCGGCGAGTACACCGACACCGAGACCACCGGCGTCTACCGCTGCAAGGCCTGCCAGGCCAAGCTGTTCGAGTCCGACACGAAGTTCCACTCCGGCTGCGGCTGGCCGAGCTTCTACCAGCCGCTGAAGTCCGACGATGGGGCAGACACGATCGAGTACCTCGAGGACGACTCCCACGGCATGAAGCGGGTCGAGGTGCGCTGCGCCAACTGCGGATCGCACCTCGGGCACGTCTTCCCCGACGGCTACGGCACGCCCACCGGCGACCGCTACTGCATCAACTCGATCAGCCTCAGCCTGGAGCCGGCCGAGCGGGCATAGGGTTCGTCGCATGGCGAAGACCCCGGCGGCGATGGTCCAGGCAGGTGACCGCGAGGTCCGGGTGTCGAGCCCGGACCGGGTGATCTACGAGGCCACCGAGCGGACGCCGGAGGTCACCAAGCTGATGGTGGCCGAGTACGTCGTCGCGGTCGGCGACGGCCTGATGCGGGCCCTCGGCGAGCGGCCGACCGCGCTGGAGCGATGGCCGTCGGGCGTGCGTGAGGGCTTCCGGCTGGCCACCGGTCCGCGCGACAACGACGCCGAGGGCTTCTACCAGAAGCGCGTCCCCAAGGGGGCTCCCGACTATCTGGAGTCCGTCGAGATCACCTTCCCCTCGGGCCGCACCGCCGAGGAGATCTGCCCGACCGAGATCGCCGTCCCCGTCTGGTGCGCGCAGATGGGCACGCTCACCTTCCATCCGTGGCCGGTACGCCGCCCCGACGTCGACCACCCCGACGAGCTGCGCATCGACTTCGACCCCCAGCCCGGGACGACGTTCGGCGATGCCGTGCGGGTCGCGGGCGTCGCCCGCGAGCTCCTCGAGGAGCTCGGGCTCGTCGGCTTCCCCAAGACCTCCGGCAACCGGGGCGTCCACGTCTACGTGCGGATCGAGCCCCGGTGGGAGTTCACCGACGTGCGCCACGCCGCCATCGCCTTCGGCCGCGAGCTGGCCCGCCGCGACGACCAGGTCACCACCGCCTGGTGGAAGGAGGAGCGGGGCGAGCGGATCTTCATCGACTACAACCAGAACAACCGCGACCGGACCATCGCCTCGGCGTACTCCCTGCGCCCCCAGCCCGGCGCCCCGGTCTCCACGCCGATGACCTGGGCGGAGCTGGCCGGCGTGAGCGACCCGCGCGAGTTCAACCTGTTCACCGTGCCCGACCGGATGGCCGACGGCGACCCCTGGGCCGGGATCGACGACACGTCGTACTCCCTCCAGCCGCTGCTGGATCTCTGGGACCGGCAGCTCGCCGACGGCGAGGGGGAGCTCAACTTCCCGCCCGACTACCCCAAGATGCCCGGCGAGCCGCCCCGGGTGCAGCCGAGCAAGAAGGTCGCCGAGCACTGGGACGCCGACGGCAACCGGGTCGACGGCGCCTGACGTCCTAGTCCGTCTCGTGCTCCAGCAGGTGCAGCACGGGAACCCCGAGCTTGCGACGGGCGCGCGAGGTCCAGTCGACGTGGAAGAACTCGGCCACCAGGTGCGGCCGGGTGAGGATGATCGACTCCCGGCCGTCGACCTCCTTCACCTTGGCGATCAGCGCGTCGACCGGGGGCTCGGTCACGACCGCCACGCTGCCGATGATGGCGCCGGCGGCGACGAGCTCCTCGCGGGTGGTCGCCAGGTCGCGGTCGGCCTGGTCGCGGTACTCGTTGCGCAGCCGCTCGATCTCGTCGGGCGAGGGCGTGATCGGCGGCGCGATCAGGTCACCGCCGCCGATGGCGCCGAGGGACGCCTCGACGGCGGCCGCGGCGTCGGCCATCGGGAGCAGCACGTGGTACTGCACCTCGATGGTCGGGTCGTCGTCGAGCTCCTGGTGCAGCCCCCGGACCTGGGCGGCGTCGGCGGCGGTCAGCGCCTGCTCGATGAGCAGGACGACGGCATACGGTTCCTCGCTGGGCGCGGTGCTCATGCCACCATCCTGCCCGGCCGACGGTCGCCGCGTCAGCCCCCGAGCACGTCCGCGAGGTCGTAGCGCACCGGCTGCTCGAGCTGGTCGTAGCCGCACGACTCCGGGTCGCGGTCCTCGCGCCAGCGCTTGAAGTGGGCCGTGTGCCGGAACCGGCGGCCCTCCATCGCGTCGTACTTGACCTCGATGACGCGCTCGGGCCGCAGGGGCGTGAACGACAGGTCCTTGCCCTGGCTCCACCGGCTCTGCGTGCCGGGCTGGCGACCGGGGTTGGCGACCAGGAACTCCTGCCACCGACCCCACGGGTGCTCCTCGATCGGGACGACGAGCGGCTGGAGCTCCTGCCACAGCTCGGCGCGGCGAGCGGCGGTGAAGCTGGCGCTGACGCCGATGTGCTGCAGCTCGCCGTCCTGGTAGAGCCCGAGCAGCAGGCTCCCGATGAGCGGGTTCTCCGGCGTGCTCGTCTTGTGCTCGCGGTAGCCCGCCAACACCACGTCGGCCGTCCGCTCGTGCTTGATCTTCAGCATGGTCCGCGCGTTCGGCGCGTAGGGCGCGCTCAGCGGCTTGGCCACGACCCCGTCCAGACCCGCGCCCTCGAACTGGTGGAACCACTCCTCGGCCACCGCCGGGTCGGTGCTGGTGCGGGTCAGATGACACCGGCCCTGGCGCTCCAGCGGGTCGGCGGACAGATGGCCGAGCGCCTGCTCCAGCGCCGCCCGCCGCTCCGCGAACGGCCGATCCAGGTAGGACTCGTCGCCGAGCGCGAGCAGGTCGAACGCCACGAAGTCGGCCGGCGTCTGCTCCGCCAGGAGGTTGATCCGCGACGCCGCCGGGTGGATCCGCTCCTGCAGCACCTCGAACTGCAGCCGCCCCCTCCCGTCCTCGCCCTCGAGCGCCACGAAGATCTCCCCGTCGAGCACGCACCGCTCCGGCAGCTCCGCCCTCATCGCCTCCACCAGCTCGGGGAAGTAGCGCGTCAGCGGCTTGGTGTTGCGGCTCGCCAGCTCCACCTCGTCGCCGTCACGGAACACGATGCACCGGAACCCGTCCCACTTGGGCTCGAAGCTGAGCCCCTGTGCGTCGTACGTGGCGGGGTCGGGCACGCCCGACACCGCCTTCGCGAGCATGGGCAGGACGGGCGGCAGCACGGGGAGGTCCACGATGGTGAGACTAGTCAGGATCGCGACACTCATCGGCGGGCGCGTCGTACCGGACAGAACTGCTGTGTTGCGCGGCGATCCGCGACAGGAATGTCCGGTACGACAAGGGAGCCGGTGACAGGATTTGAACCCGCGACATCCTCTTTACAAGAGAGGCGCTCTACCAACTGAGCTACACCGGCGTGCACCGCGAAGGGCGCGGGCCAATCCTAGTCAGCCCGTGCTCACCGCAGTCGGGTGACCTCGAACCGCTCGTCCGGTACGGCGATCGCGTCCTGCGCCGCGATCAGCCGCAGCTCCCGCTCGCCCGACTCCAGGGTGGCGGCGAGCACGTCGTAGACCGACGCGACCGTCCGCCCCAAGGCCTGAGCAGGCGAGTCGGTGGTGTGCAGGTGGGCGGTGAAGAGGGCGGCGGTGATGTCGCCGGAGCCGTTGGCCTTCATGGGCAGGCGCGGGGTCTGCACGATCCAGGCGCCGTCGCCGGTGACGGCGACCATCTCGATCACGTCGGCGGGGGCGCCGGCGCGCTCGACCGAGGTGACCAGCACGGTCGAGGGCCCGAGGGCGCGCACCTCGTCGGCGGCGCTGAGGACGTCCTCGATCGGCGACGGCCCGCCGAGGGCGTCGCGGCCGGTGATGAAGCCGAGCTCGAACTGGTTGGGAGTCAGGATGTCCGCGACCGGGACCACCTCGGAGCGGATGATCGGCGGGATCTCGGGGTTGACGAAGCAGCCCGACTTGGCGTTGCCCATCACCGGGTCGCAGGTGTACGTCGCGGCGGGGTTGGCCGCCTTGACGCGTCGGACCGCGTCCACGATGACCGAGGCGACCGCGGGGGAGCCCTGGTAGCCGGAGAGCACCGCGTCGCAGGAGGGGAGCACTCCGCGCTCCTCGATGCCGGTGATCACCTCGCCGACGTCGGCCGGGTCGAGCAGCGGACCGCGCCAGGCGCCGTACCCGGTGTGGTTGGAGAAGTGGACGGTGAAGACCGGCCACACCTCGTGCCCGAGACGCTGCAGCGGGAAGACCGCCGCGGAGTTGCCGACATGGCCGTAGGCGACCGAGGACTGGATGGACAGGATCCGCACCGCACCATCCTCCCGCGCCGCTGCCGGATTGAGAAAGTGAAACCCTTTCGTGTCGAAACTAGAACGCGTTACAGTGGGCCGGCCGGGCCCCGACGACCCCGGTCACTCGAGCGAAGGATGGGAACCGATGGCCAAGCGCGCGCCGTACTCCAACGAGGCCGACTACGTGGTGGTCGGGTCGGGCAGCTCCGGGTCGATCGTGGCCGGACGGCTCGCCCAGTCCGGCGCGAGCGTGATCCTGATCGAGGCCGGCAAGTCCGACGACAAGGGCATGCACGGCTACTTCACCAAGAAGCCCGGCATGATCGGGCCGATGCACTCCGAGCCCAAGCTCGAGAAGCTCTTCGACTGGGGCTACCGCTCCGTCCCGCAGCCCGGTCTCGACGGACGCCGGATGCCCGCCCCGCGCGGCAAGGTGGTCGGCGGATCGAGCTCGGTCAACGGCATGGTCTACGTGCGCGGCAACCGCGCCAACTACGACTCCTGGGCCGCCGAGGGCAACACCGGCTGGGACGCCGACAGCGTCAACGCGGCGTTCAAGCGCTACGAGGACTTCGAGGACGGCGAGAACGCCTTCCGGGGCGCCGGCGGACCGATCAAGATCACCCGCAACAAGACGCCGCAGGAGGGCACCCTCCAGTTCATCCAGGCCACCGCCGACACCCTCGGCGTCAAGGTCCTCGACGACTACAACGCCGCGGAGCAGGAGGGCATCGCGCGGATGCAGCAGAACACCGCCGACGGCCTGCGGTACTCGTCCTCGCGCGGCTACGTCCACCACCTCAACCCGCGCACGCTCGAGCTGCAGACCGAGGTCCACGTCGCCAAGGTCGTCGTCGAGAACGGCCGTGCCACCGGCGTCGAGGTCATCGACCAGGGCAAGGGTGGCGGCACCCGCCGGTTCATCAGTGCGGGCAAGGAGGTCGTCCTGGCGGCCGGCTTCGCCAACAGCCCGCAGCTGCTCATGCTCTCGGGGATCGGCCACGCCGACCACCTCGCGAGCGTCGGCATCGACTGCGTGGCCGACCTGCCGGTGGGCGACAACCTGCACGACCACCTGTTCCACCCGATGTCGTTCCACGTGCCGAGCGTCCAGTACCGCGGCAACGCCTGGACCTTCTTCAAGGGCATGGCCAAGGACCTCGCCCGGGGCGGCTCGTTCCTCGACAACTCGGTGTTCGAGTCCGTCGGCTTCGTGCGTACCTCGGCCGCCACCGACATCCCCGACCTGCAGCTGCACATGCTGCCGTGGGCCTACCCGAGCCCCAACCAGGACGAGCCGATCCGCCACATCCCCGACGGCCGTCCCTCGCTGACGGTGTTCTCCACGCTGATCTATCCCAAGAGCCGCGGCACGCTGCGTCTCGCCTCGGCCGACCCGACGGCCGCGCCGCTCATCGACTACGGCTTCTTCACCGACCCCGCCGACGTCGAGGTGCTCGCCGAGGGCACCGAGATGATCCGCGAGATCATGGCCTCGGCCGCGTTCGGCGGCGGGGTCAAGGAGGAGATCCACCCCGGTCCGTCGATCCCCAACGGCGCGGAGCTGCGGGTCGCGCTCAAGAACCGCTCGACGTCGGTCTACCACGGTGTCGGCACCTGCCGGATGGGCGTCGACGAGCGCGCCGTGGTGGGTCCGGACCTCAAGGTCCGCGGCATCGAGGGCCTGCGGGTCGCCGACGCCTCGATCATGCCGAGCATCACGGGCGGCAACACCAACGCGCCGTGCTACATGATCGGCGAGAAGGCGGCCGAGATCATCCTGGGCGGCGTCACGTGGTGAGCGACCGTACGCCGACGCGGCCCGCGTCGGTCACCGACGACCTGCTCGAGCGTCTCGTCGCGCGCGTGCCCGGCCGGTCCGGCGCGACCTGGAAGCTGACCGAGGTCTACACCGGAGAGGTCCTCGTCGAGCTCCCGCAGTCGACGCCCGAGGACATCGAGGACGCGTTCGCGAAGGCCCGCGCCGCCCAGGCGCTGTGGGCGCAGTGGCCCGTCGCCAAGCGGCTGGAGGTCTTCGACCGCGCGCACACCCTGCTGGTCGACAACGCCCACCGCACCGCCGACCTGATCCAGGTCGAGAGCGGCAAGAACCGGCGGATGGCCATCGAGGAGACCTGCGACCCGCCGATGGTGATGTCGTACTACCTCAAGCGCGCCAAGAAGCTGCTCGCCCCCAAGCGGCACGGCGGCCCGGTCCCGGTCGTCTCCGGCTCCACCGAGGTGCGCGTGCCCAAGGGCGTCGTCGGCATCATCGCGCCGTGGAACTTCCCGTTCGCGACGGGCCTGTCCGATGCGATCCCCGCGCTGATCGCCGGCAACGCCGTGGTCGTGAAGCCCGACAACAAGACCGCGCTGTCGCCGCTCTACGGCATCTCGCTGCTCGAGGAGGCGGGCCTCCCGAAGGGCCTCTTCCAGGTCGTCTGCGGCGAGGGCCCCGACATCGGCCCGACCCTGATCGACAACGCCGACTACATCATGTTCACCGGATCCACCGCGACCGGCCGCGTGATCGGCGAGCGCGCCGGACGCAACCTGATCGGCTGCTGCCTCGAGCTCGGCGGCAAGAACCCGATGATCGTGCTCGACGACGTCAACGTGGAGGAGTGGGTCGAGGGCACCACCTTCGGCGTGTTCGGCAACACCGGCCAGATCTGCATGCACATCGAGCGGATCTACCTGCCCGAGAGCCGGTACGACGAGCTGAAGGCCGCCTTCGTCGAGCGCGCCGCGAACCTGGAGATCGGGGCGGCGTACGACTTCGGACCGGAGATCGGCTCCCTGGTCAGCCCGGACCACCGCGACCGGGTCGCCTCCCACGTCGAGGACGCCGTCGCGAAGGGCGCCACCGTGCTCACCGGCGGCCGGGCGCGCCCCGACATCGGTCCTGCCTTCTTCGAGCCGACGGTGCTGGAGGGCGTCACCAAGGAGATGCTCGCCGGCCACACCGAGACCTTCGGCCCGGTCGTCGCGCTGTACCCCTACCGCACGGTCGACGAAGCGATCCACCTCGCCAACGACACCGACTACGGCCTCAACGCCTCGGTGTGGAGCGGCGACCTCCCGCGGGCGGAGGCCGTCGCGGAGCGCATCGAGTCGGGCAACGTCAACATCAACGACGCGCTCGCGACGGCGTACGCCTCGAAGGGGTCGCCGTCCGGCGGGGTGAAGAAGTCCGGTGTCGGCGCACGCCACGGCGACCAGGGCCTGCTCAAGTACACCGACGCCAAGAACGTCGCGGTGCTCAAGAAGCAGGTCATGGGCCCGCGGCCCGGGCAGGGCTACGACGCCTACGTGAAGCAGATGCTGAACTCACTCAAGCTGATGCGGAGGCTCCGCGTCCGCTGAGCGCGTCTGCCGACGCGGAGCCTCCCGGCCGGTCAGGCCTCGATCGCCTCGCGGTCGCCCGCGGGAGCGGCGCCGGCGACCGCGATCTTGCGCGGCTTCGCCTTCTCGGCCACGGGGATGACCAGGCGCAGCACACCGTTCTCGTAGGCCGCCTCGATCCGCTCGAGGTCGAGGTTGTCGCCCAGGACGAGCTGGCGCGAGAACTGGCCGTGCGTCCGCTCGGACGCCAGCCGCTGCCAGTCGCCGTTGCCGGCGACGCGCTCGGCCTTGATCGTGAGCACGTTCCGCTCGACGTCGATGTCGATGCTCTCCGTGCTGATGCCGGGCAGGTCGA
Source organism: Nocardioides sp. L-11A (assembly GCA_029961745.1). Taxonomy (NCBI): domain Bacteria; kingdom Bacillati; phylum Actinomycetota; class Actinomycetes; order Propionibacteriales; family Nocardioidaceae; genus Nocardioides; species Nocardioides sp. L-11A. Next base: position 1,581,298 of record CP124680.1, read on the forward strand.
ACTCGAGCACGAACTGCTCGCCCTGGCGCCAGGCGTCCATCGGCATCACGGCCGGGCGGTTCGTGGTGCCCAGGCCGGCTCCCAGGAGCTGGCTGGTCAGCCGGTCGAAGTCGCGGAACGGATCGGTGGTACGCAGCAACATGACATGTCCTCCTTCGGGATGGGCCCGTACCGGTGGGTGTCGGGCGCTTCATTGATCTGCAACGACAGTTATAGATAATGTGTTCCCGTGAATCAAGGCCGGAATGCTGATCGTCGAGAGCGCACGCGGGGTGTCTTCGCGATCTCGGTCGCGGCGGAGATGACGTCCCTGCAGATCCAGAACCTCCGGGTCTACGAGCGACGGGGACTGCTGGCGCCCGCGCGCAGCGACGGCGGGACGCGGCTCTACAGCCGCGCCGACATCGAGACGCTGCACCGCATCCGCGACCTGCTCGCGGAGGGACTCAACCTCGCCGGCATCGCGCGGGTACTGGAGCTCGAGGCGGAGGTGGCCCGGCTGCGCGCGCGGCTGGTTCAGGCGACCTGAAGACTGCGCTTCGAGAGCCCCATCCAGAACCCGTCGATGACCTGGTCCCCGGGCTCGGTCGGGTCGGTCGCCGCGCCGAGGGTGACGAACAGCGGGGTGTAGTGCTCGACGGTCGGGTGCGCGAACGGCATGCCCGGTGCCGTCGAGCGGTACGACGCCAGCTCGTCGACGTCGCCGCGGGCCATCGCCTCGCCGGCCCAGGCGTCGAAGTCGGTCGACCAGCCGGGGGCGTCGGCGTCGATCTGCCACGAGGTCAGGAAGGGCAGGCCGTGGGTGAGGAAGCCGGAGCCGATGATGAGGACGCCCTCGTCGCGCAACGGCCGGAGCCGGCGGCCGATCTCCATCAGCCGGCCCGGGTCGTGGGTGGGCAGGGACATCTGCAGCACCGGGATGTCGGCCTGCGGGTACATGATCCGCAGCGGCACCCAGGCGCCGTGGTCGAGCCCGCGCGAGGCGTGCTGGTGGACCGGCTCGGTGCGCGGCATCATCGCGGCGACCCGGCTGGCGAGCGCCGTGGCGTCGGGCGTCTCATAGGTCATCCGGTAGTACTTCGGCGCGAACCCGCCGAAGTCGTAGACCAGCGGGGCGCCGCTCGCGCTGAGCGACAGTGGCGCCGACTCCCAGTGCGCGCTGACGATGAGGATCGCCTTCGGGCGCGGCAGGTCGCGGGCCCAGGCGGCCAGCTGCCCGGACCACACCGGGTCGTCGAGGAGCGGGGGAGCGCCGTGCCCGATGTAGAGGGCCGGCATCCGGGTGCTGGTGTCCGTCATCATGCCCACCTCAATAGTTGAGAGTTCAACTATATTCCCCGGTGGGCCGGACGGCAACGGGTCAGGCCGGCAAGGTCCAGTCGACCGGCTGCCCGCCGCGCTCGACGAGCAGGGCGTTGACCCGGCTGAACGGCCGGGAGCCGAAGAACCCGCGCGAGGCCGACAGCGGCGAGGGGTGCGGGGACTCGACCGAGGGGATCGGTCCGAGGTGCGCCTTGAGCGTCTGCGCGTCCCGTCCCCACAGGATCGCGGCCATCGGCGCACCCGCCTCGGCCCGCCGGACGACGGCCTGGATCGCGCACGCCGTGACGTGCTCCCAGCCCTGGCCGCGGTGCGAGCCGGGCTCGCCGGGGCGCACGGTCAGCACCCGGTTGAGCAGCATGACGCCCTGCTCGGTCCACGCGGTGAGGTCGCCATGGCCGGGGGAGACGAAGCCGACGTCGTTGGCCAGCTCCTGGTAGATGTTGACCAGGCTGCGCGGGATCGGCCGCACGCCGCGGTCGACCGCGAAGCTGAGTCCGATCGGGTGTCCCGGGGTCGGGTAGGGGTCCTGGCCGACGACGAGGACGCGGACCTCGGCGAGCGGGCGCCGGAACGCCCGGAAGACGTGGTCGCCGGCGGGCAGGTAAGCCCGGCCCTCGGCGATCTCGGCGCGGAGGAACTGCCCGAGGGCGGCGACCCGGTCCTCGACCGGCGCCAGCGCCTCGGCCCAGTCGGCGGCCATCAGGCCCTGGTCGACGAGTCCGGAGAGTGCACCCACGGCCGAACCCTATCCGTGGGTCGCGGGGCCGGGTGGCGCCCCTCTCCCTCCCAGGGACGCCACCCGGTGGCGACATTGCTCCGACGCGGAGCCCGGGTCTCCCGGTCCTCCGGGCACCCGGCACGTGGGGTGCCGGCCCGGCGGGGCTCCCTCCGTCGGACATCGGGGTCCGCGTCGGTGATGGTGAATCTACGGTCGGGACCGGGGTCCCGGGATCGGGAACGCGGCTCGGAGCTGCTAGTCCTTTGGGACTACCGACCCTCGGCGATCGGCGCCGCCGACCACCCGGCCGGCCGTGCCAGCCGGTCGAGGAAGGCCACCAGGACCGCCTCGCGCAGGGCCGGGGGAGCGACGTCGAGCAGCGCGTTGACCGGTGCCATCCGCTCGGGCAGGCCGAGCTCACCGCCGTCGGCCAGCCCGCCCGCGGCGAGGAGCAGGTCGAACTCGGCGTCGCCGAGCGTCGCGGGGTCCAGGGTGCGCAGGAGCTCCGCGACACCGGGGTCGACCGGGACCGGCCCGGCCGCCCGCGCCGCCGCGACCGCCGCGCCGAGCGCCGCCAGGAAGTCGGTGGGGTCGGTGGCCGCGCTGATCGCGACGTGCAGCGAGGGCGGCCGGTCGCCGTAGGACAGCTGGGGCTGGACGAACCAGCCGCGGGCCGCCATCTCGTCGCACACCGTGAACACGTCCAGCGGCCCGTCCGCGACCGCCGCGACCAGGGTCGAGTCCGGTACGGCGACCAGAGCCAGCCCGTCGACCGCGGCGATCCCGGTGGCGATCGCGTCGGTCGCCTCCAGCGCCCGCTCGGTGAGGGACAGGTAGCCGGCGTCCCCGATCGCGCGCACCGTCGCCCATGCGCCGGCGGTCGGCCCGCCCGAGCGCGTCGACTGCAGCGTCGCGTTGAGCATCGTGTAGCCCGGCCAGCCGGCATGGGCGAAGTACTGCGCCCGGCGCAGCGAGGGGTCCCGGTGCAGCAGCAGGGAGGCGCCCTTGGGTGCGTAGGCGTACTTGTGCAGGTCGGTCGAGATCGACGTGACGCCCGGGACCGCGAAGGTCCACGGCGTCACCGTGCGGCCCAGCCGCGCGGCGTACGGCAGCACCCAGCCGCCGATGCAGGCGTCGACGTGGCAGCGCACACCGGCGTCCGCGGCGGCCGCGGCGATCTCGGGGACCGGGTCCACCACGCCGTCGGCGTACGACGGCGCGCTGGCCACCACCAGCACCGTGGTCTCGTCGATCGCGGCGGCCATCGCGGCCGCATCGGCGCGGTGGTCGGGCCCGGTCGGCACGACCACGACCCGGACGCCGAAGTAGTGCCCGGCCTTGTGGAAGGCCGCGTGCACCGTGTCCGGTACGACGATCGAGGGCGACGCCACGTCGGGCCGGGAGTCCCGCGCGCCCTGCACGGCCAGCAGGCACGACTCGGTGCCGCCCGAGGTCAGCGTCCCGACCATCGTGTCCGGGCCGTCGACGAGCGGCCGGGCGAAGCCGACCAGGTCGTTCTCCATGGCCAGCAGGCTCGGGAACGCCGTCGGGTCCAGGCCGTTGCTGCCGGCGAAGGCGGCCACGGCCTCGCGGGCGAGCGCGTCGACCTCGGCCAGGCCCGCGTCGTAGACGTAGGCGAGGGTGCGACCCCCGTGGACCGGCAGGTCGTCCGCCTGCAGGTCGATGAGCCGCGTGCGGATCTGGTCAGGCGTCAACGGTGCCATCGGTCCGGTCGACCTCCTTCTCGTCGAGTGCGTAGCCGCGCAGCCACCACAGGCTGGCGAGCACGAGCAGTGCCGGCAGCAGTGAGAATCCGAGGGTGATCGCGGTGACCGCGGACTCCGGCTGCGTCACGCCGCCGGAGTCGCTGGACCGGTAGGAGCCCAGCGCCAGCACCACCGCGAACAGGCCCGGCCCCAGCGCCAGGCCGAGGGTCTCGCCCGCCGTCCAGACGCCCGTGTAGACGCCGACCCGCGAGGAGCCGGTGCGCCGGGCGTCGACCGCCGCCGCGTCCGGCAGCATCGCCATCGGGAACACCTGGACGCCGGCGTACCCGACGCCGACCAGGCCGACCGCGGCGAACACGACGGCCGGCGGCGCGTGCCCGGCGAGGACCGCCAGCGCGGCGCCGGCGGCGAGGACGAGCGAGGAGGCGACGTACCCGCGCTTCTTGCCGACCCGGCGCCCGAGCGCCGCCCAGGCCGGCGTCAGCAGCAGTGCCGGGCCCACGAAGCAGACGAACAGGATCGTGGCGGCGCCGTCGCGCTCGAGCACGTCGCCCGCGAGGTAGTCGACGCCGGCGAGCATGCAGCCGGTCGCCAGCGCCTGGACGACGAAGGTGACGAGCAGCAGCCGGAAGTCCCGCGCCGCGCCGACGACCCGGAGCTGGTCGCGCAGCGTGCCCGGGCCCGGGGCGATCTCGCCGACCGGTGCCGCACGGGTGCCGCGGTAGGCGAGCAGGGCACCGGCGACGATGATCGCCGCCATCACCAGGCCCATCGCGCGGTAGCCGTCGCGACCGCCGATCGCGTCCCGGATCGCCGGCGCGCTGGCCCCCGCGAGCAGGATCGTGAACGCCAGGATCGCGACCCGCCAGGTCATCAGCCGGGTGCGCTCGGCGTAGGAGTCGGTGATCTCGGCCGGCATCGCGACGTAGGGCACCTGGAAGAAGGCGTACGCCGTCGCGCAGGCGAGGAAGGCGACCAGCACCCAGGCCGTGTCGAACACCCGGGAGCCGAGGTCCGGACCCGCGAACAGCAGCGCGAAGCAGACGCCCAGCGCCAGCCCGGCCCGCAGCAGCCACGGCCGGCGGGGTCCGCGCGGGTCGACGGTACGGTCGCTGATCCGCCCGGCGATCGGGTTGAGGACGACGTCCCACGCCTTCGGGAGGAAGACGATCGCCCCCGCCAGCAGTGCGGGTACGGCGAGCGTGTCGGTCAGGTAGGGCAGCAGCATCAGTCCCGGCACGGTCCCGAACGCACCGGTCGCGACCGACCCGGCGCCGTACCCGACGCGGCTCAACCCACCGGCTGGCTGTCGGTCGACCATTGCGTGATCCACTCGTCCATCGCCAGCCAGGTGGTGGTGCGGGCGGCCCGGCCGGTGAGCATGCCGAGGTGGCCGCCGGGCACGATCTCGAAGCGGACCTCGGGGGAGCCGGTCAGGAGCGGGACGACGGCCCGCACGGCCGGCACCGGCGCGATCCCGTCGGTGGCACCGCCGAACACCAGGACGGGCACCGTGATCTCGCTGAGGTCGATCGTCCGGTCGTCGAGCTCGAAGGCTCCGGTCGCGAGCTGGTTGCCCTTGGCGAAGCGGTGGTAGAGCTGCCCGAAGGTGCGGCCGGGATAGGCGATCATGTTGGCGGTGAAGTGGTCGACCGCCTCGACCTGGGCCAGGAACTCGCGGTCGTCGACGTGGGTCGCCAGCGCGATCGGCTTGGTGACCAGCTTCTGGAAGGCGGTGAGCTGGAAGGCCCACTTCACGAGGGGTTTCGGCGCCCCGCCCAGCAGCTGGTAGCCGCGCGTGATCGGGCCGGGGCCGTTGAAGAGGCTGAGCAGCGGGCGGAACGGCGCGAGGAGCGGGACCTGTGCGATGTCGATGGGCGAGCCGACGACGGTCAGCGAGGCGACCGGCAGGTCGCCCGAGCGCCGGTCGGCGAGGGTCAGCAGGGAGAAGATGCCACCCAGCGACCAACCGATCACGTGCACCGGCCGGCCGCCGGCGTGCTCCGAGACCTCGCGGATCGCGGTCGGCACCACCTCGTCGACCCAGTGCTCCATCCCGAGGTTGCGGTCGCGGAAGGACACCTCGCCGTACTCCACGAGGTAGGTCGGGCGTCCCTCCGCCACGAAGTGCTCGACCAGCGAGCAGCCGCGGCGCAGGTCGTAGCAGCTCGACGGCGCGGCCAGCGGCGTCACCAGCAGGACCGGGTCGCCCTGCTCCCGCACGTGCCCGGCCGGACGGTAGTGGTAGACCTCGCGCAGCGTCCCGTCGTCGATGAGCGTGCGCGGCATGGGCCGCAGGTCGGCCACGCCGCCGTAGAGCAGCTTGTGGGCGACATTGCTCGCCGCGGCGACGACCTGGTCCGGGGCGGGGAGCAGGCCGGCGCCCGGCACGGAGCGCAGGGGCACCAGATCCATGGCCGAACGCTACCGCGCGGTAGCGGGTTCAGGAGCGTGTCGCCGGTCGCACCGTCTTGGTGTGGCTGTGGCCCTCGTCCTCCAGCTCGGTCATGAAGCTGTCGGCCCACGCCTTCACGTCGTGCTGGGCGATCTGGCGGCGCATCGCCTTCATCCGCCGGGTCAGCTCCTTGGGCTCGGCCCGGTAGGCATCCAGCAGCGCGGCCTTCATGCCGTTCATGTCGTAGGGGTTGACCAGCCACGCCTGGCGCAGCTCGTCGGCGGCGCCGGCGAACTCGGAGAGCACGAGCGCGCCGTCGTCGTCGACCCGGCACGCGACGTACTCCTTGGCGACGAGGTTCATGCCGTCGCGGTACGGCGTCACGACCATCACGTCGGCGGCGCGGTAGAGCGCGGCCATCTCCTCGCGCGGGTACGACGTGTGCAGGTAGCTCACCGCAGGACGGCCGATCCGGCCGAGGTCGCCGTTGAGCCGGCCGACGAGGCGCTCGATGTCGTCGCGCAGGTTGCGGTAGTGCTCCACCCGCTCGCGCGAGGGGACGGCGACCTGGACGAACACCGCGTCCTCGACGGTGAGCGCGCCGTCGCTGATCAGCTCGCCGAACGCGCGCAGCCGGGCGTAGATGCCCTTGGTGTAGTCGAGCCGGTCGATGCCGAGGAAGATCCGGCGCGGGTTGCCGAGCGCCTCGCGGATCGCCTCGGCGCGCTCCGCGACCGCCTCCGAGCGGGCCAGCTCCTCGAAGCCGGCGGCGTCGATCGAGATCGGGAACGCCGCGGCCCGGACGGTGCGCCCGTCGGGCAGGTAGACCAGGTCGCGGTGCGTCTTGTGGCCGACCCGCTGCCGGACCAGCCGGATGAAGTTCTGCGCGGCACCGGGCAGCTGGAAGCCGACCAGGTCGGCACCGAGCAGGCCCTCGAGGATCTGCCGACGCCAGGGCAGCTGCTGGAAGAGCTCGCCGGGCGGGAAGGGGATGTGCAGGTAGAACCCGATGCGCAGGTCGGGGCGCAGCTCGCGCAGCATCTGCGGCACCAGCTGCAGCTGGTAGTCGTGGACCCACACGGTCGCGCCGTCGTTGGCGAGCTCGGCCGCCCGCTCGGCGAAGCGCCGGTTGACCTGGACGTAGGTGTCCCACCACTCGCGGTGGAACTCCGGTTTCGCGACGACGTCGTGGTAGAGCGGCCAGAGCGTGCCGTTCGAGAAGCCCTCGTAGTGCTCCTCGATCTCGTCGGCCGACATCGCCAGCGGCACCAGGTCGAGGCCGTCGACCTTGAACGGCTTGAACTTCTGCGTGCCGCCGGGCCAGCCGATCCAGACCCCGTCGTGGGCCCGCATCACCGGCTCGATCGCCGAGACCAGCCCGCCCGGGGACCGGCGCCAGCGCGCCTTGCCGTTGCGGTCGGTGACGCGGTCGACGGGGAGGCGGTTGGCGACGATCACGAGGTCATGGCCCACGACCCCACCCTAGTCAGGGGCATGGTCGGGCTGGCCCGACATCGGGTGTCCTGCTGGCAGGATTCCCGGCGACGGCCTCCCCGGACCACCCTGGACCCATGACCGAGACCCTGCTGGCGAACCCGCCCGTACGACCGCCCGCGCAGCGGTGGCTGCGCGACACCGGCTATGCCCTCGCCGCGCTTCCGGTGGCGGTGGTGGGGCTGGTCGTCGTGATCACCCTGGTCACCGCCGGGCTGGGCCTGTCGGTCGTCGTCGGCGGCGTCTTCGTCCTGGCCGCCGGCGTGTACGCCGCCCGCGGGTTCGCGTACGTCGAGCGGCGTCGCCTGGCCGTCCTGGCGGGCCGGGAGGTGCCGGAGCCGGCGTACCTGCGGCCCCGGGAGGGCGACGGCTTCTGGCGGCGCAGCCTGACGGCGCTGCGCGACCCGCAGTCGTGGCTGGACGTGGTGTGGTCGCTCGTCGGCTGGATCACGGCGACGGTCGCCTTCGTGGTCGTCGTGACCTGGTGGGGGGCGGTGCTGTGCGGCGCGACCTACTGGTTCTGGCAGCGGTTCATCCCGCGCGACGACAGCGACGCGCAGAGCCTGGCCGACCTGATCGGACTCGGCGACAGCCGGGCCGCCGACATCGGCCTGATCACCGGAATCGGGTTCGTCGCCCTGGTGACGCTGCCGTTCGCGCTGCGGTTCGCGGCCGGGGTGCACGCGAGCCTCGCGTCCGTGCTGCTCACCAGCCGCGCCGAGCTCCAGGGGCGCGTCGCCCGGGTCGAGGAGAGCCGCGACTCGGCGCACCGGGCCGAGGCGGAGTCCCTGCGCCGGCTGGAGCGCGACATCCACGACGGGCCGCAGCAGCGGCTGATCCGGCTCGGGATGGACCTCGGCCGGGCACGGGTGCAGCTCGCCGACGACCCCGACACGGCGGCGCGCACCCTCGACGCCGCCGTCGCCCAGACCCGCGAGGCCGTCGAGGAGCTGCGGGCCCTGTCGCGGGGCATCGCCCCGCCGCTCCTGGTCGACCGGGGTCTCGCGGCCGCGGTCGCCGAGATGGCCGACGGCCAGCCGATCCCGGTGCGGGTCACCGCCGACGTCCCCGCGGAGCTGCCGCTGGCCGTGGAGACGGCCGCCTACTTCGTCGCCGCCGAGGCACTCACCAATGTCGTCAAGCACAGCGGCGCCGACCAGGCCGACCTCACCCTGGAGGTCGTCGCGGGCCGGCTGCTGGTGACCGTCGACGACAACGGGTGCGGTGGCGCCGCGGCCGCGCCCGGTCACGGCCTGGCCGGTCTGCGCGAGCGGCTGGCCGGCGTCGACGGGCAGCTCTTCCTCGCCTCGCCGGCCGGCGGGCCGACCCGGCTCCGCGCGGAGCTGCCCCTGGGGTGAGGATGGGCGGGTGAGGATCGCGATCGCCGACGACTCCGTGCTGCTGCGCGAGGGGCTCCAGCTCCTGCTGGCGGAGGCGGGTCACGACGTCGTGGCCGCCGTCGGTGACGGCCCGGCGCTGGTCGACGCGGTCCTCGCCGAGCGCCCGGACCTCGCGATCGTCGACGTCCGGATGCCGCCCAGCCACACCGACGAGGGCCTGCGCGCGGCGGTCGCGTGCCGGCGGGCCCGGCCCGAGGCGCCGGTGCTGGTGCTGTCCCAGTACGTCGTGGCGTCCTACGCCGACGAGCTGCTGGCGACCGGGGAGGGCGGGGTCGGGTATCTGCTCAAGGACCGGGTGAGCGAGGTCCGGGAGTTCCTGGACGCCCTCGCGACGGTGGCGGCGGGCGGCACGGTGCTCGACCCGATGGTGGTCAAGCACCTGATGGGCCGCCAGCGCGACCCGCTGCTCGCCCTCACGCCGCGCGAGCGCGAGGTGCTGGCGCTGATGGCCGAGGGGCGGTCCAACGCCGCGGTCGCCGACGCGCTCGTGGTGTCCCTGGCCGCGGTCGAGAAGCACACCCAGCGGATCTTCGCCAAGCTCGGGCTGGCCCCCGACGACGACCAGTCGCACCGGCGGGTCCTCGCGGTCGTGCGCTTCCTCCGCGCGGCCGAATGACATCGTTGTGATTCGCGGGTTACAGTTACTCGCGAAGAGTTGTCGCAACCGCCCATCCGAGCGTCGAGGAGACCGCATGAACGCCGAGCGCAGCCCCCAGGGGGGCGCTGCCGACGCCGCTGCTCCAGCAGGCCTCAGCAAGCGTGACCTCGACATCCTCGCCTTCGAGCGCCAGTGGTGGAAGTACGCCGGCGCCAAGGAGAGCGCCGTGCGCGAGCAGTTCGACATGAGCGCCACCCGCTACTACCAGGTCCTCAACGCCCTCATCGACCGCCCGGAGGCCCTCGAGGCCGACCCGCTGCTCGTCCGCCGCCTCCGGCGGCTGCGCTCGCAACGTCAGCGGCAGCGGTCGGCGCGGCGCCTGGGGTTCGAGATCTGATCCCATGACCCGGCCCACTCGCAGGTACCACCAGCGCGGTGCCGTCCTGACCTCGCCGGTGGTGCTGCTCAGCATCGTCGCCGTCGTCCTCGCCGCGGTCGCCTTCGTCGCCACCCGCGACGACCGTCCGGCCGAGCGGGACATCTCCGCCACCAAGGCGTCGTCGACGCCGACCGACGCGGGCACCGACGAGCCGAGCGACGAGCCGAGCGCGCCGCCCCCCGAGGAGGAGAAGCCGGCGCCGCCCCCCGTCGTCCGTGGCGACCACGCGGTGGTGGTCTTCAACAACACCGCGATCCGTGGCCTCGCCGCCCGGGTCTCGGAGAGGGTCCGCGACGCCGGCTGGAAGGTGGCCGCCGCCGACAACTGGTACGGCACCGTTCCCGCCACCACCGTCTACTTCCCGAAGGGCAAGAAGGCGGCCGCCCGTCAGCTCGCGCTCGACCTCGGCGTCGCCCGGGTGCTGCCTGCCGACACGGCCAGCGACATGAGCTCCACCAACCTGACCCTGATCCTGACCGGCGAGCTGTGAGTTCGACGTGATGGGATGGGGTCGTGAGGTTCTCGTCCCGCGAGGGTGAACTGCGCTACGACGCCCTGGTGCGCGTCGCCGCGCGGACCGTCGTCGGCCTGGACTTCGACGGCACGCTGTCGCCGATCGTCGACGATCCGACCCAGGCCCACATCCATCCGGACGCGCCCGCGGTGCTGACCGCGCTGGCCGAGGAGGTCGCCGCGATCGCGGTGATCACCGGGCGCCCCGCCCGCCAGGCCCTCGACCTCGGGGGGCTGGAGGAGGTCGGGGACGCGCTGGCGGCGGCCGGCAAGGAGCTCTTCGTCTTCGGTCAGTACGGCAACGAGCGCTGGACGTCGAGCCGCCGGCGGATCGTGGGGGCCCGGCCCCCGCGCGGGTTGGCGACCTTCGAGCGGGACCTGCCGCGGGCGCTGCGCAGCGCCGGCGCGAGCGACGCGTATGTCGAGGACAAGGGCCTCGCGGTCGCCGTCCACACCCGGCGCCTGCCCGACCCCGACGGCGCCTTCGACCGGCTGTTGCCGCCCCTGCGCGCGCTGGCCAGCCGGCACGGGCTGGTCCTGGAGCCCGGGCGGGCGGTCATCGAGGTGCGCTCGGCGGGCTCCCACAAGGGGATGGTCGTGCACCGGCTCGCGGCCGTGCTCGACGCCGAGGGCTTCCTGTTCGCCGGCGACGACCTCGGCGACGTGGAGGCGTTCGAGGCGGTCGAGGAGCTCGCCGAGCGCGGCCTGGCGCCCCTGCGGGTGTGCTCGGCGTCCGACGAGCAGAGCGCGCTCGTCGCCCTGTCCGACGTCGTCGTCCCCGGCCCGGAGGGCGTCTTGGACCTGCTCGGCCGGTTCGCCGCCGACGCGCGGGCCGCCCGTCGTACCTCCTGAATCTCACATCTCGGACACCGGTCTCGACATTCGGAATCCCGATTGGGTGCCGGTGGCCGGTCGCCCCTAGGCTGTGCGTGCTCATCCAGAGGGACTGAGGGAACGGCCCTGAGAAGTCCCGGCAACCGCCGCGAACTCCCGTCTGCGCCTGCGTCACGCAGGAGCCGGCGTCGCGGAAACGGTGCCAAATCCGACCCGCGCGAGAGTCGCCGGGACAGATGAGAAGGAGGAATCCATGAGCGCCGTTGTGACCGAGTCGCCCGAGACGACCAAGCCCGGCCTGCGCGAGGGTGCGTTCGGCAACGCCACCGCCCTCTCCTGTCGCGAATGCGGCCACCAGGTCGCCCTGGGCCCCTTCTACGCGTGTCCGGAGTGCTTCGGCCCGCTGGAGATCTCCTACGCCTTCCCGCTCGTGACCCGCGAGGAGATCGAGGCCGGCCCCCGCAACATCTGGCGCTACAAGGCGCTGCTGCCGGTCCCGAGCGACATCGAGACCAGCCCCAACACCGAGCCCGGCTTCACCCGCCTGCTCGACGCCGCGAACCTCGCGGCCGAGCTCGGCATCGCCAAGCTCTGGGTCAAGGACGACTCGACCAACCCGACCAACTCCTTCAAGGACCGCGTCGTCGCCTGCGCGCTGAGCGCGGCCCGCGAGCTCGGCTCGACCGTCTTCGCCTGCCCCTCGACCGGCAACCTCGCCAATGCGGTCGCCGCCGCCGGCGCCCGGGCCGGGATCAAGACCGTCGTCTTCATCCCGAGCAACCTGGAGCAGCCCAAGCAGGTCAACTCGGCGATCTTCACCGAGAACCTGGTCGCCGTCGACGGCAACTACGACGACGTCAACAAGCTCGCCTCCGAGATCGCCGGCGAGGAGGAGGGCTGGGCGTTCGTCAACGTCAACGTGCGGCCCTACTACGCCGAGGGATCCAAGACCCTGGGCTACGAGATCGCCGAGCAGCTCGGCTGGCGGCTCCCCGACCAGGTCGTCATCCCGGTCGCCTCCGGCTCGCAGCTGACCAAGGTCGACAAGGCATTCCAGGAGCTGATCAAGCTCGGCCTCGTCGAGGACAAGCCCTACCGGATCTTCGGGGCGCAGGCCGAGGGCTGCGGCCCGGTCGCCACCGCCTACAAGGCCGGCGTCGACGCGATCCGCCCGGTCAAGCCCGACACCATCGCCAAGAGCCTGGCCATCGGCAACCCGGCCGACGGCATCTACGTCCTTGACATCGCCCGTCGTACCGGTGGCGCGGTCGAGGAGGTCACCGACGAGGAGATCCGCGCGGGCATCGTGCTCCTCGCCCGCACCGAGGGGATCTTCACCGAGACCGCCGGCGGTACGACGACCGCGGTCACCAAGAAGCTCGTCGAGACCGGTCAGCTCGACCCGACCCTCGAGACGGTCATCATCAACACCGGCCACGGGCTCAAGACCCTGGACTCGATCTCCGGTCAGGTCGGCCCGGCCGCGACCATCGCGCCGAGCTATGACGCCTTCAAGGCCACCGGCCTCTGAGCCGCATCACCACCGACACCGCCAGTAGAAGAGAGCCCCGCATGAGCGTCCGCGTCCGGATCCCCACCATCCTCCGCACCTACACCGGTGGCGACTCCGAGGTCACCGCCGAGGGGGCCACCCTGGCCGAGGTGCTCGACCACCTCGACGCGAACTACGCGGGCATCAAGGGCCGGATCCTCGACGAGGACGGCAAGCTGCGCCGCTTCGTCAACGTCTACGTCAACAACGACGACGTGCGCTTCGAGCAGGAGCTGGCCACCCCGACGCCCGCGGGCGCTGAGGTCTCGGTCATCCCTGCTGTCGCCGGCGGCTGCTGAACCCCCGGCTCAGCTCGCCTGAGCGTCGACCGCGCGGTGCGCATGGCGCCCGGGCGGTTCGCCGTACTCGCGGGTGAACGCGGCGACATAGGACGACGCGGTGGCGTAGCCCACGCGGTGGGCGATCTCGGTCACCGACCACCGGCTCAGCATCGCCCGGGAGGCCTCGAGCCGGGTCCGCGTGCGCCAGGCCGAGAACGACATGCCGTAGACCCGCTCGAACTCGCGCTGCAGGGTCTTCGGGCTGACGTGCAGGCGCTCGGCCCAGCCGGGGAGGCCGGTGCGGTCGGCCGGGTCCAGGGCCAGCGCCCGGGCGACGGCGCGGGCCGGGCCGAGTGCCGCCGACCCGAACCCGACCGGGTCGGCCGGCGAGGCGGCGAGCTCGCCGAGCAGGACGCCGCGCGCGGCCAGGCCGGCACGCTCGTCGGTGCCGGGGCGGACCAGCCGCGTGACCGCGTCGACCGCCGCGGGCGACATCGCGAGCACGGTGGCCTCGTGTCGCACCAGCTCGTCGGGTGCGCGGCGGACGCAGAGCCGGACGACGGTCTGCACCTCCAGCGCGGTCACCTCGGCCACCACGCCCTGGCGCACCCACACGGCGCCGGTCGGGCCGGCGAAGGCGGCCGTGCCGCCGCGGCCGACCGCGAGGACGCCGTCGGGGGAGAAGTAGACCTGGTGCACGAAGTCGTTGCGCGACTCGGGGAAGTCGGTGATCACTCCGGCCGGCGGGTAGCGCAGCGCGAGGATGCCGTCCGGCGGCCCGAGACCGTAGGGGAACTCCTCGACGACCGCGCCGCCGGCCTCGGTCGCGGTGACCGCGGGGCCGGGTCGCGCGGCGGTGGGTTCCTGTCCTCTGCGCGTCATCATCTGACTCCTTCACGACACCGGCACCTGCGTTGGTAAGGCTAGCCTCACCTGGTCGGACGCGCTGTCTCGGGTGACCTCGCGCGCCGATTCCCCGACGCGAAGGACGAACATGCAGCTCAACCTCCGGCCGGCCCGCGCCCTCGCCGCCCTGTCCGCCACCGCCCTGATCGGGGCGACGTTCGCGGCGTGCGGCAGCGAGGACGACGGCAAGGCGGCCCAGGAGACGACGACCGCCGCCACCTGCGAGGTCGACACCCCGGCGCTCCCCGAGGCGGCGCCGATCGCGGCGTTCGACCCGGGAGCGCCGACCCGCACCTTCGAGGCCGACAACGGCGCCGTCGAGATCCCGACCGACCCGCAGCGCATCGTCGCGACCGGGTACGCCGTCCCCGTGCTCCTGGAGGCCGACGCCGACGTCGTCGGCATCTCGGAGTGGGGCCGCGGCACCGCGCTGATGACGGAGGAGGACCTCGCGGCCTACCAGAAGCTGAAGAAGGTCGCCGGTGAGACCGCCGCCAGCACCGACTACGAGGCGATCGCCAACCTGAAGCCGGACCTGATCATGCTCGGCGTCCCGCTGCCCGTGCTGGGCGACGTCGACCTCGATCGGCTCGAGTCGATCGCGCCCGTCGTCGTCCTCGGCCCGGACCGCCCCGACGGCTGGAAGAACCTGTCGCAGCGCCAGGCCGATGCGGCCGGTGTCGTCGACTACTTCGAGGCCGCCAAGGCGTCCTACGACGCCAAGGCCGCCGCGCTCACCGAGAAGTACGCCGACGTCCTCGACGGGCACTGCTTCGGCCACGTCGGTGCCTACGGCGACGTGAGCGCGGGCAACTTCAACCGCGAGTACGCCGGCGCCTGGGGCACCAATATCGCCACCGACGTGGGGGCGACCTACTACGGCGGTCCGGCGGAGCCGGGCAAGGGCTCGGCGGCCTTCTCGGAGTACCCGTCGATCGAGGAGCTCCCGCAGAGCCTCGCCGACGCCGACGTGATCACCTACACCGTCGACGACGAGGGCAAGCCGTCGGAGTCGGTGCAGTACGTCCTCGACCACGCCCTGTGGCAGACGCTGCCCGCCGTCCGCGAGGGTGCGGTGATCCCGCTGCGCTACACCGAGGCGGCCACCTACCCGACCGCCGAGCGTGCGCTGGACGAGATCGACAGCGCCTTCGCCGAGGCCTTCGCGGACGAGCTGAAGTGATCGGCGAGCGCGACCGGCCGGCCGAGCGCGTCGCCGAGCACCACGACGCCGGGCGGGGGATGCGTCGGATCGGCTACCCGATCGGGATCTGCCGCACGACCGTGGCGCGCCGCGAGCTGGTGACCCCGCGGATGCTGCGGCTCACCCTGAGCGGCGACGACCTGGCCGGCTTCCACAGCTATGTGGCCGACGACCACGTGAAGATCGTCTTCCCGCACGCCGACGGCACGCGCACCGACCCGATGCCCAACGACCGGCAGTTGCTCGACTGGCCCAAGCCGCTCCCGCCGACGCGGACCTACACGATCCGCCGCGTCGATGTCGCGGCCCGCGAGGTGGATCTCGACATCGTGCTGCACTCCGGCGGCCTGGCCGGTGACTGGGCGGAGGCCGCTGCGATCGGCGACCCCGCCGTGATCGCCGGGCCGCCCGGGGCGAAGGCGTTCGCGCACACCCACCGCCACTACGTGTTCGCGGTCGACATGACCGGCCTGCCCGCCGTCGCGCGCTGGCTCGACGAGGCGGACTGGCTCGCCCCGGCGGGCGTCACCGCGCACGTGCTGGTCGAGTACGACCACGCCGACGAGACCGGCTACCCGCTGACCGCGCGCGAGAGTGTGGAGGTGCGCTGGCTCCCGCGCGCCGCGGGGTCGCAGCTCGGCGCGCAGGTGCGGGCGCTCGACGTACCGGAGGACACCTTCGTGTTCGGCGCGGGGGAGGCCGAGGACCTCAAGGAGGTCCGTCGCTGGGTCGCCGAGCGCGAGCTGCCGGCGAGCATCACCGGCTACTGGAAGCGCGGGGTCGCGGGGTTGGACGATTGACCCTGCGCCACCCCGGCCCCCTGGTCGCGCTCGCCGCGCTGGGTGCGGCCCTCGCCGGTGCGGTGGTCTGGAGCCTCTCCATCGGGCAGGGTGACATCCCGGCCGGCTCGGTGGTCCCCGCGCTCCTGCGGTACGACGACCACGACGCCGCGCACATCATCGTGCGCCAGGTCCGGCTGCCCCGGACCCTGCTCGCGATCCTCGTCGGCGCCGCGCTCGCGCTGGCCGGCGCCCTCGTCCAGGCGCTGACCCGCAACCCGCTCGCCGAGCCGGGCGTGCTGGGCGTGACCTTCGGCGCGTCCTTCGCCGTCGTCGTGGCGACCGCACTCGGCGTCGCCGGAGGGCAGAGTGCGCAGCTCGTCGTCGCGACGCTGGGCGCCGCGATCGCCACGGCCGTCGTGTACGCCGTGGGCCGCGCCGACCCGCTGCGCCTGCTGCTGGCGGGCACGGCGTTCAGCGCGCTCGTCGCCAGTCTCTCGCTCGGCATCCGGCTGCTCGACCCCGACGCCTTCGACGACCACCGGTTCTGGGCGGTCGGATCACTGGCCGGCCGCGACCAGCAGCCGCTGGCCCTGCCGACGGTCGTGGTGGTCGTCGCGATCGGGCTCGCGCTGGTGCTGGTCCGGCCGCTGGCGGCCCTGGAGATGGGCGACGACGTCGCGCACGGGCTCGGCGTCCGCGTCGGCGCGACCCGCACCGCCGTCCTGGTCGTCGCGACCGTCCTCGCCGGCGTCGCCACCGCCATCGCCGGCCCGATCGCGTTCGCCGGGCTGATCGTGCCGCACCTGGTCCGCCGGTTCGCGCGCGGCTCGGTGGGCTGGCTCCTGCTCCTCTCACTCGTCGGCGGCCCCGTGCTGCTGGTCGCGGCCGACACCGTGGGCCGGCTGATCCTGCCCGTCGGCGACGCGCCGGTCGCGATCGTGACGGGGCTGCTCGGTGGCCCGCTGCTGGCCTGGGTCGTGCGCCGCCAGGGTGCGGAGGTGGCGTCATGACGACCCTGACCTTCCTGCGTCCGGAGCTGCGTACCGTCCTCGCGGTCGTGCTCGTCGCCGTCGCCACGCTCGCGGTGTCCCTCGTCGCCCTCTGCTACGGCGACGGCTGGTCGGCGCCGGGCCGGGTGATCGCCGGCCTGCGTGGCGACGGACCCCTCGCCGGACGCGTGCTGGAGTGGCGGCTGCCCCGGGTGACCGCGGCCGTCGTGTTCGGACTCGCGCTCGGGCTGGCGGGCGCGCTCTTCCAGAACCTCACCCGCAACCCGCTCGGCGCACCCGACGTGATCGGGCTCGACCAGGGCGCCTACACCGGCGTCCTGCTGGTCCTCACCGTCGCCGGCGGCGCGCACTTCGCCGCCGCGGCCGACAACGGCGGCGGCTTCGCGCTCGGCCTGGCCGGTGCCGCGCTCGCCGGAGGCCTGCTTGCGGCGGGCATCGTGGCGCTGCTCGCGATGGGCAGCGGCTACACCGGCTACCGGCTGATCGTCATCGGCATCGCCGTCAACGCCGTGCTCACCGCGATCAACTCGTGGCTGATCCTGCGCGCCGACCTGGAGGTCGCGATGGCCGCCGCCAGCTGGTCGGCCGGCAATCTCAACGGCACGGACTGGTCGGACCTGGTCGTGCCCGGCGCGGGACTCGCCCTCCTGGGCGCCGGCGCCGCCGGCCTCGCCCGCCCGCTGCACCAGCTCGCGCTCGGCGACGACGTCGCGGTGACGACAGGCATCCGGCTCGGCCGGCTGCGGCTGCTCATCGCGACCGTCGGCGTCGGCTGTACCGCCATCGTGGCCGCCACCGCCGGCCCGATCGTCTTCGTCGCGCTGATGGCGCCCCAGATCGGCCGGCGGCTGGCCGGCACGGCGGGGGTCGCGCTGCTGCCCTCGGCGCTCACCGGGGCGCTGCTGCTGGCGACCGCGGACCTGCTCGCCCAGGTGGTCGCGCCGGTGCAGCTCCCGGTCGGCGTGGTCACCGGCGCCATCGGCGGTGTCTACCTGTTGTGGTTGCTGTTCAAGGAGGTCCAACGATGACCAGGCTGCGCACCGACGGCCTCCGGCTCGGGTACGGCGAGCGCACGGTGGTCGAGCATCTCGACCTGACCGTGCCCGACGGTGCCCTCACCGCGATCGTGGGACCCAACGCATGCGGCAAGTCCACGCTGCTGCGCTCGCTGGTGCGGCTGCTGCGCCCCGAGGCGGGCAGCGTCGTCCTCGACGGTCGCTCGATCGCGACCTGGCGGCCCAAGGCGGTCGCCCGCGAGCTCGGCTTCCTGCCGCAGGGCACCACGACGCCCGACGGGATCCGGGTCGTCGGCCTGGTCCGGCGCGGTCGCTACGCCCGGCAGCCGGCCATCGGCACCTGGACCCGTGCCGACGACGAGGCGGTCGCCGCCGCCCTGGCCGCGGCGGGGGTCGCGGATCTCGCCGACCGCCGGGTCGCCGCGCTCTCTGGCGGTCAGCGGCAGCGGGTCTGGATCGCGATGGTGCTCGCCCAGGAGACGCCGTACCTGCTGCTCGACGAGCCGACCACCTTCCTCGACATCGCCCACCAGTACGAGCTCCTGCGGCTGCTGCGTCGCCTGGTCGACGACGGCCGCACCGTCGTCGCGGTGCTGCACGACCTCAACCAGGCCTGCCGGTTCGCCGACCACCTGGTCGCCATGCGCGACGGCGCGGTCGTCGCCACCGGAGCGCCGGGCGAGGTCGTGGACGCCGCGCTCGTCGAACGGGTCTTCGGGCTCGCCTGCGAGGTGCTGCCCGACCCGGTCACGGGGACGCCGATGATCGTCCCGCACGCGTGAATCCCCGCCGGGCGCGCAGGTGCGCGGCCTCCGCGTCGTTGCGGCACAGCGCGAGCGCCGTGTCGTAGGCGACGCGGGCCTCGGCGTCCCGTCCGAGCCGGGCCAGCAGCTCCGCGCGGACCGCGGGCAGCCGGTGTCCCGGCAGCGCGACCCCCTCGAGCGCGGCCAGCCCGGCAGCCGGTCCGCTGCGCTCGGCGACGGCGACCGCCCGGTTGAGGCGTACGACGGGCGAGTCACCCAGAGTCAGCAGCTCGTCGTACCGCTCGACGATGCGGTCCCACCGGGTCGCGCCGGCGGACAGCGCGATCGCGTGCTCGGCGGCGATCAGCGCCTGGAGCAGGTACGGCGCCGGCGGGCCGGTCACCAGCGGCCGCAGCAGGTCGAGCGCCTCCAGCGCCTCGTCGTGGTGCCAGCGGCCGCGGTCCTGGTCGGGCAGCAGCACCAGCCGGCCCTCCACCGCGCGGGCGTCGCGGCGGGCGTGCTGCAGGACCATGAGGGCGAGCAGCGCGTCGAGCTCGTCGTACCGACTCGGGAGGACCGCGCGCAGCACCCGGACCAGGCGGAGTGCCTCGCCGGCCACGTCGGCGCGCAGCACGTCGCCTCCGGAGCCGGGCGCGTAGCCGCTGGTGAAGGCGAGGTAGGCGATATCGGCGACGGTGCCGACCCGCGCGTCCAGCTCGTCCGGCGGCGGGACGGCGAAGCGGGCACCGGCCAGCTTCTTGCGGGCCCGGGTCAGCCGGGCGGCCATGGTCGCGGTCGGCACCAGGAACAGCCGGGCGACGTCCTCGGTCGCGACACCGAGGACCAGCCGCAGGGTCAGCGCGGCGGACGCCTCACGGGACAGCGACGGGTGGGCGCACAGCAGCACCAGGCGCAGGCGCTCGTCCATCACCACCTCCCTCTCCGGCGGCGCGGCCAGCACCCGCCGGGCCTCCTGCTGCAGGGACGCCTCGACCTCGAGCAGCGGCTCCTTCCGGGCGGCCACCGCCTCGGTGCGCAGGGCGTCGGTGATCCGGCGGCGGGCCGTCGTCAGCAGCCAGCCGGCCGGGTTGGCGGGCGGACCCGTCTCCGGCCAGGTGCGCGCCGCCGCCTCGAACGCGTCCGCCAGGCCGTCCTCGGCGAGGTCGACCCGGCGGCACCACGCGGCGAGCAGGGCCAACAGCCGGCCCCACTCGTCACGCAGGACGCGTTCGAGCTGCTCCACCGGCAGCGGTCAGTCCGGCGGCGCGGGCAGGCAGGTGCGCACCTCGACACCGTCCTCGGTGTCGGCGAGCACCGCGCAGATCTGCAGCAGATCGTCGAGGTCGTCGCTCTCGACGATGTAGAAGCCCCCGAGCTGCTCGACGGACTCGACATACGGGCCGTCGGTGACGACGACGTCGTCCGCGGCGCGCCGCACGACCTTGGCCGTGCGGGAGTGGGCGAGCTCGGCGCCGCCCGTGACGCGGTGGCCCCGCTCCTCCAGCAGCCGGCTGAACTCGCCGTGCCGGGCATAGGTCTCGGCGCGCTCCTCGGCGCTCGCGGACTCCCAGGTCGCTTCGTCACCGGTCAGCAGTACGACGTACTCGGTCATCGGGATCATCTCCTCGTGGGGTGTGCTGAGTCTTCCACCCCGATGACGGGCGAGCCGGTGCCGAATCGACAGCTCGCGCGGAATCCGTCCCCCGTCAGCCGAGGAGCCGGGCCGCCAGCGCCGCGCTGGCCGGGTAGTCGACCTTGCTGACCGGCGTCCGCGGCACCTCGTCGACGAACAGCACCGTCTTCGGCACCTTGTAGTTGGAGATCAGCGCCCGGCAGTGGTCGCGCACGGCGTCCTCGGACAGGGCGGTGCCGTCGCGGCGCTGCACCAGCGCGGTGACCTGCTGGCCCCAGCGCTCGTGCGGCGTGCCGACGACGACCGCGTCGAAGACGTCGTCGTGGCGCAGCAGCACCGCCTCGACCTCCTCGGGGTGCACCTTCTCGCCGCCGGTGTTGATGCACACCGACCCGCGGCCCAGGACGGTGACCGAGCCGTCCTCCTCGCGCCGCGCGAAGTCGCCCGGGATCGCCCAGCGCACGCCGTCGATCTCCTTGAAGGTCGCCGCGGTCTTGACCGGGTCCTTGTAGTAGCCGAGGGGAACCGGGCCCGAGCGGCCGAGCATGCCGTCGACGCCCACCGGGCACGGTCGGAGGTCGGCGTCGAAGACCTCGACCTGGTCGGTGACGGTGAACCGCGGCGCGCTCTGGCCGCCGTCGGTGCCGTCGTCGATCCGGGAGCCGGTCGCGCCGGACTCCGAGGCGCCGTAGGAGTCGAGGATGAAGCGGCCCGGCAGGGCCTGGCGGATCTCCTCGCGCACTCCGTCGGACAACGGAGCGGCACCGTTGGAGACGGCGGCCAGGCTGGACAGGTCCCAGCGGTCCGGCTCGGCCAGGATCGCCTCGGCGACCGGGCGTCCCATCGCGTCGCCCAGGAAGGTCATCGAGACGACCTTGGCCTTCTCGACCAGGTCGAGGATCTTGACCGGGTCGAAGTGCGGCTCGGTGAAGAGCGCGACCGTCTGGCCGGCGACATGGCCGTTGCCGAGGATCCACTGGCTGCCGCCGTGCATCATCGGACCGCAGGCCAGCAGCACCATGGGGTTCTCGACGGCGGCGGCCTCCTCGGCCAGCTGCTCGACCGAGTCGAGCGGTGCGCCGTAGCGCGCGGCGTTGAGCGCGGCCCGGATCAGGTCCTCGTTGCGCCACACGACGCCCTTGGGATTGCCGGTCGTGCCGCCGGTGTAGAGGACGTAGTGGTCGTCCGCGCTGCGTCCGGTGATCGTCCGCTCCGCGGGCGCGGCGGCCAGTGCGGCGTCGTACTCCTCGCCGAGGACGAGCGTGTGCCGCAGGGCCGGCGTGTCGAGCTCGGCCAGCGCGTCGACGTACTCGGGGGCGATGATCGCCGCGACGCAGTCGGCGTTGTCGTAGAGATAGGCCAGCTCGTCGTGGAGGTACTTGTAGTTGATGTTGATCGGCACCGCCCGCGCCTTGAGGCAGCCGTAGAGCGCGTCCACCCACTCGATCCGGTTCGTGGAGTGCACCGCGACGTGCTCGCCCGGCCGGATCCCGAGGCCGACCAGGTGGTTGGCGAGGCGAGTGGCCCGCTCGTCGATCTCGGCGAAGGTCCAGACCCGGTCACCGGTGTGGACCGCGGCGCGGTCGGGCACGGTGTCGGCCATCACCTCGAGCACGTCGGCGAGGTTCAGCGGGCGAGCGGCGGGCGCGGCGGCCGCATCGGCGGCGGATGTGGTGGGGGTCACAGGGAGAAGAGTGCCAAACTAGAACAAGTTCTCGCCAGGGTTCGGCCGAGTCCGATTCGGCATGATGGCCGGGTGACCGACCACCACTACGCCCTGGACCTGGTCTGGCAGGGCAACCGCGGCACCGGGACGAGCGGCTACCGCGACTACGACCGCACCGTCCTGCTCACCGCGGCCGGCAAGCCCGAGCTGCTCGGCTCGGCCGATCCCACCTTCCGCGGCGACGCCGGGCGATGGAACCCCGAGGAGCTGCTCCTCGCCGCCCTGGCCCAGTGCCACCTGCTGTCCTATCTGCACTCCGCGGTCAACCACGGCATCGTCGTGACGGCGTACGACGACAGCCCGGTCGGCACCATGGCGCAGGTGGGGCAGGGTGGCCGGTTCACCTCCGTCACCCTCCGACCGCGGGTCACCGTCGCCGAGGCGGGGATGGTCGAGGTCGCGCGGGAGATCCACGGCGAGGCGAGCCGCAACTGCTTCATCGCCGCGTCGGTGAGCTTCCCGGTGGGGCACGAGCCCACCACTCTCGTGGCCGGCGTCGTCGCGGGCTGACATCCGGGCGCCACCGGGGCGCCATGAGCCGTTCAGGACCGTCTGGTTCAAAGCAGCCATGACCAGCCTGCCGCGCCGTACCCGCACCGTCCTGCTCGCCGCCGGCGTCGCCCTGGCCGCGATCGGGGTCACGACCGGCGGCGGCCGGGAGCTGCTGCGCCGCCAGGCCGCCGTCGCCCGCGCCCGGATCGGGAAGCCGCTGGGAGAGGCCGCGATCCCGGCCGACAAGGTCTGGAAGCGCAAGTCCTACGACGGCACGCCGCTCCACCTCCTGGTGCTCGGTGACTCGATCGCCGCCGGACTCGGTGCCGAGCGGGCGAAGGACACCCTGGGCGCGCGGATCGCGCGGGGGCTCGCGGGGGAGCTGCACCGCCCGGTCTCGCTGCGGACGGTCGCCGTCGTCGGCTCGGAGAGCTCGGCACTGGGCGGCCAGCTCGACGGCTTGCCGAGCGGCTACCACGCCGACGTCGCCGTGATCGTGGTCGGCGGCAACGACGTGACCCACCGGGTGCCGACCGCGACTGCCGCCGGGCAGTTGGAGGAGGCGGTGGTCCGGCTGCGCGAGCAGGGCACCGAGGTCGTCGTCGGCACCTGCCCCGATCTCGGGGCCCTGCGACCGGTCCCGCAGCCGCTGCGCTCGCTGGGGTCGCGGATGTCGCGCCAGCTCGCGCAGGCCCAGGCGGAGGTCGCCGTGCGCAACGGGGCGCACGCGGTGTCGCTGGCCCACGTGGTCGGGCCGTTCTTCATCAGCAACCCCGACGAGATGTTCAGCCTGGATCGCTTCCATCCCAGCGCGCTGGGCTACAAGCGCACCGCCAAGGCGCTGCTGCCGTCGGTGCTGCTGGCTCTCGGGCATGCCGAGCGGGTGCCCTTCGGGCACCGCGCGCCCGACGCCTAGCCTCGACGCATGACGACCGTCCTGCTCGCGACCTTCGACCTGATGCCCGACGGCGAGCCGGGTGCCGCCGCGCTCACCGCGGCGCTCGACGCGCGCGGGATCGAGAGCCGCTGGGTTCGCTGGGACGACCCGGCCGTCGACTGGGCTGGCGCCGACCTCGTCGCGGTCCGCTCGACGTGGGACTACCACCGCCGGCTGCCTGCGTTCCTCGACTGGGCGCGGGAGGTCGACGCGGTGACCACGCTGCTCAACGGGGCCGACGTGATCGCCTGGAACGCCGACAAGGCCTACCTGACCGAGCTCGCGGGCGTCGTACCGGTGGTGCCGACGGTGCTGCTCGACGACACCGACCTGGCCGGCGGTCTGGCCGAGGCGCTCGACCGCTGGGGGAGCGTGATCGTCAAGCCACGCACCGGCGCCGGCGGGGTCGGCGTGGTCGTCGTCGAGCGGCTCGACGACCCGCGCCTCGAAGGCCTGGTCGCCGGGCCGTGGATCGCGCAGCCTCTCGTCGCTTCCGTCCGTACGACGGGCGAGTCGTCGGTCTACGTGTTCGAGGGCGTCGCGGTGGCCCAGGTCGACAAGGTCGCGGCCGGCGACGAGGTCCGGGTCCATGAGCTCTACGGCGGTGCGAGCCGCCCGGTCCCGCTCGACCCGGAGCGGGCGGCGGGGGCGGCCGACGCGGTCCGAGCGGTCGCCGGGATGCGGGGAGCGGATCTGGCGTACGCACGGGTCGACCTGATGTCCTGGGAGGGCCGGTGGGTCGTCAGCGAGCTCGAGCTGATCGAGCCGGGGCTCTACCTCGACGTCGACCCGGACAACGCCGGACGGTTCGCAGACCTGGTCGCGGGGCGCCTGGACCGGTCCTGAACCCGTCTCGAACCGGGCTTCTCCTTGCACTCGCCATGGTCGAGTGCTAAACATGATGCTGGCACTCTCGCCTTGAGAGTGACAACGGACATCGCGAAGGAATCGCAGGAGTTATGTCGAAGCTGATTGCTTTCAACGAGGAGGCCCGCCGCGGGCTCGAGCGTGGCATGAACACGCTCGCGGACGCCGTCAAGGTCACCCTGGGCCCCAAGGGCCGCAACGTCGTGCTGGAGAAGAAGTGGGGCGCCCCCACGATCACCAACGACGGTGTCTCCATCGCCAAGGAGATCGAGCTCGAGGACCCCTACGAGAAGATCGGCGCCGAGCTGGTCAAGGAGGTCGCGAAGAAGACGGACGACGTCGCCGGTGACGGCACGACGACCGCGACCGTCCTCGCCCAGGCCCTCGTCAAGGAGGGCCTGCGCAACGTGGCCGCCGGCGCGAACCCGATGGGCCTCAAGCGCGGCATCGAGGCCGCCGTCTCCGCCGTCTCCGAGCAGCTGCTCGGCATGGCCAAGGACGTCGAGACCCGCGAGCAGATCGCTGCCACCGCCACCATCTCCGCCGGTGGCGACGCCACCGTCGGTGACGCCATCGCCGAGGCGATGGACAAGGTCGGCAAGGAGGGCGTGATCACGGTCGAGGAGTCGAACACCTTCGGCATCGACCTCGAGCTCACCGAGGGCATGCGGTTCGACAAGGGCTACATCTCGGCCTACTTCGTGACCGACCCCGAGCGCATGGAGACCGTCCTCGAGGACGCCTACGTGCTCATCGCCAACAGCAAGGTCAGCAACGTCAAGGACCTGCTGCCGCTGCTCGAGAAGGTCATGCAGTCGGGCAAGCCGCTCGTCATCATCGCCGAGGACGTCGACGGCGAGGCGCTGTCGACCCTGGTCGTCAACAAGATCCGCGGCACCTTCAAGTCCGTCGCTGTCAAGGCCCCGGGCTTCGGCGACCGCCGCAAGGCCATGCTGCAGGACATCGCGATCCTCACCGGCGGCCAGGTCATCTCCGAGGAGGTCGGCCTCAAGCTGGAGACCGCCGGCGTCGAGCTGCTCGGTCAGGCCCGCAAGGTCGTCATCACCAAGGACGAGACCACCATCGTCGAGGGTGCCGGCGACCAGGCCCAGATCGAGGGCCGGGTCAACCAGATCCGCGCCGAGATCGAGAACAGCGACTCCGACTACGACCGCGAGAAGCTCCAGGAGCGCCTCGCGAAGCTGGCCGGCGGCGTGGCCGTCATCAAGGTCGGCGCGGCCACCGAGGTCGAGCTCAAGGAGCGCAAGCACCGCATCGAGGACGCCGTCCGCAACGCGAAGGCGGCCGTCGAGGAGGGCATCCTCCCCGGTGGTGGCGTCGCGCTGGTCCAGGCCGCCGCTGCCGCGTTCGAGAAGCTCGAGCTCGAGGGCGACGAGGCCACCGGTGCCTCGATCGTCAAGGCGTCGGTCTCGGCTCCGCTGAAGCAGATCGCCATCAACGCCGGCCTCGAGGGCGGCGTCGTCGCGGAGAAGGTCGCGAACCTCCCCGCCGGCCAGGGCCTCAACGCGGCCACGGGCGACTACGTCGACCTGCTCGCCGAGGGCATCATCGACCCGGCCAAGGTCACCCGCTCGGCCCTGCAGAACGCCGCGTCGATCGCCGCGCTGTTCCTCACCACCGAGGCCGTCGTGGCCGACAAGCCGGAGAAGGCCGCGCCCATGGGCGGCGACCCGACCGGTGGCATGGGCGGCATGGACTTCTGATCGACTGATCAGGAGCCCAGCTCCCGCAGAACCACCACACGGCCCCCGCCCCCGGGCGGGGGTCGTGTGTTTTTCGGTCGCCTCGAGCGTCGGGCCTGGGTAGCATGGTCGCGCCGCGATCGGATCGAGACGGAAGGGAGTGTGGGTTGATGACCGCAGCGCAGTGCGCCGCTGTCGGCGCGCCTGGAACCAACCCACTTTCATCGGTCTCCGTCCGACTCCGACCCCTCCGCTGACGCTGCTCCGTGCGGCCGGCGGAGCCCTGTCGCCTTCGACTTGTCGGACGAGGCCCCTTGCTTCAAGGGAGCAATCCGTTGTCATCAACACCTGATGCGAATCGATCCACCACGGCTGCCACCTGGACGACCCGTCCGGAACAGTCCGACGCCGACCGGGCGGCCATCCGCGAGGTCCTGCTGGCCGCCTTCCCGACGAGTCTCGAGGCCGACCTCGTCGACGCCCTGCGCGCCGATCCGGAAGCCTGGCTGCCGGACCTGTCCGTCGTCTCCGTCGCCGACGACGGGAGCGTCGTCGGCTACTCGCTGCTGACCCGGTGCCACGTGGGCGGTGCCCCCGCCCTCGCGCTCGGTCCCTGCGCCGTGCCCCCCGAGCACCAGTCGCAGGGAGCCGGGGGAGCGGCGATCCGGGCCGGTCTCGACGCGGCGCGACGGAGCGGCGAGAACCTGGTCGTCGTCCTCGGGCACGCCGAGTACTACCCGCGGTTCGGCTTCGAGCGCGCATCGCGGTTCGGCATCACGGCGACCTTCGAGGTGCCCGACGAGAACCTGATGGCGCTCGCCCTCGACCCGTCGAGGCCGGTGCCCGACGGTCAGATCCGGTACGCGCCTGCCTTCGGGGTCTGAGAGCCGGCTCTCGTCAGACTGCACGGCCCCCGTCCTTGGGCGGGGGCCGTGTGGCTTCCCGTCAGCGACCCCAGCGGATCACAGCGTAGGCCGCTCGCAGCTCCCGTCGCGGCGAGGCCAGGTAGAGGGCCGAACCGAGGGCTGAAGGTGGTCGCCAAGAGGGCTTGACGACGCACGCCAAACGCGGCGCTATGACGCGGGTGGTGGGTGGGGCGCAGGGAGAGCTTGCACAGGTCGCACGTCCCCCTTCAACGGCGCATTGCCACGCCGCGGGAAGCGCAGCGGACGATCGCGAGTCGTAAGCCCGGCGTCACAAGTTTGCCGCGGTACGCGCCACGGTACGGACGGAAGACGAGGTTCGATGCGCGACACATGTCGTCGAATCCGCCCGCGTTCTGGAGATTGCGGGCACACTGCGCAGGTGACCCACGCAACCGGTAACTCGGAGCCAACGGGAACTCCCGAGCCGGCCGTTGACGCCGAGCCGCCCGAAGACCGAGATCCGGCCGCCGAGCAGGACAGCCTCGACGCCATGCTGAAAAGGCTGAGCGATGCGACGGGCGAGGACTTTGCGGGCGCTGAGACGTCCTTTCGGACGTTCATGACTGGTGTCGAGTCAGGCGTTCAAGAGTCGACCTTGTTTGAGGAGTTGTACGACCTTCACGCGAGCCTCACCGAGGAGCGCGTCCTGGGAAAGATTCGAGGCGTGGAAGCGTGGGCCGACGGAGAGAACAACTTTCGAATGGTCCCAAAGTCATGGCCCTCTGTGATTGACAAGCTCTACAGAATCAATATTGAAGACAACAAGCAGTTTTCCTACCCGCCCATTGTGCCGACAATCTATGAGCGTGCCGCAAGAACTCGGACTTCGGCTCAACAGCGGTGGGTGACTCCTCGCATTGCCCACGAAGTCGCAGATGATTTGATCCGCACGAAGTTTGTAGTTCCTTTCGCGGATGGCGTGATCGATGTAAGCGAGCGAGTAGACGCGGCAATCAATGACTGCGGTCTGCGGCGGTACAAGAGATATCACGCGAAGGACTCTGGCTACCACGCGCGTCACCACTACATTTTGATTAGCGTTCCGGGATACGATGGGCAGGATGCCACCGTATGTGTTGAGGTGAAGATACTCACAAAGTTCCAGGATACGCTGGGTGAATTGACCCATTTGCTATATGAATTGAAGCGTACGGGGAGACTCCCGGAGGAAGAGAAGAGAAAACTGGCTTGGCTCTTTGACTCACCGGACTTCGCGGCGTCGTACGTCGGCCACACCGGACATTTCATCGAGGCCTCAATTGTCGACCTGAAGCAAAGATTGCAAGGATTCGAGGGAATCGTCAATGGATAATCCAGAGCCCAGATCCCAGTACCTGAATGTTGTTCTGCGCCAAATCTCACGCACGTCGCTGCGGATCCCGCGCTTTCAGAGGCACTTCGTATGGGACCAGCGCGACGTTGTCGAACTCTTGGGAAGCATCCACAAGGGCTACCCGATCGGAAGTGTTCTTACTTGGCGGGTTGAGGCCAGCGATGAGTACTTCTCGGGTTTCCGCCATGATCCATTTCCTCCGGCGGATCAAAATGTAAAGACGTTCGAGGTCGTTCTCGATGGCGCTCAAAGACTATCAACGCTCTTTGGCTGCCTGAGGAACGCCGCGTCGGATCCCATTTATAGTGTGGTGTTCGATACTCGAGAAGAGTTGTTTAAGCACTCGGGCGACAAAGTCGCCGAGCCTTGGCAGATCCCGATGGATACGCTCTTCGATAGCCGTCGGTTTCTCGATGTGCAAGCAAGCCTTTCCGCGCTTGATGATTCCGAGATTCTGCTACCTCGGGCTTTGGACCTGTACTCCATTTTTCAGGATTATCAGATCCCGATCATCGCCATCTCGAACGCCGTTCTGGAAGATGTCGTCGAAGTGTTCCGAAGGGTGAACAGCAGTGGCACTCCGCTGTCGTCCGTCGACTTCGTCCGGGCGCTTACATGGCACTCAAGCTTTGACCTTGAGGAGACTTTCGATGCTTTGGTCGAGCGGTTCCAAGCCACCCCACTGGAGGGCTTTTCGGAGGATTTCCTGGTTCGCTGCCTTTCGATTGCCGCTGGCTTGTCCCTGGATAGCCGCGACGTGCCGCAACTGAAGGAACTGTCCGGGCGCCAAGAGGGTCTCTCCGAGGAGATATCAGCGATGGAGTCGGCCCTTGAGAGCGTCTCCCTGTTCCTCAGCAGGTTGAACGTCAACGGGATACGTGAGGTTCCGTATGAGGTTCAAAGGCTCTTGCTGTTCTCGTTCAAGCTGTACGAGACGAAGGTGAACGACGATATCTTGGAGGATTGGTTTTGGCGCTCGACTTTCTCGGAAGAGCATCAGAGCAAACCTGAGTCTTACACCACGCGGCTCGTGAAGGCGATGCGGGAAGGCGATGCCGAGCCGGCCCTAGAGGTCCGGAAGCCAGTCGATCCAGACCTATTGGCTCTCAGGAGTCGGAGGGCCGGCTCGGCGGTCGCCACTGGGTTCGATCTTCTGCTTCGACGAATGGGGGCACGGTCGCTTCTGTCGGGTGACGAGATCGCGGTCCGTGAGGGACTCCATGGATTCTTGTTCAGTCGGCAGGAACTGGCCGATGCACGTAGCCATGGGCTCGCCGTACCCGCCGGCGGGCCGTTGGCCAACGTCGTTTTGTTGAGCCCAAGGGACGCGGTCGAGTGGCGGACCCTCCGTAAGGAGGCCTCACTTGCGGATGCGTTCGCAGAGTGCGCCTCGCGAACTGATCAAGCTGCGGAGATTTGGGCGTCGCAGGGGCTTGTCCCCGCGGCTCTGATGTCTCCGGCTGTCGTCCTGCGCGAGCGGTCGGCGAGGTTGTTGAGCCAGGTCATTCCTCTGGCGGCTAACGATGGGGGCGACGCGCACCTCAAGCAGCAGCTGGCTGGCGGCTCATCTTGGCCTGATATTCAGAAGGCCGTTCAAAGGTTCGTAGGGTTTGATCCGGCGACGGAGCCAGTCGAGGACCGATTGAGCAATCTCAGAAGTGCAATGATCAGTTTGATCGACGAACTGGAATGGGATGGACTCGGCGAGTGGTTGGATGCCGAGCGCCTATTGGGTGCGACGCTTGGACAGCAGGTCATGGGAAGTGCCCAGCCGTCGGAGTCGCTCGAGGAGCGTGTGAAGCGGGTCGAGCCGTACCAGTCGTGGGCACTAGGCTTGAGCACCAATCTTCGTGCACTCCGTATTCATGGCAGCGATCCAGAGGCGCTGTTGAAGCTTCGCAAACACGCTGAGACCGCGCTGTCCCAGCTAGGTGGAGGCGAAGGAGTTGTTTCCCCTTAGGCGCCTCAGGTGAGGGGGCGGCGCTACGGCACTCGGGTCGCGCCGTTCTGAGTTTGGCCTTCTTGGTTGGAGGATCCCGCCATCCTGGGAGGTTCGACCGTGCGTCTATCTGGGCGGTTCGACGCGGCGCGCCCGAACAGCCAGGCGTCGTTGCCGGCTTGCTGCCGACGGGAGACACGCGTCACGCCATGGTGTGGAAATCGAGGTCGATCTCGAGCCCTGGCGGCTGCGGGTAGCACTCACCGACGACGGTGCCGTCCCGGTCCCGGATCAGCTCGACACAGGTGGTGCCGCGAGGTGTGACCACCCGACCGAGGCCGTGCGGAGACACCCATCGGTACGCCGTGAGGGCGAGTTGGCGCACCTGGTAGCCGCCGCCTCCGTCGGGGAGGTGGCCGTGGGTCTTGATCCGATGGTGTTGTCGGGTGAGGGGTGCGGCGTTGTGGTCGCCGGTCTGGCCGGGCGGGCCGTCGCGGGTGGTGGGGACGTACGGCGTGGGGTGGTCCAGGTCGAACCGGTCGCCGACTCCCGCTCCATTGGTGGAGTGGGGGAAGACGTCGCCGCACATGCGCTGGATGGCGCGCTCGCGGACGACGGTGGGGTGCTCGTAGGCGTTGCCGCTGGTGACGCCGGCGAGGTCGAGGACGGGTTGCAGGGTGATGTCGCGACGGCGGAGGAGGTCACTCAGCTGCTCGAGGAGGAACGGGCCCAGGCCCTCGACCCGAGCCACACCTGACAGCACTCCGGTCAGGGCCAGGGCGGAGATGTGGACGTGGATGACGGCCTTGCGGGGCCGGGCGGCCTTCCTCGGCGTCGGGGCCGGTGTCGGTTCTTCTGGTGTCGGTTCTGGTGCCGGGGGAGGGGTGGGCTCGCCCAGGCCGTCGAGGAAGGCGGCCGCGGCGTGCGGGTCGGCCAGCAGGACCAGTGCCTCCGCCCGGAGCTGCGCCCGGGTCGCGGGCTGCTCGTCCTCGGCGCGCTGCTGGTGGGCCGCGAGCGCGTCGGCGAGGTCGTCGATGACGGCGTCCAGCTCGACGGCGGCACCGGCGGGGAGCTTGGCGGAGATCCGGCGGGTGGCGGCCTCACCACCGCCCACGGCGCACGGATCGAGGAGGTCGCCGGGCCGGGGCCGGGAGAGCCAGCAGCCGGTCTTCTGGGCGTCGGCCTCGACCCGGGCGTGGTGGGCGGCGCGGTCGGCCTCGATCACCTTGGCCTCGGCGATCCGCAGGATCCGGCCGGGGGACTGGCCGGCAGCGGCCGCGACCGCCGCATCGACGAGCCGCACCGCGTCGCGGTCGAGGTCGCGGGTCATCGCCGCGACCTTGCGGGCCAGCCAGGCGGGCATCGCCAGGTCGAGCACGTGGTCCCACACCCGCGGCAGCCGGTGGCGCAGGTCGAGCGCCGCCGCGGCGAGGTGACGGGTGCTGATCTGCCCGGACTGGAGGGCGATTGCGAGCTCGCCGATGCACAGCTCGGCGACGTCGGGCGTGCCGTCGCCACCGAGCCGGACCAGGCGGTCCCCACCCCTCGCCGGCGGCACCGCACCGGGCACGCGCCGTGGGTCGTCGCCGTTGCGGTCGCACCAGGCCAGGACCAGGAGCAGCTGGTCGACCTCGGCCCGGCGTCGCGCGGTCAGGTTGGACTCGGCGGCAGCCAGCAGCTCCGCTGCTGACAGTTCGTCGAGGTCCCGAGCCATGGGACCACCACACCACCCACCCCCGACAGAACCCGACCCGACGCCGGAATGCTGTGGAAACCGCGCTTGGTCCGCCGCCCGGGGGACCTTCGTCCCTGGCGCCCAGGACCATCCTGCGGCATGGTGAGGTCCAGGGAACGACCACCAAACTGCGGGCAGCGTGGCCCGGAGCGGGAGGGGATGTCCGTGGCCGGATCGATCGATACGACGAGCGAGGACCGACAGACGACGTCCTCCGGGACCGCCTGGCTGATGCTCGCGGTGGCCACCCTCGGCTTCGTCGTGAACTTCTGGGCATGGGCCCTGCTCAGCCCGCTGGGACCGCTGTTCCGCGACACGGGCGTGCTGGGCGAGCTCAGCGAGTCCGACGTCTCTCTGCTCGTCGCGGTGCCGGTCGTGGTGGGCTCGCTGGGCCGGATCGTGGTCGGCGCGCTGACCGACCGCTTCGGCGGGCGCGTGATGTTCCCGCTGGTCTCGCTGGCGACGGTGGTGCCGATCCTGTTCGTCGCCTTCTTCGCGCTCGACTCCTACGCCCTGCTGCTGGTCGGCGGCTTCTTCCTCGGCATCGGCGGGACGGCCTTCGCGGTCGGCGTGCCCTTCGTCAACGCCTGGTTCCCGCCGGAGAAGCGGGGTCTGGCGGTCGGCATCTTCGGTGCCGGCATGGGCGGTACGGCGATCAGCGCGCTCACCACCGTCAAGCTGTACGACGGCCTCGGCGAGCGCGCTCCCTTCCTGATCACTGCCGCTGCGCTGGCGGCGTACGGCGTGCTCGCCTGGCTGGTCCTGCGCGACGCCCCCGGCCGGAGCGTGCCGACGACCCCGCTCGGACAACGCCTGCTGAGCACCGCCCGGCTGCCCATCACCTGGCAGGCCTGCGTGCTCTACGCCGTCGCCTTCGGCGGGTACGTCGCCTTCTCGGTCTATCTCCCGGCGTACCTCAAGACCGCCCACGGCCTCACCGCGGCCGATGCCTCCAACCGGATGGCGGGCTTCGTGGTCGTCGCCGTCGTGATGCGGCCGGTCGGCGGCTGGCTGGCCGACCGGATCGGCGCGATCTCCGTGCTGGGCACGGGCTTCGCCGTCGTCACCGTGTGCGCCGCCATCGCTGCCGGGACCCCGCCGCTCCACGCCGGCGGCACCGTCGCCTTCCTGGCGATGGCGGCCGCGCTGGGCATGGGCAGCGGCGCGACCTTCGCCCTCGTCGCGCAGGTCACCGAGCCGAGCCGGGTCGGCGGCGTGACCGGACTGGTCGGTGCGGCCGGCGGCCTGGGCGGGTTCGTGCCCCCGCTGATCATGGGCTACGTCTACGGCCACACCGACTCCTACGCCATCGGCCTGTGGCTGCTCGCGATCACCGCCGCGGCCACCCTCGTGCTCACCTACACCGTCGTCAACCGCACCGCCGGTGCCCGGGGAACGGAGCCCGCATGACCGACCTCGAGTCCCGGCTGCAGCAGGCGGCGATCGGGTCGCGCCGCTTCTTCACCAAGGCGGAGGTCAGTGCCGACGACCGCGCGCTCTTCAAGAAGGGCGGCCGCGAGGGCGACGTCTTCTACCGCGACCGCTGGAGCCACGACAAGGTCGTGCGCAGCACCCACGGCGTCAACTGCACCGGCTCGTGCTCGTGGAAGGTCTACGTCAAGGACGGGATCATCACCTGGGAGGCGCAGCAGACCGACTACCCGAGCGCCGGACCCGACCGGCCCGAGTACGAGCCGCGCGGCTGCCCGCGCGGAGCCGCCTTCTCCTGGTACACCTACAGCCCCACGCGGGTCCGCTACCCCTACGTGCGCGGCACGCTGCTCGAGCTCTTCCGCGCCGCCAAGCAGCAGTACGGCGACCCGGTGGTCGCCTGGGGGTCGATCGTCCAGGACCCCGAGAAGGCCCGTGCGTACAAGAAGGCCCGCGGCAAGGGTGGTCTGGTGCGCGCGACGTGGGAGGAGGCGGCCGAGATCGTGGCCGCCGCGCACGTCTACACGGTCAAGCGCTGGGGCCCCGACCGGATTGCCGGCTTCTCGCCGATCCCCGCGATGTCGCCGGTCTCCTACACCTCGGGTGCCCGCTTCCTCGAGCTCATCGGGGCGCCGATGCTCTCCTTCTACGACTGGTACGCCGACCTGCCCAACGCCTCGCCGCAGATGTTCGGCGACCAGACCGACGTCCCCGAGTCGGGGGACTGGTGGGACGCCGGCTACCTCATCATGTGGGGCTCCAACGTCCCGCTCACCCGCACGCCCGACGCGCACTGGATGACCGAGGCCCGCTACCGCGGGCAGAAGGTGCTCGCGGTCGCGCCGGACTACGCCGAGAACGTGAAGTTCGCCGACGAGTGGGTCAGCCCCGCGCCCGGCACCGACGGCGCGCTGGCGATGGCGATGGGGCACGTCGTGCTCCAGGAGTACTTCGTCGACCGGCAGGTGCCCTTCTTCACCGACTACAACAAGCGCTACACCGACCTGCCGCACCTGATCTGCCTCGAGCCGACCGGCGACGGCGGCTACAAGCCGGGCAAGTTCCTCGTCGCCGGCGACATCGGCCACCCCGACGGCGGCGCCGAGAACGCCATGTGGAAGCCCGCCGTCCTCGACGCGACCACCGGTGAGGTGCGCATCCCCCAGGGCGCGATCGGCCACCGCTTCGGCGACGAGGGCCTCGGCCGCTGGAACCTCGAGCTCGGCGACCTCGACCCCGCCCTCAGCCTGTACGACGCGGACAGTCGGGGCGAGGACGCCGTCGAGGTCGAGCTGCCGCGCTTCGACGCCCCCGACGGCAAGGTCCGCCTCCACCGCCGCGGCGTGCCCGTGAAGCGGGTGGGCGACCGGATCGTCACCACCGTGCTCGACCTGATGCTCGCCCAGTACGGCGTGGCCCGCGACGGCCTCCCCGGGCAGTGGCCCGAGAGCGGCGACGACCCCGACGGCGTCGCCACCCCGGCCTGGCAGGAGCAGCACACCGGCGTACCGGCCGCTCAGGTCCGCCGCCTGGCTCGGGAGTGGGCGCAGAACGCGATCGACACCGAGGGCCGCGGGATGATCCTGATGGGTGCCGGGGTCAACCACTGGTTCCACTCCGACCAGATCTACCGCGCGATGCTGGTGCTGACCACGATCACCGGTTGCCAGGGCCGCAACGGCGGCGGCTGGGCGCACTACGTCGGCCAGGAGAAGGTCCGCCCGATCATGGGCTTCCAGCACCTCGCCTTCGCGCTCGACTGGCACCGCCCACCGCGGCACATGAACCAGACCGCCTACTGGTACGTGAACACCAGCCAGTACCGCTACGACACGTTCAGCGCCGACGACCTCGACGCCGGCACCGGCGTCTTCGCCGGGAAGACGGTGATGGACCTGCTGGCGCAGTCCGTCCGGCTGGGCTGGAGCCCGAGCTACCCGACCTTCGACCGCAGCTCCCTCGCACTGGCCGACGACGCGGAGGCGGCAGGCATGGAGGCGCCGGCGTACGTCGCCCGCGAGCTCAAGGAGGGCCGGCTGCGGTTCGCCGTCGAGGACCCCGAGCACGAGGACAACCACCCGCGGGTCCTCTCACTGTGGCGCTCCAACCTGCTGGGCTCCTCCGCGAAGGGCAACGAGTACTTCCTGCGCCACCTGCTCGGCACCGACAGCGCCGCCACCGCGCAGGAGGCACCGCCCGAGCTGCGGCCCCAGGACGTCGTGTGGGCCGAGCAGGCCGCAGAGGGCCGGCTCGACCTGCTCACCACGCTCGACTTCCGGATGACGAGCAGCACGATCCTCAGCGACGTCGTCCTGCCCGCCGCGACCTGGTACGAGAAGCACGACCTGTCGACCACCGACATGCACCCGTTCGTGCACTCGTTCAACCCGGCGATCTCCCCGCCCTGGCAGACCAAGTCCGACTGGGACACCTGGAAGCTCATCGCGCAGCGCTTCTCCGAGCTCGCCGTCGACCACCTCGGGACCCGCCGCGACGTCGTCGCCAAGCCGCTGTGGCACGACACCCCGGAGGCGATGGCGGCCGAGCACGGCGTCGTCCAGGACTGGCGGACCGGCGAGTGCGATCCGGTTCCCGGCAAGACGATGCCGGTGATCGCCGTCGCCGAGCGCGACTACACCGCCATCTACGACAAGCTGACGACGATCGGGCCACTGCTCGAGAAGGTCGGCATGACCACCAAGGGCGTGCTCTACGACGTACGACGCGAGGTCGATCTGCTCCGCAAGCGGCACGGCACCGCCGACGCCGGTGCGGGCGCCGGGCAGCCGAAGGTCGAGACCGACGTGCAGATGGCCGACGCGATCCTGCACCTCGCCGGCGTCTCCAACGGCCACCTCGCCACCCAGGGCTTCCGCTACCTGGAGAAGCGCACCGGCACGCAGCTCGCCGACCTCGCAGCCGAGCACGAGGGCAAGCAGATCACCTTCCGCGACACCCAGGCCGCGCCGGTGCCGGTGATCACCTCACCCGAGTGGTCGGGCTCCGAGTCGGGCGGGCGGCGCTACAGCCCGTTCACCATCAACATCGAGCGGCACAAGCCCTTCCACACGCTCACCGGCCGCCAGCAGTTCTACGTCGACCACGACTGGTTCCTCGGGATGGGCGAGATGCTGCCGGTCTACCGACCACCGCTGAACATGACGACGCTGTTCGGCGAGGCGCCGATCGGCTCGCGATCCGAGCTCGGCGTCTCGGTCCGCTACCTGACGCCGCACAACAAGTGGTCGATCCACAGCGAGTACCAGGACAACCTGTTCATGCTCTCGCTCTCCCGCGGCGGGCAGTCGGTGTGGATCTCCGATCGCGACGCCGCCAAGGTCGGGATCCGCGACAACGACTGGATCGAGATGGTCAACCGCAACGGCGTCGTCGCCGCCCGGGCCATCGTGAGCCATCGGATGCCCGAGGGCACCGTCTACATGCATCACGCGCAGGACCGGCTGATCGACGTCCCGCTGACCGAGCGCGACCGCAAGCGCGGCGGCATCCACAACAGCCTCACCCGGATCCTGATGAAGCCCAACCACATCGTCGGCGGCTACGCCCAGCTGGCGTACTTCTTCAACTACATCGGGCCGATCGGCAACAACCGCGACGAGGTCACGATGATCCGCAAGCGCCGGACGGAGGTCGAGTACTGACATGAGAGTCATGGCCCAGATGGCGATGGTGATGAACCTCGACAAGTGCATCGGCTGCCACACCTGCTCGGTCACCTGCAAGCAGGCGTGGACCAACCGCACCGGCACCGAGTACGTCTGGTTCAACAACGTGGAGACCCGCCCCGGGCTGGGCTATCCGCGCACCTACGAGGACCAGGACGAGTGGCAGGGCGGCTGGGTGCGCAAGCCCAACGGCCGGCTCGCGCTGCGCAGCGGCGGCCGGATCAAGAAGCTGCTGACGATCTTCTCCAACCCCAAGCTGCCCTCGATCGAGGACTACTACGAGCCCTGGACCTACGACTACGACACGCTCCTGAGCTCGCCGCAGACCGACACCTTCCCGGTGGCGCGCCCCCAGAGCCTGCTCACCGGTGCGGACATGAACGTCGAGTGGTCGGCCAACTGGGACGACGACCTCGGCGGCTCCCAGGAGCACGCCGCCCGCGACGTCATGCTGCGCGGTATCGAGGACAAGGTGAAGCTCGAGTTCGAGCAGACCTTCATGTTCTACCTGCCGCGGATCTGCGAGCACTGCCTCAATCCGTCCTGCGCGGCGTCGTGCCCGTCGGGCGCGATCTACAAGCGGGCCGAGGACGGCATCGTGCTCGTCGACCAGGACCGCTGCCGCGGCTGGCGGATGTGTGTCTCCGGCTGCCCTTACAAGAAGGTCTACTTCAACCACAAGACCGGCAAGGCCGAGAAGTGCAC
This sequence comes from Nocardioides sp. L-11A, assembly GCA_029961745.1. Lineage (NCBI taxonomy): Bacteria > Bacillati > Actinomycetota > Actinomycetes > Propionibacteriales > Nocardioidaceae > Nocardioides > Nocardioides sp. L-11A. The sequence continues at coordinate 1,619,346 of CP124680.1, forward strand.
GTTCTGCTACCCGCGCGTCGAGGTCGGCATCCCGACCGTCTGCTCGGAGACGTGCGTGGGCCGGCTGCGCTATCTCGGCCTCGTCCTCTACGACGCCGACAAGGTGCTCGAGGCGGCGAGCGTCGAGGACGAGCACGCGCTGTACGACGCCCAGCGGGCCTGCTTCCTCGACCCGCACGACCCGGCGGTGCGTGCCGCCGCGGCCGAGGCGGGCATCCCCGACGACTGGATCGAGGCCGCCGAGCGCTCGCCGGTGTGGCGGCTGATCAACGAGTACCAGGTCGCGCTGCCGCTGCATCCGGAGTACCGCACGATGCCGATGGTCTGGTACATCCCGCCGCTCTCGCCGGTCGTCGACGCGGTCAAGGACACCGGCGAGGACGCCGAGGACCGCGGCAACCTGTTCGCCGCGATCGACGCGCTGCGGATCCCGGTCGAGTACCTCGCCAACCTGTTCACCGCCGGCGACACCGGCCCTGTCGACCGGGTGCTGCACAAGCTCGCCGCGATGCGCTCGTACATGCGCGACATCAACCTCGGCCGCGATGTCGACGAGACGATCCCCGCCGCGGTGGGGATGACGGGGGAGCAGCTCTACGAGATGTTCCGGCTGCTCGCCATCGCCAAGTACGACGAGCGCTACGTCATCCCGACCGCGCACGTCGAGCAGGCGCACGCGCTGGAGGAGCTCGCCACCGACTGCCCCGTCTCGGAGTACGGCGGCGGCCAGAACGATCTGTTCGGCGAGGGCTCCGGCTATCCCACGCCCGTCGCGGTCGAGAACTTCCGGATGCTGCAGGAGCGGCAGACCAGCGACACGCTCGCCGCTCCTGTCGACAAGAGCAGCCGGGTCAACCTGCTCAGCTGGGACGGGAAGGGGGTGCCCGACGGGCTCTTCCCGCCGCGCCCGGGCACCCCGGACGGGGAGTCGTCGTGAGGCGGCGCGCGCGGGTCGACGTACGGCCGGTGTGGGCGGCGTGCGCGGCCCTGCTCGACTACCCGACCGCGGCCCTGCTCGACGCGCTCGACGACATCGAGGCGCTGGTCCCCGCGCATCCCGACCTGGCCGGGTTGATCGACCACCTGCGCGGCTCGCCACCTGCGGACCTGCAGGCGGAGTACGTCGCGACCTTCGACCACACCCGCAAGTGTGCGCTCTACCTCACCTACTTCGCGTACGGCGACACCCGGCGCCGTGGCCAGGCGCTGGTGCGCTTCAAGGAGACCTACCGGGCCGCCGGCGTCGCCTGGGACGAGACGACCGGCGAGCTGCCGGACCACCTGTGCGCCGTCCTGCAGTTCGGGGCGACCGTGGACCCGGCAGCCGGTGGGCGACTCCTCGCCGAGCACCGCGCCGGCGTGGAGATGCTGCGGCTGGCATTGAGCGGGTGGCGCAACGACGACGGCACCACCGGGTCGCCCTGGGCGGGCGCGCTGCGCGCGATCTGCGCGACCCTGCCCGAGCTGCGTGGCGACGAGGCCGACGCCGTCCGCCGGCTGGTCGAGCAGGGCCCACCGGCCGAGGAGGTCGGTCTCGACGGCTACGGCGCGGGGCCGGCGCTCATCGCGCCCGCCACCCTCGCGGTGAGGAGCTGACGTGGACGTCTTCCTCTGGGTGATCGTGCCCTACCTGTGCCTGGCGACCTTCGTGATCGGGCACGTGTGGCGCTACCGCTACGACAAGTTCGGCTGGACCACGCGGTCCTCGCAGCTCTACGAGAGCCGGCTGCTCCGGCTGGGCTCGCCGCTCTTCCACTTCGGCATGCTCGGCGTCGTCGGCGGCCACGTGATCGGGCTGCTGGTGCCGCGGAGCTGGACCGACGCGATCGGGATCTCCGACCACGCCTACCACGTCGTCGCCGTCGTGGGCGGCCTCGTGGCCGGGGCGATGGCACTCGTCGGGATGGTCATCCTGATCTACCGCCGGCGTACCGTCGGGCCGGTCTTCTCCGCCACCACCCCGATGGACAAGGTGATGTACGCCTTCCTCGGCGTGGTCATCGCGCTGGGGATGTGGAACACCATCGCCGGGTCGATCTTCACCCTCGGCGGGGAGTACAACTACCGCGAGGGCGTCTCGGTCTGGTACCGCTCGTTCCTCGCGTTCACCCCGGACGCCTCGCTGATGGCCGACGCGCCGATCGGGTTCCGGCTGCACGCGCTGGTCGCCTTCGGGCTGTTCGCGCTGTGGCCGTTCACCCGTCTGGTGCACGTCTTCAGCGCCCCGCTCGGGTACCTCACCCGCCCCTATATCGTCTACCGCAGCCGCGATGCGCAGCCCGGGAGGAGCACGCCATGGAGTCCACGAGTCTGACCACCCTGGTCCGCGAGCAGGTCGACGCGGCCCGCGCGGCGAGCAGCGGCCGTGCCGCCGTGACGGTGTACGGCGGCCGGGAGCACCGGCTGCGCCAGACCCTGATCGCGCTCAAGGCGGGCGAGCGGCTCGGCGAGCACGATGCGCCGGAGGAGGCGACCCTCCAGGTGCTGGAGGGCGAGGTCGCCCTGCACGCCGGCGGCGAGACCTGGCGCGGCGAGTCGGGCGACCATCTCGTCATCCCGCCGCAGCGCCACGACCTGGAGGCGCTCACGGATGCCGCGGTGCTGCTGACGGTCGCTAACTGAGCAGGTCCCGGGGCGTGACCGTGACCGGGAAGGGGCGCTCGGCGCTCCACGACTCGCTCCCGGAGACGTCCGCGACGACGACATACGCGCCGTCGACCAGCTCGCGGGCGATCAGCCGGAGCGACCTCGGGTCGATCATCCAGTACGACGGGATGCCGGCGCGCTGGTAGCGCTCCAGCTTCATGTTCCTGTCGATCACCTGGGTGCTGGGGGAGAGCACCTCCACGACCAGGAGCGGGACCGCGGGCAGGTTCTTGTCGGTGAAGTCGGAGCGGCGCGCCACCAGGACGTCCGGCTCGACGACGGTGTCGTCGGCGAGCACGATGTCGAGCGGCGCGGCCAGGACCCGAAGGTCGTCGGGGGCAGTCTCGTCCAGAAGCCGCCACAGCCGGAGCCCAACCTCCTGGTGGTCGGGGATCGGGGAGGCGTTCACCAGCAGGATCCCGTCGATGATCTCGTAGCGGTGCCTGTCATCGGGCAGCGTCTCGAGATCGGCGTAGGTCCAGCCGCCGGGGATCAGCTCCGTCTCCACCATGACACCCATCGTGCCTCCTCGTCCCGAGATCTGTCATGTGCCTCAGGATCGCCCGCCGCCGCAGCCGCAGCAACCGCTCCTCCACAGGTCTGCTGTGGCAGGCTCGACCCGTGGTGCACGGACTCCTCCTTGCCGCCGGTGCGGGTCGCCGGATGGGCATGCCCAAGGCGCTGGTGCGCGACCCCGATGACGCAGGCGGGCCCTGGCTGACCCGCTCGGTGCGGGTCCTCCTCGACGGCGGCTGCCCGGAGGTCACCGTCGTCCTCGGTGCCGGAGCCGACGAGGCGGAGCCGCTGCTCGAGGGCCTGCCCGGCGTCACCGTCGTCCGCTCCACCGACTGGGCGTCGGGGATGGGCGCCTCCCTGGCCGCCGGGCTCGAGGCTCTCGCCCCCCGCGACGATGCCGGCGCCGCGATGGTGCACCTCGTCGACCTGCCCGACGTCACCGCCGCGGTGGTGGCCCGGGTCCTCGCCGCGGCCGGCGAGGGTGCCGCGGCCCTCGCCCGGGCGTCGTACGACGGGGTGCCCGGTCACCCCGTGCTCCTCGGCCGCGACCACTGGTCGGGGATCGCGCGGAGTGCGGTCGGCGACCGGGGCGCGCGGACCTATCTCGCCGCCCGCGAGGTCGCGCTCGTCGAGTGCGGCGATCTCGCCACGGGAGCCGACGTCGATCGGCGATGATGGCGCCATGAGCTCCCCGACCGTCGAGGTCCGGAACGTGCCACCCTGGCTGGTGGCCCTCGTGGTCATCGTCAGCCTCGCCGCCTGTTCGGGGGCGGGCATCCTGGTCGGGATGGCGTTCGGCGGGAGCCGGACCGTCCTCGGCGTCCTGCAGCTCGTGGGCACCGTGGGCGGCTACTACCTCAGCCGGACGATCCTGCGTCGTCTCTACACACCGCGCTGATTCGGCAGGAGTTGCCAACCTCGTGCCAACGACCGCCCCCTAGCCTGGAGGCATGGACACCCGCGTCGCCGATCTCGCTCGCCGACTGGAGGAGACCGGATATCTCTGTGACGAGGAGCTGGCGACGGTCCTCTTCCTGTCCCTGGAGATGTCGCGGCCGTTGCTGCTGGAGGGCGAGCCGGGCACCGGCAAGACCGCGCTGGCGGAGGCGATCGCCGAGTCGCTGGACCGGCCGCTGATCCGGCTGCAGTGCTACGAGGGGATCGACGCGACGCAGGCGCTCTACGACTGGGACTTCCCGCGCCAGATCCTGCACCTGCGCGCGCTCGAGGCCCTCTCCGACGGCGCCAAGGGCGGTGTCGAGGGGGTGGAGGAGGCCGAGAAGAGCCTGTACGACGAGCGGTTCCTGCTCGCGCGGCCGGTGCTGGCCGCGCTGCAGCAGAGCCCGGCAGTGCTGCTCATCGACGAGGTGGACCGGGCCGACGACGAGTTCGAGGCGTTCCTGCTGGAGGTGCTCTCGACCTTCCAGGTGACCATCCCCGAGCTCGGGACCGTGCAGGCGGCGACGCCGCCGACCGTGGTGCTGACGTCCAACCGCACCCGCGAGCTGCACGACGCGCTGAAGCGGCGCTGTCTCTACCACTGGATCGACCACCCCGGCCTGGAGCGTGAGGTCGCCATCGTCCGTTCCCGGGCGCCCGAGGTGAGCGCGACCCTGGCCCGCCAGGTGGTCGAGGTCGTCCAGCAGCTGCGCTCCGACGCCGACCTCCTCAAGCCGCCGGGTGTCGCCGAGACGCTCGACTGGGCACGGGCCCTGCACCATCTCGGCACCGCCGACCTCGACGTCGAGACGGCGGCGCGGACCCTCGGTGCGCTCGTGAAGTACCGCGACGACGCCGAGCGGGTGCGCGCCGCGCTCGACCGGATGCTGGCGAGATGACCACCCTGGCGACCGACCTGCTGCACCAGCCCGACGAGGTCCTGCTGGGCTTCGCCACCGCCCTGCGCGCGGCCGGCGTGCCGGTGACCCAGGACCGCACCCGGGCCTACCTCGACGCCGTCGCGCTGGTCGGCCTCGGCGACCGGTCGGCCACCCGGGCGGCGGGCCGGGCCACGCTCTGCGCGACCCCGGAGGACCTCGAGCGCCACGACCGGATCTTCGAGGAGTGGTTCCAGCGCGACCTCAGCACGCCGGTCAGCCGGCCCCGGGCCACCCAGCCCAAGGCGGTGGCCACGCTGCTGCCCGACGACCAGGATGCCGGGGCGGGCGGACCGGACCCCGACGACGACCCGGTCCGGGCGGCCGCCAGCACCGCGGAGGTGCTGCGGCACCGTGACGTCGCGACCCTGGAGCCGGCTGAGCGGGCCCGGCTCGCGTCCATGTTCGCCGGCCTCCCGGTCCGGCTGCCGACGCGACCGACCGCGCGCCGTACGCCACACCGTCGGGGCGACGTCGACGCCTCCCGGACCCTGCGGTCGAGCCTGCGCCGGATGGGCGAGCCGGCCGAGATCCACCGCCGCCGGCGCACCACCCGGCCGCGCCGGGTGGTGCTGCTCGTCGACGTGTCCGGCTCGATGAGCGGGTACGCCGACGCACTGCTGCGCCTCGCGCACCGGGTCGTCAACGCCGGACCCGGCGTGGAGGTGTTCAGCCTCGGCACCCGGCTCACGCACCTCACCCGTGCCCTCAAGCGGCGCGACCCCGACCGGGCGATCGCTGCAGCCGGAGATGTCGTGCCCGACTGGTCCGGCGGCACCCGGCTGGGCGAGACCCTGCGCGCCTTCGTCGACCGCCACGGCCGCCGCGGCATGGCCCGCGGTGCGGTCGTGGTGATCTTCAGTGACGGCTGGGAGCGTGGCGACACCGCACTGCTGGAAGAGCAGGTCGACCGGCTGCACCGGCTCGCCCACAAGGTCGTCTGGGTCAACCCGCACCGCGGCAAGGACGGCTACGCCCCGGTGCAGCAGGGCATCGTCGCGGTGCTGCCCCACGTCGACGCGTTCCTGGCCGGGCACTCCCTGGCGACGTTCGGCGCACTGCTCGAGGAGGTTGGGAGATGATGCGTGATGCGTGAGGTGCTGCCGCAGCTGCTCGCCTGGTGGGAGGCCGGGGAGACCATCGGCATGGGCACGGTCGTCGCGACCTTCCGCTCCGCGCCGCGGCCGCCGGGTGCCTCGATGCTGGTCGGCCCGGACGCGTCCGCCGTCGGCTCGGTCTCCGGCGGCTGCGTCGAGGGCGCGGTCTACGACCTCGCCCAGGAGGTGACGACCTCCGGCACACCGATCCTGCAGCGCTACGGCGTCTCCGACGACGACGCCTTCGCCGTCGGCCTCACCTGCGGCGGGATCCTCGACGTCTACGTCGAGAAGGTGAGCCGCGCGACCTTCCCCGAGCTGGGCGAGATCGCCGCCGACATCGAGGCCGGCCGGCCCGTGGCCGTCGCGACCGTGGTCGACCACCCCGACCCGGCGTACGTCGGCCGGCGCACCGTCATCCGTCCCGACGACGCGCACCGCACGGGCAGCCTCGGCAGCCCACGCATCGACGACGCGGTGCGCGACGACGCGCTCGGCCTGCTCGCGGCCGGCCACAACGGCACGCTGTCCTACGGCCCCGACGGGGAGCGTCGCGGCGAGGGCATGCGGGTCTTCGTATGGGCCTTCGCGCCGGCCCCGCGGATGCTGGTCTTCGGCGCCATCGACTTCGCCGCCGCCGTCGCGCGGGTCGGGGGCTTCCTCGGCTACCACGTCACCGTCTGCGACGCCCGGCCCGTGTTCGCGACGACCAGCCGCTTCCCGGGCGCCGACGAGGTCGTCGTGGAGTGGCCGCACCGCTACCTCGCCGCCGAGCAGGAGGCCGGTCGGGTCGACACGCGCACCGTGATCACGGTGCTCACCCATGACCCCAAGTTCGACGTCCCCCTCCTCGAGGTCGCGCTCCGGCTGCCCGAGGTCGGGTACGTCGGCGCGATGGGCTCCCGGCGCACCCACGACGACCGGATGGACCGGCTGCGCGAGGCCGGTCTCACCGAGGCGGAGCTGGCGCTGCTGCACAGCCCGATCGGGCTCGACCTCGGCGCCCGCACGCCCGAGGAGACGGCGATCAGCATCGCCGCGGAGATCGTCGCCGGCCGCTGGGGTGGGTCGGGGGAGCCGCTGGCCGCCCGATCCGGTCGCATCCACGCGTGATCCGCCTCACACCCGCGGGGTAGGGTGCGGTCATGGACGAGCTCGACCAGCGTCGGCGGCTGGCCCTGGCCGCCTGGACCACCTGGGTCGAGGAGGGCGACGGCGCGCTGACGACCGTCCGGCCCGAGATCCTCGACAGCTGGACCCGCTCCGGTGCCTCGGTCGCCCGCGACCTCGGCCGGGCACCGCTCGCCGACGAGTCCGAGACCCGCTCCTTCTGGCAGGGCTCGCCCCTGCAGATCGCCGTCGAGCGGGTCGAGGACGAGCTGCGCCGCACCGCCGAGGACGGCGACCTGGTCCTCGCCGTCACCGACCCCGACACCCGCGTGCTGTGGACCTACGGCGGCCGGGTGATGCGGCGCAAGGCGGAGAGTGTCAACTTCGTGCCCGGCGGGCGCTGGGACGACCGGTCCATCGGCACCAACGCCCTCGACCTCGCCAACCGGCTGGACCGGCCGTCGATGGTGTTCAGCGCCGAGCACTATGCCCCGATCGTGCACAACTGGGTCTGCTGGGCCGCCCCGGTGCACGACCCGGTCAGCGGCACCAAGCTCGGCGTCCTCGACATCTCGACCACCTGGGACCGCACCCACCCGATCGGCCTCGCGACCGCCCGCGTGCTCGCCCGGCTGGTGGAGCAGGCCCTGCCGCGCACCCACCAGTACGTCGACGAGTCGCCGGAGGAGATCGCCGAGCCGGGCCTGGTGCTGAGCCTGCTCGGCACCGCCGAGGCGCGGGTCGACGGACAGCGGCTGCTGCTCAACCGGCGCCAGACCGAGATCCTCTCGCTGCTCGCGCTGCACCCCGACGGGCTCTCCCTCGACCAGCTGCACGCGATGCTCTACGGCGACCACGCGGTCACCTTCTCCACGCTCAAGGCAGAGGTGTCCCACCTGCGGCAGGCGCTGGCGGGTCAGCTCGCGTCGCGCCCCTACCGGCTGCTCATGCCGATCGCCACCGACGTCGACCATGTGATCGCGCTGCTGCGCCGCGGTGAGGTCGCCGCCGCCGTCGAGGCCTACGGCGGGGACCTGCTCCCCGGCACCGAGAGCCCGGCGCTCGTCGAGATGGGCGAGTACGTCGCGGTCGCGGTCCGCGAGGCGCTGCTGGCCGATCCGCAGCCCGACGCCGTCCTGCACTACAGCGAGCTGGCGCCGTACGACACCGCCGTGCTGGAGGCCTGCCTCGCCGAGCTGGGCCGCCACGGCCGGCTGCGCCACCCGGCGATCCCGCTGCTCAAGGCCCGCCTGGCCGTCGCCGACACCTGAGCCCGGCATCATCCGATCGGATGATGCCCGCGCCGCCCGCTGTCCGATGTGCGCCCGGCGCGCCCGGGCCAGGCTGGGACCATGACTTCTCCCGCGGTGATCGTCGACGACCTGCGCAAGCGCTACGGCGACAAGGTGGCGGTCGACGGGATCAGCCTGCGCGTCGAGGAGGGCGAGATCTTCGGGATCCTCGGCCCGAACGGCGCCGGCAAGACCACGACCGTCGAGTGCGTGGCCGGTCTGCGGACCGGTGACGAGGGCAGCGTCCGGGTGCACGGCATCGATCCGTGGACCGACCGTGCCGCCCTCACCCGGGTCCTCGGCATCCAGCTCCAGGAGAGCCGGCTCCAGGCCAAGATCACCGTTCGCGAGGCGCTGGAGCTGTGGTCGGCGCTCTACGACGACCCCGTCGCCTGGTCCGGCCTCGCCGAGCGGCTCGGGCTGACCGAGCTGCTCCCGCGGCGCTACGCCAAGCTCAGCGGCGGCCAGCAGCAGCGCCTCTCGATCGCGCTGGCACTGGTCGGGCGACCGCGGGTGGTCGTCCTGGACGAGCTGAGCACCGGGCTCGACCCGCGAGCGCGCCGCGACGTGTGGCAGCTCGTGCGCGACGTACGGGCCGCGGGGACGACGGTGCTGCTGGTCACCCACGCGATGGAGGAGGCCCAGGAGCTCTGCGATCGGATCGCCATCGTCGACGGCGGCCGGATCCGGGCCCTGGACACCCCGGTCGGCCTGGTCGCCGCCGCGGGAGCGGCCACCACGACGACCTTCCGGCCCTCCGCCCCCCTCGACCTGGAGGCGCTGCGCGAGCTGCCGGGCGTCGCCTCCGTGCACGCGGACGGCGGTCGCGTGGTCGTCACCGGAGCCGACGACACCGTACTGGTCCTGCTGCCCGCACTCGAGCGGCAGCGCGTCGTCCCGCACGCGCTGCGGGTCGAGGCGGGCTCGCTCGACACCGCCTACCTGGATCTCACCGCCGGCCCGATCGAGGAGAACGTCTGATGGCCACCGTCACCGCCACCGCCGCCGTGATCCGCACCGAGGCGCGCCTGTTCGGCCGCGAGATCGGCGCGGTCTTCTGGACGGTCGTGTTCCCAGCCGCGCTCGTGGCCCTCCTCGGCTCCGTCCCGAGCTTCAGCGATCCGGTGGACGGGACCGGCGGGCTGCGCACCATCGACCTCTACGTGTCGATCGCGATCCTCATGTCGATGTGCATGGCCGCCGTGATGGCGATGCCCGCGGCGGTCTTCGCCTACCGCGAGGCGGGCGTGCTGCGCCGGCTGCGGACCACACCCGTCGGCCCCGGCGCCGTCCTGCTCGCCCAGGCGCTGCTGCACGCCGCCGCGGTCGTCGGCGCCTCGGCGCTGGTGCTCACGATCGGGCGGGTCGCCTACGACACCCCGTTGCCGGAGTCGCCGCTCGGCTACCTCGCGGCCTACGCGCTCGCGCTCGTGGCGGCGTTCTCGGTCGGCGCGGTCATCACCTCGCTGGTGCCCAACAGCCGGGTCGGCACGGCGGTCGGCACCGTCGTCTTCTTCCCGATGCTGTTCACCGCCGGCGTGTGGCTGCCGGTGCAGGTGATGCCGGACGCGCTGCGGGAGATCGTCGTGCTGACCCCGCTCGGCGCCGCCTCGGAGGCGCTCGCCGAGGCGATGGCGGGCGACTTCCCCGACCTGCGGCACCTGCTCGTCGTCGCGGCGTGGGCGGGTGTGCTGTGGCTCGTCTCGGTGCGGACCTTCCGCTGGGAGTGAGCGGCGGGGCCGGGACGGTGAGAGGGTGGGTGGTGTGAGCGTCGTGCCGGAGGGGAGCTGGGAGCGCCGGCTCGGCTACCTGCCGCTGGGTCTGCTCGGCGTGGCCGCCGCGGTGGCCCTGGCCACCGGTCCCGCCCGGGGCGGGGCCACGTCCTGGCCGGACCTGGTCCCCCTGCTGGTGCTGCTGGTGCTGACGACCGGCTGGCTCCTGTGGTGGCTGCACCGTGCGCCCACCCTGCTGTCGTACGCCGTCCGCGGGCTGCTGGCGCTCGGGCTGACCCTGCTCGACCCGTTGTTCTGCATCTTCGCCTGGATCGGCTTCGCCGATGCCGTCGAGGTCTTCCCCCGTCGCGGGCTGTGGCTCGGGATCGGTGCGACCGCCGTGACGATGGCACTCGGCCAGTCCGGTGGCGCGCCGTGGAGCTCGACCCAGCAGACGGTGTTCTTCGTCCTCCTGGTCCTCGTGAACTTCGGCCTGGCCTACCTGATGGGGCGCTACGCCGTGCATGCCGAGCGCACGAGCATCGAGCGCAAGGAGGCGATCGTCGAGCTGGAGCGGGTTAACGCCAGCCTGGAGCGGGCCCTCGCGGAGAACACGGAGCTCCAGGAGACCGTCGTCGCCCAGGCCCGAGCTGCCGGCGTCCAGGACGAGCGGCAGCGCCTGGCCCGGGAGATCCACGACACCATCGCGCAGGCCCTCGCCGGCGTGGTCGCGCAGTTGCAGGCGGCCCGGGAGGACGAGGATCCCGCGGCCGGCCGCCGCCGGGTCGACCGGGCGGCCGCGTTGGCCCGCGACGCGCTGGTCGAGGCCCGGCGCTCGATGCTGGACCTGGTGCCCGCCCCACTCGCGGAGCGCCCGCTCGCCGACGCCGTCGCGCTCCTCGTCGAGGACTGGGCAGCCCACCGTCCCGCCGACGCGCCCGTGGTCGCCGACGCCGTCGTCACCGGTGAGGTGCGACCGCTGCACGCCGAGCTGGAGGCCACCGTGTTGCGGATCGCCCAGGAGGCGCTGTCCAATGTCGCCCAGCATGCCGGCGCCCGCCGGGTCGCGGTCACGCTGAGCTACTTCGACGACGAGATCGTGCTCGACGTACGCGACGACGGCGCCGGCTTCGACCCCGGGACCCCCTCCGGGCCGACGTCGTTCGGCCTGCGCGGGATGCGCCAGCGGGCCGAGCGGCTCGCCGGCTTCCTCGACGTGGAGGCCGAGCCCGGCGGCGGCACAGCCGTGTCCGTCCGGCTGCCCGCACTCGAGAGGGGCGCGGCGTGATCCGGATCCTGGTCGTCGACGACCACCCGGTCGTCCGCGACGGGGTCGCCGCCACCCTCGCGGCCGTGTCGGACTTCGAGGTCGTCGGCCAGGCCGGCGACGGGCCGGCGGCCGTGGAGCTCACCGCGTCCCTGCGGCCCGACGTCGTCGTCCTCGACCTGCGGATGCCGGGCGGCAGCGGTGTCGACGCGGTCCGCGAGATGCGGCGGCGGCACCTGTCCGCCGCCGTGCTCGTGCTCACCACCTACGACACGGACTCCGACACGGTCGCCGCGATCGAGGCGGGCGCCACCGGCTACCTCCTCAAGGACGCGCCGGTCGAGACCCTGGTCGCGGGGGTGCGGGCCACGGCGGCGGGGGAGACGGTGCTCTCGCCGGCGGTCGCCACCCGGCTCGCCTCGCACGTGCGCCGGCCCGCGCGGACCGCGGCGCTCAGCGCGCGCGAACGGGAGGTGCTGACTCTGGTCGCCCGGGGCACCGCCAACCGGGCGATCGCCCGCGAGCTGTTCGTCAGTGAGGCGACGGTGAAGACCCATCTCGCCCACGTCTACGAGAAGCTCGGCGTCGCCGACCGTGCTGCCGCCGTCGCGGTGGCCTACGAGCGTGGGATCCTCGGCTAGATCCGGTACGCCGCGGCGGCGTTCTCGCCCCAGAACCGCGCCTGGTCGGCGGGGGACGCCTCGCCGACGACCGCCCGCAGCGAGGCGACGAGCTGCGCGAACGAGCCGCCCATCGTCTCGATCGGCATGTTCGACCCGAACATCACGCGCTCCCAGCCGAGCTGGTCGACGGCGAACTCCAGCCACGGGCGCAGGCTCGGCTCGGTGACGTCCAGGGTGGCCATGCCGAGTCCGGACAGCTTGCACGGCGCCGAGGTCGCCGCGGCGAAGGCCCGGACCGCCTCCTGCCACTCGGCGCGGCCGGTGGCGTCGATGCTGCTGGGCCAGCCGGTGTGCTCGAGCACCACCGACAGCTCCGGGAAGCGCTCGAGCCGCCGCAGCCAGGGCGTCATCGCCTCGGGGTTGATCACCAGGTCGAAGACCAGGCCCCGTTCGTCGAGCCAGCCGAGCACCGTGTCGGCGGCGGGGGAGTCGGGGTCGAAGCCGTAGAGCACGCGGACCCCGCGGAAGCGGGGGCTCGCGGCCTGGGCCTCCAGCTCCGCCCGGATGTCGGCGGCGCTGCCCCCGGGGTCGACGGTGCCGACCACGGCGAGGTCGAGGCCGTGCGCGTCGGCCGTCTCGTCCAACCAGGCCGCCTCGGCCAGGTGGGCGCCCGGCTTCGTGGTCGCGGAGACGTGGACGAAGGCGTCGACGACCAGCTCCCCGGCCGCCGCGCGGTAGGCGTCCAGCGAGAAGTCGCGGTACAGATCGGGCTTCTGCAGGCTCTCCGCCCAGGCCGACAGGCCGGGGTACCAGTCGTGCGCGGTGATGTCGATCAGGTGCATGTGGGAGTCGACGACTCTCATGGTTCCTCCTCGTGGATGGGGCGTGCGGGGACGGTTCAGTGCATGGTGATGCCGCCGGAGACGCTGATCGTCTGACCGGTGACGTAGCCGGCGCCGGGGCCGAGCAGCCAGGCGATGCAGGCCGCCACCTCGATGGGGGCGCCGAGCCGGCGGAGCGGGATGCCGCGTAGCAGGCGGTCGAGGTACGCCGGGTCGCCGGCGGTCGCGGCAGCCGACATGGTGCCCTCGAGCGGGCCGGGGCTGACCACGTTGACCCGGGTCCGATGGCGGGCGAGCTCCCGGGCCAGGCTCTTCGCCGCGCCCAGCAGCGCGGCTTTGGTGCCGGCGTACGCCACCTCGTGGCCGGCGCCCGCCCGCGCCGAGTCGGAGGCGACGAAGACGACCGCGCCCGGTGCCGCGGTGAGGGCCGGTAGCAGCAGCTGGGTCAACAGCAGGGGACCGCGCTGGTTGACCCGGTACATCAGGTCCCAGTCGGCGGGGTCGGAGTCGGCGAACGGCGCCAGCCGGGTGACCCCGGCGCAGTGCACCAGGCTCAGCGGAGCGGAGCTCGACCCGCCCGACCCGTCCGACACCGCCGCGGCCGCCGCGCGGATCGAGGCGTCCCGGGTCAGGTCGAGCGGCAGCGCCGCGACCGGACCCGGCGCCGCGGCGACGACCTCGTCGAGCCGGTCGAGCCGCTGGTCGGCCGCGACCACCGCGGTGCCGTCCCGGGCCAGCAGGTGCACCAGTGCCGCGCCGACGTCGCCGGCCGCGCCGGTGACCAGCACCCGGCCGGGGAGCGCGGTCACCAGGACTGGAGCGTCGGGAGCACGTCGGCCGCGAACCGGCGCAGGCTCTCGATGCCCTCGCCGCGCAGGTCGATGCCGGGGTGCGGGCCGAACAGCACGAGATCGGTCAGGCCGAGGTCCTTGACGAACGGCTCGAGCACGGCGAGCACGGTCTCCGGGTCGCCGATCAGCTCGTTGGCGCGGTAGGTGTCGTGCGCGGGCGCGAGGCCGTAGTCCAGGTCCGGGTCGCCGAACTCGCTGCGGATGCGGCGGTAGTAGTCCCAGCGTTCGAAGTAGAGGTGCTGGTTGCGCTCCCAGACCTGCTCCGGGTCCTCGTCGGTGACGGTGATGCTCCACGGGTTCGAGACCCGGGTCGAGCCGGGCGCGTGGCCGGCCTCCGCGAGCGCGGCGTGGTAGGCCGCGTGCACCTCGGGGTCGACGGAAGCGCCGGCGAGGTTCGCGCCGTGCCGGCCGGCCCGGGCCGCCGCGGCGACCGTGGTGGCGGCCACCCACAGCGGCGGGTGCGGCTCCTGGGCCGGGGTCGGCTGCACCTGGAGGCCGGGGATGCGGTGGTACCGGCCGTCGTACTCGATCTCCTCGCCCGACCAGCCCAGCTTGAGCAGCTCGATCGCCTCCTCCATGCGGGAGGGCCGGGTGCGCGGGTCGAGCCCGAAGGCGGCGTACTCGGCGATCCGGTGCCCGATGCCGATGCCGACGTCGAGACGGCCGCCCGACAGCTGGTCGAGCACCGCGGTCTCCTGGGCCAGGGCCAGGGGGTGGTGCAGCGGGGCGACGTAGATGTAGGAGCCGATCCGGGCCGTCGTGGTCCGGCTGATCAGCTGGGACAGGAAGATCGGCACCGAGGGCGCGTAGCCGTCGGCGCTGAAGAAGTGCTCCTGCACCAGCAGCGAGTCGAACCCGAGGCGCTCGGCCTCGGTGAAGGTCCACAGACAGTCCTCCCACAGGTCGGTCCAGGACTGCTTCCGGTACGGCGACGCCTTCATCTCCAGGGTGAGCCCTACGCGCACGGGGTGCTCCTTCTCGTCGGGAGCCTCCATCGTGGTGCGCGGAGCGACGGTCTGCCCACGTCCAAGATCATCGTCGATCTAGCATGTTCAGATGATGGATCTGACGCTGCGGGATCTCGAGTATGTCGAGATGATCGCCCAGGAGCGGAGCATCACCCGGGCCGCGGCCCGGCTGCACATGGCGCAGCCGGCGCTGAGCCAGTCGCTGCAGCGCATCGAGCGCCGACTGGGCGTGCGCCTCTTCGAGCGGACCAGCCGGCACCTCGCCCCGACGCCGGCCGGCGACGTCCTCGCCGCCGAGGCGCGCGACCTCCTCGCCTCGGTGCAGCAGGCGATCGTGCGCACCCGGGTCGCGGGCGGGCTCCCCGAGGTGCTGCGGGTCCACGTCAGCGAGTCGTCGCTGATCACTCCCCGCCGGATCCTCGCCGCCGCCCGGGCACACGTCCCCGGCGCGGCGATCCACCAGACCACGCTGCCGCGGCGCGACGTCGCCGAGAACCTGCTCAACGGCGAGCTGACCCTCGCGGTCGCCGGCTCGATCCGCCGCGCCGGGCTGCAGAGCGTCAAGGTCCGCGACGAGCGGATCGGCGTCCTGGTCGGCGAGCGGCACCCGCTGGCCGGCGTCGACGTCGTCGGGCCCGCGCAGCTGGCCGACCACCCGATCCTCTCCATCGACCCCGAGATGAGCTCCTGGGACGCCTGGGTGACGTCCTACCTCGACGACCACGGCGTCACGGCGCGGTGGTCCAAGGAGGTGGTCTTCGGGCTGAGCACGGGCAGCGACATCCTGCACGACGCCGACACCGTGATGCTCACGCTCGAGTCGGTCGGTCGCGACCACCTCGACGGGCTGGTCTGGCGGCCGATGTCACCGGCCCGCTCGGTGCCGTGGTTCCTCACCTACCGCGAGGACAGCCTCCGGGACTCGCCGGCCGTCGCCGCGGTCCTGCGGGTGGTCCGTCGGCTCGCCCACGACCAGGGCTGGACACCCTGACGGGTCGGCTGTCCGGTCCGGATCAGCCCTGGTCGGTGTCGAGCCAGGCCCGGATCTCGTCGTTGTGCTGCCCGAGCGTGGGCGGCGCGACGTGCTGCTCACGGCCGCCGGCGTACGCGTTGTCGTCGAAGCGCAGCGTCGGCCCGGGGAGCTGGATGTTGCCGAGGGTCGTGTGCTCGACGTCGATGAGCAGGCCCTGCGAGAGCGTCTGCTCCCAGGCGTAGACGTCGTCGAGGGTGCGCACCTTGCCCGCCGGCACGCCCGCGCCGTCGAGCCGGGCCAGGGCCTCCTCGGCGGTGAGGTCGGCGAGCACGCCCTCGACGAGTGCGATCGTCGCGTCGCGGTTGGTCACCCGCTCGGGGTTGGTCGCGAAACCCGGCGCGGCCGGGTCGATGCCGAACTCGGTGGCGAAGGTCTGCCAGAGCTTCTCCGAGCCGCAGGCGATCTGCACGGGCGCGGTCTTGGTCGCGAACATGCCGTAGGGCGCGATCGAGGGGTGGTGTCCGCCGGCCAGGCCGGGCACCTCCTTGGCGACCGTCCACTTGGTGCCCTGGAAGGCGTGGACGCCGACCATGCCGGCGAGCAGCGAGGTGTGCACCACGCGGCCGCGGCCGGTGCGCTCGCGCTCGTAGAGGGCCGACACCACGCCGTACGCGCCGTTCATGCCGGCCAGCAGGTCGGCGATCGGCACGCCGACCTTGGTGGGCTCGGAGAGGCCGGTCAGCGACATCAGGCCGCCCTCGCCCTGGGCGATCTGGTCGAAGCCGGACCGCTTGGCCTCGGGACCGTCGTGGCCGAAGCCGGTGATCTGCAGGACGATCAGCCGCGGGTTGAGGGCGTGCAGCCGCTCGATCGGGAAGCCGAGCCGATCGAGGACCCCGACCCGGAAGTTCTCCATCAGCACGTCGGCGCGCTCGACGAGCCGGGCCAGGACGTCCTGGTCGGCGGGGTCCTTGAGGTCGAGGGTGATCGACTCCTTGTTGCGGTTCGCCGAGAGGAAGTACGTCGACTCGCGCTCGCCCTCCGCCGGGTCCACGAACGGCGGTCCCCAGGTCCGGGTGTCGTCGCCCGTGGGGCTCTCGACCTTGATCACCCGGGCTCCGAGGTCGCCGAGCATCATCGCCGCATGGGGGCCGGCGAGGGCGCGGGTGAGGTCGAGGACCAGTACGTCGTCGAGAGGCGCGGTCATGGAGCCGACACTATTGACGAGAGCAAGCCCCGAGAATGGCAGGTTCTGCCAAGAGATGTGCCTCGATCAGGGCAGGAGCAGCACGACGGTCTCGGCCACGGCGGCGGGCTTGTCCTCGCCGTCGATCTCGATGACGTGCTTGAGCGTGACCTGGTAGCCGCTGGGCAGCTCGGCGACGTCGGCCAGGGTGACCGTGAGCCGGATCCGGCGCCCGACGAGGACCGGGTGGGGGAAGCGCACCTTGTTGACGCCGTAGTTCAGTTTGGCGCCCGGCGTCTCGAGGCCGAAGATCGACTGACCGAGCCACGGGATCAGCGACAAGGTGAGGTAGCCGTGCGCGATGGTGCCCCCGAACGGGCCGTCCTTCGCCTTCTCGACGTCGACGTGGATCCACTGGTGGTCACCGGTCGCCTCGGCGAACCCGTCGACCCGCTCCTGGGTGATCTCGACCCAGTCGCCCGTGCCGAGGACCTCCCCGTTGGCGGCGATCAGCTCGTCGAAGGTGGTGAAGGTCCGCAAGCTCTGCTCCTGATGCTCTCTAGTATTCGGTCATGGAACCTACACGTGGCCTGCCGGAGGACCTGCTGCGGGCGGCGCCCAAGGTGCTGCTCCACGACCACCTCGACGGCGGGCTGCGTCCCGCCACCATCGTCGAGCTGGCGGCCGGCATCGACCACGCCCTGCCCGAGACCGACGCCGGGGCGCTCGCACGCTGGTTCGCCGAGGCCGCCGACTCGGGCTCCCTTGAGCGCTACCTGGAGACCTTCGCCCACACCGTCGGCGTCATGCAGACCGCCGCGGCGCTCACCCGGGTCGCCCGTGAGTGCGTCGAGGACCTGGCCGCCGACGGCGTGGTCTACGCCGAGATCCGCTACGCCCCCGAGCTGCACGTCGAGTCCGGACTCGGGCTCGAGGAGGTCGTCGCCGCCGTCCAGCAGGGCTTCGAGGAGGGCATGGCCGCGGCCGCGGCGGCCGGGAGCCGGATCATCGTCCGGCACCTGCTCACCGCGATGCGCCAGGCCGCCCGCGCCATGGAGATCGCCCAGCTGGCCATCGAGTGGCGTGACCGTGGCGTCGTCGGCTTCGACATCGCCGGGCCGGAGGCGGGCTACCCGCCCACCCGGTTCATCGACGCGTTTGAGTACCTCCAGCGCGAGAACTCCCACTTCACCATCCACGCCGGCGAGGGCTTCGGCCTCCCGTCGATCTGGGAGGCCGTGCAGTGGTGCGGGGCCGACCGGCTCGGTCACGGCGTGCGGATCGTCGACGACATCACCGTGGACGAGGCCGGGGTGGCGCGGCTGGGCCGGCTGGCGTCGTACGTCCGGGACAAGCGGATCCCGCTGGAGATGTGCCCGTCGTCCAATGTGCAGACCGGCGCGGCGCCCTCGCTCGCCGAGCACCCGATCCGGCTGCTCGCCTCGCTGCGGTTCCGGGTCACCGTCAACACCGACAACCGGCTGATGAGCCGCACCTCGCTGAGCCGGGAGTTCGGGCTGCTCGCCGAGACCTTCGGCTACGGCTGGGCCGAGATGGAGTGGCTCACGGTCAACGCGATGAAGTCGGCCTTCATCCCCTACGACGAGCGCTACCGGCTGATCACCGAGACGATCAAGCCGTGGTACGCCGAGCAGGCCGGTCGCTGAGGGGTCACACGACGAACCAGGCGTGGGACCAGCCCGCGACGTCGACCCGTTGCTCGGTCCAATGCTGCTCCCGGACGGTGACCAGCCGGCCCTGGGCCGGGTCGAACACCTCGACGCCGCCCTCGACCGCGCCCACCGCGAGCACCACGTGCCGAGGCAGCCACCGGCTGCCGAGGTAGACGCCGACCGGCCGGCTGCGCAACTGCTCGCGCAGGACGTCGTACCCGATCACGGGACGGGGGCGCACGAACACCGTCGCGATGTGCTCGTCGGTCAGGGCGCGCAGCGCGTTGGCGACCGCCCAGGGCGGGGTGCCGAGCGCCCGCGGCCAGGGCATCTGGAAGCGGTCGCGGGGGCTGCGGGACGAGGTGAGCATCCGGTGCTCGCCGAGGATGTCCTCGGTGGGGCTCTCCGGCCGCCAGGAGGTCAGCAGGGCGCGGGCGCCCAGGACGCTCGCGGCGCCGCAGCTGCGGGCGTCGGGCTGGCGGAGCAGGTCCGGCGCGAGATCAGCGGGCCACCGCATGGTCGCCCTCCTGGTCGCGCCGGTCGCGGATCTCGGCGAACGCCCGGTCGCCGGTCGCCACCCGGCAGCCCACCGCGGTCGCGCGCCGGACGATCTGCCGCTGCGCGCGGGCCAGCGCCAGGCCGCGGCGTACCAGCACCAGGGGCGGCTTGCGGTGCTCCCGCAGGTCGCGGGTCAGCCGGCGCCAGAAGGTGACCGCGGGATGATGCGTGACGCAGTACGCCGCCGCGAGGATGCCCGCGCGCCGGCACTCCTCGACGATCTCGGTCGCGAAGATCCCCTCCGCGCAGAATCGCCGGGCGGTGCCCAGGTCGAGGCGCTGGGTGCCGGTGCGGCGGCTGGCGGAGATGGAGTACACCGGCACCTCGGCGCTGCCGGTCGCGCAGAGCTCGCGCAGCGCCGCGAAGGCGTCCTCGTGGTTCCAACTGCCGGGATGGTCCCAGTCGACCAACCCGGCGTTCGCGCCCTCGGCGATGAGCGGCAGCTCCGGCTCGTCGCCGTCGCGGTAGAAGTCGTCGAGCCGCAGCGTCGGCCAGCCGTAGGCCTTCGCGAGCCGTCCCGCCAGCCGGGACTTGCCGGAGCCGGACGGGCCGGCGAGCACGATCACGCGGGCGCGGGCGGCGGTCATGGGGGTCGAGTCTGCCGTACCGGCCGCGGGCGTGCGAGACGGCGCAGTAGGTTCGCCCCATGGGAGAGGGAGGACGGCGTCCGCGCCGCTGGCTCAAGGTCACGGTGCTGTCGCTGCTGGCCGTGGTGCTCGTCGCCGCGATCGGGTTCTTCACGTTCGCGCCGCGGATCGTCGAGAGCGGCATGAACAAGGTCGCCCCGGCGCAGCTACCCTCGGTGACCCCCGAGACGCAGCGGCTGCACGACTCACTGCAGATCGTCGACATGCATGCCGACACCCTGATGTGGGACCGCGACCTGCTGGACCGCTCCGGTCGCGGCCACCTGGACCTGCCGCGGATGGAGGACGGGAACGTCGCGCTGCAGGTCCTCTCGTCGGTGTCGAAGTCCCCCAAGGGGCAGAACTACGACAGCAACTCCGCCGACAGCGACAACATCACGCTGCTCACCTTCGCCCAGCTCCAGCCGCCACGGACCTGGACCTCCCTGCTGCAGCGCTCGCTCTACCACGCCGAGAAGCTCCAGAAGGCGGCCCGCGAGTCGCGCGGCTCGCTCCGCCTGATCCGCACCCGTCGCGACCTCGACGGCCTGATCGAGGACCGCGAGGGCGGCAGGCAGGTCACCGGCGCGCTGTTCTCCGTGGAGGGCCTGCAGAACCTCGAGGGCGACTTCGACAACCTCGACCGGCTCTACGACGCGGGCATGCGGATGGCCGGCTTCACCCACTTCTTCGACAACGAGGTCGCGGGCTCCATGCACGGCGAGGAGAAGGGCGGGCTCACCGACCTGGGACGTCGCGTGTTCCGGGAGATGGAGCGTCGCGGCATCGTCGTCGACATCGCCCATGCCAGCCACGACGCGGTCGCCGAGATGCTGGCGCTGGCCACCAAGCCGGTCGTGCTCAGCCACGGCGGCGTCCAGGCCACCTGCGACGTCAACCGCAACCTCACCGACGACGAGATCCGCGGCGTGGCCGCGACCGGCGGCGTCGTCGGCGTCGGCTACTGGGACGCCGCCGTCTGCACCCTGAGCACCGCCGCCGTCGTCGACGCCATCGACCACGTCGTCCAGGTCGGCGGGATCGCGACCGCCGCCCTCGGCAGCGACTACGACGGCGCCACCACCGTCGGCTGGGACACCACCCACCTCGCCGCGATCACCCAGGAGCTCGTCGACCGTGGGTACGACGACGCGGCGATCGCGGCGATCATGGGCGGCAACACGCTGCGGGTGCTGCGGGCGACGCTGCCGCAGTAGGTCAGTCGCGGAAGTCGATCGGGCCACCCAGGCCGGCTTGGGTGATGTCGACGTCGAAGGCGATCGAGAGCGTGATCGCATCGCCGTCGTTGATCATGCCGAGGCAGCCGCCCACGTTTCTGACGGCGAGACCACTGCCGCCGATGGTCAGCTCCTGGACGCCGCCGAGCTTGACGGTCTCGTCGAAGCTGGCCGCGGTCTGGCCGTAGATGTCGAAGAAGCAGGCCCCGGACGCGGAGACGCAGGGCCCACCGATGGGGCCTGCGTCGAGGACGCCGGTCACGTTGGTGTCGGTGAGACCGGCACTGACCGTCTGGGTGGCCGGACGGGCGCTGACCGTGATGGCGCAGTTCTGCGTGATCGTGATGGGCCTGCCGAGCGGGTCGAGGCAGCCGAACACGGCGAGGCTGTTGAGGGTGAGGTACCGAGGGAACGGGCCGGCGGTCGACAGTCTGCTGTGGAACAGGCCACCGCCACTGGCGCTGGTGCAGCTGAGGGTCACGGCTCCGATGGTGGCGATCACGGCGCTGGCGTTGACGGCTGTCATGGCGTAGTCCTGGTAGGGACGGGTGCTCGGCCCGGGATCGACGACCACGTCGTTGATCGGGCCCGCCGCCTGGGCGGGCAGGGCGAAGGAGAGGACCGCGAGGAACGCGGCCGCGACGGTGAGGTGCTTGCGCTTCATGGACGTTCGGCCTTCCTGGGGGATCCGCGCCGGTCGGCAGCGGATCCTCATGTTGACCGGGCACGACGCGGGTCGCCGGGGTCCTCGCCGGAAAGCTCGCCGTGCTGCGGGCACTTTGTGTCACGACCGACAAATACTCGCGATTCTCCGCACACAGGTCTGGGAATTCGCCCCAACCTGTCCCGCGACGGCGTCGCGCAGCGTATCTCACGCGTCGGGCATGCCTGTGCCCCCGCGATCTCGGAGGCTCGCGGGGTGTGGGGCGGGGTGGCTACTCGTCGGGTGGGTCGGCGTCACTCGCCCGCCCTGTGGTGGTGCGGAGGGGGTGGGTGCCGCGGTGGTCGACCCGGAACCGGTGGCCGTTGGGGCTGGTCCACACATAGGTCGCCGGCATCGGGATGTCGTAGCGCCAGGTGGAGTGGGTCTTCGCACGATGGTGCCGCCGGCACAACGCGACCTCGTTGCACGGACAGGTGGGACCGCCCTCGGCGTGGGGGCGGTGGTGGTCGAGGTCGCAGGCTTGGGCGGGTCGGGTGCAGTGCGGGAACCGACACGTCTGGTCCCGCAGGATCACCCGGGTGCGGTGGCGGTCGGGGATCTCATAGGACCCGACGGGGACATGGTCGGCCAGGTCGATCACGGGTCGCACGATGATGGTGGTGTGCCGGGCGCGGAGCCATTCCCGGATCTGCGCGGAGGTGATCGGGCAGCGGCCTTCCTCCCACCGGCCGACCGGGTTCGCGAACGGGTCCTGGCCGGTCAAAGTGGTGTCGGTGACGTGGACATTGAGGACCACCTTGCGTCCCGGGACCGTGTCCACGACTTCTCCGGTGTCGGGGTCGGGGATCAGCAGGTCGAGGGCGAGGTCCTGCCTCGCGAGCTCGGCGGCGGCCTTCGAGCGCCGCACGTCCAGCGACGACTCGTCGCCCAGCCGCCCGAGGGCCTCGGCCCGTCGAGACACCGCCAGGTTCAGGTCGTGCCCGTCGGCGGCGTCGAGGAGGCCGTCGAGGTGGACCAGGCCGTGCTCGTCGGTGTCGCTGATGTCGAAGTGCCGACCATCAGCTGCGGCCTTCCGTTCGGTCTCGGCCTTGTCGGGGTCGAACCGGATGATCGCTTCGGCGACCAGGCGTTCGAGTTGGGCCCACCCGACGCCGGAGGCATCCCAGAGTTGCCGGTCCACGAACGCCGCTGCCTCAGCCGAGAGGGGGTGGGTGAGGTCGGCGATCCGTTCGGCCCGCCACGGCGCCAACCGGCCCGAGGTGACGGCGTTGTAGACGTTCGGGAGTCGCCAGGCGCACTCGATCACTCGCCCGACGTACGCCTTCCCACCGTCCGGGGAGCGTCCGAGGACCGCGACGAGTTCCATCAACGCGAACTCCGACACCAACGGTGCACCGGGCCCGGCGATCGGGACCCCGGTGTCGAGGTAGCCCTCGGTGATGGTCGCGCCCCCTTTGGGCCCGGCGATCACGTGGTCGCTGGCCCAGGCGGTGATGTCCTCCCACTCCTCGACGATCAACGTCTCGCGGGACCGGATCCGCTCACCGACACGCGACAGCAACACTGCTGTCGAACGGGCGTCGGTGGCGAGATCCATGACTGGATTCTCCCACCCACCCACGACACTTCAAAGTGTCGCAAACCCGCCTGTGGACAGGCGAAACCCGATCCCGGGGGTGTGGACAATCAACGTCACGATCGGTGACAGAAGTGCCCGACCAGCCGACCCGCGAACCGCAACCCGACCGCCGAACCCAGCCACCTCCTCAACGCTCTCGTCGCTGCCTTTCGGAACGCAACCGGCCACCAAACCCAAGCCCAAGGACAGTCCCGGACAGCAGGAGCAAGGGACCGCTACGGGCCAGACCGCCGGTCAGCGGGCGGAGTCCCGCAGTGCCGCGTCGAGCGCTGCCATCAGCACCGCCGGCCGGCTCCGCCCCATCGGGGCGGCCGGGTAGCGCCCCAGCACGTCGACGAGTACCGGCGTCGCCCGAGCACGCGCGGCGTCGATCGAGGCGAGCCCGACAGCCGGATCGTCACCGGCGGCGAGCTCGGCGACCCGGGCTGCATTGGCCGAGGCTCGCAGGATGTGCCCGATCTGGTGGGCCCGAGCGAGCGGGTGCAGGTATGCCGCGGAGGCGGCGTCGCCCGCGGCCTGGGCGGCGAGGCGGGCCGGCTCGGTGGGGGCGTCGGCCGTGGCCCGGTGGCGAGGGATCGTCCGGTCGGGCCTCCTCGAAGACCGGCAGGACGGGCTGCGCCGCGCTCAGCGCGAAGCGCGCGACCTCACGCAGCTCCTCGAGGGTCAGCTCGAAGTCACCGGTCGCCATCGGTGCGCGCGCCGGCTCAGATCCCGATCGGGTGCCACACCGTCTTGTGCTCGACGAAGGCGGTCATGGGGGACAGGCCGGGCTCGACCGACCAGTCCGGCTCGGCATCCGGCGCGCGGCGTACCCGCTTGAGGTTGTCGGCCGCCGCGACCTCCAGGGAGGTCGCCAGCTCGCCGGATCCGTCGGCGCCGGCGATCCCGCACAGGTCGATCGCGTTGACATCCATGTGCGATGCCAGCCACGGTCCCAGCACCGCCGCGTCGCCGGTGAGGATGTTGACGACACCGCCGGGCACGTCGGAGGTGGCGAGCACCTCGGCGAAGGTGACCGCGGGCAGTGGGCGTGCGAAGGACGAGACGACCACCGCGACATTGCCGGTCACGACGACGGGCGCCACCACGGACACCAGGCCCAGCAGGGAGGACGACTGCGGCGCGAGCACGCCCACGACGCCGGTGGGCTCGGGCGCGGTGTGGTTGAAGAACGGGCCGGCGACAGGGTTGGCGTTCCCGATCACCTGGGCGAGCTTGTCGGCCCAGCCGGCGTACCAGACGAGGCGGTCGACGGCGGCGTCGACCTGGCCCCGAGCGGCGACAGCGGTGCCACCCTCGGACTGCTTGACCGCCTCCTCGAACTGCGGGCGGCGGTCCTCCATGACCTCCGCGATCCGGTACAGGATCTGGCCGCGGTTGTAGGCCGTCCGCGCCGCCCAGGGACCGAAGGCCTTGCGAGCCGCGACGACGGCGTCGCGGACGTCCTTGCGCGAGGCGAGGGCGGCGTTGGCCACGAACTTCCCCTTGCTGTCGGCGACCTCGTAGGAGTGGCCCGACTCCGAGCGCGGGAAGGCGCCGCCGATGTAGAGCTTGTAGGTCTTGCGCACGTCGATCCGAGCCATCAGGCCTCGGCCCCCTTCAGGTAGGCGGCGAGGCCCTGGCGCCCGCCCTCGCGGCCGTAGCCGGACTCCTTGTAGCCGCCGAACGGGCTGGCCGGGTCGAACTTGTTGAACGTGTTGGCCCACACCACGCCGGCCCGCAGCTGTGAGGCCATGTGTAGGATCCGGGAGCCCTTCTCGGTCCACACCCCCGCCGAGAGGCCGTACGGCGTGTTGTTGGCCTTCTCCACGGCCTCGGCGGGCGTGCGGAAGGTCAGCACCGACAGCACCGGGCCGAAGACCTCCTCGCGGGCGATCCGGTGGGCCTGGGTGACGCCGGTGAAGATCGTCGGCGGGAACCAGAAGCCGGAGGCGGGCAGGTCGCACTCCGGCGCCCAGCGCTCGGCGCCCTCGGCCTCACCGACGGCGGAGAGCTCGCGGATCCGGTCGAGCTGCTCGCGGGAGTTGATGGCTCCGATGTCGGTGTTCTTGTCGAGCGGGTCGCCGACGCGCAGCGTGCCCATCCGGCGCTTGAGCCGGGCGAGCACCTCGTCGGCCACCGACTCCTGCACCAGCAGGCGCGACCCGGCGCAGCAGACGTGGCCCTGGTTGAAGAAGATGCCGCCGACGATGCCCTCGACCGCCTGGTCGATGGGGGCGTCGTCGAAGACGATATTGGCGGCCTTGCCGCCCAGCTCGAGCGTGGCCTTCTTGTCCGTGCCCGCGATGGCGCGGGCGATGGCCTTGCCGACCGCGGTGGAGCCGGTGAACGCGACCTTGTCGACGTCGGGGTGGGACACGACGGCCTGGCCGGTGCCGCCCGCGCCCGTCACGATGTTGACGACACCGGGCGGCAGGTCGGCCTGCTGGCAGATCTCCGCGAACAGCAGCGCGGTCAGCGGCGTGGTCTCGGCGGGCTTGAGGACGACCGTGTTGCCGCAGGCCAGCGCCGGGGCGACCTTCCACGCCAGCATGAGCAGCGGGAAGTTCCACGGGATCACCTGGCCGGCGACACCGAGGGGCTGGGGGTTCGGTCCGAGGCCGGCGTACTCCAGCTTGTCGGCCCACCCGGCGTAGTAGAAGAAGTGCGCGGCGACGACCGGGACGTCGACGTCGCGGCTCTCCTTGATCGGCTTGCCGTTGTCGATCGACTCGAGGACGGCGAGCTCACGCCCGCGCTCCTGGATGATCCGGGCGATCCGGAAGAGGTACTTCGCCCGCTCCCGGCCCGACATCCGCGACCACCCGCGGAACGCGCGCCGGGCCGCCTTCACCGCGAGATCGACGTCGGCGTCGGACGCCTCCGCGACCTCGGCGAGGGTCTCCTCGGTGGCCGGGTTGACCGTCTTGAACGACGAGCCGCGCCCGTCGACGAACTCGCCGTCGATGAACAGTCCGTAGGAGGGCTTGATGTCGACGATGCTCCGCGACTCGGGAGCCGGTGCGTATTCGAAGGCCATGTCGTGACCCCTCAGTCCAGGGTGAAGTAGTCGGGACCGCTGTAGCGGCCGGTGGTCATCTTCGTGCGCTGCATCAGCAGGTCGTTGAGCAGCGTCGAGGCGCCGAAGCGGAACCAGTCCGGGTCGAGCCAGTCGTCGCCGGCGATCTCGTTGACCATGACGAGGTACTTGATCGCGTCCTTGGCGGTGCGGATGCCGCCGGCCGGCTTGACGCCGATCTGGACGCCGGTCGCCTCACGGAAGTCGCGCACCGCCTCGAGCATCACCAGCGTGACCGGCAGGGTCGCCGCCGGCTGCACCTTGCCGGTCGAGGTCTTGATGAAGTCGGCGCCGGCCAGCATCGCCAGCCAGGACGCGCGGCGCACGTTGTCGTAGGTCTGCAGCTCGCCGGTCTCGAAGATCACCTTGAGGTGGGCGTGGGACCCGTCGGGACGGGCGCAGGCCTCGCGGGTCGCGACGATCTCCTCGAAGACCTGGAGGTAGCGCCCGGCGAGGAACGCGCCCCGATCGATCACCATGTCGATCTCGTCGGCCCCGTTGGCGACGGCGTCGCGGGTGTCGGCGAGCTTGACGTCCATCGACGCCCGGCCGCTCGGGAACGCGGTGGCGACCGCGGCGACGTTGACCGCGGACCCGACGATCGCCTTCACCTCGCCGACCAGGTCGCCGTAGACGCACACGGCCGCGACGGAGGGGCAGCTCGGGTCGGCCGGGTCGGGCCGCAGCGCCTTGTTGGCCAGGGCCCGCACCTTGCCGGGGGTGTCCTGGCCCTCCAGGGTCGTCAGGTCGACCATCCGGATCGCGAGGTCGAGCGCCCACGCCTTGGCGGTCGTCTTGATCGAGCGGGTCCCGAGCCCGGCGGCGCGGGCCTCGGCACCGACCTGGTCGACGCCGGGCAGGCCGTGCAGGAACCGGCGCAGCGAGGCCTCACCGGCGGTCACCTCGGAGTACGCCGCGAGTCCCGGAGCGGGATCGGTGGGGGCGGTGGTCGACATCTGCCCAGCATAGGGTTGGGAGCGTGCAGAACGAAGGTGTCGAGAAGGCCGAGCGCTACAGCTCGGGCGGCCTGACCGTCGGTGTGATCGGTCTGGTGCTGGTGGTGGTCGCGATCGGCTACGGGCTGCTCGATCCGGAGGCGGGCTTCGCGCCGTGGGCCTACCCGTTCTGCCTGCTGCTCGGCGTGCTGATCTGGGTGATCCTGATCCGGCCCGCGCTGCGGCTGCACCACGACGAGCTGGAGCTGCGCAACGCCCTGCACACCCGTTGGGTCCCGTTCGCGCTGATCACGTCGGTGGAGATCGGCCAGGTGACCGTCGTCCAGGTCGGCGAGACGCGGTACGTCGGCAGCGGCTTCGGCCGCAGCCGCCGGACGATCCGCCGCGACGAGTCCGCCGCCGACGACGCGCCCCTGGAGAAGCGGTCCACGGCGTGGCTGATCGAGGACAAGCTGCGCCGGCGGATGGTGGCCGGGCAGGATCTGGCCGCGCGCACGGGCCTGGACGGGGCGCGCGAGGTCCGGCACGCCTGGGCCTGGCCCGAGATCGGCGCCCTCGTCGTCCTCCTCGTCGCGACGGTCGTGCTGGCCCTCGTCGGCTGACCCTTTCGGACGGTTCGTAGGCTGCACGGCATGCAGACCCCAGCCCGGCTCGTCGCCGCCGCCGTCGTGTCCCTGTCCGTGCTCGCCACCAGCGCGTGCGGCGACTCGGGAGAGGACAAGGCATCCGACTCCTCGTCGGCCGCCCCGACGAGCGACGCTCCGACCTCGGACGCTCCGGTCGCGGGCGAGGAGTGCACCGTCGACGACATCGCGGTCGAGGGCGAGTTCGGCAGCGCGCCGACGATCACCGTCCCCGACGACTGCACGCCGCCGAGCACCCTGCTCTCCAAGGACCTCGTGACCGGCAGCGGCCCGGCCGCGGAGGCCGGGGACACGGTCGAGACCAACTACCACCTGGTGACCTGGTCCGACAAGCAGGTCCTCGACAGCTCCTTCGAGCGTGGTCAGACCTTCCCGCTGGAGGACCTCGGCAACGCCCCGGTCATCGACGGCTGGAACCAGGGCCTGATCGGCATCCAGCAGGGCACCCGCCGCCTGCTCGTCGTCCCGCCGGACCTGGGCTACGGCCAGGGCGGTCAGGGCATCGAGCCGAACGAGACGCTGGTGTTCGTGGTCGACGCCGTCTCCGTCAGCTGACGGGGACGACGCTCAGATCCCCGCGGCCGCCGCGATGTCGGCGCGCAGTGCGGTGAGCCGGGTGGCGGCCTCGGCGCGCGCGACGGCGACGTCCCCGCCGAGGACGGGGACGACCACCTCGAGATAGCACTTGAGCTTGGGCTCGGTGCCGCTCGGCCGGACGACGACCCGGCTGCCGTCCTCGGTGCGATAGCGCAGGCCGTCGGTGGGCGGCAGGTCGGCGGAGCCGGCGCTCAGGTCGTCGGCGGCGCTGACCGCTGATCCGCCCAGGGTCGCGGGCGGGGTGCCGCGCAGCCGCTCCATGGCGGCGGCGATCTCGCCGAGGTCGGTGACCCGGACCGAGAGCTGGTCGGTCGCGTGCAGCCCGTGGGCGACGGCGATGTCGTCGAGCAGGTCGAGCAGGCTCCGACCCGCGGCCTTCGCCTCGGCCGCGACCTCGCACAGCAGCAGCGCGGCGGAGACGCCGTCCTTGTCGGAGACATGTGCCGGGTCGACGCAGTAGCCGAGGGCCTCCTCGTAGCCGAAGACCAGCTCGGGCAGCCGGCCGATCCACTTGAACCCGGTGAGCGTCTCGGCGTACCGCTGACCCGCCGCGCGCGCCATCGTGCCGAGCAGTGAGGACGACACGATCGAGGTGGCGTAGACGCCGGAGCGCCCGGCACGGAGCAGGTGGTCGGCCAGCAGCGCGCCGACCTCGTCGCCGCGCAGCATCCGCCAGCCGCCCTCCGTCGCCGCGTCGGGTACGGCGGCCGCGCACCGGTCGGCGTCGGGGTCGTTGGCGATCACGAGGTCGGCCCCGGTGCGCCGGGCGAGCGCGACCGCCCGGTCGATCGCCCCCGGCTCCTCGGGGTTCGGGAAGGCGACGGTCGGGAAGTCCGGGTCCGGCTCCTCCTGCTCGGCCACCACCTGCGGCGCGGCGAAGCCGGCGTTCTCCAGCACCGTCGGCAGCGCGCCGCCGCCGACGCCGTGCAGCGGCGTGTAGACGATCGTGAGGTCCCGCGGGCCGTCGCCGGCGATCGCGGCGACGGTGTCGAGGTAGGCGTCGACGATGCCGTCGTCGAGGACCCGACCGCCGGTGGTCTCCAGCGGCGGGCGTGGCACGGACTCGAGACTGCCGACGGCCGCGATCCGTGCCGCGATCTCGCTGTCCGCCGGCGGCACGATCTGGCTGCCGTCGCCGAGGTAGACCTTGTAGCCGTTGTCCTGCGGCGGGTTGTGGCTCGCGGTGACCATCACGCCGGCCGCGCAGCCGAGCTCCCGGATCGCGAACGCCAGCAGCGGCGTCGGCAGCGGCCGGGGGAGCAGCAGCGGCTTGAGGCCGGCGCCCGCCATCACCTCGGCGGTGTCCCGCGCGAACACGTCGGAGTTGTGGCGGGCGTCGTACCCGATGACGACGGGGGTGCCGGCGGCGGTCCCCGTGTCGCGGAGGTACGCCGCCAGCCCGGCCGCCGCCCGGATCACGACGATCCGGTTCATCCGGTTGGGACCGGCACCGAGGGCCCCGCGCAGGCCTGCCGTACCGAACTCGAGGGTGCCGCGGAAGCGGTCGGCGAGGTCGGCGCGCGCGCCCGCGTCGCCCGCCTCGACCGTGGCGATCACCCGGACGAGCTCGTCGCGGGTCTGCGGGTCGGGATCCTCGGCGAGCCAGGACTGGGCCCGGGCGAGCAGGACGTCGGTGTCAGGCGTGGTCACCGGCCCACGGTAGCGGGGCTCAGCCGTTGACCGTGCTCATGTCGCCGTACCGCTCGCCGGCGACGGCGTCGCGCGGGACCGCGGTGGTCAGGGCGGCGAGGTCGTCGGAGCTCAGGGTGACCGCGCGGGCGTCGGCGTTCTCCTCGAGATAGGCGACCCGCTTGGTGCCGGGGATCGGCGCCACATCCTCGCCCTGCGCGAGGACCCAGGCCAGCGCCAGCTGACCGGGCGTGCAGCCGTGCTGGTCGGCGAGCGCGCGGACCCGATCGACCAGCGACAGGTTGGTGGCGAGATTGTCGCCCTGGAACCGCGGGAAGTAGCCCGTCGCGCGGCTGTCGGTCGACTCCCAGCCCTGCGCGCCGACCGTGCCGGTCAGGATCCCGCGGCCCAGCGGCGAGTAGGCGACCAGGCCGATGCCGAGCTCGCGCAGGGTCGGCAGGATCTCGTCCTCGAGGTCCCTGCTGAACAGGGAGTACTCGGTCTGCAGTGCGGTGATCGGGTGCACCGCGTGCGCGCGGCGGATGGTCTCGGCCGAGGCCTCCGACAGCCCGAGGTGGCGCACCTTGCCGGTCTCCACGAGCTCCTTCATGGCGCCGACGGTCTCCTCGATCGGAACGTCGGGGTCGACGCGGTGCTGGTAATAGAGGTCGATGTGGTCGACGCCCAGCCGCTGGAGCGAGGCGTCGCAGGCGGAGCGGACGTACTCGGGGCGGCCGTTGATGCCGCGCCGGGTGCCGTCGGGATCGCGCTGGACGCCGAACTTCGTCGCCAGCTGGATCTCGTCGCGGCGGTGCGGGCCGGAGGCGATGGCCTTGCCGACGAGCTGTTCGTTGGTGAAGGGGCCGTACATGTCGGCGGTGTCGAGGAAGGTCACCCCGAGCTCGAGGGCGCGGTGGATGGTCGCGATGCCGCCGGCCTCGTCGGGGGTGCCGTAGAAGTCGGACATGCCCATGCAGCCGAGGCCGAGGGCGGAGACGGTCAGCGGGGACGTCGTACCGAGGGTGCGGGTCGGGTTCGTCATGTCCTCATCGAAGACCCTGGAGTGCGCTCCAGGTCAAGTCCGGTCAGGCGATCCGCTCCAGCTGGGCCAGCCGGTCCTCGTAGATCCCGATCTTGTACTCGATCGCGCCGAGATGCGCGGTCACCTCGCTCAGCTGGCGCAGCACCTCCTCACGGTGGGCCTGCAGCAGGGCCAGCCGCTCCGGCTCGTTGCCCTCGCCGGCGCGCACCAGCTCGGCGTAGCGGCGCACGTCGCGGATCGGCATGCCCGTCGAGCGCAGCCGGGTCACCAGCTCGATCCAGCGCAGGTCCGTGATCTCGTAGCGCCGGTGACCGCTGGCGTCGCGGGGGACCGGGCGCAGCAGCAGCCCGTCCTTCTCGTAGTAGCGCAGCGTGTCGGCGGTGAGGCCCAGGGCGGCGGCCGCGTCGGCGATGGTCTGTCCGGTGCTCGGCATGCCCCCAGTGTTGCTCGGGGCATGATGGAGCGGTGCGCCGGTCGTTCGCCTTCTCCGACGCCTGGGTGGTCGACGCCCCGCTCGGCGCGGTCGCGGCGACGCTGGTCGATCTCGAGCACTACCCCTGCTGGTGGCCGCAGGTGCGGGCCGTCGCGCGGCTCGGCCCCGACACCGCGTGGGTGTGCTGTCGGTCCACCTTGCCGTTCGCGCTCGACCTGGTGCTCGACGCCGTCTCGCGCACCCCGCCGGTCGTCGAGGTGGCGATCGGCGGCGACCTCGACGGGTTCGCGCGGTTCACGCTGACCGCCGCCGGCCGGGGCACCCGGCTGGACTTCGCGCAGGAGGTGTCGGTCCGCGGCACGCTCGCCCTGGCGTCGTACGTCGCCCGGCCGCTGATGCTGTGGAACCACGGTCGGATGATGGCCGGCTGCCGTGCCGGGCTGGCGGTGGCCCTCACCGAGCGGGCGTGATCGACAGCGATCCGATCAACCTGCTTGATCGGATCGCTGTCGATCAGTCGAGACGGGCGGACCGTTTGCGCTGCCGGTGTCGCCAGGGGCGCAGGGCCAGCACCAGGACGACGCCGACGGCGGCGCCGAACACCGCCCCGGTCGTGTTGTCGATGATGTCGGTGACGTCGCAGGCCCGGTCGATCCGGGCGAGCTCGAGCTGGGTGGCCTCGATCAGCGCGGAGTAGCCGGCCAGCCCCACCAGGCCGAGGGGGCCGAGCAGCCAGCCCGCCCGCCAGCGGGCGACGGCGAGGACCAGGAAGGTCCCGGAGGGTACGAACAGTGCGGTGTTGAGCGTGCGCTGGCCGGACTCGAAGATCCAGAAGCCGTCGGGCGCCGGACCGCCGATGTCCCAGGAGCAGGTCGTCAGTCGGCCTTCGGCGGGGACGATGCCGGTGTCCGCCGACGTCGGCACCAGGGTGACCAGGGCGATCACCGCGACGGACCAGAGGAGGCCCGCGATCGCGACCGCCGACACCCAGCCGAGCGGGCGGACCAGGACCAGGGCGAGGAGCCCGCAGCCGAGTGCCGCGACCCCGATCCCGAGCAGCATGACCCCGGTGCCCCCGAACCCCACCATGGGGCCAGAGGCTAGCCAGGTCCGCCCAACGGCGCGAAGCGGCCGGTCGGAGTGGGGTCAGGCGGCGCGGTAGCGCTCGATCTGCCCGCCGAGCTCGTCGAACAGCGCCTGGTTGAGGCTGAAGACCGCGCGCACCTCGTCGACGATCCGGGTGACCTCCTCGGGGGTGAGGTCGAGGGCGTCGAGGCGGGCGCGGTAGGCGTCCTTGTAGGGCTTCGGCTTCGGGATCTCGGCGAACTCGTAGAAGCTCACGCCGGTGTCCTCGGGCAGGTCGAAGGTGCGCTGCAGCACCCGGCCGATCACCTGGCCGCCGGAGAGGTCGCCGAGGTAGCGCGTGTAGTGGTGTGCGAGCAGCAGCCCGCCCCAGGCGCCGGCGGAGCGGATCCGCTCGACGTACGCCGTCGCGGCGGGGGAGTCCACCTGCGCGGGGTCGACACCGGGGGCCCAGTGGGCGAGGTCGGCGTCGATCGCGGCGAGCCGGTCGAGCGCGGAGTCGTGGACGGCGGCGACGATCGCGTCGGCGCGGTGCTCGGCGACGACCTCCTCCAGTGCGGCGTAGACGCGGCGCAGCCGGAGCAGGAGGTCGGCGTACGCCTCCGCGGTGAGCTTGCCCTCGAGCAGCTCGGCCATGAACGTCGAGCCCTCGGCCGCCTGGTGCTCGGCGCGTGAGCCCTCGCGCATGGCGGTCGACAGGGTCAGGTCCTCGTCACGGACGGTGGTGGCGACGGACATGGCGGCAGCTCCTCGGGAGGTGGCGGTGACAACTTACTGACTAAGTGTCAGGAAGATGGGGGCCGCCTGTCAATACGTGGCGCCGACTTTTCCTTAGGTCTGCCTAACTTTCATGCTGCGGGCGCGGACGGAGCGTGTCAACCCATGTGGCCGAGGCCGCGGAGCACGAACTCCTCGACGGCGGCGACGGGCAGCTGACGGGTCGCCAGCGCGGCGTGCAGGAGGGAGATGGCGGACTTGCGGTCCGAGACCCGGAACGCGCCCTCGGCGATGCCCTGGTCGAGGATCTCCTCGAGGACCTCCTCGACCGCGGCGACATGGTCGTGGATCTTCTCCATCGCCTCCTCGGAGAGCAGGTGGTAGAGGATCCCGCCCATCCCGGTGTGGAACTGCTGGCCGGCCTGCAGCTGATGGCGCAGGTAGACCCGGATCTTGGCGACCGGGTCGGGGACCAGGTCCAGATCACGGCGCAGGTCGGCGAGGTAGTGCTGGGTCTCCTCCGTCGCGAAGGCCACCACCACCGCCTCCTTGTCGCGGAAGTGGTGGTAGATCGCGGTCCGGCCGAGGTCGGCCCGGGCGGCGATCTGCGCCATGGTGATCGCGTCGAAGCTGCGCTCGTCCATGAGCGTCGCGAAGGCGTCGAAGATCTTGCGCCGCACCAGGTCGCGGTGGGCGGGAACGGTCTCTGCGGCGATCTTCGGCACAAGTCGATCCTAGAGGCGAAAAAGGGTCGGCTGATGAACGGGGAGCGGGGGTGTGCCCGCCACGCGGCAGACACACCCCCGGACATGAAGGGCGTCGGCTACTTCTTGCCCTTCGCCTTGCCCTTCACCTTGACCTTCGTCACCGACGAGCCACCGGGGTAGGTGACCGTGACCTTGTGCTTGCCTTTGGCGAGCTTGGGCAGCGCCACGGTCGTGGTGCCCGAGGCGTCGATGGTCACCGTGATGGTCTTGGTGGCCTTCTTCTTCGCCTTCTTGCCCTTGGCCTTCGGCTTGACCTGCTTGACCACGACCGTCACCTGCTGGCCGGCGAGGCCGGTCGAGGTGATCGTGACCGAGCCCTTCTTGCCCTTGGCGTTGGGCTTCTTCGCCGGAGCGACGGTCGCCGAGGGGGTCGGCTTCTGCGGCTCGGGCTTCGCGGTGAAGGTGATCGGGGTGTAGGTCTCGTACGACGCCGCGACCGCGCCGCTGCCGGGGTAGGTGAAGATGCCGTAGTTCGTCGCGGTCGGGACGGCCGCCGCTGCGGTGTCGGCCGCTGCCTTGTCGACGGTGAGGGTGGCGCTGAACGTGCCCTCAGGGGTGAGCTCGATGGCACCGGCGTTCGGACCACCGATGGTGGTCATGTCCGTGGCGAGGACGGCCCACTTCTGGGAGGCGATCTTCCGGTTGGCGCTGGGTGCGTTCGCCGACGGTCGCCACGCGGTCGGGAACTTGGCGAAGACGACGTACGCGCCACCGGCCTTGCCGTTGAGTGGGGGCCGGGTTCCGGTGGCGAGCCCCGGGGCGAAGCCAGTGCCGGTGACGGTCACCTGGTGGGTGCCGTCGGACGCCACGGTGCTTGGGGAGACAGTGACCTTCGGCGAAGCCGGCGCCTCGGTGCCGAACGACAGGCTCAACGCAGTGGTGGGCTTGCGGACGTCAGCCGCTCCGCCAGAGGAGTACCAGTAGGGCCCACCGCCGGTCTGCTGCACCCAGTCGACGAAGGACTGTGGGAAGGAGCCCCAGGCGGTGCCCGTGCGAACCTGGCTGACCGCGCCGACGGGTGCGTCGTACTCGACGCCCAGATAGTCGGGAGTCGCGGTGAAGCCGAGCGTCTCGACGTCCACACCGGAGAGGGTTGCGAGGGTGACCTCGTCTGCGTCCAGGTCGACCCACTCGTCGGGGTCCAACTGGTCGGTGCCGAAGCCGTCGACCGTGGCGGTGAGCTCGCCAGAGCCGTCGCCGTTGACCGTCAGCTTCGGGTCGGAGACGTAGAAGAACGACATTCCCGAGTAGTAGATGACGGACGCGTCGCCGTCCCACTGGATCGAGGCCGTGTTGGCGGCCGTGTCGATGGTGCCGGTGCCGTTGCGGAAGACGAGCTGCGTCTCGGCGAGGACGCCGTTGGCCGTCGTGCCGTTGGCGCCCATGAAGTCCTGGCGAGTCCCGAGGAAGGTGGACGGCGCGTAGCCACCGCCCGGCTGGCGGTCCTCGACAGTGACGTTGCCGGCCGTGCTCTTCCAGCCGGCTGGTGCGTCGTTGGACCAGGTCGCCCCGTTGTCGGCGGCCTTGAGGGTCGTGCCGCCCGCGCCGGGGTCGCCGATCTTGCCTGCGGACATCAGGTTCCACGTGCCGGGGGCAAAGCCCGCGGCGTTGGCCTCGTTGTTGATGCCCCAGCGCAGCTGGGCGTCGTTGACCGCGACCGGGGCCGCGTGGGCGGCGGGTGCCGTCGCTGCGCCGAGGACGGACAGTCCGGTGGCGGTGAGGGCAGCGGCGGCGATGCCGGCGATGCCTCTACGTGGGCTCTTCATCGGATTCCTTTCAGGATTCTCATCAGGGGTGCGGACACGGTGATCCCGACGGCTCCGAGCAGCAGGAGGGATCCGAGGACCCACTCCCAGGCGCGACCGGACGGTTCCGGTCGCTCTGCCGAGGTGGGGGCGGAGGTGAGGGCGTAGGCCACGGGAGGCTCGTAGCGGGCTGCGGCGGCGGGGACGGACTCCGGTGCTCCGGCGGCCCCAGCGAAGACCTGGTCGGGAAGCGTGGGGCCGACGGGCTGGGTGACGGGCAGGGACGGTCCCGGCGGCTGCGCGGCCGGAGGCTTCTTGCCGGCCTTGTTCTTGGGCTGCTTCTCGGTCGCTACGGGCGGGAGGACAGCCTTGTCCGGCTGGATCGCGGACTTCGCGTCCCAGCTGATCAGGACGGGCTTGGGGACCTTGTAGGCATCGCTGGCGCCGCCGGACGAGTACCAATACGCGCCCGAACCGGCCTTCTCGACGAAGGAGAGGAAGGACGAGGGGAACGCCCCCCAGAAGGCCCCGGTGCGCACCTGCTGCGATCCGTCGGCCGGTGTGTGGGGGACCTGGAGATAACGCGGGTTCGCGGTGAAGCCCCGGGCTGCGGACAACTGCGCTGTGCCGATGCCTTCGAGGTCGGCGAGCGTCACCTCGGTCGGCGGCACCGGTAGCCAGATGCTCTGGTCGTCCATCGAACTGGCGAAGCCGCTCGCGGTCGCGGTGATGGTGGCCGAGGTCGGCGTGACGGTGAGCACCGGGTTGCTGATGCTGAAGAAGGTCATCCCCGAGTAGAAGAAGACGGTGAACGAGCCCTGCCAGGTGATCCTCGCCGTGCCGGCGACGGGATCGACCTTCCCGGTGCCGCCGCTGATGACGACCTGATGGTTGCTGAACAACCCACCGGTCGGGGTGGATAGCGGAGTCGTGTCGTCGGCGGCTGTCTTCAGGCCGGCGAGGTCCGCCGGCCGTGCGCCGGAGGTGGTGACCTTCTCGATCCGGACGGCCCCGCTCGTCGCCTGCCACGCGACGGCGCCGTTGGGCCAGGTGCCGTTGTTCAGGTTGATCGTCTGGCCGCCGCTGCCCGGGTCGGGCGCGGCGCCGGCCGAGAGGAAGTTGAACGTGCCGGGAGCGAACGCGCGGTTGTTGCTCTCGTCGTTGACGCCCCAGCGGAAGACGGCGTCGGACACCGCGAAGGGACCGTCGCCGGGCGTCTCCGTCGGGCTGGTCGAGTCGGTCGGCTGGTCGGTCGGCTGGTCGGTGGGTCCGTCGGTCGGCTCGGTCGGTCCGTCGGTCGGCTCCGTCGGCTCGCTCGACCCGGCGGTCGGCTCCGTCGTCGACGTGCTCTCGGCGGTCGGTACGACGCCCGCTCCGTCGCCGGTGCCGTCGGCCGCGGTGGCGGCGGAGAGCAGGGTGCCGGCGCCGAGGACGGCGCAGCACACGGCCAGCAGGATCGCGGCGACGCGCCTCATGCCGCCGCTCCCGCGGCTCCCGCCGAAGCGGACGGGCCGGACGGGCCGGACGGGCCGGAGGCGCGTCGTCGGCGCAGGAGCAGCAGTCGCAGGAGCAGGCCGAGGAGGGCGAGCAGGAACACGCATCCGGCGACGACGAGGAAGACCCGGGCCGGGCTCGTCCCGCCATCATCGGAGGCGGCGGCGCTCGTCGGGGCTGCCGCGGCGTCGGCGGGACGGACCGCGAAGCGCTCGGTGGCCTGGCCGCCGGTGGCCGCTCCGGTGAGACGCAGCTCGTGGGTGCCGGGCGTCAGGTCGGTGGGGAGCGGCAGGATGCCCGCCACCTCGCCCGACGGCCCGGCGATCATGGGCCCGATGCCGGCCACGCCGTCATCGAGCACGCCCAGGACCTGCTCGCCGGGCCGGAAGCCGGTCGCGGTGAAGGCCAGGGTGTTGCCGACCTTGGCGGTCAGCCGGTCGGTGGTCAGCTTGGGGGGACCGCCGGCGGCCGGCACGGCGGCGTCGGGGGCCGCGGCGGCGTCGGGGGCCGCGGCGGCGTCCAGAGCCGCGGGCTGACCGGACTCGGGCGCGGTGCCCTGGGCGGGCGGAGCGGCCTGCTCCTGACCCGTCGCCGGAGCAGCGTCGTACACGCTGGCGAACCGGACGGGGGTGAACGTCTCGTTGGCCGGGCTCTTCACGCCGTGGGCGCCGACGGTGATGACGCCGCAGGTGACCTTGGTGCAGTCGACGGTGGCGACCTTGCCGTTGCGGTCGACGCTCTGGAAGGTGGGCCCGGGGACGGTCAGCTTGACCTTGAAGGAGCCGTTCTTGCCCAGCACGGCGTTCGCCTCGGAGGACGTGGAGCTGCCGGGGAAGGCGATGAACTTGAGGTAGCCCTGGTTGGCGGCGGCGTTCTCGCTGTCGGGGATGTAGCGGTAGTCCGAGCCGGTCACGCCCCCTTTCGAGGGCTTCCAGGAGCCGCCGCCCGGGTCCTTGACCCAGCCGAACATGAGGTACACGCCGCCGAAGCCGCCCTTGACGACCTGGAATCCGGAGCCGCTGATGGTCAGCTCGGTGCGGTACTTGGTGTCGGCGGCTGCGGAGCCGCGGTCGTTGGTCACGGTGATCCGCGCGGCCGCGGCGGCGGGCGCCGCCGTGGTCGCGGTCACGACGGCGACCAGGCCGGTCGCCAGCAGCGCGAGGGCCATCAGCCGGCTGGTGAGCGGGTGCGGGTTCATGCGGTCTCCTCCCGGGACATGAGCGAGCGCCGGTCGGGAAGCACCAGCAGGTCGCCGGTGCCGGGGTGGGTGAGGACGTCGATCGGGTGGTCGTAGACGAGGCTCAGCAGGGGAGCGGTGAACACCTCGCGCGGCGCACCCTCCGCGGTGACCCGGCCGTGGTGCAGGAGCGCGACCCGATCGGACCAGGCGGCGGCCAGGCTGAGGTCGTGGAGGACCACGACCACGGCGGCGCCCGCGGCGGCCTGGGCCCGCGCGTGGGCCAGGACCGTCTCCTGGTGCCCGATGTCGAGGGCCGCCGTGGGCTCGTCGAGCAGCAGGACGCCGGTGCGCTGGGCCAGCACCCGGGCGAAGGAGGTGCGGCCCTTCTCCCCGCCGGAGAGCAGTCCGAACGGCTGGCCGGCGAGGTGCTCGATGTCGGCCGTGGCCATCGACTCGGCGACCACGCGGTCGTCGTCGTCCTCCGCGTCGGTGCCACGCCAGGGCGCCCGTCCCATCCGGACGACGTCGACGGCCGGGAAGGGGAACGAGATCCGGTGCTCCTGGGTGAGCACCGCGCGGCGGCGCGACATCTCGCGCAGCTTCCACTCCGCGAGCGAGCGGCCCTCGAGGGTCACCTCGCCCTGGTCGGGGGTGAGATCGCCGGCGAGGACCGAGAGCAGCGTGGACTTCCCGGCGCCGTTGGGCCCGACCAGGGCCAGCACCTCGCGCCGGTGGACCTGGAGGTCCACCGCGTCGAGGATCGGGCGGCGCCCGAAGCTCAGCGTGATGCCGGAGGCGGTGAGCGCGGCACTGCCGGCGGCCTGGTGGCGGTCGTGGGGGTGGTCATGGGTGTGGTGCCTCATGCCCAGCCCCCCGCCGTACGACGGGTGCGGCGCAGCAGCCAGAAGAAGAACGGCCCGCCGACCAGCGAGGTCAGCATGCCGAGCGGGAGGTCGGTGTAGGCGACGAAGGTCCGGGCCACGGTGTCGGCGCAGATCAGCACCAGCGCCCCGGCGAGGAAGGAGGCGACGAGCAGGACCCGATGGCCCGGGCCGGTCACCATCCGCACCAGGTGGGGCACGATCAGGCCGACGAACGCGACGATGCCGCAGAAGCTGACCGCGGCCGCGGTCAGCAGGGCGACGACGACGATGAGCACGATGCGCAGCCGCTCGACGTTGACGCCCAGGTGCCGGGCGGAGCGCTCCCCGAGGGCCAGCAGGTCGAGGCTCCGGGCACAGGCGAGCGCGATCGCGACGCCGATCGCGGCCAGTGGCGCGACCACGACGACATAGGACCAGCGGCTGCCGTTGAGGCTGCCGAGCTGCCAGAAGACGATCGACTCCCGGGCCTGGGTGTCGCCCACGAACATGAGCAGCGCGAGGAGGGCGCCCGCGACGGCGTTGACGGCGATGCCGGTGAGGACGAGGGTGACCACCTCGGTGCGGCCGTCGGAGCGGGACAGCGCGTAGACGAGCAGGGTCGTGACCAGGCCGCCGACGAAGGCGCAGACCGGGATCGACCAGTCGCCCGCGAAGCGCAGGCTGAAGACGATGGCCACGGCGGCGGCCACGGCGGCGCCGGAGGAGACGCCGACGACACTCGGCTCGGCCAGCGGGTTGCCGAAGACGCCCTGCATCGCGGCACCGGCGACCGCCAGCGAGCCGCCGACGATCACCGCCATCGCGATCCGGGAGAACCGGACGTTCCACAGGGTGTACTCGCCCCGTGGGTGACTCGGCAGCGGGCCCACGTCGAGGCCCAGGCGGTGGGCGATCGAGCCGAGGATCTCGTTGATGGGGATGGCCAGCTGGCCCGACCCGCCGGCGACCAGCGCGGCGACGACGAGCGCGATGCCGAGGCCGGCGTACAGGAGCACGACCCGGCGCCGCCGGCGGCGGTCGACGGCGGCCGTGGCGCTCGCGGCGCCCTCGCCGACCGGTTCCGACCGCATCGTCGGGCCGGGGACGGTCGCGGTCACAGCCGGTCCTCCGCGGGCAGGCTGTCGGGGGCGTAGAACGCGACGGCGAGCGCGTTGAGCACGGCGGCGGTGCGCGGCCCGAAGCTCAGGATCTGCGCGTCGTCCATGGCGATCACCCGCTGGTTCTCACCGGCGGGGGTCTGGGCCAGCGCCGGGAACTGGTCGAGGAGGCCGTCGACGCCGCCGACCGACTCCAGGCCCTTGCTCATCATCACGACGACATCGGGCTGGGCCTTGATCAGGCCCTCGTCGTTGACCGGCTTCATGCCGTCCCAGCCGATCTCGCTGCTGACGTCGTAGCCGCCGACGGCGGAGACGAGGGCGTCGGCGCCGGAGCCCTTGCCGAACATGTAGTAGACGTTGGCTTGGCCCCGGACGTAGAGGAAGATCGTGCGCAGCTGGCCCGTGACGTCCTGGGGCGCGATGGTCGCGATCTGCGCGCGGACGGCGTCGGCCTCCTGCGTGATCCGGGCGCCGAGCTGCGTGCCCTGCTCCGGGACGCCGAGTGCGTCGGCCACCTCCTGGGTGAGCGAGGCGAGGTTCTCGAAGTCGCGGTCCCCGTCGACGACGACGACGGGGATGCCGGCGTCGCGGACCTGCAGCACGACGTTCCACGGGCCGAGGGAGGTGTCGGTGATGAGGACGCTGGGGTTCAGCTCGAGGATCGCCTCGGCGTTGAGCTCGTGGCCGTTCTGGGTGACCAGCGGCCGGTCCTCGATCTCGGGATAGGACGAGGACACGTCCCGGCCCACGATGCTGTCGCCGAGACCGAGCTCGAAGACGGTCTGCGACAGGGTCCCGTAGATGTCGAGGGCCAGGATCCGGCTGGTGTCCGTGACCGTCACCTCGGTGCCCTGCGCGTCGGTCACGGTCGCCGGCAGTGTGGGGGTCGGGTCCTCGTCGACGGGCCGGATCTCCGGGTCGGGGAGGTTGATGTCGACCGCGCCCTGCCAGCTGCGGGGGTCGTCCAGCGCGGTCACGTCGGCGATCGAGGGCACGGTGGTCCCGGGCTGGTCCGCGCCGTGCCCCTCCTTGCCGTCGATGACCGCTCCGCAGGCCGTCAGGGTCAGGGCCACGACGGCGAGGGTGAGCGTGCGGAGCGGGCGGGACGTGCGGGCGACCATGAACGGCTCTTTGCTGTCAGAGTGTCAACATCTCGGGCGATCTGACCCTAACACACAGCTTAGGCTCACCTAATTACTGGCGGAATCGCCCGTTCTGTCGGGAGTTTTCGGGCACGCCGACGTGCCGAGAGGTTCTGACGAATTGTCAACGACCTCCTTGACGAGGTCGGGCAATTCGGTAAGGCTTACCTTATCTCGAACGTCGTGGGCGCGCCAGTCGGCTGCGTTCGGGAGACGAGGCCGTGCGGCGGGATCGCCGCGTGGGCGGACCGGGGCGCCGAACTTTTCGCAGGGAACAGCGCCCCGGCCGGCCCCACGGCCTCTTCATGGCCGCGCATGCGCGGCCGGACAGGGAATCGGCCACAGGGCTGGTTCCGATCCTAGAGAAGGAGAAGAACCCATGACATCCACCCCGCGCCGTCGTACGCCGGCACGCCTCCTCACGGTCCTCGCGGCCACCGCCACGGCGGGTGCGCTGAGCCTCTCCGCCCCGGCGGCACACGCCTCCGACATCAGCGACGCCGACAACGTCTCGCTCACGCCGTCGTCCAGCAGCTACCTCGACGGCGCGCTGGTCGACATCGACCAGTCCGGGCTCGCCGCGAACACCGACTACACGGTGAGCATCTGCGAGTGGGACACCTACACGACCTTCCTGGTCGCCCAGATCCCGGCCTGCATCGCCGGCACCAGCCAGGTCGACGTGACCACCGACGGTTCGGGCAACCTGCACCTGGACGACTACGAGCTGCTCGCGGGAGGCGCGAACGCCCACGCCTTCCTCGGGCCCTCCCAGCCGGCCGACGTCGACTGCGACACCCACCTGTGCGAGGTCGTCGTGACACCCGCCCACGGGGGCGGCAGCGGCGGCTCGTACGCCGGCGACAGCGCCGAGTTCAACGTCTCCTGACGCCTGAGGGCGGCGGCGTGCGGGATCGGGACCGTACGCCGCCCGCTCCGTCCTCCCTCCCCGACTCATGAAGGCATCCCGCATGAAACGCGTCGTCCTGCCCCTGCTCTCCCTCGCCCTGGCGCTCGCCGGGGCTGCCCTCGTCGCACCGGCATCGCCGGCCCGCGCCGCGTCCACCGACATCACCGCCGGCACCGTGAGCTGGGGGATCAAGGCCTCCTGGCGCAGCTACATCGGCGCGCACAACACGACCACCGGCGGCGGTGCCACGGTCAGCGGAGTGACCGGCAACGTCGCGGACGGGTTCGACTTCCCGGTCACCACCGGCAGCTACGACGACGCCACCCGCACCACGACACTGCAGCTCGCGGGCTGGGTGCGCTTCCAGGCCTATCGGGACGACGCGGGACGCTACGCCCTGGACTCGACCTTCACGGACCTGGAGCTGCGGATCGGTCCGGATGCCCAGGAGATCCGCGGCACCTACGTCGGCTACAGCCGCGACGATCCGGGCGGCGCGATGGAGGAATACGTCGACGTGGTGCTCGCCACGCTCGACCCGGCCGGTGCCGCCGGCACCAGCTTCGAGGCCGATCGCACGGCGT
Source organism: Nocardioides sp. L-11A (assembly GCA_029961745.1). Lineage (NCBI taxonomy): Bacteria > Bacillati > Actinomycetota > Actinomycetes > Propionibacteriales > Nocardioidaceae > Nocardioides > Nocardioides sp. L-11A. Next base: position 1,662,669 of record CP124680.1, read on the forward strand.
GGGACGCGATCCCGAGCCAGGGCGGCGACGGACAGGCGCTCTACGCTCCGGGCACCACGTTCGACCCCGTCTCCGTCGACTACCCAGGCCCCGGTGGCATGCCCGACCTCGCCGAGCGCTTCGCTGAGCCGGGTGTTCCGGTGCTGACCGAAGGCGCCCGCTGGCTGAGCGGCAGTGCCGTGAGCGGCGGCAACAACGCGTCGCGCTCCCTGGAGATCTCGGCGCGGGGCGACCTCGTCTATGCGGTCCAGTTCGACGCCGCACACGGCGCGCAGAACCTGATCTTCACCGCACTCGACGCGCAGGAGCTGACCCCTGTCGGCACGCCGTACACCCATCCGATGGTGGCCACGGGAAGCGCGGGGCGGTTCCTGCGTACCGCGATCGACCCCGTGACCGACACGATCTTCTTCGTCACGGCCAAGGACGGCACGGCCCAGAACGAGGTGACGCTGCGCACCGTCCGCTTCGACCGCGAGAACGGGACCTTCGACGCGGGCGTGGTCGGCGCCATCGCGACCTCGACCTCTCCGGGCGCCGGCAACCTGACCTGGAACGGGGCGTCCGGCGAGCTCGGCGTGCTGGTGTCGAGCGCCTCCACCGCGACCGAGCAGAACCCCTACTTCCTGGTCCGCGTACGACCGGCCGGCGATGGGTGGGCCGTGAGCCGGGCTCCCGTCGAGTGGCCGGCCAGCGGCGACTTCCCCGGTGGCTGGGACCTGTCGCGCACCACGACGGCCAGCTCGTCCAATGACACGTCCGCGACACTGGCGCCGCTGGGCGACGGGTCCTATGTCGTCGCTACGAGTGCCACCAGCGTCCGGGTCGACGGCGTCAACCACTACGCGCCGGCGTTCCGGCTGCTGCCGACCGGCGACAGCACCGTCGAGGCCTCCGGGATCGACGACACGGCAGCGAAGCCCTTCGACGAGACGGGCGCGGTCCACTACGGCTGGACCGCGGCGACGGCAGGGCCGGACGGCTCGGTCTATCTGCACGGACTCAACCAGCGACTCGACGACTACCAGCGCGTCGACGTCGAGGGCGGTGCGGCCATCGCGCGACCGGCGACCGAGGGTGAGCCGATCCCGCTCTACCTGGAGTACGGGATCCGCACCTCCCGCACCGCCGAGATGCTCGCGTACGACGCCGAGCGCGGATTCCTCTGGGCCAGTGACGACTCGGACACGGCCGGCCGGACCCTCAAGCTGGTGGACGACTCCGGCACCCTGGCCGGCTACCGGATCGCGGAGTTCTCGCGCGGGGGCGGCGGAGCGATGGTGATCAGGACGGGGGTCGACGGCTCCGTCTATGTTCCGATCCAGTCCGCTGCGAACCCGCGCGAGTTCGGCTACCGCCGGATGGTCCTCGAGGGCATCGCTCCGAAGGTCACGACGCAGCCCGAGGACGTCACCGTCCAGTTGGCGCCGGGGGAGGCCACGCGGCCGGTGGTCCTGACCGCCGCGATCGACGCCTCGCTCGGGGGCGAGCTCCAGTGGCAGGCGCGCCGGCCGGGGGAGTCGCGGTTCCGCGACGTTCCGGGCGCGACCGCGGCCACCCTGCAGGTCGACGCGACGCCGGCCACCGGCGGCACGACCTATCGTCTGAAGGTGGCCAACGACGCCGGCGTCGTGGTCTCCGACGAGGCCGGCCTGGAGGTGACCTACGCTCCCCGCTTCGGCCTCGACGCCCGCGACCGTACCGTCACCGAGGGCGGCGACGTGACCTTCGTCGTCGATGCCCAGGCCAGCCCGCCGCTCACCGCGCTGACCTGGCAGCGCCGGGTCGGCGGCTACTGGCAGCCCATCCCGGACGACGACGACAACGTGGTCGTCGAGACCGCGGACGGCGTCTCGTCGCTCACCGTCGTCGGCACCAATGTCGACCAGTCCGGCTCGCTCTTCCGGGCCAAGGCCGTCAACCCGGTCGGTACGACGTACTCGGCCGCCGCCCGGTTGACCGTCAACGCCAAGCGCGGCGTGCCGGCCGCCGGACTCACGCTCGACGGGGTCACGCTGGAGTGGTCGGGCAGCGAGGAGCTGCAGTCGGCGCCGCCGTTCGGCGGCTCCAACTACCTCTCCGCCGGCGTCTCCGCCGGTGACGAGGCCAGCTACCGCGCCGCCGAGGGTGACGTCGCGGTCGTCCACCGGGCGGCCGACGGCACCGAGACCGCGGCGAGGTGGGCGACCCGGGCGGCACCCGCCGGTGGCGACGTCGACCAGCTGGTCCGGCTCTCCGGCGGACACGCGCAGCTCGCCGCCGACGGGTCCGGCCGGGTGCGCTGGGAGGGGACCTTCAGCGTCAACTTCTACGGCGGGCTGGTGCCCTTCTGGCTGACCGACCCCGAGCTGGTCGTGGCCGCCGACGGCACGGGGACCCTCGTCGCCGACATCGACGGCTACGGCTCGAGCATGGCGAACCCGGAGCAGCGCACGCCGCTCGACGCGGTCGCCGACGTACCTGTCGCGACCTTCTCAGCGGTCGAGCTCGACCCGGCCGGCGAGATCACCGTGACGCCCGCGTACGCCGGGGTCGAGGTCGACCTGCCCGCCGAGGTGACGCAGCAGAATCGCACCGCCGAAGGCTGGGGGGCGTGGCCGCAGGCGTTCGTCGACGTCCACCTCGCGACCGGACTGTCCTCCTACTGGTACTCCTCGGGCGGCGCCGCCGACGGCAAGAAGCCGCCGGCCCCCTTCTCCGTCGACTTCACCGACGCCGAGGTGGTGGCGCCCGGGCCCGGCCCGACCGGGCCGCCGGCCGAGGTGGCGAAGGTCGTCCCGACGCTGGCGCTCGCCGTGGGCAGGGCCCGGGTCGGGAAGAAGGCCGCGGCGCGGGTCACGGTCACCCTGCCGCCGGGCAGCGCGGCCTACTCGGGGCAGGTGGTGATCCTGGCCGGCGACCGGATCCTCGGTGTCCGGCGGGCCTCGGTCGCCTCGGGCGGGACGGTGTCGATCAAGCTCGGCAAGGGGGTGCTGCGCCGACTCGGCGCCGGCCGGCACTTCCTGACCGCCGCGGTGCGTGCGACGGCCACGACCCTCGCCGCGACGAGCGACGTCGTGGCGGTGAAGGTCAAGAAGAAGCGGAGGCGCTAGCGAAGCGGCGCGCGAGCCGGCCGAGCAGCTGGGTGAGCTCGGCCGGCTCCTCCACCTCGAACTCGTGGTCGAGGTTGGCCAGCACGAGGACCGGCCAGTCCAGGGTGTCGGTGTTCATCGTCATCCGGCAGGCCTGGTCGCCCTGCGCCTCGACGCTGCCCCAGCGACCGATCACCGCAGCGACCTCGTCGGCGGGGGCCCGGACCAGGACGCTGACGTGGTGGCGCTGCGGCCGGTCGCGCAGACCGCGGCTGACGTACCGGGCCGCGTCCCCGCCGGGGATCTCGCGCGGCCGGAACCGCTGTCCGGTCGTGGCCGGTACGCCGGCGACCCGGTCGACCCGGAACGAGCGCCAGTCCTGGCGCTCGCGATCGTGGGCGACGAGGTACCAGCGCCGGCCCAGGTTGACCAGCCGGTGCGGCTCGACCCGGCGCGTGGAGCCCGTGCCGTCGTAGGCCGTGTAGGAGAAGGTGACCACCTCGTCGTCGCGGCAGGCCTGGGCGAGGGTGGTGAGCACGGTGGGGTCGAGTACGGGTCCGCCGGCCCAGGGCAGGCCCTCGGTCTGGGTCTGCAGGGCGCCCATCCGGCGGCGCAGCCGCGGCGGCATCAGCGCGATCACCTTGGTCAGCGCCTGCAGCGTGGTGTCCTCGAAGCCGGGGACCCCGCCGTTGGCCGCGGCGCGCAGCCCGACCGCGACGGCGACCGCCTCGTCGTCGTCGAGCAGCAGTGGCGCCATCGCCCCGCCCGCCCGCAGCTGGTAGCCGCCGGCCGCCCCGCGGACCGCGTCGACGTCGTACCCGAGGTCGCGCAGCCGCTCGACGTCGCGGCGCAGGGTCCGGTCGCTGACCTCGAGGCGCTCGGCGAGGTCGCCGCCGGTCCAGAACCGGTGGGTCTGCAGGAGGGAGAGGAGGCGCAGCATCCGGGCACTCGTGCTCATGTCGTCCAGATTAGTTCCGAATCAGGACAGAAATTGACCGGAATGCTTCCTAGCGTGGTGGTCATGGAGATCGACACCACCCACCGCACAGCGGGCCCGGTGATCCGCACGACCGGACTCACTCGCCACTTCACGCGCAACAAGCAGACGATCGAGGCCGTCCGCGGGCTCGACCTGGAGGTGACGGCCGGCGAGCTGGTCGCCTTCCTCGGCCCCAACGGCGCCGGCAAGTCCACGACCCTGCGGATGCTCACGACGCTGATCGCGCCGACCGCCGGCACGGCCGAGGTCGCCGGGCACGACGTGGTCCACGACCGGGCCGCCGTCCGCCGCGCGATCGGGTACGTCGGCCAGGGCAATGCCGCGGGCCACCAGTTCCGCGGGCGCGACGAGATCATGTGTCAGGCCCGCGCGCACGGCCTCTCGCGACGTGACGCCCGCGCCCGGACCGAGGAGCTGCTCGAGGCCTTCGACCTCACCGAGCACGCCGACCGCCCGGTCGCCCAGCTCTCCGGTGGCCAGCGGCGCCGGCTCGACGTGGCGATCGGGCTGGTCCAGGAGCCGCCGATCCTGTTCCTCGACGAGCCCTCGACCGGCCTCGACCCACAGAACCGGGTCAACCTGCAGGAGCAGATCCGCCGGCTCAACGCCGAGCTCGGCACGACGATCGTGCTGACGACGCACTACCTCGAGGAGGCCGACGCCCTGGCCGGCCGGGTGATCGTGATCGACCACGGCGAGGTCATCGCCGACGACACGGCCTCCGCGCTCAAGTCGGCACTCGGCGACCTGGTCGCCATGGACTTCGCCTCCGCCGGCGACGCGCGGGCCGCGGCCGGGCGCGCCGACCGGATCGACGGCGCCCAGATCACCGTCACCGGAGCACACGTCGAGGTGCGGGCGGCGTTCGGTCGCGCGGCGGCCCCGGCGCTGGTCGCCGACCTCGCCGCGGCCGGTACGCCGGTCAGCCGGATCGAGGTGGTCGGCCCGACCCTCGACGACGTCTTCCTCAACCTGACCGGGCGCAGCCTGCGCGAGACCTCCACCACCCCGTCCCAGCCCACCGAAGGAGCGGCAGCATGACCATCGAGATCGCCCCCCACGCGACGGCGCCGGCCGCCGGTCGTCGTACCCGCGTCGCGTCCCGGCCCGTCGGCATCGTCTCCGACATCGCGAACGTGCTCGTCCGCGAGCTGCAGCCGGTTCTCCGCCAGCCCGCGTCGGTGCTGTTCGCGATGGTGCAGCCGCTGGTCTTCCTCGGCCTGTTCGCGCCCCTGCTCCCCGACACCGGGACCGGTTCCGCGCTCCAGTGGTTCGTGCCGGGCATCGTGTCGATGACCGCGCTGATGAGCGCGTCCTTCACCGGTGCCAACCTGTCGGAGGAGATCATCAGCGGCTCCTTCGAGCGGCTGCTCGTCTCACCGGTGCGGCGCTCGTCGCTGCTGATCGGCAAGGCACTGCGCGAGATGGTGCCGCTGCTGTTGCAGACGCTCATCATCGTGGCGGTCGTGACGCCGTTCGGCTTCGACCTGCACCTCGACGGCGTCGTCGTCGGCGTGCTGCTGCTCGTGCCGTTCAGCGTCGGCCTCGGCGCGCTCAGCCTCGCCCTCGCCGTCGCGGCGAAGGAGCAGTCCTGGGTGTTCTGGACCGTCCAGCAGACCGTGATCTTCCCGCTGGTGCTGCTCGCGGGCGTGCTGCTGCCCCTCGACGGCGCCCCCGGCTGGCTGCGGACCGCGGCCGACCTGAACCCGCTCAGCTATATCGTCGACGCGGAGCGCGCGCTGTTCGCCGGGTCCTTCCCGGCCGAGACCATCGTGTCCGGCCTGACCGCGTCGCTGGTCGTCGGTGCGCTCGGGCTGTGGGTCGGCGTGCGCCGGATGAACCGGGCCGCCTGACCCTCCTCAGAGGTCGAGCAGCTCGACCGGCGTGATCGTCACCGCGAACGGCTCCGTGGCCGTCCAGGACTCCTGGGCGGCCACGCGAGCCGTTTCGGCGTACCGGCTGTCGCGTAGCGTCCACACCGTCAGCTCGGGCTGCTCCGGGTCGATCGTCCAGTACGACGGGCACCCGGCCGCCGCAAGGATCTCCATCTTGGGCCCGAGGTCGAAGGCCTTGGTCGAGGGCGAGTGGACCTCGACCGCAAGAAGCGGCGCCACCAGGACGCCCTGCTCGGTGACGTCGGAACGCCGGACGACCACGACGTCCGGTTCGATGGCGCTGCGCTGGCCGATGCGGACGTCGAACGGTGCCGGGTAGACCTTCAGCTCGCGCGGCACGGCGGCCGCCAGCAGCAGGAGCAACTCGCGAACGACGTCCTGGTGGCGCGGTCGCGGTGCCGGTGACATCAGCAGCATCCCGTCGAGCAGCTCATGTCGGTAGCCGTTCTCGGGGATCGCGTCCCGCTCCGCGACCGTGAACGGTCCGTCGCGCACGATCACGTCGCCGTGCTCGACGACAGGTGGTCGGACCGGTGTCATGACTCCCATGGTGCCTCCTGTTGTCCATGGGGACCAGCGTGGCGGAGTCGGGCGACAGCTGCTCCGGTCATCCACAGGCCTCAGCCCGTCCAGCGCAGCGCACGCCCGTGCCCGTGCGTCTGCGCGACCATCCGCCCGTCGATCCCGAGCACGAACGTGGGGTGCTCCTCGGGGATCGGCGGCCCGGTGGCGGTGACGGACGGCAGCACCCGCTTGCCCTCGTTGCTCACCCAGTGACACCGGCCGCGCCCGACGAGGTCGCGGACGAGCGCGTCGAACTCGGCCCGGCGCGGCGGCGGGAGGTAGGCGATGACGGCGCTGTGGAAGACCACGACGGTGCCGTACGACGCCGCCCGCTCGACCATGCCCGGCAGCTCCGCGACCAGGTCGCCTCGGGCGAGGGTCGGCGGGTCCTGTCGGGCGACCTCGATCGCGCGGACCAGCCGGTCGCGGCGATCGTTCTGCTCGGGCCAGACCAGGGTCTGCAGCCAGTCGGTGTCGTCGGGGTCGGTGACGTCGAGCGGGTGGAGGTCGATGCCGCCGCGCCAGGAGATCTCGGGCAGCCGGTCCGGGAGCGGAGCGGGGCCCCTGACCCGGCAGGGCAGCCGCGGCTCGTCGCCCAGCAGGACCGGCCCGTCGTCCGTCGACCACGCGTAGCCCCAACGGTCGGGGTAGAGGCACAGCCCGGCCGAGGCGCCGACCTCCAGCAGGGCCAGGGGGCCGGAGAACGACGCGAACGCCGGCAGCAGCGTCGCGAGCCGGCCCACCTCGTTGGTCTGCGTGGCCCGGGCCAGGATCGTGGCGCGGAGCGGACCGGTGTCGCCGAGCAGCGCGGCCCGCAGCGCGTCGTACGGGCCGGGGGCCGGGACGCCGTGGTGCCGGGCCGCGGCGAACACCAGGTTGGGCTGCTGCTTGAGGTCCGGCAGGGTCCGGATCCAGGCGAGCACCTCGGGGTCGACGGCCACGGCGGCCGCCCAGGTCGCGAAGGTGGGGGAGTCCGCCGCCTCGGCGGCGAAGCGGCGGTAGGACTCCACGACCTCGGCGTACGGCTCCACGAGGGGCGCCCCGGGCCTCAGATGCGGGGCACGATGTCGCCGAGCAGGGCGCCCATCCGGGTGGCGGCCAGGCGTCCGGCCTCGAGCACCTCCGCATGGTTGAGCGGCTCGCCGCTCAGGCCGGCGGCCAGGTTGGTGACCAGGCTGATGCCGAGGATCTCCATCCCCGCCTCGCGCGCGGCGATCGCCTCGAGGGTGGTGCTCATGCCGACCAGGTGGCCGCCGAGGATCCCGGCCATCCGCACCTCGGCCGGCGTCTCGTAGTGGGGCCCGGTGAACTGGACGTAGACGCCCTCGTCGAGGCTCGGCTCCACCTCCCGGCACAGTTCGCGCAGCCGGGAGGAGTAGAGGTCGGTGAGATCGACGAAGTTGGCGCCGACGATGGGCGACTGGCCGGTCAGGTTGATGTGATCGCTGATCAGCACCGGGGTGCCCGGCGTCCAGGTCTCCTTGAGCCCGCCGCAGCCGTTGGTCAGCACGATCGCGCGGCAGCCCGCGGCTGCCGCCGTCCGCACGCCGTGGACGACGGCGGCGACCCCACGGCCCTCGTAGTAATGGGTGCGGCTGAGGAAGACCAGCAGGTGGCGGTCCGGGGCGCCGTCGCTGCCGGGGATCCGGATCGAGCGGATCCTGCCCGAGTGACCCTGCACCGCCGAGGCCGCGAAGCCGGGCAGGGAGGTCACGTCGATCTCGGTCGTGTTCGCGCCGCCCGCGCCGTCGAGCGCGTCGGCGGCCGGCAGCCAGCCGGAGCCGAGCACGAGCGCGACGTCGTGACGGGCGACGCCGGTGAGCTCGGCGAGACGGACGGCGGCCTCCTCGGCCAGGGCATACGGCGTGGGGGACTCGGTCACGCGCAGAGCCTACTCATCACCAGGTGGAGACGACGGACTCCGGGACGTAGCCGTGGCGGACCCGCTGCGGGTGGTTGCCGACGGGGAGATAGGCGAGCTCCTCGCGGGTGTCCGTGGACAGCACGGCGACGGCGTCGTCGTCCGACAAGGACACCCAGCAGGTCTCGTTGAGACCCTCGGTCGTCCAGTACGGCTTGCCGTACCCGTGACCCGTCGTCGTCTCGTCGAAGTACGTCGCCTCGCCGGTCGCGGCATCCACCAGCGCGGCGTAGTCGTCCATGGTGCCGGCGGCGCACAGGGTCTCGCCGTCGGCGCTGATCGACAGCCCGTGGTGGGCGGAGTCGTTGACATAGGCCTCGCGGAGCATGCCGGGGACCCGGTTCTCCAGCTGGACGACGTCGACCACGGCGCCCGTGGCGGGCTCCGAGATCCCGCCGAGGGCGTAGTCGCTGGTGCCGTCGAGGTCGGCCGCCTCGGTGTCGAAGACGACGTAGCCGTGCAGGAAGGAGACCTGGAGGTAGAGCAGGCGTCCGTTGGGGTGCACCGCGACCGGCCGCACCGCGCCGCTCATGCCGGGATGCCCGGCCTCCGCGAGCTCGTGGGCCATGTCCCAGCGCTCGAGCACCTCGAAGTCGTCGGCCGCGACGTACTGCAGCCAGCGGTCGCCCTTGACGGCCTTCTCCAGCTCGGCCCACGGCAGCCGCCCGAGCAGCCGGTCCAGGCCGAGGAGGTTGAGCGCGAGCCGGTTGAGGGGCAGGCCGAGGAGCTCGCCGTCGCGCGGGTCGAGGTCGTCGAGGGGCGTGTAGACGCGACCGATGGACGCGTGCAGGATGCGCTCGCCGTCCTCGGTGTAGTTGCTCTCGTGGGGCGTCTCGCCCGAGGGGAAGGTGCGCAGTCGGTCGCCGAGCCGGACCACCCTCCCGCCGGGGAGCGTCTCGTCGACCATGGAGTACTCGATCACCTGGCGCTTGGTCGAGTCGGACACGAGCAGCCGGCGTCCGTCGTTGGAGACCTGCATGTGGTCGGTGCGGAAGCCGTCCATCTGCTGCTCGCGCACGATCGAGTCGGTCCGCCCCGCCGTCGCCTTGGCGATGTCGATCCACACCACGTCGGCGAAGCTGGGCCGGGAGACGGCGAGGTACTTCCCGTCCATCGTCGTGAACATGTCGTCGACGTACTGGTTGTGCCCCTGGCCCGGGCCGGCGTTGATGGCGAGGTAGAACACCGTCGCGACCGGGTCCTTGAAGATGTCCAGCGTCTCCTGGGTCTTGTCCGGGATCAGGTTGACCCCGCGCTTGAGCACCTCTAGGGATTCGGCGTCGACGATGCTCGCCGTCCCGTCCCAGTTGTTGCCGACCCACATCACCGAGCGGAGTCCGGGGTCGGCCGGACGGACGGCGATCGGCAGGTCGAGGGCGTCGTCCGGCGGCACCTCGTGCTCGGTGACCCGGACGTCGCCGCAGGCCGCGACGGCGGCGACGGCGATGCTGCCGAGGGTGGCGGTGAGGACGCGGGCGAACCGGGAGGGCGTGCGCATAACGTGACAACGAGTCAGGTTTCGTCGGGGTCACGCTCCCCGCGACAGCAGGCGCCGGGGTGGGCGCGGTGCGGTCAGAGGCCGGTCGAGCGGCAGGCGCGCGAGCGCAGCCCGGTGACGTAGTCCGCCGGCGCGTCCGCGGCCTCCGCCGCGTCCGCCAGCACCCCGAGGTACGACGCCGACGGCAGTCCGCCCTCGTAGGCGTCGAGCACGTAGGTCCAGGCGACGATCTCGCCGGCCATGGTGGCGATCCGCACCTTGGTCCGCCGGTACAGCCCCGAGTCGGCCGACTCCCACTGGTCCAGCATCGGCTCGTCCAGCGGACTGACGTCGTACACGGCGACGAACACGGCGCTCATCGGGTCGGGCGCGATCGTCGCCAGGGCGCCGTCCCAGCCGTGCTCCTCGCCGCCGAAGGTCAGCCGCCAGCCGGTCAGCCAGCCGGTGGTCTGCAGCGGCGAGTGCGGACACCGCTCGCCCATCCGCTGGGGGTCGAGGTTGGTGCCGTAGGCGGCGTACGACGTCACGGGCTCAGGCTAGTGCGTGCCCCCGAGCGAGACCGCCGTCGCCGCGGTATGTCGTCCTCGGCTACACCTTCGCCAGGATCCCCGCGTCGACGGGCAGGGCCACGCCGGTGATGTAGCGCGCCTCGTCGGAGGCGAGGAAGAGGACCGCGTTGGCGACGTCGCTCGACTCGACCCAGGGGACCGGGAGTGCGTTGGTCGCGGTGGACACCTCGACGATGTCGTCGCGTCCGGGCGCCGCCAGGTCGGGCCGGAACATCCGGAAGATCTCGTCGTTCATGATCATCGGGGTGTCGACCTGGGTGGGATGCACGCTGTTGACGCGGATCCAGTGCGGCGCCAGCTCGTTCGCGAAGGTCCGCATCAGGCCCGTCACGCCGTGCTTGGCCGCCACATAGTGGGCGAGGTTGGGCGTGCCCTGGAGTCCGGCGGCCGAGCTGGTCAGCACGATCGAGCCGCCCCGTCCGCCCGCGACGAGGTGCGGGACCGCCGCTTTGACGGTGTGCCAGGTGCCGGTCAGGTTGATGTCGATCATCTCCTGCCAGGCGGCCTCGGTGATCTCGTGGCCGGGCGCATAGCTGGCGATGCCGGCGTTGGCCACGACGATGTCGAGCCCGCCGAGCGCGTCGATGCCGGCCGCCAGCTCTCGGGCGAGCCGGTCGAAGTCGCGGACGTCGACCTGGGCCGCGTGCGCGCGGCCGCCGGCCGCGCGCACCAGCGCACAGGTCTCCTCGAGATCCTCCGGCGTCGCCATGGGATAGGTCACCGAGGCGACCGGAGCACAGATGTCGAAGGCGATGATCGACGCGCCCTCCTCGGCCAGCCGGACCGCGTGGGCGCGGCCCTGGCCGCGGCCGGCACCGGTGATGAGTGCGATCTTCTGGGTGACACGGCCCATGGTCGTTCCTCCTGCGGGTGTGGGATGGCGCGGGATGAGGTGCTCGGGGCCTCAGTGGAGCCCGACGATCGCCTCGGCGATCGAGAGGTAGCGGTCGAGCAGCGGGTCGAAGCTCAGCGGTGCGTCGGGGCGGTACCAGGTCGCCACGCCGGCACACATCGACGCGATCGCTCGGCCCGCGTCGCCGGGGTAGGGCGTGTGGAACACGCCGGCGCCGACACCGCGCTCGATGATCTGGTCGAGCAGGGCCTGCAGCTCGTCGCGCCGGTCGAGGTACTTGCGCCGGTTGCCGGACTCGAGGCTCCGCAGCTCGCTGGTGGACACGATGGCGCCCTTGCGGCGGTAGACGTGGAACAGCAGCATGCTCGACACGAGGGCGTCGAACTGGGCGCGCGGGTCGTCGTCCGCCTGCGCCACCGCGAACCGGCTGCGCTCGACCAGCTCGTCGACGATGACCATCATCAGGTCGAAGAGGATGTCCTGCTTCGCCTTGTAGTGGTGGTAGATGCCCGGCACCGACAGGCCGGAGCGGTCGGCGAGCTGACGGGTCGTGGTGCCGTGGTAGCCCTTCTCGGCGAACACGTCGAGCGCGGCGGCGAGGACCCGGGGCAGATCCTGCTCGTGATAGATCCGCCAGTCCTCGTAGGTGTCGGTCGGCAGCACCGTCGTGGCGGTCGCGGAGGCGCCGTTGCGCTTGCGGGCGAAGTCGATCAACCACTGCAGAGCGTCGACGTCGTCGACGGCCCCGGTGCTGGTGACCCGGCGCGGCGAGGTGCCCTGCAGCATCCTCTTGACCGGCACCTCCAGGCGCTTGCCGGTGCGGGTGCGGGGCAGTGCGGGGGCGACGATGATCTCGTCCGGGACGTGCCGGCGGGAGGTTCGGCCCGCGATCGTCTCCACGATGCGGGTGCGCAGCGCGGCGTCGTCCTGCCCGTCCTCGGTCACCACGAACAGCGGCATCCAGTAGCCGCCCTCGGCGAGCTCGACCCCGACCACCAGGCTGTCGAGCACCTCGGGCAGGGACTCCAACGCCTCGTAGATCTCGGCGCTGCCCAGGCGCACGCCGTTGCGGTTCAGCGTGGAGTCGGTGCGGCCGTGGATCATGATCGTGCCGCGCTCGGTGATCGTGATCGCGTCCCCGTGGCGCCAGACGCCGGGGAAGACGTCGAAGTACGCGTCGCGGTAGCGCTCGCCCTCGGGGTCGTCCCAGAAGGCGATCGGCATCGAGGGCATCGGCCGGGTGATCACCATCTCTCCGGTCTGACCGTCGGGCAGCCGGTCGCCCCGCTCGTCCCAGACCTCGAGGGCCACGCCCAGCGCGGTGCCGCTGATCTCCCCGTCGTAGACGGGGAGGTTGGGGGCGCTGGCGACGAAGATGCCGACGATGTCGGTGCCACCGCTCATCGAGCCGACCTGGAGGTCGGCGCGCACGTGGTCGCGGACCCAGTGGTTGCTGCTGGCCGGCAGGACCGAGCCGGTCACGCCGATCAGCTCGAGCGTGGACAGGTCGAGATCGCGGCCCGGCTCGAGCCCGTCGCGCGCGCACGCCTGGAGGTAGCCCGGGCTGGTGCCGAACACCGTGACGCCGAGGTCCTGGACGACGCGCCACAGCAGCCCGGTGTCGGGATGGGTCGGGCTGCCGTCGAAGAGCACGATCGTGGCGCCGTGGAGGAGGCCGCAGACCTGGGCGTTCCACATCATCCAGTTGGGCGTGGTGAACCAGAAGAAGACGTCGGCCTCGTCGACCCCCATGTGGAAGCCGGGGGACACCAGCTGCTCCAGGAGGGCACCGCCGTGCCCGTGCACGATGCCCTTGGGGCGCCCGGTGGTGCCGGAGGTGAACAGGACCCACAGTGGGTGGTCGAACGGGACGTCGAGCGGCGCCGCGACCGGCTTGCTGAACCGCTGGAGCTGCTCCCAGGCGACATCGCAGGGCGTGGTGTCGTCGCGGGCGACGCCGCCCGTCTCGACCGAGACGACCAGCGCGTCGACGGGCAGCAGCACCCGCAGCTCCGCCACGGCCTCGCGGCGATCCTGCTGCTCGCCCTTGAACAGATAGCCCGTCCCGGCGATGAAGACCGTCGGGTCCAGCTGGCCGAGCCGGTCCATCGCGGCGGTCGGCGCGTAGTCCATCCCGGTCTGCGACCAGACGGCGCCCAGGGTGGCGGAGGCCAGGAAGGCGACGACGCCCTCGAGGCAGTTCGGCAGGTAGGCGACGATCCGGTCGCCCTGCCCGATGCCGCGGTCCGCGAGCGCCCCGGCGACCGCGGCGACCTGGTCGCGGAGCTGGCCGAACGTGATCGACTCGCGGTGGCCGTCGTCGCGCACCAGGATGACCGCCTCCCGCTCGGCGGCGCCGTGCTTGAGCATCTCCCGCGCGAAGTTCAAGGTGGCCCCCTGGAACCAGCGGGCACCCGGCATCTCCGAGGACGAGAGCACCTCGGTGGCCTCGGTGGCGAAGTCGACCCCGAAGTAGCGGGCGACCGCCTCCCAGAAGAGCGCGGGCTCGGCGGCCGACCAGGCCTGCAGCTCGCGGAAGTCACGCGGGTCACTCAGGTCGACGATGCCCTCCGTGCCGAGCCAGCGAGCGAAGTCGACCACCCGAGAGCTGTCGATCTGGGCGTCTGTGGGCAGCCAGGCCGCCTCGACAGTCACGGTTGCGCATCCCCTCTCCATTGCCACATCTGTTCGTGCGCTGGTCATCGGCGGTTCGGCAGCAGTGACCCGCGAGTGATCACGACGTCGATCGCAACAGCAAGGATAAGGACCCCACCGGTCGCGAAGCTCTGCACTTCGGTGGACATCCCCAGGAGCTGGACGCCGTTGTTGATCGACCCGATCACCAGGGCACCCAACAGTGCGGCCCACACCGTTCCCCGGCCGCCGAACAGGCTCACGCCGCCCACCACCGCGGCCGCGATCGCGTTGAGCATCAGTGGCCCGCCGCCCGACGAGTTGGAGACGGCGAGCAGCCGCGACGCCTCGACCATGCCGGCCACCGCGGCGCACACGCCGAGGATGAGGAAGGAGTAGATCACCATGCGGGAGACGGGGATGCCCGCCCGCTGCGCGGCCTCCCGGTTGCCGCCGACGGCGTACAGGTGCGTGCCGTAGCGGGTCCGCCCGGTGAAGTACGCAGCGATCAGCAGCATCCCGACCAGGATCAGCACCGGCAGCGGGAGCCCGGGTCCCTCGCTCAGCACGGCGACGGCGCCGAAGATGACCACGCCGCTGACGACGGCGGGCACGCCGACGGACAGCAGGGCGGAGGACGAGGCGCCGGCGCCGCGCTCGCGGTGGCCGAGGTAGCGGGTCGTGCAGAAGATCAGCCAGCCCGCCGCCCCGAGGGCCAGGCTCCAGCCGGAGGGAAGATAGGTCGACGAGATCCGCGCGTAGTCGGTGCCGGCCACGTTGATCGCGAACTCGGGCGGCAGCACCACCAGCAGGAGACCCTGCAGGATGACCATGCCGCCGAGCGTCACGATCAGCGACGGCACACCGAAGATGACCGCGAGCACCTCGGCCAGGACGAAGACCACACCGACGGCGATGCCGCCGAGGATGGCCAGCCACAGTGGCCACTCGCTCTTGACCGCGAGCTGGGCCGTGACGGTCGCGCAGACGCCGGAGAGCATCGCGGAGGACAGGTCGATCTCGCCGACCAGCAGCACGAAGACGACGCCCAGCGCCAGGATCGCGGTGGTCACGATCTGGAGGGTCAGGGTGGTGATGTTGCCGGAGGTGAGGAAGGCCGAGTTCTGCGAGGAGAAGTACAGCCAGATCAGCGCGAGCACCAGCAGCACCGGGATGCTGCGGTACTTGCCCCCGAGCCCCTCGACCACGCGTGAGAGCAGGGGGGTTCCGGGCTCGCCCGGGGCGATCGGCGGGGCGGTGGTCGGGACCTGCTGGGTGCTCATCGGATGCCCTCGACGGTGAGCGGAGCCTCGTGGGCTCCGGTGATGGCGGCGATCAGGTCGCTGGAGGTGTAGAGACCGCGCTCGAACTCGGCGACCTTGCAGCCCAGTCGCATGACGACGACCCGGTCCGCGACCTCCTGCACGTCCTTGAGATCGTGCGAGATGACCAGCACACCGCGGTGCTGGGACTTCAGGCGGAGGATCAGATCGAGCACCTCGGCCCGCTGCGTGACGCCGAGCGCGGCGGTGGGCTCGTCCAGGAGGACCAGGCTGGGGTCCGAGATGAGCGCCCGGCAGATGGCGATGCCCTGCCGCTGCCCGCCGGACAGGCCGCCGACGGGCGTGGTGAGTGAGCGCAGCTTCACGGCCAGGCTGTCGAGGACCCTGCGCGCTTCGACCTCCATCCGGTGCCGGCTCAGCGGGCGACCGCGCAGCAGACCGCCGGTGAGCTCCTGGCCCAGGTAGAGGTTGCGGACGGCGTCGAGGTTGTCACACAGCGACAGGTCCTGGTGGACCGTGTGGATCCCTGCGCTCTGCGCCGCCCGCGGATTCTCGAGGCGCACCGCCTCCCCGCGGACGTGGATCGTGCCCGAGTCAGGATGCTCCACTCCGGAGATGACCTTGATGAGGGTGGACTTGCCGGCTCCGTTGTCGCCCACCAGGGCGACGACCTCCCCGCGGTGGAGCTCGAGGTCGACCTCGTGCAGCGCGCGGACGCCGCCGAAGTACTTGGAGACCTGGCTCAGCTGCAGCAGCAGCTCACCTGCGTCGGGCATGGGATTCCCTTCTTGGATGGGGCTGGACGGGGTGTGGCCGCCGGAGGGGCGACCACACCCCGGGTCGTGGTCGGTCAGCCGACCTTCGCCTGGCAGGTGGGTGTGCTCTCGGCGGGGCCGCCGTCGCAGATCTGCTCCCAGGTGAAGATGCCGAGATCGACCGCCTGCTGCACGATCTCGCCCGGGTCCTTGCCGTCCTCGAGGTGGATCAGCGTGGTGTCGAGCTTGGCCGTCGGGATGTCGTCCGTCCCGTTGTTCACCTCGTCCTGGACCAGGTCGGACGGCGGCTCCTCGCCGCTGATGGCGGCCAGCGTGATCTTCGCGGCGGCCTCGGCCTCCACGGAGAATGCCTTGAGGACGGTGTCCTCCTGGTCTCCGGTCAGCATGTACTGGAGGCCGGTCAGCTCGGGGTTCTGGCCGCCGTACACGGGGATCTCGGCCTTCTGGCCCTTGAGAGCGGCGATGATCCCGGACGCGTTGCCGTCGTAGAAGCCGAGGAAGGCGTCGAGGCTGCTCTGCGTCTTGGTCAGGCACTGCTCGGCGGCCTTCTGGGCGTTGTCGGGCGCCCAGTCCTTGATGTAGTCCTCGCAGACGACGTTCAGGGTGCCGTCGTCGATGAGGGGCTTCAGGATCTCGTCCTGCCCCCGGAGCATCTCGGTCGTGTAGACGTCGCCCTTGTTGCCGTACTGGCGGGCGAGGTCGACGGGGCCACTGCCGAAGGCGCCGGCCTCGACCCGGCTCTTGAAGTACTCCGCCTGCTGGATGCCGACCTTGTAGGGGTCGAAGATCACCTGGGCGTACATCGGGCCGTTGAGCGGCGGGTTCTCGTAGCCGATCACAGGGACCTTGGCCGCCGCGGCCGCCTGGAGCAGGCCGGCGCTCGTGTTGGGGTCGGCCGCCACGACGACGAGCGCCTTGGCCCCGGCCGCGATCGCCGAGTTCGCCTGCGACAGCTGGGTCGCGGAGTCGCCGCCGCCGTTGACGAACTTCACCTCGACGTCGGGGTCGAGCGCCTTCATGGCCTTCTCGAAGTCCGGGCCGTCCTGCTGGATGTAGCGGGTGGGGGTGGTGTTCGGCGCCATGAAGTAGACGAGCTTCTTGCCCGAGGACGAGCCGTCCGCGGACGAGCCACCGTCGTCACCGCCGCACGCGGCCGTCACCAGGCTCAGCCCGGCCACGATCGCGACGAGGCCGACCTTGGCCCGGACCTTTCTACTGCCTTGCATCATTTTCTCCTTCGAGGGGACGGACCCGGCCGGGTGGCAGGGATGTCGCTGTCGCCCAGAGCCCCCGAGTCGACTCCTGGGATGCGCGGAACGGGAGTGGTCAGGAGCGCACGTCGCGTAGCTCGGCGGTGATCTGGAGGGCGAGGTGCTTGGAGTAGACCCGCACCCAGGCCAGCGGACCGCCCATGAACCAGAAGCCCGGCTGACCGGTACGGCGGTACAGCCCGCCGATCTCGCCGTCCTCGCCGATGCCGAGGACGAGGGGGAGCCGATCGGCCACCGCGTCGCCGAAGAGGCGGCGCGCCGTCTCGCGCATGTTCGAGTAGCCGGTCGCCAGGACGACGAGGTCGGCGTCGAGTTCGCGGCCGTCCTCGAGCCGGATGCCCGTCGTGGTGAACCCGGCCAGCCCCGCGCCTTGGGCGAGGCCGATCCGGCCCTCGGCGATCAGACCGGAGGCACCGACGTCGATGTAGTAGCCGCCACCCTTCGCGAGCGCGAAGCCCATCAGCCCCGTGCCGTCGGGGCCGTCGTTGAGCCGGAAGCCCACCGCCTCGAGCGAGGCCAGCAGCTCGGCATCCTTCTCGGCGGTGCGCTTCACGCCCTCCTTGGCGTCCTCGAGCACGAGGGGCCAGGGGTAGGCGCTCGCCAGCAGGTCGGAGTACTCCGTCGGCGGGCCCGACTCGGTGAAGTTGGCCCCGAAGATCGCGGGGATCCCGTGCTCCTGGCTGATGATGTGCGTCGAGGAGCGCTGCACCAGGGTGACGGCGGCGCCCGCCTCATACAGGTCCTGGGCGATGTCGTGACCGCTGTTGCAGGCGCCGACGACGACGGCCTTCTTGCCGGCCCAGCTGCCGCCGGCACCGTGCTTGCTGGAGTGGTACACCGTGCCGGTGAAGTCCTCGCGTCCGGGGAAGTCGGGGACGTGGGGCTCGCCGGCGGCGCCCGTGGCGAGGACGACCTGGCGGGGGCGCAGCGTCCGCTCGCCCTCCTGCGTCCGCACGGTGAGCGTCCAGGTGCCGGCCTGTTCGTCGTACCCGGCGTCGGTCATCTCCGCCGAGCACCAGACGTTGAGTTCCATCGCCTGCGCGTAGAACTCGAACCAGTCGGCGATCTTGTCCTTCGGCGAGTAGATCGGCCACGACTGCGGGAACGGGAGGTAGGGCAGGTGGTCGGCCCACACCGGGTCGTGGAGCACGAGCGAGTGGTAGCGCCGGCGCCAGCCGTCGCCGACCCGCTCACTCTTCTCGAGGATGAGGGCGTCGACGCCCATCAGCCGCAGGTTGGCCGCGAGGGCCAGGCCACCTTGTCCGGCGCCGAGGATGACGACCTCCGGTTCGTGGTCGGCATAGGACTGCGCGTCCTCGCGCTTGTCCTTCCAGTTGCGCTGGGTCGTCGCCCCGGCCTCGTGCCGCGGACCGGTGGGCCTGCGGGCGCCGAGGGCTCGCTCGTGGCCCTTGAGGTCCTCGACCCCGGTCATGACGGTCCAGGCGCGCCAGCCGTCGTCACCGTGCCGGATGCGGGCCACGCCGCGGCACCAGGCCCCGGGGGTCTCGAAGGTGAAGAAGCCCTCGATCGTGCCGCCACCCCCCTCCTCGGCCACGAAGCGCGGACCGAACTCGGTGACGACCCGGACGTCGGACACCTTCGCCTGCCGCAGGTGCTCGTCGAGAAGCCCGGCGATCCGGTCCGTGCCGTGGTAGGTCCCCAGGTCCCAGCTGAGCGCGAGGAGG
Source organism: Nocardioides sp. L-11A (assembly GCA_029961745.1). Classification (NCBI taxonomy): domain Bacteria; kingdom Bacillati; phylum Actinomycetota; class Actinomycetes; order Propionibacteriales; family Nocardioidaceae; genus Nocardioides; species Nocardioides sp. L-11A. The sequence goes on from CP124680.1 coordinate 1,681,689, forward strand.
TCGCGCCACCAGCAGTCACCGTCCAACAGGCCCGTGGTGGCGGCGGTGTCCGCCGTCGCCATCGCGTCCGCGAAGTCGGCGAGCCAGGCGGCGAAGGCCGCCTTCACCTCGTCCGGAGACGAGTCGGTGTCCACCCTCACGTGAGTCCCTCCTTGCGGGCCGCGTCGGCCCCGTCGTCCGACCGAGCGATCGCTCGGTCGGGCAGGAGTGTTGCACACCTCACACTCCGAGGGGAAGGGGCTGGCGGGTGTGGAGGAGCTCCGACCGAGCGCTACCGGTGAGTAGCGAGGCCCGGTTCGGAACGCGCTGCGGACCGGGGGACGAGCCCTACTACGCTGGCTTCGTGACCCACTTCGATGTCCTCGTCCTCGGTGCCGGCCCCGGTGGGTACGTCGCCGCGATCCGCGCCGCCCAGCTCGGCAAGTCCGTTGCCGTGATCGAGAAGAAGTACTGGGGCGGCGTCTGTCTCAACGTCGGCTGCATCCCCTCCAAGGCGCTGCTCAAGAACGCCGAGCTCGCCCACACGCTGACCCACGAGAAGGCCAAGTTCGGCATCGAGGGCGACGCCACGATGGCCTTCGGCCCGACGCACGCGCGCTCGCGCCAGGTGAGCGCCGGCATCGTCAAGGGCGTCCACTTCCTGATGAAGAAGAACAAGATCACCGAGATCGACGGCTGGGGCACGCTGACCGGCGCCAAGTCGGTCTCCGTCGCGCTCAACGACGGCTCCACGGCCGACTACACGTGCGACAACCTGATCCTCGCCACCGGCGCGACGGTGCGCACCGTCCCGGGCGTCGAGGTCAACGGCAAGAACATCGTGTCGTACGAGGAGCAGATCCTCGACGAGAACCTCCCGTCGTCCATCATCATCGGCGGCTCGGGCGCGATCGGCGTCGAGTTCGCCTACGTGATGAAGAACTTCGGCGTCGACGTGACCATCGTCGAGTTCCTCGACCGGATGGTCCCGACCGAGGACGCCGACGTGTCCAAGGAGCTCGCCAAGCACTACAAGAAGCTCGGCGTGAAGGTGCTGACCTCGACCGCCGTGAAGGGCGTCGAGGACACCGGCTCCGGCGTGAAGGTCCGGGTGGCTCCGGCCGCCGGCGGCGACGAGCAGGTGCTCGAGGCCGACAAGTTCCTCGCCGCCTTCGGCTTCGCTCCCCGCGTCGAGGGCTACGGCCTCGACGTGGCCGGTGTCGCGCTGACCGACCGCGGCGCGATCGAGGTCGACGAGTTCTGCCGCACCAACGTCGAGGGCGTCTACGCCATCGGCGACGTCACCGGCAAGATGATGCTCGCCCACGTCGCCGAGGCGATGGGTATCGTCGCCGCCGAGACCCTGGCCGGTGCCGAGACCATGCCGGTCGAGTACGACTTCATCCCGCGCGCGACGTACTGCCAGCCGCAGATCGGCTCCTTCGGCTACAGCGAGGCGCAGGCCAAGGAGAAGGGCTACGACGTCAAGACGGCCTCGTTCCCGTTCACCGCCAACGGCAAGGCCATGGGCCTGGGCGAGGCCGTCGGCTTCGTCAAGATCGTCGCCGACGCCGAGTTCAACGAGATCCTCGGCGCCCACATGATCGGCCCCGACGTCACCGAGCTGCTCCCCGCGCTGACCCTCGCGCAGAAGTGGGACCTCACCGCCGACGAGGTGGGCCGCAACGTGTTCGCCCACCCGACGCTCTCGGAGGCCGTGAAGGAGGCGATCCACGGGATCGCCGGCCACATGATCAACCTCTGAGCGCCTGCTCGCCCGGACCCCGTCTCCGACCGGAGGCGGGGTCCGGTCGTCCGGTCAGGACGACGGCGCGGCGTCGAGCTGGTCGAGGAGGACCAGGTCCTCGGCGGTCACGACGCGGGAGGCCAGGGCGTACTCGACCAGGCGCACCCGCCGGTTGCTCGCGGTGCGGTCGCTGCTGCCGTGCAGGCCGCGCACGCCGAGCCGGGTGAACTTCTCGCAGACGTTGTCGAGCTTGCGGTTGAACCGGGTCGTCGTCCAGCCGAGCCGCTCGGCGGCCGACCGCGAGTGCGGGATGGCACCGGCGCCGCGCTGGCCGCGGCGCAGGATGTCCTCGGCCAGCGCGACGATGAGCAGGCGCTGGTCGGGGGTCAGCGCGACCCGGCCGAGGGTGGTCTGGCCGTCGCTCACCTGCAGCTCGGCGACCTGGACGAACTGCGGGGCATCGTTGTGCACCTCGAACTCGTAGGTCGTCGGCCCGGCGGTGAACCACACGACGGTGCGGGCGAACACCAGCGGGATCCGGGCGCCCGGCGCCAGCCAGGTCTGCACCAGGCCGTGCTCGTCGGCGATCGTCGCCGAGGTCGCGTTGCCGACATTGGCCAGCCACAGCAGATCGTGGTCGAACCCGATCTCGAGGAAGCGGCGGTGCAGATAGGGGTTGTCGTCGATGACGATGTCGCCGTCCCGTCCGAGCACGAGCGCCCGATCGGGAGCGGCGAGGTGCTCCTCGCCGCAGAAGTCGACGACGGCGGTCATCGGGTGCTCACGGCCATGCGCGGCACTTCTCGTAGGGCCCCTGGACGGTGCCGCCGACCGCCACGCCGAGGCGGACACAGGCCTCGCCCGGGGCGGACATGGCGACCAGCAGACCGTCGGGGCCGGCCTCCTGGGCGGCGTACCGACCGCCGTCCTGGCGCACGCTCCAGCGCAGCACGGTGTCCGAGGCGGCGCCCTCGGCGACGAAGAGCACCCCGCCGTCCTGGGGCTTCGCGACGATCGTGGGCTCGACCGCGGCGGGGATGACGTCGCCGAGACCGGCCGGCCCGGGGGCGGAGGGGGTTGCCGCGGGCGGCTTCCGGTCGCCGGAACCCGACAGCACCAGGCCGATGACGACGGCGGCCGCGGCCAGCACCGCGACCGCGCCGAGGGCGAGGATCGTGCTCCGCCTGCCCGCCGCCGCCGGGACCGCGGGGGCCGCGGGGGCCGCGGGATCGGTGGGGGCGGTCGGTCCCGACCGGGGCGTCGGGGCGCCGACGACCCGGGGGCGCAGCTCGGTGGCCTCGCCGACGGGTGCGGCCGAGGGCGTCGCCACGGCGGGACGCCGCTCCGTCATCTCCTCGTCCGGCGGAGGTGGCGGCGCGCTGGGGCGGACCGTCACCGGCCGCTTGAGCATGGTCAGGCCGTCGTCGGAGTCCGTCTCGGGGGCGGGAGCGGCGGCGATGGGGGCGCCGGATGCTTCGGTGGGTGCGCTCGGGACGGCCGCCGCGGCGGGGATCTCGTCCGGGGGCGGTTCGGCCTCGAGGACCACGATCTCGGTCCGGGCCAGGCGCATCTCCTGCTCGACCCGCTGGAGGTGGCGGGCCAGCTCCAGTGCGGTGCGGGGGCGGTGGGCCGGGTCCTTCGCCATCGCCTGCTGGAGCAGGCGGTCCAGACTCGACGGCGCGTCCGCCCGCCCGGTCGAGGGCACCTTGCCGTGCAGGATCCGCCCGAACAGCGCCCGCTCGCCGTTGTCGCCGGACACCGCGAACGGCGAGCGTCCCACCAGCAGGTGCCAGATCGTCGCCGCCAGCGAGTAGATGTCCGAGGCCGCGGAGCCGTTCGACCGTCCGGTCAGCACCTCCGGCGGGGACCACGGCATCGAGACGCCGAGGTTCTCGTCGTCCTCGCCCCGATCGCCCCGGCCGGCGATGCCGAAGTCGCTCAACGCGGGGACGCCGTACGAGCTCACCAGGACGTTGGCGGGCTTGATGTCGCGGTGGATGATGCCGTTGCGGTGCGCGGTCTCGACGGCGCTGGCGAGCTGGATGCCGGTCCGCAGCGCCTCCGGCACCGACATCTGCTCCTTGGCCACCCGGGCACCGAGGTCGGGCTGGGGGAAGTAGCGCATGACGAGATAGGGCCGCCCGTCACCGGACGTCCCCGCGCCGAGGACCGGCACGATGTAGGGATGCTCGGCGAGATCGGCCATGACGTCGGCCTCCGCGGCGAACTGGCGGCGCTGCCGCTCGTCGAGCAGGTCGGACTTGAGCAGCTTGACCGCGACCTTGATCCGGGGTTGGTCCCGCTCGTAGAGGTAGACGTCCGAGAAGCCGCCGGAGCCGAGCTTCTCGACGCAGCGCATGCCCGGTAGGTCCGGCCCCTGCCGCACGGCGCTCACTCCTTCACCTCGTAGACGACCCGGACGTCGCCGGCCAGCGTGATCACCGTGCCGGGCACGATCACGTAGTCCTCCTGGGCACGCAGCTTCTCCGGCTCCCGGTTCGGGAGCGTGATCTCGGTGCCGTTGGAGGAGTCGAGATCGCGGACCAGGACCTGCCAGCCGTCGAGGCTGACGTGGACGTGGTTGCGGCTGATCCCCGGGTCCGCGATCTTCACCAGGTTGGGCTGACTGGCCGCGCGGCTGGCACTCGCCTGCGGCGCCCGGCCGATGATCACGTCGCGGTCCAGCCCGATCGGCGTGCCGTCCTCGCGCCGCAGCGAGCCGAGGGCCGGCCGGGCGACCTCCTGCGGATCGCCCGGGTCGACGGGAGCGCCACAGATCCGGCAGGCGTCCTGGTACGGCGGCGTCAGGTGCCCGGCGGAGCACCGCACCGCCGTCACGGTCGGTCCCACGAGCTCGGGCGAGCGCATCGCGGCGAGGAGGTCGGCACGGCTCATGGTGAGCTGGCTGCTCTCGTCGTCGCCCTGCGGCGCCGGGGCAGCGGCCGGTGGCTCGGCGGGCATCCCGGGAGGCGGCGCCGCGGGCGGCGGTGGCATCGAGGGCGGTGGCATCGAGGGCGGCGGTGTCGCCGGGGGTGGTGTCGTCGGGGGTGGTGGGGGCGCGGGCGGCGGAGCCGCCGGCGCGCCGCTGAGCCAGGGCAGTCCGTCGATGAGACCACCGCCCCCCGCCGCGGCCGGCGGTGTCACCGCCGGGAGGGCGCCGGTGCGGTCCGTCCAGACCGCCGTGACCTCGCGGGCCGGGGGCGGCGGGGCCGGCTCGGCGGCGGCGGGCTCCACGGCGGGCTCGGCCTCCGCGCCGATCTCGGCGGTCGCGGCGTCCTCGGTGACCTCCTCGGAGTGCTCCTCGGCGTGCTCCTCGGCCTCCTGCTCGGCCTCCTGCTCAGCCTCGAGCCGGGCGAGGAAGGCGTCGCGGTCCTGGGTGCCGGCGAACAGGTCGCTGTAGTCGCGCACGGGGCCGTCCGCCTCGGCCTGCGGTGCGGGCTCGGGTTCTGGCTCGGACTCCGGTTCGGGCTCCGGTTCGGGCTCGGGTTCCGGCTCGGGTTCTGGCTCGGGTTCCGGTTCCGGCTCGGGCTCCGGCGTCGGCTCGAGCGGCGCCTCCGCAGCGGCCAGCACGATCCGGTCGGCCTGGGTGATGCCGAGGCCGACGGGAAGGGCGGGGCCGTCCGGCTCCCCGCCGTCGTACCCGAGCTCGATCCGCTCGCAGGTGCCGACGACGACCCGGTCCAGCCAGGTGCCGGGCAGCTCGCCGACGGGCTCCCGGCCGTGCGGGCCGTCGAGGACCAGCCGGGCCGGAGCGCGCACCACGACCCGCTGCCCGCCGGCCGTGGGGACCACGAGTGCGAAGCCCGGGAGATCGGCCAGACCGCCGCGGAGCAGGACGTCGAGGACCTCCTCGGCCCCACCCGCGCGGCGCAGGACCTGCCAGGCGTCCGCGATCCGCTCGTCGGTGACGCGCAGGTCGATGAGCAGCCAGCCGTGGGGAGTCGTCACGGCCGTCCAGGCGCCGGGGGAGTAGCTGCCCTCGAGGGTCATCGCTCCGCCCTCGGGTCCGGTTGCTTGGGTGTGGTCGCGACGTCGAGGTCGTCCTCGGCGGCGGGCGGCGTGTGGACCACGACCGCGGTGACGTTGTCGCGCCCCCCGGCCTCGACCGCGGCATCGACCAGCATCGTGGCGGCGTCCCGCGGCCCGCGGGCGGCCTCGACGATCGCCGCGATCCGTGCGTCGTCCAGCTCGTTCGTGAGCCCGTCGGAGCAGGCGACGAAGACGTCGCCGTCCGGGTCGGTCGGGAAGATCCACACGTCGGGCGCCGGCGCGGGGTCGGTGCCCAGCGACCGGGTGATCACGTGCCGCAGCGGGTGGCTCGACGCCTCCTCCGCGCGCAGCCGGCCGAGTGCGACCAGCTCGGCGACCTCGGAGTGGTCGACGGTCAGCTGGACGGCGGCGCCGCCGGCGATCCGGTAGACGCGGGAGTCGCCGATGTTGAAGACCAGCCAGTGCGGACTGCCGCCGAAGTCGACCAGCGCGATCCCGGACAGCGTGGTGCCCATGCCGCCCCGGCCGGGCTCGCGGGAGTCGGCGAGGATCGCCTCGTTGGCCTGTCCGATCGCCTCCTGGACGTCCTCGGGGCGCAGCCGATCGCGCTCGGCGATCGCCGCGAGCGCCTCGACCGCGTGGGCGCTCGCGACGTCGCCGCAGGCATGCCCGCCCATCCCGTCGGCGACCAGGGCGAGGTGGCGACGGGCGAGATACGCGTCCTCGTTGAGGCGGCGGACCTTCCCGATGTGGCTGGCGGCACCCAGCTCGATGGTGACGTCCAGCGCGACAACCTCCACGTTCCGGTCGGCCGGGCCGACTGCTCTCAACGGCGGCTCATAGTGGCACCGCCGCGGGCCTGCGTGCAGGCAATGTCCGGAATCCGCCCGGGTTACGGGGCCGGCTGTCCTCGGATCCGAGGACAGCCCAAGTTCGATGATTCCCGGCGGCCGGTCGCGCCCCGTCGCTAGCGTGCGGCGGGCCGCCTCGGGGCGGTGATCTGTCGTCCACGATTCCAGGAGGAACCGGCGTGGCCATCGTGTCGCTGCGAGGTCCGCGCTCGTTCGTTCGTCGGCACCGCACGTCGCTCGCGTCGTGGACCGCGCTCGCCGCCGTCGGCGGCGGCCTGCTGGTCTACGCGATCGGCTCGGACGGGCAGACCGTGCACCGCGCGGACCTCAACGACGGCGGCGTCTGGGTCACGAACCAGGACCTGCAGGCCATCGGCCGGCAGAACATGCCCATCGAGCAGCTCGACGCGTACGTCGATGCCGGCCAGTCCGCCCAGCCGGACATCCTCCAGGACGGCTCGGCCGTGGTCAGCGTCGACGGCTCGGTGCTGACACCGGTGAGCGCGACCCGCGGTGCCGCGGTGCCCGACGGTGCCGTCAACGCGGCCGGACCGGCGTCGCTGGGCGGTGGTTCGCTCGCCGCCGTCGACCCCGAGAAGGGCGAGGTCTGGGCGACCCGGCTGGACCCGGGTGCGGACGTGACCTCCCTCGCCGAGCTCAATGCCGAGGCGGACCCGCTCGCGGAGGTGGGGCCCGAGGCGGTGGTGGTCGCGACCCGCACCGGGTCCGTCGTCGCGGCCTCGGCCGCGACCGGCAAGGTCCTCGAGTTGGCGCCGACGGCCGCCGGCTTCACCAAGCCTGCCGCGCTCGACGTGCCCGACCCTCGCGACGGCATCGTGGCGGCCACGGCCGTCGGCAGTACGCCGGTCCTCCTCGACGGGGCCGGTCGGCTGCTGGTGCCCGGGGTGAAGGCGGTCGAGATCGCCGATCCGTCCGCCGTGAAGGGCGGTCAGGTCCTGCTCCAGCAGCCCGGTCCGGCGGCCGACGAGGTCTTCGTCGGCACCGACACCGGCCTCGCGGCGGTCGGCCTCGACGACGGCGACGTGCGCCGGATCGACGCCGGCAGCGGGCAGCCCGTGGCGCCGGTGCGGATCAACGGGTGCGTCTTCGGGGTCTGGGCCTCCGGCACGTCCGCTCAGGCGGCGATGGCGTGTGACGGCGCCGACCCGGTCGGGCCGAACCCGTTCGAGATCTCGCCGGCAGCAGAGTTGAGGTTCCGGGTCAACCGCAACCAGGCGGTGCTCAACGACGTCCGCACCGGCGCCGTCTGGAGCATGAACAACGCCCAGCCGACCCAGATCGCGGACTGGCAGGCGATCAAGCCCCAGGACCCGAAGGACTCCCAGGACGACGAGAAGAAGACCGACTCCGAGCAGGTCCGGCAGGCGCCGCAGGCCAAGACCGACAACCTGGGCGCGCGGGCGGGCGGTACGACGGTGCTGCACGTCCTCGACAACGACCTGGTGTCCGGCGGCGGCGTCCTCACCATCACCGACGTGGCGCCCCCGGCCGACAAGACCGTGGCAGTGCAGGTGTCGCCCGACCGGCAGTCGCTGCTGCTGACCGTCCCGCCCGCGGTGACCAGCCCCCTGACCTTCGGCTACACGATCAGCGACGGGACGGGCGGCAAGGACTCGACCGCCGACGGCACGGTCAACATCGCCACCCGAGCGGTCGACGATCCCGGCACCGCGCAGCCGACGCTGCGCAAGGGCGCCGAGCCCCCGACGTACCCGATGGCCGCTCGCGGCAGCGTCGAGTTCTCCGTCCTGCCCGACTGGCGCGACGAGCAGTACGGCGACCCGGTGTCGCTCGACGGCATCGAGAAGGTCCCCGGGGTGGAGTCCTCGGTCACGGCCGAGGGACTGATCCGGATCCAGGCCGCCGGAGCCTCGGGCGCCGTGCGGGTGCCCTACCGCGTGTCGACGGGAGGCGAGCCGGGCCAGGGCGTGGTCGTCCTCGACGTGCTCCCCAAGGGCAGCAACAAGGCGGTTCCCGCGCAGGCGCTGCCCGACGTCGCCTCCGGCGAGGTCGGCGGACCGATCGCCGTCCAGCCGCTCGACAACGACATCCCCGGCGCGGACCCCAGCGACGCCCAGGCCCGGCTGGCTCTCGCCGGACGGGTCGCGCCGACCCGCGGGCTGGACGTCGCCACCGACCTGGAGTCCGGGAGGGTCACGGTCCAGGCCCAGCGGCCCGGCACCTACCAGCTCACCTATGCGGCGGGCTTCGGCGCCGCCGCCCGCGCGACCGGGAAGATCACCGTCGTCGTCGACCCGGCCAGCGACAAGGGCGACCTCCCGATCGCCTCCCCGGACACGACGATCGTGCACGGCACCGCGCCGATCGTCGTCGACGTGCTCGCCAACGACTACGACCCCAAGGGCCGGATGCTCGCCGTCCAGCAGGCCGAGCCGGTCGACCCGGACAGCGGGCTCGAGGTCGCCGTCGTCGACGGCCGGTGGCTGCGGATCAACGGCCCGCTCGGCATGCCGGCCGGCCAGCGTGTGGAGTACACCGTCAGCAACGGGGCGGGCTCCGCGAAGTCCACGGTGGCGGTGACCCAGAAGGAGCCGCTGCCGCCCGAGCAGAACATCCCGATCCCCACGGACGACGACGTCACCGTGCGCGTCGGCGACAGCGCCGTCGTCCCGGTCCTCGACAACGACTCGACGCCCGGCGGCGACCCGGTCGGCCTGAAGACCCTCGCCGCCGAGGGGCTGCCGATGGGTGAGCTCACCGTCAACCCGCCGTTGGGCCGGGCCTACGTCAGCGGCCGCAACGTGCGCTATGTCGCGCCCGCCGCCGACGAGATCGGCGGCCCGACGACGGTCGAGGTCACCTATATCGTCCAGAACGAGGCCGACCTCAGCATCCCGCACGCCGCGGGCACCCTGCGGGTCAAGGTCACCCCGGAGCCGACGGACCAGAACCCGAACCAGCCGCCGACGCCGCGCGCGGTCGAGGGCCGCGTGGTCCAGGGCGACGAGGTCGCGCTCCGCCCGCCCCTGGTGGGCAACGACCCCGACGGCGACTCGATCACGATCGTCGGTCTCGATCGGCCGCCCGCCCTGGGCCGGCTGCTGAGCTTCGGCGCCGACTCACTGGTCTACGAGGCGTTCCCCGGCTCGCAGGGCACCGACGAGTTCACCTTCCGCGTCCAGGACCGGTACGGCGCCGTCGCGGTCGGCTCCGCGCGCGTCGCGGTCACGCCCGCCGGCGCCCCCCAGGCGCCGGTCGCCGTCAACGACGTGGTCGTGGCCGCGCCCGGTCGCGACCTCGAGATCGACGTACTCGCCAACGACCTCCGGATGCCCGGCACCGGCCTGGAGCTGCTTCCGCTCCAGGGCGCGCCCGACGGCGTCGCCGTCGACGAGAGGACCGGACTGGTCGAGGCGGTGGCCCCGGAGAACACCAAGGAGGCGCTGATCGTCCCCTACCGGGTCTCGACGGGCTTCGACGAGTCCGGCGCCGAGCTGTCGATCCGCTCCGAGAAGGGCTACAACAACCCGCCGGTCGTCGAGGACGCCTACGCGCGTCCCGACGGCGACTCGGCCGAGGTCGTCGTCGACGTCCTGGCGACCGCCTACGACATCGACGGCCAGGGCCGGCCGGTCCGGCTGGAGTCCGTCGGCGACGCGACGGCGACCTTCGACGACGCGGGAAAGGTGACGATCCCGGTCACCGCCGCGCCGCAGGTCATCCCGTTCCGGGTCGAGGACGGCGAGGGCGCGACCGCCACGGCCTCGATCTACGTCCCGGCCCGGCCGACCGACACGCCGTACCTCAAGGCCGGCGCGGCGATCACGTTGGAGCCCGGCGAGACGAAGGACGTCCCGATCGAGGACCTCGTCGTCGACCCCGAGGGCGACGCCGTGCACCTGACCCTGGCCGACAGGATCGTCGGTGCCCCGGCGGAGAAGCTGCAGGCCTCGGCGCCCGACAGCGACCAGACCCTGCGGGTCACCGCGGCGAAGGACGCCTCCGGCCCCGGTGCGGTGACCTTCGAGGTCGCCGACGGGAAGGGCCTGGCGACCGCGCACCTCGCGGTGCTCGCCGTCCCGGTCACGATCGGCTCGGGCGATCCGGTGCTGAACTGCCCGCAGGAGCCGATCAGCGTGCTCGAGGGCGGCATCAGCCGCTCGATCGACATCGCGACGGTGTGCCACGTGTGGGCCCCCGACCCCGCGGCCGCCGCCGACATCGACTACACCGTGGCCTGGGCGGAGGGTCAGCAGCCGCAGGACGTCGACGCGGCGTCCGACGGGGGCCGGGTCAGCCTGACGGCGGGCGTCAACGCCCGACGGGGCGACACCGGCGTCCTGGAGATCGGCGCCGCGGGCGCCGACGTCCGCGACAGCGCGGGCCGCAAGCCGACCCTGCTCGTGCGGGTCGTGCCGGCGGGTCCGCCGCGGCTGCGGCCGATGACGGCGGAGGGCGAGGCCGGCCAGGCCGTCACCATCGACGTGGCGACCTATGCCAAGTCGCCCTTCGGCTCGGACGCGCAGTGGGCGCTGGTCGGCGACGTCGAGAAGGTCTCCGCGCCCGCCGCGGTCGACGTGAGCGTCTCGGGCACCACCGTGTCGATGACCCCCTCCGCGTTCGGCGTCTACACCTTCCGGGTCACCCTCGCCGACGACGGCGCGGCCAAGGGCAGCACCCGGCCGCGCGCGAGTGGCCTGATCAAGCTGTCCGTGGTCTCGGCCCCCGACCAGCCGACCGGCCTGCGGACCGACGGCCGGGTCTACGACGAGCAGGTCAAGCTGCTGTGGAGCCCGCCGTCGGCCAACGGTGGCGCCATCACCGGCTACACCGTCAACTACGCCGGCGGCCCCACGACGTGCCCGAGCAACGCGTGCGTCATCTCCGGGCTGCAGAACGGCAAGGACTACAGCTTCACCGTCATCGCGCACAACCAGTACGGCGACAGCCCGGAGAGCGCCGCCACGTCGGGCACGCCGGACACCGTCCCGACCGCGGTCGGCGGTCTCGCGGTGACCCGCCAGCTGGACCGCAAGGTCGAGCTCACCTGGACGGCTCCGCCCGGCGACGGCTCGGACTTCTCGAGGATCGAGAAATACCAGGTCAGCTGGCCGGGCGGCGGCATCCAGGACGTCGCCGCGGGCGCGCGGAGCTACACCGCGACGCTGCCGACCAACGGCGAGACCGTCGAGTTCTCGGTGTGGGCGGTCAACGCGCTCGACGCCGGACCGAAGGCGTCAGTGCCGGGCATGGGGGCCGGGAAGCCCGACGTACCCGAGATGAACAGCCCGCAGACCTCCGACACCGCGGGCCGTGCGAACAAGGCCGTCACCGTGTCCTGGGGCGCGGTCGGGGCCAACGGCCCGACGCCGGTGGAGTACGAGGTCACCCGGACCGGCGGCGGCGGGTCGAAGGTCGTCTGCGCCTGGCGGGCCGCGACCAGCTGCGCCGACACGCTCGGCAACGACGGCACCGTGTACTCCTACGCGGTGCGGGCCCGCAATGGTGAGGCCGTCGCGCCGCGGGAGCCCTCGCCGGACCTGCACATCTCCGCGAACTCGCAGGCGGTGTCGGTCGAGGCGGCCGCGGTGCCCGACACCATCACCGGCCTGAAGGTCGTCGCCACCGGCGTGAACAACCAGGCGCAGGCGACCTTCGACGTCGGCGCCTCGCACGGCAAGACGAACAAGATCGAGTGCCAGCCCGGCTGCGGCACCATCGCCTCGACGACGGTCGGTACCGGCGGGCAGGCCAATGTCACCTTCAAGGTGAACGTGGGTCCCAACGGCAGCAACGGGACCATCCGGGTCCGGACCTGTAACGGCGCGGCCGACTCTGCCCTGGCCTGCAGCCCGTGGGTAAGTGACGGCACCACGCCGTTCGGGCCGCTGGCCAACCCGTCGATCTCGGCGTCGGGCAGTGGCGAGTGCTTCAGCTGGTCGGTGTCCGGCAACGCCAACGGGAAGTCCGTGCACGTCACGGTGACCGGCGGCGGCAACACGCTGGCCAGCTACGACACGGCCGGGTCGATCAACCGCAGCGGCAGCACCTGCCCGGGCTACAGCAAGTCGTGGACCTTCAAGGTGACCATGGACGACTCGGGGTCGAGCGCCGAGCAGCCGCAGGACCGCGGCAGCAAGTCGGCGACCGACTCGGCGAGCACGCCGGCGCCGCCGCCGACGGTGAGCGTCCGCAAGGGCACTCCGTGCAGCGGCAGCGGCTGCGGCGGCGCGGTCATCCCCTGCGCCAGCACCTGCTGGAACGTGGTCACGACCGGAACGAACTTCCAGGGCACGGTCCGCTGCCACATCACCGGGGGCGGTCCGAGCTGGAACCAGGGCAACGGCGACACGACGTCGGCAGGCAACTGGGTCGGGCCCAACTACACCTTCAAGGTCTACTGCGACAACGGCGCCAGCACCGGGAACGTCACGTGGTAGCCGTCCTGCCCATGAGGTCAGAAGTAGCCGTCCATCAAGAGGAGAACCCCCGATGAGCATCACCCACGAGCAGGCGACCTGGTTCTCCCAGACGTTCGAGAAGCTCGCCGACAACATCGAGAAGGCGGTGCTCGGCAAGCGGCACGTCGTCCGGCTGGCGCTGACCTGCCTGCTGACCGAGGGCCACCTGCTGCTCGAGGACTACCCGGGCACCGGCAAGACCCAGCTGGCCCGGGCGCTGGCGAACACGGTGCAGGGCTCGAACGCCCGCATCCAGTTCACGCCCGACCTGCTGCCGAGCGACGTCACGGGCGTGACGGTCTACGACCAGCACAAGGGGGCCTTCGAGTTCCACCCGGGCCCGATCTTCCACACGATCGTGCTGGCCGACGAGATCAACCGGGCCTCCCCGAAGACCCAGTCCGCGCTGCTGGAGGTCATGGAGGAGGGGCGGGTCACCGTCGACGGCACCACCCACGCGGTGGGCCGCCCGTTCATGGTGATCGCGACCCAGAACCCGATCGAGCAGGCCGGGACCTACCGGCTGCCCGAGGCGCAGCTGGACCGCTTCCTGATGAAGACCTCGGTCGGCTATCCCGACCACGACTCGACGGTGCGGCTTCTCCTCGACTCCCAGGTCCGCGACCGGGCGGGCACGATCGAGCCGATCATCACCGCGGCGACGGTCGCCCAGATGAGCCAGCTCGCGGACGGCGTCCACGTGGACGCCGCGATCGTCGGCTACATCTCGCGGCTCGCCGAGGAGTCCCGCCGCCACCCGCAGGTCAAGCTCGGCCTCTCGGCCCGCGGCTGCCTGGCCTACGTCCGGGTCGCCAAGACCTGGGCGCTCGCCGACGGCCGCGACCACCTCGTCCCCGACGACGTCAAGGACCTCGCCGGGCCGGTCCTCGGCCACCGGCTGCTCCTCGATGCCGAGGCCCAGTTCAACGGCGTCACCGTCGAGCAGGTGATCTCCCAGCTCCTCGAGGACGTCGCGCCGCCGACCGAGCGCGTCGCCTGACGTGGTGCGACGACTCACGGCCCTGCTCGAACCGGTACGACGCCGGCTCGCGCCCGCCGTCCGGATCCTCACCCCCGCCCTCCGCACCCTCACGCCGGCGGGCCGGGGCGTCCTGCTGCTGACCGTCGTGGTCTGGGTTCTCGGGTGGCGTCTCGGCTGGGACGAGATGCTGCTCGTCGCGGCGACGGGGCTGGTCCTGCTCGCCGGGTGCGCGCTGTTCATGGCCGGTCGCACCCAGCTGGAGGTGAGCCTCGACGTCGAGCCGCCGCGCGTCACCGTGGGCGAGGCGGTCGCCGGATCGCTCGCGGTCACGAATCGGGCCCGGACGCCCGCCCTGCCCTTCGTCCTCGAGCTGCCGGTGGGGGAGGGCGGCGTCGCGTTCTCCTATCCGCTGATGGGGCCGGGCTCGACGCAGGAGGAGATCTTCGTCGTCCCGACCGAGAAGCGGGGGGTCATCGACGTCGGCCCCGCGACCAGTGTCCGCGGCGACCCGGTCGGGCTGTTCCGCCGCGACCTGGCCTGGTCCGAGGTCACCGAGATCTTCGTGCATCCCCGGATCGTGCCGCTCGAGCCGCTCGGCACCGGCCTGATGCGGGACCTCGAGGGGGTCACGTCGGCCAACGTCTCGATGAGCGACCTCGCCTTCCACGCGCTGCGCGAGTACTCCCCGGGTGACGACCTGCGCCACGTCCACTGGCGCTCGTCGGCACGCCACGGCAAGCTCCTGGTCCGCCAGTTCCTCGACACCCGGCGCAGCCACCTGACGATCGTGGTCGACAGCCGAGCGGCGTCCTACCGCAGCGACGAGGACTACGAGACGGCGATCTCCGTCGCCGGCTCGCTGCTGGTGCGCGCCCTCCTCGACGAGTACGACGCCTCCTTCGCCTCCGGTCGCCACGCCGCGTCCAAGGTGCTCGGGAAGGCGGTACTGGACGTCTGCGCCCGGGCCGAGACTTCCCCCGAGAGCCTGGTCTCGGTGGCGCGGGAGGCGAACCGGATCGCGCCCGAGACCAGCTTCGCCGTCCTGGTCTCCGGACCGCACACGGACTTCCTCGAGCTGCAGCGCTCGGCCGGCCAGTTCGGCATCGACGTGGCCAAGATCGCCGTCCGGGTCGATCACGAGCTGACTCCGGCCCTGCGCACCGCCGGGGATCTGCCGCTGCTCACCCTCGGCCGGCTCGAGGAGCTGCCGCCGCTGCTGCACTGGGGGATCGGATGAACCGCTTCGCGCCCCGTGCCGCGCTCGTCGACGCGGGTCTGCTGCTCGCCCTCGGCCTGGTCGCCTCCTTCGGGTTCCGCGACACCTTCAACGGCTGGAGCTACCTGGTCGCCGCGACGGCGGGCCTGGTCATCGGCCTCCTGCTCGCCCACCTCGCCACCGTGCTGGCGAAGCCGGCGGTGCTCGTCGCGGTCTTCGCCGTCGTCGCCTTCTTCCTCTTCGGCGGCGCGATCGCGCTGCACAGCTCCGGAGCACTGGCCGTGCTGCCGCTGCCCGACACGCTGAGCGAGCTCGCCGACCAGAGCGTCCACGGCTGGAAGGACCTGCTGACCACGCTGGCGCCCGTCGACGGCGGACCGCTGCTCACCCTGCCCTACCTGATGGGACTGGTCGCCGGCGCTGCCGGCATGACGCTCGCCGGACGGCTGCGCTCGCCCTGGCTGCCCGTGCTGGCGCCGGTCGCCTATCTCGCCGCGGTGATCCTCCTCGGCATCCAGACCCCGACCCGGCTGCGCACCATCGGCCTGGCCTTCGCGGCGCTGACGATCGTGTGGATCGCGGTCCGCGCCCGGCGTACCCAGCGGCGCACCGTCCAGGGCGGCACGTCGTGGCGCAGCCGGGCCGTCGCGGGCGCACTGGTACTGGGCGCGGCCGCCGCCGCGGTCGGCGTGGCACCGGTGCTCCCCGGAGCCGACGCCCGCGAGCGGGTGGTGCTGCGCTCCTATGTCACCCCACCCTTCGACGTCGGCCAGTACCCCTCGCCGCTCGCGAGCTTCCGGCGCTACACCAAGGGCTACCGGCCGCCGCAGGGCAAGGAGGACAGGCGGCTCTACGAGCGTGAGCTGATGCGGGTCGAGGGGCTGCCGGAGGGTGCGCTGCTGCGGTTCGCCGCGCTCGACCAGTACAACGGCACCGTCTGGGGTGCCGCGAACCAGGCGCCCGGCACCTCCGGCTCCGTCGGCTCCTTCCAGCGGGTCGGCACGGTGATCCGCGACGAGGGGCCCGGTCGCGAGGTGACCGCGACGGTGACCCTGACCGACGTCTTCGACGACCTGCGCGAGGTCTGGCTCCCGACCACCGGGGCGGTCACGGACCTCGCGTTCGAGGGTGAGCGCGCCGACGACCTCGCCGAGACCTTCCGCTACAACCTCGCGACCGACACGGGCGTCGTACCGCAGGGCCTGCGCGGCGGCGACAGCTACACGTTCACCGCCCACGTCCCCGGCGCCGAGGACAGAGTCACCCCGCAGCTCTCGGTCGCGACGGGCAGCCTCGCCGAGGACCTCGCCGGCGTCGACTTCCGGCCGGTCGCCCAGCGCTGGGGCGGCGAGGCGGGCTCCGCGCTGGAGCAGGTGCTGAAGATCGCCCAGCACCTCCAGTCCGTCGGCCGCTACACCGACGGCGGCTCGGAGAACGACGCGCAGTACCCCGCCGGCCACTCCGTCAGCCGCCTCTCCCGGTTCTCCGCCGACGGCCAGCAGATCGCCGGCGACGACGAGCAGTACGCCGCCATGCTCACCCTGCTCGCCACCCAGGCGGGACTCCCGGCGCGGGTGGTCGTCGGGGCCAAGGTCCCGGCCGGCGGCATCGTCAAGGGCGAGGACGTGCGGGCCTGGATCGAGATCCGCGACACCGGCGGCGACTGGCACGAGCTGCCGACCGAGGCCTTCATGAGCCGGGAGCGGCCGCCGGAGGACCAGCCGCCGACCGAGCAGGAGCTCACCTCCGGCGAGATCATCCCGCCGCCCGTACCGGTGCGCCCGCCGGCCGGGGGCGGCGACCCGCTCGCCACCGACGACAACCGCAAGGGCACCCAGGAGGACGACGGCGGCTTCTCCCTGCCGGGGTGGCTGGTCGCCGCCCTCGTCTACGGCGGCGTCCCGCTGCTCGTCGTGGGCGGGATCGTCGGCGGCATCGTGGGCGGCAAGGCCTGGCGCCGGAGACGGCGCCGGACCCGGGGCGCGCCGGCGACCCGGCTCACCGCCGCGTGGCGCGAGGTGCTCGACGCGGCCCGCGATCTCGGGCACGGGGTGACCGCCCGGCGCACCCGACGCGAGCAGGCCGCCCAGGTCGGTCATCCGGCCCTCGCCACGCTCGCCCGGTCCGCCGACCACCACGTGTTCGGCAGGACCGACCCGACCGAGGAGTCCGCGGCGTCGTACTGGTCGGAGGTCGACCGGGTCCGCGCCGAGCTGCTGTCCGGGCTGGGGCGCTGGCGCCGGATCCGTGCCCGGGTCAGCCTGGCGTCCTTCCGGCGCCTGCCCCGCCCCGAGGCACAGGAGGCCACCTCGTGAAGCTCAAGCTCGTCTACGACCGCAGCTCCGGCCGTCCTGCCGACATCGTCGTCACCACCGACGCGGCGGCCACCGTGGGCGACGTGGCGGTCTCGCTCGCCGAGGCCGACCCCACGCGTCCCACCTTCTCCGGCGCCGACCTCACCCTCGCGGTCGCGGCGGTCGGTACGCGCGACTACACGACCTTGGACCCGGTGCGGTCGATGGGGGACGCGCCGCTCGCCTCCGGCTACGCCGTGCGGATCGTCGACGTCGGCAGCTCGCCCGTCGGCCGGCGCAGCGACGCGGCCGTCGTGGTCCGCGTGACCGCCGGGCCGGACAAGGGCCGCGAGTTCCCGCTGGGGGAGGGCTCCTTCCTCATCGGCCGCGACCCCGGATGCGACGTGGTGCTCACCGACCGGATGGTGTCCAAGCGGCATGCCCGGCTCGACGTGGGCCGGATGCTCGAGCTCGTCGACCAGAACTCCGCCAACGGCCTGCTCGTCGACGGCGGGGTCGTCACGCGGTTGTCCGTCGAGCAGGGGCAGCCGGTCACGCTGGGGGACAGCACCCTGTCCTTCCTGCGCACCGAGCGGTTCCAGGCGGCCGGACTCGAGACCCAGATCCAGGGCGGCGCGGTCCCCTTCAACAGGTCGCCGCGGGTCGAGCCGCGGTTCCCGGGACGCGAGCTGGCGCGCCCGGAGGTGCCCAAGGAGATCGACCGGCAGCCGTTCCCGTGGCTGCTGATGATCGCCCCGGTGATCATGGGTGCCGCGATGTACGCCGTGACCCGGCGTCCGGTGACGCTGCTGTTCATCGCGATGACGCCGATGATGCTGCTGGCCAACTTCGTGATGGGCCGGCAGGCCAACAAGCGCCGGCTCCAGCAGGCGGTCGACCGCTTCGACCAGCAGTTGGAGGTGCTCAACGCGACCCTGCTCGCAGATCGCCCGCGGGAGCAGGAGATCAGGCGGGCCGAGGCGCCGAGCACGGCCGAGATCCTCGACGCGGCCGCCCGCCGCTCGCCGCTGCTGTTCACCCGTCGCCGCGAGCACTGGAACTTCCTGCATCTCCGGCTCGGTCTCGGCACGGTCGCGTCCCGCACCACCGTCGCCGCCGGCGGCGCCACGGACGACGGCCTCGTGGAGTACACCGAGCGTCTCGAGGAGGTGGTCGACCGGCACCGGTTGGTGCCCGACGTCCCCGTCACCGAGGACCCGCTGCTCGCGGGTGCGCTGGGGGTGGTCGGCGACCACGCGCTCGGTACGTCGGCCGCGCGGGGACTCCTCGTGCAGCTGACCGGTCTGCATTCACCGGCCGAGCTGGTCGTCACCGCGATGGCCGGTTCCCAGACCGCCGGCGAGCTCGAGTGGCTCAAGTGGCTGCCCCACACCTCCTCCCCGCACAGTCCGCTGGCATCGGCGCCGCTCGCGGACTCGGCCGCGACCATCGCCCGCCTGCTCTCCGAGCTGGAGGAGCTGGTGGCGGCGCGGACCGGCGCCGATGCACCGACCGAGGACGATCAGCGTCCGGCGCTCCCGGCCGAGCTCGCCGCCACCCAGAGCGGTGCCCACGTCGGCGACGAGCAGGCCCGGCCCGACGTCGACCTGCCCGTCGTGGTCCTGCTGGTGACCGAAGACGCCCCGATGGACCGCGGCCGGGTCGTCCAGCTGGCCGAGCGGGCCGCGGAGGCGGGGATCGTCGTGCTCTGGCTGGCGGCCGACCCCGCCGCGCTGCCGGCCGTGTGCCGGACCCATCTCGACGTGTCCGGGGGGCTCGGTGCGGCCGTCACCCGTTTCGTCCGGCACGGCCAGGACATCGCCGAGGTCGTCAGCGAGGGCGTCTCCCGCGACGAGGCGCTGCGGTTCGCCCTCGGGCTCTCCGCGCTCGTCGATGCCGGTGCGGTCGTCGCCGACTCCAGTGATCTGCCCCGCACCGTCACCCTGCTCAGCCTGATCGGGCCCGAGATGGCCGAGACCAGCCATGCCGTGGTCGATCGGTGGCGGCAGAACGACTCCGTGCACGACCGGTCCGGCGAGCCGCCGCGGCCCAGCCGGCGGACCCGCACCCTGCGCGCGCTCGTCGGCCAGGCGGGCGCCGACGCCATGCACCTGGACCTGCGCACCCAGGGGCCGCACGCACTCGTCGGCGGCACCACCGGCGCCGGCAAGTCGGAGTTCCTGCAGGCCTGGGTGCTCGGCATGGCGGCGGAGTACAGCCCGGACCGACTGACCTTCCTGTTCGTCGACTACAAGGGCGGCGCCGCGTTCGCCGACTGCGTCAAGCTGCCGCACTGCGTCGGCCTGGTGACCGACCTCAGCCCGCACCTGGTCCGCCGGGCGCTGACCAGCCTGCGGGCCGAACTGCGTCACCGCGAGCATCTGCTCAACCGCAAGAAGGCCAAGGACCTGATCGACCTGGAGAAGCGCGGCGACGTGGAGTGCCCGCCCGCGCTGGTCCTGGTGATCGATGAGTTCGCGGCCCTGGTCAGCGACGTCCCCGACTTCGTCGACGGCGTCGTCGACATCGCCCAGCGGGGCCGGTCGCTCGGCATCCACCTCATCATGGCGACACAGCGTCCGGCCGGCGTGATCAAGGACAACCTGCGCGCCAACACCAACCTGCGGGTGGCACTGCGGATGGCCGACGAGTCCGACAGCACGGACGTCGTCGGATCGGCCGAGGCCGCCGGCTTCGACCCGTCCATCCCCGGTCGCGGGGTCGCGAAGACCGGGCCCGGCAGGCTGATGCCCTTCCAGTCGGCGTACGCCGGGGGCTGGACCCGCGCCGAGCCCGAGCAGCATGAGGTCCTCGTGCACGAGTTGCGCTTCGGTGCCGAGATCGAGTGGCGGGCGCCGGACGAGCAGGTCGAGGAGCCGGCCGACCCCGGTCCGACCGACCAGGCCCGGCTGGTCGCGCAGATCGCGGCAGCCGCACAGGTCGCCGGTGTCCCGGAGCCGCGCCGGCCGTGGGTCGCCGAGCTGGGCCGGGTCTGCGACCTGGTCCGCCTGGGTCCGCGCAACGATCGCCAGCTCGTGCTCGGACAGGTCGACCGGCCCGAGGAGCAGCGCCAGGACACGGCGTACTTCTATCCGGACACCGACGGCAACCTGGCGGTCTACGGCACCGGAGGCAGCGGCAAGTCGGTCGTGCTGCGCACACTCGCCGCGGCGGCCGGCGTGACACCGCGCGGGGGACCGGTCGACGTGTACGCCCTCGACTTTGCCGCAGGCGGCCTGCGCATGCTCGAGGCGCTGCCGCATGTCGGCGCCGTGATCTCGGGTGACGACCACGAGCGCGTCGCCCGCCTGTTGCGCACGCTCAAGGGTCTGCTCGAGGACCGGTCGCGCCGCTATCCGGCGGTGAACGCCGGCACCATCGCCGAGTACCGCGTCGCCGCGGGCGTGCCCGAGGAGCCGCGCATCCTGTTGCTGCTCGACGGCTTCCCGGCGTTCCGCGATGCCTACGAGGCGGGCGGGGCGACCCGCGCTCCGCTGTACACGGTCTTCCAGCAGCTGCTCAGCGAGGGCCGTCAGCTCGGCCTCCACGTGGCCTTCACCGCCGACCGCCCCGGCAGCGTGCCGGGGTCGGTCTCGTCGAGCGTGCCCCGCAAGGTGGTGCTGCGGCTGGCGGACGAGACGGCGTACACGATCCTGGAGGTGCCGGGCGACGTCCTCGGCGCGGCCTCTCCGCCCGGGCGGGCGATCATCGACGGCTACGAGGCGCAGATCGCGATCCTCGGCGGATCGGGGAACGTCGCCGACCAGTCGGCCGCGATGACCTCGCTCGCCGCGGCGATCCGGGGGAACGGTCGTGCCGACGCACCCGGCGTCGCGGCGCTCCCGACCGAGTACGCCGCCGGCGTCCTGCCGGTGACGGTCGACGGAATGCCCGCCCTGGGGATCGAGGACGAGCAGCTGGCGCCGATCGGTTTCGAACCCGTGGGCACCTTCCTGCTCGGGGGCGGGCCGGGCAGTGGGCGCTCGAACGCGCTCGCGGCGATGGTGGCCGCGTTGCGTCGGGCACGACCCGACACCCGTCGCTACTACCTCGGCAACCGACGCTCGGTCCTCGGCGCCGATCCCGGCTGGACGGAGGTCGCGACGAGCGTCGACGACGTCGTCGACCTCGCCAAGCGGCTCGCGGCCGAGCTGGCCGAGAGCGACGAGCCGCACGCCGCGGTCGTGATCGAGGGCCTCGCCGACTTCCAGTCGACGCCCGCCGACGCGGTGATCGTGGAGCTGGTGAAGGTGATCCGGCGCAGCGGCCACTTCGTGGTCGCCGAGTCCGAGACCAGTACCTGGACCAGCTCGTGGCCGATCTTCGGCGAGATCAAGGCCGGACGCCGCGGACTCCTGCTCCAGCCCGAGTCGGTCGAGGGCGACACCATCCTGCGCACCTCCTTCCCGCGCGTGGCCCGCGCGGAGTTCCCCGTCGGACGGGGTTTCCTCGTGCAGGGCGGGAAGGCGGTGAGAGTCCAGTTGCCACTCGCCTGAGGCGATGGGGAGTTCTCCCCATTCCCGCCCGCGCCGTCCGGCCCTAGCGTTCCGGTCATCGGCCGGGACACCGCCGGACCACCGCCCCCGGCTCCGCCTTCCGGAGCCCCCTCGAAAGGACAGAACCATGGTCAACCTCAACGTCACCTACGCCGACCTCACCTCCGCTGCCGCCCAACTGCGCCAGGGCCGCGACGAGCTGAACCAGAAGCTGCACGAGCTCGGCAACCTGGTCGACAACCTGGTCGGCTCGGGCTTCCAGACCGACCACGCCTCGAAGGCCTACGACGAGCAGTTCGACCAGTTCCAGGTCGGCACCAAGCAGGCGATCGACGCTCTCGACGGGCTGTCGACCTTCCTCGACCAGGCCGCGAGCGCCATGGAGCAGACCGACTCCGAGCTGGCCAACTCGATCAAGTCCTGACCGCACGTTCGACCACCCGGGCGGCCGTCGTACGGCGGCCGCCCGGCACCGGAGAGGAGGAACCATGGCCGATCTGCAGATCGACAGCCGGCTGCAGGACCTGTACACCGACCTGAGGGTCGTCAGCTGCAACTTCAAGGACGCCGACTACAGCAGCCGGGTCGCGGCCGACGCCGTGGGACATGACCTCCTCGCCGGCAAGGTGCGGGACTTCGCCACCAAGTGGGACGACCGCCGCCCGAAGATCATCGCGGCCCTGGACACGTTGTGGCAGTCCGCCCAGGCGATCGACGAGAACTTCCGCGGTCTGGACGACAAGATGGCCAGCCAGATGGCGCAGGGGAGCTGAGTGCCATGGGCATGAGCCCCCTCCCGGGAGACCCGCACACCGTCGCCGTCGAGGCCGGCCGGATGGTCGACGCCGCCGAGCGGATGAGGAACGCCGCCAAGCTGCTCACGAGCATCGGCCGCAACCACGCGATGCGCAGCGACGCCGTCGAGGAGTTGCGCCACAGCGCCACCGAGGTCGCCACCGTGATGACCAACGCATCGGTGCGCTACCAGGGCACCGGCGAGGCGCTGGTCAACTACGCTCCTGCGCTCGACGCGGCCCAGAAGCAGGCCAAGCAGGCGATGGCCCAGCTCGGCTCGACCGACGTCGGTCATGCCCAGCAGGCGGTCGATCGGGCCACCCTGGACCCGTGGGAGCACGCGACCCTCTCCGCCGACGAGAAGTCCCAGCGCGCGGTCGAGCTCGCCAACGCCAAGACCCAGCTCGCCGAGCAGCAGCGCGCGGCCGCGGACGCCTGGGTCCTGTACGAGGACGCCAAGCGGGACCTGGAGGCCGCCGCGCAGACCGCGATGAGGGCGATCGACACCGCCAACGACACCAGTCGGCTCAACGACACGCCGATGGACGACTGGAACGGCTTCATCGACAAGTACGTCGCCCCGGTGCTGGAGGCGCTGGCCGTCGTTGCCGACCTCCTCGGTGACATCCTCGGGATGATCGCCGCGATCATGGCGATCATCCCCGGTCTGCAAGGGGTCGCGGCCGTCCTCGGAGCGGTCGCGATCGGCCTCAAGGTGGCCGCCTTCCTGGCCACCTTCGCGCTCGCGATGCTCGGGAAGAAGTCCTGGGGCGACGTCGTCAAGGCGGGCATCAAGCTGGCGATCTCCATCGTCACCAAGGGCGCCAAGGGCCCGATGTCCCCCATCCAGCGGCTCCTCGGCGAGAAGCCCGGTGACCTGGTCAAGACCGGACTCGCCTTCGGGTTCAAGTACGGCACCTCCACGCGCGAGCACCCCGGCAACGAGTACGGCGTCGACCTCTACCAGGCCGTCACCGAGCCCGGCTACCGCGACGGTCTCACCTCCGGCGACTACGCCGCGGAGCTCTTCACGGTGGGAATGGACCCCGTCGGCTACGCCGTCGACGAGGCCACCGATGCCCTCGGCGGCATGGTCGACGACCTGGATGCGCCGGCTCCCCTGGACATCTCCGGCCAGGCCACGGTGGACGTCACCCCTCTCCAGGCCGACTTCCGCAGCGTCGACCTGGACCGGATCATGGCGCAGAACTTCGGCTCGTCCGGCGGTGAGCCGGCCGGCGTCGGCCGCTTCAGCGGTGGCGGCGGTGGCGGGGGCGGTGGTGCCGGATGGTGACGTCACCACGTCTTGCCTGGCGGGTGCCCGAGGGCTGGCGCTGCTTCGCCGCGGAGGAGCTCGCCACACCCGGTTGGCGAGCCGCCGTGCCGCCCGCCGAGCCGGGCTCGGCGTACGAAACCGGGCTGGTCCGGTTCGAGCAGTGGGTGGCCGGCCAGGGCGCCTCGCGGGTCGGCTGGGTGCTGGTGCTCGACCCCGATCCGAACACCCCCGGGGTTGTCGCCTTCGGGTCGATCGACGTGCGCCCCGGACCCGACCTGGACGAGCTGGAGCGACAGGTCGCCGACGCGGCCCTGCCGGACCACCTGGTGTCGCGCACCCTCACGCGCACGCGGATCGCCGGCCGTGCGCTCCTCCTGTGCCACGAGCTGGCCGCCCGGGACGACGGTCCGACCGGCGCCCACGTCGAGGAGCGCGGCCTCGCGGTGCGACATCTCGACAGCGGTCTCAACGTCGCGGTCGACCTGCTGACCACCGACTTGGCGGGGTTCGCGGAGATCGCGACCACGGTGGGCCACGCCTGCGCCGCCGCCGATGTCACCGAGGAGGTGGCCCGATGACCGAGGCCGCGGCGCCGTCGAGGCGGGTCGACTTCCTGCTGCCGGGGAAGTGGTGGCACATCGTCCTCACCACGCCCGAGGAGACCCGGCGCCAGGTGCGGCAGATGGCGCGCTCGGTCATCGGCCGGCGCGACGACCGGGCGCAGCTGCGGCACGACGTCCAGGCGTCCGTCGAGCGCGCGGCCGAGGCGGCCGCGCAGGCGCAGGGGAGCGACTTCTACTTCGCGGTCGAGATCGTCCCCGGTGTGCCGATCCCGGCGAGCCTGGCCGTGTGCTGGCCGGAGGTCCCCGCCGGACTCTCACTCGACGTGAGCCCCGCTGCCGGGGCCGAGGCGCTGTCGGCCCACCTGCGGCGCTCCGGTCGCTGGGGGGAGGTCGCGGTCCTGGAGACCGACGGCCCCGGCGTCGTCCGCACCGTCAAGACGATCGCCGGGCCGCTGTCCGCCGGCACCGGCGTCGAGGGGGCGGGCGAGGTCGTCGCGTCGTACTGGCTGGTGCGCCAGGAGTCGCCTTTCCCGCTGCTGCTGACCTTCAGCTCCGCCCTGGTGTCGATGCGCGAGGAGATGGTGCCGCTCTTCGACGCGATCGTCAGCACCGTCGAATGGGGTGGGGCAGCGACGTGAGGGACGAGGTCAGTCGTCGAGCAGGTCGCCGGGGGTGATCGTGACCTCGAACGGGACCCGGGCGGTCCGGGACGCGGTCGCGGCGACACGAGCCCGCTCGGCGCCCTGCTCAGTCCGGCAGCACCCGCCGCAGGAACTCCCGCGTCCGCGCCTGCTCCGGTGCGCCCAGCACCCGGGCCGGCGGGCCCTCCTCGACGATCCGGCCGTCGTCGAGGAAGCAGACGTGCGAGGCGACCTCACGCGCGAAGCCCATCTCGTGGGTGGCCAGCACCATCGTCGTCCCGGCGTCGGCCAGGCTGCGCACGATGTCGAGGACCTCGCCGACCAGCTCGGGATCGAGGGCGGCGGTGATCTCGTCGAGCAGCAGCAGCGCCGGGTCGGTGCACAGCGCCCGGACCAGGGCGACCCGCTGCTGCTGCCCGCCGGAGAGCCGGTCGGGGTGCTTGTCGACGTGCTCGCCGAGCCCGAACCGGTGGAGCAGCTCGCGGGCCTTCTCGCGGGCCGCGGCGGCCGGCATGCCGTGGACCTTGCGCGGCGCGAGGATGCAGTTGTCGAGGACGCTGAGGTGGGGGAACAGGTTGTACGCCTGGAAGACCATCCCGATGTCGCGACGGACCTGGCGCGGGTCGACGAGGGGGTCGGAGATCTCACGACCCTGGAACTCGATGACGCCGTCGTCGATCGGCTCGAGCAGGTCGAGGCAGCGCAGCAGTGTCGACTTGCCGGAGCCGGAGGAGCCGATCAGGCAGACCACGTCGCCCGCCGCGACGCTGAGCGAGAGGTCGTCGAGGACGACGCGGCGCCCCGGCTCGTCGTGGCGCGGATAGGTCTTGCGGACGTTGCGGACCTCGAGCAGGGCCGGGGACGGGATCGACATCAGAGCGCTCCTGCCCGCTCGCGCCGGGCCAGCCGTCGCGCGAGCACGTCGCACAGCCGGGCCAGCGGCACGGTCATCGCGATGAAGAACAGCGCCGCGACGACGTACGGCGTGAAGTTGAAGTTGTAGTTCGCGTAGTCGGCGGCGGCGAACAGCGCGTCGAACAGGCCGACGGAGGCGACCAGGGCGGTGTCCTTCTGCAGCGAGACGAAGTCGTTGAGCAGCGGGGGTACGACGCGGCGCACGGCCTGCGGCACGATGACGTGGCGCATCGTCTGCCCGCGGGAGAGGGCGAGCGCGTCGGCGCTGGCGAGCTGGGAGGGGTGGACCGACTCGATACCGGAGCGGAACACCTCCGCGACATAGGCCGAGTAGGACACCACGAGCGCGACGGTGGCCCAGAAGAAGATGCTGGTCGGGATGCCCTCCAGCCCGAGGGCCGGCATGCCGAAGACGAAGAGGAACACCAGCAGCAGCGTCGGGATGCCGCGCACGACGTCGGTGTAGACCACCGCGAGGCCGCGCAGCGGGACCAGCCACGCGGACTGCGCCTGTCGCAGCAGGGCCAGCGCCAGGCCGAGCACCAGGATGATCGGCTCGGCGATGAGGAACATCCGCACGTTGAGCCAGAAGCCGTCGACGATGCTCGGCAGCGACTCCTTCGCATGGTGCAGGTCGAGGAAGGTCGCGCGCACCCGCGGCCAGCCCGGCGAGAGGACGAGCGCCGCGACCAGGCCGCCGATCACCACGACGGTCGCGACACTGGCGACGACGACGCGGTGCCGGCGCTGCCGGGAGCGGGTCCGGCGCCGGGCGAGCTCGCGCTCGCTCGGTCGCCAGTCCGACGTGGTCCCGTCGGCCGCGGGTCCGCCGGCCCCGGATGCGCCGGTGCTCACGGGAGCTCGGGCACGCTCACGACGTCGGACAGCCACTTCTGCTCGATGTCGGCGAGCGTGCCGTCCTCCTGGAGCGCGGCGATCGCGCCGTTGACGCACGGCAGCAGCTGGTTGCCCTGCTCGAACAGCAGGCCGAACTCCTCGGGCTCGCCGCCGTCGTACTGGAACTGGCCCAGCAGCGTGCTGTTCTCGATCTCCGCCGCGCTGATGTAGAAGGCCGTCGGCAGGTCCGCGATGATCGCGTCGACCTGGCCGTTGAGCATGGCCTGCTTGGCGTTGTTGGTGTTCTGGAACACCAGCGGGTCCTGCTGGGGCTTGATCACGTCGCGGATCGCGGTCAGCGAGGTGGTGCCGGTCTGGGCGCCGATCTTGAACGTCGCGAGGTCGGCCAGCGAGGTCGCCTTCGCGGCCGGGCTGTCCTCGAGCACGATCACGGCCTGAGCGGCGGAGTAGTAGCCGTCGGAGAAGTCGACCGCCTTCTCCCGCTCCGGGTTGACCGAGATCTGGTTGATGTCGAAGTCGAAGTCCTTCTTGCCGGGCTTGTAGGAGTTGTTGAAGGGCACGGTCACCCAGGTGACCTGGTCCTTCGTGAAGCCCAGCTCCTCGGCGATGGCGTAGGCGACGGCGGACTCGAAGCCCTCGCCGTTGGTGGGGTCGTTGTCGACGAACCAGGGCTCGTACGCCGGGGTGTCGGTGCCGACCGTCAGCATGCCGTCCTGCACCAGGGGCAGGTCGGCGACCGCGCACTCGTCGGCGGAAGCGCTCTTGCCGCTCTGCTCCTCGGGCTCGTCCTCCGCGGGGGCGCAGGCAGCGACCGCGGTGGCGAGGAGGACGGCGGCGACGGGGGTGACGACTCGGGACAGACGCATGGCGGAATCGTAGAGCGAGCCCCGCGCTTGCAAGAATGGCGGCCATGACGCGCGTGGTGATCGTCGGTGGGGGACCCGGTGGCTACGAGTCGGCCCTGGTGGCCGCCCAACTGGGGGCGGAGGTCGTGGTCGTGGACTCCGACGGCGTCGGCGGGTCCGCGGTGCTGACCGACTGCGTGCCGAGCAAGACCCTCATCGCGACGGCCGAGGTGATGACCGACCTCAGCGAGGCCGGCGAGCTCGGCATCGACGTCGCCCGGCCGCGAGTCGACCTCGCCCGGGTCAACGCGCGGGTCAAGGCGCTGGCGCTCGCGCAGTCCGCCGACATCGGGAGCCGGCTGCTCCGCGAGGGCGTGCGCGTGGTCACCGGCCGCGGTCGCCTCGACGGTCCGGCCCGGGTGGTGGCCACCCTCGCCGACGGCACCGAGGCGACGTACGACGCCGACGCGGTGCTGATCGCGACCGGGGCCACCCCGCGGGTACTCCCGACGGCGCAGCCCGACGGGGAGCGGATCCTCACCTGGGAGCAGGTCTACGACCTCGCCGAGCTGCCCGAGCACGTGATCGTGGTCGGCTCCGGTGTCACCGGCGCGGAGTTCGCCAGCGCCTACCAG
This sequence comes from Nocardioides sp. L-11A, assembly GCA_029961745.1. NCBI lineage: Bacteria > Bacillati > Actinomycetota > Actinomycetes > Propionibacteriales > Nocardioidaceae > Nocardioides > Nocardioides sp. L-11A. The sequence continues at coordinate 1,710,215 of CP124680.1, forward strand.
TCGCTCGGCATCCCGGTGACCCTGGTGTCCTCGCGCGACCGGGTGCTGCCCGGCGAGGACCAGGACGCCGCCCAGGTCCTCGAGGACGTGCTCACCCGCCGGGGCATGACGGTGCTCTCCCGCTCGCGGATGCAGTCGGTCTCCCGCACCGGCGACGTCGTGACCGTCGCCCTGGCCGACGGCCGCGAGGTGACCGGCTCCCACTGCATCCTCGCGTTGGGCTCGGTCCCCAACACCGGGGGCATCGGGCTGGAGTCGGCCGGTGTCGCCCTCGACGAGGGCGGCTTCGTCACGGTCGACCGGGTCTCGCGGACCTCCGTGCCCGGCGTGTACGCCGCCGGCGACTGCACCGGCGTGCTCATGCTCGCCTCCGTGGCGGCCATGCAGGGCCGGATCGCGATGGCGCACATCCTCGGCGACGCCGTCCAGCCGCTCGACCTGGGAGTGGTGGCCTCCAACGTCTTCACGTCGCCGGAGATCGCCACCGTCGGGGTGACGCAGCAGCAGGTCGACGCCGGTGAGGTGCTCGCGGAGGTGGTCATGCAGCCGCTCGCCACCAATCCCCGCGCCAAGATGCAGGGCATCGTCGACGGCTTCGTGAAGCTCTTCGTCGCCCCGGGCTCGCGCAGCCTGCTGGGCGGCGTCGTCGTGGGCCCCCGTGCCTCCGAGCTGATCCACCCGGTCGCGCTCGCCGTCACCGAGCGGCTCACCGCCGACCAGCTCGCCCAGACCTTCACCGTCTACCCCTCGATCAGCGGCTCCGTCGCCGAGGCCGCCCGCCGCCTGCATCGCGCTTGAGTGGGGTGGCGCCGGTGGCGGATTCATCACGGGATGTAGGCGTAGTGGAGCTTCTGTAGCGGAACTCCGCTATAGAAGCGGCGGCTCACCTACATCCCGTGATGAATCCGCAGCGAGCGAGCGCCCGCCCACCGCCGCGACAGCCCACCCGCCCACCCGGCACCTCCGCCTGAGAGAATCCTGCGCATGCGCGTTCACCTCGGCTGCGACCACGCCGGCCTCGAGCTCAAGTCCCACCTGACGGGCTGGCTGACCGAGCACGGCTACGAGCCGGTCGACCACGGTCCCTTCGTCTACGACGCCCTCGACGACTACCCGGTCTTCTGTCTGCGCGCGGCCGAGGGCGTGCGCGCCGACCGCGAGGCGGGCCTCGACAGCCTCGGTGTGGTGATCGGCGGTTCCGGCAACGGCGAGCAGATCGCCGCCAACAAGGTGCACGGCATCCGCGCGGCCCTGGCCTGGTCGGAGGAGACCGCCGCCCTGGCCCGCGAGCACAACGACGCCTGGGTGGTCGCCGTCGGCGGTCGGATGCACACCCTCGACGAGATGACGCGGCTGGTGGAGGTCTTCCTGACCACGCCGTTCCCCGGCGAGGAGCGCCACGTGCGGCGCATCGGCCAGCTGTCGTCGTACGACAGTACGGGCGAGCTGCCGCCCCTTCCCGACTCGGCGCTCGGTCACGGAACCTGATGCCTGAGGGGCACACCCTCCATCGCCTCGCCGGCGAGCTGACCGCGGTCTTCGGGGGGAGCCGCGTGCACGTCGGCAGCCCCCAGGGCCGCTTCGCCGCGTCGGCGGCCCAGCTCGACGGCAGCCTGCTGCTCGACGCCGAGGCCTGGGGCAAGCAGCTGTTCGTCCGCTTCGAGGGCGATCGGTTCGTGCACGTCCACCTGGGCCTCTACGGCACGTTCGCGGTGCACGACGACCTCGATCCCGGTGCCGAGGTGCCGGCGCCGGTGGGACAGGTGCGCCTGCGGCTGGTCCGCCCGGCGACGGCCACCCGTCCCGCGGCGTACGGCGACCTGCGCGGCGCGACCACCTGCGCGCTGGAGACCGCCGCGCAGCGCGACGCCGTGGTCGCCCGCTCGGGCCCGGACCCGCTGCGCGCCGACGGCGACCCCGACCGGGCGTGGGCGCGGATCAGCCGGAGCGCCGCCCCGATCGGCACCCTGCTCATGGACCAGACGGTCCTCGCCGGCGTCGGCAACGTCTATCGCGCCGAGGTGCTGTTCCGGCACCGCATCCACCCGCTGCGCACCGGTCGCACGCTTCGCAGCACACAGTGGCGTGCGATCTGGGACGATCTGGTCGTGCTGATGGGGGAGGGCGTGCGGACCGGGCGGATCGACACCGTCCGGCCCGAGCACACCCCCGAGGCGATGGGGCGGGAGCCGCGGGTGGACGACCACGGCGGTGAGGTCTACGTCTACCGCCGGACCGGCCAGCCGTGTCACGTCTGCGGGAGCCCTGTGCGCACCGAGGTCCTCGGCGGTCGCAACCTGTTCTGGTGCGCGCGCTGCCAGCGGGCCCCCCGCTCGGTGGCCGGGCGACCCCGGGCCGGTCGTCCATGATCGGCGCCGGGCGACGGTGGGCGCTGACCGACGTCGGCACCGCCTGTGCACTCGGCGTCCTGGCGGCCGTGATGGTCGTGGCCATCGGGATGTTCCCCGAGGACGTACCGGTCAACTTGGTGTTCGTCCCGCTGGTGCTCGGCGTGCTCTTTCTCAGCAACCGGATCCTGCCCTGGTTCGGCGGGTTCATCGTGGTGGCGCTGACCTGCGCGGCCGTGCTGGAGAACCAGCTCACGGCGCGCATCGCCGTCGCGCTCACGGTGATGTACCTGATCTCGTTCCTGGTGATCGGGCTGTCCCTGCGGCGCGGCGTGGTCGGGGTCGGCCCGCTGCGGGGCCAGTCGATGCTCGTCGACCTGCGGGACCGGATCCTCGCCCAGGGCGAGATCCCCGAGCTCCCGGCCTCCTGGCTGGTGCAGTCGGCGCTGTCCTCGGCGGGCGGGTCCCCGTTCGCCGGCGACTTCGTGGTCGCCACCGCCACCGACCGCGGCCGGCGGATCGAGCTGGTCGTGGTCGACGTCTCCGGCAAGGGCGAGGCCGCCGGCACCCGAGCCCTGCAGCTGTCCGGCGCGATGGGCGGTCTGGTCGCCGCGCTGCCACCCGCCCGCTTCCTCCCGGCCGCCAACGACTATCTCCTCCAGCGTTCCTGGGAGGAGGGCTTCGCGACCGCCGTCCACGTCTCGGTCGACCTGGCGACCGGCGACTTCGAGCTCCGCTCGGCCGGTCATCCGCCGGCCCTCCAGCGGGAGGCGGGCTCGGGACGCTGGAAGCCGTTGCGCCCCGAGGGGCCGGTCCTCGGCATCGTCGAGGACGCCGAGTTCGGCTGTCACCGCGGGCGCCTGGCGCCGGGCGACAGCCTGCTGCTCTACACCGACGGCATGGTCGAGGAGCCGCGGCGCGACATCGACCTCGGCATCGACCACATGATGGGGGAGGCGGAGTCCCTGCTGCGCGGCTCCTGGGACGGCCTGGCCCGGCGCCTGGTCGGCGCCGTCGGCTCGCCCGACGACGACCGGGCGCTGCTGGTGGTCCACCGCCGGCCCTAGACGGTGGGGTCCGGGTGGCGGCCTCGGTTGGGGCGGGCACCCGCCCGTGTGGCACGATTGCGCGTGGTCATCGGCCGTGCGCGAGCGCGGCCGGACGTCCGGGGATGTAGCTCAATGGTAGAGCCTCAGTCTTCCAAACTGATTACGCGGGTTCGATTCCCGTCATCCCCTCGAAGTGCGGCCCGGCAGCTGGATCGGCGAGCCGTTCCGCGGGGCGTAGCGTAGTGGCTAGCGCGCCTGCTTTGGGAGCAGGAGACCGCAGGTTCGAGTCCTGTCGCCCCGACAGATCCACCCCGATCAACCCGATCGAGGCGGGCACCCACGGCCCGCGCACCACCCCACTGACAGTAGGAGAACACCTGTGAAGAGCGCCGTCGAGACCTTGAGCCCGACCCGGGCCAAGCTGACCGTCGAGGTGCCCTTCGAGGAGCTCAAGCCGAGCCTCGACGCGGCGTACCAGAAGATCGCGAAGCAGATCAACGTCCCCGGCTTCCGCCGCGGCAAGGTCCCGCCGCAGGTCATCGACCGCCAGATCGGCCGCGGCGTGGTCCTCGACGAGGCCGTCAACGAGGTGCTGCCGAAGGCCTATGTCGAGGCGCTCCAGGAGAACAACCTCACCCCGCTCGCCCAGCCCGAGATCGAGGTGACCAAGTTCGAGGACAACGACGCGCTCGAGTTCACCGCCGAGGTCGACGTCAAGCCCGAGATCGAGCTCCCGGCGTACGACGGCCTCGAGGCCAGCGTCGAGGACCTCGCGGTCGGCGACGACGACGTCGCCGAGCAGGTCGACGCGCTGCGTGAGCGCTTCGGCACCCTCATCGACGTCGAGCGCGCCGCGCAGGACGGCGACTTCGTGGTCATCGACCTGGTCGCCACCAACGACGGCGAGGTCGTCGACGGCGCCGAGATCTCCGGCTTCTCCTACAAGGTCGGCAACGGCGGCATGATCGAGGGTCTCGACGAGGCGCTCGTGGGCATGTCGGTCGACGAGGAGAAGACCTTCACCACCCAGCTCGTCTCCGGCGACCTGGTCGGCCAGGATGTCGAGGTGGCTGTCAAGGTCACCCAGGTCCAGGAGCAGGAGCTCCCCGAGCTCGACGACGAGTTCGCCCAGGAGGCCTCGGAGTTCGACACCCTCGACGAGCTGCGCGACGACGTCCGCGAGCGGCTCACCCGCGGCAAGCGGCTCGAGCAGGCCGCAGCCGCCCGCGACGCCGTCCTCGAGGCGCTGCTGGAGAAGGTCGAGATCCCGCTGCCCGAGTCGATGGTCACCGAGGAGCTCAACGCCCGGCGCGCCAACCTCGAGCAGCAGCTGGTCATGGCCGGCATGACCCTGGAGAAGTACCTCGAGGACGAGTCGCAGACCCAGGAGGAGTTCGAGGCCGACCTCGAGCGCCGGGTCCGTGACGCCGTCGCCGCGCAGTTCCTCCTCGACGAGATCGCCGACAAGGAGGAGATGGGTGTCGACCAGGGCGAGCTGACCCAGCACATGATGCGCCGCGCGCAGCAGTCCGGCCAGGACCCGCAGGAGTTCGTCAACCACATGTTCGAGCACAACCACGTGCCCGAGCTGGTCCAGGAGATCCGCCGCGGCAAGGCGCTCCAGCTCCTCGTCGAGGGGGCGACCGTCAAGGACGCCGCCGGCAACGTCCTCGAGCTGAAGAACCTGCAGGCCGACGGCACCATCGGCGAGCCCGCCGAGGATTCCGAGGAGACCGAGGCTCCCGCCGAGGCCTGACCGGCACCTGTTCCACCGTTCGCACCCGGCATTCGGGTCGTGCTCCCCGCGGAGTCGCGACCGGGATGCCGGGTGCGGCGCTCTCGGGGTCAGCGTCGGGCTTCCACCAGGTGCCGCGTCGCATGCGCGACGAACGGCCGACCCGCGCGTAGCTGCTCGTCGAGCGCCTGCAGTCGGTCCCGATAGCGCTCGACGGTGAAGTCGGGCACCCACCACACGCACTTCCGCAGCAGCCACACGACCGCGCCGATGTCGTACAGCTCCATCCGGCAGCGGGCCGTGCGCAGGTCGACGACGGTGAGCCCGGCCCGCTCGGCCGCGCTCCGCTCGTCCTCCGGGTCCCGGGCCCGCCGCTCCTCGGGGAGCGGGCCCAGGAACCACTCGATCAGCTCGAACGCCGACGCCGGACCGACGTGCTGGGCGAGGTACCGGCCGCCGGGGCGCAGCACGCGGGCGATCTCGGCCCAGTCGGGAGCCACCGGGTGCCGGGCGGTGACCAGCTCGAAGGAGGCGTCCGGGAAGGGCAGTGGTCGCCCGCCGCTGACCTCGACGACCTCCGCGCCGCGCGGCCCCAGGAGCCTCCTGGCGCGTTCGGCGTTGGGCGCCCATCCCTCGGTCACCACCATCCGGCCGGGGAGAACCGGGGCCTCGGCCAGGACCTCGCCGCCGCCGGTGTCGAGGTCGAGGGCGGCGCCGTGGTCCCCGACGCCGGCGAGACGCTCGGCCAGCAGGCGGGAGTAGCCCCAGGGCGGACGCTCCTCGCTGGCCCTGCCGTCCAGCCAGCCGAAGCCCCAGCCGCTCACGTCGGCCTGCTCCGCCTCCGCCACCAGCTCCTCGAACGCGCGCACCGGGCGAGCGTGCCACATCGCCATTGAGTGTACGAGTGTGCACTCAGTTCGCTAGCCTGTCCGCATGACCACCGTCCCGACCGTCGTCGACGCACTCTCGCTGGCCACGGCGGTCCTCGACGACCTGGTCGTGGCCACCGCCCGCGACACCCACGGCGCGATCTCCCGCCGCGCCCACGACGTGGTCCGCCGCGGTCTGGGCCCGGCGGGACTCCCGGCCGAGGTGCTGCACCGGGGCATCGCCGGCGTCGTGTACGGCGCCGTGGGGATCTCGCTGCGCGGTGCGAGTGCCGGGCTCGCGCGCCTGGCGGAGACGGGCGCCGGGCCGGCCCTGGAGGAGGGTCCGCGCGGCCGGTTCGTCAACGCCGCGGTCAACGGACTGATCGGCGAGGAGCTGCGCCGGGACCGTCCGCGGCTCGCGATCGAGATGGCCGTGCGCCGTGACGGACGCGACGTGCCGCTCACCCCGGAGGGCGTCGCCGCCGCCTTCCCGGAGGCCACCGGGCGGCTCGTGGTCTTCTTGCACGGCCTGTGCGAGAACGAGGACTACTGGCGCCGCCATCGCGATCGGGTCGGCGCGACGTACGGCGAGCGCCTGGCCGCCCGCGGCTGGACGCCCGTCTACCTGCGCGCCAACACCGGCCTGCCGCTGCGCGAGAACGGCGTGGTGCTGGCCTCCCTGATGCAGCGGCTCGTCGACGCCTGGCCGACCGAGGTCGGCCGGATCGCGCTGGTGGGTCACTCGCTCGGCGGCCTGGTCCTGCGCGCCGCGTCGGCCGTCGTCGCCGAGGGCGCGGCCCCGGCTCCCTGGACCCGCCTGGTCAGCGACGTGGTCACCCTCGGCACCCCGCACCTCGGGTCGTGGTTCGCGGTCGGGGCCGACCACGCCAGCCGTACGCTGGCCCGGGCCCCGGAGATCGCCGCCTTCGGGCGGATCATCGACCGCCAGGCGCCCGGCATCCACGACCTGATCGAGGGGCTGGCCCACGACGTGCCCCCGCTGCCGCACGCGCGCTACCGGCTGGTCTCGGCCACCCTCACCCGCTCGGCGCGGCACCCGGTGGCCCAGACCGTCGGCGACCTGCTGGTCACGCCGCGATCGGCGGTCGGCCGCGATCGGCGCGGCACCGATCTGTTCCCGGGCGCCGAGGTGCTCCACCTCGGCCGCACCGATCACTTCGGCCTGCTTAACCACCCCGAGGTCCACACCGCGCTGGCCCGCTGGCTGGCCTGAGCCAGGTCCGGCATCTCCTCCCGTCGCAGGTGGTGGCACGGGACGCGCGGCGCCATGATGGCGAGCATGACGACGAACGCCGCGCGCGAGCTGCGCGCCGAGGCCGTGATCGACGCGCCACCCGCGCACGTGTGGGCGCTGTTGACCGACTTCGGGCAGCTGGCGGACTGGAGCCCGGAGACGGTCCGGATGGTGCCGCTCAAGCCGGGCGGCCTGCGGGTGGGGCAGTGGTACCTCGGCATCAATCGCCGCAAGGCCGTCGTGTGGCCGACCCGCTCGGTCGTCGCCGACGTCCGACCGGAGCGCCGGCTGGTGTGGGACACGCCGTCCAGCGGCGCCCAGTGGGTCTGGGAGCTCGAGCCCGACGCCGCCGACGCGGGGCGGACCCGGGTGGTGCACCGCCGGCCGGTGCCCCGCACGCTGAGCCTCGGCAGCCGGATCGTGGCGCCGCTGCTGCTGGGCGGCACCGACGCCCACGCCGACGAGCTCGAGGCCGGTATGGCGACCACCCTCGCCGGGCTCAAGGCCGCGGCGGAACGCTAGCGCCGCCGCGCCGGTCCTCAGCCGGGGAAGTCGGTGAAGCCGACCAGCGTGGTCGCGCCCAGCGTCCACACGGTCCACTCCGTGCCCGCCGAGACGTAGGGGCCGCCGAGGGGCAGCCCGTCCTTGTTGCCCGCGCGGGCGGCCTCGGACACGTCCTTCGACCACGCGACCTCGCCCGTGACCCGGTCGATCGCGTGGACGACCCACGAGGACTCGAAGTCGGTCTCGACCTGGACGAAGGCGTCGGGCGTCTCGGTCGGCGCGACGTCGCTGCCGGGGCCCGACCACCGTGTCTCACCGGTGGCGGCGTCGAGGTAGGTCGTGACGATCTTCCCGGCCTCGGTGTCGTAGCCGGTCACCGCGACCTGGGCCCGGTCGGCCGTCCAGCGCCAGCCGGAGAGGTCGTCACCGAGGTCCGGGCGCTCCCAGACGGCCTGGCCGGTGGCGACGTCGTACAGGGTCGCGCCGACGCCGAGCCGGCCCTCCGGGGAGACCAGGCGGTCGTCCTGGCTGTCCCAGGGCTGCCCGGCCTGTTGGAACAGGACCCGCCCGTCGCGGGAGACCTCGATCTTGTCGTTGCCGAACCCGCGGCGGACCGTCCACGGGCGGTCGAGGAAGGCGCCCTTGCCGAGGTGGGCGCTGCCCAGCACCTCGCCGGTCGTCCGGTCGAGCTCGAACTGGGTGGCGTCGGCCTGCCCGGAAGGGGTCTCCCGCCACGCGGCGACCGAGACGTCGTCGCCGCTGAGGTCGAGTGCCGGCGAGCCGGCGCCGAGACCGGCCAGCTCCTCGACGCCGGCGGGCCCGTCCGGCCAGACGTCGGCCAGGGTCGTCGCGTCGAGCGCCGCGACCGCGAACGGCGGGGGATAGGCGCTCTCGTCGGCCCCCGGGGGCGTCACGACGACGTACAGGACGCCGTCATCGAGCACCGGCGCGCTGCCGGGGGCCACCGCGACGTCGGCGCCGGCGCCGGTGCCGCCGGAGGCGGGGTCGACCCGGACCAGCGCATTGCCCCGCGTGCAGTAGAGGGAGGCGTCGTCCGGCGTCCAGCAGGCACCGAAGTCCTTGCCGCGCCACAGCACCTTCCCCTCGCCGGACACGCCGACCAGGAGCGGCGCCGCGTCGCCGGTGCTGGCGTCGGCGACCGCCGCCACGAGCACGTCGCCGACGGCGATCGCGCTCGGAGCCGCGACCTCGTCGTCGCCGAGGGGACCCAACGGGACGAACCGGCCGTTCGGGACGACGTCGGCGGCCGACAGCTCCCAGGCCCGCCCCGGCTCGCGGAGGACGGCGGCCGCGGCCGCCGTCGGGCTCGCCGTGCCGTCGCCGGGTCGACCCGGGTCGCTCCCGCCGCCGTCGCAGGCGGCGAGCGCCAGGCCCGTCACGAGGGTGAGGGCGGCGACCAGCCGGCCGGTGGGTGAACCCGCGGACATGGGACCTCCTGAGACGGTCGGGCGCTGCGCTCCCGGCAGGCTACCGGTGCGCAGCCGACGACAAATCTGCTGTCGGCGAACAGCGGTGTCGAACGCGTGGATCTGTCTCCCGCTCCGGCTAGTGTCAGCCGCGTGACTCAGTTTTCCGCTGGCCCCACGCGAGGGCCCGAGATGAACGGTGGAGCCGGTCTCAACCTGCTCGACGACAACATCTACAGCCGGCTGCTCCGCGAGCGGATCGTGTTCCTCGGCTCCGAGGTCCGCGACCAGAACGCCAACGCGATCTGCGCCCAGCTGCTGCTGCTCTCGGCGGAGGACCCCGAGGCGGACATCTTCCTCCACATCAACTCCCCGGGTGGCTCCGTCGACGCCGGCATGGCGATCTACGACACGATGAACTACATCCCCAACGACGTCGCGACCGTCGGCATGGGTCTGGCCGCCTCGATGGGCCAGTTCCTGCTCTGCGCCGGGGCCAAGGGCAAGCGCTACGCCCTGCCGCACGCGCGGATCATGATGCACCAGCCGTCGTCCGGCATGGGCGGCTCGGCCTCCGACATCAAGATCCAGGCGCAGCAGTCGCTGCACATCAAGAAGGTGCTCCTCGACCTCATCGCCGAGCACACCGGCCAGAGCGTCGAGCAGGTCACCGAGGACGCCGACCGCGACCGCTGGTTCACCGCGCAGGAGGCGCTGGAGTACGGCCTGGTCGACAAGGTCGTCAAGAGCGCCAAGGAAGCCTCCGACGAGGGCCGGCCCGCCCACAAGAAGGACTGAGTGATCAAGGCATGAACTACTACATCCCGCAGTGGGAAGAGCGGACCTCCTACGGCTTCCGCCGGATCGACCCCTACGCCAAGCTGTTCGAGGACCGCATCATCTACCTCGGCACGCCGATCTCCGACGACGTCGCCAACGCCGTCATCGCCCAGCTGCTGTGCTTGCAGTCGATGAACCCCGATCAGGACATCAGCATCTACATCAACAGCCCCGGTGGCTCGTTCACGGCGCTGACCGCGATCTACGACACGATCCAGTTCATCAAGCCCGATGTGCAGACCGTGTGCATCGGCCAGGCGGCCTCGGCCGCGGCGATCCTGCTCGCCGCGGGTGCCAAGGGCAAGCGGCTCGCGCTGCCCAACAGCCGGATCCTGATCCACCAGCCCTACACCGAGGGCACCTTCGGCCAGACCTCCGACATCGAGATCCAGGCCAACGAGATCCTCCGCATGCGCGAGCTGCTCGAGAAGATGATCAGCGACCACTCCGGCAAGTCGATCGACGAGGTCAGCCGCGACATCGAGCGCGACAAGATCCTCACCGCCCAGGGAGCCATCGAGTACGGCCTGATCGACGCCGTCCTGGAGTCGCTCAAGCAGACCCCCGCCCTGGCCTGAGTACGGACGGACAGGCGACCGAGACGACGACGAATGACCCGACCGTACCCCTCGTGTCACGCTCCCGCGGGAGCGCGCCAGGGGGTACGGTCGGGGAGTTCGATTGTGAGGAGGACCCGTGGCACGCATCGGTGACGGTGGCGACCTGTTGAAGTGCTCGTTCTGCGGCAAGAGCCAGAAGCAGGTCAAGAAGCTCATCGCAGGTCCGGGTGTCTACATCTGCGACGAGTGCATCGACCTGTGCAACGAGATCATCGAGGAGGAGCTCGCCGAGGGCTCCGAGGTCGAGCTCGCCGACCTGCCCAAGCCCAAGGAGATCTTCGAGTTCCTGAACTCCTACGTCATCGGGCAGGAGCAGGCCAAGAAGTCCCTCGCGGTCGCGGTCTACAACCACTACAAGCGAGTCCAGGCCGGTGTGCAGGCGATCGGCGGTGCGTCGGGCAAGCACAGCAAGGACGAGGTCGTCGAGGTGGCCAAGTCCAACATCCTCGTCATCGGTCCGACCGGGTGTGGCAAGACCTATCTCGCCCAGACCCTGGCCCGGATGCTCAACGTCCCGTTCGCGATCGCGGACGCCACGGCGCTGACCGAGGCCGGCTACGTCGGCGAGGACGTCGAGAACATCCTGCTCAAGCTGATCCAGGCCGCCGACTACGACGTCAAGAAGGCCGAGACCGGCATCATCTACATCGACGAGATCGACAAGGTGGCCCGCAAGGCCGAGAACCCGTCGATCACGCGCGACGTCTCCGGTGAGGGCGTCCAGCAGGCGCTGCTGAAGATCATCGAGGGCACCACCGCCTCGGTGCCGCCGCAGGGCGGCCGCAAGCACCCGCACCAGGAGTTCATCCAGATCGACACCACCAACATCCTGTTCGTGGTGGGCGGCGCCTTCGCCGGCCTGGAGCACATCATCGAGCAGCGGGTGGGCAAGAAGTCCCTCGGCTTCACCGCCGAGCCGCGTGGCGAGGCCGAGCGGGCCGCCGACGACCTGCTCGCCCAGGTCCGCCCCGAGGACCTCACCAAGTTCGGCCTGATCCCCGAGTTCATCGGCCGCCTGCCGCTGATCGCGAGCGTCAGCCCGCTCGACCAGGAGGCCCTGGTCCAGATCCTCACCGAGCCGCGCAACGCCCTGGTCAAGCAGTACAAGAAGCTCTTCGACCTCGACGGTGTCGAGCTGGAGTTCACCGACGACGCCGTCGCCGCGATCGCCGACAAGGCCCTCGAGCGCGGCACCGGTGCCCGCGGCCTGCGCGCCATCATCGAGGAGGTCCTCCTTCACGTGATGTACGACGTCCCCAGCCGTGGAGACGTCGAGAAGGTCGTGGTGACCCGCGACGTCGTCATGGACGATGTCGCGCCCACGCTGGTGCTGCGGGAGACCAAGAAGAAGAAGTCGGCCTGACCGGTCTGCCTAACCTGGCGGGGCGTTCCTGTGTCCCGGGGGCTTCGGATTCATCACGGGATGTAGGTGAACCCACGCTTCCGTAGTGGAGTTCCACCACGGAAGCGACCATCCGTCTCCATCCCGTGATGAACCCGCCGCAGGTGCCGAAGAGCGTCCACAAGGAGCGAACGGGCCCGCTTATCCACAGGCCACGCTGCGCGGCCTGCAGGCATCATGCCGATTCGCAGATGATCGCTGCATGGACCCGCTGCGTTTCCTCACCGCTGAATGCGGCTTCTTCACCCGCCGCGAAGCGCTCAATGCCGGTTACGCGGACAAGGACATCACCCGCTTGGTGCGTGCCGGCCACTGGATCCGGTTCCGGCGGGGCTACTACGCCTTCGGTGACGAATGGGCGACCCTGGACGATGTCGGACGCCACCTCGTGCGGTCCCGAGCGGTGCTGCGATCGCTCGGGGGCGCGGTCGCGCTCAGCCATACGTCGGGCGTCCTGGCTCACCGCATCGACTCGTGGCAGCTCGACCTGCGCCGGGTCCACGTGACCAGACTCGACGGTGCCCAGGGGCGCATCGAGGGTGACGTCGTCCACCATGAAGGAGTGGCTCTCGAGGGCGACGTGATCGACACCGAGATCGGTCAGGTCCTGCGCCCCGAGCGGTGCGTCCTCGAGGCTGCTTCACGTCACGGCAACGAGGCGGCGCTGTGCGTGCTCGATGCCGGACTCCGATCGCGGCTGTTCGACGAGGCCGCTCTCCGCGCGCGGCACGCTCACATGCAGAACTGGCCGTTCATGCGCCATCTCCAGATCCCGGTCCGGATGGCCGACGGAAGCGCCGGTTCGGTGGGGGAGAGCCGTGGACGGTGGTGGTTCCGCGTCCTCGGGTTCCCGGCGCCTGAGCTGCAATGGGAGGTCCGCGGTCGGGACGATCAACTGCTCGGCATCTGCGACTGGGCCTGGCCCGAGTACCAGACCATCGGTGAGTTCGACGGGAAGGTGAAGTACGGCAGGTTGCTGCGGGAGGGGCAGGAGCCGGGCGAGGTGGTGTTCGAGGAGAAGAAGCGTGAGGACGGCATCCGAGAGGCGACCCAGTTCGTCGTTATCCGGTTCATCTGGTCGGACTACGACCGACCTGGCGCCCTGGCGCGCCGGCTGGAGCATCGGCTACCGCGGTACCGCGGCTGGGCGTCGTGAGCGTGCTGGCTCGCGTATCGCTCTAACGTGACTGCGGATTCACCACGGGATGTAGCCCAACCAGCGCTTCCCGTGCGGAGTTCCACCTGGGAAGCGCCGCTTGGCCTACATCCCGTGGTGAATCCGACGCCGCAGAGCCGCCGTGAAGTCCCCGAGCGGCGCTCAGCCCTCGGCGGGCACAGCGGGTTCCTCGGCGATCTCGGCGCTCACGGTCAGCTCGGTGGCGTCCTCGGCGGTGGTGAACACGAGCTCGCCGACCACGTTGCCGCTGCGACGCAGGTCCTCGGCGGCCTTCTCGGCGGCCTCGACCAGCCGGGCGGGACCGGTGACCTCGACCCGGGCCAGCGGCGCCCGCATCTTGACCTTGGCGGCCGACTTCGCGCCGCGGATGCCGGACAGGGCGCCCGCGACGGCGTCGATCAGGGAGCCGTCGGAGGCGGCGGGGGAGCCGAGCTCGGCGACCGTCGGCCACGGGGCACGGTGCACCGAGCCCTCCTGCCACCAGGACCAGACCTCCTCGGTGACATAGGGGAGGAAGGGCGCGAGGAGTCGGAGCTGGACCTGCAGCGCGAAGGCGAGGGTGGCCTGGGCGGAGGAGGAGGCGTCGCCGTCGTCGGCGTACGCGCGCTCCTTGACCAGCTCGAGGTAGTCGTCGCAGAACTCCCAGAAGAACTTCTCGCTGACCTCGAGGGCGGTCGTGTAGTCGTAGGCCTCGAACGCCTCGGTGGCGCGGCGGACGACGCCGGCGAGGCGGCCCAGCAGAGCGGTGTCGACGGGCTGGCTGACGGCGGCGGCGCTGAAGGTCGTGGCGCCGACGCTGCCGAGGACGAACTTCGAGGCGTTGAGGACCTTCATCGCCAGCCGGCGTCCGACCTTCATCTGGGTCTCGTCGAAGGGCGAGTCCAGACCGGGGCGGGCGATGGCGGCCCGCCAGCGGACCGCGTCGGCGCCGTACTTGTCGAGGATCTCGTTGGGGACGACGACGTTGCCCTTGGACTTCGACATCTTCTTGCGGTCCGGGTCGACGATGAAGCCGGAGATCATCGCGTGCGACCACGGCGCCACGTGGTTCTCGAAGTGTGCCCGCACGACCCGCGAGAACAGCCAGGTGCGGATGATGTCGTGGGCCTGGGTGGCCAGGTCCATGGGGAACACCCGCGACCACAGGTCGGGGTCGGATTCCCAGCCGCCCGCGATGTGCGGGGTGAGCGAGGAGGTCGCCCAGGTGTCCATGACGTCGGGATCGCCGATGAAGCCGCCCGGCTTGCCGCGCTGCTCCTCGGTGTAGCCGGTCGGCGCCTGCGTCGACGGGTCGATCGGCAGCTCGGCCTCGGTGGGCAGCAGCAGTCGGGTGTAGTCGGGCTCGCCCTCGGCGTCGAGGGGGTACCAGACCGGGAACGGGATGCCGAAGAAGCGCTGTCGCGAGACCAGCCAGTCGCCGTTGAGGCCGCCGACCCAGTTGTCGTAGCGGTGCTTCATGTGCGGCGGCAGCCACTCGATCTCGGCACCGCGCTCGAGCATCTGCTTGCGGATCTCGCCGTCGCGACCGCCGTTGCGGATGTACCACTGGCGGGTGGAGACGATCTCGAGCGGCTTGTCGCCCTTCTCGTAGAAGTTCGCCATCCGCTGCGTGGGCTTCGGGTCGCCGTCGAGGTCCCCTGACTCCTTGAGCTTGGCGACCATCGCCTCGCGCGCCGAGTGGACCGTCTTCCCCTGGAGGTCCTGGTACGCCGCCGCGGCGGCCTCGCCCGAGAGCCACTCCGGGGTCTCCCGCAGGAACCTGCCGTCACGGCCGATGACCGTGCGGACGGGCAGCTGCAGCTCGCGCCACCACTGGACGTCGGTGAGGTCGCCGAAGGTGCAGCACATCGCGATGCCGGCGCCCTTGTCCTTCTCGGCGGCGGCGTGCGCCAGCACGGGGATCTCCACCCCGAAGACGGGCGAGGTGACCGTGGTGCCGAACAGGTCCTGGTAGCGCTCGTCGTCGGGGTGCGCGATCAGGGCGACGGCGCTGGCGATCAGCTCGGGACGGGTCGTCTCGACGTAGACGGGGGCGCCGTCGGGGCGGTGGTAGGCCACCCGGTGGTAGGCGCCGGCGTAGTCGCGGGCCTCCAGCTCGGCCTGCGCGACCGCGGTCTGGAAGGTGACGTCCCACAGCGTGGGCGCCTCTTGGAGGTAGGCCTCGCCGCGGGCCAGGTTGCGCAGGAAGGCCCGTTGGCTGACGGTCTGCGCCTTCGGGCCGATCGTCGTGTAGGTGGTGTTCCAGTCGACGCTGAGGCCGAGGGTGCGCCAGAGGTCCTCGAAGACCTTCTCGTCCTGCTCGACCAACTGCTCGCACAGGGCGATGAAGTTGGGCCGGCTGATCGGGATCTGTCGCTTGGGGTCCGGCTTGGCGGGTGGGGTGAAGTCGGCGTCGTACGGCAGCGACGGGTCACAGCGCACGCCGAAGTAGTTCTGCACCCGGCGCTCGGTGGGCAGGCCGTTGTCGTCCCAGCCCATCGGGTAGAAGACGGACTTGCCCTGCATCCGCTGGAAGCGGGCGATCAGGTCGGTGTGGGTGTAGGAGAACACGTGCCCGACATGCAGGCTGCCGCTCACGGTCGGCGGCGGGGTGTCGATCGCGTAGACGTTCTCGCGGGGCTGGGTGCGGTCGAAGCCGTAGGTGTCGGCGTCCTTCCAGCGCTGCGCCCACTTCTCCTCGAGGCCCTCCAGCGCCGGCTTGTCCGGTACCGAAAAATCAGCACTGTCGGCGCTAGCTCCCGAGATCACGGCCGCGTTCGTCGGGGCCGGGGTCTGCGTGCTGTCGAGCTCGGTCATGGTTCCAGCCTATTGCGCGACGGCGTCGTGGCCTCAACCGGCGGCTACTCTCGGACGATGCGCCTGTTCCCGGGAACCGTCACCACGCTCGTCACCGGCCTCGCTCTCGGGGTCGGCCTGCCCGCCGCCCTGCCCGGCGCGCTGCCGACCGCCGCGGCGGCCCCGGCGGCGGGCCCGGAGACGGTCACGCTCGCCGGCAGCGGGTGGGGGCACGGCAAGGGCCTGTCGCAGTACGGCGCGAAGGGCGCGGCCGAGCAGGGCCTCAGCGTCGCGCAGATCCTCGACTTCTACTACCCGGGTACGGCGCCCGGGCAGGCAGGCGGCCCGGTGAAGGTGCTGCTCACCGGCGACACCTCCAGCAATGTCGTCGTGCAGCACCGCGCGAAGCTCAAGGTCCGCAGTCTCGCCACCGGCAGGACCTGGAAGCTGGGCCAGCGCGGCGCGAAGCGCTGGAAGCTGACCGCCCACGGCGGCGACACCAAGCTCTCGGTCAAGGTGAAGCGCTGGAAGAAGGTCCGGATCATCCCCGGGCAGGCCGAGTTCAAGGCCAAGGGCGGCACCCTCCGGCTCTACATGCCGGGCGGTCCGGTCGACTACCGCGGCAAGATCCGCTCCGTCGTCCCGGCCGGCGGTCAGGGCCGCGACACCGTCAACGTGGTGAGCGTGGAGAAGTACCTGCGCGGGGTCGTGCCCTCCGAGATGCCCGCCAAGTGGCACCCGCAGGCCGTCCAGGCGCAGGCGGTCGCCGCCCGCACGTACGCGATCTTCGAGCGCGACAACAACGACCGCGGTGTCTTCGACGTCTACGACACCACGCAGTCGCAGGTCTATCGGGGCGTCGGCGTGGAACAGCCGGAGGCGACCGCCGCGATCAAGGCGACCGCGCGGCAGGTCCGCACGTACGGCGGCGCGCCGGCGTTCACCCAGTTCTCCTCCAGCAACGGCGGCTGGACCGCGCTCGGCACGCTGCCGTACCAGGTCGCGAAGCCGGACCCCTACGAGGCCGGCTCGGGCAACCCCAACAACTCCTGGTCGGTGCAGCTGACCGACGACGCGATCGAGGCGCAGTTCCCGGGGATCGGCGACTTCGACCACCTCGAACTCGTCGCCAGCCCGGACCCGAACGCCGGAGGGCGGGTGACGGAGGTCAAGGTCGTCGGCGCGAGCACCAGCACGACCCTGACCGGCGACCAGTTCCGGGTCAGGTTCGGGCTGAAGTCGACGCTCTTCCGCCTGGCCTGACCTGGGGCCGCCCCGCGCGCAGGAAGGCCCGCAGCAGCAGGCCGACCACGAGCGCCCAGAACGCGGCACCGATCCCGAGCACGCTGATGCCGGAGGCCGCGACGACGAGGGTCGCCGCGGCCGGCTCCCGCTCCGCGGGGTCGGCGAGGGCGTCGCCCAGCGCCGCGCCGAGCGTGCCGAGCAGGGCGAGACCGGCCGCCGCCTGCATCACGCCGTCCGCGGCGGCGACCACGAGGGTGGCCAGCGCGGTGCTGCCCACCGCGAGGACCAGGTAGGCGATCGACGCGGTGACGGCGGCGATCCAGCGCCGGCGCGGGTCCGGCCCGGCCGTCGGGCCCGCGGCGAGGGCGGCGGTGATCGCGGCCAGGTTGATCGCGTGCCCGCCCGTGGGAGCGCCGACGACCGTGCCGAGGCCGGTGACGGCCAGCGACTCCCGCCAGGGCACGCGGTAGCCGAACCCGTTCATCACCGCGACGCCGGGCACGTTCTGCGAGGCCATCGTGACGACGTACAACGGCAGGGCGATGCCGACGAGCGCCGACAGCGACCAGGACGGCGTGGTCCAGGTCAGGTGCGGCGCGAGGTCGGCGGCGTCGATCCGCGCGGTGGCCACCACGGTGATCAGCGCGACGAGCAGCGCCCCGGGCACCGCCCAACGCGGGGCGATCCGCAGGAGCAGCAGCCAGGTCACGACCAGCGGGGCGACGGCGGCCGGGGAGTCGACCAGCGCGGTCACGGGAGCCAGGCACAGCGGGAGCAGGACGCCGGCGAGCATGGCGCGGGCCAGGCTGGCCGGGATCGCGGCGACCAGGTCGCCGACCCGCGGGATGAGGGCGGTCAGCACGATGAGCACGCCGGTCGCGACGAAGGCGCCGACCGCGGCCGGCCAACCGCCGGTGACGCCGGCCGACGTGGCCAGCAGCGCGGCGCCGGGGGTCGACCAGGCCAGGGTCACCGGGATCCGGTGCCGCACGGAGAGCCAGAGCATGCCGAGGGCCTGGGTGACGAGCAGGGTGGCGAGGCCGGAGGCCGCCTGTCGCGGGGACGCCCCGACCGCGGTGAGCCCGGCCAGGCAGACGACGAAGGAGCTGCTGAACCCGACGAGCGCGGTGACGACGCCGGCCAGCACGGGACCGTGAGTACTCTGCTCGGACACGCCGCCTCCTCGCGAACACCGGTGCGGCGTTCTGTTTACGGAACATCTTAGGCGGAGGGGAGCCGATGGCGCGAGTGGCGGAGCCGGCCGGCGCGGGCGTCGGGGCCCGCATCCGGGCGCTGCGGGAGGCGCGCGGCCTCTCCCTCTCGGCCCTGGCCGCCCAGGCCGGGATCGGCAAGGGCTCCCTCTCGGAGCTGGAGACCGGACGGCGCAACCCCACCCTCGACACCCTGTACGCCGTCGCGGCGCCGCTCGGCGTACCGCTGGCCGCGCTGCTCGACGACCACGACGGTGCCGTGCTCGCGGACCACGGCATGGTCACGACCCGGGTCCGGGTGGTGCGCGAGCCGGGCCGCACGACCGAGGTCTACCTGATCCGCCTCGCGCCGGGCGTCGAGCGCCGCTCGCCGGCCCACTCGCGAGGGGTCGAGGAGCAGTTGGTGGTGGTGAGCGGCGCGGGCGTCGTGGAGTACGACGGCCGCTCGGTCGCGCTCGGCCCCGGTGACCACGTGCGCTTCGCGGCCGACCGTCCGCACGCCTATCGCGCGGGGCCGGACACCGAGCTCGAGGCGGTCGACGTGATCGTCACGCCCGGCTGAGCCGAGTCCGCCTCGGGGACCTCAGAAGGGCGGCCGACCGGTCCCGCTGACCCGGAACCGCCCCCAGGGGTCGACGTCGGCGACCTTGCCGTCGGCGGTGCCGTGGGCGGTGCGGAGGGTGACGGACGACCCGCTGCGGACCGTGGCGAGAGTGGCGGAGGCGGCGATCCGGCCGTACCAGTGGAAATGCCCGTCGAGCGGCTGGAAGGCGCCCCGCAGGGTGACCGCGACCGGGTGCTCCGCGCCCTCGACGACGAGGGTCGCCGGGCCGTCGTACTCCGCCTGGGGCTCGTGCGCCGCGGGCCGGACGCCGGGCGTCGCGCTCACCGGCGGCGCTCCGTGCGGATCGGGGTGACGCTGCCCGTGCCGCGCCCGGCGTCGAGGCGGGAGAGGTCGACGCCGCTCTCCGCGGTCGCACCGGAGAGCGCGTGCCAGATGAAGTCGCTCAGGTAGGCGGCCGCGGCCGCGCGCGAGACGGTGTGCCGCTCCAGCCACCAGTGGCCGACGGACGTGCTGAGACCGACCACGGCGTGCGCCCACGGCTCGGCCGCGCCGGTGTCGCCGCCGAGATGGCGCAGCGCGTCGCCGAGCAGGCGGGTCAGCTTGGTGGCGACCTGGTCCTTCCCGGCGGCCAGCGGGTCGGTGCCGCCGGCGGGCCGGCTGAGCAGGAGGAAGGCCTGGGGATGCTCGGCCAGCGTGTCGAGGTACGCCGCCACGCCGGCGCTCACCCGGTCGCGGGCCGACGCGGGGGTGAGCACCGCGGCGAGCACGCGCGCGAGGACCAGGTCGGCCGCCCACGAGCCGACCGCGGCGTGCAGCTCGCTCTTGTCGGCGAAGTAGCGGTAGAGGACCGGCTTGCTCACGCCCGCCTCGGCGGCGATGTCGGCGACCGACGCGTCCGGGCCGAGCGCGTCGATGGCGCGCACGGCCGCGAGGACGAACTCCTCACGCCGTTCGGTGCGGTGCTGTTCCCAGCGGGTCGTGCGCCCGTCGCGCTTGACGTTGGAGGCCATGGGCCCCAGGGTACTATTATCCGTTACCGACGGTAATATGTAGTCATCACTGAGGAGCCAGGAGGCAGACCGTGACCCTCGTCGACGACGTCACCGGTGCCAGCGGGGCGGACGCGCTGGCGCAGCGGCTGCTGCGCTCGACGGCGCGCCAGTCCTACGACCCCGAGGTCGACCTCGACTGGAACGCGCCGCCCGTCCCCGGGCTGTGGTGGATGCAGCCGGAGCGGATGTCCCTCTACGGCACGCCGATGTGGCGCCGGCTGAGCGAGGAGCAGCGGATCACGCTGTCCATGCACGAGGTCGCGAGCATCGCCAGCGTCGGGATCTGGTTCGAGATCGTGCTCATGCAGATCCTGCTGCGCGACGCCTACAGTGCCGACCCGCGGTCGGCGCGCACCCAGTTCGCGCTCACCGAGGTCGGTGACGAGACCCGTCACACGGTCATGTTCGGCCGCGCGATCGGTGCGATGGGCGTGCCGGCCTACGGTCCCCGCCCGATGCCGCGCCGGCTCGCGAAGCTCGGCCCGCTGACCCTGCGCGGCGCCAGCGCGTACGCCGGCATCCTGATCGGCGAGGAGCCGGTCGACCGCTGGCAGCGCGAGATGATGCGCGACGAACGGATCCAGCCGCTGACCCGGATGGTCGCGCGGATCCACGTCACCGAGGAGGCCCGCCACGTCACCTTCGCGCGCGACGAGCTGGAGAAGGCCGTGCGCGGCCTGAGCCGCGCGAAGCTGCGCTGGCACCAGGCGATGACCGCGCAGGTCGCCTACGTGACGATGCGCTCGCTGGTCCACCCCGAGGTCTACGCATCCGTCGGACTCGACCCGGCAGAGGCCCGCCGGCAGGCGCTCGGCAACGAGAGCTACCGCGAGACGATCGCCTGGATGGGCGAGAAGGTGATGCCGGTCCTGGAGACGAACGGCATGGTCGCGGAGCGCGACCACAAGATCTGGCGGGGCTCCCTGCTCCTGCGCTGACCCCTCCGCCGATCCGGGCTCAGCGCGTGAACCGCCGGCGCGCGGCGATGACCTCCGCGTAGATACCGGGATCCAGCGCGGCCCCCTCGCGTCGTACGTCGTGGGGGTCGAGGACCAGGAGCCGGTTGAGCCGGACCTCGCTGGGGCGCCCGCGCGGGTCCCAGGCGCCGGTGCCGATATCCATCCAGTACCTCCCCGCGGCAGCCTCCTGGGCCTCGTCGCGGTCGTGGTCCTTGCTCGTCATGACCAGGCAGTGCAGCAGCTCGCCGCCGTCGCGGTCGGTCGCGGTGCCGATGACCAGCACCGGCCGGTCCTTGCCCTGGCGCGGGTCGTCCTCGTAGGGCACCCAGGCCCAGACGACCTCGCCGGGGTCGGGCCGGCCGTCCGTCACCGGCGCGTAGCTGCCGTCGGGCTGGTCGGGTGCGTGGGTCATCGGGCCTCCTCGGCGGGTCGACCCCGGTCGATCGCGACGATCGCGACGGCGGTCCCGAGTGAGATCGCGCCGGCGAGCAGGGTGACGTGGTTCCAGCCTGCCACCTGCGCGGCCGCCGAGGCGTGGGGCGTCGCCGCGAGGACGCTGACCAGCGTGGTGCCGACCGCCGCCCCGACGTACCGGGCCGTGTTGTTGACGCCGGTGCCGACCGCCGCCCGCCCGGCGGGCACGGTCGCGATCGCCTGCCGGCCGAGACCTCCGTTGAGGAGCCCGCTGGCGATCCCGGCCACGATCAGCCCCGGTGCCAGTCGGAGGGCGGACGGCGGGCCGCCGAGTCCCGACAGCATGAGCAGGCCCACGCCGGCGCCGACCAGGCCCGCGGCGAGCTGGGTGGTGCCGGCGAGGCGCAGGGTGAGAGGGCGCAGCGCGAGCGCGGCCACAGCGCTCGTCGCCGACCAGAGTGCGAGCAGGGCGCCGGCCTGGAGGCTGCTCAGGCCCATCGCGCCGGTCGCGAAGGTGCCCGAGAACGACATCAGGGCGATGACGCCGGCGCCGGTGCCCACGGCCGCGAGCGCGGCGGCCGTGAATCCCCGGTGGCGCAGCAGGGCGGGCTCGAGCATCGGGTGGCGACGGCGCACCTGCACGACGGCGAAGCCGGCCAATGTGACGAGCGCGACGGCGGCGCCGGTCACGGCGACCCCCAGGTCGCCGCGGCGGGCCTCGACGAGCGTGACCAGCAGCGCGGTGAGGCCGATCGCCATCAGTGCGGCGCCGGCGAGATCCATCCGGCGCCCGGGGTCGACCTCGGACTCCACGAAGCAGCGGCGCGCCGCCGCGGCCATGGCGAGCCCGGCTGCCGTGAGCAGTGCGTAGGTCGCCGGCCACAGCTCGCCGAGGTCGAAGAGTCCCGTGAGCAGCGGTCCGCCCGCGATCCCGAGGCCCATGCTGCCGCCCCACCACGCGGCCGAGCGGGCGCGGTGCGCCGGATCGGTCGTGACCGCGGCGACCAGGCCGAGGCCGGTGGCGATGACACCGGCCGCGCCCAGGCCCTCGATCACGCGGCCGGTGACGAACGTCCGGGTGTCCGCGGCCACGGCGCAGAGCGCTGAGCCCGTGGCGAAGACGAGGGCGCCGCCGGTGAACACCCGCCGTCGTCCCGTCAGGTCGGCCAGCGCTCCCGCCGGCAGCAGGCCCACGGCCAGGCCGACGCTCATCGAGCTGAGCAGCCAGGTCGTCGCCGCGGGGGACGCGACGAACGCGGCCGTGAGGGTGGTCGCGTTCCCGAGCGGGCCGGAGTAGGCGACCATCGCGACGAAGGTGCTGACGGAGGTCAGGGTGAGGGCCGCCGCGGCTGGTCTGTTCACCGAACCATGGTGGCAGAGTCATGGTCTGGTGAACAGACTTCGAGCTAGGATGGCGGTGTGGCGCTCGGCACCGGATACGACCAGCAGGGCTGCTATCTCGCGCGCGCCCTCGAGGTCGTGGGAGAGCGATGGACCCTGCTGATCCTGCGGGACTGCTTCTTCGGCGTCCGCCGGTTCACCGACCTGCGGGACCATCTCGACATCTCTCGAGCGGTGCTCACCGCCCGCCTCGACGGCCTCGTCGCCGACGGAGTGCTGTCCCGGACCACGGTCGACGGACACCCGGAGTACCTCCTCACCGAGGCCGGGCGGGCGCTGTGGCCGGTCGTGTTCGCGCTCGCGAGGTGGGGCGAGCAGCACGTCGGGGCCCGCCACCCCGCGCGGGTCTTCAGCCACGCCGACTGCGGCACCGACGTCGACGCGCTCGGCCGCTGCCCGGCCTGCGGCACCGTCCCGGGGCCGGAGGACCTCGTCGTCCGGCCCGGCGCCGGAGCCAACCCGATGCGGCGCGACGACCGGGTGGCCCGTGCGCTGGAGCGACCGCACCGCCTGCTCACCCGGCTCGAGCTCGCGGCGGACTGGACCTAGCGGGTCAGGAACTGGCCCAGCAGGCCCGGCGTCGCCGCCTCGGCGAGTGCGATCGCCGCGGCCACCGGTACGTCGGGCACGTGGACCTGGCCCTTGCCGCCGGCCGTCGTCGCGGCCAGCGAGACCAGCCCGGCCCGGCGCTGGAACCAGGTGGCGCGCTGGTTCCAGCCGATCACGTGGCCCGCGGCGAGTGCGTCGCGGGTGCGCAGCGCCGAGCCGGAGCGCATCACCACGTGGCCGTCGACGAAGGCGTGCCCGAGCGCGCCGGCCCGGTCGCGGGCGAGGGCGAGGGCGACGACGACCGGCGCCGCCGCGAGCAGGAGCAGCCAGGTCGGCGCCCCCGCGAGCACCGCGGCCACGACCGCCGCGACGAACGGCAGCGCGCCGAGCAGGGCCCGGGTGTAGCGCCGGGTGGTCGCCGCCCGGCCGTGGGGGAGCAGCGCGCCGGTGACCGGGGCCGTCGTGCCCAGCACGGCGGCCGCGACGTCGTACCCGGTCGCGCGGGGTGCGGGGGGAAGCAGGACGGCCGAGCTGGACTGGTCGCCGCTGAGACCGGTGACGATCGCGCCCACCCGGCGACCGCGCGCCAGGCGCAGGGCGGCCGGCTCGCCGATACTGGCGCCGGCCAGGCGGGCGACGTCGATGCTCGTCTCCCGGCGGGTGAGCAGGCCGCGCCGGACGTGCCACGCGGCGCCGTGCCGGCTCAGGACGAACCCGCCGTTGGTGACGAGGTAGCCGCCGACCGCGAGCAGCGTCACCAGTAGGACGGCGCCGACGACGAGGGTGAGCACGAAGGACTGCCCGATCGCGGCGAGGTCGTCCTCGCTGACCCGGATCTCGATCGACTCCATGAGCTGGAAGCCGACACCGACGATCGCGCCGAGGCCGACCAGGACGGTGCCGCTGAAGGGGGCGTACCACAGCCAGCGCGGCGAGAACCGGGCGACGACCTGCTCCGACTCGGGGACGGCACCCGGCTCCGGGGCGTCGGCGGCCGCGACGGTGCGCAGCAGCGCGGCCCGCAGTCGCGCCGCCTCCTCCCGGGGCAGCGCGTCGAGCTCGAGTCGCTCGTCGCTGTCGCTCGCGACGCTGCCCGTGCCGATCACGACGGTCGCCAGGCCGAGCACCCGGTGGATCGGCGAGGCGCTCAGGTCGACGGTGCGGACCCGGTCGACGGGGGTGGAGAGGGTGTGCCGCTGCAGCAGTCCGCGCCTCAGCTCGACCCGGCCGCCGGTGATCCGGTAGGTCGTCGTGAGGTAGCGCACCACGCCGAGGCCGACGGGGAGTCCGACGCCCAGCAGGGCCCACGGGCCGATGCCGGACGCGCTGCCGGCGACGACCAGGCCGAGCAGCACCGGCAGGAACTTGCCGACCTCCTTGATCGGGTGGACCAGGAGCATGCGGGGGTCGAGGCGGTGCCAGGCATCGGGGGCCGGGGCCGGTGCCGGAGCAGGCGCCGGAGGTGGGGGCGGAGGTGGGGGCGGCGGGGGCAGGCTCACGTCGCGTCACCCTCGACGAGGTCGGCCTTGCGGGTCAGCTCGTCGACGAGCGCCAGCGCGACCGGCCGGTCGAGGCCCTCGATCTGGAGGGGGCCGGCGGCCGACGCCGTGGTCACCGTGACGGTCGCGAGCCGGAAGAGCCGCGCGAGCGGGCCCTGGGCGAGGTCGACCGTCTGCACTCGCGACATCGGCGCGATCCGCCGCTCTCGCGCCCACCAGCCGCGCTGGGTGTAGACCGCGGTCGCGGACACCTCCCAGCGGTGCACGCGATAGCGCCACTGCGGGACGACGACCGCGACCGCCGCGCAGACGACGACGGCAAGACCCACCAGCCACCAGCGCAGGCCGTCCGGCCCGGCGAGCACTGCGGCCACGCTGAGCCCGACCGCCACGATCACGGCCGAGATCCCGGTCTCGACGTACCACATCAGGCGGGCCCGGGGACTGACCCGATGGGCGGGGTCGCGCAGCTGGTTCACGCTGGGGAAGCCTACGTCGTGCGGCCGTGCGTCCCGGCCCGGGACTAGGTCCCGGCCCGCGGGCGGTGAATCCACCCGAAATGACCATGGCGTACCGGCCTTCGGTCATGATCGCCCGCGTCCCTGCGCGCGCGGGCGGGAGCCGTCCTAGCCTGGAGACATGCTGGACACGGTGACCCTGCGGGTGGCCTTCGGGCTCGTCGCGATCTGTGTCCTCGCGCTCTTCTACGGGGCCACCTACCGCTCGACCCGGTCGTCGTACAGCGGCTGGTGGTGCGCGTCCCTGACGTTCTTCATCGTCAGCGCCCTGCTGTTCCTGTTCAACGGGTCGCCGGCGCAGGTCGTGGCGAACCCGCTCGGCAACACGACGGGGGTGCTCGGTGCGGCGTGCGTGTGGGCGGGTGGTCGTTCGCTGCGCGAGCGGCGGGTGCGGCTCTGGCAGCTGCTGGTGGTGCCGGCGACCGTGCTGGTCGTGTCGTTCGCCGACGACCCGCGCACCGACATCTGGTCGGGTGGTGCGGTCTACCTGGCCGGCATGGCCTGCCTGATCGGCGCCTCCGCGCGGGAGCTCGCCCTGGTGCTGCGCGACCTCGGCGCCGGTGGCGCCGCCCGCGTCCAGTACCGGTTCGTCCTCACGGCGATGGCCGTCGTCTCGGCCGTCATCGCCGTGTTCTACCTGGCGCGCACGATCGCGTTCGTGGTCGTCGGCCCGACCCACCCGTTCTTCCTGGCGGTCTTCGGGGCTCAGGTCACGACCCTGCTCATGATGGTGCTGCTCGTGGTGGTCACCTTCAGCATGTCGGCGCTCAGCCACGAGCAGCAGACCTCCGAGCTGCGGGTGCAGGCGACCCGGGACGGGCTGACCGGCCTGCTCAACCGCTCCGAGTTCCTGCGGGCGGCCCAGCGGGAGCTCGACCGCGGCCCGGCCCACGGCGACGCCGCCGTCGTCGTGGCCGACCTCGACCGCTTCAAGAGCATCAACGATGGCCTGGGGCACGCGGCGGGCGACCGCGCCCTCACCGCGTTCGCGGCCGCCTGCCAGGAGGTGGTCGGGGTCCGCGGCCTGCTCGGCCGCCTCGGTGGCGACGAGTTCGTCCTCCTCGTCCGCGGGGCCCCGGCCGAGGCCGTGGTCGAGGAGATCGCGCGGCGCTACCGCGGCGACGACGCGAGCGTGATGCCGACGGTCAGCTTCGGCATCGCGACCGTCGTCCCCGGTGACGACATCGACCTGGCGGTGGCCGACGCCGACGGCGCCCTCTACGAGGCCAAGTCGGCCGGGCGGGCCCGCGCCGTGCGCGCCCCGCGGGCCGACGAGCGGGACGGCTCGCAGCAGGACCGGCGGCGTACGGCGTAGCCGGCTCAGCCGCGCGCGATCCGGCCGGACAGCTTCAGCCGCATCCCGGTCGTGCGGCTGAGGCCGTCGTCGGCGTAGAAGCGCTTCCCGCTGGTCCGGGCGACCCCGACGCCGACGCGCACCCACGCGGGGTCGCCGATGCAGGCCGTGGGGACGGTGAAGGTGGCCGTCCGCCGGCCCTGCTCGGCCCCGAAGCCGGCGCACGGGACCGCCGTCCCGCCGATCACGAGAGCGGACTCGGTGGCGCCGGCGAACCGGAGGTGGGCGAGGTCGTAGGTGCCACCGGGCGTCCGGACCGCCGCATTGAGGATGACGCCCTTGCGGGGGAGCCGGCCGCGGGTTCGCAGGTGGATGACCAGGGTGTCCGTCCCGTGGCTGACCCGCACCTTGCGGATGTCGATGCCGCGCTCGCCCGGTGCGACCTGCTCCTTGTCCGACGAGAAGGAGGCGGTGACGACGTCGCGCGCCGGGTCGGTGTGGACCAGGTCGGCGGCGGACGCGAGGCCGGGGCCGGTGGCCACGAGGCCGAGCGCCCCGGCGAGGGCAGCGGCGAGGCGGAGGACGGTGCGGGGAACGGGGGACATGCGGGCCATCCTCCGACGAATCGGTCGCGGGCGTGGCGAAATTGAACGGGGTCGCCGGTTAACAAACATTAACCTCGTGACCTACGATGGGGACATGACCCAGTTCGAGCTGTCGCGTGAGCACGAGGAGTTCCGGCGTACCGTCCGGGACTTCGCCGAGGCCACCATCCGCCCGCACGTGGCGGAGTGGGACAAGGCCCACCACTTCCCGACCGACGTGGTCCAGAAGATGGGCGAGCTGGGGCTGTTCGGTCTCACCGCCCCGGAGGAGTACGGCGGCGCCGGCCTCGAGGCGGCCGACGGCCCGTTCACGTCGCTGTGCCTGGCGATCGAGGAGCTCGGCCGGATCGACCAGTCGCTCGGCGTGACGCTCGAGGCGGGCGTCGGGCTCGGCGTCAACCCGATCCTCACCTACGGCTCCGACGAGCAGAAGAAGACCTGGCTGCCCGATCTGGTCGCCGGTCAGCGGCTCGCCGGGTTCGGTCTCACCGAGCCCGGTGCCGGATCCGACGCCGGGGCCACGAAGACCCGCGCCGAGCTCGACGGCGGTGAGTGGGTGATCAACGGTGGCAAGCAGTTCATCACCAACTCCGGCTCCGCCATCACCAGCCTGGTCACCGTGACGGCACGCACCGGTGTCGCGGAGTCCGGCCGGCCGGAGATCTCCGCGATCATCGTCCCGGCCGGCACCCCGGGCTTCGTCGCGGAGCCGGCCTACGACAAGCTCGGCTGGCACATCTCCGACACGCACCCGCTCTCCTTCACCGACTGCCGGGTGCCCGAGGACCACCTCGTCGGCGAGCGCGGCCGCGGCTACGCCCAGTTCCTCGCCATCCTCGACGACGGCCGGGTCGCCATCGCCGCGCTCGCGGTCGGGCTGATCCAGGCCTGCGTCGACCTGTGCGTGGAGTACTCCCTCGACCGGCACACGATGGGCGGCCCGATCGGCCGCAAGCAGGGCGTCGCCTTCCAGGTCGCCGACCTCGAGGTGATGCTGCACGCCTCGCGGATGCTCACCTACCGCGCCGCCGCGATGAAGGACGCGATGGCGGGCGGTCGCGGGCCCTCGATGAAGGAGTTCAAGCAGGCCGCGTCGGTCGCCAAGCTCTACGCGAGCGAGTCGGCCGTGACCGCCACCCGGATCGCGACCCAGGTCTTCGGCGGCTACGGCTTCATGGAGGAGTACCCCGTCGCGCGGTTCTACCGCGACGCCAAGATCCTCGAGATCGGCGAGGGCACCTCGGAGGTCCAGCGGATGCTCATCGCCCGCGGGCTCGGGCTCCCCGTCGAGTGAGCGCGACCGCGCCGAGCACGACGAGCGCGCCGGCGCCGACCCACACCGGCGCAGGCAGGCCGCCGTCCTCCCGGCCGTCCGTGGCGTCCGGGGCGTCCGCGTGCGGGGCCGTGGCGTAGTCGGGCACGCCGTCGCCCGGACTGCCGTCGACGGCCAGGCGGAGCGTGACCTCTGCCGGCCGGGCCCGCTGCGGTAGGCCGACCAGCACATAGCGCTCGCCCGCGAGGGACGCCCCGCTTCGGGTCGGGTCGAAGGAGTCGCGGTGCAGGTAGGACACGACGTGCGACTGTGCCCGGCCGGGCGCGCTCGACGCGACGTCCTCGCCGAGCAGGGGCCCGAGGATCGTCACCGTGGCCTCGGGGCTCCCGTCGACCTGGGCTCGCAGTGACTGGTCCCAGTCGAGCGGTACCCGGACCACCGCCCGGCCGCCCGGGCGCAGCGTGAGCGGATGGCTGCCCGCCGCCACGAGGGGTGCGTCGGCCGGTGTCGTGCCCACCGCGACGGGCCGGGAGGACGGGCCGGGTGCGGGCGGCGCCCAGTCCGGGAGGACGGGCTCACGCAGCAGCCCGAAGGAGTACGCCGGCAGCGGGGGCTCCTCGTAGACCAGCAGGGTCGCGGGGCGGCCGCGATCGGCCGGGTCGCTGGGCACGCCCACGCCGGCGTAGAGCTGCGCCGCGACGGCGCACGGGTGCTCCGGCTCGTCGGTCCAGGTCGAGGCGCTCGCGGTGATCAGGGGAGCGGTCTCGCCGAGCGTCGGGCGGAACACCGCGCCACTGCCGCAGCCGGTGTCGTCCGGCGTCGTGCCGACCGTGATCCGGACGCCCTCGCCGACGGAGTCGCCCGCGCCGACGTACCAGAGGGCGAGGTGGAAGGTGCTGCCCGGCACCGTGCGCTCCAGCCGGACGGTCGCCGGAGCGTCACCCGGCAGCGTGACCGGGTGGCTCACCGGGGCCGGGTCCGCCGGCTCCGCCGGGCCCGGGGCGAGGGCGGCCAGGGCCAGCGGGGTGGCGAGGAGGGCCGTCAGCGCGCCCACAGGTCGGTCCACCGGTGCCCGAGCTCGCGGACCATCCCGCGCAGCAGCGGCAGGCTCACGCCGACGACATTGTGGTGGTCGCCCTCGATGCCGGTCACGAACCCGCCGCCGAGACCGTCGACGGTGAACGCGCCGGCGACGTGGAGCGGCTCGCCGGTCGCGACGTAGTCGGCGATCTCGTCGTCGGTGACGTCGGCGAAGTGGACCGTCGTCGACGCCGTGGCCGCGACCTGGTGCCCGCTGGCGCGGTCGCGCAGGCAGTGGCCGCTGTGCAGCACCCCGGACCGGCCGCGCATCGACTCCCAGCGTCGGACCGCGTCGGCCGCGTCGTGGGGCTTCCCGAGTGCCACGCCGTCGAGCTCGAGGACCGAGTCGCAGCCGAGCACCAGGGCGTCGTCCGGCAGGTCGGCGAGCCCGGCCACGGCCCCGCACTTGAGCTCGGCCAGCCGCAGTGCCAGCTCGGCGGGCGGCACGTCGCGGACCTGGGACTCGTCGACGCCCGAGACCACCACCCGCGGGTCGAGCCCCGCGCTGCGCAGGGTCGCCAGGCGGGCGGGGGAGGCGGAGGCGAGGACGAAGGTCGGCACGCCGTCACCCTAACGATGTGCCCCGCCCCGTCGACCCGGCGCATCTGAACGTCTCAGGACCGTCGACCCGGCGCGTTTGAACGCGCCGGGTCGGCGTCTCTCCGGCGTTCAGACGCGCCGGGTCGGTCGTGCGTCAGTGCAGGGCGGCGGTGATGGTCGCGACCGCGCGGCGGACCGGCTCGACGGCCGTGGCGAGAAGCTCGGGTCGCGAGGTCACGACGTTGACCGCGGCCAGCACGTGCCAGCCGGGCAGGGGAGCGGCGATGCCGT
This sequence comes from Nocardioides sp. L-11A, assembly GCA_029961745.1. Taxonomy (NCBI): domain Bacteria; kingdom Bacillati; phylum Actinomycetota; class Actinomycetes; order Propionibacteriales; family Nocardioidaceae; genus Nocardioides; species Nocardioides sp. L-11A. Next base: position 1,740,712 of record CP124680.1, read on the forward strand.
ACGCCCCCGGGTTGAGCTCGGCCTCCGTCGTGACGTGCCCCGCGGCGCGGATCTCGGCGACCCGCGCGGGCTCGCCGGGACGCGGCGGGCCGGACGCGAGCGCGGCCAGTCCGCCGGCGCCGCGGTCGAGGGGGTCACGGTTGCCGAGACGGTAGGAGAAGCGCGGGCCGTCGGTCGGCGGCTCGGCGACGACCGTGGTCACGGCCGCTTCGCCGCTGATCTCGACGAGACTCGCCGTCGCGTCGATCTCCAGGGCCAGCTGGTGCAGGACGGGCTCGGCCACGTCCCGCAGCCGCGGCCGGCTGTGCTCGGCGAGGCCGGCCGTGGTCGGGCCGACGGTGTAGCGGCCCTCCTCGTCGCGCGCCGCGAAGCCCGTGCGGTGGAGCGAGACCAGCAGGCGATAGGTGATCGAGCGGTGCAGGCCGCAGGCGGTGGCGGCCTCCGCCACGGTCAGGCCCTCCGGGTGCCGGCCGAGCTCCAGCAGCACGGCCAGGCCGCGCTCGAGCGTCTGCGAGCCCGAATCCGACACCGGTTCCTCCTCATGCCTCGATCCATGGCGCCGCTCAGCTGGTCGGCAGGATCCTGCCACGGACCTCGCCGAGGCCGATCCGCCCCCGGGTGCCGGGAGCCGTGTAGCGCAGGACCACCTCGTCGCCGTCCTCGAGGAAGGTGCGCTCCGCGCCGCCCGCGACGAACGGCTCCCGGCCACCCCAGGACAGCTCCAGGAAGGAGCCGCGCTGGTCCTTCTCAGGGCCGCTGATGGTGCCGGAGGCGTACAGGTCGCCGACGCGCAGCGAGGCGCCGTTGACGGTGAGGTGCGCCAGCATCTGTGCCGGTGACCAGTACATCGAGCGGTACGGTGGCCGCGCGACGACGGTGCCGTTGAGCTCGACCTCCACGTCGATGTCGTAGCCCGAGGGGCCCTCCTCGCGGAGGTAGGGGAGGAGCGGCACGTCCTGGCCCGGCAGTGGCACGCGGGCCGCCTCGAGGGCGGCGAGCGGTGTCACCCAGGCGCCGATCGACGTCGCGAAGGACTTGGCGAGGTTGGGGCCGAGCGGGACGTACTCCCAGGCCTGGATGTCGCGTGCCGACCAGTCGTTGACGCCGGTCACGCCGAAGACGGTCTCGGCGAACTCGCCGGTGCCGACGCGGGTGCCGAGGGGCACGGCGCGGCCGACGACGAAGCCCAGCTCGGCCTCGATGTCGAGCCGGCGGCTCGGACCGTACGTCGGCGCCGCCTCGTCGGGCGCCTTGCGCTGGCCGGCGGGCCGGCGGATGTCGGTGCCGGAGACCACGATCGAGCCCGCGCGGCCGTGGTAGCCGACGGGCAGGTGCTTCCAGTTGGGGAGCAGGGCGTCGCCGTCGGGGCGGAAGATCCGGCCGACGTTGGTGGCGTGGTGCTCGGAGGCGTAGTAGTCGACGTAGTCGGCGACGGTGAACGGCAGCACGCAGGTGACGTCGGCCAGCGGCAGCAGACTGACCTGCTCCCGTCGGCTGGGCTCGGTGAGCAGCTGGACCGCCCAGGCCCGGACCTCGGCCCAGGTCGTCGGCCCGGCCGCGAGCAGCGGGTTGAGGGCGGGGACGTCGAGCAGGGAGCTCCACTCCGGGCGCAGGGTGCGGGCCGCGGCGCCCAGGTCGAGCACGAGGTCGCCGATCCGGACGCCGATCCGGCCGGGGCCGTCGCTGCTGGTCGTGGTGACGACGGCGTACGGCAGGTTGTCGACGTCGTACAGGCTGCCGGCGGCGCCCGGGACCCAGGTCTGCTGGTCGGTCATCGGCGGAACTCCTCGGTGGTCTGGTGGATCGGTGCGGAGGCGACCAGGCCGAGGGCGACCAGGTCGTCGTAGGGCTCGGCGACGCTGCACGAGCCGTAGGAGGTGAAGGCGGCGCGGGCCGCGGCGAGGTCCGCGCCCGCGCGCACGGCCTCCGCGAGGGTGGTGGCATCGCGCTCGGCGAGCGTGGCGACCAGCGTCGCGTGGTCGGCGCCGGCCACGGCGCGGGCGGTCGCGAACAGGATGTTCAGATAGCCGTGGTGCTCGAAGCCGGTCTCCCGACCGGTGTGGCGCACGGCGTTGTGCAGCCCCGCGGTGCACTTGAACGGGATCTCGCGCGCGACCGCGGCGGCGATCCACGTCGCGACCTCGTCCTCGGAGGGGAAGGCGGCCGCCTCGGTCCCCCCGGTGCGGAACTTGAGCCGCAGGCCGTGGGCGGCGACGGCGTCCAGCGCCTCCGCCCAGCCGGTGACGCCGGGGCGGGGGACCTCGACATAGGTCGGCAGGCCCGCAGGGGCGTCGGCCGCGATGGCGGCGACCTGTGCGGCCGGCCCGGCGGTGCCGCCGAGCTTCACCTCCAGGCCGGCGAGGGCCACGCCCGCCGCGGCGGCGCGGGCGGGCACGCCGGCCACCTCGTCGGGGCCGGGCACGACCACGCTGACGGCGACGCCTGTGGTGTCGAGCGCGGCGAGCTCGTCGAGCCGCGCGGTGTCCACGACGAGGGGGCCGACCAGGTCGGCATAAGGACGCTCCGGATGGGCGCGATGGGCGCGGACCGCCTCGGGGAGGGGGGCCAGGCCGGGAGGGAAGATCGCGGCGTCGTCGACGAGGTGGCGGAAGGGCACGGGGATGGACACGGCCTCACTGTAGCGACTAGTGTCCGAAATGAGAACGACGGATGTTCTGATATCGAGCGATGGTGAACGAGGAGGGGTGTGGCGATGGCGTACTACCGGCAGGTCGGAGAGGTCCCGCAGAAGCGGCACACGCAGTTCCGAGACGCAGACGGGCGGCTCTACTACGAGGAGCTGATGGGCGAGGAGGGCTTCTCCTCCGACTCCTCGCTGCTCTACCACCGCGGCGTCCCGTCCGCGATCACCTCCGCCGAGACGTGGGAGCTTCCCGACCAGGCCCGGACCCCCAACCACCCGCTCACGCCGCGCCACCTCCGGCTCCACGACCTCACCACCGGCACGGACGCCGTCACCGACCGCCGCCTGGTCCTCGGCAACGCCGACGTCCGGATCGCGTACGTGGTCACCGGCGGTGCCGGCGCCAGCCCGTCTCCGCTCTACCGCAACGCGATCGGCGACGAGTGCGTCTTCGTCGAGACCGGCTCCGGCACGGTCGAGACCGTCTTCGGCGTGCTGACCTACCGCGCCGGCGACTACGTCGTCATCCCGCGCGCAACCACCCACCGCTGGGTGCCTGCCGAACCGTCGCGGCTCTACGCCATCGAGGCCAACAGCCACATCGCTCCGCCCAAGCGCTACCTGTCGCGCTACGGCCAGCTGCTCGAGCACGCGCCGTACTGCGAGCGCGACCTGCACGGACCGACCGGCGTCCACCTCGAGGACGGCGCCGACGTCGAGGTCCTCGTCAAGCACCGGGTCGGCGGCCAGGTCGTCGGCACCCGCTACACGTACGCGACCCACCCCTTCGACGTCGTCGGCTGGGACGGCTGCCTGTACCCCTACACCTTCAACATCGACGACTACATGCCCATCACCGGCAAGATCCACCAGCCGCCGCCGGTGCACCAGGTCTTCGAGGGGCACAACTTCGTGATCTGCAACTTCCTGCCGCGCAAGGTCGACTACCACCCGCTCGCCGTACCGGTGCCCTACTACCACTCGAACGTCGACTCCGACGAGGTCATGTTCTACGTCGCCGGCGACTACGAGGCACGCAAGGGCTCGGGCATCGGTCTGGGCTCCATCTCCCTCCACCCCGGCGGCCACGCCCACGGCCCGCAGCCGCAGGCGATCGAGGCATCCCTGGGCGCGGAGTACTTCGAGGAGTCGGCCGTCATGGTTGACACCTTCGCCCCGCTCGAGCTCGGCGAGGGCGGACTGGCCGTCGAGGACCCGGAGTACGCCTGGACCTGGGCGCGCTCGCTGGACTGAGGTCTAGCGCGCGACCTCCAGCCCCAGCCAGCCACCGAGCGCCGCCAGCTCCGCGTCGACGGCGTCGCCGGTGGCCGGCTCCCAGGGGAGGTCCTCGTGGACGGCCTGGACCCGGAGCACACCGGCCCTGCGGTCGGCCTTCGCGTCGAGCTTCCCGACCAGCCGGTCGCCGTCCAGGATCGGGAGGGCGAAGTAGCCCCAGCGACGCGACGCCGCGGGCTTGTACATCTCCAGGACGTAGGCGAAGTCGAACAGCTCCAGCGCCCGGTCGCGGTCGTGGACCAGCCGGTCGAAGGGGGACAGGAAGGCGCAGCGGCCCGCGAACGACTCGTCGGCCGCTGCCAGCGCGTCGACATCGACCCGCCACTTGCCGTCGGTGCCGTCGACGGCGACCACCTCGCCCGGGCCCGTGCGCGCGATGCCCAGCGCGGCGAGCTCGCGCCGGTCGAGAACGGCCCGCGCGTCGTCGTACGACGGCACGGCGAGGTCGGCCGGATAGACCCGCCCGGCCAGGTCGTAGACCCGCAGCCGCCCCCGCCGCCCGCTGATCGCGACCTCGCCCAACAGGGTCAGCACCTCGAGCAGCCGGTTGACGTTCTTGTCGTTGTTCCACCCACTCGAGGCCCACGGCGCCTCGCAGGTGTCGGGGAGCTCCGCGGCGGTCTGCGGTCCCTCGCCGGCCAACCGGTCCAGGACGTCGGCCCGGAAGCGCTGGTTGGCGGCCAGCCACGCGTGGATGGTCGGGTGCAGGTCGTGCGGCGCCACCGCGAGCAGGTGGCCGATGTCGTCCATCGGCCGCACGTACGACGACAGCTCGGCCAGGGAGCGCTCGGTCTCCAGGGCGAAGGTCAGGTCGGAGTGTTCGAAGCCGTCGCCGAGGCGCGACCACAGCACCAGGTCGGCGCTCGGCGCGATCGCCGCCGTCGGGTCGACCTGCAGCAGGGTCAGCTCGTCGACGACCTCCGCGACAGACCAGGTGCGCCGCTCGTCGAGGAGTTGGGCCCGGACCGCGATCCGCCGGGCCTGCTCCCGGTCGAGCCGGATCATGCCGTCGCCTCAGCCGGTCTCAGAGCCGGGCGAGCGCGGCCTGCAGCGGGTCGAGGCCGAGCCCGCCGAGATCGAGGGCCGCGGTGTGGAACGCCTTGAGGTCGAATGCCGCGCCGTGCCGCGCCCGCGCGTCGGCCCGGGCGTCGAGCCAGATCCGCTCGCCGACCTTGTACGACGGCGCCTGGCCCGGCCAGCCGAGGTAGCGGTTGACCTCGAAGCGCAGCGACCCGTCGTCCATCCGCGAGTGCGCGCGCATGAACTCGTAGGCGAGGTCGGCATCCCAGGTCTCGCCGGGTCGCCAGCCGAAGGGGTTGTCGGCGGGGATCCGCAGGCCCAGGTGGACGCCGATGTCGACGACCACCCGGGCGGCGCGGAAGCCCTGCATGTCGAGGAACCCGAGCCGGTCGCCCGGGTCGGCGAAGTAGCCGAGCTCGTCCATCAGCCGCTCGGCGTACAGCGCCCAGCCCTCACCGTGGCCACTGACCCAGCACAGCAGCCGCTGCCAGCGGTTGAGCAGGTCGGCGCGGTGCACCGCCTGGGCGACCTGAAGATGGTGGCCCGGCACGCCCTCGTGGAACACGGTCGTCGTCTCGCGCCAGGTGGAGTAGCGCTCGTGGTCGTCGGTGAAGGAGAACCACATGGTGCCCGGGCGGGAGAAGTCCTCGGTGGGCGGGGTGTACCAGGCGCCGCCGTCGTTGATCGGCGCCACCTTGCACTGCAGGGTCCGGATCGGATCAGCGATGTCGAAGTGCACACCGTCGAAGTCGGCGAGGATCGCGTCGGACTTCTCCTGCATCCAGGCCTGGAACGCCTCGCGGCTGCCGCAGTCGCGCGCGGGATCGGCGTCGAGCGCCGCGACCGCGTCGGCGACACTCCCGTCGGCGACGACCCGCCCCGCCGTGGCGGTCATGTCGTCCTCGATCCGCTTCAGCTCCTCCCAGCCCCAGCGGTAGGTCTCCTCGAGGTCGACCCGCGCGCCGAGGAAGTAGCGGGAGGCGAGCGCGTAGTGCTCACGGCCCACCCCGTCGACCTCGCGGCCCCGCGGGAGCAGCTCGGTCTCCACGAAGCGCCCGAAGCCCGCGTACGCCGCCGAGGCGCTCGCCGCCGCGTTGGTCAACGCCGCGCGCAGCCCCTCCGGTGCCTGGGCCACGACGCCCGCGAAGTAGTCGCCGGCCGCCCCCTCCTGACCGGTCCAGCCCCGCACCTGGCCGGCCACCTCGGCGTACTGGCGCCGGGCGGAGACCCGGCCCGCGGCCGCCTCCTCGAGCAGCGTGGTGCGGTAGCCATCGAGAGCGGCGGGCACCGCGGCCAGGCGGGCGCCGATCGCCTCCCACTGCTCCGGGGTCTCGGTCGGCATCAGGTCGAACACCTCGCGCACCGCGTGGATCGCGCTCGAGATGACCGAGAACTCGCTGCGCTCGACCCCGGCGTCGGCGCGCTCGACGGTGAGCCCGACCCGCTCCAGGAAGGCCGCCCTGGCGATCTCCTCGCGCTCGTCGGCCGCCTCCAGCGCGGCGACGTCGGCCAGCGCCCGGCGGTGCAGTTCCTCCGTCGCGGCGAAGCCGTCGGGGGAGAGGTCGGGCAGCTCGCCGTCATGGCCGGGGATGCCGGCATAGGTCGCCGTCAGCGGGTCGAGCGCGGCGAGGTCCTCGACGAAGCGGTCGGTGCGGGCGTCCACGAGTCGCGTCATGACGCGAGCCTAGGAGTCCGGCCGATAGTCGGCACCCGGATTCCCGGGCCGGCCGCGTCGCCGGACGCATCCGAGCGGGTCGGGCTGACCCTTGCGCGCGAGGTGATGAGAGTGATGCGTCGATGATGATGATAAGGTCATCACGTGCGCACCACGGTCAACATCCACGACGGCCTCCTCGCGACCGTCAAGCATCGTGCGCAGGAGGAGGGCAAGACGCTCGGCGATGTGTTCGAGGATGCCCTCCGGAGCTACCTGTTGGCTGACCGGACCGAGGAGGTCACGGAGGCAGCGCCGCCATCGCTCCCCGTGTTCCGCGGCGGCACCGGTCTGGCTCCGGGGATCGATCCGTCGAGCAACGCGTCGCTGTACGAGGCGATGTACGCCGCAGAGGACGCGGCGCTGGCGGCGCTGATCCGGGGCCATGAACGTCCTTGACGTCAACGTGGTGATCCCGCTCTACCGCGGCGACCACAGTCACCACGCGGCTGCGACGGCCTGGTGGCAGCAGTCGGTGACGGCGGGCGAGACGTTCACCGTCCCCGACCTCGTCTGGGTCGGGTTCGTGCGGATGATCACCAACCGGCGGGTGTTCCCCGAGCCGTCGGCCTTCCGCGACGCCTGGGAGTTCGCCGCGGCCCTGATGGCCCAGCCGACGTACACGACGTGGACGGCCCACCCCCGGACGTTGGAGGAGTTCACTGCCTTGAGCGCGCAGGCCGGCGCCCGGGCCGACCTGGTGACCGACGCCTACATCGCCGCCTGCGCAGCGACGTACGGCGGGACCGTCGTCACCTTCGATCGCGACTTCCGCAAGTTCGACGGTCTGCGGGTCCACGAGCTCACCCTCTGATCAAAAGCCCGCGACCGCGCCGGCGTACCGGGTCGCCAGGACCCGCAGGTGGTCGACCAGCGCGGCGGGGGACTCGACGGTGAAGTCGAGCCCGAGCATGCCGATCCAGACCGCCACGATCTCGAGGCTGTCGCCGCCGGTGACGAGCACCGAGCGCCCGTCGGGGCGGGACTCGACGACACCGACGGCGGGGTTGATCCGGGCCAGGACCTCCTCGGCCGGCGCGTCGATGACCAGGCGGGCGTGCACGGCCCAACCGGTGCGGGCGACCTCGCGGACGACGAGCTCGGTGAGGTCGCCCGGCAGCTCGGCCGGGGTGAAGGAGCGGCCCCCGGGCAGGCGCAGGGTCATCCAGTCGACCCGGTACGGCGCCCACGCGCCGGTCTCGGGGGAGCGGCCCACCACGAACCAGCGGCGCTGCCACGCCACCAGCCGGTAGGGCTCGATCTCGATCCGCTCGTCCTCGCGGTAGAACGCCCGCAGGCCGCGGTGGTCCCGGATCGCGGCGGCGATCTCGGTGAGCACCCCGGGCGCGACCTCGGGGTCCTCGACGTTGGAGTCGGTGTTGACCGGGCCGGCCTCGGTGGCCTCGCGCAGCGAGGCGAGCTGGCGGCGCAGCCGGTCGGGCAGCACGTGCTCGAGCTTGGTCAGCGCCCGGGCACCGCTGTCCTCGAACCCGGCGACCCCGGTCACCGTGCGCAGGCCGACGGCGACGGCGACCGCCTCCTCGTCGTCCAGCAGCAGCGGCGGGAGCTTCGCGCCGGCGCCGAGCCGGTAGTGCCCGGCGCGCCCGCGCAGCGCCTCGACGGGATAGCCCAGCTCGCGCAGCCGGGCGACGTCGTTGCGCACCGTCCGCTCGGTGACGTCGAGGCGTTCGGCCAGCTCGCGGGCGGTCCACTCCACGCGTGACTGGAGCAGCCCGAGCAGGGCCAGGACGCGCCCCGAAGTCTTCTGCACCGAGCCGATTTAACAGGAACGAACCGTGCCGGTATCGCTCCTAGCGTCGCTGCCATGAACCAGATCACGCCCTTCGTCATCGACATCGCGCAGACCGACCTCGACGACCTCCGTGGCCGTCTCGACCGCACCCGCTTCGCTCCCGCCGTCCCCGGCGACTCGTGGGAGTACGGCACCCCGGAGTCCTACCTGCGCGACATGGTCGAGCGCTGGAAGGACTTCGACTGGCGTGCGGTGGAGGCCCGCCTCAACGCCTACGACGGCTTCGTGACCGAGGTCGACGGCCAGCGGATCCACTTCCTCCACGTCCGCTCGAAGCACGCGGACGCAACCCCGCTGCTCCTCGCCCACACCTACCCCGGGTCGCAGCTCGACTTCCTCGACATGATCGACCCGCTGGTCGACCCCGAGGCGCACGGCGGCACGGCCGACCAGGCCTTCCACCTGGTGATCCCGTCGATGCCGGGCTTCGGCTTCTCCACCCCGGTCGTCGACACCGGCTGGACGATGCGGCGGGTCGCGGCGGCGTACGACGTGCTGATGCGGCACCTGGGCTACGACGCCTACGGCATCCACGGCAGCGACGGCGGTGCCATGGTCGGCCGCGAGCTCGCCGTCGCCGACCCCGAGGGCTTCCGCGGCGCGCACGTGCTGCACCTGTTCTCGTTCCCCAGCGGTGACCCGGCGGAGTTCGAGGGCTTCGGACCCAAGGAGTACGCCGCGCTCGAGCACATGCAGTGGTTCCAGTCCGTCGGCGGCTACAACCAGATGAACGGCACCCGCCCGCAGACCGTGGCCGCCGGGCTCGCGGACTCCCCGGTCGCGGTGCTCGCCTACAGCGAGCTCTTCGAGAGCTTCGGCAACGGCACCAGCCTGGTCACCCCCGAGCAGGTCCTCGCCCAGGCCACGCTGTACTGGCTGACCAACACCTACGGCTCCGCGGCGCGCTACCACTACGAGGAGCAGCGCGCCGGCGCCGAGCCCGTCGTGAGCACCGGCCGGATCGGGGTCGCGGTCTTCAAGGACGACTTCCAGACGATCCGCTCCCTCGCCGAGCGCGACAACGCCGGTATCGCGCACTGGTCGGAGTTCCCGCGCGGCGGGCACTTCGCGGCGATGGAGGTGCCGGCGGACGTGGTCGCCGACCTGCGGGCCTTCTTCGTCTGAGAACACGTGCTGAGGGCCGCCCGGGGTGACCTGGCTCAGGGGCCGGGGAAGTAGGACTTGAAGCGTCGTGCGTGCTCCGCGCTGCCCCGGACGTCGAGCCGGGTCGGGTCGATCCGGCCGGCGACGAACATGACCACCTCGTGCGCGGTGCCCACCACGGTGGTCGTGGCCGCTCGGCCGTCCGGCTCGCCGCGGTGCCAGCCGCCGCCGGTGCCGCCCGTGGCGCTCAGCCGGATGCCGTCGCCGAGACCGACGAGGTCGATGACGACGTCCTCCGCGGGGACCCGCGTCGCGAGCAGGTCGAGCATGGGGCCGACCACGAGCGAGCAGGCCGCCAGCTCCGCGCCGTCCAGCGGTCGATCCCTCCGGGTCAGGGCGTGCTCGAGGTCGGCGGCGTGCAGCGCCGCCTCGAAGGCGAACAGGGGCGCGGCGTAGGCCAGTGGCACGATTCCGGCGGGAAGCGCGACCGCCGTCGTCGGGTCGATCTCGAGGGTCGCCGCCTGCGCGAAGGCCGCGATCGCGCCGGCGAGGTCGGGGCGCTCCGGATCCGGGGCCGGCAGTCCGGCGGCCGCACGGAGCGCCGCCGCCTCCATGGCGGCACCCCAGGCGACATGCTCGACGAGCTCGGCCACCGTCCAGCCGCTCAACCGGGTGGGGAGCGTGGACTCCGCCCCGCGGCAGTGGTCGGCGAACCGGCGGTAGGCCGTGCTCGCCGTCCGCAGGGAGTCCTCGACCGCCGGCGTCATGAGGGCACCGCCAGGAGCAGGCCCAGCGCCTCGCTGGCATCGCCGAGGACGGCGGCGCCGGCCCCCAGGACCTGACGCTGGCCGACGCCGGGCCGGACCAGGGCGGCCAGTCGGCTGCGCGCGGCCTCGTCGCCGTACTCCGCCACGGCCTCGGCGACCAGGCAGGCGCAGAAGGTCCGGATACCGGCGAAGGGTCGGGCCAGGGCGAAGCGCCGGGCGGACCAGGGGGTGAGGATCCGCACCGCGGTCGCGCGATCGCCACGGGCGTGGGCGACCGCGAGGGCGGTGGCGCGCCAGGGCTCGAACCCCCGGTCGTGGTCGAAGCGGGCGAGCACCGCAGCCGCCCGCTCCGGCGTACGGCGTCCGAGCGCGAGCAGGATGGACTGGAAGCCGTGGATGCGGGCGGTGTCGGCGTAGCCGGCGCGCTCACCGGCGATGCGGAAGTCCTCGATCAGCACCTCCGCCTCGTCGTGGCGTCCGGCGGCCAGCGCGAGGGCCGCCCGCCACATCGGCACCTGGTGGGGGTGGACCAGGTTGCCCTGGGTCTGGGCCAGGTGCTCGACCCGGGCGACGACCTCCTCGGTCTCGAGCAGCCGGTCGTGCCGCATCAGCTCGGGCACCCAGGCCGCGAGCGCGTCGAGCTCCAGCTCGTCGGCCTCGGCCGCGCGTGCCACGGCCGCCGCCTCGCGAGCAAGCTCGAACCGCGCCGCGGCGCCGGTCACCGGGTCGTGGGCGGCGACCCCGCGCAGCAGGGTGCGGGCCAGCGCCTCCGGGTCGGAGCCGTCCCGGGCGCCGGTGACGGCATCCTGGACCATGCGGCCGGCCCGCGCGTCCAGGCCGGAGAACGACAGCGCCTGGGCGAGCGACGCGAGCACCTCGACCTGACGGGGGTCCGCGACGCCGGCGGCGTCCAGGGCCTGGGTCAACAGGCGCACAGATCGGTCCCGGGCGCCGGTGCGGGGCCGCCGCGCGCGCACCGAGCACTCCTCGTAGCCCAGCGCGCTGCTGATCGTGATCTGCGCACCCGCGCCCGGGGTCTCCGCCGCGGCCGCATGCGCCGCCATCGCGGCGTCCAGCTCGCCGGCGCCCTGGAGGGCCTCGCCCAGGGTGAGCCACAGCCGGGCCCGGTCGATCCGCACCGAGTCGTCGCCGGTGACGTTCGTGGCACTGGTGAGGGCGCGACGCGCATGGTGGACGGCGGCGGCGTACTGCGCCTGGACCATCGACGTGTGGGCGAGCTGCTGATCGAGCTCGACGGCCAGCAGGGCGGTCGCCGGGTCGAGGGGCGCGGCTGCCGCGACGTGGTCGGCGGCGCGCCGGAGCAGGGCGGGCTCGCCGTGGCGCCGCAGCAGGCTCTCGCCCAGTCCCCGGTGCAGGGCGAGCGCCTCCCCGGGCGAGATCAGCGCCGCGACCTGGTCGCGTACGCCGGGGTCGGCGAACCTGATGCCGCCCTCGTCGCGGACGGCGATGCCGGCGGCCAGGGCCGGGGCCAGCGCGTCGGCGAGCGCCGGGCCGTCGACGTCGACCACCTGCGCGATCTGGGCGGTGTCCCAATCGAGCCCGGCGAGGGCCGCGGCGCGGACGGCCTGCTGCGTCGTCAGCGGCAGGGCGGCGAGCCGCTCGGCCCACCCGGGCACCGCGCTGGACTCCGGGACGGTGGCGGCCGGGGCGGACCGTCGCTCGGTCACCGCCTCGTGGCGCAGGATCTGTCCCCGCAGCAGTTGCGAGGCGGGACCGAGGTCGAGCCCGAGGTCGCCGCGCAGCCGGGCCTCGAGGTCGGTCAGCACCGCGAGGGCCGCGACCTGGTCGCCGCGCCCGTAGTGCGCCCGGGCGAGTGCTCGGTGCACCGACTCGTTCCACGGGTCGGTCAGCAGCGCGACCGCAGCCTCCGCAACCACCCGGTCGTAGGCCCCGGTCTCGCACAGCATCTCCAGCAGGTCGAGGCGCACCCGGTCGCGCGCGGTCTCGAGCTCGACCCGGCGAGCACGGACGCAGTCGTGGTCGGCCAGGTCGGCGAAGGCGGGCCCGTGCCACAGGCTCAGGGCCTGCTGGGCGAGGTCGATCCCCGCACCGAGGTCCCCGCGGCCGCGGGCGGTCGTCCCGGCCGCGGCCAGCGCCTCGAACTCGAGGGCATCGAGCTCCTCGGTCGCGAGGTGCAGCGTGTAGCCGGCGGTGCCGTAGCCGATGCGATGCCGGCCCAAAGCCTTGCGCCACCGCGAGACGTGCGCCTGCAGGCGGTTGTCCTGGGGGCTTGCGTCGCGCGGCCACACGAGGTCGGCCAGCCGGGCCGGCAGCACCGGCCGGTTGGCCTCCGCGGCGAGCACGGCGAGCACCCGCCGGGCGATCTCGCCCGACGGGGCCGCCGCGCTCGCGTCGAGCACGCCCACCGCCCCCAGCACCGTCAGTCGCACCGGAGTCATCTTGCCCGGCGCGGGCGCCGACCGTGACCGAGGGGCACGAGAGGGTGACGCGGGCACCGGTGGGCTACCGGCGCACGCGCACCGCCTTCGTCGTCACCGTCGTGCTCGAGTGGCCGGGGAGGAGCGCCGTGATCCGGACCTTGAGCCTCCGGCCCCGGTCCACAGCCCGGATCCGGTAGCCGGGCCTGGTGCCGGCCCTGCCCTTGATCACCTTGCCGTCGCGCAGCCACTGATAGCGCACCGTGGTCGGTCCCGGGGACCAGGCGCCGGTCGTCGCCTTCAGCTTCCGGCCGACGATCGCCTTGCCCTTGACCCGGGGCTTGTCGAGCATGGTGAGGGCCGTGGCCGACGGTCCGGCCGAGCCGGGCCCGGTGGTGCCCGGGTCGGCCGGCGTGCCGGGACCGCCGGGTGTCGCTCCGGTGGCCACGGTGAAGCGCCGGGAGGCCGGCGTACCGGCGATCAGCGCGTCGTCGACACCTCGCACCTCGAAGACGTAGTCGCCGTCCGTCAGCGTCGCGGACGGGGTGTGGCTCGTCCCGCCGGGCCCGGCGGAGCAGGGCCCGAAGTCGGGCGCGGACGTCCCGTGGGCGAAGACGCGGCACGCCACGGTCGTCCCGAGCTCCTCCTCGCCGGTGGTGAAGGCGAAGGTCGGTCGCGTCGATGCCGTGCTCGTCGGGCCGGACACGATCGTGGTCACCGGCCCGGCACCGGTCAGCGTGCTGCGGGCCAGCGCCAGCCGGTCCAGCGTGGACTCGATGAAGGCCGCCCCGAGCGGGAGCCGGGTCTGCCCGTCCGCGGGCACCACGTGCTCGCGGAGCAGCTGCTCGAGCCGATCCAGACGCTGGTCACCGGCGGTGCGCAGCGCCGCCGGCACGTCGTGGGAGCGGTACTGCTCGTCGACCGCCCCCCAGATCCGACTCAGGTGACCGACACCGGCGTCGTCCAGGAGCCGGGTGGTTCCGTCGAGCAGCCGCCCCAACGGGTCCGTGCTGGTCGATGCCGTCCCGAGCCCGCCCTCGAGCAGGCCACGCAGCTCGGCGTCCACGGCCAGGCCGGCCGGCAGGCCGAGCTCGACATAGCTGCTGAGTGCCTTGCGGGCCGCGCTCACCTGGAGGGACTTCGCGGACAGTGTCGGATTCGCGCTACCGGGTGACAGCAGGGCGAGGAGGTGCCCGACCGCTCCCTGCTGGCGCCCCCGCAGCCAGTCGGTGACCATGCCGGTGATGGCCGACTCGTCCTGGTCGCGGACCTGGGCGTCCCAGGTGTAGCCGATCTTGGTGCGGATCTCGTCCCACTGGTGAGCGGCCTTGGCGGTCGCCTGGTTCGCAGTCAGATCGCAGTTGTCGGTGCCGTCCTCGTCGAAGCTGCAGATCAGGGTCTTGTCGGGGGCGGTGTACGTCCCGGTCGCGGTGGCCACCCGGCCGCCCGCGTCCCTCGCCTCGACCTGGACGCGCACGCGCAACTGGGCGAACCGGTTCAGGAAGATCGGCGTCCTCGGGTTCGTCTCCGGCCGGTCCTCGATGTTGACCCATTCGACCGCGGAGCTGCAGACCCGCAGGCTGAGCAGGCCCGCGGTCAGCGCCATGCCGAGCTGGTTGGGCATGGTGGCATTGGCGTACGGCGCGCCCGCCGGGAACGCCTTCCCGCTCAGGCTCGCGACCGGTCCGCAGCTGATCGCCGGCAGACTCGGGAGGTCCGCCGCGGTGTACGGCTGGCGCGGCCCCGCCCACAGGTCGAAGCTGGTGACCTGGCCGGCGATCCAGTCGTCCAGCGCGTCCTCGACGCCGGTGGACAGCGCGCCCCAGGCGTCCCGGTAGCCCTGGGTGGCGGCGTTCAGCACGGTGCTGCCGGTCCCGGCCGTCGTGTCGTTCCCGGCGATCACGGCCAGGGTGTCGCGGAGCCGCTCGCCCTCGGTGACGATGGCGTCCAGTCGGGCCAGGTTGCGGGGATCGCTGTGGAAGTGGCGGGGATGCTCGGTGATCACCCGGGTGAAGGCGCGGGCGGCGCTGCCCCAGTCACTGGGGTTGACCACGGTGCTGGTGCCGAGCGGTGCCAGGCCGAAGACCGCCTGGGGGAAGCGCCGGAGGTAGTCCACATTGGTGTCCAGGCCCTTGTTCAGCTCGTCGAGGCGATCCGCAGGAGCGAAGCTCCGGTCCGCGCCGAGCGCGATGTCGTCCTTGGCGTTCACGGTGGCCCAGGTGTAGAACGCGTTGGTGCTGACATCGTACAGGTCCTGGCTCATCGTCCGCTTGCCGACCGCCAGGTTGATCGCCTCCATCTGAGCCCGGCGCTGATCGGCGTTGAAGAGCGCGAAGACCCGATCCTCCAGGCGCACCAGGTTGGCCCGCTGCGCTTCCAGCCGATCGAAGATCTCCGCCACGTTCCGCTCGTTGGCGACCAGCTTGGCGAGCACCTCGCCGACGCCCGTGGTCAGCGCCGTGTAGATCTGCTCCAGGGCCGCGTCGATCCTGTCGAAGCGCTCGTGCATCTGCTCGCCCAGCTTCTCCAGCTGCTTGCCCAGGTTCTCCAGCGCGACCTTCACCGGGTCGGGCTTCGGCTCCGATCCGGTGCCGCCGAAGAGCTTCTCCAGACCCTGCAAGGCCGAGAAGGCGTTGCCGATCAGCCCGATCCAGTTGCCGGAGTAGAAGTTGATCACGCCGTTGACGATGCTGCTGCCGACCTCGATCAGCCCCTCGGCGACGGGCAGCACCGCATCGGCCGCTCCCTGGATCGCCTCGGCGGCGTCCGGATCGACCTTCTTCAGGATGAAGGTCGCGAAGTCCACGACCGTCTTGGCGTCCTTGACGATCTTCGTGGCCTGCTCCAGCGGCTCCTTGAGGCCGTCCTTGGCGTCGTCGAGCTCCTTCTTGGCCGCCGCCCTCGCCGCGTCGGTCTTCGCGTCGTCGTACTTCTGCTGAGCCTGGGCCAGTTGGGTCAACGCGTCGACCGCGGTCCCGGTCGCGGCGTCGGTCCGGCTCAACGCCTCCGCCGCCAGGTCCTCGGACTGCGGGGCCGTCAACGTCAGGACGCCCTGCGAGCTGATCCTGGCCATCTGCTCGGCCAACGGCGCCAGGTCGGGGTCGTGCTGACGCTGCTGGAGCGAGGCGAGGATCTCCTCGGCGCTGGTGCCCGCCCACAGGTCGTCGCGGGCCACGGCGAACTCGTCGCTGTCCTGGGCCATCGCGTAGCTGCGCTGCAACCGGTCGGCGGACTGCTCGAGGCTGTTCGCGTCGGTTCCCTGGTCCAGGGTCGGGGTCATCACGCTCGCACCGACGCCGTTGTCGGGGGTGGCGAGCTCGGTCTTCACCTGCTTGCGCACCGCCCGCCTGGTCTCGGGCAGGACGGCCGGCTCCTCGACCGCCGAGGTCAGGAAGTGCAGTCGCGCCGCGTTGGTGTGCGTCCAGTCGGCACAGATGTGGTCGCGCTTGCTCCACTCCGCACCGGCCGCCGGCTCGCTCCAGTGCTGGCAGTACTCGTAGGTGGCCGCGCCCTCGGACCGGGCGGACAGCTGCTGCTCGGCCGGCGCGCGCGAGGCAGCAGCCGCCATGCCCGACTCCAGGAGCCGGATCTGCTCCACCGCGATCGCGGAGGCGATCCCCGGCCGCACGGCGTACAGCTCCTGCAGCACGCCCTCGAGGACTCCGGCGGAGGGATCCGCGCCGAGTCGGGCGATGTCGCCGGCGACGAAGAGCGCCTCGTTGACCTCCGCCGCGCTCAGCGTGATCGGCGCGGCGTCGGCGTCGGCCGGTGCCGGCCGCAGGAGCGACAGGGTGGTGAGCAGCAGCGCCAGCGCGCCGATCACCGCCGTGGCGCCGCGCCTGAGGTCGATCGGGACGGCGAGGGGCATGGGTGGACTCCTTCGGGCGAGGGGTGGGCGACCACGACGGCCGTGGCCGGAGAATCGTCGGCCAGGCCGCTGATGGCGCGCTGACAGCTCGCTGACAGCAGGACGCCCCGGGGTTTCCTTACGAGGCGGGCTGCGACAGGGTAGGGGCCGTGACCACGACTCCTCGCGGACCGCTCGACGGCGACCGTCTCGCCGGTGCGTCCGACCTCACCCCCGACCTGACCTTCGAGCTGTTGGCCGAGGCGCCGTCGACCAACGAGGTCGCGGCGGAGCGGGCCCGCGCGGGCGCGCACGAGGGTCTCGTCGTGGTCGCCGACCACCAGTCGTCGGGCCGCGGCCGTCTCGACCGCACCTGGCAGACGCCTCCTGGCACCGCGGTGACCTTCTCCCTGCTCCTGCGCCCCACGGTGCCGCCGGCGTCCTGGCCGTGGCTCCCGCTGCTCGTCGGCCACAACGTGGCGAAGGCGCTCACGGCGCTCGGGTACGACGCCGCGGTCAAGTGGCCCAACGACGTCCTGCTGGACGGCGACCGCAAGGTCGCGGGCATCCTCGTCGAGCGGGTCGAGACCCCGACCGGCCCCGTCGCCGTCGTCGGCGTCGGGATCAACGTGGCGATGACCGCCGAGGAGCTCCCGGTGCCGACCGCCACCAGCCTCGCCGTCTCCGGGACGGAGACCCCCGACCGCACCTCCGTGCTGCTCGACGTCGTGGCCGCCGTTCGCGAGGGGTACGACGTCTGGCAGGCCGGGGGCGACCAGGGCACCACGCGTCTGGCCTCGTCGTACCGGGCCCAGTGCGCCACGGTCGGGCGCGAGGTGCGCGTCGAGCTGCCGGGGGGCGGAGAGCTGCTCGGACGCGCCACCGACATCGACGACGACGGGCGTCTCGTGGTCGAGACGGCGGCGGGGACCGAGCGGGTCGGAGCGGGCGACGTCATCCACGTCCGCGCGACCTCGGCCTGAACCGACCGATTTGGTGGGATGATCGGGCCGTGGCCATCTCGAAGAAGCTGCTCAACCCCGGCGAGCGACTGATCGTCAGCACCCGACAGCACCCCAAGGCGCTGTTCGGACCGATCCTCGCGCTCGTCGTCCTGCTCGCGGTCGGTGTCACGGTCCAGGTGCTGCTCGAGGACACCGGCTTCCAGCGGGTGCTGTCCTTGATCGTCTGGGCGCTCGTCGTCCTCGGGATCCTGTGGTTCTCGGCGCGCCCGTTCCTGGACTGGCTGACCACGGTGCACGCCTTCACCGACCGCCGGCTGATCACCCGCAACGGGATCATCACCCGCCGCGGCCACGACATCCCCCTGGCCCGGGTCAGCGACATCGCCATGGAGATCAACCTGATCGACCGACCGTTCGGCTGTGGCAGCCTGCTGATCTCGGACGCCTCGACCTTCGGCACGGTGCGGCTCAACGACATCCCCCATGTCGAGGCCACGCAGCGCCAGCTCAACGAGCTGCTCCACGAGCTCCACAGCGGACCGGCGCCCCGCCGGGACGAAGGTGTCTGACCCCGTCCCCGAGAGGGCCTGCCTCGGGGAGGAACCCCAGCTCACCGCGGCGGAGGTCGCCGAGCAGGCCGGCCTGCCGCTCGATCAGACCCGCCGGCTGTTCCGCACGCTCGGCTTCGCCGAGCACGGCGACGAGCGCGCCTACACCGCCGCCGATGTCGCCGCCATGCGGCTGATGACCCAGATCCTCGAGGACGGCGTCATCGACCTCGACGTCGCGCTCAACGTGACCCGGGGCGTCGGGATCACCATGGCCCGGCTGGCCGACTGGGAGGTCGGCGAGCTGGTGCAGCACGTCGCCGACGGCGTACCCGACGGCGAAGCGGCCGACGAGGACCCCGGCGCCTGGGTGCTGTCCCGGCTGGGGGAGCGGTTCGAGGGGCTGCTCGTCTATGCCTGGCGTCGCCACCTCGCCGCCGCCGTCGCCCGGATGGAGTCCGTGCGCGCGCTCGACGACGACCCGCACATGACCGACCTCAGCGTGGGCTTCGCCGACATCGTCGGGTTCACCGCGCTGTCCAACGAGGTCTCGCGCGAGCGGATCGGTGAGCTCGTGGAGGTCTTCGAGGCCCGCTGCGGCGACGTGATCGCCCGCGAGCAGGGCCGGCTGATCAAGAGCATGGGCGACGCGGTGCTGTTCGTGAACGACGATCCGATGGCCGCCTTCGCCACCGCGGAGGGGATCATCAACGTGATCGGCCGCGACCCCCGGATGCCCGACGTGCGCGTCGGCCTCGCGTCCGGCGGCGTGGTGCTGCGGATGGGCGACGTCTTCGGCCCGCCGGTCAATCTGGCCGCCCGGCTGACCCAGGTGGCGCGGCGCAACCGGATCATCGTCGACCACGCGACGGCCGACCTGCTCCCGGCCGACCAGGTCGAGTCCCGGCCGCTGCCGGCACGCCCCGTCCGGGGCTTCGGTGTGGTGGAACCGGTTGCAGTCAGGCGAGCCTGACCTTTCACCTTGACCGAAAACGCTGGTCAGCGCCAGTTTTGGGGTGCCTTCTCAAGGCAAAATTCTCGGCATTCGGTGTCGGACGGGCGGCTCGGTTCCTTACCTTGAGCCCTGTGATCGAGGTGCAGGACGTTCGGGTCGACCCGTCGGCCCGGCGCATGTGGCGTGGGGACCGCGAGATCTTGTTGTCGCGCAAGGAGTTCGACCTGGTGCACGCGCTGATCGCGCGCGCCGGGTCCATCGTCACGCGCGAGGAGCTGATGCGCGACGTGTGGGGCGTGACCTTCTGGACGTCGTCGAAGACGATCGACGTCCACCTGGGGTGGGTGCGCCGCAAGCTCGGCGACGACACCCGGCAGCCCCGCCTGATCACCACCATCCGCGGCCAGGGGCTGCGCTTCGAGCTCGACGAGGCCGTGGAGGCCGGGTCGGCCTAGCACACGGCGAGTGCGTAGGGTTTCGGCCGTGTCGACGACCGAACCCGCGCCCCGCATCGCCGTCATCGGCGGCGGTCAGCTCGCCCGGATGATGGCCCAGCCGGCCGTCGCCCTCGGCGTACCCCTCCGCCTGCTCGCCGAGGCCGAGGGGGTCTCCGCCGCGCAGGTGATCCCGGACCAGATGGTCGGCGACTACCGCGACCTCGCCACGCTGCGCACGGTGACCGCGGGCTGCTCGGTGGTCACCTTCGACCACGAGCACGTCCCGACCGAGCACCTGCGCGCGCTCGCCGCCGACGGCGTGACCGCGCACCCGGGGCCCGAGGCGCTGGTCCACGCGCAGGACAAGATCGTGATGCGCGAGGCCATGGCGCGCCTGGACGCCCCCCAACCGCGCTGGGCGGTCGTCGGCTCCGCGGCCGACGTCGAGGCGTTCGGCCTGCCGTGCGTCCTCAAGGTCTCCCGCGGCGGCTACGACGGCAAGGGGGTCTGGGTGGTCCGGACCCTCGACGACGCCGCCGAGCCGCTGGCCGCCGCCGAGGCGACGGCGTCGCTGGGGGTCCGGCTGCTGGCTGAGGAACTGGTCGACTTCCGGCGCGAGCTGTCCGCGCTGGTCGCCCGCGCGCCGAGCGGCCAGGCGGCGGCGTACCCGGTCGCGGCGACGCTGCAGGTCGACGGGGTGTGCCGCGAGGTGATCGCCCCGGCGCCCGACCTGGACCCCGCGCTCGCGACCTCCGTGCAGGAGCTCGCCCTCCGCATCGCCGGCGAGCTCGACGTCACCGGCATCCTCGCGGTCGAGCTGTTCGAGGCCGTCGACGCCGAGGGCCGTCCGGTCGTCTACATCAACGAGCTCGCGATGCGTCCCCACAACACGGGCCACTGGACCCAGGACGGTGCCGTCACCAGCCAGTTCGAGAACCACCTGCGCGCCGCCCTCGACCTCCCGCTCGGCTCACCCGCTCCCCGCGCCCGCTGGAGCGTGATGGTCAACATCCTCGGCGGCGACCACCCCGCCGTCGGGCGTCTCTACGACGGCTACCCCCACGCCCTGGCTCGCGACCCCCGACTGCGCGTGCACCTGTACGGCAAGGAGCTGCGGCCGGGCCGCAAGGTCGGCCACGTCAACGTCTACGGCGACGACCTCGAGGATCTGCTGGAGCGGGCCCGGCACGCCGCCGCGTGGTTCCGCGGTGACCTCGGCGACGAGAGCGAGTAGCCGGCGTGACGGCGTAACTACCGAACTTGTCGTCGATCCGCCGGTCGGGCGACGAATTCGGTTGGTGCGCCGTCGACGGAGCCGAGCCGCCGAGCCGATAGCCTCGCGCCCATGACTGCGCGTGTGGGCATCGTGATGGGCTCGGACTCCGACTGGCCGGTGATGAAGGCCGCCGCCGAGGCGCTGCGCGAGTTCGGCGTCGCCTACGAGGCCGACGTGGTCTCGGCGCACCGGATGCCCGCGGAGATGCTGGCCTACGGCCAGGACGCTGCCGGCCGCGGGCTGTCGGTGATCATCGCCGGTGCCGGCGGCGCGGCTCATCTGCCCGGCATGCTCGCCGCGGTCACGCCGTTGCCGGTCATCGGCGTGCCGGTGCCGCTGAAGTACCTCGACGGCATGGACTCGCTGCTCTCCATCGTGCAGATGCCCGCGGGCGTGCCGGTGGCGACGGTTGCGATCGGCGGCGCGCGCAACGCCGGCCTGCTCGCCGTACGGATCCTCGCGGCGACCGACCTCGCGCTGCAGAAGCAGATGACCGACTTCCAGGCCGAGCTGAAGGCCGCCGCCGAGGCGAAGGGCGCGGTCGTCCGCGACCAGTGAGGCCGGCTGCCGGTGGCCGGTGATCGGTGATCGGCCCGAGGTCAGCGGCCGCGCTTGCGCCACTCGATGGCCGGGCAGGTGTCCATGACCATCGGTACGCCGGCCGCGCGGGTGCGCTCGAAGGCCGCCTCGTCGACCACCCCGAGCTGGAACCAGACGCCCCCGGCGCCGATGGCGACGGCCTCGTCGGCGAACCGACCCGCGTCCTCGGAGCGCCGGAACACGTCGACCACGTCGATCGGGAAGGGGACGTCGGCGAGCGTGGCGTAGCCCTGCTCGCCGAGCACCACGGGTGCGGAGGGGTGGATCGGCACGATCTTCTTGCCGTGCTGCTGGAGCAGCGCGGCGATCTCGTAGGCGGTCCGGGCCGGGTTGCCCGACAGGCCGACGACGGCCCAGGTCGTGGCGTCGTCGAGCATCCGGTCGATGGTCTCGGGGTCCAGGTGGGGGGCAGTGGTCACGCAGGTGCAACGCACGCCGACGCCCCGGTCTTCCCGGTCAGGGTCGACCGAGCGCGGCGCGGACCTCCCGGACCACCTGCTCCACATCGCGCTCGCCGCCCGTGATCACGATGGTGGGCGTGCCCTCGGCGGCCGGTCCGCGCAGGACGGCGAGCGCGTGCTCGAGGGCGCGGTCGACGAGGGCCTGCGTGGCGGCGGCGTCGTCGACGTCTCCGCGAAGCCACTGCCGAAGCACGTGGTTGTGGGCGATCACCACCGACGACGCGACCAACTCCGCCCGCAGCGGGCCGTCGGGCTCGGCGTCGAGCCACCGGTGGACGTGCTGGCCGAAGAGCCGCACGTAGCGCTGGACGCTCGCGATCTCGCGGTCCCGGATGGTCGGCACCGAGTTGGCCAGCCGGTAGCGGGTGCGCGCGGTCTCGCCCTCGGCGAGATAGTGGGCGAGCACGATCCCGGCCGCCTCGCGCAACGCGACCTCCTGGCCCGCGATCGACGCGGTCGCGAGGCGCTGGTCGATGCGGCGCAGCAGGGCCTCGTGGTCGGGCAGCACCACGTCGTCCTTGGTGGGGAAGTGGCGGAAGAAGGTGCTCCGCCCCGTGCCGGCCCGGGCGGCGATGTCGTCGACGGTGGTGCCGTCGTACCCCTGGCTCTCGAAGAGCTCGAAGGCGGCGGCGACGAGGCGGTCGCGGGCGGTGGCGGGCATCCGAGCACCTTAGCTCGACGGGACGGAGTCTCACTAGTACGATACTGAGTATCAGCCCGATTCGGGAGAGCCAGTCCAGGAGAGCCGTCGTGAGCGACTACCCGATGTACGCCCTGTCCGAGGAGCACCAGGCCATCCGCGAGGCCGTGCGCGTGGTCTGCGACGCCAAGGTCGCCCCCTTCGCCGCCGAGGTCGACGAGGAGGCCCGCTACCCGCGGGAGGCGGCCGAGGCGCTCCTGGCCGCCGACTTCCACGCCCCCCACGTCCCAGAGCAGTACGGCGGCGCCGGTGCCGACGCGCTCGCCACCGTGCTGGTCATCGAGGAGATCGCGCGGGCCGACGTCTCGGCCTCGCTCATCCCCGCGGTCAACAAGCTCGGCTCGCTGCCGCTCATGATCGGCGGCTCGGAGGACCTCAAGAAGAAGTACCTCGGTCGGCTGGCCGCGGGTGAGGGCTTCTCGTACTGCCTCTCCGAGCCCGACGCCGGCTCGGACGCCGCCAACCAGAAGACCCGTGCCGTGCGCGACGGCGACGGCTGGGTCCTCAACGGCACCAAGCGCTGGATCTCCAACGCGGGGGAGTCGGAGTTCTACACCGTCCTCGCCACGACCGACCCCGACGCCCGCTCCAAGGGCATCTCGGCGTTCGTCGTGGAGAAGTCCGACGCCGGTGTCTCCTTCGGTGCGCCGGAGAAGAAGCTGGGGATCAAGGGCTCGCCGACCCGCGAGGTCTACTTCGACAACGTCCGCATCCCCGGCGACCGGATCATCGGCGAGGAGGGCAAGGGCTTCGAGTACGCCATGCAGACCCTCGACCACACCCGGGTCACCATCGCCGCCCAGGCCGTCGGCGTCGCCCAGGGCGCGCTCGACTACGCGCTCGGCTACGCGCAGGAGCGCCAGCAGTTCGGCAAGGCCATCGCCGACTTCCAGGGCCTGCAGTTCCTGCTCGCCGACATGGGCATGAAGGTCGAGGCCGCCCGTCAGCTGACCTATGCCGCCGCCGGCCGCTCCGAGCGTGGCGACAGCGACCTCACCTTCTTCGGCGCCGCGGCCAAGTGCTTCGCCTCCGACGTCGCCATGGAGGTCACCACCAACGCGGTCCAGGTGCTCGGCGGCTACGGCTACACCCGCGACTACCCGGTCGAGCGGATGATGCGCGACGCCAAGATCACCCAGATCTACGAGGGCACCAACCAGGTGCAGCGGATCGTGATGGCCCGTCAGCTCCTCGCCGGGGTCCAGAGCACCGTGTGAGGAAGGATCGCGCCTCCTGGGCAAAATTCTTCCCGTCGAGCCGTAACGAAGGTCACTGCGGACAGGTTGGGTGATACAGGTTCGCCTGTCACCGCCCGGTGCCGGGCGAAGCGCCACATTCATCTTCTCGGGAGAGATGAGGATCGATGGGTCGTCGCCTGGTGCCGTGGAGTGCCGTCGTGGCACTCACCGCGTTCCTGTTCGCCCTGCTGGGGGTGGTCGGCAGTCCGGCGGGTGCGGATCCGTACACGCCCGCCGTGCCCACGTCATGCCGGGTCACGGTCCCGGCGACCGTCGACGGCGACCGCGTCGTCGTCCGGGTCCTGGTGACCGCGGCCGGCAGCGTGGCGCCACGGGGGACCGTGACGGTCGACGGCGACCGCCTGTCGACGCGGTCCGAGCGGGCCGCGGCCCGCTGGACCCGCACGGTGCGCTACGAAGGCGCCCAGATCGAGGTCGTCGGCCCGCGCCTCGAGCGCGGCAAGCACCAGGCCACCGCGACCTTCGTCCCCGACGACCCGACCCGCTTCCTGCGCTGCAGCGACAACGTCAAGTTCGAGGTCGGGGCGGACGAGACCGGTGGTGGCGGTGGTGGTGGCGGCCTGCCCAACACCGGCGGTCCGCACCTGGGATTCCTCCTCGCCGGGATCGGGCTCGTGGCCGTCGGTGGTGGACTCGCCGAGCGAGCCCGCCGCCGAACGTGACACACGCGTCCGCGTCGCGTTGGATGGGGTGGGGCCGTCCGACGCGGGGCCCCGCCGAGGAGGGATCCCATGACGCAGACCGACGCGCCCGACAGCTCCGACCCGGGGCCCGACGCTTCTGCTGCCGGCGACACCACCACCCCCTCCCGGGTACGCCGGCGCCGCTCCCGCCCCGGCGACGGCTCCTCCGGCTCCTCCGGGCAGACGGCTCCGGCCCGACGCCGCGTGACCTTCTGGCTCGGTTGTGGCCTGATCGCCGCCGGCCTGGCCGTGCTCGGCTGGGTGGCCTGGCAGTTCTGGGGCACCAACTGGCAGTCGCAGCAGCGGCAGGGCGAGGTACGCCGCGCGCTCGAGTCGGGCTGGGGCGACGGTCAGGACGTCGTGCGCACCGAGTTCGGCAACGCGACGGCCATCGTGCGCATCCCGAGGTTCGGCAAGGACTTCTCCGTGCCCGTCCTGGAGGGCTCGAGCGACGAGGTCCTCGCCGCGGGCGTGGGCCACATGGAGGACACCGAGGCGGGCGCCGTCGGCAACTACGTGCTGGCCGGCCACCGGGTGACCCACGGCGAGCCGTTCGCCGACCTGCCCTCGCTGCGGCCGGGGGACGAAGTCATCGTGCAGACCCGCGCGGCGACGTACACCTATGTCCTCGACACGGGCGGCGAGGATCTGATCGTGCCCTTCACCCAGACCTGGGTGCTGGACGACAAGCCGGTCAACCCGTCGGGCGGGACCCAGCCACCCGCCGACATCGGCGACCAGCTGATCACCCTGGTGACCTGCTCGGAGATCTTCCACACCGACAACCGGTCGGTCGTTTTCGGCCACCTGGTGACGTCCACCCCGGCGGGTGCCGGCGAATCAGGCTAGGATCGTCGCGCACTGCCCGCCACCTTGAACGAGCCGGGTCGTTGCATGGGGAAGTTCAAGGAGGACACGTGCTCAAGAAGCTGGCTGCGCTCGCCATGCTCACCGCGGCATTCGCCGTCGCACCGTCGACGCCCGCTCAGGCCGACGGCTACACACCCAAGATCCCGACCGTCACCACCATCAAGGTGATCGCCAACGAGGCGGGCAAGCCGGTCGTGCTGGAGGTCAGTGCCAGCGCCAACCATCCGACGCCGCCGGCCGGCAATATCGCCATCACCCTGGCGACCGGAGGCACCGCCGCGCGCGGTGCCCGGGCGCTGGTCGCGGCGCCGGTGTTCAGCACCACGGTGCACTTCGTGGACCGGCCGGTCCGGGTCGAGGGCCCGCGCCTGCCCAAGGGCAGGTACGTCGCGACCGCGGCGCTGACGCCCGACGACGCCGCCCTCTTCCTGCCCTCCTCCGGCTCCACCCAGACCTTCCGGGTCGCCGCTGACGACGACAACGGCAGCGGTGGCGGAGGCGGCGACCAGGGCGCCGGCCTGCCCAACACCGGCGGCCCGGACCTCGGTTGGCTGCTCCTCGGTGGCGGTCTGCTCGTCGCGGGCGCCGGCGGCGTCAGCTACGGTCGCCGCCGCATCGCCGCGGCCGCCTGATCGACCCGGCGCATCTGAACGTCTGAGAAGCACCGACCCGTCGCGTTTGAACGCGACGGGTCGGTGCAATTGGGGGCTACGGGGCGAACCAGGTGGTGCTGCGGGCCATCCCGAGCGCGCGGGTCGGGCCGCGCCAATTGGCCTGCATGTGGAGCCAGGGCCGGCTGAACCACAAGAAGCCGTCGACGTGGCGCTTCGCGTCGCGGGTCGTCTCGGCGGACAGGTCCCAGCGTGGATCGCCGACCCGCGAGGTCGGCGGGATGCCGAGGGTGACGCAGCCCCGGCGGTCCGCGGCCGAGCCGCACACGCGCGCGTTGTCGTTGACGGGGCCTTCGGCGTCGACCTCGGGCCAGGTCATGCCGTTGCCGTTCTGGGCCGTGTCGACGACGAAGTGGACGCCCTTCACCCCACGCTCCCGGAGGATCCGGACCAGCTCGGCGCCGTAGGCGACGCTCTCCTCGGTGCCGACGTAGTGGGTGGCGTTGAGTGCGAAGCCGCGGGCGTCCGCGATGCCGTTGGCCAGTAGCAGGTCGGCCGCCTGGGAGGCGCGTGGCACGCCCACCTGGGGCGTGCTGCTCCAGTCGGCCGCACCGGCGTCGAGATAGACGCTGGTGTGCGGCTGCGCGGAGAAGGCGTTGACCGCGTGCTTGATCAGCGCGCTGGTCACCGCGCGGTTCGAGCACCACCAGAACGGCAGGTCCGGCTGCAGGATCACCGCGGCATGCTGACGGCCCAGAGCCCGGGCGGCGTTGGTGATCCAGCGCCGGTAGGCGTCTTGGGCGCCGGCCGAGGGCGTGCGGTTGCACACGGCGTGCTCCCAGGGATCCATCCGGAAGACCGCGAGCTGGACGAGGACCTTCGGGTCGCCGCCGGAGGCGTTCTCGACGTACTCGCGCACCACGGAGCCGATCTGCTCCGGGGAGCCGCTCCAGGTGCCGAGCCACAGCGACTTCGGGCGCAGCGCGATCCGGCCCAGCTGCTGCCGGGTGTCGCCGCCGGCACCCTGGTAGGCGGTCCAGGTCTGCTCGAGGCCACCGCGGTAGACGCCCCAGCGCCGCTCGGCGAGCGGGTTGTGCCGGTTCTGCGCGTGCGCGGGCTGGGCCCGCTGCCAGACCTCCTTGTCGGGCCGGTACGTGCGCCGCGGCGGTGGCGCGGGCGGCGTCGGCGGTGTCGCGGGTGGCGGCGCGGTCGTCGATGGCGCGGCCGAGGGCGGCGCGGTCGTGGCGCTCGGCGTGGGACTCGGCGGCTCGGGACCCGACTCGGCGCTCGGCGACTCCTGGGCACGACAGCCGGCCAGCGCCAGGAGCGCGAGGACGGCCAGGAGTGCGACGAGGGCGCGGCGGACGGGGGCTCCCGGGATCTGCAGCATCGCGCCGAGGCTAACCCGGGACGCCGCGCCGCCTGAAGTCCCGAGGCTAAACTGGAACGCGTTCCCGTTCCCCGTCCCCGGAGGTCACCATGCCCTCGCTGCGCTGCCCCTGCGACACCACCCTGCGCGCCGACACCGACGACGAGCTGGTCGACAAGGTGCAGGCGCACCTCGCGGCCGAGCACCCGGGCCGGGAGTACAGCCGTGAGGAGATCCTGTTCATGGCGATGTGAGCCACGCGCTCACTCGATGGGGGGCAGCTCCGAGGCCTTGCCGGTGAACCGCGGCACCCGCTTCTCCAGGAACGCCGCGACGCCCTCCTTGCCGTCGCCGATCGAGGTCCAGAACATCGCCAGCGAGTCGGTGAGGTGCGCCTCCAGCGGGTCCGCGGCCGCGCTGTTGCGGTAGAGCAGCCGCTTGGCCAGGCCGAGGGCGACCGGGGAGCGGTCGGTCACGAACGACCGGGCCAGCTCGTACGCCGCGGGCAGCAGCTCGTCGGGCTCGTGCAGGCTGCGCACCAGCCGGCCGGCGTGGGCCTGCTCAGCGGTGAGGATGTCGGCGGAGTAGACCCACTCCAGGGCCTGCTGGATGCCGACGATGCGCGGCAGGAACCACGACGAGCAGGCCTCGGGCACGATGCCGAGCCGCCCGAACACGAACCCGATCCTGGCCTTCGTCGAGGCCAGGCGCAGGTCCATGGCGAGCGTCATGGTGGCGCCGATGCCGACCGCCGGCCCGTTGATCGCGGCGATCACCGGCTTCGGCAGCGCGTGGATCGCCAAGGTGATCTTGCCGCCGGTGTCCCGGATGCCGTCGGCGAACGGCGGCTCGTCGTACGCCGCCCGGAACTCCTCGGGCGTGGGGGAGAGGGACTCGTCGAGACCGAACACGTTGCCCTCGGCGGAGAGGTCCATGCCGGCGCAGAAGGCGCGGCCGGCGCCGGTCACGACGACGGCGCGGACCGCGTCGTCGCGCGCGTCGGTGAGGAAGACCTGCAGCAGCTCCCGGGCCATGGTCAGGTCGAAGGCGTTGAGTGCGTCCGGCCGGTGCAGGGTCAGCGTCGCGATGCCGTCGTCGTCGACCTGCCAGGTCAGGGTCTCGTACACAGGTGTCCTCCGAATCGTGCTGGTCAGCGGGCGAGACCGGTGGCCGTGCAGAGATCCTCGGTGATGTCGCCGGTCCGGTCCTCGGCGATCTTGCCGAACAGCTGCTCGGCGCGGGGCCCGTCCCACGTGGTGTCGGCGCGGGCCAGGGGCACGGTGCAGGACTTCTTCACCTTCGTCATGGCCAGCGCCCACTTCCCGGCGTCGACGGGGCCGGTGCTGTCGCCGAAGCGGAAGAAGTCGGGGACCGAGCTGTTCAGGCCCCACCAGCGCAACGGGTTGAGCACCGACCAGGGGGAGAGCACCTTGTCGCCCACCGCGGCGATCACCTCGCGCTGCTGCTGGACCCGCGCCAGGTCGGAGATCGGGCTGTACTTGCGGGCCCGGGAGTACGCCAGCGCGGTCGCCCCGTCGACCTCCTGGCAGCCCTTCTTCACGTTGAGGCCGGAGTCCTTGTCCTTGATCCGCTGCTTCGGGCAGATCTCGATCCCGCCGACCGCGTCGACGACGCCGACGAGACCGCCGAAGCCGATCTCGACGTACTGGTCGACCCGCAGGCCGGTCGCGTTCTCCAGGGTCTGCACCAGCAGCGGCGTCCCGCCCTTGGCATAGGCCGAGTTGACCTTGCTGACCCCGAACCCCGGGATGTTCAGCGGCGAGTCGCGGGGGATCGACACCAGGGTCGTCGGGCCGTCGCCGGTGTGCAGGAGCAGGATCGTGTCGGTCAGCTCCGAGGCGGCATCGCCGGTGTGGAGCTTCTTGCGCTCCTCCGGCGACAGGCCGGCCCGCGAGTCGCTGCCGACGAGGAGGTACGTCGTGCCGGGCTGCTCGGGCGGACGCTCGGCGCTCGGCTCGAAGTCGACCTTGTCGACCCGGTTCCAGGCCACGAACGGCACCGCCACGGTGTACGCCAGCCACAGTGCGAGGGCGAGCAGCACCAGCCGGACGTAGGTGCGCGGGCGTGACCACCGGCTGCGGCCCGGCGCCCGGCGCGGCGGCACGGGCGGCACGGGCGGCACGGGCGGACCGGGCGGACCGGGAGGCGTGGGTGCCGGGCGGCGGCCGGCGGGCTCGGCCGAGCCGGCGTACTGCTCCGCACGCAGCCGGGTCGGCGGGGGCGGCGCGGCCCCGGGGCGGCGCTGGACCGGGATCCGCCGCGTGGGCTCGGGGTCGGACCCGCCGCGGGACGGGCCGTATATCCAGTCGAACTCCTCGTCCCCGGAGTCGCCGGTGCCGCCGCCACGCCCTGCCATACGCATGACGCTACCGTCAGCCCGTGAGCGAAATCGTCGCGGCACGCACGCCGTCGTACTCCCGCATCGAGCTGGCCACGCTGACCTCGCGCGCCCAGGCCAACCTGCTGGGCAACATCCACGGCGGTGAGGTGGTCAAACTGGCCGACTCCACCGCCGGGGTCGTGGCGCAGCGGCACAGCGGCGGTCCGGCGGTGACGGCCGCCCTCGACGAGATGGCGTTCCTGGAGCCGGTCCGGGTGGGCGACATCATCCGGACCTTCGGCCAGGTCAACTGGGTCGGCACGTCCTCGATGGAGATCGGCGTCCGCATCGAGACCGAGCCCTGGGACGCGGCGGGCGAGGTGCTGCACGTCGGCTCGGCGCACTTCGTGTTCGTGGCCGTCGACGCGGCCGGCCGCGGCCGGCCGGTGCCCGCGCTGGAGCCGGAGACCGATGAGGACCGTCGCCGGATGCACGAGGCCGAGGTACGCCGCGCGCACCGGCTCGCCCGGCGTCAGGAGATCGAGGCGCTGCGCGCCCGGCCCTGATCAGTCCGGGCGCAGCGCGACCTCGGTGAGCGCCGCCGCGACGGCGTCGACCGCCGCCGGGCGCGGGGGAGCGCCGTAGGTCGAGAGCTGGACGCGGCGGTGCGCGGCCAGCGGACGTCGTACGACGTCGCGGTGCTGGTGCGCGCGCAGCGCCAGGCCGGGCAGCACGCTGACCCCGAGCCCGCTGGCCACGAGCGACTGGACGGCGACGTAGTCGTCGCTCGCGAACGCGATCGCGGGTGTGAACCCGGCGTCCGCGCACAGGCTGAGCAGCTCGCGGCGGCAGCGCTCGCAGCCGGTGACCCAGCCGGTGGCGGCGTAGTCGGCGAGGTCGACGGTCCCCTCGGGAGCGCGGTCGGCCGGGGTGACCAGGTAGAGCGGATCGTCGACGACGGGGACGACGGTGATCTGCTCCGGCTCGGGCTGATCGGGGTAGGCGAAGGTGAGGGCGAGGTCGATCTCGCCCGCGCGCAGCAGCTCGTGCGCCTCGGGTGGCTCGGCCTCCACGAGGTCGAGCTCGATGCCGGGATGACGGGTCGCGAGCAGGGCGAGCGCGTCCGGGACGAGCGTCGCCGCGCCTGACGGGAAGGCAGCGAGCCGGACCCGGCCCGACTGGAGGCTGGTGGCCGCCGCGAGCTCCGCCTCGGCGCGGGCCAGCAGGCCGAGGATCTCCTCGCCGCGGCGGGCCAGCCGCTCGCCCTCGGGGGTGAGCCGGACGCCGCGTCCGACCCGCTGGAGCAGCACGGCGCCGGTCTCCGCCTCGAGTCGGCGCAGGTGGTGGGAGATGGTCGGCTGTCCGTAGTGGAGCGCGACCGCCGCCGCCGACACGGAGCCGGTGCGGTGGACGGCCACGAGGGCCTCGAGCCGGCGCAGGTCGATCATCCCGCCATCTTATCGACAACGTCGATTGGTTGGCCTGAAAGGAACTATTGGACCGATGGGTGTCGGCTCGTCGAGGATGGACCCATGGCGCGTACCGAGCTGACCTTCGAGGGGGTCGTGGCCGCCGCCGAGATCGTGGCCCGCGAGCTGCCCGCGACCCCGCTGCAGTCCCATCCGCTGCTCGACCGGGCGCTGGACCGCCCGGTCCTGGTCAAGCACGAGAACGTGCTGCCGACCGGCGCCTTCAAGGTGCGGGGCGGGGTTCACCTCGCCGCCCGGCTGAGCGACGCCGAGCGCGCGCACGGGCTGGTCACCTGCTCGACGGGCAACCACGCGCAGTCCGTCGCGTACGGCGCCCGGCTGGCCGACGTCCGCGCCACGATCGTGATGCCCGCGAGCGCCCCCGCGGCCAAGCGCGAGGCGGTCCGGGCCCTGGGCGCCGAGGTGGTCCTCGTCGGCGCCAGCCTGGGCGAGGCCGGCGAGCACGCCCGCGCGCTGGCGGCCGAGACGGGCGCGTCCTTCGTCTGTCCGACCGACGAGCGGATCGTGCTGGGCCACGCGACGGCGTACCTCGAGCTGTTCGGCCAGGCGCCCGACCTGTGCACCCTCTACGTCCCCGTCGGCAGCGGCACCGGCGCCGCCGGCGCGTGCCTGGTGCGCGACGCGCTCGCCCCGCGGTGCCGGGTCGTCGGCGTCCAGTCGGCGGCGGCGCCGGCCGGCTGGCGCTCCTGGCGCGCCGGCTCGATCGAGACCGCGCCCGCGACGACCCGTGCGGCCGGGCTGGCCACCACGACCGGGTACCCGCGCACCCAGGCGGTCCTGCGCGATCGCCTCGACGACTTCGTGCTCGTCGACGACGACGCGATCGACGCCGCCGCGCGGCTGCTGGCCACCTGTGCGCACACGCTCGCCGAGGGGGCCGGCGCGGCGTCGCTGGCCGGTGCCGTCGCGAGCGGGGGCCCGGCGGACGACACGGCGCCGGTCGCCGTGGTCTGCACCGGCGCCAACGCCTCGGCCGACGAGATCGCCCGGCTGGCCGGATCGGTCGCCGCAGCCTGAGGGGTCGCGGCGCGTCGCCACCGGAGTGACGCGTGTGACTGGTGATACTGGGCGGGTGCAGGACAGGACCCCCGTCGACGACCGCGCCGCCCGGGTGCGGTTCCGCCGGGCACTGACCCTGATGGCGTTCACGCTGGTCGTGCCCGGCTCCGCGCAGCTGATCGCGGGCAACCGGGCGATCGGCCGCCTCGCCGTACGGCTCTGGCTGGCGTCGCTCGGCACCCTCCTCGTCGTCGCCGCCTGGAGCTGGTTCGACAACGGCTTCGCGCTGTCCCTCGCGTTCAGCCCGACCGTGATGCTCGTCATCCGGCTCTACCTCATCGTCGGCGCGGTCTGCTGGGCCGCGCTCTTCGTCGACGCCTGGCGGATCGGCCAGCCGCTCAGCCTGCGGCTCCCGCACCGCCGCGCGGTCGTCGGCGTCAACGGCATCCTCTGCTTCTCCGTCGCCGGCACGATGCTCTTCGGCGCCCACCTCGCCGCCGCCCAGCGCGAGTGGCTGACCATGTTCGCGGACGGTGACCTCGGCAGCGCGCACGGCGGGCGCTACAACATCCTGCTCATCGGCGGTGACTCCGGCAACGACCGCTGGGGCCTGCGCACCGACTCGATGACCGTCGCGTCCGTCGACGCCACGACCGGCCGCACCGTGATGATCGGCCTGCCGCGCAACATGCAGAACTTCCCGTTCCGCAAGGGCAGCGTGATGGACGAGCAGTTCCCCGAGGGCTTCGACTGCGACGGCTGCTATCTCAACGGCGTCAGCACCTGGGTGGGCGACCACACCGACCTGTTCCAGGACTCCGAGACGCCGGGCATCGACGCCACGGTGTCGGCCATCGAGGGGATCACCGGCCTCGACATGAACTACTGGGTGATGGTCAACATGCGCGGCTTCGAGCGGCTGGTCGACGCTTTCGGCGGAGTCACCCTCAACGTCCGTCAGCGGATCCCCGTCGGCGGCCTCGGCAAGGACGTCACCGGCTACATCGAGCCCGGCGAGCGCAAGCTCGACGGCCACGACGCCCTCTGGTACGCGCGGGCCCGCGAGGGGTCCGACGACTACTCGCGGATGGCGCGCCAGAAGTGTGTGTTCTCGGCCCTCGTCTCCCAGGTGAGCCCGGCCCAGGCGCTCACCAACTTCCAGGAGATCGCCCAGGCGTCCAGCGCGATGATCCAGACCGACATCCCCGGCGGCGCGCTCAGCGACTTCGTCCAGCTCGCCCTGCGCGCCCGGACCCAGAAGATCTCCTCGGTCTCCCTCGTGCCCCCGCGGATCGACACCGCGCGGCCCGACATCGATCTGGTCCAGCAGATGGTCAGCGACGCGATCGACAAGGCCGAGGGCGACCTGAAGGCCGCCAAGAAGGGCAGCGGCAAGGCCGAACACAAGGCCGACGACGAGAAGTCGGCCGGCGACGCGCCCGCGAGCGAGGGCAAGGGCGCCGACGAGCAGGCGGGCGACCAGGACGACGCAGGTACCGTCACCGGCGGCTCGCTGGGCTCGCGCAACGAGGGCTACAAGG
This sequence comes from Nocardioides sp. L-11A, assembly GCA_029961745.1. Lineage (NCBI taxonomy): Bacteria > Bacillati > Actinomycetota > Actinomycetes > Propionibacteriales > Nocardioidaceae > Nocardioides > Nocardioides sp. L-11A. The sequence goes on from CP124680.1 coordinate 1,774,421, forward strand.
CCAACGAGACCGACGACGTCGCCGCGGCCTGCTGACCGCTCGCCGCTACCAGGCGGGCGCGCCGAGGGCGGCCACCGCGGCGTCGTACGTCGCCCGGTCGGGTGCCGCGACGATCCCGCCGGCCAGCCCCCGGGGGACCAGCGGACCCCCGTCGTGCCGGCCGATGACACCGCCGGCCTCGGTGAGGATCAGCGCGCCGGGGAGGTGGTCCCACGGCATGCTGCGGCTGTAGACCAGGGCGCGGGCGTCGCCGGCGATCAGGTGCGGATAGTCCACCCCGCAGCAGGCCCAGGTCAGCTCCAGGGTCCCGAGGGCGCCGAGCTCACGGCCCACCCACGACCGACGGGCGGTGCGGAAGGGCGTGGTGGCGCTCGGAGCGGAGACGGTCAGCCGCTCACCGTCGCGCCACGCGCCGGCGCCACGCTCGGCGGCGTACGACGTGGCGTGCTGGGGCTGCCAGATCCAGCCCCGGGTCACCTCGCCGCCACGCACCTCGGCCACCATCACCGCGTGGTCGGGGGAGCCGTTGACGAAGTTCTTGGTGCCGTCGACCGGGTCGACGGTGAAGGCGTGGTCGGCGGCGGTGAACCGGTCGAGCAGGGACGGGTCGGCGCTCATCGCCTCCTCGCCGAGCACCAGCGCGTCGGGATAGGCGGCCTGCAGCGCGGCGGTGATCAGGGCCTCCGACTCGTGGTCGGCCACCGTCACCAGGTCGCCGGGGTTCTTCTCCGTGACCTGCTCGTCGGCCAGGGCCCGGAAGCGGGGGTTGATCACCTCCGCGGCGACGTCCTGGAGCAGGGTCAGCACGGCGGAGGTGTCCACGGGGCCACCGTAACGGGACGCGCCGACGAGACAGTGCCAGGGTCGGTGGGGTTGGCTAGCGGCATGCGCTTCACCGAGCACGAGCTGACCGCCGCCCTCGCGGGCGCGGCCAAGGTGGTCCTGGCGGCCGACCGCCGCCTCCGCAAGCGCGGGGTCGACGTCGACACCGCGTGGGACCAGATGGACCGCTACCAGCGCTTCAAGGTCCTCGACGCGCTCGGCGACCAGGTGCTGCCCGTCCTCGTGGCTCTCCCCGACGTCGACGTCGCCCCCGGCACCCGCCCCACGTACGACGACCGGGTGGTCGCCGAGGTCGTCGACGGTCTCGTGGCGAAGGGCCGCGGCCGACTGCGGCGCGCGGTCGAGGTGAAGGCCCGCACGGCCCTGGTCCAGGCCGCGCTCGCCGCCGTCCCGCCCCGGCTGGACCCCGACGCCCTGCTGTCGGGCGACGATCTCTGAGACGTGGGCTAGGAGTCCGCCGCCCCGGCCTCGCCGCCGTAGCCCAGCACCGCTCGGGTCATCTGGTTGCGGGTGTCGAGCAGATCGTCGAGCGCGGCGTCGAGGTCGTCGGCGTCGACCCGCAGCGCTCCCTCGTCCGCCGGGATGCGTTCGGCGGCCACCACTGCGGCGCGGCGCAGCAACTCCTTGAGGAACGACGCGGTGACCTGGTCGGTGCGGTCGAGGACGTCGTCGAGCCGGCTCAGGTCGACGTCGAGGGCGCCCCGGTAGAGCTCGACCAGCCGGCGCCGCGACTCCCGGTCGGGCAGGTCGATGCGCACCGCCTGGTCGACCCGGCCGGGGCGGGAGGCGAGCGCGGGCTCGAGCAGGTCGGCGCGGTTGGTGGTGAGCAGGAAGACGACGTCGGCGTCCTCGTCGAGGCCGTCCATCTCGTTGAGCAGGGTGAACAGCAGCGGGCTCTCGCCGCCGTAGTGGCCGCGCTCCTCGGCGATCAGGTCGACGTCCTCGACCACGATCATCGACGGCTGCAGGGCGCGGGCGATCGAGCAGGCCTCGCGGATGGCGGGCAGGGTGTCCCCGGTCAGCTCGACGACGGTGGTGTCGGTCAGCTCGCTGATCAGGTAGCGCACCGAGTGGGTCTTGCCGACGCCCGGCGGGCCGTAGACCAGGAGCCCGCGCTTGAGGTGCTGGCCCGCCGCCCGGAGCCGGGCACTGTTGCGTGCCACGCCGACCACCTGGCGGCGCAGGTCGGCGAAGGTCGTCGGCGGCAGGACCAGGTCCTCGGGGGTCATCGCCGGGCGCTCGTGGAAGCGCAGCAGCGAGCCGCGCTCGCCGAACATGCTCGCGCCGAACGACACCACCTGGCCGCGGTAGACGTTGCGGGCCAGTGCCTCGTCCCGCAGCCGCCGCCCGAGCGCCTCGGCGCGGGCGGGGTCCGCCGCGATGAGCTCGACGGCGACCTGGTGCCGGCCGCTCTCGTCGTCGGGACCGAGCACGAGCAGCGCGCACGCCGTCGTCCCGCTGCCGAGGAGGACGACGGCGGCCTGGAGGCACTCGCGGGTCGCGCCGCCGGGCCCGCTGGGCAGTGCGGTCCGGGTGACATTGCCCGGGCGCGGCCCGTACTGGGCCTGGCGGGGGTCGTCGCCGATCAGCTCGGCGAGTCCGAACGGGCCGTGGTGGCGGTGCCCGGTCATCCCGACCACCTGCGCCCCGCCGTCCTCGGCGAGGACGACGTCGAGCGCGCCCTGCACGTTGACCTGCTCGTACGACGCCCACTGCTCCCGCACGACCGGGAGCTCGTGGAGCGGCGCCCCCAGGTGCTCGGCGATGAGTGCGCGGAACGTCGGCTGGTCCGCAGCCCGGGCCCGCTGGGACATGCTGCGCACCAGGAAGCGCCCGTAGCGGCCGATGTCGGAGAGCCGGGGCGTGTCGTCGTCCCCGGACGCGGCCTGCGAGGTTGCGGTGAACGCCATCGCCCGAGGATAGGGTCTGCTCCGTGCGTGTGCAGGCCGTCGTGGTGACCTTCAACCGGCTGGCGATGCTGCAGCGGCTCGTGCCGCGGCTGCAGGAGATCCCCGGCCTGGAGCGGATCCTGGTCGTCGACAACGCCTCGACGGACGGCACGGGGGAGTGGCTCGTGGCCCTCGACGACCCGCGGGTGGGGCACGAGACACTGACCACCAACACCGGTGGCGCGGGCGGCTTCCACCACGGCCTGGGCTGGGCGGTCCGCGAGGGCGCGGACCTGGTCTGGCTGATGGACGACGACGGCCTTCCGGCGCCCGACTGCCTCGACCTCCTGCTCGAGCGCGTCGAGCGCGACCGGCTGGAGTTCTGCGGACCGGCGGTGCTGGCCGAGCAGGACCCGTCGCGGCTGTGCTTCCCGATCCGGCTGCCCGGCGGCACCCGCGTCGTCCACGAGATGGCCGCGGTCGAGGCCGCGGCGCGCGACGGCCTGATCGACGACGTCGTGATCCCGTTCAACGGCGTGCTCGTCACCCGCGAGCTCGTCGAGCGGATCGGGCTCCCGCGCGAGGAGTTCTTCATCTGGGGCGACGACGTGGAGTACCTCTGGCGCGCCCAGCGGGCCGGTGCCCGGATCGCCACGGTCGTCGACGCGCACTTCCTCCACCCGGCCACCGACGACCTCGGGACGCCGATGATGTTCGGCCGCACGACGTACAACCACACGCCGAGCGACCTCAAGCACTACTGCATGGCCCGCAACAACACGCTGAACCTGCGCGCCTACCGGGGCTGGCTGCACGTGCTGCTGTTCTGGCTCAAGACCGTGTGGTTCTACCTGTTCACCAAGCCGCAGCCGGGCCGGATCCCGCTGAGCGCGCGGGCCGCGGCCGCCGGCCTGCGGGGCGACTTCACCGGCCACCGGACGTACCTCCGGTGAGCGGCGAGCGGGCCGAGCGGGTCGCGGTCGTCGTCGTCACCTACAACCGGGCCGATCTGCTGCGGGGGATGCTCGAGGGCCTGGCCGGGCTCGACCGCGCTCCCGACGCGGTGTTCGTCGTCGACAACGCCAGCACCGACCACACTCGCGAGGTCCTCGGGGCGAGCACCCTCCCCGGGCTGGTCGCCATCCACGCCGGCGACAACCTCGGCGGCGCGGGTGGCTTCCGGCTCGGCCTGCGGACGGCCTACGAGCAGGGGTACGACGTCATGTGGCTGATGGACGACGACGTGGTCCCGGCCCCCGACTGCCTGACCCGGCTGCTGGAGGCGGACGGGTGTTGCCTGATCGCGGTCCGCGAGGACCGGTCCGGCGCACTCGTCGAGAAGGCGGCGCTCCGCTTCGACCTGCGCAACCCGCTGGCGATCCGGCCCAAGACCGCCAGCATCGACTCCACCTACCCCAGCCGGGCCGCGATGCCGGCGACCGTCGAGGTCGAGAACGTCGCCTTCGAGGGCTTCCTGGTCCGGCGCGCGGTGATCGACCGGATCGGCCTGCCCGACGCGTCGTACTTCATCTTCTACGACGACGTGGACTTCGCGATCCGCGCCCGGCGCGCCGGCTTCCCGATCCGGGCCGTGCGCGACGCGGTGCTCGTGCGCCAGCTGGACTTCGACCAGCAGCACGACCTCGCCGGCTGGAAGGGGTACTACATGTACCGCAACCTGTTCGTCGTGCACTTCCGGTACGGCGAGAACCTGCTCGTGCGGCTCAAGCCGGTGCTGATCGCGCTCGCGGTCGTCGCGCTCAGTCCGTTGCGGGGTGGTCGGGCCGAGGCACGGAACGTGTCGCGAGCGCTCCGGGATGCTCGGGCGATGCGGACCCCGCCGGAACGCTGACCGGGTCCGGCACCAGCCGGGCGCGCAGGCCCACCCGGTTGCCGGTGGCGATGCCCGCGATCCAGACCGCGAACGCGCCCAGCGCGGCCCCGGCGATCACGTCGACGAAGAAGTGCCAGCCGAGGTAGACGGTGGCGAGCACGGTCAGGCCGAAGAAGGTCCAGGCGCTGATCCGCACCCAGCGGGCCAGCTTGACCAGCTGCACGATCAGGCAGATCGTCATCATGATGCCGACGTGGAGCGACGCGAAGGCCGCGATCGTCTGCAGCGTCCCCGCGCCGACCGGGTCGGCGAGGACCGCCACGCGGTCGTCCCACATCGAGCTCGCCAGCCGGCTGACGTAGGTGTCGGGCAGCGCGGCGAAGGTCCGGGGGTCGGAGTAGATCGGGCCGACCGTCGGGACCAGGACGTAGAGGACCGCGCCGAGCGCCCAGTCGACGGCGACGGCTGTGACGTACCACTCGCCGGCACGGGTGTGCCGGGTCCAGACCAGGGCGATCGCGATCGACACCGGCACCAGCGCGATCCAGACGATGTAGACCGCCGAGAAGAAGTGGGCGGCGAGGCCGGTGCCGAACCACGCGTGCAGGATCGCGGCCGGGTCGTGGCCGGCGAAGAGGAACTTGTCGAGGTCGGCCAGCGGGTCGTCGTAGATCTTCTCGTGGACGAAGGGCGCCATGCTCTTCACGTTGCGGAAGGCGGCGTAGCAGAGGTACCACGCGATGACGCCGTTGAGCGCGAACTTCCAGTGCGACAACGGCCAGCGCTCGCGCAGCACCGTGCGGAAGGTGCTCCCGATCCGGCGCAGCCAGCCGCCGCGGGGGCGCCCGGCCGCGAGCAGCGTGCGGGGGACCACGTCGATGGCGATCGCGCCGAGCACGATCGCGGGGAACCGGATGTAGCCCGGGATCAGGCTGTCGGGGTCCTGGATCGGGATGTCCTCGACGAGGGAGAAGACCACGGTGAGAACGGCCAGCCCGAGTCCGGCGAGCCATGCGAGGGCGAAGGATGGCGCGCCGCGTCCGGTCGTCTGGTGCGTGTACACCAGAACAGGATATGCGTCACGCCCACCGGGTGCCGGACAGCACCCGACCGCGCGTCCGAATGGGGAAGCCGGGGGAACATCCGTAAACTGACCGATCGTGTCTGTCACCTCGTCGAACTCCGGCCTCCCCGATGTGGTCGTCGTCGGCTCCGGCTTCTTCGGTCTCACGATCGCCGAGCGCTGCGCCGCCGACCTCGACCTGAAGGTCCTGGTGATCGAGCGCCGCTCCCACCTGGGCGGGAACGCCTACAGCGAGCCCGAGCCGGAGACCGGGATCGAGGTGCACAAGTACGGCGCGCACCTGTTCCACACGAGCAACGAGCGGGTGTGGGAGTACGTCAACCGGTTCACCTCGTTCACCGGCTACCAGCACCGCGTCTACTCGACGCACAACGCCCAGGTCTACCCGCTGCCGATCAACCTCGGCACGATCAACCAGTTCTTCGACGCGGCCTACACGCCGGCCGAGGCGCGCGCGCTGATCAAGGAGCAGGCCGCCGAGCTGGGTGACAAGGAGCCGGAGAACTTCGTCGAGAAGGGCGTCTCCCTCATCGGCCGCCCGCTCTACGAGGCGTTCATCGCCCACTACACGGCCAAGCAGTGGCAGACGGCGCCCGAGGAGCTCTCGGCCGACATCATCTCGCGGCTGCCGGTGCGCTACACCTACGACAACAGGTACTTCAACGACAAGTACGAGGGCCTGCCGACCGACGGGTACGCCGCCTGGCTGGCCCGGATGGCCGACCACCCCAACATCGAGGTGGTGCTCGACACCGACTTCCGTAGCCCCGGTGTCGCCGACACCTACAAGGGCAAGGTCCCGATCGTCTACACCGGCCCGGTCGACGAGTACTTCGCCAACAGCGAGGGCCGCCTGTCGTGGCGCACCGTCGACCTGGTCCCTGAGGTCCTCGACGTCGACGACTTCCAGGGCTGCGCAGTCATGAACTACCCGGACCCTGACGTCGACTTCACCCGGATCCACGAGTTCAAGCACTTCCATCCGGAGCGGAGCTATCCCGCGGGCAGGACGGTCATCGTCCGGGAGTACAGCCGCTTCGCGGAGGACACCGACGAGCCGTACTACCCGGTCAACACCGCCGAGGACCGCGAGAAGTTGTTGAAGTACCGCGACCTCGCCGAGCGCGAGCCGATGGTCCTCTTCGGCGGTCGCCTCGGCACCTACAAGTACCTCGACATGCACATGGCGATCGCCTCGGCGCTCTCCATGTACGACAACCGGCTCAAGCCCCACTTCGCCGAGGGCGCGGAGCTCAAGAGCGGCGGAGTCGACGCATGAGCGATACCTCGACCGTGCAGCGGCTGCTGCAGCGCCAGATCCTGCCGCTCGACACCGACCCCGACGTCCTGCCGCTCTACCTCGACTGCGAGGAGACCAACCTCGACGAGGACAAGTACGTCGTCGGCGGCTCGCGGGCGGCCAAGGAGCTCAACAACGCCTCGATCCGGCAGAAGACCTCCACCGGGCGCGCCGTGCGCCCCGACCAGGTGCTGTCCCGCACCGCCGTCCTGGTGCCGTCGGGCGAGAAGGTGTCGTTCGGCACCTACTTCAACGCCTTCCCGGCCAGCTACTGGCGCCGGTGGAGCGTGGTCACGGCCGTGACGCTGACCGTGACGGTGCGCGGCTCCGGCGCGACCGTGATCGTCAACAAGTCGATGGCCAACGGCCGCCAGCAGAAGGTCGACAGCGGGGTCACCGAGGCCGAGGGCCCGACCACGCTGACCTTCGAGCTCACCCTCGGCCCCTTCATCGACGGCGGCTGGTACTGGTACGACGTCGTGGCCGGCCACGGCGACGTGACCGTCGAGTCCGCGGAGTGGACCGCCGCCGTCCCCGCCGACCGCGTCGAGCACGGCACGGTCGACCTGGCCATCACGACGATGAACCGGCCCGACTTCTGCGCCAAGCTGCTCGGCCAGCTCGGCACGGCCGAGCTGCTGCCCTACCTCGACACGGTCTTCGTGATGGAGCAGGGCAGCCAGCTGGTCCGCGACAGCGAGTTCTTCCCCGGCGCCGAGGCGGGCCTCGACGGCCGGCTGCGCGTGCTCCAGCAGGGCAACCTCGGCGGCTCGGGCGGCTACGCCCGCGGGCAGCTCGAGTCGGTCCGCAAGGGCACCGCGACGTACGCGATGATGATGGACGACGACGTCGTCTGCGAGCCCGAGGGCATCATCCGCGCGGTCACCTTCGGCGACCTGGCCAAGCGGCCCACGATCGTCGGTGGCCACATGTTCAGCCTCTACGCCAAGAGCCGGCTGCACAGCTTCGGCGAGATCGTCCAGCCCTACCGGTTCTGGTGGATGTCGCCCAAGGACGGCTTCCAGGACTGGGACTTCGGCGCGCGCAACCTGCGCTCGGCCCGCTGGCTGCACAAGCGTCAGGACGTCGACTTCAACGGCTGGTTCATGTGCATGATCCCGCGCCGGGTGCTCGAGGACATCGGTCTCTCGCTGCCGCTGTTCATCAAGTGGGACGACTCCGAGTACGGCCTGCGCGCCAAGGCCGCCGGCGTACCGACCGTGACCTTCCCGGGCGCCGCGGTCTGGCACGTGCCGTGGACCGACAAGAACGACGCCCTCGACTGGCAGGCCTACTTCCACCAGCGCAACCGGTTCGTCGCGGCCCTGCTGCACTCCGGCTACCCGCGTGGCGGTCGGCTGCTGCAGGAGAGCTTCGCCTTCGACCTGGCCCACCTCGTGTCGATGCAGTACTCCACGGTCGAGCTGCGGATCCAGGCGCTCGAGGACGTGCTCGCGGGACCCCACGGGCTGCACGGGATGCTCGGCACCCGGCTGGGCGAGGTGAACGCCGCCCGCTTGCAGTTCACCGACGCCCAGCTGCATGCCGACGCCGACGACTTCCCGCCGGTCCGGCGCGAGAAGCCGCCCCGCAAGGGCAAGGACCTCAGCGACGTCCCCGGTCGCCTCTCGAAGGCGATCACTGCCGGGCTCGCGCCGATCCGCCAGCTGAAGCGGCCGCGCGACCTCTCCCGGGAGTTCCCGGAGGTGGAGATCCGCGCGATGGACGCGAAGTGGTACCGGATCGCGAGTTTCGACTCCGCGATCGTGTCGATGAACGACGGCACCTCGGCAGCGCTCTACCAGCGCGACCGCGAGCGCTACAAGGCGCTGGTGCGTCGTACCGTCCAGCTCCACAACCGGTTCCGTCGCGACTGGGACGAGATCGCGGGTCAGTACCGTGCCGCGCTCGGCGACATCACCTCGCCGGAGACGTGGGAGAAGACCTTCGCACCGTGGACGGAGGGGGAGCAGCGATGACCGCGACCTCGCCCGACGAGGCGGACCTCCCGCCGCTGCGGCCGCCGTCCTCCGACAACGGTCTGCTCGGCGTCCTGCGCCGCCGCTACCTGCTCCAGCTGCTGGTGCGTCGCGAGATCAGCGCGCGCTACCAGGGGTCCTTCCTCGGCCTGATCTGGTCCTACATCAATCCGCTGACGCAGTTCTGCATCTACTACTTCGTCGTCGGCTTCATCTTCAACCTGCACGCCGACATCCCGAACTTCGCGATCCACCTGTTCGCAGGCCTGACCGTGGTGCACTTCTTCACCGAGACCTTCGGCGCGGGGACCCGGTCCATCGTGCGCAACCGGGCACTGGTCGTGAAGATGGCCATGCCGCGGGAGATGTTCCCCGTCGCGACGATGCTGGTCTCGCTCTACCACGTGTTCCCGCAGATCGTCATCCTGATCATGGCGTCCTTCCTGTCGGGGTGGACGCCCGAGCCGGTGGATCTCCTCGCCCTCCTGCTCGGCCTGCTGATCTGCGGCCTGCTCGGCCTGGCGGGCGCGTTGTTCTTCAGCGCCGCGAACGTCTTCTTCAGCGACTTCGGCAATATCGTCAGCGTCTTCAACAACTTCGTGCGTTGGGGCGTGCCGATGATGTACTCCTACGCGATGGTCGACGACCGCTTCGGACGATTCGCCCACTACTACCTCTACAACCCGCTGGCCGACGCCGTCCTGCTCTTCCAGCGGGCGTTCTGGGTGGGCACGGTCGACGACCCCGACCATGTCGCCGTCGCGGCGATGCCCGACCATCTGCTGCTCAACGGCGTCATCATCGTGGCCATCTCGGCGCTGATCCTGTGCGTCGCCCAGTTCGTCTTCAGCAGGCTCGAGAACAAGATCCCGGAGCGTCTCTGATGGCCGCATCGATCGTCGTGGAGAACGCGACCAAGTACTTCACCCTCCGCTACCACCGCACCTTCAAGGAGGTCGCGGTCGCCAAGGCGAAGGGGCGGCAGACGTCCGAGACCTTCAAGGCCGTCGATGACGTGTCCTTCACGGTGGAGCAGGGCGAGTCGATCGGCATCATGGGCCTCAACGGCTCCGGCAAGAGCACCCTGCTCAAGATGATCAACGGCGTGATGAAGCCCGACGAGGGCTCGATCCTCACCCGCGGACGGATCGCCGGCCTGATCGCCACCGGCGCCGGTTTCCACAACCAGCTCACCGGTCGGGAGAACCTCTACCTCAACGCCGCCATCCTCGGGATGACCGAGCAGGAGATCCGCCGCAAGTTCGACGACATCGTCGAGTTCGCCGAGCTCGGCCCCACCCTCGACGGTCCGGTCGGCCACTACTCGTCGGGCCAGAAGGCCCGGCTCGGCTTCGCGATCGCGATCCACGTCGACTCCGACATCTTCCTCGCCGACGAGGTCCTCGCCGTCGGCGACAAGCCGTTCCGGGTCAAGTGCATGAAGCGGATGCGCCAGATCCGCAAGAGCGGCCGCACCCTGTTCTATGTCAGCCACTCGCCGGAGTCGGTCATCAAGATGTGCAACCGGGTGCTCGTGCTGGAGAAGGGCCGCCTCGGGTTCGACGGAGACCCGACCGAGGCCGTGCACTACCTGCGCTACGACGAGGGCGACGACATCGACGACGAGATCGCCAACGACATCTGAGTTGGATGGGCCGAGCGCGTCGCAGATCGGGTTCGCCGCACGGTCCTCGCTGCGCTCGGACCGCGGGCTTCACCCGATGCGCTGCGCGCATGCGCCGCGCTGCCGGCCACGCGGTCGAGCCCGGTGGAGGGCCGCGTCCGCCTGGCGGCAAGACCCGCGTCTAGCGTCCCGCGACCCGGCGCGGATTGAACGTGGAAGTTCGCCGACCCGGCGCGGATCGACCTCTCGTGTACGCCGGGCAGGAGTCCCGACTTCACCCGTTTTGCTGCGCGGGGGAGGACCGGAGCGGGAGGATCGGAGCTACGTCACGCGAAGGAGGGCGCGCGTGGTCACCTCCGTCACACCCGAGATCTCATCCGAGCCGTCGCTCAGCGCGGCCGCGATGACGTCGGGTGCTGCGCCGACGCCGGCGATCGACCCGATGCTGGCCTACGCGGACGCGGCGATCGCGCATGCGCTCGCGGCCCTCGACGACGCGCCCGGCGAGCTGATCGGCAGCGCGGAGGAGCTGGAGCGGGCCCGTGCCCGGCTGGTCGGCGAGCCGTCGGCCTTCGCGACCCTGTGCGCCAACGCCGCCGCGACACCGGAGGCCACCGAGCTGCTGGCGCTGGTGGTGGCTGTCGAGGTCGACGCCGCCCGCGCCGCCCAGGTGGCGGCCCTGGACGGCTCGGGACCCGGCGCCCGGCTCAGCCTCGGCGCCGCGGCCCGGCTGCTGGGCGATGTCGGACGGTGCGCGGCCGCGATCGGCCCAGGATCGGCGCTGCTGCGCGCGGCGCTGGTCGACCTGAGCCAGGAGGGCACCTGGGCCGCGACCCGGATCCGTCTCGCGCCGAGCCTGGTGTGGGCGCTGGCCGGCGACACGGCCCCCGACCCCGACCTGCCGCTGGGCAGCCATTGGGCCACCGGCGACGACGCGGCCGAGCAGGCGCCCGGCCTGGTGCTCGTGACCGGTCCCGACCGGGTCCGCCGCCGCGAGCTCGGCATGCGGCACTGTCCCGTGACCACGGTGCTGGTCAGCTCGACGCCTGCGGGCGAGGCCGGCTGGGCAGCCCTCGTCCGGGAGGCCACCATCGCCGGCGCGGGGATCGTGCTCGAGCTCGACGAGGAGCTGCCCGAGACGGGACGACGGTGGATCGAGCGGGCCACGCATCTGCGCTGGGTCGTCACCGGGCGCGACGAGCTGATGCTGAGCGCGATGCCCGCACGCCACCGGATCGAGCTCACCGCGGCCGACGACGTGGTCGACGAGGACGAGTGGCGCGCCGCCCTCGGCGACGTTCCCCACACGCACCGGCTCAACGCGACCCAGCTCGACCAGGTGCGGCGTACCCTTCCCGCGGTCGACGGCGACGTCGACGCCGCCGTCCGCCGGCTGCTCGGCGGTCCGCTCGCCCGCCTCGCCCACCGGGTGCGACCGCGCAAGTCCTGGGACGACCTGGTGGTGAGCGAGGCCAAGGGCAGCCAGCTCCGCGCGGTGGTCGGCCGCTACCGCCACGGCCCCACCGTGTACGACGAGTGGGGCGTCACGACCGCCTCCGGGCGCGGCGTCGTCGCGCTGTTCACCGGCCCGTCGGGCACCGGCAAGACCTTGGCGGCGGAGGTGGTCGCGCACAGCCTCGACCTCGACCTGTACCGCATCGACCTGTCGACCGTGGTCAGCAAGTACATCGGCGAGACCGAGCAGAACCTCGACCGGCTCTTCGACGCGGCCTCGGCCGGCAACGCCGTGCTCTTCTTCGACGAGGCGGACTCGGTCTTCGGCAAGCGTGCCGAGGTCAAGGACGCGCGTGACCGGTATGCCAACCTCGAGGTCTCCTACCTGCTCCAGCGGCTCGAGGAGTACGACGGCGTGGTGGTCCTCGCGACCAACCTGCCGGGAAATATCGACGAGGCCTTCCTACGCCGGATCCACGAGGTCGTCCACTTCACCGAACCGAGCGTCGACGAGCGGAGGGCCATCTGGCAGCGCCACCTCGCCGACGGACGGATGCCGGTCGAGGAGTTCGACGTCGGGGCGCTCGCGGCGCGGTTCGACCTCACCGGTGGGCAGATCCGCAATATCGTCCTCGCGGCGGCCTTCCGGGCTGTCGACGAGGGGACTGGTGTGTCCCTGGCGCACATCAACGCGGCGATCGCCGGCGAGCTCCGCAAGCTCGGCCGGATGGTGAAGACGGAGGATTTCGATGAGTGACCACCACGACCGGACCCATGCCGGCCACGAGCACGACGCGCCGGCACCGTCGACCGAGCAGCCGATGCGGGTGGGCGCGGCCGACGACCACGCCGAGCACGAGGCGGAGTCTCGGGCCCAGGCCGCCCTGGCCCGCCTGGCGGCGCGCGGGGGGACGCTCGCACTGACCGGTGCCCGCCCCGGCGACGGCGGCGCCGGTGCCGGCGAGGGCCGGATCCGGCGCGCCCCGAGCGCCGCGGCCCCGGGCCGGATCGGCCTCGCCGGTGGTGACCTCGACCCCGGCGCGCAGCAGGAGATCCGGTCGCGCCGTGGTGGTGGCGAGCCGCTGCCCGACGGGGTCAGGGCGTCGATGGAGTCCGCGTTCGGACGGTCCTTCGGCGACGTCCGGATCCACCGCGACGCCACCGCGGCCCGGCTGTCGCGCTCGATCTCGGCCGACGCTTTCACGACGGGCAAGGACATCTACTTCGGCGAGGGGATGTTCGACGCGGGCTCGGAGCACGGCCGGCACGTCCTGGCCCACGAGCTCGGCCACGTCGTCTCCGGAGAGACGGGCGTCCACCGGTGGAACCCCTTCAAGCGGAAGGAGAAGTCGCCGGAGGAGCAGAAGAAGGCCGAGGACGCGAAGAAGCGCAAGGAGGAGCTGATCAAGGCTCGCGCCGAGCTCAAGGCCAAGGACAAGGCCACTCGGCAGAAGGCCAAGGAGGTCAACGCCAAGAACAAGGAGGTCTCGGCGAAGATCAAGGGCGAGTACGCCGGCAGCACCGACCCGCGGTTCAAGCCCCAGGCGCTCAAGGACCTCGAGATGAAGCTCAAGGACCAGCTCGACCTGGAGCGCTATGTCCGTTCGAAGGCGCGCTACGAGGTGATCCAGGGGCAGCCGGAGACCGACGAGCTGCGGGCCCAGGCCGACCTCGCCGAGGAGCAGGCCGTCGACGAGCTGTGGGCCAAGGCGCCCGAGGACCTGCGGGCCTTCCGGCCGCTGCGCTACGACGAGTTCGACAAGGCGCTCAACGAAGTCCGCGAGGCGATCAACGAGGCGCGGGCCCAGGAGCAGGGCGACATCTCCAAGAAGCTGGAGGAGAACGAGGCGTCCTTCGGCGCCCCGATGTCCCCCAAGGACGCCGCCAAGAAGGTCGCCGAGCAGCGTGAGCTCGAGCGCCGCCGCGCCCGCAACGTCCAGAGCAAGGGCGAGACCGTCGAGCAGCGCGGCCAGGAGGACGAGCAGCGTGCCCGCCAGAAGGGCATGGACAAGGTCGCCGAGATCGCCGAGGAGCGCCCGGTCAGCAAGGGCGAGGAGCAGCAGATCAAGAAGGACTCCGCGCGCAAGGGATTCGAGGAGCGCTACGGACACGACCAGGACCTGCTCGACGGCAAGGACGGCCTGAAGACGGCGAGCAAGGTCACCGGCCTGGTCGGCAAGGGCGACAAGGCCCTCAACAAGCAGCTGATCAGCCGGGGCTACCTCGAGAAGGAGGGGGTGCCGGGCGAGGCCAACGAGCTGGCCGCCAAGAGCGTCGGCGGCCTGGCCGAGATCTTCAACCTCCTCTCCCAGCTGCTCGGGCTCGCCGACCAGATCCGCGATATCAAGAAGGGGATGGCGGACCCAGGGGCCAAGCTGAAGGCCACGCAGACGGCGGTCGGCGCCTTCAGCTCCGGCGCGAAGATCACCAGGATCACCCTGCGGGCGGCACGTGAGGGCGTGGAGAAGTTCGGCGGACAGGCGCAGGTGATCAGCGACGTCGGGACCGCCCTCCCGATCGTCGGCCTGATCACCGCCTCCCTGGGCACCATCGACAAGGCCATCGAACTGGTCCCCCTGGGACAGCGACTCGGCGAGGGCCTGGTCACCGTCGACGAGGCGGTCCTCGAGCGGAAGGGACCGCTGGCCGCCTCCCTGCAGCGGGTCAACTCGCGCAATGCGCAGCTGGTCGAGAAGGCCACCTTCGGGCTGGCCAAGAACATCACGATGCTCGGTCTCCACGTCGCCGAGATCGCGAGTGCCGGTGGATTCGGCATCCCGGCGGCCGCGAAGCTCACGCTGACCATCACCGACTACGCGCACCAGCTCGGGCACAAGATCTACGACACCGTCAACGAGAGCCAGTCCTCCACCGCCAAGAAGGACTTCGGGGTCAAGCACAAGGAGGGCGCGTCGCGCGACGTCCTCAAGTACGACATCGGCACCTCGATCGATGTCATCATCGTGTCGGCCCAGAAGCACAAGCTCGACTACGCCCGCAAGCTGCTCAAGGGCTACGGCATCCGGGACAACGAGATCGACGGCATGCGGCACTACGAGATCCGCGACAAGGTGCTCGACGGCCTCGACGCCGAGGGCGACCCCAAGACGGTCACCGAGAAGATCGAGTCCGCCAAGAGCGCCGTCAAGGAGAAGCTCGGCCTCGACGACGGCCCCGGCGGCGGCAAGAAGGAGGAGAAGGGCACCCTCGACAAGATCAAGGAGCTGCCCTCGAAGGTCGCCGGCGCCATCACGGGCCTGCCCGACAAGATCAGCAAGAAGGTCGCCGAGCTGAAGGCGAAGCACGCGGACGCGAAGCAGTTGGTCGACGAGAAGAACAAGCTCGGCTACCACGGCAAGAAGGACCGCGGCAAGGGATCGGTGCTGTTCAACTTCCTGCGCGGCGAGGACAAGACGGAGAAGTCGTTCGCCAAGGTCCGCGGCGAGCAGCACGTCAACGGCGTCGCTCCCGACCAGCTGTCCCGCACCAGCTCCGATCGCGACAAGCGGGCCAAGCTCGCCGAGCAGAAGCAGGCCGCCAAGCAGGTCGCGCCCGTGCACCAGTTCGACCCGGCGTTCGCCGCCAAGGTCGCGAAGGCGAACATGGCCGAGCTCTACCAGCTCGTCGGTAGCCTGCCGAAGACGGACCCGTTCTACGAGGGCAACCTCGAGTACGTCGACTTCGAGGTGGCGCGCCGCGTCCAGGAAGGCATCGCATGAGCCCCGACCCCGTCGCCGAGGACGTGCGCCACGGCCCCGTCCAGCGCGCGGCCGCCCGCGTCTACGAGAAGGGCGGCTGGCCGGTGACCGCGCTCGAGGACGGCACCGGTTTCACGATGGAGGTCGAGGGCACCGACGGCTCCTGGTCGGCCCTCGCGATCACCGACGACGACGCGGACCGGTTCGTCTTCTACTCGCTCTCGCCGGTCGACCCGGCCCCGGAGCGGTGGCCCGCGATGGCCGAGCTGCTGCACCGGATCAACCACGGCCTGGTGGCGGCGACCTTCGAGTTCGACCACGACACGGGTGAGGCGCGGCTGCGGACCGGCATCGAGCTGATCACCCTGCCCCGCCAGGTCATCGAGGACGACGACCTGCTCGACGCCATCCTCAACGACCTCTCCGCAGCCAACGTCGAGGTCTTCGACCGCTACCTGACCGGCCTGGTCGCGGTGTCCCTGGGCGCCGATCCCGCGGAGGTCGTCGCGGCCATCGAGGCCGACCCCGAGGACGAC
Source organism: Nocardioides sp. L-11A (assembly GCA_029961745.1). Classification (NCBI taxonomy): domain Bacteria; kingdom Bacillati; phylum Actinomycetota; class Actinomycetes; order Propionibacteriales; family Nocardioidaceae; genus Nocardioides; species Nocardioides sp. L-11A. The sequence goes on from CP124680.1 coordinate 1,790,663, forward strand.
TGAGGGCCCGGATCGACCCGGCGCGTTCAAACGCGCCGGGTCGGCGGTCCCAGGAGGTTCAGATGCGCCGGGTCGGCGGTCCCAGGAGGTTCAGATGCGCCGGGTCGGTGGGAGCCGGTCAGGCCACCCGCCACCACACGAGCAGGGCGACCAGCAGCAGCGCCGTCACGCCCAGGAGCACCCAGGCCCACCACAGCGAGCGCGGTTCGGGCTCCGGCGGTGCCGGCGGAGGTACGACGACCACGGGCTCCGGCTCCGGCTCGGGCTCCGGCGGCGGCGCGACCACCATCGGCAGGCCGCACCGGGTGCAGGTCTCGGCCGTGAGCGGGTTGACCTCGCCGCAGTGCGGGCAGGGCACCGACGCCACCGTGACCTGTCCGGCGGTGCCGGGCAGGCGGCGCAGCGTGGCGCCGTCGGTGTCCCGGTCGCCGAGCTGGATGGTCTGCGGCGTCCAGAACAGCGGGTAGTCGCAGCGGGCGCAGAAGTCGGTCGCGTCGCGCTGGCTCAGCGCGACCTGGGCCTGGGTGCCGCACTCGGGGCAGGTCACCGGTGATCCGCTCAAGGTCTGCTCTCCGGCCGTCATCGGCCGGCCTCCTTCTCGTCGTCCGCCGAGGACCACAGCAGCCGGCCGGCCACGTGGAGCTCGCTGCGTGCATGGGCGGGGACCTCGTCGCGCACGACCTCGACCAGCTCCGCCTCGGACATCATGCCGGTCGACTCCAGACGTAGACGCACCCAGGCCGTGTCGATCGGCGCCTCGCCGATCGCCCAGGTCCCGCCGCCCTCCTCGATGGTGACCGTGGAACCGGTCACCAGCTCGAGGTAGGTGCGCAGGCCGTGGCTGGTGCCGCGCCAGGCCAGGGTCTGGGCGGCGCTGGACACGATCCGGCGCTGCAGACTCTCCGGCAGCGAGGCGTCGAGGGCGCCCAGACCGATCCAGGAGCCCAGCCAGCGCACCATCTCCGGGGGCGCGACGCTGAGGTCGAGGACGTGCTCGATCGTGTCGGCGTCCTCGAGGAGGGTGGTCCCGACGTGCTGGAAGATCGACACGAACCGGACGAAGAAGTCCTCGCCGGTCATCGCCACCGGGAGCTGCTGGAGCATCCAGTCGGGGTCGCGGCGGGGGCGGACACGTCCGTCCGGCACCCGGGTGACGATCGGCGACAGGGTCATCGCACGATCACCTGCGGTGCGGCGGCGAGGAACAGCGAGCGGCGGTCCAGCCGGATGACCTCCTTGGCCGCGCCCAGGCGACGGCCGGTGCGCAGGTCGTACTCGTAGAGCAGGGTCTCCTCGACCCGCGCGATGCCCTCGACCGACTCGAGCAGCTGGGTCACGGCGGCGCCGTTGAGATCGCTGTCGAAGGGCCAGCCCGCTCCGTCGGTGCCGCCCACGAGCGGGTTGACGAAGCGGCTGATCGCCTCCACCGCGCGCTGCTGCACCAGTGCCGGCGGACGGCCGGGCTCGCCGTGCACGAGGGCGACCACGGAGACGCCCTGGTAGTAGGGCGTCCCGATCTCGACGGCGGTGCCGACGATCCGGTGCCGGTCCAGGTGGCGGGAGACGGTCTCGGTCAGGGTGGGCGTCAGCGCGTAGTCGTCGAGGGTGTGCTGGGTGACCTCCCCGCGGACGCGCGGCACGATGAACAGCTGGACCGCTCCGTTGCCGCGCTGGGCGCTCTGGCAGCGCGCGCGGGCCACCTCGGTGGAGGACTCGAGGGTGAGCCGCTCGTAGTCGTCGGCCGTGACCGCGCGCTGGCCGGTGCGCAGGGTGAGCGGTGCCCGCTCCTTGGCCTCGGCGACCGACTCGGCGTCCACGCCCCCGCGGGCGGGGGCGAGGTTCACGACCCCCGACACATAGGGCACCGAGGAGCGCATGACGGTGAGCGTGCGGACCCCGACGTTGGCGGAGCGGCCGCCGCCGGAGCGATAGCCGGACACCCGGACCCACGCGCCGTCGCGCGGGATGGCGCCGTGCTGGCGGGTGGAGCCGTCGGGGTAGCGGATCCGGGGGCCGAACCGCACCGTCCCGGTGCTGTCGTCCCACACCACGTGGCGGTCCTCGGGCCCGGACGAGGAGAAGTCGGGCACCTCGGTCCAGCGCACCGTCTCGTCGCCGTCGACGACCTCGACGACCTCGTCGGGCCGGCGCGGGAGCACCGGGGCGTGCCCGGCGGCGAACGCCTGGCCGGGTGAGCCGTCGCTGCGACCCAGCTGCTCGGCGGGGAAGCGCTCGGCATGCTCGGCGGTCACCGTGCCGCCCATCGCCGCGGCACTGACGGCGCGCACCCGGGGGGAGGCGCGGTACGTCGGCTCGCCGGTCGACGGGGCCAGGAGCCGGGCCCGCAGCCAGTACGCCGCGAGGTTGCCCACGGCGTTCGGAGCGTGCTCGACCGGCACCAGGAGCGAGATCGCCCCGGCCCGGTTCAGGCCGCCGGTCGTGTCCTCGAAGACCCGGCAGGCGATCCAGCCCTCGCCGTTCCAGATCTCCCAGGCCAGGGGAGGGTTCGTGGGGTCGACGCCGATGCCCTCGGCCTCGGCGTCGATGTCGAGGCGCAGCACGACCCCGGCCAGACTGTCGCGGAAGCCGAGACAGAAGGTGTCGCCCGGCGACAGGTCGGGCGACGCGAAGCACCGCACCCCGGCGGGGTCGAAGCGGACGTCGTCCCAGACGTCGACCACGGTCCGGCCACCGTCGCTGACCGTCATCGCGGCGTCCAGGCGCGGCGGGGCGATGCTGAGGTCCTGCAGGGTGCTGAACACGACCGTGTCCCCCTCCCCGGCGGCGAGGGTGGAGACCTCGGTGGCGGCGGGCACCACGATCGGGACGTCGAGGGCGGTCGAGAGCCAGAAGGTGAGGTCGGTGCGCGCGACCGACGGCGCGAACGGCTCGATGCCGACCAGGTTGAGGAAGTGGGAGTAGAGCCGGTCGGGGACCTGGTTGACCCGGTACAGCACCATCTCGCTCATCCAGGCGAAGAGCTCGATGAGCGCGACGCCGGGATCGGAGACGTTGTGGTTGGTCCACTCGGGGCAGTAGAGCGGGATCAGGCGCTTGGCCTCGTCGACGATGTCCTGGAAGGTCCGGTCGTCGAGGCTGGGGGTGGGCAGCGGCATGGGTCGGGTCCTCGGCTCACTCGGCGTCGTGCGGGATGACGTAGAACGGGTAGACCAGGTTGCGGCGGTCGTTGGTCGCCCGCACCCGGTAGCTGATGGTGACCCGGACCAGCGACGGCTGCGCCGGATCCGGCGTGGCCACGACGTCCTCGACGTCGACCCGCGGCTCCCAGCGAGCGAGCGCCTCGCGGACGTACTGCGCGATCAGGCCGAGCAGGTTGCCGGTCACCGGCTCGAACAGAAGCTCGGAGATCCGGCAGCCGAACTCCGGTCGCATCAGCCGCTCCCCGGGCGCGGTCGTCAGCACCAGTGTGATCGCCCGGTCGAGTGAGGCCGGCCCGTCCGCGAGGCGGATGGTCCCGGTCTGGTCGACGCCGAGGGGCCAGCTGAATCCCCGTCCGACGAAGGAGGAGTCGTCCTCGGTCGAGCGGCCGGTGCCAGGCACGATGCTCATCAGTTGATCAACACCGTCCCGCCCTTGATCGTGGTCATCCCGCCCTCGAAGGTCGCGCTGCCCTTGCCCTTGACGGTGGTGCTGGTGCCCTCCAGGTTGAGGCTCGCCTGGGTCTTCAGGTCGGTCGCGCCGTTGGCCTCCATCGACAGGCCGCCCTGGGCCTTGATCCTGACCGCCGTGCCGTCGATGGTGATGTCGCCGTTGCGGGCGAGGGTGACCGTCGCCTGCCCGTTGGTGAGCTTGAGGTCACCGCCCTTGGCCTCGATGGTCAGGCTGTTGGACGCCTCGTCGAGCTTGATCGACATCTCCTTGCGGCCGTGCTTGAGCAGCACCGCCTCCTTGCCCGCCTCGTCGACCATCTCGAGGGCGTGCCCGGTGCGCGAGGTCAGCCTGCGGGTGTTGACCTGGCCCCGCCCGAGCAGGCGGCCCAGCTCGGGCTGCTTGTTCTTGCCGCCGAAGACGGAGCCGAGCACGACCGGGCGGCGCAGGCTGCCCTCCTCGAAGCCGACCAGCACCTCGTCGTCGACCTCCGGGAGGAAGGTGGCGCCGCGCCCGTTGCCGGCGTCGAAGGTCGACACCCGTGCCCACGCGGACTCCACCTCGTTCCCGAGCAGCGAGGGCAGTTTGACCCGCACCCGGCCGAGGTTCTCGGGATCGCTGATATTGGTCACGATCCCGACCTGGATCCCCTCGGTCCGGGCGTCGGGCCGGGCACCGCCGAGGGTGTCGACCAGACCGCGCGGACGGTGGCTGCCGGTGTGGAAGGTGGTGTGGAAGCCGCGCCGGTCGTACACGTGCTCGACCCGGGTCACCAGGTAGGTCCCCGACGACGGGCCCACGTCGGTGATCTCCACCGCCACGCCCGCGCGGATCCGCGGGTCGGCCAGCGCGGTCCCGCGACCGGTGAGGGAGTCGGAGTCCATCGAGGTCTGGATCGCCTTGGCCAGGGTCAGCGCCTCGGCCTGGATCTGGGGCGTTCCGGCGTTGGTGCGCAGGGCCTGGCCGCTCGGGCCGCCCACCGAGCCGCGGCTGAGCCGGGCGAAGTGGTGCTGCTCGGCACCCTCGGACTGTGCGGTGCCCTCGATGGTCTGCTTCATCTTCGGGTCCCAGCCCGTCACCCGGGTCGTGCGCGGCGCACCCGCCGTCGCCTTGACCGAGAAGGTCAGCAGGCGCTGGTCGGGGGTGGCGTTGCCGTCGGTACGGGGGAAGCCCAGCCGGACGGAGGCGGGGGTGACTGCGCCGACGGGGTCGACGTGCACCTTGTCGGGCGCCTCGAACCACCACATCGCGTTGTGGGCGCGCACGGTCTCGTCGAGATGGGCGAGCGAGGATCCGATCTTCGCGGTGTACTCGGGAAGCTGGGTGGTGAGCGCCGGCGCCCGGTTCACCAGCCGGAGACCGGCGGCCCGGAGCAGCCGGGTGAGGACGTCGGCGGCCGACATCCGCTCGTACGTCGCGATCGTCGTGTCGCGAGCGAGGCGCCAGGTGGGCTCCTCGGCGACCACCACCAGCTCGGGCACCTGCCCGGCCGAGTGGTCGAGGGCGATGCTCTTCACGGTGCCGTGGAAGAGCACCTGCTGGGCGCCGGGCACGGTCACCCGCAGCACCGCGTCGATGCCGAACACGTCGCCGCTGGACAGCTGGTAGCCCACGTCGGCGAAGCGCAGGGTCAGCCGGCCGACCAGGTTGACCGCGGTCTCGACCCGCAGCGAGGTCAGCAGCTCCAGGCGCTGGGCGCTCAGCGGCGCCCCCTCGACCTCCAGGGCGGCGGGGACGGGCATCGTCGACGTCGGGCCGGCCATCAGCTCTCCCGCGGGATGTCGAGCAGGTCACCGGGATGCAGCGCCAGCGGGTCCTCGACGTTGTTGGCCTGCGCCAGCCGGCGCCACTGGGTCGCGTCGCCGTAGTAGCGCGCGCTGATCCGGTCCAGGGTCTCGCCGGGCTGGACCCGGTGCACCCGACTCGGCTTCGGCGTACCCGACGTGGGGTTCTGGGGGCCGAGCGCGTCCGAGCTCTCGTACTGCCGCAGCTCCAGTTGGATCTCGGCGCGCAGCGGCACCCCGCCGGAGGAGAAGTAGGTGAAGCTGAGTCGGATGTCGGAGACCACCGCGCGGAACGAGTGCAGGTCGCCCCAGTGGAAGGTGACGGTCGGCGGGCGGGCGTTGTTGCGCTCCAGGTCGGTGCCCGGGAGGTTCGGGTCCACCTCCATCAGCTTCAGGATCTTGCCGGTGTGCTTCGTGACCGGGGTGCCGTCGACCGTCGTGTCGAAGCGCAGGTCCATCCGCATCCACCCGCCGCCCGCTCCGGCGTACTGCAGGGTGGGCACGCCCTTGCCCGGCATCGGGTTGGACACCCAGTTGTTGCGGCGTCCGACGCTCAGCGTCTCGGGGTTGTAGAGGCACGGCAGCCGCTCGCCGCTCTCGAGCTCCAGGAACGCCTTCTCCAGCTCGGGCATCTCAGACCACCCGCCACTCGTGCCGGCCACGGCGCTCGAGCTCGTCGATCACCCGGTCCTCGATCCGCTCCACGACGGCATCCACGATCCGGTCGAGAGTGGCGCCGGTCGGCTCGGTCTCGTCCGGCGTCTCGGCCCACGGGTCGGGTACGCCGTCGCGCCATGGGTCGGGACGGGAGGCGGCCAGCGCATGGCTGTCGGTACTGGTCGGATGGAACACGGCAGGACCTCCCGTGGTGCGGTCGAGCTCTCGCCCGGGCGCCGGGCTGAGGGACGGGCTGACAGCGGATCCGGTCCCCGGCGTCGCGGCCGGGCCGGCCGCGGCGAAGAGGTCGGCCGTGCGCTCCAGGAGCGAACCGGTGCCGCTGCGGATCCGCTCGATGTCGGCAGCGGTGAACGTGGCCGGGGCGCCCGGCGTGCCGTACGGCGCGGGGATCGCGGGTCGTCCCGGGGGCGACGGAAGCATCGGGAGCACCGGGAGCGCCGGGGCCGATGACGACGGGGCTCCCGGGGGCGTCGGGGACGCCGAGGCGGCGGAGGCGTCGCGGGACACCGGCCCGGTCCGCGGCGGGGCGACCGGGAGGCTGCGCAGCAGGGCGGTCGACGCCGGCCCGGTCGTGCCGGGATCCAGCGGCGCGGAGGCAACGGGCGCGGCGGCGACGGCGGTCGCGGCGGCGGGGACCGCGGGACCGGCGAGGGCTGGTCGTCCACGCCGCCCGATGGACACGGGGCCGGAGCTCCCGGGTGCGGCGCCCGCCGCGGGCGTGCTCGTCCCGGCCCGCGGCTGGTCGCCCGGCGCGGGCGCCCAGGCCCCACCGAACGCGAGAGCCGGCGCGACCTCGGCTGCGGCGGCCTGGTCGGGAGCGACGGCGTCTCCCGGGCGCGACGCGGGGACCCAGGGCATGGGTGCCGAGGGTGCTGCTGGTGTCGCTGCCGTTGTCGGGGTCGTTGTCCGGGTCGTTGTCGGGGTCGCTGTCGGAACCGGGACCGGCGTCGCGGGTGCGGGCGTCGGCGCGGCCGTGGGCGGGCGGCGGCCGATCAGCGGTGCGCCCGGGGCCGGGGTGGAGCAGCCGGACGCCGCGGCGGCGACCCAAGGGGCGGTGGCGAAGGCTGCGGGCTGCGGTGCCGCGGGCGCGGCGGGAGCGGCAGCGCTGCCGCCGGCGGGCGGTGCCGCGGTCCGCAGGGCGCCGGCCGTCGCCGGCCGGATCGGGACATCGGCGCCGAAGCCGGTCGCCAGCGCGGTGTTCCTGCGCCCGTGACGGGTCCAGCGGCGGATCACGAGCTGGTCGGGCATCGCGATGGCGGACTCGGGTGTCGGGGAGGCCGGACGGGTGCCCCGGCGTGCGTGCCGGCGCACCGTGGTCGACGGTACGCGGGAGCCGTCCGGGCCGGGCCTGCTGGTCGCCGGGGCGGAGTCGGCGGAGGCTGCCCGAGCGACCGGCGAGTCCGCCGCGACCGACGGTGGGGCTGTCGGAGCCGATGTCGGTGCCGGTGCCGATGCCGGTGTCGGTGCCGGAGCCGATGCCGGAGCCGGCAGCGATGTCGGCGCAGGGGATGAGGTGGGAGCCGCGGCGGGAGTGGTGTCGCCGCGCTTCGCGAACAACAGGGACCCGGGCAGGGCGGGCGCGCGGTCGAGCAGTCCGACGGAGGCGGCCCGGATCGGCGTCGCCGGCGCCAGCGCCGACGGCGTCGGCGCGGTGGTGGTACCGAGCTGGGCCAGCGGTGCGCTCCGAGTGGGCAGCGGCCGGGCGCCCGGACTCCGACCCCCCGGACTCCGAGCTCCCAGGCTCCGGGCGAACCGAGTCGGGGTGGCGGCCAGGCTCCACGGGGCCCGCGGACCGGCCGGGGCGGCCGGGGCGGCCGGGGCGGCCGGGGCGGCCGGGCCCCCGGCGCTCGTCGCGGTGTCGACCGGCGTGATCGCGGAGGCGGAGGGCGCCGACCAGGACACCGAGGCGGAGGCCGCGGCGGAGGTGGAGGAGGCGGAGGGGGCGGAAGAGGTGGAGGATGCGGCGGCGGGGGATCCGGCGGCGGGGGATCCGGCGGCGGGGGATCCGGAGGGGGATCCAGGCGTCGGGGACGGCGCGGACCGCGTGGGGGAGCGGCGGATCGGCGGTGCAGGAGCGGCCGGCTCCTCGGCCGGGCGCCGCCGGACGGCGGTCAGCTTCTGGCGGTCGGCCTGGGTGAGCATCGGGCCCGACGCGGCGACCTCCGCGTGCCGCCGCACCCGGGCCTCGACGGAGGTGAGGTTGGTGAGCATGCCGCCGGGGGTGTAGCTCTGCTCGTCCTCGACCACCCGGGCCGCACGGGGCAGGCCCCGACCGGGCAGCGCGCCGGCAGCGACCGGGCGGGTGTCGCGCAGCCAGGGCGCGGGGGCGCCAGCGCCGTTCGCCGAGTCGTTCGCGGGCTCGCTCCTGAGGCGGCGGGCCGCACCCGCACCGCCGGCCGACCCGCCGGCCGGCCCGTCGACGGACCCGTCGACGGACCCGTCGGTCGCGCCCTGCGGCATCGGTGTCCACCAGCGCGGCGGGCGCATGTCGCCGGCGGAGAGGCCGGGCCCGCGCAGGGCGACGCGGACGTCGGCAGGGCGGGAGACGCCGTTGGCGAAGCGGCCGACCGAGCGGGCCAGGACGCCGATCTGGCGCTGCGCGGGACGGGCCGCGGTCCCGGGCAGCCGGAGCCGTCCGGCGGCGGCCCGGCCGAGCCGGGTCGCGTCGGTGGCCGCAGCGGCGTCCTCGGTCACGTCACGGTCCTGGCCCGGAACCCGTGGTGGGCGACCTCCAACTCCTCCTCGAGCGGCGTCGGGCTGCCGATCGAGAAGTCGGGGCCGCGCCAGCGCACCGGGAAGACGTCGAGGAACTCCCACGAGCGCAGCCGGGCACCGGTGGTGTCGATCGCGGTGACGGCACCGGTCGAGCGGGTCAGCTTGCTGCCCGCCGCGGCGAAGCCCTCGCCGGAGCTGCGCTCCAGCCACTCGAACAGCGCGTTGCTGTCGGTCAGCCCCCGCTTGAAGAGCAGGTTCGGCCACGACATCCGTCCCGGCATCCGGTGGGCATAGGCGTTCTGCCCGCCCTCGCCGAACTCGTGGACCGCGACGGTGACCTGGAGGCCCTGGACCTCCCGGAACACGCCGATCTCGGTGCCGTCGAGCTCGAAGACGAACCGGTTCGCCGCGGGGAGATCGCCCCCCAGCGGGGTGACACTGTTACTGCCCATGCTCACGCACCGCCTCCCAGGCTCGTTCGTTCAGGGCCACGACCGCCCGCACCATCCGGACCCGGTCCATGTGCTCGAGGTCCAGCAGGTCACCCATCGACCAGTGCAGGTGGTACGCCAGATAGGCGATCTCCTGCCACAGGGCGTCGGTGGGATAGCGCAACATGCCGAGGGCCTCAACCGTTCTTCCGCGGAAGCTCCTCGACGGCGTGCCGCAGCGTGGGACGGGACTCGGTGACGACCTCGCCCGCGACCGGCCCGCTCGCGGACTGCTCCGCGGCGGGCTCGGCGGGTGCCGTCTCCGGTGCGGCGGCCCGCTCAGGAGACGGCTGGTCGACCACCAACTGGGTGCCGAGCTGAGCCTGGACGAGCGCGTCGAACTCGGCCTGGTTGCCGAAGTTGATCACGCCGTAGAAGTCCTGCAGGTACGCCAGGTCCACCGCGAACAGGCCTTCGATCTCGTGCATCGTCACCTGCGGCAGGCTGCCGAGCTTGCTGATCACCCGGGCGAGCACCAGGACGGTCAGCCGCGGGTCGTTCGGCCCGGTGACGCGCGGGTCCCGCAGCGGCTCCAGCTCGTCACGAGCCGTCGCCAGCCGCATCGTGCCGGTCCGGTGGACCTGCCCGTCGTCGTCCACGTACCCCCGTGGGAGCGTGAACTCGTAGGTCGTCCGCAGCGCGCTCACTTGACGCGCGACAGGCTCTCGACGGTCAGCGTGATGGTCTCCTTGACCGGGTCGTTGGAGTCGATGCTGAGCTGGTCGGTCGAGATCTTGCTCGGCCACCCGTTGGTGAAGTTGAACCGGGCGATCTCCGCGTTGGTCGAGTCGTACATGACGATCGAGCCGTTCTTGCGGTTGTTGGACCGGTCGGAGAGCAGGATGCCCTTCTCCCGGATGTCGTTGAACCAACCCCACATCTTGTCCTGGGTGGAGTCCGGCGGCGCCATCCGGACCAGACTGATGTCGGGGGCCTTGGTGGCCTTGCCGAGCGTCTTGACCACCTGGACCTTCCCGTTCGCGCCGGCCTGCTCCATGGTCACGACGTCGACCTCGACGTCGAGGCCGGAGACGCTGCTGAGGATGGAGACGACCGAGCCGTCGATCTCCAGGAAGAAGTTGCTGGAGACGATGGGGTCGTTGTTGATGAGTGCGTTGGGCATGTCAGATCCTTGGTTCTCGTCTGCGCTGGTGGGCTAGGCGGAGTCGGCCGCTCAGGAGGCCGACTGCTTCTTCTGGCTGATCCGGAACACGACGAACTCCGCGGGCTTCACCGGGGCGATGCCGACCTCGACGACCAGCAGGCCGGCGTCGATCGACTCGGGCGGGTTCGTCTCGGCGTCGCACTTGACGTAGAACGCCTCGTCGGCGTTGGCGCCGAAGAGGGCGCCGGCCGACCACAGGCCGCGGAGGAAGGCGTTGAGGGTCCGCTTGACGCCCTCCCACAGGGTGATGTCGTTGGGCTCGAACACCGCCCACTGGGTGCCGGTCAGGATCGAGGCCTCGACCATGTTGAAGAGCCGGCGGACGTTGATGTACTGCCAGTCGGTGTCGGAGGCCAGCGTGCGCGCCCCCCAGACCCGGATGCCGCGGGTGCCGAACGGGCGGATGCAGTTGATGCCGATCGGGTTGAGCAGCGCCTGCTCGTTCTGGGTGACATTGCGCTCGATGTCGAGGACGCCGCGCATGGTGTCGTTGGCGGGGGCCTTCCACACGCCGCGGGTCTCGTCGGTGCGGGCCCACACGCCGGCGATGTGGCCGGACGGCGGGATCAGCATCTCCCGGTCGCCGTTGACGCCGATCGGGTTGTCGACCTTGATCCAGGGGTAGTACAGCGCGGCGTACGCCGAGTCGTACATGGCGACGTCGCTGCGCCACTCCTTGATCTGCTGGGGGCTCATGCCCGGAGGCGCGTCCAGCACCGCCATCCGGTTGCCGTGCTGCTCGCAGTGCGAGATCAGCGCGGTCTGCACGGACTTCCACAGCGAGAGGTCGATCGTGCCGTCCTCCTGCGTGGCCGCGGTGACCAGGTCCGGCACCAGCACCATGGTGACGTCCTCGGCGACGGCGAGGCCGTTGATGCCGGCCCGCGCCGACTCGGATCCGGCGAACTTGCGGCCGTTGACGGGCACGGGCACCGGGGCGGCCTTGACCAGGTCGTAGACGCCGGGGCGGATCAGCTCGAGCTGGCCGGAGAGGTCGACGTCCTTCTCGACCAGCAGGTCGACCTTGATCTTGGTCGAGGTGCCGTTGACCGCGGTCGCGACACCGGTCGCGCCGCCGGACAGGTCCAGACCGGGGAAGGACTCGACGGGCTCGCCGCCCTCGAGGATGGTCATCGTGAACGTGGCGGCCGCGTCGTCGTCGGCGCCGGCGTCGTCGGTGCTGATCTGGACGGTGATGTCGGCGTCCGGCTCGAGGCTCTCGACCGCGACGGGCAGGCCGAGCGCGCGGTCGCTGGCGGGCAGCTCGATGCGGGAGGGCGCACCGGCCGGCTCGACGTTGGGGACCCGGCAGATGTAGGCGATGCTGCCGCCGTTGGCGAAGTAGCCGTAGACCGAGAGGGGCAGCATGCAGCCCGGGGCGAACCCGCCGTAGAGCGCCTCGAACTGGTTCCAGCTGGTGACCAGGCGCGGGGCCAGGCCCTGGGGGTCGTTGGGGTCGTCGAGCGGAGCCCGCTCGGTGAACCCGACGAACGCGGCGACGGCAGTCGGTGCCGCCGAGAGCACCTTCTGTGACGAGACGACTTCTTCGACGTACACGCCGGGGGCGGTGTAGGTGGGCATGGCAACGGACTCGCTCTCGGGACGGTGGTGCTCGGGTGCTGGGGGGTGCTGGGGGGCCGAAAGAGCCGACCAGATCAATCGTGCTGCATCTCGAGGCGCGAAGAGTGCAAAACGACGAAACTGCTCCCGAGATACGCTCGGGAGTCAGTGATCTCGGACTCCCGGGGTCGGCGGGCCCGGCGTCCCCGGCCCCGGTACGCCGGCCGGGCTCAGCCGGTCTGGGTGGTGAACTGACCGGGCGAGATCACCTGGATCACCCCGCCCCAGGCGCAGTTCAGCGAGCAGTTGTTCTGCACGATCGGCAGCGAGCCGACCACCGGTGACGGCGCGGCGCCCACCCAGGTCCCGGCCGGCGCGGGCACGCACGGCATCGGGGTGAGCACGCCGAGGGCGGCCGAGGTCGCTGCCGCGACCTGGGGGTTGGCCAGCGAATTGCACATGCCGAACGAGCCGATGTTCGCGAGCGGCACGATGTCGGCGATGACCGCCACCGGCTGCTTGCCGATCATGGTCCGCTTCGTCGGTGGCACCGTCAGCGGCGCGGGGGAGATCCCGAAGCTGCACATCATCTGCGCGCCGTTCACGACGGGGATGGGCATGGCGGCCTCCGATCGGCGGGGTTCGGGTGGGTCGGTGGTGGCTCAGCGCTCACTGCCCTCGACCGAGGCGGTGAGCGGCTCGCCCGCGGTGGTGACCACGCAGAGCACGTCGCGGTCGTCCTCCTCCCAGCTGCGGGGCGAGGGCAGCAGGTAGGTGAAGAACAGGTCCGAGTCGAGGTAGTCCACGCCGACGTACTCGCGGAACTCCTGGGCGCAGTGCCCGTCCGCGAAGGCGGTCAGCTCGTCCTCTCCGGGGAAGGTGCTGCCCTCCTTGTCGTAGGGCACCACGGCGTAGGCCTCGAGGGTGTGGGCCTCGGAGCAGGGGACCTGGTCGAGGTCGCCGACCTGGGCCTTGACCTGCTCCAGCGAGCGGAAGCACATCCCCGGCTCGACGTCGAAGACCGAGGTGCCCTCGGTGTCGTCGTCGCCGAACCACCCGCAGCCCGCGAGCAGCAGCGCCGTCGCCGCGAGTACGGCGGGCACGGCGGGCCTCGGTGTCATCGCCGGATCCGATCGGCCATGGCGGCGATCCGCTCGACGGCCGGCGCCTGGTCCTCCCAGGAGAACGTGTCGGCCGCGACGGTGGCCCGGAGCTGGACGGCGGGCCGCAGCGTGCCGCCCAGCGCCTGCCAGATCTCACGCGCCGCGTGCCGGTCGTCGCCGAGCGAGACCCGCACGGTCGAGGACAGCCCGGGCGGGGTGATCGCCTCCGGGAGGATCTCGGTGCCGGCCAGCACGCTGACCAGGTCGCTCAGCAGCTGGTGCTCGTCGCGGGGACCGCCCGCCCAGGTGCTGATCAGGTAGCTGAGCTGGATCATCGGCTGCGGGCGGCGGAAGCGCCGGGTCTGGCCGTCCTCGGGGCGGGTCGCCGACCGCGACGGGTCGGCGCTGCGCTGCACGTCGTACAGGAACAGGTTGACGGTGATCCGGGTCTGCTTGGCCGCCCATTCCCTGTCCGGGGTGGCGAAGGAGACCTCACCGACCTCCTCGGTGAGGGAGAGCCGGTCGCGCACGAGCTGCTCGAGCGCGGCGTCGACGTTGCTGATGAACACGATGGGGGGAGGCCTCTGCTTCGACCGGGGGCGAGGTCGTCCGACCTCAGGTGCCGGCCGCGGCCGGCATGGACCGCCAATCTAGTGCCGCCGCGCGACGATCCGCAGGCGGTCGCGCAGATCCGGGACGTTTTCCGATTCTCCTGCAGGATCGCGCCGTCGTTCCTAGGATGCGAGGCGCCCCCAACGCACGCTCACCGGCGGAATCTCTCGCCGGCTCTCAAGCGTGCCTGAAATCAGGTGGAAGCCGATGCAGCTGTCGACCCCGCAGCGCGAGCTCGCCGCGGACCCTGGATCCGTCTCACGGATCCAGGTGAAGGTCGTCAACACCGGCACGATCATCGACGGACTGTCGGCCCGGCTGATCGGCGCGGACGGCGCCGAGGTGCACGCGGCGCCGGCCATGCTGCCACTCTTCCCGGAGGCGGAGGGGGAGTTCGAGCTCACCGTGCGCCTGCCGGAGGCGCAGCCGGCGGGGCGCCATCCGTTGACCGTCGAGGTGGTGTCCCACACCACGGGCGCGGTGCAGCATGCCGACGTCGATCTCGACGTGGCCGCGCGACCGATGCTCGGCGTGGTCCGGGAGCCGCGGATGGTCCGGGCGCGCCGCTCCGGACGCTTCGTGCTCGCACTGACCAACCACGGCAACGTGCCGCTCGACGTGGCCCTCTCCAGCACTCCCGGGGACGCCGGCACCACGCTGCGGATCACCCCCGGATCGCTGCGCCTGGAGGCGGGCACCACCACGTCGGTGATGGCGGTGGTCCGCGGGCCGCGGATGATCACGGGGGCAGAGGTCGACCGGACCGCCGGCATCGAGATCGTCGGTACGCCGGCCGTCACCGGCGGCGCTGCCGGCCCGGGCGTCCCGAGCGGCACGGACCCCGGGGCCGTGCCCGCACCTACCGCGGACCCCGCGGTCGAGGGCGACCCCGCCCTGACCCACAGCACGACCGTGCAGCTGCGCCAGCGGCCGCTGATCAGTCGCGGCCTGCTGACCTTCCTGATCCTGGCGTCGGTGGTGGCGCTGTGGGCCGCGATCTTCCTCTTCGGCCTGATCAACGTCTTCGCGGGCGACCCGCTGACCAAGACCGCGCCGGCCTCCTTCTTCGCCGCATCCACCGGCGGCACCGGCGGCACGGACGGTGCGGGCGGGGCCGGAGGCGGCCCCGCCGACGCACTGCCGAAGAACGGCCTGCTGCCGCCGGGGGTCGGCGGCCAGATCGGCGGCACGGTCACCGCGCGGAGCGACGACAGCCCGGTCGGCCGGATCCTGGTGGAGGCCTACCGCTCCGGCCGGGACGGCCGGCTGGTGAAGGTCAGCTCGGGCGCGACCCAGAGCGACGGCAGCTACACCCTGGCCGGGCTCTTCCCGACGTCGTACCGCCTCAAGTTCTCCGCCACGGGCTACGACACGGTCTGGTACGGCGGTCCGGGCGGCGGCGAGGTCCGCGGTGGCGGGCAGTCCGCACCCGGCGGGGGCGGCGGACGGGCCGACGCGCAGGAGATCCTCGCCGAGGCCCAGGGCACGGTCGACGGCATCGACGTGGTCATCGGCGGTCAGGTCGGCTCGATCTCGGGGAAGGTCGACCCGGGCGACTCGCTGGTCCCGGTCGCCACCACTGTGTCGGCCCGCCTGCTCAGCAGCGCCGCCGACGCCCCGCCGGCCGCGACCACGACGACCGACGGCGCGGGCGGCTATGTGCTGACCGGGCTGCAGGCGCCCGGCACCTACGAGCTCAGCTTCGTCGCGGAGGGCTATCGCCCCACGACGGTGACCCAGAAGCTCGCGGGTGGGGAGAACCGGATCCAGCCGACGGTGCTGCTGAGCGCCGGCGGCGGTCAGATCTCCGGGATCGTGCGGGGCGGCGCCGGGCCGCTCGGCGGCGTCACGGTGACCACGACCGTCGACGGCGAGGCGGTCTCGGTGATGACGCCGACCGTGGGCAGCGTCGGCACCTATGCGCTCCAGAACCTGCCGACGCCGGGCACCTACGTCCTCACCTTCACCGCCGAGGGGCACGGCAGCCGGACCGAGACCGTCGCGCTCGACCCGGGCGAGAGCCGCACCGGCTTCGACCAGTCGCTGACCGCCGGCACCGGGAGCGTGAGCGGCGTGGTCCGCGGGGCCGCGGGAGGGATCGGCGGCGTGACCGTCGTCGTCGGCGGCGCCGTGACCACGGACGGGAAGTCGCCGTCCACGACCACGCTGACCACGGGCAAGGTGGGCGGCTTCGCGTTCAGCGACCTGCCGGCGCCGGGCGACTACACGCTGACCGTGACCGCCCCGGGGTATGCGCCCGAGACCCGGCCGTTCAGCCTCTCCGCGGACGGCCCGGCCGCCACCGTGGACCTCCAGCTCACCACCCAGCTCGGCGACCTGCGTGGGAAGGTCACCCGCTCGGGCGGGGGGCTGCTCGACGGCGTCACGGTGACGGTGAGCAGCGGCACCGAGACCTTCCGCACGACCTCCAGCGGCCGTGGCGGCGCGCTGCCGAACGGCGGCTTCCTGTTCGCCGGGCTCAAGCCCGGTTGGTACAGCGTCACCGCCACGATGCCGGGCTGGACCCAGCAGACCGGGCTGGTGCGGATCCGCGCCGGCAAGGACGCCGAGCTGGACCTCGTGCTCGAGGAGGCGGGCTGACATGAGGGTCTCCGTCAGTCCGGCGCGGATCGAGGTCACGGCCGGGATCCCGCAGTCGCTCGCGATCACGATCACCAACCCGGGCACCGTCATCGGCGGCTACTCCCTCCGGCTGCTCGGAGCAGACCCTTCGTGGGTCGAGCTCGAGGAGGACCGGATCTCTCTGTTCCCCGACGAGACGCGGACCCTGGTCGCGACGGTGACCGTGCCGGCCGGGCTGGCGGCCGGCGAGCGCCGGATGGCCGTCCAGGTGCGGGAGCTGACCCCGCCCGAGCGCAGCACGGTCGAGGAGTTCGTGCTGCTCGTCCCGGAGGCGCCGAGCACCCAGGTCCGGATCGACCCGGTCACGCTGACGGCCGGCCGCACCGGCCGGTTCAGCCTGCTGATCGACAACAACGGCAACACGCCGGCGCGCGGCTGGCTCGCGGGGCTCGACGCCGAGAACAAGATGCACTACCGGTTCGACCCGCCGGTGGTCGACCTGGCGCCGGGCGAGCACGCCGTCGTCGACGTACGCGCGCGCGGCCGGCGTCCCCTGATCGGGCAGCCGGTCGTGCGGGTCCTGGACGTCCACCTGGTCGAGGGCAGCCCGCCCCCGGCCACCGGCCGCAACCAGGACGCGCCGAAGCCGCCCGATCCCGAGCAGCGGCCCGCGACCACGGCCTCGATGGTGCAGACGGCGGTGCTGTCGCGCGGCCCGATCGGCCTGCTCGGCCTGCTCGCCGCGCTGACCGTCTTCGCGCTCGTGCTCACGATCGCGCTGTCCCGCCTGGTGGGCCAGTCGGCGGCCGACCGCAACCTGGCTCTCGAGATCGCCGCCGCCGACGGCTCCGGTACGTCGAGCGGCAACTCCGGCGTCGCCGGCACCGTGCGGCTGCTCACGACCGGGCTCCCCGTCTCCGGCGTCGCCGTCAACGTCTACAGCGCGGAGGACCTCGTCACGCCGCTCGCGTCCGACGCGTCCGACGCCGAGGGCGGCTACCGCATCGACGGCCTGGCCGCCGGCGACTACAAGCTGGTGTTCCGCGGCGCCGGGTTCGAGCCGCTGTGGTACCCGCAGTCGCTCGGCGTCGAGAACGCCGAGACGATCACCGTCGAGGCCGACCACCGCATCGCCGGCCTCGACGTGGCGCTCGGCGGCACCCCGGCGACGATCGGCGGCACCGTGCTGGGCGAGGACGTCGCGGATGCGACGGTCTCGCTGCGCACCCCCGACACGACGACCAGCGTCACGCCCGGCGCGCCGGGCGCCCCGGCCACGGGTGCGCCGCCCGGCACCGGCGGGGCGATCGTCGACACCGTCCCGGTCGCCGCGGACGGCACCTTCACCTTCGCCAACGTGCCGTCGCCCAGCATCTACGACCTGGTGGTGACCAAGAAGGGCTACGCCACCTCGACCCAGCGGGTCGACGTCGCCGCCGGCGAGGCGCGTGAGGGCGTGGAGATCAACCTGGTCCGCGGCAACGGGATCATCAGCGGCAGCGTCACCTCCAACGGCAAGCGCATCGACGGTGTCACGATCACCGCGACGTCGGGGGAGTCGTCCTCGTCGACCGTCTCGCTGAGCAGCGGGGACGTCGGCAGCTTCACGCTGCGTCGGCTCCCGACCCCCGGCGTCTACACGCTGGTCGCCAGCAAGGAGGGCTACGCGTCCCAGACGCTGAGCCTCACCCTCGCCGACGGCCAGGAGCTGACCGGTGTCGCGCTCAGCCTCGGCGCGTCGTCCGGCAGCCTGAGCGGCCGGGCCCTGCTCAGCGGCGGTGGACCGGCCGCCGGGGTCACGGTGAGCGTCACCGACGGCGTACGGAGTGTGGAGACCGCGACGCAGAGCTCGGGCAAGGTCGGCAACTGGAAGGTGTCCGGCCTCGACCTGCCCGGCACCTACACCGTGACCTTCTCGCGCTCCGACCTGGCTGCTCAGACCGTCTCGGTCACCCTCGACCAGGTCGGCACCATCACGCCCTCCTCGATCGGCGCCACGGTGACGTCCAACGGCATCGAGACGGTGATGAAGTCGTCCACGACGGTGCTGGAGGGCCGGGTCACCCAGCCGGGCAACGACGACGTCGTGCGGCCGGTCGGTGAGGTGACGGTCGAGCTGAGCTCCGGCTCCTCGACGTACCGGGTCACCACGGCGTCCGTCCCGGCCGACCAGCGCGGCCGCTACCGGGTCGAGGGCCTGCCCCCCGGCACCTACACCGTCAGTGTCAGCCGTGCCGGCGTGCGCCCGACGTCGACGATCCTCCAGCTGGCCGCGGGGGACACCCGCGACTACAGCCCCGAGCTCGCCAAGGCGGCGTCGGTGCGAGGCGTGGTCACCGTGTCCGACTCCGGTCTCCCGGTCGGCGGCGGCTATCTCGTCGAGCTCTATCGCGCCGGCAGCTACCCCGGTGCCGTCTACCGCACCACCCGTACCGCCGCCGACGGCAGCTATGTGTTCCCGGACGTCGACGCCCCCGAGGTCTACGTCGTCCAGGTACGCCGGACCCAGGGCGCCGCGCCGATCGGCTCGGGCAACGCGACCGTCGCCGCCAGCCAGCAGGCCACCAGGAACGTGAGTGTGACGCCATGAGCATGCCACCGATCGAGCCCGCGTCGCCGCCGGGGATCCGGGTCCCGGGTCTGGTCCGTACCGCTGCCGGCACGCCGGCCGTGCTCACGGCGGTGGTGACCAACACCGCGGCCGAGCCGCGCAGCTACACGCTGATGACCGTGGGCGTGGACCCGTCCTGGCTGCCCGGGCCGATCCGCACCGGGGTGGTGGCGCCGGGCAGCTCGGAGGAGGTCGAGGTCCGGCTCACGCCGACGGCCGGGACCCTGCCGGCCCGCTATCCGGTCGCCGTGACCGTGCAGGCCCTGGTCCCGGGGACGAACCGTCCGGCACCCGAGCCGACGGCGATCGGGGAGGCGACCCTCGTCGTCAACCCCCGTGCCCAGTTCCAGCTGGAGGTCACCCCCGAGCGGTCGTCGCTGATCCGCCGGCAGCGCCTCAGCGTCGTCCTGCGCAACGGCAGCGGCGTGGACACCACCACGGAGCTGCAGGGCAGCGCCACGCCCGGGCTCGAGGTGCGCCTCAAGCGGCAGCGCGTCACCATCGCGGCGGGCGCGGAGGTGCAGGTCCCGGGCCGGCTCGTCGTGACCCGGCCCCGGCCCTTCGGCGGCACCAGTCAGCACTCGTGGACGGTCACGGCCACCACGGCCGAGGTGGTCCGCCGGGCCCGGGGCATCGCCCAGCAGCGGGCCATCCTCGGCACCGGCTGGCTGCGGGCCGCCGCGCTGCTGGCGGTCGTCGGTGTCTGGATCACCGCGGCGGTCGTCTTCATCCCGCCGCTGGCCGACCGCTTCGGCTCCGACCGGGAGGACACCGTCGTGGCCGGCTCCGCGGGCGACGGGGAGCAGGGCGCGGACGACTCCGGCCAGGACGGCGGCGACGTGGCGGGCGACGGGGGCGGCGACGGGGGCGGCAAGGGCCGGGTCAAGGTGATCCGGGCGGAGTCGCCCGCGACGCCCAAGGGTCTGCAGCTCAACGGCACCGTCAGCGCCGAGGACCCGTCGGGGGTGACGGTCACCCTGGCGCCGACCTCGCTGGTCGACGAGGACGCGGTCGGCGCGTCGTCCGACGTCGCGCGGCCGGCCTCCTCCGGCAAGACCCCGCAGTCCGCCATGCTCCTGCGGGTGCCCGGCGAGGTGCCCCGCACCCGGACCGCCACGACGACGGCGGACGGCACCTGGTCCTTCCCCGACGTGACGGCGCCGGGCTACTACCTGGTGACCTTCAGCAAGCCCGGCTACGACCCGCAGAGCTTCGTCGTCGACGCGGCCACCGCCGACCCGACCAAGCCGATGGAGGTCGACCTCCAGCCCGGCGACGGCAGTCTGTCCGGGATGGTCCGCGGACCCGGCGGCCCGGTCGGCGCCGCGACGGTCACCATCAGCGACGGCACCAGCACCCTGACCACGAGCAGCGCCTCCCGCAAGAAGGTCGGCAGCTGGTCGGTGTCCGGCCTGCACACCCCGGGCAGCTATCTCGTGCAGATCACCAGCTTCGGTCTGGGCACCGAGTCGCGGCTGGTGGAGCTGGACGCGGGCGGCACGGCCACCGCCGACGTCCGCCTCGTGCCCGGCGTGGCCGCCCTCACGGGCACGGTCGAGGGCCTCGAGCCCGGCGGCGACTTCGGCGGGATCGGCGGGGTCACCGTGACCGCGACCGACGAGAAGGGCGAGCAGCGGATCGCCACCACGGTGACCACCAAGGAGCTGGCCGGCCGCTACCAGCTGCCCGACCTCCCCGCACCTGGCTCCTATATCGTCACCTTCTCCGCCGATGGCTACCAGGACCAGACCAGCCGGGTCGACCTGAAGCGCGGCCAGTCCCGCGCCAAGCTCGATGCCGAGTTGGTGGCCAGCAGCGGCGTGGTCGCGGGCGTCGTCAGCGAGAGCCCCGGCGGCGCACGGGTCGTGGGCGCCGGGATGACGCTGAGCAACAGCGAGAACACCTACAAGACCACCACGACGGCCGACAACGCCGCGCCCGGCCAGCAGGCCGGTGCCTTCCGTTTCAACGGCGTCGAGCCCGGCACCTATCAGCTGTCCACCCAGTACTTCGAGTTCGAGACCGACATCCTCACCGTCCAGGTGGGCGCCGGCGAGGCGGTCACCGTCAACCCCGAGATCGAGCGGCTCGGCGGCGGCGTGCTGCCGGCGACGTCCACCATCCGCGGCGCGGCCGTCGATCTCTACAGCGGCGACCCGATCGACTGCACGGCCGCCGACCCGTGCCATGCCACCACCACCGACCAGAACGGTGACGAGATCACCGTGCCCTTCGCGGGCGACGAGGAGTACATCCTCCCCGCCCCGGGCGGGCCGGGCCTCGAGCCGGGCCTCTACTCGGTGCTGGTCTCCGCGCCCGGCTACGAGAGCGCGATCGTCCGGGTCCAGCTGCCGCTGGGCACCACCGCGATCGCCCCCACGGCCGAGCTGACCAAGCTGCCCGTCATCTCCGGGACCCTGCGGGTGGCCAGCGGCGTGCCCGCGGACGACAACCGCACCTGCATCTGGGCGAGCCCCGACGGGGACCCCCAGCCGACCGCGACCTGTGCGGCGGCGATCGCCGACGGCAGCTGCCTGGCGCCCGGAGAGCCCCGGGGGATCCTGGACGAGGCCACGACGGTCTGCGAGTGGGTCGAGGACCTCGATCCCTACGAGCTCGAGGTGCCCCGCGCGGGGCCGTGGGTGATGACCGCCCGGATGACCGACGGCACCTACGCCCCGTTGACCGGCGTACGCGTCAACCTCGCGCCCGGCTCGACCACCATCCAGAACCTCGAGTTCATCCGGCTGGCCGAGATCCAGGTGATCCCGCAGGCGCTCGACAGCACCGGCGCGATCCAGCCCTTCGACGGCGCCGCCGTCACCATCGCGCCGATCCTGACCGGCGGAGGCGCCGGCGCGGCCACCAGCGGGACGTACGGCGCCGACGGGCGGGTCCACTTCACGTCGCTCTCGCCGGGCGGCTACCGGCTCACCGCCTCCGCCGCGGGGCGACGGACCGACACCGGCGACGTCTACGTCCTCGACAACCAGGTCGCGGTCGTCTACCTCACCCTGGGCCGCAGTCCCGGCCTGTTCACCGCGCAGGTCGTCTC
Organism: Nocardioides sp. L-11A; assembly: GCA_029961745.1. Taxonomy (NCBI): domain Bacteria; kingdom Bacillati; phylum Actinomycetota; class Actinomycetes; order Propionibacteriales; family Nocardioidaceae; genus Nocardioides; species Nocardioides sp. L-11A. The sequence continues at coordinate 1,812,629 of CP124680.1, forward strand.
GGACGGCAACCAGCAGGTCGGCGGCGCCCTCGTCGAGGTGACCGCGCCCGGCAGCTACGACGGCAGCACGCCGGAGCTCATCACCGCGACCGCGACCAGCGACACCGGTGACGGGTGCGTCGCCTTCCGCGACTCCGCGACGGCGATCGTCGCGCAGGGTGCGTGCGACGCGACCTACGGCGGGTCCGCGCAGACCGTGGTCGACTTCGCCTCGGACTACGCCCAGCGGATCCGGGTCACCAAGCCCGGGTACGACGAGCTGGTGGTCACCGACAAGAAGATGCAGTCGGTGATGACGCTGAACCTCGCCCCCTCCCCGGTCTCGTTCAACTCCCGCATCACGACCGAGGGGACGGCGCCGTCGTACCCGGACGTCACCTTCGCGGTGACCTCCACGACGACACCGGTCGGGACCGTGACCGTGACCGCCGACGCCGACGGCGACCTGCAGTGGCAGGACTCCCGGTACGCGGCCGGCTCGATCCGTCCCGGCACCTACACGCTGACCGCGAGCAAGGGCGAGTACGTCAGCGACCCGGTGACCTTCACCTGCCAGGTGGCGGCCCCGTGCGCTCCCGACGGTCCGGTCCTGCGCCAGCTCGGCAGCCTGCGGGTCGAGGCGCTCGGGCTCGACGACGCCGGGAGCCCGGTCCCGGTCGACAACGTGATCGTCACCCTGCTGCGGGGCACGCAGCCGGTGAGCACCCAGGCCTCGCCCACCGACGGCAACGTGGTGACCTTCACCGGCCTGCGGCCCGGTCCGACGGACTACACCGTGCGGGTGCAGGCGGCGGGCTACGCCTTCGGGTCCGGGACCCTGAGCTGCACGGTCGGGACGGATCCGACGACCTCGGCACAGATCTCCGTCGTCCCCGGCGCGCAGACCACCTGCGACGCGACCCTCGACCCGATGGCCCGGATCGACGGGACGGTCCAGGGCGTCCTGGCCGCCGCTCCCGTGACCGACCCGGACGTCGACGTACGCAACCTGGCGGCCGCGGCTGTCACGGCGACCCGCTGCACCGCCTGGCTCCCGTCCGGCCCCGCCGAGCAGGCGGACTACTGCACCGCCCTCGGCTCGGTCCGCTTCCCGGCGACGACCGGCCCGGACGGCCGGTTCACCCTGTCCGGCACCAACCAGGTCGAGGGCATCGCCGACGGTGTCTGGCTGCTGACCGCGCAACAGCCCGGCTGGCGGACGGTCAAGCCGTCCAGTGCCCCGGCCGCAGCGCTCGCGGGCACGGTGGTCCGCGTCGTCGACGGCGCTGACGCGACCACCACCGTGCGCCTCCACGTCATCCCGGTCGACTTCACGGTCGACGTGAAGGACCAGAACCAGACCCCGCTGACCGGGGCCAGTGTCCAGCTGCTGCGGGGGACGACCACCGTCGCCACCGCGGACGCCGTCTCCGGGACCGCCGGCCGGTACCTGTTCGCCGACGCCATCCCCGGCAACTACACCCTCCAGGTCTCCGGCAGCGGCGTCGTCGTCTCCACGGCCCAGGTCGAGATCAAGACCGGCGTCAGCGGGCAGACCTTCTCCATGGCCGTGAGTCGCGCCGCCAACAGCCTGAGCGGCACGGTGACGTCGGTGGACGCCCAGAGCGGCCTGTCCGGGGTCACGGTGACCCTGCACGGCTGCACCGGCGGCACCTGCGCGTCCGGGGTCGCGAACGGAACCGACGGCCAGCCACTGCAGACGACGAGCGCTGGCAACGGCACGTTCCTGCTCAGGACCGTGCCCAACGGCAGCTACCAGGTCCGGTTCCAGAAGCGGAAGTACGAGGACTCGGTCGGTGGCCCCTACTCCTTCGACCACACCGTGGGGGCCCTCCCGACCCTCCAGGTGACGATGGTCCGCACCCTGCGGGCCGCGCGGATCGACCTCGCGACGTCCCCCAGCGGCACCACGCTGACCGGCGCGACGGTGCTCCTGCGCTCGACCGAGGCCGGGGTGGCGCCGTTGGGTCCCCAGACGGTCAGCGGGAGCTCGGTCTCCTTCGCCCAGGTGCCGTACGGCTGCTGGAACATCGAGGTGAACCTGCCCGGCGGTCACTTCGGGCAGGTGAACCTGCCCAGCAAGGACTCCCTGGCCAACGAGTGCCAGGGCCACGTCGTGGTCCGCAACAACGGGGGCGAGATCGCCACGTCGGTCACGGTGGTCGAGACGCCGGTGACCATCAACGTGGCCGGCACGCCCATCGCCGGTCACACCGCACCGACCTCGGCGACCATCGCGATCTCCGGTCTCACCCTGACCGACGACGAGGTCGTGGTCGGCAGCACCGGGGGACTGGTGGTCTATCTGCCGCCCGGCACCCACACGGTCACCGCCTCCGCACAGCCCTCGACCTTCTGGCCGTCGGTCAGCCAGGGCGTGACCGTCGCCGCCGGCGACGCCGCGAAGTCGGTCAACCTGACGCTGGCCGAGGACACCGGCACGCTCACGGTCCGCACCCGGCTGGTCGGGACGTCGACGGCCGTCGCGGGCACGGTCACGGTCGCGCCCGGCACCGGACAGACCGCCGCCGTGCCGGCGGCCTACGCCACCGGGGTGGCCACCACGGGGTCGGTCGACCTCGACCTCCCCGCGGGTGCCTGGCACATCACGGCCACCACCAGCGACGGTCGCACGGTCACCGAGCAGGACGTCTCGGTGGCCGCCGCGACGCAGAGCGTGACGCTGAGCCTGCCGGCGCCGGCCACGCCCCCCACCACCCCCTGACGCCGACCCGGCGCATCTGAACGCTCTGAACCCGCCGACCCGTCGCATCTGAACGCTCTGAACCCGCCGACCCGTCGCGTTTGAACGCGACGGGTCGGTTATCGCGCTCCGAGGCCGATCTACAAATTTGCATGCCACCGGCGTGTCGAGTGGAAATTACACGTTTGTAGTTACTCACGATCCCTTCCCAGGCGCGTGTGACGCATGTGAAAGTTGCTACTCGTGTGACACCTTCCCCGCACACACGTCTGGAGCAGAGCCATGTCGCCGTACCCCACGGAGATCCCCGATCGCACGCGCCGCAGCCGGTTCGTGACGGTGTGTCAGCAGGCGCTGGCGCTGGCCGTCGTCGTCGCCGTGCTCACCCCCGCGGCTCGCACCGTCACGATGGAGGTCCGCCCCGCCGAGCCGGGTGCCGCCGTACCGGGCACGGTCGCCCTGCAGGCGGCCACCACGCCGGTGACGGTGCCGACCGACGTCGTCGACCCCACGGTGACGGAGTACCCGCTCACCGCGTCGCCGAAGGCCGTGAGCGGCCGGGTCGCGCTGCGCGGCAGCGTGACGCCGCTCGCCGACGGCGGTGACGAGGTCACCAGCGACGCCCTCCCGGTCGCCGGGTACGGCACCGTCGGCGTGACCTGGGCGCACGGCACCGAGCTCGCCGAGGACGCCATCACCGTCAACGTGCGCACGCGCACCGGCGACGCATGGAGCGACTGGACCGCGGCGGAGTACCACGACGAGCACGGCCCGGACGTGGACAGCGCCGAGGGACAGCACTCGCGCCCCGGCACCGAGGCGGTCCTGGTCGGCGACGTCGACGAGGTCCAGGTGCAGGTCGAGACGACCGACGCCGCCCCGGAGGACCTGAAGGTCGCCGTCATCGACCCCGGTACGCCGGCCGCCACGGCCGAGGAGCAGCCCGCGATCCAGACGACCGACTCCGGGGCCACGACCCGCAGTGCCGCCGAGGTGACGGAGGCGGCCGACGGCAGCGAGGGCGCCGAGGGTGCGATCGCGATGCAGGCGGCCACGACCGGTCCGCCGCAGCCCCAGATCTACTCGCGGGCCCAGTGGGGCGCCCCGGAGGACGCGAGCTACAAGCCCAAGTACGGCTCCATCAGCGCCGGCTTCGTCCACCACACGGTGAACGCCAACGACTACCGGCCGGAGGACGTGCCGGCGATCCTCCGCGGCATCTGGAAGTACCACGTCAAGACCCGTGGCTGGGCCGACATCGGCTACAACTTCCTGGTCGACCGGTTCGGCCGGATCTGGGAGGGGCGCGCTGGTGGCGTCGACCGGCCGGTCGTGGGCGCCCACACCCTCGGATACAACGACTACTCCTTCGCGATGTCGGCCATCGGCAACTTCGAGACCGCGCAGCCGACACCGGAGCTGATCAACGCCTACGGCGCGCTGTTCGCCTGGAAGCTCTCGCTGAGCGGGGTGGACCCGTCCTCGCCGAGCCAGCGGGTCGGCTCGAAGTACTTCGCCGCGATCAGCGGACACCGGGACGCCGGCAAGACCGCCTGCCCGGGCAAGTACCTGTACGCACAGATCCCGGCGATCCGGGCCATCGCGAGCCAGGTGCAGCAGGGCGCGCTGCTCGGTCAGCTGAACGGAAGCTATATCGGCTCCCCGAACCCCGACATCGTCGTACGCAACGAGAAGACCGGCCGGCTGGTCCTCCACGACATCGACAAGATCGACGGCACCTGGCGGATCGCCGCGACGGTCAAGACGAACGTCGAGGCCCCCTGGGCCAAGCAGCTGCTGCGCGTCGGCGACTGGGACGGCGACGGGTTCAACGACATCATCGCGATCCGCAAGAGCGACAAGGCTCCGGTGCTGTTCCGGGGCATGGGCGGCGGCAACTTCCAGCCCGCGCAGGTCCTGCCCGGCAGCTTCCGCGGCGTGAAGATGCTCGCCGCGGTGGGCGATGTCACCGGCGACGGCCTGCCGGACCTGATGGGCCAGCCCAAGGGCGACGTGATGCGGGTGTACCCGGGGCAGCAGCTGACCGGGTTCCAGGCGAGCATCCCCGCGACGGGTCAGGTGGCGGGCAAGAAGCTGGTCCCCATCGGCCGCTGGAACAAGGACGGCGCGCCCGACGCGCTGGTCCGCAACGGCTCCGCGCTGACGCTCTACAGCCGGATCCTCCCGGGGGGCTGGGCGCCCGGCAAGGCGATGAAGTCCACCACCAGCGGCTACGACTGGGTGATCGGCCTGGGCCCGATGGCGACCGGCGGGACCAATGTGCTCGTCGTACGCAACAAGGCGACCCGCGCGGTGTACCTGGTGCCGAAGGCGAAGGCCAAGAAGCTCGGTGCGCCGACCCTGCTCAAGAAGCGCAAGAAGTTCGACCTCGCGGGCTAGCCCCGCGTCACCGATCCGTCCTGGTCGCTCAGGCGGGGAAGCGGGCCGTGGCGTGCTCGGCGACGTAGGTCGCCTCGAGTCGCTCCGGTTCGGCCCGGGCGACCAGGACGAGTGAACCGCCCGAGACGAGCGGTTCGCAGAGGATCGCCGGCTCCGCGACGGGGTCGGCGACCGCGAGCAGGCGGCCGCTGCCGACCAGACCGGTCGCGGCCGCCTCGCTCCACAGCTCCGCCTGCGTGAGGGTCCGGCCGGGCACCTCGATCGCGAGATCGTCGGGCTGCGGCGGGTCCCACGCCTGGAAGGCGTCGGGTTGGGACCAGATGTCGACGCCGAGGTCGGTGACGCCGGCCGGCACCGGATCTGCGAACCGTACGCCGAGCGGCAGCAGCGCGGATGCCAGTACCGCCAGGTCTCCGCTCCGCTCGGCCCAGGCGTCGAGACCGTCCGGGCCGCACACGACGGCCGCGAGATCGGCGTCGTCGCTCGCGGCGATGGTCAGTCCGCAGTTCCAGGCCGCGGCGAGGAACACCGTGCCGAGCCAATGCGGCGGCAGGTCGACGGCGATCCGGTCGCCGCGTTCGAGGCCGAGCTCGTCGGCCAGCAGGGAGCTCGCCTTCGCCACCCAGTTCGCCCACGTCGTCACCGACAGCTCGACCCGTTCGCCGCTCGCATGGTCGTAGAAGGTCACCAGCGGCTGCCCCGGGTCGGTGCGCAGGCGGGCCGCCAGGACGGCAGGGAAGGTGGTCGGCGTCGTCACGACCCGAGCCTAGGGCGGGGCGTCGAGGACGACGCCGTAGGGTGCGGCGCATGGTTGACGAGATTCCCGGCTTCTGGGCCGTGGTCCCCGCCGGCGGTGCCGGGACGCGGCTCTGGCCACTGTCGCGATCCCGCTCGCCGAAGTTCCTGCACGACCTCACCGGCGCGGGGGAGTCGCTGCTCGAGCAGACCCGGACCCGGCTCGCCCCGCTGGCGGGGGACCGGCTGCTGGTGGTGACCGGTGAGGCGCACCGTACGGCGGTCCGCGACCAGCTCGCCATGCTCGCCGAGGACGCCGTGGTGGCCGAGCCCTCGGCCCGCGACTCGATGGCCGCGATCGGCCTCGCCGCGGCCCTGCTCGAACGGCGCGGCGCCGAGGTGATGGGCTCCTTCGCCGCCGACCACGTGATCACCGAGTCCGCCGGCTTCGCGGCGGCGGTCGCCGACGCCGTGGCCGCAGCGCGGGACGGCTGGCTCGTGACGATCGGCATCGAGCCGACCTTCGCCTCCTCCGCCTTCGGCTACATCCGCCAGGGCGAGGAGCTGCCCGGACACCCCCGGGCGCGCAAGGTTGCCGAGTTCGTGGAGAAGCCGTCGGTGTCGGTCGCCGAGGAGTACCTCGCGACCGGTCAGTACCGCTGGAACGCCGGCATGTTCGTCGTGCGCCCGTCCGTCCTGCTCGACCTGCTCGCGGAGCAGGACCCCGGTTTCGCCACCACGCTGCGCGCCATCGCGGCCGAGCCGGAGCGGCTGCCCGAGCTGTGGGAGACCCTGCCGCGGATCGCGATCGACCACGCCGTCGCCGAGCCCGCCGCGGCCGCCGGCCGGGTCGTCACCATCCCGGGCGGCTTCGGCTGGGACGACATCGGCGACTTCGACTCCCTCGCCACGCTGCTCGGCGACGACGACGCCTGCAGCGTCCTCGGCGACGCCGAGCTCACCCAGCTGATCGGCGCCAGCGGCATCGTCGTCCCCGGCTCGGGACGGACGGTCGCCGTCATCGGCCTCGACGACATCGTCGTCGTGGACACCCCCGACGCCCTGCTCGTCACCACCCGTGCCCGGGCACAGGAGGTCAAGAAGGTCGTCGCCGCCCTCAAGGACCAGGGCCGTCACGATCTCGTCTGAGGCTGGTGTGTGCCGACCCGGCGCGTTCAAACGCGCCGGGTCGGTGCTTCTCAGGCGTTCAGATGCGCCGGGTCGGTGCTTCTCAGGCGTTCAGACGCGCCGGGTCGGCGTCAGTAGGCGTAGGGCTCCGGGGCGTCGGTGAAGGGGTACTTGTCCATGAAGGACTTGAGCGCCGCGCCGCTGACCTCGGAGCAGTACTGCCAGGCGCCGTACTGCTTCTCGGTGTCGCGGTCGACCCGCCAGTGGGTGAAGGCGATCGGCTCGCCCTTGGGGAAGGCCTTGCCGGTCTCCTTGACGTCGGCCTTGGTCCAGGGCGCGACCTTGAACTTCAGCCGCTGGTTGGTGTCGTTGGCGTCCATGATCTTGGCGATGGCGCGCATCGCGGCGATCTGGTCGGAGTCGTCGGCGACGGTGGTGTCGTACCACAGGATCGTGTAGCCGTGCTCGAGGTTGTGGACCAGCTGCTCGAGCTCGGGGCGCGAGCCCTCGGTGTAGAAGCGGTCGCCGATGGGGGCCGGGGCGATGCCGGCGACGTTCCAGTGCGCGCCGAACGCGACGGGACCGTCGGAGTAGTCGACCTGCTGTCCCTCGGGGACGTGCTCGCCGCTGCCGGTCGCCTCCTTCTCGGTGATCTCGCCGCAGACGCTGGCGGCGGCACCGATCTCGCCGACGCTCTTGCCCTTCCACTTCTGGTCGTTGACCATGTCGCGGACCTTCGGGTAGAGCGCGGCACCGACGATCACCAGGGCGACCACGATGCACACGCCCACGATGGCCATGCCCTGGCGCTTGTCGGCGCGCTTCTGCTTCCGCCGGATGTCATCGATGACTTGGCGGCGCTCCGACTTCTCGGACTTGCTGGACTTGGCCACTGCGGGTACCTCGTCTTGGTCGTGAGGGGGCAGGCGTGAGCGCGCCCCGTGCGGCGAACGCGGGAAGTCTACGGAGTCACCGGTCGAAACCGCAGGTCGGTGTCGAGATCGCTCGTCCCGACGCTCTCCCAGCCGTGGGCGAAGGCGACGATGTCGGCTGCCGCGCGCCGCTCCCGCGTGGTGCGTACGTCGAGCGCGGTGACCGCCTGTGCCGAGATCCCCGCGCGGCCGAGTGCGGCGACGAGCTCGGCCGCGTCGACGGGGCTGCCGAAGGGGGCACGTGCCTCCGGGCGGGCGGCGACGGCCTGGACGACGGCCTCCCGGGCGCCGTACCCGAAGAGGTCGGCGCCGTCGGCCCGGATCAGGGCACGCGCCCCCGGTCCGTCGTCGCCCGGCGCGAGGACGAGGTCCGCGCGACCGCGCAGGACGGCGCAGGGCCGGGCGCCGAGCTTGCCCTGGGCGAGCTCGACGGCCGAGGCGATCTCGTCGGCGACGGCGGGCGCGGTGACCGCGAGCTCGTTGCCGTGGGCGTCGACCCGGCCGGTGAAGGACTCCAGGACGGTCAGGCCCGCGGCGCCGATGGCGATGTCGGTCTGGCCCTCGCGCCAGGACCGGCCGGCGGTGTCGGTGACGACGACCCCCACGTTGACGCCGCGGCGCTCGGCGACGGCGGCGCGCAGGGCGCGGGCGGACGCGTCCGGGTCCAGCGGCAGCAGGACGACCGAGCCCTGCTCGACGTTGGACGCGTCGACCCCGGCGGCGGCCATGGTCAGACCGAGCCGGTTGCGCACGATCCGGGTCGGACCGCGGCGGGCGACGAGGCGCTCGGTCTCGGCGTCGATCCAGGCCTCGCGGTCGCCGTCCTCGATCCGCCCCTCGGCCTTGCTGACGACCTTGCTGGTGACGACGAGGACGTCGCCGTCGGCCAGCTCGTCGGGCCCGAGGGCGCCGAGCAGCGCCGCGGCGAGGTCGTCGCCCGGCCGGATCTCGGGGACGCCGGCAGGGGCGATGACGCGGAGCTGGTCCGGGCGGGCGCTCATCGGCCCACCAGCTCGACCGCGGCGGCCGCCATCGCGGCGGTCGCGTCGGGGTCGGTCATCATCAGCGGGACGGCGGCGGCGATGATGCCGGCGGCTTCGAGTCGCGCCACCTGGGCGGCGTCGCGCTCGTCGATCAGCCAGCCGTCGAGGACGCCGCCCGCGGATCGGGCGCCGTAGTTGAGCCCCACCCCGGCCGCGCTGACCTCGACCCCGATGGAGGTCAGCATCTGCTCGGCCATGCCGCGCACGTGGGTGTCGCCGACGATCGGGGAGAGGCCGACGACCCGCGCGTCGGTGGCGCGCACGGCCTCGCGGATGCCGGGGACGCCGAGGATGGTGCCGACCGAGACGACCGGGTTGGACGGCGGCAGCACGACCAGGTCGGCCTCGGTGATCGCCTCGACGACCCCGGGGGCGGGGCTGGTCTCGTCCAGCCCGACGAAGACGACCTGCTCGGCGGGCACCTCGGCGCGCAGGCGCACCCAGTACTCCTGGAAGTGGACGACCCGGCGGCCGCTGGGGGAGTCGGGGTCGGCGACCGCGACATGGGTCTCGACCCGGTCGTCGGTCATCGGCACCAGCGTGAGTGCGTCGCCGTACGACGGGGCGAGCCAGCGCCGGCACAGCGCCTGGGTCACCTGCGACAGCGGATAGCCGGCGTCGAGCATCTGGGTCCGCACCAGATGGGTGGCGATGTCGCGGTCGCCGAGGCCGAACCACGTCGGCTCGACGCCGTACGCCGCCAGCTCCTCCTTCGCGCTCCAGGTCTCCGCGCGGCGGCCCCAGCCGCGTTCGGGGTCGATCCCGTCGCCGAGGGTGTACATCACGGTGTCGAGGTCGGGGCAGACCTTGAGGCCGTGGATCCACCAGTCGTCGGCGTTGTTCGCGATCACCGTCACGTGGGCGTCCGGGGCCACACCGGGTAGGGTTCCGGTGGCGATGCCGTGGAGCAGGCCCTGCAGGAACCGGGCTCCGCCCATGCCGCCCGAAAGGACGGTCAACCGGCGGAGCGGTCTGCCGATGGGTCCAGCGGCTGTCGCGTCAGGTGTCGATTCCACGGGGGTCTACTGTGCCGTGCCCGGAACGGGCGGCGTGCACGGGGCTGCCTATAGCAGATTCGACCTTGACTGTTTGGGTATGACACGTATGTAATTCCAGAGATGTCGTTCGGGGCATCGGGTCGAGTCGTAAGGGGCGAAATCGTGAGGGAACTGTTCCTGGTCGAGGCAGATTCCGACGAGCTGGGGTGGCAGGAGCGTGCGTTGTGCGCGCAGACCGACCCCGAGGCGTTCTTCCCTGAGAAGGGGGGATCGACGCGTGAGGCCAAGAAGGTCTGCCAGACCTGCGAGGTGCGTCAGGAATGTCTCGAGGCCGCGCTGGGCAATGACGAGCGCTTCGGTATCTGGGGCGGCATGTCGGAGCGTGAGCGTCGCAAGCTGAAGAAGAAGGCCGTTTGAGCGCAGCCGCACCGAGCTGACCGCGTCGCGCGTCTCCCGCCGGCACTGACGGTTCGCCCCCTTCGGGCCGTCGGTCGTAGGGTCTGACCTCGTGTCGCAACAACCCGAGGTGGCTGTCCTCCTGGTCAGCCACGACGGCGGCTCCTGGCTGCCGGCGGTCCTCGACGGCCTGCTCGCGCAGAGTGCGCCCCCCACGCGGGTCGTGGCCGTCGACACCGGCAGCTCGGACGGCAGCGCCGAGCTGATCCGCGCCGCTCTCACCGGCCGGCTGCCGCTGGAGCAGCGCAGCCTGCCCCGCGACACCGGGTTCCCCGACGCCGTCGCCGAGGGCGTGCACACGCTGGCGGCGTCGACGGGGACCGGCACCGCGCCGGAGTGGCTGTGGATCCTCCACGACGACGCGAACCCCGCGCCGGACGCCCTGGCCGCGCTGCTCGCGGCCGCCGCCGCGCGCCCCGAGGCCGACATCCTCGGCCCCAAGCTGCGCGAGTGGCCCTCGCTGCGCCGCCTCCTTGAGCTCGGCGTCACCATCAGCGGGACCGGCCGGCGCGAGACGGGCCTGGAGCGCGGCGAGTACGACCAGGGCCAGCACGACGAGGTCCGCGAGGTGCTGGCGGTCAACTCGGCCGGCATGCTGGTACGCCGCACGGTGCTCGAGGAGCTGGGCGGCTTCGACGCCGCGCTGCCGATCTTCGGCAACGACATCGATCTCGGCTGGCGCGCCGCCGCGGCCGGCCGGACCACGATCGTGGTCCCCTCCGCGGTCGTCTTCCACGCCGAGGCCGCGCACCGCGGCGTGCGCCGGACACCGCTGACCGGGCGGCACACGCACTTCCAGGAGCGTCGCGCCGCGCTCTTCACGCTGCTCGCCAACGCCCGCGGCGCCACCCTGCCGCTGCAGGTGCTGCGGCTCACGCTCGGCTCCCTGCTGCGGGTCCTCGGCCTGCTCTGTGCCCGGGCCGTCGGTGAGGCGCTCGACGAGCTGGCCGCCCTGGTCACGGTGCTGCGCCACCCCGGCGCGATCCGATCCGCCCGCCGGGCGCGGCGGGCCGCGGCGACCGGCGGCGCCGACCGGGCCCGGGTACGCCGCCTCCTCGCGCCCTGGTGGCTGCCCTACCGGCACGGACTCGACCTCGTGGGCGACCTCGTGGCCGCCGCGACCAACCAGGCCGCCGATGTCGCCGAGCGGCGTCGGGTCGCGGCCGCCGAACGCGACGCCGCCGCGGGACCGCCGCCCGCCCGCCACCGCGACGAGGACGAGGAGTTCGCCGACACCGGCATCGTCGTCCGCTTCCTCACCAACCCGGTCGCCGTCGCGACCGCCGTCACCGTCGTCGCCCTGCTCGTCGGCGTGCGCGACGTGATCGGCGGGATCGCCGGCGGTGCCCTCTCGCCCGCGCCCGGCGGCGTCGGCGACTGGTGGACGCTGCACCTGGAGGGGCACCACCCGATCGGCTTCGGCAGCGACATCCCGGCGCCGCCGTACGTCCTGCCGCTGGCCGTGCTCGGTCTCCCGGTGGGTCCCTCGCTCCTGATGTCGCTCCTGATGGCCCTCGCCGCGCCGCTCGGCCTGTGGGGCGCCTGGCGGTTCCTGCGCGTGGTGGGCCGCCTCGTCACGCCGTACGGCGCCCCGCGCTGGCTGCTCCTGTGGGGCTCGGTGACGTGGGCCCTGGTCCCCTTGGTCTCCGGCGCCTGGGGCGGTGGCCGCTGGGGCGTGGTCGTCGCCGCGGCGGTGCTGCCCTGGATGGCCCACGCCGCGCTCGGCTTCGCCGATCCCGACGCCGCGCACCGCTGGCGGGCGGCCTGGCGCACCGGCCTGGCGCTCGCGCTGCTCACCGCCGTCGCGCCGCCCGCGTGGCTGGTGGTGGCCGTGCTGATCGGCGTGCTGCTCGGCTGTGCCGTCCGCCTCGTCCCCGGTGAGGTGCGCGAGCGCTCCGTGTGGGGGCCGCCCGTGGCCGCGCTGGCCGTGCCCCTGCTCGTCCTGCTGCCGTGGTGGCTGCCGCTGCTGCTGGAGGGCGGCTTCGCCGGCACGATCCTCGAGATCGGCCGCTGGCCGACCGCCGCGACGTCCGGCTGGGACCTGCTCGCGGGACGGCTCGGCGGCCTCGGTGCCCCCGCCCCGGTCGGCCTGGTGCTGCCGGCCCTGGCCCTGCTCGCCCTGGTGCCGCGGGCGACCCGGATCCCCGTCGTCGTGTGCTGGCTGGTCGCCGCGGTGGCGGCCGTCGTCGCCGTCCCGCTGGCGATCGGCACGGTCGACATCGCCGGCCCGGTCGACCAGCAGCCCGGCCTCGGCGCGGTGCTGCTGGTGCTCCAGGGCGCCTGGATCACCGCGATCCTGCTCGGCGGGCTGTCCCTGCACCATCTCGGCGACCAGGCCAAGCCGGCCCAGGCCGGCCTGGCCCTCGCCGGCGTCGCCGGTCTGGTCGCCCCGCTGGTGGGACTGGTGTGGTTCGCGGGCTGGGGCGCGGAGGAGCTGCGCGACCCGCCGGAGTCCGACGTCCCCGTCTACATGGCCCAGCGCGCCGAGCAGGCTGAGCAGAACGGCGTGCTCGTGCTGCGCGGCGACCTGGAGACCGGCCTGCGCTATGACGTCCACCGCGACGACGGTCCGACGGTCGGCGAGGACGAGATCGCCGCCCTGACGGCCGAGGATCGCGACGTCACCGCGACGATCCGCTCGCTCGTGACCTCGCCCGACCCGGACGCCGTCGCCCGGCTCTCCGGGCTCGGCATCCGCTATGTCGTCCAGGCCGCGCCGGCCGACGGTGCGGTCTCGGCCGGCCTGGACGCCACCTCCGGCCTGGTCCAGGCCAGCTCCGAGCGCGGCACCCGCGCCTGGCAGGTCAGTCCCGAACCGGGACCGCTGCCCGGCGACCGGGCCTGGGGGCGCTGGCTCCTGCTGCTGGTCCAGGCCGCCGCGATCCCGGTGCTGGTCGTCCTGGCCCTGCCGCCGCTGCGAAGGAACCGCGATGAGTGACCCGAAGCCCGCAGGCCGCCGCGCGTCCGTCGTGCGCCGTCGGAGGGTCGACGTCCTCGTCGCCCTCGCGCTGGTGCTGCCCGCCGTCGTCGTGCTGGCGCTCGGCCTGATCGGCGAGGAGCGCACTCCACGGGCCGGCGTGCGCCCCCCGACGACGGCGGAGCTGACCTCCGCGACCGTGGTCTGTCCGGGCGGAGCCGGACCGGCCAGTGTCGCCCGGGTCGGCCGCAGCCCCGGCGTCGCGGGCGGGGAGCTGGCCGTGCTCGCCGCCCCGCCGGACTCTGCGGAGGCCGTCGCGGGGGAGCCGGTCACGGTCACCGCCGGTGCCACGGCCGTCGTACCGGACAGCGCCGGGCCGGTCGTCCTCGACGGCCGGGGTGCCGCCGCCCCCGGCATCACCGCCGGCCGTGACGACCCGCTCGCCGTGCCGGAGTGTCGCTCCCCGGCGTACGACGAGTGGCTCGTCGGCCTCGGCGCGAGCGCCCGCTACGCCACCACGCTGGAGCTGGTGAACCCCGACGACGGCGAGGCGGTCGTCGACCTCGCCCTCATCGACGAGGAGGGGCCGGCCGAGGAGCCCGCACTGCGGGGCATCCAGGTCCCGGCCCACGGTGTCCAGCGCATCGACCTCGCCACGGTCGCCCCCCGCCGGGGCATCACGGCTGCCCAGGTGACCGTCACCAGGGGCCGGGTGACGGTCACGGCCCGCAACACCCGCGACCAGCTCGGCCGCGGACGCGCCACCACCGACTTCCTCCCGACCCAGGCCGCGCCCGACACCGAGAACCTCATCCTCGGCCTCGGCGCGACCCGCAACACCACGCTGGTCGTCGCGAACCCCGGCGACGACGAGGTCCGGGCGCAGCTGCGGCTGGTGACCGCCGACGCCACCTTCACCCCGACCGGCGCGCCCGACGTCTCCGTGCCGCCCCGCGCGGTCCGCGAGGTCGACCTCCGGCCGCTCCTCACGGGGGAGAACGCCGCCGGCGTGCTCGGCGTGCTGGTCGAGTCCGCCGATCCGCTGGTCGCCTCGGCCCGCCTGGTCCACCGCAAGGACCTGGCCCTGCTCGCGCCCGTCATCGCCGTGGACGAGCCGACGGCGGCCGTGCTGCCCGCGGGGGAGAAGACCCTGCTGCTCGGCCAGGCGACCCGCAACGGCGTCGCGCAGGTGACGTCGTACGCCGCGGACGGCAGCGTGCTGCGCGAGGACCGGGTCGACGTCGCCCCCGACCGGGCCGCGTCCCTCGCCCTGCCACCGGAGGCCGTGCTCGTCACGGTCGAGCCGCGCGACACCCGGGTCGCCGGCGTGGTCACCCTGCCGGTCAAGGGCGACCAGCCGGGGCTGGCGACGCTGCGGCTCCGCCCCGCCGAGACGCACGCCCGGATCCCGGCGGTCGCCCCGCAGTAGCACGGGCTCAGTCCCAGAGACCGGCCTTCGTGGACGTGCCGAGGTCGGTGCGGGTCACTCAGTCGTCGTCCGCCAGGTAGCGCGGGTCGACCTGGGCCGGTTCGATGCCCAGCAGCTCGGCGACCTGCTCCACCACGATGGTGAGCACGATCGCCTCCAGGTCGGTGCGGTCCGCGGCGCGGTGCTCGAGCGGTCGGCGGAAGACGACCAGCCGGGTGGGCGTCGTCCCCGAGCCGCGCACCAGGGAGGACAGCGGCACTCGCCCGGAATCCCAGTCGTCGGGGAGCTGCGGAGCGTCCTCGACGGCGTACTCGACCAGGCCGAGGTGGTCGGACCAACGTGCGTCGATGGCGGTCACGACGTCGAGCATGATCCGGTCGAAGGTCTCGCGCCGGCTGCGCGGGCGGGGCGGCCGGTGCCCCGCGGCCGCCAGCGGCAGCACCGCGGGACCGCGCATGCCCCGTCCGCGCCGGTCGCGGCGCCGGCGGGGGACCAGCTCGTCGTGCTCCATGATCAGCGAGCCTAGCCACCGATCGGCCAGGAGGGCGGTAGCGTCTGCGCCGTGAGTGTGAGCCCGGCCCCGCAGAGCCTGCGGACCTGTTCGCGCACGGCCTGTGCCCGCCGTGCCGTCGCCACGCTGACCTATGTCTACGCCGACTCGACCGCCGTGCTCGGCCCGTTGGCGACCTATGCCGAGCCGCACGCCTACGACCTGTGCGACGTGCACAGCGAGCGCCTCTCCGCCCCGCGTGGCTGGGAGGTCGTCCGGCTGGCGCTCGGCACCCAGCAGCAGGGCCCCAGCAACGACGACCTGCTCGCCCTCGCCGACGCGGTCCGCGAGGCGGCCCGCCCGGTCCGCCGCGAGCCGGTCGAGCCGCCGCAGGAGCCCGGCCGGGAGGTGGCCCGCAAGGGGCACCTCCGCATGATCACGACCGACTGACTCTCCGCTAGTGTCGCGGTCATGGCGAGCGGTACGACGTCCCCTGACAACCTGAGCAAGGTCTTCAAGGCCTACGACGTGCGGGGCATCGTCGGCGAGCAGCTCGACGAGGAGCTCGCCCGCGCCACCGGTGCGGCGTACGTCGAGGTGCTCGGCGTCGACGCGATGGTCATCGGCTACGACATGCGCCCCAGCTCGCCGGCGCTCGCCGGTGCCTTCGCCGACGGAGCGACCTCGGCCGGGGCCGACGTCACGATGATCGGACTGGCCTCCACCGACCAGCTCTACTTCGCCTCCGGACACCTCGACCTGCCGGGCGCGATGTTCACCGCGAGCCACAACCCGGCGCAGTACAACGGGATCAAGATGTGCCGCGCGCTGGCCCAGCCGGTCGGCATGGAGAGTGGGCTCGCCGAGATCCGCGACCGGGTCGCCGCCGCGAGCGGCGGGGCAGGTGCCGCCGGAGCGGGCCGCACCGGCTCGATCAGCTCCCACGACGTGCTGCAGGCCTACGCCGCCCACCTGCTCGCGCTGGCCCCGGTCGCGGGCCGGCGGCTGAAGGTGGTCGTCGATGCCGGCAACGGCATGGCCGGGCACACCGCGCCCGCTGTGTTCGGCCGCCTCTCCGGTCAGGTCGAGATGGTGCCGATGTACTTCGAGCTCGACGGCACCTTCCCCCACCACGAGGCGAACCCGATCGAGCCCGCCAACCTGGTCGACCTGCAGAAGGCGGTCATCTCCGAGCGCGCCGACATCGGGCTGGCCTTCGACGGCGACGCCGACCGCTGCTTCCTCGTCGACGAGCGCGGCGAGCTGGTCTCGCCGTCCACGCTCACCGCGCTGATCGCGGCACGCGAGCTCGCGAAGGAGCCGGGCGCCACGGTCATCCACAACCTGATCACCTCGCGGGCCGTGCCCGAGATCGTCACCGAGCTCGGCGGCACGCCGGTGCGGACCCGGGTCGGGCACTCCTACATCAAGGCCACCATGGCCGAGACCGACGCGATCTTCGGCGGGGAGCACAGCGGCCACTTCTACTTCCGCGACTTCTGGCGCGCCGACTCCGGCATGCTCGCCGCGCTGCACGCGCTCGCGGCGCTCGCCGAGTCCGACCGCCCGCTCTCCGAGCTGCTCGCCGAGTACGCCCGCTACCCGCTCAGCGGCGAGATCAACAGCACCGTCGCCGACCAGGGCGCGGTGCTCGCGGAGCTCGAGGCGACGTACGGCGGCCAGGACGGCGTCACCGCCGACAGGCTCGACGGACTCAGCGTCGGCCACGCCGACTGGGCGTTCAACGTGCGCGCCTCCAACACCGAGCCGCTGCTGCGGCTCAACGCCGAAGGGAAGGACGAGTCCACCATGGCCCGAGTCCGCGACGAGGTCCTCGCGATCATCCGGAGCAGCAAGTGAGCGCCGCGGGCGACCTCGCGCCGGAGCTGCTGGCGATCATCGTCTGCCCCTCGTGCAAGGGCGAGCTCGCGGTGACGCCCGCGGCCGCCGGTGACGGCGTGGAGCTGGTGTGCCAGGGCTGCGGCCTCGCGTACCCGGTCCGCGACGGGATCCCGGTCCTGCTGGTCGACGAGGCGCGCAAGCCCGCCTGAGGGCGGGGCTGCGGGCAGGGGGAGGGCGGTCCGATGGTCTGGTTCGACGAGTCCCGGCTGGACGACGAGGCGGCCCTCGCCGCCGCCGACCTCCGCCTGCGGACGCTGGCCGAGTCCGGCTCGCGGGTACGCCGCGAGGTCGGCGGTGCCGCCGACGCGATCGCCGAGGCGGTCTCGCGTTCGATCGAGTCCCGTCCCCGGGCGGTGATCGCGGCCGGCCCGGACTCCCGGCTGCTGCGGGCCGTGCTCGAGCCGTTCTGCCCGGTGCCGTTCGTGGCCTGGCCGTCCCCGGCCCTGCCGGGCTGGGCCGGGAGCCTCGACCTCGTCGTGGTGCTCGCCCCCGAGGGCGGCGACCCCGGCACCGCGCTCGCCGTGGCCGAGGCCGCGCGCCGCGGCTGCCAGCTCGTGGTCGCCGCGCCGCCCGACTCGGTCGTCGCCGAGCACGCCACCGGCCGCTGGACCACGCTGCTGCCCACCAGTACCGGCGACCAGCTCGCGACCGCCGTCGCGATGCTGTCCTTCCTCGACCAGGTCCACCTCGGCCCGACCGCCGAGCCCGACGCCGTCGCCGAGGCTCTGGACGCCGTGGCGATCGCCTGCTCGCCGCACCGCGACATCTCCATCAACCCGGCGAAGATGCTCGCCATCTCGCTCGCCGACGCCGCCCCGCTGGTGTGGGGCGGCTCGGTCCTCGCCGCACGGGCCGCGCGCCGGATCGCGGAGTCGATCCGGCGTACGTCGGGACGCACCGCCCTCGCCGGCGACGCCGAGCACCTGCTCCCGGTCGTCGAGGCGGCGCGGCCGCGCAACGTGTTCGCCGACCCGGTCGCCGACGGGACCGGCGACCGGCGTCCGGTGCTCGTCATGCTCGACGACGGTGTCGACGACCCGGTCGTCCGCGACCAGCGCCAGCGGCTCGAGGACGCCGCTCGCAGCCAGGACGTCCGGATCGAGCACGTCGCCTCCGAGGCGACCGGTGAGGTCGCCCGGTACGCCTCGCTGCTCCTGAGCGGCACCTACGCCGCGGAGTACCTCCGCCTGGGGCTCGTCGCCGACTGAACCGGCCCGGCGGGTCGTCCCCGCCCTTTCTCAGGATCGGGTTGTCTGACACTTGGTCTCCGCACAGGCGATTCGGGTACCAAGGAGTGATGCCCTCACCTTCTCGGGATCCCTGGCTCGACAACGCGAAGATGGGCCTGGTCACCCTCGTCGTGGTCGGGCACCTGCTGGCGCTGCTGCCCGCCGACGGGCCCGGCGGGCGTCTCTACGACTTCGTCTACCTGTGGCACATGCCGGCCTTCGTCTTCCTGTCCGGCTACCTCTCCCGTGGCTTCCGCTACACGCCCGCGCGGCTGTGGCAGCTGGTCACGACGCTGCTGGTGCCCTACGTCCTCTTCGAGGGCGCGCTCGCCTGGTTCCGGGTCAATGTCGGTGGCGAGCGGCTGTGGGACCTGTGGCTCGACCCGCACTTCCCGCTCTGGTACCTGCTCGCCATGGTCGCCTGGCGTCTCGTCACGCCGCTCCTGCGGCCGCTGTGGGGCGGGGTCCTCGTCGCCGTCGGGATCTCGGTCGCCGGTGGCTTCCTCGCGGGCGACTGGACCCGCTGGCTGGACGCGCCGCGGGTGCTCGGCTTCCTGCCGTTCTTCGTGCTCGGCCTGAAGACCACGCCGGAGGCGCTGGAGTGGTTGCGCGGACGGTTCCCGGCGCTGCTCGGCGTCGCCACCTTCGCCGTCCTCGGGCTGCTGGCCGGCTCCTTCGAGGCGTGGTCGAGCCGGTCCTACCTCTACTACCGCCCGTACACCCTGCTCGACGACCCGACCTCCACCGCCGTCCTGACCCGGCTGCTCATGCTGCTGGCCGGCGCCGCGGGGGCGCTCGCCTGGCTGACCCTCGTGCCCCGGGTCGGCGGCTGGTTCAGCCGGATGGGTGGCGCCACCCTCGTCGTCTACCTCTTCCACGGCTTCGCGGTGAAGGAGCTGGAGTACCTCGGCTTCGTCGCGTGGGCCCAGGACCGACCCTGGCTCGGCCTGCTCGGCGCGGTCGGGATCGGCGTGGGCGTCGCGCTGCTGCTGGCCGCGCCCCCGGTGCGCCGGGTGCTGGAGCGGGTGGTCGACCCGTTAGACGTCGCCCATCGCCGGATGCGCGAGGCCGTACGGCTCACCGGCGTCGTCCACGAGCAGGAGACCACGGACCGCGCAGCGACCCGGTTGGTGTCCGCGGGCCGGTAGCCTTTCGGGCATGCCCTGCAGCCCCTGTGGACCGACCCGCCGGCCTCGCGAGGTCCGTCGGTGAGCGCCGGCCTGTTCGGCCTGCTCGACGACGTCGCCGCCATCGCGAAGATGGCCGCCGCGTCGATCGACGACGTCGGCGCCGCGGCCGGCAAGGCGACGGCGAAGGCGGCGGGCGTGGTGGTGGACGACACCGCCGTCACGCCGCAGTACGTCCACGGCGTCGCAGCCGAGCGCGAGCTCCCCATCGTCAAGCAGATCGCGATCGGCTCGATCCGCAACAAGCTGCTGATCATCCTGCCGCTCGCGCTGCTGCTCAGCGAGTTCCTGCCGGACCTGCTGCCGATCATCCTGATGCTCGGCGGCACCTTCCTGGCCTACGAGGGCGCCCACAAGCTCTGGCACCTGTTCTCCGCCCACGACGACCACGACACCCCCGTCGCGGAGATCGGCCCGGAGGCGGAGAAGGAGATGATCTCCGGCGCGATCCGCACCGACCTGATCCTGTCCGCCGAGATCATGGTGATCGCCCTCGCCTCCGTCGAGGACGAGAGCTTCTGGGCCCGACTCGCCATCCTGGTCGTCGTCGCGATCGCCATCACCATCGTGGTCTACGGCGTGGTCGCCCTCATCGTGAAGATGGACGACACCGGGCTGCTCCTGTCGCAGCGCTCCTCGGCGTTCGCGCAGAAGGTCGGCCGCGGGCTGGTCTCCGCCATGCCGCGGCTGCTGTCGGTGATCTCGGTGGTCGGCACGGTCGCCATGCTGTGGGTGGGCGGCCACATCCTCCTCGTCAACGTGCACGAGGTCGGCTGGTGGGATGCCCCCTACACCTGGGTCCACGGCATCGAGGAGGACATCGAGCACGCCGTCGAGGGCTTCCTCGGCGGCATGCTCGCCTGGCTCGCCAACACCGCGATCTCGGCCGTGATCGGCCTCGTCGTCGGCACCGTCGTGGTCGCCGTCGTCCGGGTCCTGCCGTTCAAGGGCGACAAGGACCCGGTCGAGCGGTACGACGCGGGGGCTACGGCGCCGGGATCACCGGGATCGCCGGGAGCCTGACCGTCGCGTCCAGCGCGTGCGCGAGCTCGCGCCCCTTCGTCTCGAAGTGACGACGGAAGTAGCCCGTGTGCTCCTCGTGCTCGTGGAAGTGGTGCGGCGTCAGCACCGCCGAGAACACCGGCACGTCGGTCTCGAGCTGCACCCGCATCAGCGCGTCGACGACCGACGACGCGACGAAGTCGTGCCGGTAGATGCCGCCGTCCACCACCAGGGCCGCGGCAGCGACACCGGCGTACCGGCCGGAGCGCGCGAGGCGGCGTACCTGCAGCGGGATCTCGAAGGCACCGGGCACGTGCACGACGTCGACGGCGTAGCCGCGCTGCTCGAGCTCGGCGGTGAAGGTGGCGACGGCGACGGCGACGATGTCGGCGTGCCAGCGGGCCGCGACGACGGCGACGGCGTTGCTGTCGGCGGGGGCGATGGGTGACATGGGCTCTCCTGTTCACGTGTCACCCAGGGCGTGACGACGCGCACGAGGCCCGTCGCGTTCTCTTCCATCCGGACTGTGACCGTCGGCTCCGGAGTCGCACCGGATCTGCTGACCCGGGCCGATCGCGGAGACCGGTCCGGCGCTCGCGGGCTCGACCGCCCCGGATCCGCCGGGACGCCCTCACCGCCGGTGGGGAGTTCCACCCCGCCCTGAGAACGTACGGCAGCAGGGTAGCGCCCCGCACCGGTCACCGACGGCGTGCCCGCCGGATGCCGGCCATCCCGACCGCTACGAACGGCACCGGGGCGAGGGTCGCCACCAGCCCGCCGCGCCACCCGACCGTCCGCACCGCGGTCGCGCCGACCACCATGTCGGACAGGTCACTCGCCAGCGCTGCGCTCGCCCAGCGCACCGTTTGCGCGCGCGGGGCGAGAACGGTCCCCGCTCCGATGACGACGTCGCGCACCCCGACGGTGCGCAGCAGCAGGTGGAACGACGGGTCGTCGCTGCGCCCGATCAGCCGGGGCGTGGCCAGCATCGCGGCGCCGACCGCTACGCGCAGCGCGCCGAGGCCGCGGATCCCGTCCGTCGCAGCCGTCATGGCAGCAGACTAGAACCGCTCGACCCGTCTGTCCGTCGATCGCGGCGTCAGCCGCCGACACAGTCGTTCGAGCCCGAGTAGCAGGGCACGTAGTGCGGGTTCGGCGGCGGGTCCTCGCGCAGCAGGTCGCCCCAGTCCACCGCGGGCACCGCGAACAGCGCCGCCGACCCCACCCCCGCGAGCGCCACGGCGACGTGCCACCGGATCGCCGGCCGGGCCCGGCGCCGCACCGCCAGGACCAGGGTGAGGACGGCCGCTGCGGCCAGCACCGTCACGAGCACCCGGTAGAGGTGGATCGCGTCGGTGTCCGGGCCGCCGCACCCGCCGCCGATGCAGAAGTAGGCGCCGAACTGCAGGAGCGGCAGGAACAGGGCGATCCCGACGACGGTCGCCGAGGCGAGCGCTTCGAGCAGGGTCGAGAGGAGGGCGGGATGGTCGCGATCGGACAGCGGAGTGCGCGGCATGGTCGCAGGGTCGCCTCCCACGGGAACGCGCGCATGAGTATCCGGGCTCGCCCGAGATTCCCCGGGCTCCGGGCGCCGCTTGTAGGGTGTCCTACGTCATGCGCGGGAGATCCCGACGATGCGCAGATGCGCCGCAGGACCCAGCTGTCACACGACACTCGAACCTCGAGGATCACTCATGGACTACAAGGTTGCTGATCTGAGCCTGGCCGAGTTCGGCCGCAAGGAGATCGAGCTCGCCGAGCACGAGATGCCCGGCCTGATGGCGATGCGCGCGCGGTACGGCGCGGACCAGCCGCTGAAGGGCGCCCGGATCGCCGGATCGCTGCACATGACCATCCAGACCGCCGTCCTCATCGAGACGCTCACCGCGCTCGGTGCCGACGTCCGCTGGGCGACCTGCAACATCTTCTCCACGCAGGACCACGCCGCGGCGGCCATCGTCGTCGGCAAGGACGGCACCGCCGACGCGCCCGCCGGCACGCCCGTCTTCGCCTGGAAGGGCGAGACCCTGGCGGAGTACTGGGACGAGGCCGAGAAGGTCTTCGACTTCACCGACGCCGACGGCAACAAGGTCGGCCCCAACATGCTGCTCGACGACGGCGGCGACATCACCCTGCTGGTCCACAAGGGCGTCGAGTTCGAGAAGGCCGGTGCGGTGCCCGGTCAGGACTCCACCGACAACGAGGAGTTCAAGGAGGTCCTCCGGGTCCTCGCCCGCTCGCTCGAGAACGACCCGCAGCGCTGGACCAATATCGCCAACGGCATCAAGGGCGTCACCGAGGAGACCACCACCGGTGTGCTCCGCCTCTACGACCGCTTCAAGGAGGGCTCGCTCCTCTTCCCGGCGATCAACGTCAACGACTCGGTCACCAAGTCGAAGTTCGACAACAAGTACGGCTGCCGCCACTCGCTCATCGACGGCATCAACCGCGGCACCGACGTCATGATCGCCGGCAAGACGGCCGTCGTGTGCGGCTACGGCGACGTGGGCAAGGGCTCCGCGGAGTCGCTGCGCGGCCAGGGCGCCCGTGTCGTCATCACCGAGATCGACCCGATCTGCGCGCTGCAGGCCGCGATGGACGGCTACGAGGTCAAGCGCCTCGAGTCGGTCGTCGAGACCGCGGACATCTTCATCACCACGACGGGCAACTTCGACATCATCCGGGTCGAGCACTTCGAGAAGATGAAGCACCAGGCCATCGTCGGCAACATCGGCCACTTCGACAACGAGATCGACATGGCCGGCCTCGCGAAGATCCCGGGCATCGTCAAGGACGAGATCAAGCCCCAGGTCCACCAGTGGATCTTCCCCGATGGCAAGAAGGTCATCGTGCTCTCCGAGGGCCGTCTGCTCAACCTCGGCAACGCGACCGGCCACCCGTCGTTCGTCATGTCGAACTCGTTCACCAACCAGGTCCTGGCGCAGGTCGAGCTCTTCACCAAGCTCGAGGAGTACCCGATCGGCGTCTACGTGCTGCCCAAGCACCTCGACGAGGAGGTCGCCCGGCTGCACCTCGACGCCATCGGCGTCGAGCTGACCGAGCTCACCCCGGCCCAGGCCGACTACCTCGGCGTCCCGGTCGAGGGCCCGTTCAAGTCGGACCACTACCGGTACTAGGGCGCGAGCGCGTCGCCGCCGGTCGGGGCTTCCGCTCCGGCCGGCGGTATCGCTCGCTCCGGTCGCTCGTTCCTCGCTCCCTTCGACGCGCTCGCCTGCCGGCCTACGCGGTTCGCCCCTGGCGGCGCCGCGCTGCCGCGCACGCGGTCGTGTGGCGTAGGTCCAGGCTTGGCCTGGCGGAAAGACGTGCGTAGCTGGCGGTTGGACGGGCGTCGCGTCGCACGCCTGACGTGGCAGAAGCCGGCCGCTCGCGAGCCCCGCACCCCTTCAGGGTGCGGGGCTCGTGCGTTACGGGGCAGTCCGGATCTACTTGTCGTAGAAAAAGGATATCCCGTGGAGGTGGACCATGGCGAAGACGTTGATCGAGGTGGACGAGAGCCTGATGGCGGACGCGATGGTGGCGACTGGTCAAACGACGAAGCGCGGCACCGTGACCGAGGCATTGGAGCAGGCGGTCCGCAAGGCGCGCGCGCTCGACTACCTCGAGCGGTTGCAGGAGGGCGTCGCGAGCAGCCTTGATGACCCGGAGGTCGTCGCACAAGCTCAGCGATGAGGCAGTTGTATCTGCTCGACAACTCCGTCACCCAGCGCGTCCATCGTGCTCCGGCAGTTGCGGAGGCGGTGGCGGCGCTCCTCGCGACGGGCCAATTGGCCAGTTGTCTGCCGCAGGTGCTGGACGAGTGCTTCTCGGCCCGGAGCGCGGCGGACCACCGCATCATTCTCGACGGCAATCAGCGTGGAAAGGTCTTCCTGGCGCCTGACGGGGAGGTTGCCCGCATCGCCCTCGATCTCCAGAGCCTGCTCTTCCGGGCGGGGATGGGACGGTCGGTCGGGGTGAACGACCTTCAGATCGCGGCTACCGCACTGCGGTACTCGAGCAGCGATCAAGCGGTCACCGTCGTGCACTACGACTCCGACTTCGACCATCTGACGTGTGTCCGTCCCGACCTGCGCGCGCGATGGATCGTCCCGTCCGGCTCGGTCGCATAAGTCAAGTACGGCGACACTGATCAGTAGGATCGCGGGCATGACCCCGCCCACCAGCGCGCCGTACCCGACCAAGGGACGCGTCCTCGTCGTCGACGACGATGCGCCGCTGGCGGAGATGCTCGGCATCGTGCTGGGGCAGGAGGGCTTCGAGAGCCGGGTCTGCCCGCGCGGCGACCAGGCGCTGGCGGCGTTCCGTGACTACCGGCCCGACCTGGTGCTGCTCGACCTGATGCTGCCCGGCAAGGACGGCATCGACGTGTGCAAGGAGATCCGGGCCGAGTCGGGGGTCCCGATCGTCATGCTGACGGCCAAGGGCGACACGGTCGACGTGGTCGTCGGCCTGGAGTCGGGTGCCGACGACTACGTCGTCAAGCCGTTCAAGCCCAAGGAGCTGGTCGCCCGGATCCGGGCCCGGGTACGCCGCACCGAGGCGGTGCCGCAGGAGACGCTCACCATCCGCGACGTCGAGATCGACGTGGCCGGCCACGCGGTCACGCGCGGGGGGCGTGAGATCTCCCTGACGCCGCTGGAGTTCGACCTGCTCCTCTGCCTGGCCCGCAAGCCGGGGCAGGTGTTCACGCGCCAGGTGCTGCTGGAGGAGGTCTGGGGCTACCAGCACGCCGCGGACACCCGCCTGGTCAACGTGCACGTGCAGCGGCTGCGGTCCAAGGTCGAGCACGACCCGGAGCATCCCGAGATCGTGCTGACGGTGCGCGGTGTCGGCTACAAGGCCGGCTCCGGGTGAGCCCGCGACGGCCGGGGTCGGCCGTCGCGTGCTCGCGGTGCTGCGCCGGTGCTGGGCGTGGCTGGCGCCCCGGCTGCGCCGGGCGCTGACCTTCTGGCGCCGCTCGATCCAGGCGCGGGTCGTGGTCAGCACCGTCGTGCTGTCCGCCGTGGTGGTCAGCGGTGTCGGCTGGATCCTGCTCCAACAGACCCGGGAGGGCCTGCTGCGGCACCGCGTCGACGTCGTCCTCGGCGAGGTGGACGCGGAGGTCGCCGACGCCCAGGACCGGCTGGAGGCGGCGTCGGGGCGCGAGGGCAATGCCGGCCGCCAGCAGCGCGACCTGGTCGACCCGATCATCGAGCGCGGCGACAGCCGCGGGTACGCCGTCGTGCTGGCCGGCCCCGAGGAGGAGGGTCCGCCACTGCGGACCGGCGGCGGCGAGTACACCAGCGGCCTGGACCTGAGAAGTGTTCCCCTCGCGCTCGAGGAGCATTTCGACGGCCCACTGCGCGCGACCGCGTGGACCTACACCGAGATCGTCCGCTCGACGGGCACCGGGGCCGACTCCCGGATCACGAGCGAGCCCGGGATCGTCGTCGGCTCGCAGGTCCAGCTGCCGTCGGACGGCCAGACCTACACGCTCTACTTCCTCTTCCCGCTCGCGGAGGAGCAGGACACGCTCAACCTGGTGACCCGGGCATTGCTGACCGCAGCGGGCCTGCTGCTGGTGCTCGTCGCCGGCGTGACCTGGCTGGTGACCCGGCAGGTGGTCAGCCCGATCCGGATGGCCCGCGAGGTCGCGGAGCGGCTCGCCGCCGGGCGGCTCCAGGAGCGGCTCCAGGTCACCGGCGAGGACGACATCGCCCGGCTGGCGTACTCCTTCAACCAGATGGCGACCAGCCTGCAGCGTCAGATCCGCCAGCTCGAGGAGCTGAGCTGGGTCCAGCGCCGGTTCGTGTCCGACGTGTCCCACGAGCTGCGCACGCCGCTCACCACGGTCCGGATGGCCTCCGACGTGCTCCATGACGCCCGGGAGAGCTTCGACCCCGCCACCGCCCGCTCCGCCGAGCTCATGCAGGCCGAGCTCGACCGGTTCGAGAACCTCCTGGTCGACCTGCTGGAGATCAGCCGCTTCGACGCCGGTGCTGCGGTCCTCGCCACGGAGAACGTCAACCTCGGCGACCTGGTACGCCGCGTGGTCGACGCCGCGCGCCCGCTGGCCGACCAGCGCGGCCTGCGCGTGCTCGTGGAGGAGCCGGACGTCCCGGTCCGGGCCGACGTCGACGTGCGTCGCATCGAGCGGATCGTGCGCAACCTGGTCACCAACGCCATCGACCACGCCCTGGCCGACGATCCCACCGAGGCCGTCCTCGTGCGGCTCGCCTCGGACGAGGAGTCGGCGGCGATCACGGTGCGCGACCACGGCATCGGCCTGGCGCCGGGGGAGGCGTCGATGGTGTTCAACCGGTTCTGGCGCTCCGACCCGGCCCGGACCCGGACCAGTGGCGGCACCGGGCTCGGGCTCGCGATCGCCCAGGAGGACGCCCACCTGCACGGCGGCTGGCTGCAGGCCTGGGGGAGGACCGGGCAGGGGGCGCAGTTCCGCCTCACCGTGCCGCGGCACGCCGGCGGGACCCTGCGTCACAGCCCACTGCCGCTGGTGCCCGAGGACGCCGTGTCGAGCGACGCGGCGGTCGTGGTGGGACCGCGGAGCGTCGTACCGGACCCGGAGGAGGGGCGATGAGGCCCGCCGCTCCGCGCCGGAGCGCCGCGCGGAGGAGTTCGGTGGCGCTCGCCGTCCTGGTCGCCGTGCTGGCCCTGGCGCTGGTCGGCTGCACCTCGCTGCCCACGTCCGGCCCGGTCGTGCCGGGCCGGGGCGCCGACCACGGCGCCACCCGCCGCGCGAGCGACATCGACGCCCGGCCGCCGCTCTCGGGGGCGTCGCGGACCGAGGTCGTCGCCGGCTTCCTGGACGCGATGACCGCCTGGCCGGTGCAGACCAGTGTCGCCAAGCAGTACCTCACCGCCGAGGCCGCCGCCGGCTGGGACCCGGAGCAGGAGACCATCGTCTACAGCGACTCGCTGCCCGTGCGGGAGAGCGCGGGCACGGTATCGGTGCGACTGACCGCCGCCGACCGGCTCGACGCGGTCGGCGCCTGGCGGGGTGCGATGACGACCGACGAGCTCACCTTGGACTTCCGGGTCAGCATCGAGGACGGGCAGTACCGGATCGCGGACCCGCCCGACGCCCTCGTCGTCCCGGCCGGATGGTTCCGGCAGCGCCATCGTCAGGTCTCGCTCTACTACTTCGACCCGATCGCGCAGATCCTCGTCCCCGAGCCCGTCTTCGTGCCCGAGGGCGACCAGCTCGCGACCAGCCTGGTCTCCGGCCTGCTCGCCGGACCGCCACCGCGGGCCCGGGGCGTCGTACGCTCGTTCCTGCCGTCCGGGCTCACGGTCGGCCTGTCCGTACCGGTCGACGACGCCGGGGTCGCCGACATCGCGCTCGTGGGCGAGCCCCAGGCGATCACGGCCCAGCAGGCCGAGCTGATGCTCGCGCAGCTGGCGTGGACGCTGCGCCAGGATCCGTCGGTCACCGCGCTGCGGGTCAGCATCGACGGCACCGACCTGCCCCTGCCGGGCGGGGTCTCCCAGTACTCCGTCGAGGCGGCCGCGGTGCTCGGTCCCGCCGGTCCCGGCGGGGGGCGCACCCTCTTCGGCGTGAGTCAGGGCCGGCTGGTCACGGGCAGTATCGACGGCGATCTGGTACCGGCCACGGGAGTGTTCGGCGACGAGGGGGCCGGGCTCGACTCCGTCGCGGTCGCCCTCGACAACCAGCAGGCGGCCGCGGTCGACCTCGACGGCGGCCGGGTCCGACTGGCCCGGGTGCAGCGGTCGGCCGCCGAGCCGGCCGCGCAGACCCTGCTGTCCGGCGGACGCTACGCCCGTCCGGCCTTCGACCACGCCGATCGGCTCTGGGTCCTCGAGCGGCGCCGGGAGGGGGCGGTCGTATGGCTCTACGACCCGCAGGACGAGGACGTGGTCCGTGCCGTACGGGTGCCCGGGATCACCGGCAGCCGCGCCCGCGAACTGGTCGTGAGCCGCGACGGGACCCGCCTCGTGGGGATCGTCCGGACCCCCGAGGGGGACCGGGCCGTCGGCGCGCGCGTGCTGATCGGCGGTCGAGGACAGGTCCAGCGCGCCGGACGGCCGTTCGTCGTCCGCGAGGCCGAGGGCAGCCGGGTCACCGATCTCGCCTGGAGCGGTCCGATCCGGCTGGGCCTGCTGACGGCCACGGCGCCCGGCAAGCTCTACGAGGTCGATGTCGTCGCCGCCGACGGAGCCACGGTCGGGGTCGACGTGATGTCGACGATCGTCACCGGCAAGGTCCGCGGGCTCGCCGCGTCGCCCGTCGAGGACGCCCCGATGCTCGCCGTGTACGCCGACCAGTACATCGACGTCGTCCGCCAGGAACGCCACGCCGTCGACCCGGAGCTGACCCAGCTCGACTACACCGGCTGACCGGGTTTCCACAGGCACGCGGCGGCCGCTTGCCGCGGGCGGCGGGCCCTGCTGGGGTGGCCGGGATGAGATCGCTTCCGCTGCTCGCCGACGGCTTCGTCGACCTGGTGCTCGGCTCCCGCTGCGTGGGTTGTGAGCGACCGGGGCGGCCGCTGTGCGCCGTGTGCCACGCGACGCTGCCGGGGGAGGCGAGCCCGCGGTGGCCGACGCCGTGTCCCGAGGGACTGGCGCCACCGTACGCCGCCGGCGGCTACGACGGCGTCCTGCGGGCGCTCGTCCTCGCGCACAAGGAGCGACGGGTGCTCGCCCTCACCGCGCCGCTCGGGCAGCTCCTCGCCGTGGCGGTGGCGGGTGCCGTCGCGGGTGCTGACCGCGGTGGCGCAGCGGCCCCGCTCGTGCTGGTGCCCGTCCCGTCCCGGCCGGCGAGCGTGCGCCAACGCGGCCACGACCCCACCCTCGCCATGACCCGCGCCGCCGCGCGGCGGTGGGGCCCTGACGCCGTGACCGCACGGTTGCTCCGCCTCCGGCCGGGCGTCGTCGACCAGGCCGGCCTCGACGCCGCCGCCCGGGTCGCGAACCTCGCCGGCTCGATGACCGCCCCCGCGGCCGCCGTACGCCGCCTCGCCCGGCGCCGTCCGCGGGCGCATGTCGTCGTCTGCGACGACGTCCTCACCACCGGCGCGACCCTGCGCGAGGCGCAACGCGCCCTCGAGGCGGCCGGTGTTCCGGTGCTCGCGGCGGCGGTGGTCGCGGCCACGGCCCGGCGCGGACCGACCGCCGCCGCGGTGTCCCCGGGCTGAACTTCGGGTGAAGCCTTTCGCCGTCACCAGCGACGGACTAACGTCTGGTCATGGAGTCCGCTCGGGTCCGTGGTTGCGTCGCTCAGACCGGGCGCGAGCCCGGCCGGACGCGGCAAGCCGATGCCAGTCGCAGGCGAAACGGCCCACGTAAGCCGGCCTTCGGGCCGGTGAGCACGGTGCGGCTTAGTCGTAAGCCCTGCCTCGGCCCGGACGTCAGATACGTCCGGACCCGGGAGAAGGCCGGTAGTGGCAACAAGCTGCGGAAGCCTCAGCAGGCGGGTGTGGGGACGAAGACCAGGTCGGCCGGGCGGACTCCACTGGTTGGCGCGAGCGCGACGCTCGTTCCTCGCGCCGCGCTGCCGCGCTCGCGGTCGGGTCGCGTACGGGGCTGGGTCGGCCTGGCGGCACGCCTTCGCTGGTTGGGATGGCGCGAGCGCGTCGCTGGTCTCCAGCACCTTCACCTCACCCCTTGCTGGTCGAGAGAACTGCCAGCACTCACACGTCCTGCCGGGGCGGCAGGAGAACCCATCACGCCGAAATTCCCTTGGAGGTATCTGATGGATGTTGTGGTCACCGGACGGCACTGCGAGATCTCGGACCGGTTCCGGGAGCATGCCGCTGAGAAGCTCACCAAGCTGGAGAAGCACGATCACCGGATCATCCGGGTGCATGTGGAGGTGGACTCGGAACCCAATCCGCGCCAGCACGACCAGGCCGTCCATGTCGAGCTCACGGCCTTCTCCAAGGGACCGGTGATCCGGGCCGAGGCCGCCGCCGACGACAAGATGGGCGCGCTCGACCTCGCCCTCGACAAGATGGCGGCACAGATGCGCAAGGCGGCCGACCGGCGGCGGGTGCACCGCGGCCGTCGCACGCCGGTGTCGGTCGGCCGGGCCCTCTCGGACGTGCCGGCGACCGTCGTCGAGGAGGTCGAGGATGAGGAGGTGATCGACCGTCAGGTCGGCCCGATCACGGTCACGGGCGACGGTCCGCTGGTGGTGCGGGAGAAGACGCACCCGGCCGCGCCGATGACGCTCGACCAGGCGCTCTACGAGATGGAGCTGGTCGGCCATGACTTCTACCTGTTCGTCGACAAGGAGAGCGAGCGGCCGGCGGTGGTCTATCGCCGGCGGGGCTACGACTACGGGGTCATCTCCCTCGACGTCGGGGGCAGCGACAGCTGAACCGTGGTCCACACCGGCAAGCTCTCGGGAGGTCGTGTCATGATGCCGCCGTGGCGAACGGGACTTCGCCGGCAACCGCAGCACCGGGGCAGCCCGTGAGCGAGCCGGTACGTGTGGTGGTGGTCGACGACCAGGAGCTGTTCCGGCGTGGGCTGACCATGCTCCTGGGCATCGAGGACGGCATCGAGGTCGTCGGCGAGGCGAGCAACGGCGCCGACGGCGTCGCGGTCGTGGTCAGCAGCGTGCCCGACGTGGTGCTGTTGGACGTCCGGATGCCGAAGCAGTCCGGGATCGAGGCCTGCGTCGCCATCAAGGAAGCGGTCCCGATGACGAAGATCATCATGCTGACCATGTCCGACGACGAGACCGACCTCTACGAGGCGGTCAAGAGCGGCGCCTCGGGCTACCTCCTCAAGGACTCGTCCATCGAGGAGGTGGCCCAGGGCGTCCGCGTCGTCGCCGACGGCCAGTCGCTGATCAGCCCGTCGATGGCCGCCAAGCTGATCGACGAGTTCAAGACGATGTCCAAGCCCGACCGCTCGACCGGGCAGGCGCTCAAGCTCACCGAGCGGGAGCTCGAGGTCCTCCGCTTCGTCGCGCGGGGTCTCAGCAACCGCGACGTCGCCGCCCAGCTGGCCATCAGCGAGAACACCGTCAAGAACCACGTCCGCAACATCCTCGAGAAGCTCCAGCTGCACTCCCGGATGGAGGCGGTCATGTACGCCGTGCGCGCGAAGCTGGTCGAGCTGGAGTAGCTGTCGGCGCCGGTTCCTAGGGTGGTCCCGTGCCCACCACCCAGTCACTGTCGCTCCCGCAGGCCCGCCGGATCGCGCTCACGGCGCAGGGCTTCCTCGACCCCGCCCACACGGCCCCGACGCTGCGCACCTTCGATCGCACCCTGGCCCGCACCGGTGTGCTGCAGGTCGACAGCGTCAACGTGCTCCAGCGCGCCCATTTCATGCCGTTGTACTCCCGGATGGGCGCCTACGACGTCGACCTGCTCCGCCGGGCGGCGAGCGGGCGGCAGCGTCGGGTGGTGGAGTACTGGGCACACGTGCAGGCCTTCATGCCCGTCGAGCTGTGGCCCGCCATGCGGCACCGGATGGACGACTACCGCGCGCGGCGCGGCAAGTGGTTCGCCGTCGACGAGGGCGACGCGCTGGAGGGCGCGCTGCTCGCCGAGATCGCCGAGCGCGGAGCCAGCACCGCCCGTGAGCTCGATGACGGGCTGCCTCGATCGAAGGACCACTGGGGCTGGAACTGGTCGCGCACCCGGCGGATGCTCGACTACCTCTACATGACCGGCGAGCTGGCCATCGCCGAGCGCACCAGCCAGTTCGAGATCCGCTACGACCTGCCCGAGCGGGTGCTGCCGGCGGCCGTGCTCGACGTCCCGGCCCTGACGGCCGCCGAGGCCCACGTCGAGCTGGTCCGCCGGGCGGCCCGCTCCCACGGCGTCGCGTCGGCCCACTGCCTGGCCGACTACTACCGGATCCGGGTGGGGGAGGCCCGGGTCGCGATCGACGAGCTGGTCGCCGCCGGCGAGCTCGAGCCGGTCGTGGTGCAGGACTGGCAGCGCCCGGCGTACCTCCATCGCGAGGCGCGTGTCCCGCGCCGGGTCGGTGCCCGGGCCCTGCTGAGCCCCTTCGACCCGGTGGT
Source organism: Nocardioides sp. L-11A (assembly GCA_029961745.1). Taxonomy (NCBI): domain Bacteria; kingdom Bacillati; phylum Actinomycetota; class Actinomycetes; order Propionibacteriales; family Nocardioidaceae; genus Nocardioides; species Nocardioides sp. L-11A. The sequence continues at coordinate 1,845,197 of CP124680.1, forward strand.
GTGGGAGCGCGACCGGGGCGAGGCGCTGTTCGACTTCTTCTACCGGATCGAGATCTACACCCCGGCCGCGCAGCGGGTGCACGGCTACTACGTGCTCCCGTTCCTCCTGGGTGACCGGATCGTCGGGCGGGTCGACCTGAAGGCCGACCGCCCGACCGCGCGCCTGCTCGTGCAGTCGGCCTGGGCGGAGCCGCACGCGCCGGCCGAGACCGCGGCCGAGCTCGCCGCCGAGCTCGCGCGGCTCGCCGGCTGGCTCGGTCTGGCTGAGGTCGTCGTGGGCCCCCGGGGCGACCTCGCCCCCGCGCTCGCCGCCGAGGCGCGGCGCGGCGCACCACCCGAATTCGTCGTTGATCGGCCCGATGCGCGACAAATCCGGTAGGTGCGTGGTTCTCCCGGTCAGGCGTAGAGCCGCTCCAGCACGTCGGCGTACTTGGTGTGGACGACGCGCCGCTTGAGCTTGAGGGTCGGGGTCAGCTCCTCGGACTCCGCGGTCCACTCGACCGGGAGCAGCTCCCATGCCTTGACCTGCTCGGGCCGGGAGAGCCGCTCGTTGGCGGCGTCGACGGCCTGCTGGGCGACGGCGAGCATCGCGGGATGCTGCGCGAGCTCGGCGAGCGAGGTCCCGGCGGGGATGCCGAGCTGGGTGGCGACCAGCGGTGCGATCTCGGCGTCGAGGGTGAGCATCGCGACGACGTACGGGCGGCCCTCGCCGAAGACGAGGGCGTGGCCGACGATCGGGCTCTCCTTGAGGTAGTTCTCGATGTTCGAGGGCGCGATGTTCTTCCCGGAGGAGGTGATGATCATCTCCTTCTTCCTGTCGACGACCTTGAGGAAGCCGTCCTCGTCGAGCTCGCCGATGTCGCCGGTGTGGACCCAGCCGTCGGCATCGATGAGCGCGGCGGTCGCGTCCGGCTGCCGGTAGTAGCCCTGGGAGACGACCGGGCCGCGAGCCAGGATCTCGCCGTCCTCGGCGAGGGCGATCTCGATGCCGGGCAGCGCCCGGCCGACGGTGCCGAGGCGGAACTGGTCGGGGCCGCAGGACGTGACCGCGGCGCAGGTCTCGGTCATCCCGTAGACGTCGTAGATGCGCATGCCGAGGCCGGCGAAGAACCTCGCGACCTCCAGTGGCATCGGGGCCGCGGCGGAGGCCGCCCACTCGCAGCGGTCGAGGCCGAGCAGAGCGCGGAGGAAGGCCAGCAGTCCGGCGTCGGCCGCCTGGAAGCGGGCCTCGAGCTCGGGGGAGACCGTCGCGCCGGCCTGCTGCGCCTCGACGTACTCGAGGCCGACCGCGAGCGCGCCCTCCACCTGCGCCCGCTTGTCCGGGTCGGTCTCGGCGGCGAGCTTGGCGGAGATGCCGGTCTTGATCTTCTCCCACACCCGCGGGACGCCGAAGAAGCGCGTCGGGTGGACCTCGCCGAGGGCGCCGAGCAGCAGCGCCGGGTCGGCGATCAGGTGGATGTGGGCGCCGTTGACCTGGGGGATGTACATGCCGAGGGTGCGCTCGGCGATGTGCGCGAACGGCAGGTAGGAGATGAAGTCGTTGTGCCCGGTCGTCGCGGCGACCCGCAGCGAGCAGGCGCACTCGTAGAGCACCGCGTGGTGGGTGAGCACGACACCCTTGGGGTTCCCGGTGGTGCCTGAGGTGTAGAGGATGGTCAGCGGGTCGTCGGGTGCGATGCCGGCCGTGCGGGCCTCGAGCTCGGCCGCGTGCTCGGTCCGCCAGGCCGCGCCGGAGGCGACGAAGGCGTCCCAGGTGACGAACCTGTCGTCGCCGGCGGGCGGCTCCGCGTCGATGAGGACGATCGTCCGCAGCGCGTCCGTCGCGCCGAGGGCGCGCTCCCAGCGGGCCAGGTGGTCGGCGCTCTCGAGCACGGCGACGGTGGGCTCGGCGTGCCCGGCGACATAGGCGACCTGGTCGGGGGAGAGCGTGTTGTAGACCGACATGGAGACCGCGGCGGCGTGGACCGCGCCGAGGTCGGCGACCACGTGCTCGATCCGGTTGCTCGCCATCAGCGCGACCCGGTCGCCCGGCCGGACCCCGGCGGCCAGCAGGGCGCCCGCGACGTCGAGGGCCTGCTCGCGCAGCTCGGCCCAGCCGACGGTGCGCCAGCCGGGCGCGTACCCGGCGGACAGGTCGACGCCGACCTTGTCGGAGTACGCCGGGCGCTCGCCCTCGGCCTCGGCGGTGCGGGCCAGCGCGGCGGGCAGGGTGAGGCCGGCGATCTCCTGCTCGATCTCGGCTCGGATCGCCAGGGTGTCGGTGCTCATCGGTGCTTCCTCTCGGTCGGGGCGGGTGGGGCGGGTGGGGACGGGACTACTACTGCTGAGGGACCGCGGCGGAGCCGCGGCCCTGGGTGCCCTGCGGCGGGTCGGTGCACCGCACGTCGGTGCGGGGCTCGCGGCGGCTGGTGTCCTGGACGTCGCGCTGGACGCTGCGGTCGTAGACGCAGTTCTTGAGGATGCGCGGCACCAGGAGCACCCGACCGCTGCCGTCGCGGGTGCTGCCGGCCATCACGTCGGCCTGGAGCGGCGCCCAGTCCAGCCAGTGCTGGAGGCCACGGCGATGGCGCGCGGCCATCTCCGTGACGGGGACGCCGTCGCGGAGCATCCGGCGCAGGTCGGGTGCCGCGCCGCGCCACCAGCGCTGCAGTCGCGGCAGCAGGTCGATCGCGTGCGCGACCGTGCGCCGGACGCTCGGTGCGGCCGCGGCGAGCGAGCGCGCGACCGCCTCCAGGTCGGCGGAGAGCCGACGGATCTCGGGGGACAGGTCGGCCAGGGTGGTCAGCGGCGTCTGCGCCCGGCGGGCCAGCCGGGTGAGGTCGGGCTCGAGCCGGCGCAGCATCGCGAACGCGCTCTCCAGCTCGATCGCCAGCGCGCGCAGGTCGACGTCCTGCTCGCCGTCGCCGAAGATCGCGGCGGTCTCGGTGGCGATGGTCCGCACATCGGCGACGTCGAGGTGGGCCATCAGCTCCTGGGCGTGGGCGAGCACGTCGGGCACGCCCAGGGGGACGCTCGTGGCGGACACCGGCACCCGCGCCCCGTCGGCGAGATAGGGCCCCCGGTCGGTCGTGGGGCGCACGTCGAGGTACTGCTCGCCGACCGCCGACAGGTTGCGCACCTCCATCGCACTGCCGCGGGGGACGCGGACTCCGGAGTCGATCTTGAGGGTCGCGACGACGCCGACGCCCTCCTCGGCGCTGAGGCGGATGTCGCTGACCTCGCCGATCCGCTGCCCGCGGTAGGTCACCACGGACCCCTCGTGCAGCCCGGCCGCCTGGGGCAGCTCGACGGTGACGGTGGTCGGGTGGTGGAAGAGGGAGCCGCCGACGACCGTGTCGGCGACGTAGACGACACCGGCGACCAGGATCACCAGGATCAGGCTCTGCGCGACCCGGATCCGGCGGCGCCACATCCGGGCGGTGGCGGCGGCCGCCTCGGCGGGCGTGGCGCGCCGGCTCATGGCGCGCCCCCGGTCGCGGTCAGCGCCTTCAGGTCGAGCAGGAAGGTCAGGTCGAAGTTGGCGAAGTCGCCGGGAGCCGCCCGGTCGCTTCCCTCGGCGAAGGCGACCAGGCCGGCCATCACGCCGTCGATGTGGGAGCGGCCGTCGAGCAGGGACCGGACCACCGGCCGCATGTCCTCCAGCTGGGCGACGAGATCGGAGCGCACGGCGCGGGTGAGAGGGGTGGCGACGGCGTCGAAGCGGGTCAGCGACTCCATCGCCGTCACGAGCTGCTCGCGCTGCTGGTCGAAGGTGGAGACCAGGTCGGCGAGGTCGGTCAGCGAGCGCGTGAGCTCGGGCAGGTCGCCGGCCAGCCGCGTGGTGAGCCGGTCGAGCGCGGCGGTCAGCCGGTCCACGCGCGGGAAGTCGGCGTTGAGGTCGGTGACGGCCGTGTCGAGGCGCACCAGCAGCCGCCGTACGTCGCCGGCGTTGCCGGTGAGCGCGACATTGAGCTGGTCGATGATCGTCGAGATGTCCGCGAAGCTGCCACCGGTCACCACGGTCGACAGCGCGCTGAGCAGGTCGGTCACGTCGGGCGCGCTGCCGGTCGCGGCCACCGGGAGCGTCCCGCCGTCGGCGAGCACCGCGCCGGTGTCGCCGGGGAACAGCTGTACGAAGGCCGTGCCCATCGGCGAGGTCAGCCGGATCTCCGCCCGCGACGACTCCCGCAACCGCACCGCCGTCGAGAGCGCGAGCTCGACCTCGGCGACGTAGTCGCCCGCTGCGACGGCGCTCACCTGGCCGACGGTGGCGCCGTCCAGCTTGACCGGCGCGTCGACCGGCAGGTTGAGGGCGTCGGCGAACTCGATCGTCACCCGGTACGTCGGTCCCCGGACCAGCCCCGGTAGCGGGACGTCCTCCAGGGTGAGCCCGCACCCGGCCGTCAGGGCGCCGAGGAGCAGCACGGACGCGGCCACCGCGCGCCGGCCGCGGCCCGTCACGGGATCCCTCCCGGGAGCCCGTCGTAGACGCCGTCGAGGAGCGGGTCGAGGATGCCGGTGCCCTGGCCGTTGAACAGCAGTCCGCACAGCCGGTCGCCGGTCTCGCCCGCCAGCGCCCCCGCGAACACCCGGCAGGTGTGGTCGCGGAAGGCGGCGGAGAACGGACCGGCGCTGAAGGCGAACTGCACCCGGAGCCGGCCCAGGTCCCAGTCGTAGGCGCGGGCGAAGTTCTCGGCCATCGTCGGCATGGTGTCGAATGCCTCCTCGAGGGAGTCCTGGTGCGAGCGGACCACCTCGACGACGTCGGCCAGCCCCGCCAGGTCGTCGCCGAGGACCTCGCCGTTCTCCTTCAGGAACCGGTCGGCCAGCCCGGTCAGCTCGTCGAGGCCGTCGAGCGTCGCGACCAGCTCCTGGCGCTGGTCGGCGAGGACCGCTCCCGTCTCGGCCGCGGCGCGCGTGAAGTCGCGCACCGAGTGGTCGCGCTCCGCGAGGGTCTCGACGAGGGCGACCAGGCTGTCGGTGACCGCGGTGAGGTCGCCGTCCTTGGCGTTGATCATGGCGAGCGCGTCACGGCTCTCGGCCAGCGCCGCGCGCAGGTGCGGGCCGTTGCCGTCCAACGCCCGCGCGGTCGTGGCCAGGACGTCGCCCAGCCCCGCGCCGCCCTTCTCGTCCAAGCCGCCGTCGAGCGCGAGGACGAGGTCGTCGATCGCCTTCGCGATCTCGTCCACGGTCGCGGGGGCGCGGGTGCGGTCGACGTCGATATGGGCGCCGGAGACGAGGGTCGGTCCCTCGGTCCAGGCCGGGCCCAGCTCGACGTACCGGTCGGTGACGAGCGAGCCCTGGAGGACCTGGGCACCGGCGTCGCGCGGCACCCGGGTGTCCGGGGCGAGGCGCAGGACGACGCGCATGGTGGCGCCGCGGGGCTCGATCCGGACGATCTCGCCGACCTTGACGCCGAGATAGGTGACGTCGTTGCCGACGTACACGCCGGTGGTGTCGGCGAAGTCGGCGGTGACGACGAGGTCGTCGGGGTCGTCGCCGCGGAGCCAGCCCACGAGGCGGGGGACGGAGAGGGCGAGGGCCAGCGCGACCACCATGCCGAGTGCCAGGAACGCGGTGCGCCTGCTCATCGGCAGTCCTCCGGCGTGATCGAGCAGACCAGGTCGTCGGGGATGATCGCCCAGGGCGCGTTGACGCCCAGCCACGGCCCGTCCCCGGTCGCGTTGGTGAACACCCGCATCGTCGGTCCGGCGAGCCGGAGCGTCCGGTCGAGCTCGGCGCGGTGCTCGTCGAGCACGCCCAGGACCCGCCGCAGGTCGCGCAGCGCGGGCTCGAGGTGCGGCGCGCCGGCGCGGACGAGGGCGGTGAGCCCGGTGACGAACCGGTGTGCGTCGGCCAGCAGGGCACGCAGGGTCTCCTTGCGCTGCTGGACCATGAGCAGGACGGTCGTCCCGTCGGCGAGGACCCGGTCGAGCCGGTCGGTCTGACTGAGCACCAGGTCGGTGACCCGACGCACCGAGGACAGCAGCGCGTCGAGCTGCTGCTCCCGGCCGGTGGCCACGGCCGAGACCCCGGCGATCCCGTCGAGAGCGTCGCGCAATGCCCCGGGGGCGAGGTCGAGGTCGGTGGCGAGGACGTCGACCGCCTGCTGCACCCGGTCGAGGTCCAGCGCCTCGACCTGAGGGGTCGACTCCAGCCAGAACCGCTCGATGGAGTAGCTGTCGACGGCGTGCTCCACCGCGATCGTGCTGTCGTCGCCGAGCGGCCCGCCCGAGCCGGGGGCGAGCGCGAGGAAGCGCTCGCCGAGGATGGACAGCAGCTTCACCTGCACGCTGCTGTCCTCGGTGACTCCGAGCTCCTCGGGTGGCCCGGTGAGGCTGAACCGGACGTCGACCTGGTCGCGGTCGGCGCGCACGGCCGTGACCGTGCCGATCCGCAGCCCCGCCATCCGTACGTCGTCGCCCGGCTCGAGCCCGGCGGCGTGCCGCAGTCGGGCGTGATAGACCGGGTCTCCCGCGAGCGCCCGGACACCGAGCAGGAGCAGACCGAGCACCATCAGCGCGGCGACGACGCGCAGCGGCCGGGCGAGCCGTCGGAGGGTGACCATCAGCGACACCTCGTCGAGTGCCTGTTGCCCGTGATGCCGAGGTCGAGCTTGACCGGGACGCCGGGCCCGGCGGCGGCGAGGGTGCAGACGTAGACGTTGAGGTAGCTGCCGTAGCCGAGGGTGCGGAGGTAGGTGTCGAGCTGCCGGGGCACTGCGGCGCCGGTCTGCACCAGCAGGTCGGTGCGGCCGGCGAGGTAGCGGAACCACGGGTTGCTCAGCACGGCGACGTCGACGGCGGGCCCGCGGACCTCGTCGACCAGGTCGGCGGTCGTGGCCGACAGCCGGGCGAGGGCGTCGAGACTGGTCGCGATCCGGTCGCGGTCCCGGGCCAGACCGCCGGTGAGGGACGCGAGGCCGTCGACGAGCCGGGTGATCTCGGTGCGGTGCTGATCGGTGGTGTCCAGGACGAGGGTGACGTTGTCGACGACCTTCGCGAGGGCGGCGTCGCGGTCGACGATGCCGGAGGTGAGCTCGGCCGTCTGGTCGAGCAGGTGCCGCAGGGTCGGGCCCTGTCCCTGGAGCACCTCCACGATGTTGGTGGCCAGCTGGTTGACGTCGGCGGGCTGCAGCAGCTCGAAGATCGGCTCGAAGGCGTTGAACATCGCGGTCAGGTCGAGCGCCGGCCGGGTCCGGTCGAGGGGGATCCGGGCGCCGTCGGCCAGCGCCGCGGCCGCCGCGGTCCGGTCGGGGCGGCTCAGGGCGACGTAGCGCTGGCCCATCAGGTTGAGGTAGTCGACCGAGGCGATGACGTCGTCGTGCAGGCGCTGGCCGGCGGCGACGCTCAGGGTGACCACGGCCAGGCCGCGCTCGTCACCGCGGCCGAGCCGGGTGGCGGTGACCCGGCCGACCCGGACCCCGGCGATCCGGACGTCGTCCCCGGCGCGCAGCCCGGTGGCGTCGCGGAACACCGCGGTGACCGTGATGGCGTCGCCACGCTGGGCGCGGGACAGGGTGCCGGCGACCATGCTGGTCAGCACGAGGGCGAGGAGCGCGAACCCTGCGACGCCGAGCACGGCGCCGCGGTGGCGGCGCAGCTCGCTGAGCTGGCGGCTCATCGCTGTGCTCCGCAGGGTCCGGTGAGTCCGCGGTAGGTGGGGCAGTCCTCCGGGTCGGCGGGGTCGTACGGGTCGAGGAGCTGGGGCGCGAGGACGCCCTCCATCTGGATGCGGCCGTTCCGCACCGCGGCCGCGCCGTTGCGCAGCAGCACGGGGACCTTGCGCAACAGCTCGGCGAAGGCGGGGTACCGCTCCGCGAAGACCTCGAGGTTGGCGGCGGTGGCGTTGAGCAGGCGTGCGGTCGCCGCCCCGTTCTCGCGCAGGAAGGTTGTCACGCCGGCCTCGCCGTCGAGCAGAGCGGGCAGTCCGGTCAGCAGGCGCGAGACATCGGCGTGCCGGCGGACCAGGGTCCGCGCCAGTGGTCGGGTGTCGCGCAGCGTCCGGACCAGCTGCGGCTCGACGTCGGCGACCAGGTCGGCGTCCTGGGCGAGCAGATCGAGGTCCGTGCGGACCTGCGGATGGAGGTCGGCCCAGCGGCCGAGGAAGCCGTTCCCGTCGCGGACCAGCTCGGCGATCCGGGCCCCCCGGCCGTCCAGCGCGTCGGCCAGCTGCGACAGGGCGACGTCCCACTGGGCCGGGTCCACGGCCGCGAGCAGCCGCTGGGTCGCGGAGAAGGTGTCCATCAGCCGCAGCGTCGCCGTCGAGGTGTCCGCGGGTACGACGGCGCCCTCGGCCAGGTGCGCGGTCGAGGCCGCGGGGGCGTCGGCACCGACCAGGTCGACGTACTCGTTGCCGAAGAGGGTGCCGGGCAGCACCCGGGCGGTCACGGCGGCCGGGATGAGCGCGGCGTGCTCGGGGGCGACCAGTACCTGGGCGCTCGGTCCGGCGGGGTCGACCGCCACCACGCGGCCGACCCGCAGGCCGTCGTACTTCACGTCGGAGTTGATGCCGAGGGTGTCGCCGACGGTGGGCAGCTCGACCGTCACGCGCACGTCGCCGCTGAGCACGCCGAGGGCCTGCAGGCCGAGGACGCCGGTGAGCGCGCCGAGCAGCAGGAAGCCGGTCACGCCGGCGGCGGCGAGGCGCAGCCGCAGGGTGCGCGGCGCCGCCTTCGTGTGGGCGAACAGGAACTCGCTCATGCCCACGGGCTCATCCGGAGATCTGCACCTGCTGGTCGGCGCCCCACAGGAGCAGCGTCAGCAGGATGTCGACGACGGTGAGGGAGATGATGCTGGCCCGGATCGCGCGGCCGGTGGCGCGGCCGACGCCTTCGGGGCCGCCGGTGGCGGTGAAGCCGTGGTAGCAGTGGATGAGGGTGACCACGGTGGTCAGCACGACGACCTTGATCGCCGAGTAGATGACGTCGATCGGCGCGACGAAGGTGCGGAAGTAGTGGTCGTAGGTGCCGGCGGACTGGCCGTAGAAGGTGGTGACCATCAGGTCGGTGGCGACGTAGGTGCCGACCAGGCCGATCAGGTAGAGCGGCAGCACGACGATCCAGGCGGCGACCAGGCGGGTGCTGACCAGGTAGGGGATCGGCCGGATCGCCATCGACTCCAGCGCGTCGATCTCCTCGCTGATCCGCATCGCGCCGAGGCGCGAGGTGAAGCCGCAGCCGATCCGCGCGGCGAAGCCGAGCGCCGCCACCATCGGTGCCAGCTCGCGGGTGTTGGCGTAGCCGGAGATGAAGCCGGTCAGCGGCGCCAGGCCGATCACGTCGAGGCCCTGATAGCCCTCCAGGCCCACCTCGGTGCCGGTGAGCGTCGAGAGCAGCAGCACGACGCCGACCACCCCGCCGCCCACGAGGAAGATGCCGGAGCCGAGAGTGACTTCGGCCAGCACCCGCTGGACCTCGTGGCGGTAGCGGGTCACCGCGATCGGCAGTCCCGCGACGGCGCGCCAGGCCAGGACCAGCTGCAGACCGATGCCGGCGAGCGGGCCGACGACGGCCTTGTCGACGACGGTGACGACGGTGGCGACCTCGGGCGTCGTACCGGTGGAGGCGGTCATCCGATCGGGCCCGCCGCGAAGGTGCTGTAGACCTGCGAGATCACGAAGTTGGCGGCGAAGAGGAGCACGAAGTTGGTGACGACGGCGCTGGTGACGGCCTCGCCGACGCCGGTCGGGCCGCGTTCGGCACGCAGTCCCTTGTGGGAGGCCACGACGGCGCAGATCACGGCGAAGATCGCCGCCTTGGCCAGGGACAGCCACAGGTCGGAGAGTTGCGCGAGGGTGGTCACGGAGGCGAGATAGCTGCCGGGCGGCAGGTCCTGGAGGATCACGCTCACCGACAGGGTGGTCATGATCGTGAAGAACATGACCACGCCGTTGAGCAGCACCGCGACCGCGACGATCGCGAACATCCGCGGCACCACCAGCCGCTCCATCACCGACAGGCCCATGACCTCCATCGCGTCGATCTCCTCGCGGATCCGCCGCGAGCCGAGGTCGGCGCAGATGGCGGACCCGGCCACCCCCGACAGCATGAGGGCGGTGATCAGCGGCGAGGCCTGCCGGACGACGGCGAGCGTGTTGCCGGCACCGGTGAACGCCACGGCGCCGACCTCCTGGGCGAGCACCCCGACCTGCAGCGCCAGGATGATGCCGAAGGGGACCGAGACGGCGAGCGCGGGCAGGGTGCAGACCCGGATCGCGTACCAGGTCTGCACGACGGTCTCCGCGATCGGGAACCGCCGCCCCGCGACGGAGGAGACGACGGCCGCGAACATGCGGTGGGTGAACCGGAGCAGCGCGACCACCTCGGCCAGCGGCCGGCCGAGGGCCGGGAGGACCCGCGGAGCGCTGTGGGCCGGCATGGGTCTCCCGTCGACGGTCGAGATGCGCCCCGGAGCGAGGGCACGATGACAGTAGAACTGTCACACCAGTACTGTCCCTCCCGATGTGATCTGCGTCAACCCCCTCGGAAATCCTCGCGTTGCGCCGGGTGAGATGACAGTCGTACTGTGACAGTCATGAGCAGCGCTGCCGGGCTCGCCTCGGGTTCTCGGGCCGATGACGACGGGTCCCTGCGGACCGTCGACGAGCTGGCCGCGGCGGCCGGTCTGACCGTGCGGACCACGCGCTACTACGCCAGCCTCGGCCTGCTGCCGCCGCCCGCCCGCCGCGGCCGGATGGCCTGGTACGACGACACCCATCTCGCCCGGCTGGAGATGATCCGCGCACTGCAGGGGCACGGCTTCACCCTCCAGGCGATCGAGCGGTACCTCGCCTCACTGCCCGCCGACGCCGGTGTCGAGGACCTCGCGGTCCAGCGCGCGATGCTCACGTCGTGGACCGTGGGGGAGCCGCAGGAACTGACCCGCCGCCAGCTCGACCAGCACGCCGGGCGCCGGCTCGCCGACGACGAGGTGCGGCTGATCGAGGAGTTCGGGCTGCTGCGCGTGGCGACCGACGAGCGCGGCGCGGTGCGCTACACCCCGGTCCACGGGTTCGACGTCGCGGTCCAGCTGCTCGAGGTCGACATCCCGGTCGCGGGCATGCGCGCCGCCGGGGCCGCGATCGACCGGCACATGTCGGCACTGGCCGAGGAGCTCACCGCCGTGCTGCGCGACGAGGTCGTCGAGCCGTGGCGCCGCGCCAGCGACCACCCCTCCCGCGAGGACGCCGAGCAGCTCGAGGACACCATCAGCACCCTGCGCCGGCTCACCCTCGACGCGATCGTCCGGGGGTTCCAGCGCTCGGCCAACAAGGTCATCGCGCGGTCGCTGGACCGCCGCTGAACCGCCGGACGAACCGGGCCTGGAAGGGCGTCTCGACCGCGCGGGCGTCGTACCGCTGCCGGATCCAGGACACCGCCTCCGCGGCCGGGACGCCGTCGAGGACCGCGAGGCAGGCCAGCGCTGTCCCGGTGCGCCCCCGGCCGCCCGCGCAGGCGACCTCGACCCGCTCGCCGTCCGCCCGATCGAGCGCCTCGCCGAGCGCTGCGCGGAGGTCGTCGGGGTCGGCGGGCAGGCGGAAGTCCGGCCAGCGGACCCAGCGCTCCGCCCACGCGACCGGGGGTGGCTGGCGGCCGAGCAGGTAGAGCCCGACCTCGGGGAGCGGGCCCGCGGGCAGGGGGCGCCGCAGACCGCGACCGCGGACCAGCCGTCCCGACGGGAGGCGCAGCACGCCCGGCGCGTCCGGGTCCCAGGGTCGGCCCACCGGTCCAACCTACCCAGCATCCAGGCTAGGGTCACCGCCGTGACCCAACGCACTCTCGTCCTGCTCAAGCCCGACGCGGTCCGGCGCGGCCTGGTCGGCAACGTGCTGGCCCGGTTCGAGGCCAAGGGCCTGAGCATCGTGGCCATGGAGCAGCGCCACATCGACGCGGCCCAGGCCGACGCCCACTACGCCGAGCACGTCGAGCGCGACTTCTACCCGCCGCTGCGCACGTTCGTGACCAGCGGGCCGCTCGTGGCGCTGGTGCTCGAGGGTGACGAGGCGATCGAGGTGGTCCGGGCGCTCAACGGCGCCACCGACGGGCGCAAGGCCGCCCCCGGCACCATCCGCGGCGACCTGTCCCTCTCCAACCGGGAGAACCTGGTCCACGGCTCGGACTCGCCGGAGTCGGCGGAGCGTGAGATCGCGCTCTGGTTCCCCGGGCTCTGACGGCTCGCGGGGCTGCAGGAATCGCCGGTCGACCGGCGATTCCGGCACTTGTCGGGCGTTGCAACGCCCGACAAGTGACAGTTTTGCCCGCCCAGTGTGACCCCTGTGACTCCTGAGACCCGGCGCGCCACACCGGCGTGCCTGCGCGCCTGAGCGGCCGCCGTTCCTTACGCTCGCAAGCGGAGGCCGTCGGAACGTGTGCCCGGCAGTCTCCCCGGCGCTCTATCGGCCGGCTTCCCCGACGCGCACGGACGGTCCTGTCCGCCGACGGGTCCGGCGACGTCTTACGGAGGTTGCGTGAGGGCGAACTCCATCATCGGCCGCGACATGGCCGTGGACCTCGGCACCGCCAACACGCTCGTCTACGTCCGCCGCCGCGGCGTCCTGCTCGACGAGCCGAGCGTGGTCGCGCTCAACGACAGCTCCGGCGAGGTGATCGCCGTGGGGCACCAGGCCAAGCAGATGCTCGGCCGCACCCCGGACAACATCACCGCCCTGCGCCCGCTGCGCGACGGCGTGATCGCCGACTTCGAGGCGACCGAGCAGATGCTGCGCCACTTCATCGCGCGCGTCCACCGGCGCCGCTACTTCGCCAAGCCCCGCATGGTCATCTGCGTGCCGAGCTCGATCACGCCGGTCGAGCAGCGCGCGGTCAAGGAGGCGGGCTACCAGGCCGGCGCCCGCCGCGTGTACGTCGTCGAGGAGCCGATGGCCGCCGCGATCGGCGCCGGGCTGCCGGTGCACGAGGCGACGGGCAACATGATCGTCGACGTCGGCGGCGGTACGACGGAGGTCGCCGTCATCTCGCTCGGCGGCATCGTCACCTCCCTCTCGGTCCGCACGGCCGGCGACGACCTCGACGCCGCGATCGTCGCGTGGATGAAGAAGGAGCACGGCGTGATGCTCGGCGAGCGCACCGCCGAGGACGTCAAGATCACCCTGGGCTCCGCCTTCCCGCGCCCCGGCGAGCCCGCCGGCGAGGTGCGCGGCCGCGACATGGTCACCGGCCTGCCCCGCACGGTCGAGGTCACCGGCGCCGACATCCGGCACGCGCTCGAGGAGCCGCTGCACGCCATCGTCGACGCGGTGCGGGTGACCCTCGACCAGACCCCGCCCGAGCTCGCCGGCGACATCATGGACCGCGGCATCGTGCTGACCGGAGGCGGAGCGCTGCTGCGCGGCCTCGACGAGCGGATCCGGCACGAGACCGGCATGCCCGTCCACGTCGCCGAGGACCCGCTGGTCTCGGTCGCGATGGGTGCGGGGCGCTGCGTCGAGGAGTTCGAGGCCCTCCAACAGGTGCTCGTCACCAACCAGCGACGGTTCTAGGGCGATGGCGATCGACACCCGTCCGCCCAAGGCGCCGGTCCGGCGTACCAGCACCTCGCGCGACCCCGAGCGCGACTCCGGTCGTCCTCGGCGCTCGCTGGTGCTCGCGCTCGTCCTCGCCTGCGCGGCCCTCATGGTCGTCGACAAGGCCGGCGGCGACAGTTCGCCGGTCGACCCGGTCCGCCGGGTGGTCGGCGAGATCGTGGGCCCGGTCCAGGCCGGGGTCTCGACCGTCGTGCGGCCGTTGGTCGACCTGCCGGGCGCGCTGCGCACCAACGGCGGCCTGCGTGACGACGTCCGGCGGCTCGAGGCCGAGAACGCCGACCTGCGTGGCCGGCTCGCCAAGGCCGGGTACGACGACCAGCGGCTCGCCCAGCTCGACGGGCTGCGCGCCATGGCCGGCGACCTCGGCTACGCCCTGGTGCCGGCCCGGGTGATCGCGATCGGCTCCGCCCAGTCGTTCTCCAGCACCGTCACCCTCGACGCGGGCTCCGACGCCGGGTTGCGACCCGACATGACCGTGGTGGCCGCGGAGGGTCTGGTCGGCCGGGTCACGTCGGTGACTGCCCACACCGCCACGGTGCTGCTGATCGTCGACGACAGCTCGCGGGTCGGTGGCCGGATCGGCGACAACATGGAGCTCGGTTTCGTCAGCGGACGCGGCACCCTCGGCACCGACGACCGCCTGGAGCTGGAGCTCGCCGACCACAACGTGGTGCCGAAGATGGGCCAGCCGATCTTCACGTGGGGCAGCGAGGGCGGCTCGCCGTACGTCGCCGGGGTGCCGATCGGCACGGTCGGCAAGGTCTACGAGTCCCTGCGCGAGACGTCGTACCGCGCCGTCATCACCCCGGCCGTCGACTTCACCGCGCTCGACCTGGTCGGTGTCGTCGTGCCCTCCGGCACCGAGGGCCGCGTCATCGAGGCCGACGGGAGCCTGCGATGAACAGCCGCGGCCGACTGATCGCCACCCTCGTCGCGGTGTTCGCCGCCCTGCTGCTCCAGGTGACGGTCCTGCCCCACTTCGCGTGGGACGTCGGCGGCCTGGGCGTCGTCCCCGACCTGGTCCTCCTCGTCGTGGTGGCGACCGCGCTCGCCACCGACACCCGGTTCGCCACCCTGACCGGCTTCTGGGCCGGCCTGCTGCTCGACATCGCCCCGCCCGCCGACCACTTCGCCGGCCGCTGGGCGCTCGCCCTCATGGTCGTCGGGTACGTCGTGGGACGGCTCGTCCACGACAACGCCGGCGACCCCGGCGGCGCCGGTGCCGGCAGCCGGCTCGGCCGGTTCGGCACCCGCCGCCCGCCGTTGTCCCTCGCCCTGGCCGCGGCCGCGGGCGGCTCCTTCGTCGGCACGTCGGTGTTCGCGCTGTCCGGCGTCCTGCTCGGCGACTCCGGCGCCGCGGTCGGCGATCTGCTGCCGGTCGCCCTGATCGCGCTCCTGCTCGACGTCCTGGCCGCCCTGGTCGTCGTCCCGGCGACGCTGTGGCTGGTCCGCCGCGCCGCCCACGACGGGCTCCCGCGGACCTCCCAGCGGATCCGGGTCCGCGCCTGATGCCCGCCTCGCCGGCCCGACCCGCCGCGGCCTCGCACCGCAGTCGGCTGCGCCTCGTCGTCATCCAGACCCTGGTCTTCTCCCTCCTCGCCACCCTCGGCGTGCGTCTCTACTACCTGCAGGTGATCTCGGGGGAGAGCTACCAGGGCAAGGCGGCCTCGCAGTCCGTGCGCGAGATCGTGGTCCAGCCCCAGCGCGGGCTGATCGTCGACGCGATGGGCCGCCCCCTCGTCACCAACCGGCTCACCTGGGTGGTGTCGATCGACCGCACCCTGCTCGGCAGGATGTCGGCCGCCGACCGCAAGGAGCTGCTCAGCCGCACCAGCGAGGCGATCGGCGTGGACGTCGCGGAGATCGAGGCGGCACTGCTGCTGTGCGGCGACGCCGGCGCGGTCGCCGGCCAGTGCTGGAACGGCTCGCCGTACCAGCCGGTCCCCGTCGCGCGCGACGTCAAGGAGGGCGCGGCGCTGCGGATCCTCGAGCAGCCCGAGGACTTCCCGGGCGTGGTCGTCGACCGGCAGAGCCTGCGGCAGTATCCCGCGCCGTACGGCATCAACGCGGCCCACGTGCTCGGCTACCTCAGCCCGATCACCAAGGAGGAGCTGGAGTCCGCCGAGGACGCCGGCGACAGCTCGGTCAACGGCGCCTCCGTCGTCGGCCGTGCCGGCGTCGAGAAGGAGTACGACGAGTGGCTGCGGGGCCAGCCCGGCTACGACCAGGTCGCGGTCGACTCCCAGGGGCGGGTCCGCGAGGACGTGTCCGGTCTGGAGGCGCAGCCCGGCGACACCCTCGTCACCTCGATCGACGCGAAGGTGCAGAGCGTCGTCGAGGAGCAGCTCGCGGCGATGATCGCCCAGCAGCGCAGCACCCGTGACCCGGTCACCAAGCGCAACTTCGAGGCGGACTCCGGGGCCGCCGTCGTGATGGAGGCGAAGACCGGGCGGATCGTCGCCATGGCCAGCCAGCCGACGTACGACCCCTCGGTGTGGGTCGGCGGGATCACCGACAAGCAGCTCCAGCGGCTCTACTCCGAGGCGGCCGGCACTCCGTTGCTCGCCCGCTCCTTCCAGGGCCAGTTCGCGCCCGGCTCGACGTGGAAGCCGTTCATGACGGTGGGGGCACTCACCCACGGCTACCCGACGTCGACCGTGCTCGGCTGTCCCTCGGCCGTGCAGATCGGCAACCGTCCCTTCCGCAACCACGAGTCGGCGGCGTACGGCTCGATCGGCTTCGCGAAGGCGCTCGAGGTCTCCTGCAACACCTTCTTCTTCCAGGTCGGCATGAACTTCTGGCAGAAGTACGGATCCGACCCCGACGACGTCGACGCCAAGGATCCGCTCGTCGAGCAGGCGGAGAAGTTCGGCTTCGGCGAGCGCACCGGCGTCGACCTGCCGGGCGAGGCCTCGGGCCGGGTCGCCGACCGGAGGTGGAAGCGCGACTACTACGAGTCGATGAAGGACTACTACTGCGGGATCGCGAAGAAACCGCAGGACGCCGACACCTCCGACTTCGTCTACAAGTTCTCCCGCGAGTTCTGCGTCGAGGGCTGGAAGTACCGCCTGCCCGACGCCGCCAACTTCGCGATCGGGCAGGGCGACACCATCGTCACGCCGCTGCAGCTGGCCCGCGGGTACGCCGCGATCGCCAACGGCGGCACGCTCTGGGAGCCGCGGGTCGGCAAGGCGGTCGTGTCGCCCGAGGGCCGGGTGATCCGCGAGATCGAGCCGAAGAAAGACCGCAGGCTCAAGATCCCCGCCTCCGTGCTGAGGTACGTCGACGAGGCGCTCCAGGGCGTCGCGACGCGCGGCACGATGAACTGGAAGCTCGCCGGCTTCCCGCTCGACAAGGTCAAGATCCGCGCCAAGACCGGCTCCGCCGAGGTCTACGGCAAGCAGTCGACCGGCTGGGTCGCGTCGTACACCGAGGACTACGTCGTCGTGATGATGATGAGCCAGGGCGGCACCGGCTCCGGGTCCACCGGCGACGGCATCCGGGCGATCTGGGAGGCGCTGTACGGCGTCGACGGCGACCAGGTGGACCTGGCGAAGGCCGCGATCCCCGGCGGCCGGCCACCGGCGCAGCTGCCGACCTTCGGCGACGACGGCTCGATCCTCCCGCCGGCGCGGGCGAAGAGCTCGAAGGAGGGCGAGTGATGAGCAACCGGATCCAGGGCAGCACCCGTCGTACCACGGCCTCGCGCCGGGTCGGCCGGTTCCGGTGGGGCGACCTCGACCTGGTGCTGCTCGGTGCCGTGCTCGTCCTCTCCCTGCTCGGCTGTCTGCTGATCTGGTCGGCCACCCTCGAGCGCGACCACCTCACCGGGGGCGACGCCCGGGCGTTCCTGGGCAAGCAGGTCGTCAACGTCGTGATCGGGCTCGGCCTGATGGCGCTGGTCGTCGTCACCGACCACCGCTGGGTGCGCATCCTCGCGCCGGTCGGCTACCTCCTCGCCGTGGGCGGGCTGGTCCTCGTGCTCGTGATGGGCTCGACCATCAACGGCTCGCGCTCCTGGCTGATGCTCGGCGGACTCTCCTTCCAGCCCTCGGAGCTGGCCAAGCTCGCCGTCGTCGTCGGGATGGCACTGGTGGTGGCCGAGCGCAGCGAGGGCCGCTGGCGCGACCGGGTGGGCACCGGCGACGTGCTCCTCATGCTGCTCGTCGCCGGCGTGCCCGCCGTCCTGATCCTCGCTCAGCCCGACCTCGGCACGATGCTCGTGCTCACCGCCACCGTCTTCGGGGTGATCGCCGCGTCCGGAGCCCACCGGCGCTGGCTGGGCCTGCTGGCCGGCGGCGGCGTCGCGGCTGCCGTCGTGGCGGTGTCGAGCGGGATGCTGAAGGAGTACCAGGTCGACCGCTTCCTCGCCTTCACTAACCCCGCCCTCGACCCGAAGGGCGCGGGCTACAACGTCGAGCAGGCCCGGATCGCCGTCGGCAACGGCGGGCTCTTCGGGCAGGGCCTCTTCCAGGGCTCGCAGACCCAGTCGGGCTTCGTCCCCGAGCAGCACACCGACTTCGTGTTCACCGTCGCGGGCGAGGAGCTCGGCCTCGTCGGCGCGGCCGTCGTCGTCCTGCTGTTGGGTGTCGTGCTGTGGCGTGCGCTGCGCATCGCCGCCCGCACCGACGACGTCTTCGGCCGGATCGCCGCCGCCGGCATCGCCTGCTGGTTCGGCTTCCAGGCCTTCCAGAACATCGGGATGTGCCTCGGCATCATGCCCGTCACCGGTGTCCCCCTGCCGTTCGTGTCGTACGGCGGCTCGTCGATGTTCGCCGGCATGCTCGCGATCGGGCTGCTCCAGAACATCCACCTGCGGACCCTCTCGGCCCCCGCGTCGCGGCTCGCGCCGCAGCAGCGGGTGCTGGTCCGGGGCTGATCTGGCGACGGCGCAACGACCGAATTCGTCGTCATCACGGTCGGGCGACGACAATTCCGGTAGTTGCGCCGCACGCCACCGACCACGCATCCGGCAAGATGGCTCCGTGCTGACCGCCCGCCGAGCCCCGCGCCGCCGCGTGGCGCCGCTCGCGACGCTCGGCAGTCTCGAGAGCGTCACGGCGCTGGTCCTCGCCCACCTCGCGGCCGGGGGAGCGGTGCCGTCGGCCTGGTGGCTGGGCGGCTTCGCCGTCCTCGTGTACGCCGCCGGCCGGCTCGTGCTGCGCGGCCGCGCGAGCATCCGGCTGGTCCTGCCCGGTCTCGTCGCCGCGCAGCTGCTCGGGCACGCGTGGCTGGTGACCCTGGCCCCGGAGGCGCACGGACACGGGCACGCGATGTCGGCGCTGCTCGGGCTCACCCCGGGCATGCTGGCCGCCCACCTGGTGGCGGCGGCGGTCACGGGGACGATGTGGGCGCTGCGGCGGCGGGCAGTCGAGGTGCTGTTGCGCTGGACCGACCCGGGCGTCGTACCCCCGCCCGTTCCTCGGCGTACCCGGACCAGCCCGGTCCGCCGGCTGCGGACCGCGCCGCACACCCGAGCCCTCGCGCCCACGCGCGGCCCTCCGGTCCTGCACGCGGCGACCGCCTGACTCCGGCTGCGGAGGTGGGCGGCCGACCGCTGTCCGCAGCCGACCACCCGAGTCATGAAAGAGACATCCATGCAGATCCGACGCTTCACCCTGCCTGCCCTCGGCGCGACAGGCGCCCTCGCTCTCGTCACCCTGACCGCCGGCGCGGCGGGCGCCCACGTCACCGTCACGCCCGACACGACCTCCGCGGGCGCGTACGCCGTGCTCACCTTCAGCGTGGGTCACGGCTGCGAGGGCTCGCCCACGACCAAGCTCGCCATCCAGATGCCCGAGTCGATCCCGGTGGTCACGCCGACGGTCAACCCCAACTGGACCGTCGAGAAGGTGGACGAGCAGCTCGCCGAGCCGGTCACCGACGCCCACGGCAACGAGATCACCGAGCGGACCGCCCAGGTCGTCTACACAGCCAAGACGCCCCTCGCCGACGGATTCCGCGACACCGTCGCGCTCTCCGTCCAGCTGCCCGAGGCGGCCGGCGACACGCTCGCCTTCCCGGTCGTGCAGACCTGCGAGAAGGGCCAGACCGGCTGGACCGAGACCGCCGCGGAGGGCCAGGACCCGGAGGAGCTGGGGAGCCCGGCCCCGGTCGTGACCATCACCGAGGCGACCGGCGAGGGCCACCACGGCGGCGCCGGGACCGACGACGCCGACAGCCCGGCGGACGCGGCGACCGACGACGCCCGGGAGGACGCCACGGCGGACGCGGCGTCGGACGACGACGGCGGCAACGGCCTCGCGATCGGCGGCCTGGTCGCCGGTCTCGGCGGTCTCGCCCTCGGCGGCCTGGCGCTCGCCCGCTCCGGCAAGAAGGGCTGAGTCCCGGCGTGACCAGGCGTGCGCCGGCGTACCTCGCCCTCCTGATGGCCGTCCTGGCCGCCGTCCTGACGGTGCTCGGGACGGCGGGGCCCGCGTCGGCGCACGCCACCCTCGTCTCCACCGATCCGGCCGAGGGCGCCGTGCTGCCGGAGGCGCCCTCCTCGGTCACCTTCACCTTCGACGAGCCCGTTCAGCTGGTGCCGGACGGCCTGCTCGCCTTCGACGCCCAGGGGAAGCGGGTCGACATCGACCCGTCCGCGAAGGGGCCCGAGGTGACCGGCCGGCTGCCCGACGAGCTCGCCGACGGGACCTATGTCGTGACCTGGCGCGCAGTCTCGGCCGACGGCCACCCGATCGCGGGATCGCTGACCTTCCACGTGGGTGCGCCGAGCCCCAAGGTGGTGGCGCCCGAGACCGGTCCGGCCGACGCGGGTGCGGTGCCGACGGTGCAGGGCATCGTCCAGGGCCTCGACTACGCCGCATTGCTGCTCGCCGGCGGGCTCGCGGTCTTCCTGAGCTGGACGGCGCGCGGCGTCCGCCTCTCCGGGCAGGTACGCCGCCGCCTGGTCCGCGTGCTCCGGGGCAGCGCGCTCGTGGCGGTGCTCGCGGCCGCGGCCGCCGTCCCCCTCGCCGGTGCCTACCAGCTCGGCTCCGGGCTCGGCGGCGTCCTCGACCCGTCGTCCTTCGACCCCGGGTTGGTGCAGGACGACCTCCAGGTGCTCGCCCTCCAGGTCGCCGGCCTCGGCGTCGCCGCGTGGGCGGCCGGTCAGGGCCGCTCCTCGCTGGTCGTCGACCTCGTCACCGCGCTCGCCGTCTGGTCGCCCGCGCTGGTCGGCCACACCCGGGCCTACGAGCCGAGCATGTTGCTCGTCGTCACCGACGCCCTGCACCTGAGTGCCGGCGCCGTGTGGCTCGGCGGACTGGCCGGCCTGGTGCTCACCCTGCCGTCGATCGCCGGGCGGCCGAAGGACGCCGCCCACCTCCTCACCCGGTTCTCCGCCCTCGCCGCCGGCCTACTCGCCGCGATGGCGCTCACCGGTGTGCTGCTCGGCTGGCGCATCGTCGGCTCCTGGACGCGGCTGGTCGAGGAGACCTACGGCCGGCTCCTGCTCGTCAAGGTGGCGGTCGTCCTGGTGGTCGTCGCGATCGCGGCCTACAACCGGTTCCGCCTGGTGCCCCGGGTGGGCCGCGACGGCGGGCACGACGAGCGCCGGCGGGCCACCGGCCTGGTCCGGCGTACCGTCCTCGCCGAGGCGATGCTCCTCGTCGTCGTCCTCGGCGTGACCGGCTTCCTCACCCAGAAGCCGCCGGGCGGGACCACCCCCGGCCAGGCCCCGACCGCGGACACGGGCGTCGTCACCGGTGTCGCCGGCGACGACCTCAAGGTGCTGGCCGTCCTCGACCCCGGCCCCGGCCTGCAGCGCACGCTGATCCTGCAGGTGCAGAACCTGGCCGGCGATCCCCTCGACCTGTACGACGCCCCGGCGGTCGCGCTGCGCTCCCCGCGGGTCGGCCTCGGCGAGGTCCCGGTGGTCCCGAGCGGCTCGGGCACCTACACCGCCGAGGTCGTCTTCCCCCACGCCGGCGCCTGGAAGCTGCAGGTGAGCATCCGGGTCGACGCGTTCACCAGCCCGGTGACGACCGTCGATCTCGAGGTGGACTGAGGGTCGGCCCGGGTGGCTGGTCGGAGGCGGCTTCATCACGGTAGGTAGGTGAACGGGAGCTTCTGTAGCGGAGTTCCACTACAGAAGCGGCGATTCACCTACATCCCGTGATGAATCCGCCGCGGCGGGACCCGGGCGACGGCTACGCGGCGACGGGCGCCGTGACGGCGACCTGGTGCAGCAGCCCGTCGACCCGCACCTGCAGGAACAGCCGGTAGTCGCCGGGCTGGGTGAAGACGGTGTGGAAGGTCAGCACGGTCCCGTCGTCGGTGACCTCGGGGGCGCCGTACGGATGCACGTGCACGAAGCCGCGCGAGTCGACGGCGAACCCGGTGAGGTGGGCGCTGGCGCCGAGGTAGCTGCCGAGCGCGACCGGCTCGCCGTCGGCGTCGGTGAGCCGCAGCCGGAGCCGGCCGTTGGGGCCGATCTCGCCGGACGCGAGGAGGCGCGCCCGGACGACACCGTCGTCCCCGGTCTCGGCCGCTTCGCCGCGGGGTACGTCGACCCGGGTCTCCTCGCCCGCGACGCGCAGGGTGATGCCGACGACGAGGGGTGTGGTGCTGCCCTCCGGGATGAACTCCGCCACCACCCGCCAGCGCCCGGGTGAGCCGAGGTCGACGCGCGCGGTCCAGGTGCCGTCGGCGGCCAGGGTCGGGTGCAGGTGCCGGAACTGCGCGAGGTCGTCGCGCACGACGTACAGGTGCAGGAGCTTGGTCTGCTCCTCGGTGTAGGTCAGCAGCGGCTCCCCGGACGGCGCCAGGATCCGGAACGAGACGTCGCCGATGCCCGTGGCGCCGGGCAGCCGCACGTCGGTCATCCGGTAGCCCTCGACGTCGGCGCTGGTGCCGTCGCCGACCGGGTTGCCGACCGGCTGGACACCGGAGCCGCCGTCCTTGGCGGGGGTGAGCACGATCCGGTCGGGATCGGCCGGCTCGCCCGACGAGCATGCCCCGAGCGACAGGGCCAGTGCCGCCGCCGTCAGCCCGGCGCCGAGGGCGCGGTGGGAACGGCGGGGGGAGGGGCGGCTCATGGCGCCACGGTCATGAAGAGGAACGCGGCGAGTAGGACGAGATGGACCATGCCGTTGAGCGGCTTCGCCCGGCCGGGGACGACGGTGAGCACCGCGACCACGGAGGTCAGCAGGAGGAGTGCGAGCTGGAGCGGTGCGAGGCCGAGCTCGAGCGGTCCGTCGAGCCAGATCGACGCGATCGCGATGGCCGGGATGGTGAGGCCGATCGAGGCCATCGCCGATCCGTAGGCCAGATTGAGGCTGATCTGGACCCGGTCGCGTCGCGCCGCGCGGACGGCGGCGATCGACTCCGGCGCCAGGACCAGGAGCGCGATCACCACACCGACGGTGGCGTGGGGGAAGCCGAGTGCGTTGACGGCGTCCTCGATGGCGTAGGACTCGACCTTCGCCAGGCCGACCACCGTGACCAGGGCGAGGCCGAGCAGCCCGAGACTGATCCACGCCTCACGGGCCGTCGGCGGATCGGCGTGCCCGTCGTCGTCGAGGTCACCGGGGTCGGTGCCCGCGGGCGGTGCGCCTTTGCCCACCGGGAGGAAGAAGTCGCGGTGGCGCACGGTCTGGGTGAACACGAACGCGCCGTACAGCGCCAGGGACGCGACCGCCGCGAACGCCAGCTGCTGCCCGGTGAAGATCGGGCCGGGCTCGCTGGTCGTGAAGGTCGGCACCACGAGGGTCAGGCCGGCCAGGGAGATCACGGTGGCGAGCGCGGACCCGGTGCCCTCGGAGTTGAAGACGGCCAGATGGTGGCGCAGCGCACCGACGACCAGGGAGATGCCGACGATGCCGTTGACCGTGATCATCACCGCGGCGAAGACCGTGTCCCGGGCCAGGGTCGCGGTCTCCCCGCTGCCGGAGACCATGAGGGTGACGATCAGGCCGACCTCGATGACCGTCACCGCGACCGCGAGCAGCAGGGAGCCGAACGGCTCGCCGACCTTGTGGGCGACGACCTCGGCATGGTGCACGGCGGCCAGGACGGCGCCGACGAGAGCGACTCCGATGAGACTGCTCGCGATCGGTCCGGGGTGGGTGCCCCAGCTGATCGCGAGCACGATCGCGGCCACGGGCGGCGTGATGACCGTCCACCCGAGTCGTCCGGCGGTGGAGGCGCTCATGATGCGGAATCCTACAAAAGGGGACCTGACGACGATGACGGGCGCACGCGTCGTGGACCGTAGAATCGAGGCCATGTCCGTCGAGACCGTCGCGTCCGTCTTCCCCCGGCTGGAGCCTCACCTGCTCTCGGTCTCCAAGCCGATCCAGTACGTCGGCGGCGAGCTCAACATGGTCTCGAAGGACTGGGACGCCGCGGAGGTCCGCTGGGTGCTCATGTACCCCGACGCCTATGAGGTCGGCCTGCCCAACCAGGGCGTCCAGATCCTCTACGAGGTGCTCAACGAGCGGGAGTGGATCCTCGCCGAGCGCACCTACGCCGTGTGGCCCGACATGGAGAAGGTGCTGCGCGAGCAGCAGATCCCGCAGTTCACCGTCGACAACCACCGCCCCGTCGGTGCCTTCGACCTGTTCGGCGTCAGCTTCTCCACCGAGCTCGGCTACACCAACCTGCTGACCGCGCTCGACCTGGCCGGCATCCCGCTGCACGCCGTCGACCGCTCCGAGGAGCATCCGGTGGTGATCGCCGGCGGTCACGCCGCATTCAACCCCGAGCCGATCGCCGACTTCGTCGACGCCGCCGTCCTCGGCGACGGTGAGGAGGTCGTGCTCAAGATCTCCGAGCTCGTGCGCGAGTGGAAGGCGGAGGGCCGCCCCGGTGGTCGCCGCGAGCTGCTGCGCCGACTCGCCGTGTCCGGCACGGTCTACGTGCCGCAGTTCTACGACGTCGAGTACGACGGCAGCGGGGCCATCGCGGCCGTCGTACCCAACCACCCGGAGGCGCCCGACCGGGTCCGCAAGCACACGCTGATGGACCTCGACCAGTGGCCCTACCCGCGCAACCCGCTGGTGCCGCTCGCCGAGACGGTCCACGAGCGGTTCTCGGTCGAGATCTTCCGCGGCTGCACCCGCGGCTGCCGGTTCTGCCAGGCCGGCATGATCACCCGCCCGGTGCGCGAGCGGTCGATCGAGACCATCGGCGCGATGGTCGACAACGGCATCAAGAAGACCGGCTTCGAGGAGGTCGGGCTGCTCTCCTTGAGCTCGGCCGACCACACCGAGATCGGCGACGTCGCCACCGGCCTGGCCGACCGCTACGAGGGCTCGAACGTCTCGCTCTCGCTGCCCTCGACCCGGGTCGACGCCTTCAACATCACCCTCGCCAACGAGTTCTCCCGCAACGGTCGCCGCTCCGGGCTGACCTTCGCGCCCGAGGGCGGCAGCGAGCGGATGCGCAAGGTGATCAACAAGATGGTCACCGAGGACGACCTGATCCGCACCGTCGCCACGGCGTACTCCCACGGCTGGCGACAGGTGAAGCTGTACTTCATGTGCGGTCTTCCGACGGAGACCGACGAGGACGTCCTCCAGATCGCCGAGCTCGCCAAGCGGGTCATCGCGACCGGTCGCGAGGTGTCCGGCCGCAACGACATCCGCTGCACCGTGTCCATCGGCGGCTTCGTGCCCAAGCCCCACACACCCTTCCAATGGGCCGCCCAGCTCGACGCCGAGACCACCGACGCCCGCCTCCAGGCCCTGCGCGACACCGTCCGCGCCGACCGCCGCTACGGCAAGGCCATCGGCTTCCGCTACCACGACGGTCAGCCCGGCATCATCGAGGGACTGCTGTCCCGCGGCGACCGCCGGGTCGGCCGCATCATCGAGCAGGTCTGGCGCGACGGCGGCCGCTTCGACGGCTGGTCGGAGCACTTCTCCTTCGCCCGCTGGGAGCAATCGGCGGCGATCGCGCTCGAGGGCACCGGCGTCGACCTGCACTGGTTCACCACCCGCGAGCGGGAGTACGACGAGGTGCTGCCCTGGGACCACCTCGACTCCGGGCTCGACAAGGACTGGCTGTGGGCCGACTGGGAGGACGCCCTGGCCGTCGCCTCCGGGGAGTCCGATGTCGAGGTCGAGGACTGCCGCTGGACGCCCTGCTACGACTGCGGCGTGTGCCCGGAGATGGGCACCGAGATCCAGGTCGGCCCGACCGGGCAGAAGCTCCTGCCGCTCAGCGTCGTCTGAACGGGCGCCGTCGGCCGATCAGCGGTTCCGGCCTCGCAGCGAGCCGGTGACCTGCCGACGGGGGTGGCCGGCGACGCAGGTCAGGTCTCGGTCGCCGCGGAGCCGCCACGACGTCTCGGTGGGATAGAGGTAGTAGACCTCGAAGCTCGAGTCGTCGTAGGGCCTCCCGACGAACTCCGCGAAGGCGGTGAGGCAGCGCTCCGCCAGGCCTTCGATCTCCTCGCGATCGGGGAGATCCTCACCGGTCAGCTCGATGAGCTCGAACACCTCCAGGTCGTGCTCCTGCTCGCAGGGACGCGCCTCGACCTCGCGGGTGTCGGTCGGACCGCCCGTTGCGTGACCGCGCACGGTGGCGGAGTCGAAACAGTCGCCGACAGCGAGGTCGTGGACGTCCAACGTTCCCTCACGTCCACCCGGCGGCTTGGACTCGTTGACCATCTCGCCGATGACGCTCACCAGAGCCACGACCTGGATGGCGGAGACCAGAAGACCGAGCACGAGAGCCGTCGAGATCATCCCGGTCGACCGGAAGCGCCGGCGTACCAGCGCGACCATGGCCAGGCATGTCCCCACCACAGGAGCCAGGGGGACGGGGAGGGCCAGGGAGAGTCCCAACGCGACACCGGACAGCGTGACATCCGTGGCATCTGGGGGGAGCCGCGGATCGGACAGTCGGCGGTAGGAGGTCGAGGGCAGCGGGGCGTAGACCCGATCAGGCGGTCGCGTCGGCTCGGGATCCGCGCCGGACCTGCCTCCGGGTGGGGTCAGTCCGCTCACGCCGCCTCCTCGCTGCTCTATCCCGGCATCGGCCGAGCTCGCCTCCGTCCCGTCGCTCGGCTAGCGGTTGAACGTGTCACCCGCGCTCGGGTCACGCTCGGGGAGCCGACAGCCGGCGGTAGGAGGTTCGGCGGCAGCAGACGCGGACTCGGTGAGGCGGTCGCGCCTGCGCGAGATCCTCGCCTAGGTGCCCGTCGTCCCGGTGAGGTCGCGCAGCCGACCGGTGATCTTCTCGCCGTCGCGCCGCTCGACATAGCAGAAGAACGCGTCGCCGCGCTCCGGCTCGTCCTCGTCGAACGCGTCGATCTCGACCCGCGGGACGTAGTCGCCGCTCCTGAGGGCGTCGAGATAGGTCTGGTCCAGACCGGGGAGGCCGCCGCAGAAGTCGAACCAGGTGACGTCATCGTCGTCGTACAGCGCCACCAGGTCGTGGTCGAACCGTCCGGCCCAGATCACCTCACCGGCGTGCGGGTCGCCGCAGGAGGCCTTGATCGGGTCATCGAGGAAGTCGATGTCGATGCACTGGCCGGCGGTGGCCTCGTCCTCCCAGACCGTGCGACTGCCCATGATCCCGGCGAAGACGAGGAACCCGATCCCGGCCAGCAGGACGACGACGCCCACGACGATGCCCGTGACGGCGGCCCACCGGCCCGACCGCCGCCCGCCGCCGGTGCGGATCACGCCGGCGATCCCCAGCCCGATCCCGACCGGCGCGGCGCAGCATGACAGGGAGCAGACGAGGGCGGCGATCGACAGCCCGTCGTACGCCGGGCGGCCGAGTGCGGGGGGCGCGCCGTCGTACGGGTTCGGGCCGGGCTGGTACGCCGGATAGCCGCCGTCGTACGGGTTCGTCATCGTGGGGGCCGGCGGGTCAGAGGATCGGCTCGGTCAGCTCGTCGTCCGGCTCGACGTAGCAGACCAG
Source organism: Nocardioides sp. L-11A (assembly GCA_029961745.1). Classification (NCBI taxonomy): domain Bacteria; kingdom Bacillati; phylum Actinomycetota; class Actinomycetes; order Propionibacteriales; family Nocardioidaceae; genus Nocardioides; species Nocardioides sp. L-11A. The sequence goes on from CP124680.1 coordinate 1,872,596, forward strand.
GTGGTCGCCGACGCTGACGTCGTCGGGGTCCTCGATCACCGCGGCGATGTCGGAGGCGTAGGGCGCGAGCTTGGCGAGATCGTCGGGATCGATGGCCGTGGAGCAGTAGGAGACCAGGCCCTTCTCGATGTCGCTGCGGTTCTCGGAGGTGACCTCGGCGACACCGACGATCTCGGCGTCGTGCTCCTCGGTGCAGTCCTTCTTGCGCAGCAGCACCAGGTCGTCGTCCTCGTCGACATCGACGCACTGGCCGACCTCGGCGTTGCCCGGCGTCACGACCGACTCGGCGAAGATGAAGATCGCGGCACCCACGACGGCCGAGACGATCGACATCAGGACGCCGACGGCGATGCCCGCGATCGCGAGGCCACGGCCCTTGCGACGTCCGCCCTTGGTGCGGGACAGGCCCACGATGCCGAGGACCACGCCGACGGGAGCCAGGCAGCACAGCAGGGAAGTCACCAGAGCGGCGATCGAGATGCCGTCGGTCTTCGGCGGCATGGGGTCGGAGCCGCCGGGGAAGCCGCCGGGCGGACCGTAGCCGCCACCGGTCCCACCGGGGTACGGCGGCGGTGCGGGCGGCTGGCCGTAGGGATTCGGGCTCGCCGGGGCCTGGCCGTACGGGTCGGGGCCGGAGGGGGGCTGGCCGGGGGGATTCTGGCCGTAGGGATCGCTCACCGGCGACACCTTAGTCGTGGGCGGACGGGAGAGCCTGCACCTCGCCCTTCGCGCTCGCATCGTCGGGTGCCGTGGCCGAGAAGAGGTCGTGGCGTCCGCGCCACTTGTCGTGGAAGAGGTCGGTGTTGCCCTGGATGTGGGACGCCAGGTCCGGACGGGCCTCCATCAGGGGCTTTGTCGTGCGGCTCTCGTCGTGTTGCAGGGCGACAGGCACCTGGAGCACCTCGAAACCGCGCGCACGGGCTTCGAGACAGTAGTCGGCGTCCATGACGTAGGCCCATTGGTACCTGTCGTCGAACGGGCCGCAGGCGTCGATCACCGCGCGTCGGATGTACACGCCACCGAACGTCGCCCACGGCACTCTGCGGACCTGTGTCAGCAGCGCCGGATCGACACCGGGGTCGCCTGCCGTGGAGGCCACCCGGCCGTTGATATGGCTGATGACGCCGCCGTCGAGCGTTCCGCCGGCGCATTGGACGACACTGGTCGGCGACTCCTCGTCCCGTGGAGGTGAGTAGAGGTTGCATGCCAGGATGCCCGCCTCGGGGAAGCGACGGGTGTAGTCGAGGAGCTCGTCGTACCAGGATCCTGGCGGGCGACCGGGCATCGGCCTCATGTCGCTGTGCACGATGACGACGTCTCGTCCGGGGTGGCGATCCCAGAGGAACTGGAAGGCGCGCTCGGGTCCCAGGCAGTGCACGTCCTGCCAGATGTCGAACTCGATGTGTCGCGTCGCGGCGAGCCCGACGCCGAACGCCTCGCGGACACTGACGTCCTCACCGTCGTGGAGATAGGGGCAGATGACCACGGGACCGGGGGCAGGCCGCCGTCGATCGGAGAACGCCCGCCGTAGGCGAGGGAATGGCCGCACCGGGGGAGTCTCCCATCCCAGTCGGCATCCCGTTGCCGAACGGCATTTCCGGCGGAGCGCCCCGGCGGTCGAGGTGATCTCCTGCGGTACTGTTCTGCGGCACCCAGCCGCCCCCTTGGTGAGGACGAGATGACTGACCAGCAGCCGCCGGAGCAGTGGCGAGAGCGCGTGTTCGCGGCCGACGACGACCTGTTGGCCCGCCACGCAGAGCTGGTCGCGATCGACAACGTCATCGGTCTCGAGGCGACCGTCGCCCGACTCCAGCACGACCTGAAGCAGGCGCGGGAACGGGTCAAGGAGCTCCAGGCGACCGTCCGTGCCCGCGACGAGGAGCTCGCCGCGATGCGCACGTCGCGCACGTGGCGGGTGGGTCGGGCGTTCGTCCGCCCGCTCTCGAGGATGCGGGGATGACGGCGGAGCCTCTCTTCTCCGTCGTCGCGCCGGCCGGCGACTCGACCGCCTCCGTTCTGTCAGCCGCGATCGAGTCGGTCCTCACCCAGACCTACGACGGCTGGGAGCTCGTGCTGGTCGTCGACGCGTCGACCGAGACCGCGGCGCGACAGGCGGCCCGTGAGCACGCGGCCCGCGATCAACGCGTCATCGTCGTCGAGCGGTCGGCCGACGCGGCGGCGGCCAATGACGGGATCGGCGCTGCCCGCGGTGCCTTCCTCGCGTTCCTCGATCCCGGCGACCTGCTCACGCCGGACGCGCTCGCCATCAACGCCGGCCGGATCGCCGAGCACGACGATGTCGACTACCTCTACTCCGACGAGGACTGGATTCGCGAGGACGGTCGGCTCACGGGCGCCTTCCACAAGCCTGATTGGTCACCCGAGCGGCTGCGCAGCCAGAACTACGGCGACCACCTCGCGGTGATCCGCACGTCGCTGGTGCGTGAGCTGGGTGGTCTGCGCGAGGGTTTCGGCGGCTCCGAGAGCCACGACCTCGTCCTGCGTGTCGGCGAGCAGGCCCGCCGCATCGTGCACATCCCGGAGGTGCTCTACCACAGGCGGATGGCTACCGGCGCCGAGATCCCGCCGAGTGTGTCCGACGGGGGCTGCCGCGCGGTCCAGGAGCACCTCGAGCGGGTCGGCATCGAGGGCACGGTCGAGGTCGTCGGCCCCGGCCGATACCGCACCCGGCGGATCCTCCCGCCCCAGCGACGGGTGAGCATCGTGATCCCGACCCGGGGGTCGTCCTCGATCGTCTGGGGCCGCCATCGGACCCTGGTCACTCATGCGGTCCGCTCCGCGCTGGCGGCCACCGACCATCCGAATCTCGAGGTCGTCGTCGTCTACGACGCCGACACGCCCGAGGAGGTGCTCGCCGAGCTGGACGAGATCGGCGGTGATCGGCTGGTCCTCGTCCGGTACGACGAGCCGTTCAACTACAGCCACAAGGTCAACCTGGGGGTGCTGGCGTCCACAGGCGATCGGCTGGTCATCCTCAACGACGACGTGGAGGTGCGCCACGAGCGTTGGCTCGAGGAGCTGCTCGCGCCGCTGGAGCAGCCGGGCGTCGGTCTGACCGGCGCCCGCCTGCTCTACTCCAGCACCGCGATCCAGCATGTCGGTATCGCCTGCTCCTACGGTCGCTACATGCACCCCTTCGCGAAGACGCCGGGCGAGCTTCCGAGCCCCGGCGGAACGACGGTGGTCGATCGGGAGGTGACCGGCGTGACCGGTGCCTGTATGGGTCTCCGGCGCGAGGTCTATTTCGAGGTCGGTGGCCACACCGAGCAGCTGCGCGCGGACTACAACGACGTCGACTTCTGCTACAAGGTGTCGGCGGCCGGCTACCGGATTCTGTACCTCGCCCACTGCGAGCTGTTCCACTTCGAGTCGCAGACCAGGGAGCGGATCCCCGAGCCCGATGCCACCCGCTTCCTGCGGCGTCGGTGGGGGATCCCGTGGCGCGACCGGTACACCCCGGTCTACCCCAACCTGCCGCGTCCGGAGGATCGCGACATCGCTCTGACGCGCGACAGCCGGGCTCGTCGTTGACGCTCGGCTCGTCGGGCAACGACGGATCCGATCGCGAGCGGGTGGCCCGAGAGGCGACTCGTGCTGTCGTGGTCGCCGGGGCTACCGATCAGAGCAGATCGTCGAGCCGACCCGCGGCGCCGGACGGTACGTAGGCCTGGGCGACCTCGCCGGTGCCGATGATGCGCAGCTCGCCGTCCCCCTCGTCGGCGTACGCGGCGTCACCGCGACGCAGGTGCAGCATCTCGTCGCGCGCGTTGAGGAGGGCGACCTCCCCGCCCGTGCACACCAGAAGGCGCTTGCCGCGGTGGGGGAGCACGGCTCCCGCCGGGTCGGCCTGGGAGCTCTGGGTGACCGAGAGGGCGAACTCTCGCGTCGGACTGAAGACATCGGTCGACGTGCCGGAGAGCTGGGGTGTCACGCGGGCGACCCGGGACATGCCCTCCTCCAGGCACCGGACGAGGCCGGCGGGGTCGACGTGCTTCGAGGTCAGCCCCGCGCGCAGCACGTTGTCGGAGGACACCATCACCTCGAGGCAGAGTCCGCTGAGATGCGCGTGAATGATGCCGGTTCCGAGGTACGCCGCCTCGCCCGGCTGCAGGGTGAGGCGATTGAGGAGGAGTGAGACGATGATCCCGACGTCCCCCGGGTGATGGGCGTTGATCTCGACCGCAGTGGCGTACGCGCGCTTGATGTCGATGCCGTCCTCCAGCGCCTCTCGACACTGCAGGACGATCTCCTCCACCGTCTCCGCCGAGGGGGGAGCGGAGAGCAAGCCCTCGACGAGCCGCACGATCCCGGCGAAGCCGGGATTGTCGCGCAACTGCTTCGTCAGCGCCTTCGCCGTCGGGTGCCCCAGCGGCATCAGCACCCGCAGGATCTCGGCGGTCGGGCGGAATCCGACCAGCGTGTCGAAGGTCGAGAGCGCGTAGACCATCTCCGGCTTGGGGTACGGGTCCTTGAACACGCGCTGCGGGGAAGCCATGGGGATCCCACGCGCTTCCTCGTCCTCGAACCCGGCGCGGGCGCGGCCGGCGTTGGGGTGTGCCTGGATCGACAGAGGGCGCTCCGCCGCGAGCACCTTGAGCATGAACTCGAGCTCGCCGGCCGCGGCGGTCAGGGGCTGCCGTTCTCCGTCGCTGTCGATGAACTGCGCGGTGCCGAGGGGGTGGGTGCCGACCCAGACCTCCGCGACGGGGCCGCCGTCGGGTCGACGGCGCTGGAAGCCGGGGATCGCCTCGGCTGAGCCCCAGTCGTAGGACTGGGTCGGGCAGTCGAGAGCAAGCAAGAGTCCTCCATGCACAGGGCGGGGAAATGGTCAGCACCTTAACTGGTGGCGGCCCCGCAGACGGTGATCAGGATGTCGAGCGGCGTCGAGCGTCCGCGGGGACCCGCTTCTCGGTGTCGATCCAGCGTCGTTCGAACCCGAGCCGTTCGTTGTGGGCGACCGAATCGAGCACGAATCCGATCGCGACCATCAGCATGGCCATCAGGCACAGTCCGGTGGCCAGAATGGCCAGCGGCACATGGTAGATGTAGTTGTGCTGGAACCAGTCCTGGATCACGGGCACCGCAGCGATCGCTCCGGCGAGGGCGATGAGGATGCCGGCGAAGCTGAAGAACCGCAGGGGCCGGTAGAACCGGACGATCTGGGCGATCGTGAAGAGCACGCGAGCCCCGTCGGAGACGGTCCGGAGCTTCGACACGCTTCCCGGCGGCCGGTCGACGTAGTTGATGGGCAGTTCGACGACGCGCAGTCGGTGGTGGAGTGCGTGCATGGTCAGGTCGGCCTCGATCTCGAAGCCTTCTGCGATCACGGGGTAGGTCCGCACGAAACGTCGGCTGAACACGCGATAACCGCTCGTGATGTCGACTAGGTCAGCTCCGAAGAGCCTGTTGATCGTCCCCTTGATGAAGTTGTTGCCGGCGTTGTGTAGGGAGCGCTTGTTCTCTCGCGCGTAGTGCCCGCCGCTCATGCGATCACCCACAACCATGTCGGCGCGGCCGCTCACGACCGGCTCGAGGAGAGGAAGCACGTCACTGGCCGGGTAAGTCAGATCGGCGTCGGCGAGTACGAACACGTCCGCGTCGAGTTCGACGAAAGCGCGGCGGACCGCATTGCCCTTGCCAGGGCGGAGCTCTTCGAGGACCGAGCCCGGGCAGCCCAGTTCCTCAAGCGTCTGCGCGGCGAGGGCCGCCGTCGCGTCCGACGACCGATTGTCGATGATGTGGATGCGGGCAGCGGGCAGTGCCCCGTGGAAATCACGGATTGTCTCGGCGATCGTCGCCTCTTCGTTGTACGCGGGAAGTACGACCGCGATGTCGAGGTCGGCGAGGTCAGCCGAGCTGAGGCTCCGGGTCATGAGGTCACGCCGCCGTCCCACCGGTGGACTGCGACCGGTTGTCGATGTAGAGGAAGAGGTTGGAACTGAACCAGCCGAGCTTCAGCCCCGTACGTCCGACCTGTGCATCGGACGCCGCCGGCGGCACGGCCCGATGCAGTCGCCGCTCGGACATCAGGATCAGCTCTGACGGGTCCGTCCAGGACTGCTTGCCCAGAGCCCGGCAGGCCACCCTGAAGGTCGAGTCGCTCCAGTGGGCGAATGGGATCTTGGTGTGATGCTCGACAGGGAAGAAGCGGTGGGGGACGGTGAAGAAGACAATGTCGGCGACACGCAGCGCCTCCGCGACGAAGGCCTGCTGGTTCGCCGGACTTCCGACATGCTCGAGAACCGCGTTCGACACTGCGACGTCGAACTGTCTGTCGCTGAAGGGCATCGGCTCGTTCGGAACGATCTGGTGGTAGGCGATGTCGGGGAACTCCTGCTGGAACTCCGGTGCCGCACCGATGCCCGCTGCGGTGATCTGAGAACGGTGGGGATAGGTCTGCTCGAGGAAATTGGCACCTTCGCCGAGGACGTCGGACACGCCGATGTCGAGGATGCGCGTGGTGCTCGTCGGGCGTACACGGTCGACCAGATCCTGATACATCCGTCGACGGGCCCGGATCATCAGCTTCTCGGTGAGGCCGGCCGGCTTGATGACCTCGTAGTACCGCTCATCGACGGGCTGCTCACGGTGCCGGTCTCCGGTCATTTGCTCGTCCCTTGCTTGACGTCGGTCGGGTGATACTCCATCAGGGTGCACGGAACCCTCGAACGAAGACCCTCGCATGGACCGGCATCTTGCCAGCCGGCTCCGGTGTAGAAGTCCAGATAGGTTGCGCAGAGTTGGGTGTCGGCTCGGATGCAGACGGCGCGCGGAGGAGTCCCGCCGTCCTCGATCTCGTCAACGAGAGCCGTCTCGTAGCGCGACAGGTCCCCCCCGGACTTCTCGTTGGCGACGTAGGCGGCGGTGCGGCCGTCCTCGAGCATCTGGTGCATGGTCGGCCAACCGAGCCAGTAGTCACCGGCGATGAAACGGGCGTCCTGTGACCGGGCGAAGTCGGCGATCGGCGCTGCTTCTCGGGCCAGGGCCCCATCCCACGCCGGTCGCGCGGGTCCGGCCAGCGCGGCCAAGCAGGCGGCCAGGGCAACAGCGATGACGGCCGCTTGGCGCTGGCGCCGATCGGTGCTGGCGACGTGCCCCATGGCCAGGAGAGCGGTCGACGCGATCACCCCGACGATGAGGAGCAGGTCGGGGAAGAAGTACCGGAAGTGGAGAGTGTTGGCGGTCGTCCACGGGTTGCCGGCGAAGAGGGCTGTGTAGCCGAGGCAGAAGAGCACGCACACGGCGAAGCGCCTGATCGTGCTCGCGGGCACGTCCGCTGCACGCCACAGGAGCACCGCCAGCGCGAACGCGATGAGCACGACCAGCCTCAATCCACCGAATGCGCCGAGGACGTTCCCCACGGCTGTCGAGAACCCGGTCGCCAGGAGGTGGGGATCGAAGCTGAAGTACGACGTGTCCGGCTGGGGCGTCGGGGTCGAGACGTCGACTGAGTCCATGAGCACCAGCCACACGCCGAGCCAGGCGATCCACACAGCACCGAAGCCGATCCACGGGATCAGACGGCGGGTCCTCAGGACCTCGACAGCGGTGAGGAACGCGGGCACGAGAGCGACAGACGGATTGAGGCCCATGGCGATGCCGGCGAAGGCCACCGCAGCCAGTCGGCCGGACACCGGGCTGCGTCGCCAGAGGAGGAACGCGGACCATGCCAGGAACCACGACCAAGAATACGGTTGGCCCTCGAGTGCCAAGGCGTGGACGGTGATGGGCTCGAGACCGGCGAAGGCGGCGGCGGCGAGGACCAGGAACGGGACCGCACGCGGCAGCGCGCGCACCTTCTCGCCGAGATGGTCCGCCAGCAGGCCGGACAGTAGACGGAGCAGTAGAACGAATCCGAGTGCATTGAGGAACATGCAGACGAACAGGTTTGCGTCCGGGGACGAAACGGGGCTGGCCAGGAGCGAGACGAACGAGGCGAGCCGATTCTGGCCCCAGTAGAAGAGGCTGGGCGACTGGACCGACATGGTCGACTGCTCGACGCCGTCCGCGTTGAGACCGGTGCCGCCGTAGCGCAGGACGGTCCAGGCGGCGATTGCCAGGACCAAGCCAACCTCGATGAGGCGGCCGGTCCAGGCGTGCTCAGTCGCGACGAACCGGTGAGAGATCGGGGACGTATCTGGTGCGTTCGAGGGGGTGACAGACGTCTCGTGGTTCCGCGACACGTCCGCACCTCCGTTGGTCCTGGGACACGCTCGCCATCCCGTGTCGGCCGTCCACCCTACTGATAGGTCGAACGGATGATAGGCGGCGGGCCGCGGCGTTGTGGAATCGTCTCCGGCTTGCGGCGCCGTTAAGGTACGCGGGTGGCTGATGGCATCTTCGTCTCCTATGCCCAGAACGGTGAGGACGTCCTGCTCTGGCGGGCGCTCGGACACGTGAGGAACGGGCGCTATGTCGATGTCGGTGCGTGGGACGCCGTCGAGCACTCGGTCACCAAGGCGTTCTACGACCGCGGGTGGCGCGGGGTCAACGTGGAACCGGTGCCGGAGCTCGCCGAGAGCATCCGACAGGCCCGGCCGGCCGATCTGGTCGTCCAGGCAGCGGTGACGTCCGACGAGGCTGCCGAGCTGGTGCTCCACCGCGTCCACCAACCGGGAGCGGAGCGCGATGTCACGGGCCTGTCGACGCTGGTCGCCGACGTCGCAGCCCGTCATGCCGTCGATGACCGCTTCGTCGTCGACGACATCACCGTCCCGACCGTCACCCTGTCGGCGCTGTTCGAGTCCGAGCTGCTCGGAGACACGGTGCATTTCCTGAAGGTGGACGTCGAGGGCGCGGAGGCCGACGTCCTCGGGTCGATCGACTTCTCCCGTCATCGACCGTGGGTCGTCGTCGTCGAGGCCACGGAGCCGCTCTCGACCGAGCCGTCCCACGAGCCCTGGGAGGGTCTGCTGCTCGGGGCCGGTTACGAGTTCGCCATCTTCGACGGGCTCTCGCGCTACTACGTCGCTGCGGAGCAGAGCGAGGTCAAGCGCGCTCTGAGCTACCCGGTCTGCGTGTTCGACGAGTACACGACCGCGCGCGAGATTCGACAGGGCGAGGAGCTCGCCGGGATCCGCGCGGCACATGCCGAGGCGATCGACCGCGGTCGTGAGCTCTGGGAGGACGTCGTGCACTGGCGAGGAGTCGCGCTGGAGTCGTGGGCGCAGGGCTTCAAGGAGCGCGAGCGCCTGACCAACCGGCTCAAGGTCGTCAAGGAGCGCAACGCCGACCGCAACCTGGCCCACAAGAAGAAGGTGCGGGAGCTGCGTGACCGGATCGACCGCATCGAGCACAGCTCGTCGTGGCGTGTCACCCGGCCGCTTCGCTGGGCGAGGTCGAAGGCGTCGAGCCGGTGACGATGCCGACCAGTGCGAGCCTGCTCGAGGCGCTCGACCAGCGCCTGCGTGCAGTGGCTCCTCATCTGCTCGAGGAGGTTCCGCCGCCCACGGGTGTGCCGACGATCGACGGCGTGCAGGTCCTCGAAGCATTGGTCGACCGGCTCCGGGCACGAACCGACTCAGCGGATGTGTGGCTCGTCGTCGCGGCCCTCACCGCACAGCTGCCGACGTCCGACCTCGTCCGGATGGTTCGCCGACGGCTCGGGCTGCTCGCGAAGCGAGACGTCGTGATCTGGCTGTTGAACCTCGCTGCGTCCACGATGGGAACATCGGACGCCGATACCGAGATCGAGGTCATCACCGACCGTCCCATCGTGGACGTCGACTTCAGCGCGCGGAGCGATCTGCTGACGGGCATCCAGCGGGTCGTCCGACAGCTCGTCCCCCGCTGGGACGGCGACCACGAGATCGAGCTGGTGCGCTGGGACGACAGCAAGGCGTTCACTGCCCTGTCTGAGGAGGAGCGTGGTCGCGTCCGCGCTTCATCCGGGCGTGCCGCTGACGGCTCGGGCGATCGTCGGCGTCGGATCATCCCGTGGGGCGCCCCGGTCCTGCTGCTGGAGGTGCCGTTCATGGAGGAGGGGCGACGCCTGGCAGGATTGGCGGAGTTCTCCCCGAGCCCGGTCGGCATCATCGGCTATGACTGCATCCCCGTGGTCAGCGCCGAGCTGGTGACGGAGAAGGATCGCGAGAAGTTCGCCGAGTACCTCGAGCTCGTGAAGTACGTCGACGTCGTCGCGGGCATCAGTACCAGCGCCGCGGCGGAGTTCGCCGGCTTCGTGTCGGCGTTGCCGGCTCAGGGGATCGACGGACCGCGGATCGTGACGTGCGGGCTTCCGACGACCGTGAAGGTCGCCTCGGACCGTGCGTCGGTGGAGCTGCCTCTCCCGGAGGTGCTCTGCGTCGGCACCGTGGACCGCCGCAAGAACCAGATCGTCCTCGTCGAGGCCGCCGAGCATCTGTGGCGTGCCGGTGAGAGGTTCCGGTTGCGCCTGATCGGACCCATCAGCGGTCAGGACGACGAGTCGCGTCTGCTCATCGAGAGCCTGGTCGAGGCGGGCCGACCGCTGTCGGTCGACAAGGAGGTCTCGGACGCCGATCTCGACGCTGCGTATCGTTCCGCGCGGATGGTCGTCTTCCCGACCCGGCACGAGGGGTTCGGTCTCCCGGTCGCCGAGGCGCTCTCCTACGGCGTCCCCGTGGTCACGTCCGACTTCGGGAGCACTCGAGAGATCGCCGAGGGCAACGGCGCGATCCTGGTCGACCCTGTCGACGTCGGCGCCGTGATGTCGGCGATTCGGGCTCTCCTGACCGATGACGAGCTCCATGCCCGGCTCGTGCACGAGGCGCGGTCGCGGGACACCCGGTCGTGGGACGACTACGCCGCAGAGCTTTGGCAGGTGTTGGTGCCGTGAAGGATCGTGGGGTGTTGATGAGGCAGCACTGGGACGAGCGCGCGCCGGAGCGCGCCCGGGCCATTCTCGAGCGGATGGGCGAACGACAGCGGCGCGCCGCCGCAGCGAGGATCGCCACGCTGATCGAGGTCCTGGCGGGAGGGTCCTCCACCGGCACCGCCGGATCGGGGGGTTCCGATGACCCGACGACCCAGATCGGTCGGCTCGAGGACCTCCTCGCACCTGCGGTGCCGGGCCACCTCTGGCTCGCGCGGGCGGTCCTGACCGGCCGGCTCCCCACCTCGGAGCAGACGGAATCGATGGCCCGGACCGCCAGGTTGCGCGGTCCCTGGGCGGCACTGCTCTCCGCGTTGCGCGTCCTCGAGCGCACCGACGAGCCCGCTCCGGTGCGGGTTGCCGTCGGCACGGTCACCTGCGACATCCACGACACCTCGAGGACCGACTTCGTCTCGGGTATCCAACGCGTCGTGCGCGCGGTCTCGGTCCGCTGGGCTGAGCGCGAGGGAGTCGAATTCGTCGGGTGGACCCCGGACCTGCGGGCGATGCGTCCGCTGTCCCCGGTCAACCACGCACGGATCTTCGGGGGTGAGGTCGTCCGGGAGGACCACGCTCCTCCGCCCGAGGTCGTGGTGCCGTGGGCGGGCACTCACCTGGTGCCGGAACTGGCAGGCGATCCCAACCGGATCACGAGGATCATGGCCCTCGCCAGCTATGCCGAGTGTCGGGTGGGAATCATCGGCTACGACTGCATCCCCCTGACCACGGCGAGCTCGGTGGCTCCCGGGATGACCGGCATGTTCGCGCGCTACCTGGCGTCGAGCCGCAACGTCGACCGCATCGCGGCGATCTCGGACGCTGCGGCGACGGAGTACCTCGGCTGGCGCGGGATGCTCGCCGGCGTGCGCGAGGAAGGACCGCTCGTCAAGGGCATCACCCTGCCCGTCGCCGGGCAGACGCCGAACGAGGAGTCCTTGGCCGAGGCCCGTCGTCGGCTCGGCGTCACGTCGGTCCCGATGGTGCTCGTGGTCGGTAGCCATGAGCCCCGCAAGAACCACCTCGCGGTCCTGCACGCGGCCGAGCTGCTGTGGCGCGAAGGCCTGAGGTTCTCGCTCACCCTGGTCGGCGCCGCCTCCTGGAAGGCTGAGGCGTTCTACGAGGCGATCGGCGACCTGCAGGGGGCAGGACGGCCGGTCCAGTCGATCCGAGGACTGCCCGACGACCAGCTCTGGGCTGCGCTCCAGCTGGCCCACTGCACGCTCTTCCCCTCGCTCAACGAGGGATTCGGACTGCCCGTGGCCGAGTCGCTCGCTGCCGGCACCCCAGTGATCACGAGCGACTTCGGAAGCACGCGGGACATCGTCGCCCCGGACGGCGTGCCGCTCGGCGGCATCCTGATCGATCCTCGAGACGACCAGGCGATCGTCGACGCTCTGCGGACGATGCTGGCGGATCGTGAGACCTACGACCGCCTCCAGGCGGAGGTGTCGAAGCACGACCTCGGCTCGTGGGACGATTACGCCGCCCAGGTGTGGGACTTCCTGGTCGAGGACGGCGGTCGGGGTGTGCGCCACGCTCGCTAGGCTGACGCCGTGACATCGAGAGCAGGTGACCTGGTCAGGCAGGCGGATCTCGGGCTTCCGTACGAGAGCAAGCACGTGTTCCGCCGCGCGCTCATGCATGTTCCCTGGCGGATGTTCGTCGGGCGACAGGTCGCGTTCAACCGGTCCACTGCCGACGCGCTCACCGAGCTGGCCGATGCGGTCAGGCGGATGGAGAAGCGCGTCGATCGCATCGCCCGTGAGGCGGAGGAGGCGGCGATCGCCCATCGGGAGAGCGGCGCGGTCGCGGTTCGCGAGCAGCTCTACGACACCGAGGGCGCGCTGCGTCGCGATCTCGCAGCCCTCCAGATGGAGATCGCCCGGCTGACCCAGGAGGCGCGGGGGTCGTGACGGCGGGTGTCAACCTCGTCGGTGACTTCAGCGCCGTGCACGGCCTGGCCGAGGCCTCGCGGCGCGTCGTCGACGCGCTCGTCCTGGCCGGGGTCGACGTGTCGATCGTGGAGGCGACGAGCGGCGCCCCGCGCGATCCGGGCCGCCGCAGCGCGGCCCTGGACGCGCTGCCCCGGGGGCGGCGCCACCCCATCGACCTCGTGCTCCTCAACGTCAACGAGATGGTCAACCTCACCGACGCCGATCTCGGCCGCTACACCATCGGCCTGTGGTACTGGGAGCTGCTCGAACTCAAGTCGGGCCACATCCGGCAGTACGAGCGGGTCGACGAGGTGTGGGCGGCGTCGGATCTCGTCGCGGGGACCTTTCGAGCGCTCGGCACCAAGCCGGTGCGGATGATCCCGGCGGTGGTGCCACCAGTGGAGGCGCCGGCCCTGGATCCGCGCGTGGCCACCCTGCCGGAGGGGCTGCGGGTGCTGTTCACCTTCGATGCGAACTCCAGCGTCGCTCGGAAGAACCCCTTCGGCTGCGTGGCGGCCTTCGCCGAGGCGTTCGGCGCCGAGGAGCGGGGAAGCAGCGCCCATCTCGTCGTCAAGGCGATGTCGAGCGAGCGGTTCCCGGGCCTCTTCGACGAGCTGCGCGAGGCTGTCGCCTCCGTCAACGGCACGTTGCTCAGTCAGGATCTTCCTCGGCCCCAGATGGACGCGCTCCTGGCGTCCTGCGACATCTACATGTCCCTCCATCGCTCCGAGGGCTTCGGCCTGGGAATGGCGGAGGCGATGAGTCTGGGCAAGGCCGTCGTCGCGACGGCCTTCGGTGGCAACACCTCGTTCATGACCATGGAGACGGCGGCACTGGTCGGCTACCGCATGCGCCCGATCGTTGCCGAGGACCACGAGATCCAGCCGACCTACGAGAAGGTCTACCGCCCTGGACGCTGGTGGGCGGAGCCGGATGTCTCCCAGGCGGCCGCGTGGCTACGTCTGCTGGCGGACGATCCGGCGCTCAGGCGGGAGATGGGTGCGCGGGCTGCTCGACACATCCAGGAGGTCGCCGGACCGCTGGCAGTCGGCCGTTCGATGGCGGCGCGCCTCGAGGAGATCACGGGCCTGCGTCGAGCCCCTGCCTCATCCTGAGGCAGGGGCTCCGCATCCGCTCAGTCCTTCTGATCGAGCCGAGCGAGGTCGGCGTCCACCATCTCGGCGACCATGGACTCGAAGGAGATCGTCGGGGTCCAGCCCAGCTCCCGGGCGGCTTTGGAGGCGTCGCCGCGTCGGTCGGGAGCGTCGGTGGGACGCAGCAGGTCGTCATCGACCCGGATGTGGTCACGCCAGTTCGCGATGCCGACATGTGCGAAGGCCGCCGCGACGAAGTCCGCGACACTGCGGCTGACGCCGGTCGCGATGACGAAGTCGTCCGGGTGGTCGTGGCGCACCACCAGTTGAAGCGCACGAACGACGTCCAGTGCGTGACCCCAGTCCCGTCGGGCGTCGATGTTGCCGAGGGTCAGGGGACCGGCCGCGCCGCGCGCGATCTGGGCCACTCCCTTGGTGATCCGACGAGTGACGAAGGTGTCGGGGCGTCGCACCGACTCGTGGTTGAAGAGGATCACCGAGCTGATCCAGACCCCGAGGTCGCGGTAGTACTGCACCGCCTCGTGGGCCACGGCCTTCGACAGCCCGTAGGGGTTGCGCGGCCGGATCGGCGTCGACTCGTCCTGGACCGCCACCTCCTCGGTGAAGATCTCCGAGCTGCTGGCGTGGACGATCCGGGCCTTGGGAGCGTGCTCCCGCAGCGCCTCGACGACTCGGACCAGGCCGAGGAAGTTGATGTCCATGGTCAGCTCGGTCGCCTCCCAGGACCGGGCGACCGACGACAGCCCCGCCAGGTGGTAGACCTCGTCGGGTGCCACATCGGCCACAGCCCGGCTCACCTCGTCGTTGGACCGGAGGTCGATCTGCAGCCGGGTCACGCCGTCGGGGATCCAGCCGTCGTCGGCCGCGAGGCCGAAGACCTCGATCCCGTCGGCGAGGAGCTGCTCCGCGAGGTAGCCACCGTCCTGGCCGGTGATGCCGGTGATCAGCGCGCGGGTCATGGTGTCAGGCGTTGTCGCTGAGCAGCTTGAGGTCGGACTCCACCATCATCTGCACCAGCTGCTCGAAGCCGACCTTCGGCTCCCAGCCCAGCACCTCGCGGGCCTTGGCGGGATCGCCGATGAGCAGGTCGACCTCGGCGGGCCGGAAGAAGCGCGGGTCCTGGTGGACGTAGGGCTCCCAGTCCTCGATCCCGACCGCGCCGAACGCCACGTCCAACAGCTCCTTGATGGAGTGAGTCTCGCCGGTGGCGACGACGTAGTCGTCCGGAGTGGCGTGCTGGAGCATCCGCCACATCATCTCGACGTAGTCGCCGGCGAAGCCCCAGTCGCGCTTGGCGTCCAGGTTGCCCATCACGATCTTGTCCTGCAGGCCGAGCTTGATGGACGCGACGGCGAGGGAGACCTTGCGGGTCACGAACTCCGGTCCGCGACGGGGCGACTCGTGGTTGAACAGGATGCCGCTCGACGCATGCATGCCGTAGGACTCGCGGTAGTTGATCGTCATGTAGTGGCCGAAGACCTTGGCGACGCCGTACGGCGAGCGCGGCCACAGCAGCGTGGTCTCGCGCTGGGGGACCTCCTGCACGCGACCGAACATCTCCGAGGACGACGCCTGGTAGAAGCGGATCTTCGACAGGTCGCCCTGCGACCACACCCGGATCGCCTCGAGCATGTTGAGCACGCCCTTGGCCGTGACGTCGGTGGTCAGTGCGGCCTGCTCCCACGAGTAGGCAACGAAGCTGATGGCGCCGAGGTTGTAGACCTCGTCCGGCTGTGCGGTCTGCAGCGCCCGCAGCAGGCTCGACATGTCAGTCAGGTCGCCCGGCAGCAGCGTCACACCGGGAACCGTGCGGTTGACGAGCTCGGCCTTCGGGTTGTTCTGGCCCCGGATGAGGCCGAAGACCTCGTAGCCCTTCTCGAGCAGCAGTTCGGCGAGATACAGGCCGTCCTGGCCGGTGATGCCGGTGATGAGGGCGCGAGGCAAGGTGGTCTCCAATCGGTATGTGCGTCCGAGGTACCGGACCAGGGACGCGCGGCAGTCTACGGGGCGGGTCGGAGCGCGCGAACTCGTTGGAGCAGTCGGGGGCGGCCGACCGGTCGTTGGTGAGCGGTTCGGTAGCCTCCCCGAGTGAGTCGTCAGCAGCCCGAACAGCAGGCACCGCCGGTCCAGCGGATCCGGATCCGGTACGCCAAGCGCGGGCGGCTGCGCTTCACCAGCCACCGCGACGTCAGCCGCGCCATCGAGCGCGCGGTCGTCCGGGCCGGCATCCCGATGGCCTACTCCTCGGGCTTCCACCCGCACCCGCGGATCTCGTACGCGGGCGCCTCGCCGACCGGAGCCGCCAGCGAGTCGGAGTACGTCGAGCTCGGGCTCGCGGAGGTCCGGGATCCCGACACGGTCGGGGCGGCCCTGGACGCCGTCCTGCCCGACGGGCTCGACGTGGTGGCGGTCGTCGACGCCGCGGCGAGCGTCGCGGGGTCGCTGTCCGACCTGCTGACCGCCAGCCACTGGCTGATCGATCTGGGGGAGACGCCGCCCGGGCGCGCGGAGGAGGCGGTGGCGGCGTTCCTGGCGACCGACTCGGTCACCGTCGAGCGGATGACGAAGAAGGGCCTGCGCACCTTCGACTGCCGCGCGGCGGTCGTGCGGCTCGCGGTGACGGCCGCCGGCGAACTGGACCTGCTGCTGGCGCACACCGTGCCCGCGGTGCGCCCCGACGACGTGCTCACCGGTCTGCGTCAGGCTGCCGGGCAGGAGATCTCCGGGACCGGTCTGCTGACCCGCGTCGCCCAGGGCGTCCTGGAGCGGGAGTCGGGTGCGATCGGCGACCCGCTCGCACCCCGCTGACGTCGCGGGCGACGCTTCCCCGGCGACCCGTCGGCGACCCGCGGGCGGCGCTGGGATGACAGCCGGGTGACGGCCGTGTGCGATACTCGCCACAGATCTACCCCCGCGCGCGTCCTCCGGGTCGGCGTGCGGTGAGATCGACGACGTTCTCGCCGGACGGCAGGTGACTGACCGGACGGCACGGTGGAGTACGGACCACCACCCGACGCGACGCGCACAGCGACCGCGGCAGGCGAGGGTCCGGCCTCCGGCGACGCAGAGCCGCGGAGGGTGTCGTCCCACGAAGGCTTGTGGCGCCGCCCAGCGTGTGCGCCGATGACACCCCGGGCACGTGAGAGCGCGCCCGGGTGGAGGAGTAGCGCAATGACCGACGCGCCCACCGACACCCCGACCGAGACGCCTGCCGAGGCCTCCGCTCCCGCGGAGAAGCCGGCCAAGGCGGAGAAGCCGGCGAAGAAGGCCGCCGCGAAGAAGACGGCGGCGAAGAAGACCGCGGCCAAGAAGACGGCGGCGAAGAAGACCGCGGCCAAGAAGACGGCCGCGAAGAAGACCACCGCCAAGAAGACCGCGGCGAAGAAGACCACCGCCAAGAAGACCACCACGCGAGCGCGGGCCAAGGCCGAGGCCGCCCCGACCTCCGAGCAGCTCGAGCTCACGGCGGAGCCCGGTCCGCAGACCGCTCCCGCGGAGACCGTGGAGGCCGCCGTGACCACGCCGGAGGCGGCCGCGGAGGTCGCCGCGGACGAGGTCGCGGCGCCGGCCACCGCGCGGGACGCCGCGGTGCTCTTCCAGGCACCGGTCGCTCCCGCCGCCGAGGAGGCCGACGAGGAGGCTGCCGAGGAGGACGAGGACTCGGAGGGCGAGCCCGCCGGCGAGCCGGTCGCGACCGACGAGCTCGCTGCCGAGGGCGGCACCGGCCCCGACGTCGAGTCCGAGACCGAAGCCGACACCGAGAACGAACCCGAGACCGAGGCCGCTCCCGAGGCGGCAGCCGACGACGCGGCCGAGTCCGAGAGCGGGGACGACGACGGCGACGACGACGGCGAGGAGTCCGGCTCCGGCAACGCCCGCCGCCGCCGTCGCCGCGGCGGTCGGCGCCGCCGCAAGCCCACCTCCGGTTCGGGGGGTGAGGACGCTGAGAGCGGCGAGCCTGGCGGCGACGCCGCCGCCGAGGGCGCCGAGGCCACCGATGGAGAGGCGGCGACCACCGAGGCCGAGGACGCCGAGGACGGTGACGGCGCCTCCGGCTCCGGCGGGTCCTCCTCGTCGCGCCGACGCCGGCGGCGTCGCCGCGCCGGCGAGGGCGGCGAGGGCGAGGGAGACGACCCCGAGAACACCGTCACCCGGGTCCGCAAGCCGCGTTCCCCCGAGGACGAGATCACGGCCGTGTCCGGCTCGACCCGGCTGGAGGCCAAGAAGCAGCGCCGCCGTGAGGGCCGCGAGGCAGGCCGGCGTCGGGCGCCGATCGTGAGCGAGGCGGAGTTCCTGGCCCGTCGCGAGTCGGTGGAGCGCGTGATGGCCGTCCGCCAGCGCAAGGACCTCACCCAGATCGCGGTGCTCGAGGACAAGGTCCTCGTCGAGCACTACGTCGCCCGCGAGTCGCAGACCTCGCTCATCGGCAACGTCTACCTCGGCCGGGTGCAGAACGTGCTGCCCTCGATGGAGGCGGCGTTCATCGACATCGGCAAGGGTCGCAACGCGGTGCTGTACGCCGGCGAGGTCAACTGGTCCGCGCTGGGCCACAAGGACGGCGAGCCGCGCAAGATCGAGTCGGTGCTGCAGTCCGGCCAGACCGTGCTGGTGCAGGTCACCAAGGACCCGATCGGCCACAAGGGCGCCCGGCTCACCAGTCAGGTCAGTCTCGCGGGTCGGTTCCTCGTGTACGTGCCCGACGGGACCACCTCCGGCATCTCCCGCAAGCTCCCCGACACCGAGCGGGCCCGGCTCAAGACCCTCCTCAAGGAGATCGTCCCCGACACCGCCGGCGTGATCGTCCGCACCGCCGCCGAGGGCGCCTCGGAGGACGAGCTGACCCGCGACGTCGAGCGGCTCAAGGCGCGCTGGGAGGACATCGAGGCCAAGGTCGGCAAGGGCAGCGCCCCGCAGCTGCTCTACGGCGAGCCGGACCTCACCCTCAAGGTCGTCCGCGACCTGTTCACCGAGGACTTCGCCAAGCTCGTCGTCCAGGGCGACGACGCCTGGACCACCGTCAAGGAGTACGTCGAGCACGTCGCCCCCGACCTCGCCGAGCGGCTCGAGCACCACGAGTCGGGTGACGGCGTCCCGGACCTGTTCGCGACGTACCGCATCGACGAGCAGATCGCCAAGGGCCTCGACCGCAAGGTGTGGCTGCCCTCCGGCGGCTCGCTGATCATCGACCGCACCGAGGCGATGACGGTCGTCGACGTCAACACCGGCAAGTTCACCGGCTCGGGTGGCAACCTCGAGGAGACGGTCACCAAGAACAACCTCGAGGCCGCCGAGGAGATCGTCCGCCAGCTCCGGCTGCGCGACATCGGCGGCATCATCGTCGTCGACTTCATCGACATGGTGCTCGAGTCGAACCGCGATCTCGTCCTGCGCCGCCTCGTCGAGTGTCTCGGCCGCGACCGCACCCGGCACCAGGTCGCCGAGGTCACCTCGCTGGGCCTGGTCCAGATGACCCGCAAGCGCATCGGCACCGGCCTGCTGGAGGCGTTCAGCGAGACCTGCACCCACTGCCAGGGCCGCGGCATCGTGGTCCACGACCTGCCCGTCGAGCCCAAGCGCGGGGGAGGCGAGCAGGAGGAGTCCCGCCGCGGCAGCCGGCGGCGCAAGGGCAAGGGTGGCCATCAGGCCGAGCCCGTCGCCGAGACCCCGAAGGCGGTGCCGTCCCCGAAGGACATCGCCGCGATGGCCAAGCCGGCCGGCGACGAGCGCGAGCCCGCCGAGGACGAGCAGCCCGCCGAGGTGGCTCCGGTCGAGATGCCCGAGGCGGCTCCTGCCGTGGAGGTCGGGCCCGAGCCGGAGGTCGCCCCCGAGCCCGAGGACGCCCCCGAGCCCGAGGTCGCCCCGGAGCCCGAGGTCGTCCCCGAGCCCGAGCCGGCACCGGTGGCTACCACGACCGTGGTGACCCGCACCCGTCGCCGCGCCGCCACCCGTCCCGCGGGCCCGCCGGCCGACGCCGCGCCGGAGCCCGCTGCCGAGCCCGCGGAGGAGCCTGCTGCCGAGTCCGCTGCCGAGCCCGCGGAGGAGCCGCACGTCGAGCACGTCCCGATCAAGCGCAAGGGTGGCTCGCGCAAGCGCTAGCACCCGGAGCGGCCGGGGCGGCACCCGTGATTTTGGCGGAACCGGCCCGGCTGCGTAACATTGTTCGTCGGTGCGCCGCCGAGGCGTTCCGTTCTGCTGGCACCCGGCATCGCGCGACGTAGCTCGCGACGTGGGATCCGCAGTGTGCCGTAGACCCAGACGTTGAACCAGAAGGAGCCCGGTGGTGTACGCGATCGTGCGCGCAGGCGCGAAGCAGGAGAAGGTCGCTGTCGGCGACGTCATCGAGATCGACAAGGTCTCCACCCCGGTCGGCGACACCCTGACCCTGCCGGTCGTCCTCGCCGTCGACGGCGACAAGGTCACGGCCACCGGCCTCGACAAGGCGGCCGTGACGGTCGAGGTCCTCGGCGCCGCCAAGGGCCCGAAGATCGTCATCCAGAAGTACAAGAACAAGACCGGCTACAAGAAGCGCCAGGGTCACCGCCAGAAGTACACCCAGGTCAAGGTCACCGACATCAAGCTCTGAGTCCCCACCGGGCTCGACTCACTCCGAAGGACTGAAACATGGCACACAAGAAGGGCGCGGCGTCCACCAAGAACGGCCGCGACTCCAACGCCCAGCGCCTCGGCGTGAAGCGCTTCGGCGGCCAGCTCGTCAACGCCGGCGAGATCATCGTCCGCCAGCGCGGCACCCACTTCCACCCGGGCTCCGGCGTGGGGCGGGGCGGCGACGACACGCTGTTCGCGCTGATCCCCGGTGCGGTCGAGTTCGGCCGCAGGCGCGGCCGCAAGGTCGTCAACATCGTCCCGGGTGAGTGAGCTGACGCTCACCTCTGCCTCGGCAAACGAAGGGCGTCCCGTTCGGGGCGCCCTTCGTCCATTTTCCTCCTGAAAGACTGAGCCCATGGCCGTGCCCACCTTCGTCGACCGCGTCGTCCTCTCCGTGTCCGCGGGCCGCGGGGGCAACGGCGTCGCGTCGGTGCACCGCGAGAAGTTCAAGCCCCTCGGTGGCCCCGACGGCGGCAACGGGGGCCCGGGCGGCTCGGTCATCCTGCGCGTCGACCCCGACGTCACCACCCTGCTCGACTACCACCACAGCCCGCGCCGCAAGGCCGAGCACGGCGGCCACGGCGCGGGCGACCGGCGCAACGGCTCCCACGGGGCCGACCTGGTGCTGCCCGTCCCCGCGGGCACGGTCGTCAAGCACCGCAACGGAGAGATCGTCGCCGACCTGGTCACCGCCGGTGCGGAGCTGGTGGTCGCGCAGGGCGGGCGTGGCGGGCTCGGCAACGCGGCCCTCGCGTCGAAGTCCCGCAAGGCGCCCGGCTTCGCGCTGCTCGGCGAGCCCGGCGACGAGCTCGAGGTCGTGCTCGAGCTCAAGGTCGTGGCCGACGTCGGTCTGGTCGGGTACCCCAGCGCCGGCAAGTCCAGCCTGATCGCCGCGATCTCCCGCGCCCGGCCCAAGATCGCCGACTACCCGTTCACCACGCTGGTCCCCAACCTCGGCGTGGTGACCGCCGGTGAGACCGTGTTCACGGTCGCCGACGTCCCCGGCCTGATCGAGGGTGCCGCCGAGGGCCGCGGACTCGGACACGACTTCCTGCGCCACATCGAGCGGTGCGCCGCGATCGTCCACGTCCTCGACACCGCGACCCTGGAGCCGGGCCGCAACCCGGTCGACGACCTCGACGTGATCGAGGACGAGCTGCGGCGGTACGGCGGCCTGGACGACCGGCCCCGCCTCGTGGCGCTCAACAAGATCGACGTGCCCGACGGCCGCGGCATCGCCGAGCTCGTGGTCGAGGAGCTGCGCGAGCGCGGACTGCGGGTCTTCGAGCTGTCGGCCGTCTCGGGGGAGGGCACCCGGGAGCTGATCTACGCCATGGCCGAGATCGTGGCGGAGGCCCGGCGCGAGAAGGCGTCCGAGATCCCCGCGCGGATCGTGGTGCGTCCCAAGGCGGTCGACGACGACGGCTTCACCGTCAAGCGCACCGGCGCCGGCTGGCGGGTCCGCGGTGCCAAGCCGGAGCGCTGGGTGCGGCAGACCGACTTCAGCAACGACGAGGCCGTCGGCTATCTCGCCGACCGGCTCGACCGGCTCGGCGTGGAGGCCAAGCTCCTGGCGCTGGGGGCCGAGGAGGGCGACACCGTCCTCATCGGGCCCACCGACGACTCGGTGGTCTTCGACTTCAAGCCGGGCATCGACGCCGGGGCCGAGAACCTGTCGCGCCGCGGCGAGGACGACCGGTTCCACGAGCAGCGCCCCGCCGCCGCACGCCGCCGCGAGATCCAGGAGCAGCTGGGCGACCGGGCCGAGGGCGAGACCCGGGCCGACGTCGCGCGCCGCATCGACCAGCCCGAGGTCTACGGCCCGAGCTCCTATGAGATCGGCTCCGAGCAGGACCCGGACCTCAGGCCGGCGACGGTCGACGACGACTGGCTGCAGGACGACCCCGGTGAGTGAGCGGACAGCGGTCACCGCGGCCCGCCGGATCGTGGTCAAGGTCGGCTCGTCCTCGCTGACGACCGCGTCCGGCGGCATCGACCCGGAGCGGATGCGCGACCTCGTCGACGTACTCGCCGCCGCACGGGCCCGGGGCGCCGAGGTCGTCCTGGTGTCCTCGGGTGCCATCGCGGCCGGCCTCGCCCCGCTCGGCCTGCGCAGGCGGCCGCGCGGGCTCGCGGCGCAGCAGGCCGCCGCGAGCGTCGGCCAGGGGCTGCTCGTGCACCGCTACACCGAGGAGCTGGCCCGCCACGGGCTGATCGCCGGCCAGGTGCTGCTCACCCTCGACGACGTCACCCGGCGCTCCCACTACCGCAACGCGCACCAGACGTTCGCCCAGCTGCTCGAGCTCGGCGTGATCCCGATCGTCAACGAGAACGACACGGTCGCGACCACCGAGATCAGGTTCGGCGACAACGACCGGCTCGCCGCGCTCGTCGCGCACCTGGTGCACGCCGACCTGCTGGTGCTGCTCTCCGACGTCGACGGCCTGTACGACGGCCCGCCGTCCCGTCCGGGCGCGCGGCTGGTCTCCGACGTGCGCGGCTCCGCGGACCTCGACGACGTGGTCGTCGGCTCGGTCGGCGCGGCCGGTGTCGGCACCGGCGGGATGGTGACCAAGGTCGACGCCGCGGCGATCGCGACCGGCTCCGGCATCCCCGTCGTCCTCACCTCCGCCGACCGGGCGGGCGAGGCGCTCGCGGGCAAGCGGATCGGGACCCTGTTCCACCCCACGGGCAAGCGCCGTCCGACGCGGCTGCTGTGGCTGCGCCACGCGACCGAGGCCAAGGGCGGGCTGGTCCTCGACGCGGGCGCGGTGCGTGCCGTCGTCGAGCGCCGCGCCTCCCTGCTGGCGGCCGGCGTGACCGGTGTCCAGGGGGACTTCAGCGCCGGTGACCCGGTCGACCTCCTCGGTCCCGAGGGTGCCGTCGTGGCCCGCGGGCTGGTCAACTTCGACGCCGGCGAGATCCCCTCCCTGCTCGGGCGCTCGTCCAAGGAGCTCAAGCGCGAGCTGGGTGCGGCGTACGAACGTGAGGTCATCCACCGCGATGACCTCGTGATCCTCTGACGGGCGGGGCTCCCTGCGCGGCGCACCTACCAGAATTGTCGTTGACTCGGTCGGATAGGCAGCGAATTCGGTAGGTGAACCGTCGCCGCCGATTCAGCTGCGGGACCCGCCGAGCGCGGCGAGGGCGCGCAGCAGGACGGCGTCCGGCACCAGTGCGGACAGACGGTGCACGGCCGCCGGGGCCTCGACCGTCCGCGCGGCGGCCCGGGAGGCCCGCACCACGCACCCCGCCGTACGACGGCGCCGGGCCTCGAACGCCGCGAACGCCTCCTCCGCGGAGCGGTCGCCGGCGAGCAGCGACGCGAGGAGCGCCGCGTCCACGAGTGCCTGGCCGCCGCCCTGCCCGAGGTGCGGGCGCATCGGGTGCGCCGCGTCGCCGATCACCACGACCGGGCCGTCGCGCCAGCGCCGGAGGGGCTGACGGTCCAGTACGTCGTTGCGGCTGACCGCCTCCGGGCTGGTGCCGGCGAGCACCCGGGCGACCGGATCCGGCCAGCCCCGGAAGGCCCCCGCCAGGTGGGCCAGCTCGTCACCCGCGGCACCGCCCGCGGGCTCGCGGACGGTCGCGAACCAGTAGGCGACCTCGTCGCCGAGTGGCACCACGCCGAACTCCTGCCGTGCGCCCCACAGCTGGACCGCCGCGAGCCCCGGCGTGCGGCTGAGGCCGCGCCAGGCCGGGTAGCCGGCGTACCGCTCGGCCAGGCCGGGGTGGAGGGCGCGAGCGACTCGCGAGCGGTACCCGTCGGCGCCGACCAGGGCCCGCGCGGTGAGCATGCCCTGCGAGGTCGGCACCCGGACGCCGTCGTCGCCGCGCGCGTAGCCGTGCACGGCCACGCCGAAGGTCACCGTGGCGGGCGCGATCCGGGCGTGCAGGATCTCGACGAGCAGGCCCCGGCGTACCGCCAGCGGCGCCTCGCCGAGAGCTGCGGCGGTCCGCTCCGGGTCGAGGGAGCGCAGCGTCCGGCCGGTGTGAGTGCGGATCGTGCCCGCGCCGACCCGATGACCCACCGCCCGGACGTCGGCACCCGCACCGATCCGGTCCAGCGCGGCGAGTGCCGCGGGCCACAGCGTGATCGCGCCGCCGGTGCTGCCCAGGGCGGGGCGCTCATCGAGCAGCCGGAGGCGGTACGGCGAGCCGGCGCGGGCGAGACCGGCGGCGAGCGCCAGACCGGAGATGCCGGCCCCGGCGACCACCAGCTCGGGATCGTCGCTCACGTGGCCACCGTAGCGACCGCCGGACGTCCCGGATGGGTGCGCCGCGCGGCCGGGTCGTAACCTTGGAGACGCCATGAACGACTCCCGGACGGTCTACCTCGACCACGCCGCGACGACGCCGATGACCGACGTCGCGGTGGAGGCGATGACCGCCCAGCTGCGCGAGGTCGGCAACGCCAGCTCCCTGCACGCCTCGGGCCGCCGGGCCCGTCGGGTCGTGGAGGAGTCGCGCGAGACGGTCGCCCAGGCCCTCGGCTGCCGGCCGGGTGAGGTGGTCTTCACCTCCGGCGGCACCGAGGCGGACAATCTGGCCGTCAAGGGGCTCTACTGGTCACGTCGCGACGCCGACCGGGCGCGCACCCGGATCCTGGCGCCCGCGGTCGAGCACCACGCCGTCCTCGACGCGCTGGCGTGGCTCGAGGAGCACGAGGGCGCCCAGGTCGAGCTGCTGCCCGTCGACCACGACGGCCGGCTCGAGATCGCGGCCCTGCGGGCGGCGGTCGAGCGTGACCCGGCCTCGGTCGCGCTGATCACGGTCATGTGGGCCAACAACGAGGTCGGCACCCTCCAGCCCGTCGACGAGGTCGTGGCGACCGCCCGGCCACACGCGATCCCCGTGCACACCGACGCCGTCCAGGCGGTCGGCGCGACCCCGGTCGACTTCGCCGCGTCCGGCGTCGACGCGCTGTCCCTGTCGGGCCACAAGGTCGGCGGTCCCCAGGGCGTCGGAGCCCTGGTCGTGCGGCGCGAGGTCGAGCTGGCCGCGCTGGTGCACGGCGGCGGCCAGGAGCGCGACGTGCGCAGCGGCACCCTCGACGTGCCGGCCATCGCCGGCTTCGCCGCAGCCGTGGAGCTCGCGATCAAGCAGCAGACCGAGTACGCCGCCCGCCTGGTCGCCCTGCGCGACGAGCTCGTGGCCGGCGTCCGTAACGCGGTGCCGGACGCCGTCCTCAACGGCGATCCCGTCGACCGGCTGCCCGGCAACGCCCACCTGAGCTTCCCCGGCTGCGAGGGCGACTCGCTGCTCATGCTGCTCGACGCCCGGGGCATCGAGTGCTCGACCGGGTCGGCCTGCTCGGCCGGGGTGCCGCAGCCGTCGCATGTGCTGCTCGCGATGGGGCGCACGAGCGACGAGGCGCGCAGCTCGCTGCGCTTCAGCCTCGGTCACACCAGCACCGCGGCTGACGTCGTCGCGGTCGTCGAGGCCATCGGTCCGTGCGTCGAGCGCGCCCGCGCGGCCCGCGCCTGAGACCCGGACGGGACCGGTCACGTGAAGGTCGTCGCCGCCATGTCCGGGGGAGTGGACTCCGCCGTCGCCGCCGCCCGCGCCGTCGAGGCGGGGCACGAGGTCACCGGCATCCACCTGGCGCTCTCGCGCAACCCGAAGTCGTACCGCACCGGTGCCCGCGGCTGCTGCACCATCGAGGACGCCAACGACGCGCGCCGTGCGGCCGACGTGATCGGCATCCCGTTCTACGTCTGGGACCTCTCCGATCGCTTCCACACCGATGTGGTCGAGGACTTCATGGACACCTACGCGGCCGGGCAGACACCCAACCCGTGCCTGCGCTGCAACGAGAAGATCAAGTTCGCCGCCGTCCTCGACAGGGCGCTGGCGCTGGGCTTCGACGCCGTGGCCACCGGGCACTACGCCGACGTCCGTTCGAGCCCCGACGGCGGCGTCGAGCTGCACCGGGCCGTCGACGCCGCGAAGGACCAGTCCTACGTGCTGGGCGTGCTCGACGAGCAGCAGCTGCGACACTCGCTGTTCCCGCTGGGGGACACTCCGAAGCCGCAGGTGCGGGCCGAGGCCGCCGCGCGCGGCCTGCTGGTCGCCGACAAGCCCGACAGTCACGACATCTGCTTCGTCGCCGACGGCGACAGCACCGGCTGGCTGCGTGAGAAGCTCGGCGACCGCGCGCCCAACCAGGGCGGCGAGATCCTCGACGACGCGACCGGGGAGGTGCTCGGCCACCACGAGGGCACCTTCGGGTTCACCATCGGCCAGCGCAAGGGCCTGCGGATCGGCCGGCCGGCGCCCGACGGCCGCCCCCGCTATGTCCTCGACATCGAGCCCGTCTCCGGCACCGTCACCGTCGGACCGCGCGAGCGACTGGCCGTCGACGGGATCGAGGGCGACCGGCTGCGCTGGTGCGGGCGGCCACTCGATGCGGGCACCGTCCTCGACGGCGACGGCGTGACGGTCCAGCTGCGTGCCCACGGCACCGAGCACCGGGCGGTGGTCCGGGTGGGCGGCGACGTCCTGCAGGTCGACCTGATCGAGCCTGCGCTCGGCATCGCCCCCGGCCAGGCCGTCGTCGTGTACGACGGCACCCGGGTGGTCGGGTCGGCCACCATCACCGGCACCCGGCGGGTGACCGGATGACCCGGGGCACGGGCGTCGGCTCCTTCCCCGGCAGCACCCAGCACGACTACGACGAGGCGCTCGCGATCGTCCTCGGCGAGCTCGCGGCCGACGAGCACGGACTGGCCTTCGTCCCCGAGGTCCCCGGCCGCGGCGCCGGTGCCGGCCTGACCGGCCGCACCCTGGGCCTGGTCACCGAGCTCGACGCCGACCTGCAGCCCGAGGGATGGCGGTTGACCGGCACGTCCGGCGCGGCCCCGGTCGACCAGCGCCGCGCCCGCAGCCTGCTCGCCCAGGACCTCGACGCCCTCGAGGAGCGTGCCGCCGGCCATGCCGGGCCGTTCAAGACCCAGGTGGCCGGGCCCTGGACGCTGGCCGCCACCGTGGAGCGGCCACGCGGCGACAAGGTCCTCGCCGACCACAGTGCCCGCCGGGACCTGGCCCAGGCCCTCGCGCTGGCCGTCGCCGAGCACCTCGCCGACCTCCGCCGGCGGCTGCCGGACGCCACCGAGCTGATCCTCCAGGTCGACGAACCGGCGCTGCCGACGGTGCTCGCGGGCGGCGTACCGACGGCCTCGGGGTTCGGCAAGCACCGCACCGTCCACCCACCCGAGGCCAGCGAGGCGCTGGCCTGGGTGCTCGACGCGGCGACGGCGGCCGGCGCGACCCCTTGGGTGCACAGTTGCGCCCCGGGGGTGCCGATCGGCCTGCTCCGCGGCGCCGGGGCCCGGGGCGTGATGCTCGATCTCGACCTGCTCGACGCCGACGGCCACGACGCCGCCGCCGAGGCGCTGGAGGCCGGCGACACGGTCGTGGCCGGCATCGTGCCGACGACCGGAGCCCTGCCGAGCGACCGGGCGCTCATCGAGCGGGTCCTGCGCTGGCTGGACCTGCTCGGCCTCGACCCGGAGCTGGTCGGCACCTCCCTGGCGGTCTCGCCGACCTGCGGCCTGGCCGGCGCCACCCCCGCGGCCGCGCGACAGGCGCTGAAGCTGTCCCGAGCGGTCGCGAGGTCCGTGTCAGGCTGACCGGGTGAGTACTCGGGGGTTCCTGCTCAAGAGCACGGTCGCGGCACTCGTCGTGTTCGTGCTGCTCAGCGGCGTGATCGCGCTCGGCAACCTGTTCGCCGGTCCGGACGACGACCCCGTGCCCGCGACCAAGAAGGCGATCGCCGCCGTCGCGGTCGACGTCCTCGACCTGCGCCCGACGTCGTTCGAGGTCAACCCGCGCTACGACGTCGCTGACCCGCTCGGCGTGGAGATCCGGTTCCGGCCACCGGGGGAGCGGGGCGACTCCCACTACCTGTACGTCTCGGTCGACGAGGCCGGTACGCGCGACCTCGCCGGCTGCGGCGAGCACGACGAGTGCGCCGACTGGAGCGGCGACGGGGGCACCTTCCACCTGTCCTGGCAGGAGGAGGAGCCCGAGGAGGACCCGGGCATCCTCACGCTGGCCTTCCGGACCGCCGCCGGCGAGCAGCGCAGCGTGACCTACGCCGGCGCCCTGATCGAGGGCGACCCGCGCGACCAGGACCTCCCGCTGGACGTCGAGGACGACCTGGCCCGGCTGCTGACCGACGACCGGCTCTCCGCGACCACCACCCAGGATCTGGTCGACGCCGACCTGCCGAAGTGGCCGAAGGACGACACCCGCGGGGACCCGGTCCCGACGACGCCCGACGCCGTCGCGCAGTGGATGGTCGAGGATGGCGTCACCGAGCCGAAGGGCGGCGGGCGGCCGGCCGACACCACGGCGTACGGCGACGGCGCGGTCGGCGCCGAGCTGACCTCCCCGGACCGCACGGTCACGGTGGTGCTGGTGCCGCGGGACAGCCCGACGGTGCCGACCTGCGGTGCGGAGTGGCACTGCGCGACCCGGGGCGGTGTCGTCCGCGGCTGGCAGCCGGGCGCGGCGCTCGCGATCCGTCGTACCGGCGACGCGGTCGTGCTCGCGACCGTGCGCTCGTCGCGGATCACGGCGCTGCCGCGCAACAGCGCCTCCGCCTCGCCCGGCGCCGACTACGAGGCCCTCGCCGACGGCTACGCCGCGGACAACCTGGTCACCACCCGGGAGTTCGCCGAAGGGGTCGACCTGCCCTGGTTCGCGGGCTGAGGCTCGGCGCGCGCGGTGTCGGCTTCATCACGGGATGTAGGTGAAGCCACGCTTCTGCAGTGGAGTTCCGCTACAGAAGCTCCGATCCGGCTACATCCCGTGATGAATCCGAGCCGACCGAGCCCCGCCCACCCGAGGTCAGCCTACGTGCACGCCCTCCGGCGCGTCGCCCGCGAGCTCGGTGTGCTTGACGTTGAGCAGCAGCCAGATGATCAGGGAGGCACCCCAGATCATGAACGCTCCCACGAGGAAGGCGTGGGTCGCGCCGTCGGCGAACGCCGCGCCCGCGTTGAGCGGGTCGTTGGGGTTGTCGGCCATCAGGCCGCCGAGCTTCTCGGTCGTGTAGTGCGAGGCGACCGCCGAGAGGGTGGCGAGCCCGAGCGCGCCGCCGACCTGCTGCATGGTGTTGAGCACGCCGGAGCCGATGCCGGCGTCCTGGGTGCGCACGCCGTGCACGGCGGTCAGCGTCATCGGCACGAAGGTCAGACCCATGCCGAGCGACATCAGGACGACGAACGGCGCGATGTCGGTCCAGTAGCTCTCCTGCCCGAACTCCAGGCGCGAGAAGGAGAAGAGCGCGAACCCGGCGAGGATGGTGCCGGTGCCGGCGAGGAAGCGCGGGTCGACCTTGGAGGCCAGCTTCGAGGACAGCGTCGCGCCGAACACCATGCCGACCGCGAACGGCAGGAAGGCGAAGCCGGTCTTGAGCGGTGAGTAGCCCATGATGTTCTGCACGTAGAGCGACAGGAAGAAGAACATCGCGAACATCGCGGCCGGGGTGACCATCATGGCGACGAACGCCACCGCGCGGGTCCGGCTGGCGAAGATCGACAGCGGCATGAGCGGGTGCTTGATCCGGGTCTCGATGAGGACGAACGCGATCAGGGCGACGACACCGATGACCATCGCGGTGACGGCGAGCGGGTCGCCCCAGCCGTAGCTGGTGCCGTGCGGGTTGGCGGCGGTCACCGTGTCGGGGTCGACGTTGCTGGTGCGGGTGATGCCGTAGACCAGGGCCAGCAGACCGCCGGTGCCGAGGACGGCGCCGGGCAGGTCGAGGGTGCCGGCGTGGTGATCGGTGTCGGGCAGCAGACGAGGGGCGAAGTACGCCGCCGCGAGGCCGATCGGGACGTTGATGAGGAAGGTCAGCCGCCAGCCCCAGCCGGGGTCGAGGTCGGTCAGCCAGCCGCCGAGCACCAGGCCGATCGCGGCACCGATGCCGGACATCGCGGCGAACACCGAGAACGCGCGGTTGCGCGCCGGGCCGGCCGGGAAGGTCGTGGTGATCAGCGCCAGCGCGGTCGGCGACGCGAGCGCGGCGCCGAGGCCCTGCAGGCCACGGGAGCCGAGCAGCATGGCCTCGTTCTGGGCGACGCCGCCGAGGGCCGAGGCGATCGCGAACAGGGCGACTCCGGCCATGAAGACCCGGCGTCGGCCGTACAGGTCGCCGAGGCGGCCGCCGAGCAGCAGCAGGCCGCCGAAGGCCAGGGCGTACCCGGTGACGACCCAGGACAGGTTCGACGGGTCGATCGAGAGGTCGGTGCCGATATAGGGCAGCGCGATATTGGCGATGGTGCTGTCCAGCACCACCATCAGCTGCGCCACGCAGATCAGGACGAGCGCCCAGCCGGCGTGCTTCACGGCGGGCGCGGCCTGCTCCTTCTCGGGCAGGTCGGAGGCGGTCATTTCGGCCACAAGGGTTCCTTGGGTGTGAGGTGTGGGTGGTGCGTGGAGAGGTCAGCCGCGGGTGGCTGCCGGGAGGATGACCTGGTCGACGACGCGGGCGATCAGGTCGGTGGTCGGCGGGTCGCCGAGGAGGAAGCCGCGGTGCAGCACGATGCCGGGCAGCGCCGCGGTGAGGATGTCCAGGTCGATGTCGTCACGCAGCTCGCCCCGCTCGCGGGCACGCTGATAGACCTGACGGCCCACCGCGACCTTCGGGGCGATGAACCGCTCCCGGAACGCCGCGGCGAACTCCGGGTCGCGCCCGATCGCGGTGACGACACTGCCGAGGATCGCGGTCTGGTGCTGGTCGGTGAGCCCGCCGTGCCCGCAGAACATGGCGAGCAGGTCGCCGCGGAGGCTGCCGGTGTCGGGCGGGACCTCCACCGGCGTCTTCTGCGACATGAGGGCATCGATGACCAGCGGCGCCTTGCCGTCCCACCTGCGGTACAGCGTCGCCTTGGACGCCTTCGCCCGCGTGGCGACGGCGTCCATGGTGAGCCGGTCGTAGCCGACGTCGACGAGGACGTCGAGGGTGGCGTCGAGGATCTCCTGCTCACGGTCTCCCTCGACCCGCGGACGGGTCGACGTCTCGGGGGAGCTCGGCTTGCGGGGGGACACGGCGGCCTCCGGATCGGATGGTACGGAACGGTTTCGTTTCAATCGATGGTACGGAACGGTTTCGTTCTGTCAAGTCGTTCTCCCCGTCCCGCATTCCCGACCCTGCCGGAGGCCACCGACAGTCGAGCGAGCTCGGCCCGGCCGGCACCGGACCGTCGGCGGGACGCGGCAAGATGTCCCCATGACCCAGGCCGACCTCCCCGTCGTACCGCCCTCGGCCCGCGACGAGCACGCGACGCTCGTCGACGAGGTGGAGGAGGCCCGCTGGCGCTACTACGTGCTCGACCAGCCGACGCTGTCCGACGCCGACTTCGACGCCCGGATGCGACGCCTGGAAGAGCTCGAGGAGCAGTACGGCGAGCTGCGGACGCCGGACTCGCCGACCCAGAAGGTCGGCGGCGCGGTGTCGACGGAGTTCACCGCGGTCGACCACCTCCAGCGGATGGAGAGCCTCGACAACGCCTTCTCCTTCGAGGAGCTGGCCGCCTGGCACGCCCGGCTGGGCCGCGACGGGATCACCGACGCTGCGCTGCTGTGCGAGCTCAAGGTCGACGGGCTGGCGATCAACATCCTCTACGAGAAGGGGCGGCTGGTCCGGGCGCTGACCCGCGGCGACGGGCGCACCGGCGAGGACGTGACGCCCAATGTGAAGACCATCGCGTCGGTGCCGCACCGGCTGACCGGCACCGATGAGTTCCCGGTGCCGGCGCTGGTCGAGGTGCGCGGCGAGGTGTTCTTGCCGGCCGAGGCGTTCGAGGCGCTCAACGTGACGATGACCGAGGCGGGCAAGCCGGCCTTCGCCAACCCCCGCAACGCCGCCGCCGGCTCGCTGCGGCAGAAGGACCCGCGGGTCACCGCCACCCGCGCGCTCGGCATGGTCTGCCACGGCATCGGCGCACGCGAGGGCTTCGAGCCGCGCGCGCAGTCCCAGGCCTACGAGGCGCTGGCCGCCTGGGGCCTGCCCGTGTCGGAGCAGGTGCGGGTGCTGCCGACCCTCGCCGAGGTCCAGGGCTACATCGAGCACGCCGGCGAGAACCGGCACTCGATCGTGCCCTACGAGATCGACGGCGTCGTGGTGAAGGTCGACGACGTCGCCCTGCAGCGCCGGCTGGGCTCCACGAGCCGGGCGCCCCGCTGGGCGATCGCCTACAAGTACCCGCCGGAGGAGGTCAACACCAAGCTGCTGGACATCGCGGTCAACGTCGGCCGCACCGGCCGCGTCACGCCGTACGGCGTCATGGAGCCGACCAAGGTCGCCGGCTCGACGGTGGAGAACGCCACGCTGCACAACTTCCACGAGGTCGAGCGCAAGGACGTGCGGCCGGGGGACACCGTCATCCTGCGCAAGGCCGGCGACGTGATCCCCGAGATCGTCGGCCCGGTGCTGCCGTTGCGGCCCGACGGGCTCGAGCCGTGGGTGGCGCCGACGACCTGCCCCGCGTGCGCCACCGAGCTGGTCGAGCAGAAGGAGGGCGACAAGGACCGGCGCTGTCCCAACCACGAGAGGTGCCCGGGCCAGGTGCGCGAGCGGGTGTTCTTCGTCGCGAGCCGCAACGCCTTCGACATCGAGGGGCTGGGCTACGAGGCCGCGGTCGCGCTGCTCGACGCTGGCGTGATCACCAACGAGGGCGACGTGTTCGACCTCGACGCCGACCGGCTGCGCGCCACCGGCCTGTTCACCCGCGCGCCGAAGAAGGACGAGGACGGCCCGCAGCTCAGTGCCAACGGGGAGAAGCTGCTCGCCAACCTCGACGCCCGCAAGGACGTCGCGCTGTGGCGGGTCATCGTCGCGCTCTCGATCCGGCACACCGGGCCCAGCGCCTCGCGTGCGCTCGCCCAGGAGTTCGGCTCGATGGCCGCCATCCGGGAGGCCACCGAGGAACAGCTCGCCGCTGCCGAGGGCGTCGGGCCCACCATCGCCGCAGCGGTGATCGAGTGGTTCCAGGTGCCCTGGCACGTGGCGATCGTGGACAAGTGGACCGCCGCCGGGGTGTCCATGGCCGATGAGCGCGACGAGTCCGTCGCCCGCACCCTCGAGGGCCTCACCGTCGTCGTCACGGGCTCGCTGGTCGACTTCTCCCGCGACTCGGCCAAGGAGGCCATCCTGTCCCGCGGCGGCAAGGCCGCCGGGTCGGTGTCGAAGAAGACCGACTTCGTCGTTGTCGGCGAGAACGCCGGCTCCAAGGCCGAGAAGGCCGAGGCGCTCGGCGTTCCGGTGCTCGACGAGGACGGGTTCAAGGCGCTGCTCGAGAACGGCCCGCCCGCTGAGGTCGCCGGCGAGGACACCGGCGAGGAGGAGTGAGGCGGGTGTCCGACCGCAGCGCGCAGGCCGAGCGTGAGCGCAGCAACCGGCTGCTGCTGCGCGCCCGGGACGTGATGGACCGCTCCTACGCCGAGCCGCTCGACGTCGACGCGCTGGCCCGGGTCGCGCACTGCTCTGCGGCGCACTTCATCCGCAGCTTCCGCGTGGCCTTCGGGGAGACGCCCCATCGCTACCTCCAGCGCCGCCGGATCGAGCGGGCGATGGCGCTGCTGCGGACCACCGACGAGCCGGTCCAGGAGATCTGCGTCGCCGTGGGCTGGTCCAGTCTGGCCACCTTCACCCGGACCTTCCGCACGGTCGTCGGCGTCCCACCGGCCGCCTACCGGTCGGCGGTGCCGGCGCCGCCCGACACCGTGCCGACGTGCTTCGCCAAGGCGTGGGAGAGGCCGAGCAGTTTCGGCACAACGCCGCACGCCCGTCCCGCCTAGCGTGGGCGCATGCTGACGCACACCAGACTCTCCTCCCTCTTCGTGCTCGACCAGGACGAGGCGCTCGACTTCTATGTCGGCGTGCTCGGCATGGAGGTGCGCACCGATGCCGACCTCGGCTTCATGCGCTGGCTCACCGTCGGAGTTCCGGGCGATCCGGACCGCGAGATCCTCCTGGAACGACCCGGTGCACCGTCGATGGACGACGCGACCGCCGGCCAGGTCCGCGATCTCCTGACCCGCGGCGCGGCCGGCGGCTGGATCGCCCTCGCCACCGACGACGCCCAGGCGATGTACGACGACCTCGTCGCCAAGGGCGTGGACGTCACCGACGAGATCAGCGTCAAGGGCTACGGCACCGACTTCGGCATCCGCGATCCGTTCGGCAACAGGCTCCGGATCGGACAGATGGCCGGCTGAGGCCCCTGCTCGGCGCCGGGGCAGGGCACACTGACGGAGTGAGGTGGCTGCGTCGGATCGTGCCGGTGGTCGCCCTGGCGTCCGTGGCCACCGGGTGCTCCGACGCGGGGGAGCCGGATGCCGACCCCACGACTGCTCCGCCGGTCCCGTCCGCGACGAGCGGGGGAGCGTCTCCGAGCGAGGAGCCGGCTGCCGCCGTACCTCCGCATCCGGTGTCGCTGCCCGCGCTCGCGCAGACCTCCTTCGACGGCGGGCGGCTGCGCCTCGGCGCGGAGGTGGCGCGCGGCCCACGACACCGGCAGTACGCCGTCACCTACCGCAGCGGCGGACTCACCGTGTCGGGCCGGCTCGCGGTGCCGGACGGGCCGGGGCCGTTCCCGGCGGTCGTGCTCGCGCACGGCTACATCGATCCGGGCGTCTACGTCAACGGGCAGGGGATGACGCGCGAACGGGCCTGGTTCGGGGACCGCGGGTACGTCGCGCTGCACGTCGACTACCGCGGCCACGCCGGCTCCGACGCAGACCCGAGCGGCGGACTGGACATGCGGCTGGGCTACACCGAGGACGTGGTCAACGCGGTCCTCGCACTGCGCGGCTGGGACGGCCCGGTCGACGACGAGCGGGTCGCGCTGGTCGGCCGGTCGATGGGCGGTGGCGTCGTCTACAACGCGCTCGCGGTGCGGCCCGGCCTGGTCGACGCGGCTGTGGTGTTCGCGCCGGTGAGCTCGGACGCCGTCGACAACTTCGAGCGGTGGATCCGCCCCGATCCCGCCCGTGACGGCGCCGCCCGCCGGATCCTGCGCCGCTACGGCGAGCCGGCCGCGGCCCCGTCGTTCTGGGAGGGGATCAGCGCGCGGACCTACTTCGGTGCGGTCACCGAGCCGGTGCTCATCCACCATGGCACCTCCGACGACTCCTGCCCCATCCGGTGGAGCCGTGCGACGGCCCGGCTGATGGAGCGGGCCGGCGTCGACGTGACGATGCGGACCTATCCCGGAGAGGAGCACGCGTTCGGTCCGCAGTGGGACCTGTCGATGGAGCGGACCGGGCGGTTCCTGGCCCGCCACCTGGGCTGAGGTGGACGTCGGGTCCGGCCGGCGGCGGGTGCCGCAGTAACACGCTGTCCGCGCGACAGGGTGCCGGTTCTCGGCACGACACGCCGGCGCTATGCAGCGCTCGCTCCTGACAACCGTCGACCGGTCAGGTGGACAGCGTGTTACAGCGAGTGCAGCCAGGCATCCGCGGCCGTCGCATCCGGGAGCCGGGCCACCCGGAGGGCCGGGTGCGTCATCGCCGCGGCGTCGACCCAGCCGAGATCGGGCGCGCGGTCGGACCGGATCCGGCGCAGCGTGCGGCGTACCCTCCCGGCGAATCCGGCGGCCTCCAGCTCGACGTGGAGGAGCAGGTCCGCCCGTTCGAGCAGCGGCGGACGCGCCCACTCCTCGTCGGCCGTCGTCACCCAGCCGTCGAACGTCGCCAGCCGGGCCAGCTCGGCCGGTCCGGACAGCTCGGCGAGCGGGACGAGTGGGACGTCGAGCGCCGTCGCGAGCCGGGGCAGGAAGGTCGCCAGCTTCTCGTCCGGGGCACCGGCCACGACCACGCGCTGCGGGAGGCGGCGCGGGACGGGAGCGAGGGCGTGCACCCGCCGGATTCTAGGGACCGGCCGACGACCTAGAATCGCCGGCATGTCTCAACTCACCCGCGACGAGGTGGCCCACCTGGCCGATCTCGCCCGGATCGACCTCGACGACGCCGAGCTGGACCACCTCGCGCCCCAGCTCAACGTGATCCTCGAGGCGGTCGCGTCCATCAGCGGTGTGGCCGGCGACGACGTGCCGCCGACCTCGCACCCGATCCCGCTGACCAACGTCTTCCGCGAGGACGTCGTCGTGCCCGGCCTGAGCGCCGAGCAGGCGCTCGCCGGTGCGCCGGAGG
This sequence comes from Nocardioides sp. L-11A, assembly GCA_029961745.1. Lineage (NCBI taxonomy): Bacteria > Bacillati > Actinomycetota > Actinomycetes > Propionibacteriales > Nocardioidaceae > Nocardioides > Nocardioides sp. L-11A. Next base: position 1,909,288 of record CP124680.1, read on the forward strand.
CGGAGGAGCAGCGGTTCCGGGTCCCGCGGATCCTGGGGGACGAGCAGTGAGCGAGCTGATCAAGAAGACCGCCGCCGAGCTGGCCGACGCGCTGGTCGCCGGCACGACCACCTCGGTCGAGCTGACCCAGGCGCACCTCGACCGGATCGCGGCTGTGGACGGCGACGCCGAGTCGGGCGTGCACGCCTTCCTCCACGTGGACGCCGAGGGCGCGCTGGCGCAGGCCGCCGCGTCCGACGCCCGTCGCGCGGCGGGGGAGGCCCGGCACCTGCTCGACGGCGTCCCGATCGCGGTTAAGGACGTCCTCGCCACCCAGGGCCTGCCCACGACGTGCGGCTCCAAGATCCTCGAGGGCTGGATCCCGCCGTACGACGCGACGGTGGTGCGGCGCATCAAGGACGCCGGCCTGCCGATCCTCGGCAAGACCAATATGGACGAGTTCGCCATGGGCTCCTCGACCGAGCACTCGGCGTACGGCCCGACCCGCAACCCGTGGGACCAGACCCGGATCCCGGGCGGCTCCGGCGGTGGCTCGGCCGCTGCTGTGGCGGCCTTCGAGGCGCCGCTCGCCCTCGGCACCGACACCGGCGGCTCGATCCGCCAGCCCGGCGCGGTCACCGGCACGGTCGGCGTGAAGCCGACCTACGGCGGCGTCTCGCGCTACGGCCTGGTCGCGCTCGCCAACAGCCTCGACCAGGTCGGCCCGGTCACCCGGACCGTCCTCGACTCCGCGCTGCTCCACGAGCTGATCGGCGGGCACGACCCGCTCGACTCGACCTCCGTCGACGCACCCGTCGGCGCGTACGTCGCGGCGGCGCGGGACGGCGCCCGGGGTGACCTCGCCGGGCTCAAGGTCGGCGTCATCAAGGAGCTGGCCGGCGATGGCTGGCAGGCCGGCGTGATGCAGCGCTTCGCCGAGACCGTCGACCTGCTGAAGGAGCTGGGCGCCGAGGTCACCGAGGTGTCCTGCCCGACCTTCGTCCACGCGATGGCGACCTACTACCTCATCCTGCCGGCGGAGTGCTCCTCCAACCTCGCCAAGTTCGACGCCATGCGCTACGGCCTGCGCGTCGTTCCCGACGGGGACCCCTCGGCCGAGGCCGTGATGAAGGCGACCCGCGACGCCGGCTTCGGCGACGAGGTCAAGCGTCGGATCATGATCGGCACCTACGCCCTCTCGAGCGGCTACTACGACGCCTACTACGGGCAGGCGCAGAAGGTCCGCACGCTCATCTCGCGCGACTTCGCCGCGGCCTTCGAGGACGTCGACGTCCTGGTGTCGCCGACCTCGCCGACCACGGCGTTCCCGCTGGGCGACAAGCTCGACGACCCGCTGGCGATGTACCTGCAGGATCTGGCCACGATCCCGGCCAACCTCGCCGGCGTCCCGGGCATCTCGGTCCCGGCCGGCCTCGCCGCCGAGGACGGGCTCCCGGTGGGCTTCCAGGTGCTGGCCCCGGCGCTCGCCGACGACCGGCTCTATCGCGTGGGGGCGGCCGTCGAGGCCGCGCTGACGCAGCGCTGGGGCGGCCCGATCCTGGCGAAGGCCCCGACCCTGGAGGGTGGACGATGACTGACGTGCTCGTTGCGTTCGACGAGGTGATCGAGAAGTTCGACCCGGCCCTGGGCCTGGAGATCCACGTCGAGCTCAACACCAACACGAAGATGTTCTGCGGCTGCCCGGCCGTCTTCGGCGGCGAGCCCAACACGCAGGTCTGCCCGACCTGCCTGGGCCTCCCCGGCGCGATGCCCGTGGTCAACGGCAAGGCCGTCGAGTCGGCGATCCGGATCGGGCTCGCGCTCAACTGCGAGATCGCCGAGTGGTGTCGCTTCGCCCGGAAGAACTACTTCTACCCGGACATGCCGAAGAACTTCCAGACGTCCCAGTACGACGAGCCGATCGCCTTCGAGGGCTACCTCGACGTCGAGGTCGAGGGCGAGACCTTCCGGATCGAGATCGAGCGCGCCCACATGGAGGAGGACACCGGCAAGTCCAGCCACGTCGGTGGCTCCGACGGCCGGATCCACGGCGCCGACTACTCGCTGGTCGACTACAACCGGGCCGGCATCCCCCTCATCGAGATCGTCACGAAGCCGATCCTCGGCACGGGGGACAAGGCACCGCTGGTCGCCAAGGCCTACGTGTCGGCGATCCGCGACCTGATCGTCGCGCTCGGTGTCTCCGACGCCCGGATGGACCAGGGCTCGATCCGCGCCGACGTCAACCTGTCGCTGGCACCGAAGGGCTCGACCGCGCTCGGCACCCGCTCGGAGACCAAGAACGTCAACTCGCTGCGCTCCGTGGAGCGCGCGGTGCGCTTCGAGATGTCGCGCCACGCCGGCATCCTCGAGGCCGGCGGGTCGGTGCTCCAGGAGACCCGGCACTTCCATGAGAACGACGGCTCGACGTCGTCGGGCCGCGAGAAGTCCGACGCCGAGGACTACCGCTACTTCCCCGAGCCGGACCTCGTCCCGGTCGCGCCGAGCCGGGAGTGGGTCGAGGAGCTGCGCGCGACGCTGCCCGAGAACCCGGCCGCGAAGCGCGCCCGGCTCCAGGGGGAGTGGGGCTTCACCGACCTCGAGATGCGCGACACCGTCGGCGCGGGAGCGCTCGACCTCGTCGAGCAGACCGTGGCGGCCGGAGCGGCCCCGCAGGCCGCGCGCAAGTGGTGGCTCACGGAGCTGGCCCGTCGCGCCAACGATGCCGGTGTCGAGCTCGGCGACCTCGCCGTGACGCCGGCCCAGGTGGCCGCCGTCCAGGCGCTCGTCGACGCGAAGACGATCAACGACAAGCTGGCCCGCCAGGTCTTCGACGGCCTGCTCGCCGGTGAGGGCACGCCCGAGGAGATCATCGCGGCCCGCGGTCTCGCCGTCGTCTCCGACGAGGGGGCGCTCTCGGCGGCCGTCGACAAGGCGATCGCCGAGAACCCCGACATCGCCGACAAGATCCGCGACGGCAAGCTCGCCGCGGCCGGCGCCCTCATCGGCGCGGTGATGAAGGAGATGCGCGGGCAGGCCGATGCCGGCCGAGTTCGTGAGCTGGTGCTCGAGAAGCTCTCCTGACGCCGGGCGCGCGCCAGGTGTGACACCGATCGTCCGGTGTTACACTTGACGCATGCCCACCGTCCGCCCGCGCCACGCGATCACCGAGACCGACGCGGTCGCAGCCGCGCTCGAGGCTGCGGCGCGCAAGTGGCCGGAGGACCGGGATCGGCCGGCCCGGTTGCTGGCGCGCCTGGTCGCCATCGGGTTCCACACGATCGAGATCGAGCTCGATGAGAAGGCGTTCGAGCGCCGCCGGGCGTTGGAGCAGTTCGCGGGTTCGCTGACGGGCGTCTATGAGCCGGGCTATCTCGATGCTCTACGAGCTGAGTGGCCCGATTGATCGCACTTGACGCGAACGTGCTGATTGCCGTGACGGACGAACGCGACTCGCACCACCAGGCTGCGAAGAGCCTCCTTGCAGATCACCTCGATCGCGAGTTGGTGATCGGTTCGGTGAACCTTGCAGAGGTGCTGGTCGGTCCGGCAAGGGCTGGGCGAGTCGAACAGACCATGATGCACCTGTCGCGAGTCGGCATCACGGAGATGCCTTTGCCGGGTGGCGCGGCACCTCGGCTTGCGGTGCTCCGGGCTTCGACAGGTCTCAAGGTGCCGGACTGCTGTGTTCTGTTGACCGCACAGCATGCCCGGGCGGCGGTCGCCACATTCGACCGGCGACTCCGCGCCGCCGCTCGCTCCCTCGGTCTCGCGGTCCTTCCCGATGACGAGGACCCGGATCCCCGGAGTTAGACTCGACGGGACACATCGAGAACACGCCCGTGGTGGGGGAAGCCGGTCGAATCCCGGCGCTGACCCGCAACCGTGGACCGCCCTCGCGACACGAGTCGTGGGAGCGGTGAGCCGGAGCACCCGCAGCGGAGCGTCCTGACACAACGCTGTCGTGGAAAACAGCGGGTCAGCGGCACAGGAATCTGGGCCCGCCCGCTGTCGTGCAGCGGGAAGGCCCCAACATGTCCCCCCGTTCTCTCGTACGCCGCACGGTCGCCGCCGTCGCCGGCACGGCAGTCGTTGCCGGCGGCCTCATGGCCGTCGCGCCCGCGCCGTCCGCCCACGCGGACTCCGTCGCCCCCAACGCAGCCGCCAACTGGCTCGTGGGAGAGCTGGATGCCACCGGTCTGCTCCACGGCGACGTCGCCAAGACCATCGACTTCGCCCTCGCGCTGAAGGAGATCGGCGGCCACCAGGCGACGCTCGCCAAGATCGCGAGTGGGGTCGATGGGAAGCTCGACGCCTACGCCGTCGACGGGGTCAGCTACGCCCAGGCGAGTCTCTTCTACCGCGCGGTCGGCGTCGACCCGGCCACGAAGGCCGGCAACCTCGTCACCAAGCTCGAGGGCGCAGTCGACGACACCTCTGGTGAGATGGTGTATCCGTGGGGCGGTGCCTGGTCGCAGGCGCTCGCCGTGCGTGCTCTCGACGCGGCGAACAGCACCGAGACCGACGATGCCACGGATTCACTGATCGATGACTTCGAGTGCCCGAGCGGTGGTTGGGGCTATTGGGACGGTGCCCACACGTCGTGCACGGCCGACCCCGACAACACTGCCGACATGCTCTTCGCGCTGCTGCCGCAGAAGGGCAAGAGCGCCAAGATCGACGACGCCATCGCGCGTGGCATCTCCTGGCTCAAGGCCGCGCAGAAGGCGGACGGCAGCTTCGAGGCCTATGAGGTGAACGCCAGCTCGACCGGCCTCGCTGGTCAGGCGCTCGCCCGAGCCGGGGCGGCTCCGGAGGCCGAGCGTGCGGCGCTGTGGCTGCGCGGCCGTCAGGTCGCCGGCTCGTCCTGCGACGGCAAGCTTGCCGCCGAGGGCGGCGCGGTCGGGTTCTCCGACCAGGTCGTCGCCGAAGGCCGGACCGACGGCATCGACCCGGCGGCCCCTGGCACCGGCTATGACTGGTACCTGGCGACCGCACAGTCCATCGTTGCTCTGAAGGCAGCGCCGATCGGCGGCCCGCTGGCCGTCACGCCGTTGTTCGTGCACGTGTCGAGCACCGTCAACGTCGCAGCCACGGGGCTCGCGGTCGCTGAGAACGCCTGCCTCACCATCGGCGCGACGTCGACCCCGCTCCGCGGGGGCGCGACCACCGCCACGTCGTTCGTCGCTCCGGTCAGCGCGCAGGCCTACCCGGTGACGCTCGTCGCCCCGGGCCGCTCCTTCACTGCGAGCCTGAAGGCGCTCGACGCCACCAAGCTCAAGATCAAGGTCGCGACCAAGATCAAGGCCAAGAAGAAGGCCACGATCAAGGTCAAGGGCCTCGCGGCCGGCGAGCCGGTCACGGTCAAGGTCGGCAAGAAGACCGCGACCGGGACGGCCAACGCCAAGGGCGTCGCGAAGGTCAAGGTGAAGGTGAAGAAGAAGGGCAAGGCCAAGGTCAAGGTGGTCGGCGCGTTCCCCGACCGCAAGGGCAAGGCCACGACCCGGGTCCGCTGATGACCCTCGGCAGCTCGCTGCGTGCGGTGGCCGCGACGATCCTCGTCGCGGCCACGGCCGTGCTGCTTCCCCAGGGCGCCGCCTCGGCCGCGGCCTGCGGAGGCGCGACGGGCATCACCGTCGTCGTCGACTCCAACCAGCTCGGCGCGGGCATCAGCGCCGGCTGCGACGCCGACGGCGGCGGCAGTGCCGCGAGCAACTTCGCCGACGCCGGCTACCGGATCGAGTACAGCCAGGCCGCCGGCATGAGCGGCTTCGTGTGCAAGGTCAACGGCAATCCGTCCAACGGTGACTGCACGGAGACCGACGCGTACTGGAGCCTGTGGTGGTCCGACGGCCGCACCGGCACCTGGACCTACGCCGCCCGCGGTGTCGGCAGCCTCAAGGTGCCCGACGGCGGCTACCTCGCGTTCGCGTGGCACCAGGGCGCCGGACGCGCGGCGCCGCCGGGTGTCGCGCCCACTCCCCGGGTCGTCGAGACCAAGCCGACCCCGGCCCCGTCGTCCGGCACGACAGGCACCGCGGGCGGCTCCGGCAAAGCCGGCACGGGCAACGGCGGCAAGAAGAAGCCGTCCGCGACGAAGAAGCCCACGCCCCAGCCTTCGGCGAGCGCTACGTCGGCGTCGCCGAGCCCGAGTGCCGAGGCCACCCCCAGTGCGACGAACCCGACGGCGACGCCCTCGGACGCGGCCACCTCGGCGGCGCCGTCCGAGGCGGCGAGCCCGGGCACGGGCACCGACGTGCCGTCGATCGACGAGATCACCGACGGCCCGGAGGCCACGTCCGCCGACGCGGACGGGAAGGACGACGGCGGGTTCCCGGCCTGGCTGGGCATCGGCCTGGTCGTCGTGGTGCTGGGAGCGGCGGCCGCCGTTCCCGCCCTGCGCCGTCGCAGGGGCTGAGCGATGGGGGCGGGGCGATGAGGCTGGCCCGGGACCTGCATCCCGTGGCCTGGTGGGTCTGGGCGGTGGGCCTCGCCGTCGCGGCGTCCTGCACGACCAACCCGCTCCTGCTGCTCGTCCTGCTCGGCGTGATCACCCTCGTGGTGCTGACCTGTCGCTCTGACCAGCCGTGGGCGCGCTCGTTCCGGCTTTACGTGTGGCTCGGCGTGATCGTCGTCCTGGTCCGGATCCTGTTCCGGATCCTGCTCGGTGGGGACGTGCCCGGCCACGTCCTGTTCACCCTGCCGACGATCCCGCTGCCCGACTGGGCCGCGGGCATCTCGCTGCTCGGCCCGTTCACCCGCGAGGAGCTGCTTGCGGCGACGTACGAGGGACTGCGACTCGCGACCCTGCTCATCGCCGTCGGCGCGGCCAACGCCCTGGCCAACCCGAAGCGGCTGATGAAGTCGCTGCCGCCCGCCCTCTACGAGATCGGCACCGCGATGACGGTCGCGATCAGCGTCGTTCCGCAGCTCGCCGACAGCGCGCGCCGGGTACGGGCCGCGCAACAGCTGCGTGGGGGACCGGAGGGCCGGTTCCGACGGATCCGCGGCGCCCGGCGGCTGCTCGTCCCGATCCTGGAGGACTCCTTCGACCGCTCGCTGGCCCTGGCCGCCGGGATGGACGCCCGCGGGTACGGCCGCACCGGGGAGCTGACCGCGGCGCAGCGGCGCGGCACCGGCGCACTGATCATCGCCGGTCTGCTGGGCGTGTGCGTCGGCGTGTACGCCTTCCTCGACAGCACCGCGCCGCGCGTCCTCGCCCTCCCGATGCTCGGCGTCGGGACGGTGGTCGCCCTCGGCGGCTTCGCGCTGGCCGGGCGGCGGGTGCGGCGGACCCGCTATCGGCCCGATCGCTGGCGCCTGCCCGAGCTCGTCGTCGCGGCGGCCGGGATCGCGGCGGGGACGAGCATGTGGGCCGTGGCGCGGTGGGACCCGCAGATCGCGCACCCCGGCGTCCTCGTCGTCCCCGAGGCCACGCTGCCGGCCCTCGCGGCCGTCCTCGTCGCGGTGCTCCCGGTCTGGGCGGCGCCGCTCCCGGTCACCGCCCGCCGCCGTGAGGAGGCCTCATGGTCGCCGGCCTGATGCTCGAGCTGCGCGGGATCACCCTGACCTACGACGCCACGGACCCCACCGCCACCGGAGCTGCCGGCGCGGGCCGGCCCACCACCGTCCTCGACGGCATCGACCTGTCGGTGGCGGACGGCGAGCTCGTCGTCCTCGCCGGGCCCACCGGCGTCGGGAAGTCCACACTTCTCGGCGTCGTCGCGGGCCTGGTGCCGTCGTACACCGGTGGCACCCTGACCGGCGACGTCCTCCTCGACGGCACGAGCATCGTCGAGCAGCCGGCCCGCGAGCGCGCCCACGCCATCGGCTACGTCGGTCAGAACCCCGCCGCCTGGTTCGTCACCGACACGGTGGAGGAGGAGCTGGCGTTCGGCATGGAGCAGCTGGGGCTGCCGGCCGCGACGATGCGCCGCCGGGTCGAGGAGACCCTCGACCTGCTCGGCATCGCCGAGCTGCGGTACCGCGACCTGCGTACGCTCTCGGGCGGCCAGCAGCAACGGGTCGCGATCGGTGCCGTCCTGACCACCCATCCACGACTGCTGGTGCTCGACGAGCCCACCTCGGCCCTCGACCCGACGGCCGCGGAGGACGTGCTGGCGACACTGACCCGGCTGGTCCACGACCTCGGCGTCTCGGTCCTGGTCGCCGAGCACCGGCTGGAGCGCGTGGTCCCCTTCGCCGACCGGCTCTGCCTGCTCGGCGGCGATCCCGCACGCCGCGGCACGATCCGGGTCGGCGACCCGGCGGAGGTCCTCCGCGAGGCCCCGATCGCCCCGCCGCTCGTCGAGCTGGGCCGCCTGGCCGGCTGGGAGCCACTGCCGCTCACGGTCCGCGATGCCCGGCGGCGGGCGCCGGAGCTCCGGGAGCGACTGGGGGAGCCGCTGCGACGTGAGCGACCCGCGCCGGCCGACCCCGTCGTGGACGTACGGCGGCTGGTGCTGGGTCACGGCCGGACCCCGGTGCTGCGTGAGGTCGACCTCGCGCTGCGCCCCGGCACGGTCACCGCGCTGATGGGCCGCAACGGCGCCGGGAAGTCCACCCTCCTCTGGGCGCTCCAGGGCCGTCATGCGGCCGGCTCCGGCACGGTCCGGGTGGCCGGTGCCGACCCGGCCGCCCTCCGGCCCGAGGAGAGGCGCTCCGCCACCGGCTTGGTGCCGCAGAGCCCGGCGGACCTGCTCTACCTGGAGACGGTCGCCGCCGAGTGCGGCGCGGCCGACCTGTCGGCGGCGGCGCCCGGCGGGACCTGCCGCGACCTGCTCGACCGGCTGGCGCCCGGCATCGAACCGGACCAGCATCCGCGCGACCTCTCCGAGGGCCAGCGGCTCGCCCTGGCCGTGGCGATCGTGCTGACCGCGCGGCCGCCGGTGCTGCTGCTCGACGAGCCGACCCGTGGCCTGGACTACCCGGCCAAGCGGGCGCTCGCCGGCCTGCTCCGCGAGCTCGCGCACGATACCGCGGCGCGGCGCGCGGTCCTCGTCGCCACCCACGACGTCGAGTTCGTCGCGCAGGTGGCCGACGACCTGGTGGTCCTCGCCGAGGGCGAGGTCGTCTCCGCGGGGCCCGTCGATCGTGGCGTCTCGGAGTCGCCCGCCTTCGCGCCGCAGGTCACCAAGGTCCTCGGCGCCGGCTGGCTGGCGGTGGACGACGTCGCCGAGCGGCTGGCCGCCGGCACCGCGGGCGTCCCGTCGTGAGCGGCCCCGCCGACCGGGGCCGCCCGGCCGCGGTCCCGGTGCGGCTGCGCACCGGCGCGGTCCTCACGATCACCTCGGTGATCGGGCTGCTGATGCTGGCCTGGCCACTGCTCCTCGACGTCCCCGCGGACGCCGAGCGGGTCGACCCGCCGTTCCTCTTCCTCCTCCTGCTGCCGGTCATCCTCGGCGTGGTGCTCGCCGAGATGAGCGAGGGCGGGATGGATGCGCGCGTGCTCGCGGTGCTCGGTGTCCTCAGTGCGGTCAACGCCGTGCTGCGCCTGGCCAGCGCCGGTACGGCGGGCCTGGAGCTGGTCTTCTTCCTGCTGATCCTCGGCGGCCGGGTGTTCGGTGCGGGCTTCGGGTTCGTGCTCGGGTGCACCTCGCTGTTCGCCTCGGCGCTGATGACGGCCGGCGTCGGGCCGTGGCTGCCCTTCCAGATGCTCGTCGCCGCCTGGGTGGGGATGGGCGCCGGCCTCCTGCCGCGCCGGATCCGCGGTCGCGGTGAGATCGCCCTGCTCGCGGCGTACGGCGTGGTGTCGGCCTATCTCTACGGCCTGTTGATGAACCTCCAGGGGTGGCCGTTCATGGCGGGCGTGCAGGTGCCCGGCCAGGACTCCACCGAGATCTCCTACGTCCCCGGGGCTCCGCTGCTCGACAACCTGCACCACTTCGTGGTCTACACACTGCTGACCTCGACCGGTGGCTGGGACACCGGTCGCGCGATCACCAACGCGCTCGCCATCGTGCTGCTGGGGCCGGCCGTGCTGGTCACGCTGCGCCGGGCCGCCCGCCGTGCCCGGATCGCGCCGGAGCCGGCGCCCCGGTGACCGGACGCCGACGACCCGGCCCCCGTGAGGGGGCCGGGCCGTCGAGGTGGAACCGGTGAAGCCGGGGAGCGTCGATCAGGGAACGACGGTCACCGTGATGAGGTTGGACGAGAAGTAGTCGTCGAAGCCCGAGTCCTTGGTGTAGTACGCCTGGTAGGTGTACGACTGGTTCGCGACTCCCTTGGGGATCGTGGTGGTGCCGGAGACGACCCGGCTGCAGACGGTCGTGCTGAAGTCGAACGCTCCGTTGCTGACGCTCGCCATGGCGAGGTACGACGGCGACTGCGAGCCGCCGGCGATGTTGCCGTCCTTGTAGATGTCGACGTAGCCGCCGGTGGCCGGAGCGCCCCTGTACTTGACGTTGCCGGACAGCTTGGTGCGGTTGGTGGAGTTGCTGATCGAGCAGGTCAGCGCGGTGGTGTTGAGCGTCAGGGCCGAGTCGTAGACCTCGAACTTGGTCTTGCCCTTCTGCTTCTTGAACTTGACCTTCACCTTGTAGTGCCCGGTGCCGAGGGCCGGGACGGTGTACTTGGCCTTGCCCTTCTTGGCCTTGGCCTTGCCCTTCAGCGTCATGCCGTTGTCGCCGGCGACGGTGAACTTGACCTTGCCGGAGCCGCGCAGGTTCGACGCGGTGAGGACCAGCCTGCTGATGCCGGGCTGGACGCCGGCGGCGGACTTCTTGACCTTGATCTTGTTGCCGGCCTTGGCCTTCGCGGCGACGACCGGGGCGTCGGTGGCGGGGGCCGCTGCGGCGGTCGACGTCAGGGCCGGCGTGGCGAGGGCGACCGCGGTGATCGCGACGACGCCAGCGGAGACGAGCCTGCGCATGTGGAGCTCCTTCATCGGTTGCGACCGATCACATGGAGGGTTGCTCCCGTGTCGGCCAGGGGTGAGACGCAGGGCTACCTTCCCCGGCCGATCGGGGGTAAACCGCCCTACGGCTCGATGAGCAGGATCCGGTCGTCCTCGGCGCCCGGGTCGCCACGGCCGTCCTCGTTGCTGGTGCTCAGCCACAGCCGGCCGTCGGGGGCGCGGACGACGGTCCGCAGCCGCCCGTAGTCACCGTTGCCGCCCTTCGCGGAGAAGTACGCCGTGGGATCGCTCACCTGGCCGTCGGCGACCTTGATCCGCCACAGCCGCTCGCCGTTGAGTGCCGCCATCCACAGATAGCCGCCGGCGTGGGCGAGGCCCGAGGGCGACGCCTCGTCGGTCGACCAGGTCAGCGCCGGACGGGAGTACTTCGCCGGTCCGCCGGTGCCCTCCACGACCGGCCAACCGTAGTCCTGGCCCGGCACGATCCGGTTGAGCTCGTCGGCCTTGCTGTCGCCGAACTCCGAGGCCCACAGCAGGCCCTTGTCGTCGAAGGCGAGGCCCTGCACGTTGCGGTGCCCCCACGACCACACGGCGTCCCCGAACGGGTTGCCGGGAGCGGGCTCGCCGTCGGCGGTGATCCGCAGGATCTTCCCGGCCATCGAGGACCGGTCGCGCGCGAGCTGGTCGTCGCCGATCTCGCCGGTGGAGACGTAGAGGAAGCCGTCGGGGCCGAACGCCAGCCGGCCGCCGTCGTGGATCCGCCCGTCGGGGATGCCGGTCAGGATCGGCTCGGTCGCGCCGAGGTCGTCGCCGTCGAGCCTCGCGCGCACGACGCGGTTGTCCTCGTCGGTGGTGACGTAGAAGTAGATCAGCCCGTCGGTGGCGAAGCCGGGGGAGACCGCGACGCCGAGCAGCCCGGCCTCGCCGCCCGGTGCGGTCTCCGGGATCCGGCCGATCTCGACGACCTCGCCCTCCTGGTCGCTCGTCCCGCCATGGCCCGGCACCTCGGGCGGGGTCACGAGGAGCACCCGCCCGCTGTCGCGCTCGGTGACCACGCCGCGACCGTCGGGCAGGAAGTCGATGCCCCACGGCGTGGCCAGGCCGGAGGCGACCGTCGCGACCACGTCCGGGACGCCGTCGATGGTGAAGATGACCTTGCCGTCGACGACCGATCCGGTCGGCGCCGCGGTCGCGGTGCCCATCACGTCGACGGTGCTCACGTTGCCGCCCTGCCCGCAGCCGGCGACGACGAGCGCCAGCGCGGCGAGCCCGGCCGCGACCCGGCCGCCCGGACGGCTCACGAGAGGCCGTCCAGGAACTCGCGCAGCAGGCCGTGCACCCGCTCGGGCTGCTCCAGCTGCACGAAGTGGGAGCCGCGCAGCTCGACGTACCTGCTCTCCTTGCCGCGCGCGGCCAGGCGCCGCGACGCGCTCGCCATGTCACGGGCGCCGGCCAGGATGTCCCAGGTCGCCGAGACGAACATGGTCGGCACCTCGATCCGGCTCAGTCGCACGCGCGGGTGGCGGGACGTGCTGATCGCGAGGTGGGCGTACCAGTCGACCGGCGTGGTGACGAACTCCCGCAGACCGATCGCCGCGGCGTCGGGGTCGGCGACGGGGAACATGAACCCGGTGCGGCCCAGCAGCCGGACGATGGCGGCGTTGACCGGGAGCCGGCGGACGAGCGGGTTGACCGCCCACCCGGTGTGCTTGGCGACGCGGCAGGCGTTCACCGTGACCGCCCGCGCCAGCAGGCGGGGCAGGTGCAGGGGACCGAGCATGGTCGCGAAGGTGTCGCCCGGGACCCCGCACATGGCGAAGATGCCGCGCACCCGCTCCGGGTGACGGTAGGTCATCTCGAAGGCGGTGTTGACGCCCATCGACCAGCCCATGAGGACCGCGCTGTCGATGCCGAAGTGGTCCATCACGGACAGGCCGTCCTGGACGAAGTGCTCGATCTCGACGTGCCTCGGGTCGGCCGGGCGCTCCGACCCGCCGACGCCGCGGTGGTTCCAGGACACCACCCGCACCCCGCAGTCAGGGTCGAGCAGCCACGGCCACAGCCGGGGGTTCGTGCCGAGCCCGTTGCAGAGCACGACGGTCGGGCCGTCGATCACTCCGTCGGGGTCGTTGGTCCAGGCCCGGACGTGGGTCCCGTCGTCGGACAGGATGTCGCGGAAGGCGATCGACGCGGACCGAACACGCTGCTCGGGCCGGGGAGCGGAGGTCGACATGGGGTCGATTCTGCCGGACCCCGGCCGGGGAGCCGCGTCGATCAGGCGTGCAGCGAGACGGAGCCCTCGAGCCGAGGGGTACGCCGGGCGCCGGCCCGGGCGGCGAGGAAGGCCTCGACCTCCTCCCGCTCGGCGCGGCGCTGGGTGCACGCGGTGAGCGCGACCATGGCGTTGCGACGGGCCCGCTGCTGCAGTGCGACGGACCAGGTGTGGGCGAGACGGGTCAGGGGCTCAGGCAGTGACATGGGGGTGTCAGCTCCGGATGGGGGATGGCGACGGGCCGAACCTACCCTCCGCTGGGGGAGCCCCGGGTCACGTCGGGGTGACGTCCGGGTGAACAGCGGTCCGGGTGGCGCGGGTCGCGCCGACGCTGGCGACGACGACGCACCCGATCGCGACCCACTGCACGGGAGCCAGCGCCTCCCCGACGACGGCCAGGCCCGCGAGCGCGGCCGCGGCCGGCTCCAGGCTCATCAGCACCCCGAAGGTGGCGGCCGGCAGGGTGCGCAGAGCCGCGAGCTCCGCGCTGTAGGGGACGACGGAGCTGAGGAGGCCGACCGCCGCGCCGAGCAGGAGCACCCGGCGGTCGGCCAGGTCGGCGGTGTCCACCGTGAGCAGCAGCGGCGTCAGCAGGACGACGGCCACGAGGCTGGCCACGCCGAGACCGTCGATGCCCTCCCAGCGCCGGCCGGTGGCGGCGCTGGACAGGATGTAGCCGGCCCACGCCGCCCCGGCGAGGACGGCGTACGCGACGCCGACGGGGTCGAGGTGGCCGCGCTCGAAGCCGAGCAGGAGCACCCCGATCGCGGCCAGTCCGACCCACCCGAGGTCGCGCGGCCGACGGAAGCCGACCGCCGCGAGCACCAGCGGCCCGATGAACTCGATGGTCACCGCGACGCCGATCGGGATCCGGGAGAAGGACTGGTAGATGCCCCAGTTCATCGCGCCGAGGCAGGCGCCGTACCGGGCCGCGACCAGCCAGTCCTCCCGGCTGCGTCCCCGCAGCCGGGGGCGGGCCCACAGGAGCAGCACCGCCGCGCTGGTCGCCAGCCGCAGCCAGACCACGCCGTTGGGGGCGAGGTCGTCGAAGAGGAGCTTCGCGAACCCCGCGCCGAGCTGGACCGACGCGATCCCGAGCACGACCAGGCCGACCGCCAGGCCCAGCGACGGGCCGTGGCGGGGGGTCGGGTGCACGGGCACACGCTAACCGCGGGTCCCCGAACGCCACGAACCGCCGATCTCCCCACGGATCGGCGGTTCGGGCCCTCCCGGGCGGGTGGGCTACTTGGCGGCGACGAGGCCGTCGACGGTGACCTTGCGGCCGTTCTTGCTGACCACCTTGATCTTGAGCGTGCCGCCCTGGACGCCGGCGAAGTCGGCGAGGGTGACGGTCGACCGACCGGCGCCCTTGAGGCTGATCTTCTTCAGCAGGGTGCCGTTCCAGGTGACCTTGATCTTGCCGCCCTTCTTGGCCTTGGTGACCATGAGCGCGAGATGACGGGCCTGGACGCCGTCGATGACGAGCTTGCGCCCCTTCTTCTTGGCGGTCGTGGCGGTGTTGTTGAACGCGCCGGCCTGGGCGACGCGCTTCCACTTCTTGCCGGTCAGTGCGGTGTCGTCGAGCGGGACGGTCGTGCAGCGCTCGCCGGAGCGGAAGCCGAGGTTGTTGGCCTTGTCGACGCCCTGGACCTCGAAGCAGTAGGTGCCGCCGAAGGCGCCGGCGAAGGGCTGCGAGGAGGTCGTGACGTCGTTCGCGATGACCTGCTGCGGACCGAAGCCGCCGTTCCACGCGGCCGAGCGGACCATGACGTCGGTGCCCTTGACGCCGGACAGCGAGTCGGTGACGCTCCAGGCGACGTCGAAGCCGGGCGCCGCGGCCTGGGCGCCGGGGGCGGTGAGCTGGGCCGTGGGACCGGCGACGTCGAGGAAGTCCGCCTCGACGTACGACGAGAAGCCGTTCTCGACGATGCCGGCGGCGACCACATTGCCCTCGCGGTCCATGTCGGCGGCGAAGGGGCCGTCGGTGGCGCCGGCGTCATACTCGTTGAAGAGCAGGACCGGGTTGGTCCGGTGCCGCAGGGTGAGCCGGTCCGCGTCGTTGTGGACGACGACCTGGGCGCCCCGATCGGACACCAGCGGGACCGTGACCGTGCTGGTCACCGTGTCACTCTCCACCGTGCTCGCCGCGCCCCAGTCGCTGCCGGGCTGGTGCGCGGCGATGCTGACGGCGTAGTCGTTGTCGACGAAGGTCGACCACGTCGCGACCGCCCGGCCGTTCGGGCTCACGTGGAGCGCCCGCTGCGTCGTGCCGACCCCGCTGGGCGAGACGATGTCGAAGCCGGTGACCTCACCGGCGGCGGTGACGCCGGAGGAGACGGCGAGGATCTTGCCGGCGTCGAAGCCGCCGAACAGGATCGTGCCGCTGCCGTCGTCGCCGACTCCCGCCTTGACGTCGGCCACCACGTCACCAGGCCAGGTCGCGTCGTCAGGCGTGGTCCATCCCGTCGTGGGCGTGCGACGGCTCACCGAGGCGACGTACTCGCCGTCGGTGTAGCCCCGGTAGGCGACCAGAGCGTTGCCGTCGGGCGAGACGTCGATGCTGGGGTTGACTCCCATGCCGTCGACCTGGTCGTGCTGCGGCGCCTGTCCCGGAGTCCAGGTCGTCGCGTGGACCGCGTGCACGGGCCCGATCTCGACACCCGCGGCCACGTAGACCCGTCCCGCACCGTCCATGGCGACGTCCGTGCTGTTGACCGTGTCGACGTCTCCGCTCAGCGGCGCCGAGCCGTCCCAGGTGCCGTTGGCCAGCAGTCGCGAGCCACGGATCCGCTCCTCACCGAGGATCGTCTGGGTCCACACGACGACGGCGTCGCCGCGGTCGTTGGCGGCCACGTGGACGTCGTGGGCGGCGGTGACGGGGGCGGCGGTGACGGACTTGGCCGCGCCCCAGGCGCCGTCGGTGGCGATGGCGGCGTACACCTTGGTGCCGCCGGGGACCGGGCGGGCCCAGGCGGCGACGGCGTCGCCGGAGCCGAAGGCGGCCACGTCGACGGAGTCGGGTACGTCGCCGGAGCCGCTGATGTTGCCGCCGTCGATGCCCCCCACGGCCTGGGCCGGGGTGGCGACGCCGAGGGACAGGGTGCCGGCGGCGAGGGCCGCCGCGGTCAGTCCGAGGAGCTGGGTGCGCATCGTGGTGCCTTTCGTGAGGATGGGCACGGGGCCCGGTTGCGTTGTTCGACGGGGGTAGGAGCGTCCGGCCGGGGGGACCTTGCAGATTTCCGTGGATCTTCTTCTCGGCCACCTGTCGAGCTGGTGACACCACGCTCCTCGACGGGCGGGGGTCGTCACATCCGCACACACCACCGAACCAACGCCGGGCGCCACGGAGACAGCCACGCAGACAACACGGAGCGAAGACGCGGCCCCGCGCTCTACGAACGTGTTGGGGAAGGTCGTGGCCTACTACGCGCCGCCCACGACTTCCCCACACGTTCTACGATGCCGACGTGCGCTCGCCCGTGCTCGTGTCTCGGACCGCCGAGCGGGCGCGCCTCACGGCCGCCGTCGCCGGTCTCGGCGAGGGGCGGGGAGGGCTGTGGGTGCTGCGCGGTGACCCCGGCATCGGCAAGTCCCGGCTCGCCACGGCGGTGGCCTCGGCCGCGGCCGAGCAGGGCCTGGAGGTCCTGTCGGGCCGCGCCGTGCCCTCCGGTACGCCGACCCCGCTGCGCCCGCTCAGCGAGGCGCTGCTGTCGTGGCTGCGCACCCACGAGGTCCCGGAGGACCGGCTGCTGGCGCCCTACCTCCCCACGCTGGCCCGGCTCGCGCCTCAACTCGGTCCGGTCGCCGCCGACGGCACGTCCTCGGTGATGCTGCTCGGCGAGGCCCTGCTGCGCCTGGCCCGGACCGTCCCGGCACCGGGCATGGTGCTGGTGGTCGAGGACCTGCACTGGGCCGATCCCGAGACCCTGGCCCTGGTGGAGTACCTCGCCGACAACGCGCAGGCCGTCCCGCTGCTGGTGGTGGCGACCAGCCGGCTGCACGAGTCGCCGACGGCCGGCGCGATGCTCGTCGAGTTGGAGCGGCGGCGGTCCGCCGAGATCGTCGACCTGCTCCCGATGGGCGACGCCGACGTGACCGCCGTCGCTCGTGCCTGCCTGGGGGCGGAGCCTCCGGCCGAGGTCGAGCGCTGGCTGCAGCGCTACAGCGCCGGCTACCCCCTCCTGGTGGAGGAGATGCTGGCCGACCTGCGCGACGCCGGGGTGCTGGCGGAGCGGGACGGATCATGGGCGCTGGCGGGGCCGCTGCCGGTGATGGTGCCGCGGCCCTTCGTGCGTTCCGTCGAGGGACGTCTGGCCGAGGTCGGGCCGGCGGCGCGGGACGTCGCGACCGCCGCGGCGATGCTGGGCGTCGAATTCGACTGGAGACCGGTGGCCGATGCCCTCGGGCTCTCCGAGGGCACCGTCGCCGACGCGCTGCGCGAGCTGCGGGACCAGCGGCTGGTCGTCGCGGCGTCGCCGGACCGGTTCGGGTTCCGGCACGCGCTCACCCGCGAGGCGGTGCTGACCGGCCTCCTCGCGCCGGAGCGCTCCCGGTTGGCGGCCCTGCTCGCCGCCGTGCTCGCCGCCCGGACCCCGGACCGGGCCGTCGCCGCCGAGGACCATCATCAGCTCGCCGAGCTGTTCGAGGCCGCCGGGGACGACACCCGGGCGGTCGAGCTCTGGCTGGCCACCGCCCGCGACGCGATCGACAGGGGCGCGCTGGTCAGCGCCGGCGAGGCGATCGGCCGCGCGCTGCGCCGCTGCGCGCCGGGCAGTGGGCTGGAGAGCCGTGCCCGCGAGGCCGAGGTCGAGGTGCACGCCCTCGCGGGCGACGTACCGCGGGCGCTGGCGGCGGGCGAGCGGCTGGCCGCGGAGCTCGGTGGCGAGCCCGCCCGGCTGGCCGCCGTACGCCTGCGGCTGGCCCGGGCCCTGCTCGCCGGCGGGCAGTGGGACGACGCGGAGGCGATGCTGGCCGCGGCGGACGGCCACGATCCGGCCGAGGAGCACGTGCTCGCCGCGCGGCTGGCGCTGGGCAGGGAGGACGACGCCGCCGCGGCGGAGCGGGCCTCCGCCGCGCTGGCGGGCATCGGGGAGGACCGGCCGGAGATCGCCTGCGAGGCGTGGGAGGTGCTCGGCCGCGCGGCCCGGGCGCGCGACTTCGTGGCGGCCGAGGACGCGTTCGAGTCCGGCTACCGGCTGGCCGACGCGCGGGACCTGCCGCTGTGGCGCTGTCGGCTGCTCGCCGCGCTCGGGTCGCTCGACCTGGCCGCCCGCCGGCCGACCGAGGACCGGCTGGTCGCGGCGCGGCGGGCCGCACTGGACGCCGGCGCGATCGCGACGGCCGCCCGGATCGAGGTCGAGCTCAACCTCGTCCGGGTCCGCTACCTCGAGCTCGACGAGGCCCTGGCCGCCGTCGACAACGCCATCATGATGATGGGCCGGCTGCGGCTGCCGGACCTCGCGACGGCGTACCTCCTGCGGGCAGCGACGCATGGGCTCGCCGGCCGCACCGAGGCGATGGAGGCCGACGTGACCGCGGCCCTCGGGCTGCCGATGGACGAGGGGCTGCGGGCGGTCGGCGTCCCGGGCCACATCCGGTCCTTCGTCGCCCTCGCGCACGGCCGGTACGACGAGGCACGCACCCAGCTCGCGATGGCGATGGAGTACCACCGCCGCATCCCCAGCATGCCCTTCTCCCTGCGCGGCTTCTGGGCGCTCCTGGAGACCGCCCGCACCGGTGACGGCGCGGCGGCACGGGAGGAGGTGCGGAGCGGCCCGCAGGCGAACAGTCCGCACAACAGCTTCGCCCTGCGCTACGCCGACGCGATCGCCCTCGGCCGGGCGGGCGAGCGAGCCGAGGCCGAACGGGTGTTCGCCGACGCGGAGTGGGGCCTGCCGGGCCGCGAGCCCTGGCCGGAGCTGCACGCCCGGCTGCTCGTCGCGGTCGCGGCGGCGCGCGCGACGGATGGGGAACGCCGGAGCCGTGGTTCCGGCACTGCCTCGACGGCCTGGTCGGCTACGGTCTCACCGAGGCGGCGTCCGGCTGCCGGGTCGCGATGCGGGCGGCGGGCTTCGCCGTGCCGCGCAAGGCCGCCGGCGCCCAGCGGGTGCCGGCGCATCTCCAGCGGCTCGGGGTGACCGCCCGGGAGTACGACGTGCTCGAGCTGGTCGCCGAGGGCCTGCAGAACAAGCACATCGCGGGCCGGCTCCACCTCTCGGTCCGCACCGTCGAGACCCATGTCGCACGGCTGCTGCAGCGCACCGGGTGCGGCGAGCGGGGCGAGCTGGCCGCGTACCTGTCGACTACAACCTGATGCTGGGGCGGGTGGCCAGGCCGAGGTCCTCGACCGCCTCGAGCCGCTCGCACCACCAGGACCGGGCGGTGTCGTGGGCGCCGGGACGGAGCGCCGCCTCGAGCGCCGGGACGGCGTCGGCGCCGGCCAGCTCCACCAGGACCGTGCAGCGGTCGTGGTCCGCGGCCAGCAGCCACCGGCTGGTCACGAAGCCCGGCAGCCGGCGCAGCCACGGCGCGACCTCGCCCCGCAGCCGGGCCAGCACCTCGTCGCTGCGGTCGGGGACGAGGACCAGGGTGGCCAGCAGCATCGTCATGTCCCCAGCCTCGCCCGTCCGGCGCTGGCCTACATCCGTGGCGGCTACGGACTCAACAATTCGCCGTGTCCGGGCGATGACTTCTGTCGGGGGCCGGGGTCACAGTAGGGAGAGGACGACGACGAGCGGAGGCTGGGATGACGACGATCCTCATGGTCGGGACGCGCAAGGGGCTTTGGGTGGGGCACTCGGAGGACCGGGGCGACTGGCGGTTCACGGGCCCGCATCACGACATGGAGGAGGTCTACTCCTGCCTGGTCGACACGCGCGGTTCGGCGCCCCGTCTCTTCGCGGGGGCCTCGTCGAGCTGGCTGGGGCCCCAGCTGCGCTGGTCCGACGACCTCGGCGAGACCTGGCAGGAGACGCCCAACGGGGCGGTGCGCTTCCCCGAGGGGGCGGGCGCCGCCGTCGAGCGGATCTGGCAGGTGGTGCCCGGTGCCGGCGACGGTGTGCTGCACGCCGGCACCGAGCCCGGCGCGGTCTTCACCTCCCGCGACGGCGGGGCGAGCTTCGCCCTCGAGGAGGGGCTGTGGAACCACCCCCACCGCGCCGAGTGGGGCGAGGGCTTCGGCGGGCAGGCCTTCCACACCGTGCTCCCGCACCCGACCGATCCGGCGTCCCTGACGGTCGCGATCTCGACCGGCGGCGTCTACCGCACCACCGACGGCGGCGCCTCCTGGGCGCCGCGCAACCAGGGCATCCGCGCCGACTTCCTGCCCGAGGACCAGCGCTACCCGGAGTTCGGCCAGTGCGTGCACAAGGTGACCCGCCATCCCTCGCGGCCCGAGCGCCTCTATGCCCAGAACCACGGCGGCGTCTACCGCTCCGACGACGAGGGTGGGTCGTGGACCTCGATCGGCGACAGCCTGCCCAGCGACTTCGGGTTCCCGATCGTCGTCCACCCCCACCGGCCCGACACCATCTGGGTGTTCCCGCTCGGCGGGGGCGAGCGCCGCTACCCGCCGGACGCGCAGGCCCGGGTGTGGCGATCCGACGACGCCGGCGAGTCCTGGACGCCGTACGCCGCCGGGCTGCCCGAGGCGTTCTACGTCGGTGTCATGCGCGATGCCATGTGCGTCGACACCCATGACCCGGCCGGTCTCTACTTCGGCGCCCGCAACGGCTCGGTCTGGGCCTCGGCCGACGACGGCGAGAGCTGGCGGCAGATCGCGGCCGACCTGCCCGACGTCATGTCCGTCAAGGTCGGCGTGGCCTAGGTCCCGGCCATGCCCGCCTTCGCGCAGACCCACGAGACCACCGTCGCCGCGCCCGTGACGACCCTGCACGCGCTCATCGACGACTTCCACGCGTGGAGCAGGTGGTCGCCCTGGGAGGGGCTCGACCCCGACCTGCGCCGCACCTACGACGGCGCGGGCGTCGGCGCCTCCTACGCCTGGGCCGGCAACAAGCAGGCCGGCGAGGGCCGGATGACGTTCACCTCCATCACCGCCGAGCAGGTGGTCGTCGACCTGGAGTTCGTCAAGCCGTTCAGGGCGAGCAATGTCGTCACCTTCGACCTCGCGCCGGTCGGCGCCGGCACCCGCGTGGCCTGGACGATGAGCGGCCGGCGCAACCTCCTGTTCGCGGTGCTCGGCGCGCTGTTCTTCGACAAGGCGATCGGCAAGGACTTCGAGAAGGGACTGGCCTCGCTGAAGGCCGCGGCCGAGCAGGGCTGAGCTCGGGGCTGGCCTCGGGGCTGACCTCGGGGCTGACCTCGGGGCTGAGATCGGATCCGGGCGACGTGGCCCACAGGCGTAGCCTTGGCCCATGCCCACCCTCCGTTCCGCGACGTCCACCTCGGGCCGCAACATGGCCGGCGCGCGCGCCCTGTGGCGCGCCACCGGCATGACCGACTCGGACTTCGGCAAGCCGATCATCGCCATCGCCAACTCGTTCACCGAGTTCGTCCCCGGTCACGTCCACCTGCGTGATCTCGGCAAGATCGTCGCGGAGTCCGTCGTCGCCAACGGCGGCGTCGCCAAGGAGTTCAACACCATCGCGGTCGACGACGGCATCGCGATGGGGCACGGCGGCATGCTCTACTCCCTGCCGAGCCGCGAGCTGATCGCGGACGCGGTCGAGTACATGGTCCAGGCGCACTGCGCCGATGCCATCGTGTGCATCTCCAACTGCGACAAGATCACCCCCGGCATGCTGCTGGCCGCCCTGCGGCTCAACATCCCCGTCGTGTTCGTCTCCGGCGGTCCGATGGAGGCCGGCAAGACGGTCGCCATCGAGGGCATCGTGCACAGCAAGCTCGACCTGGTCGACGCGATGTCGGCGTCGGCCAACGACGCGGTCAGCGACGAGCAGCTCGACGTCATCGAGCGCTCGGCCTGCCCGACCTGCGGCTCGTGCTCGGGCATGTTCACCGCCAACTCGATGAACTGCCTCACCGAGGCGATCGGGCTGTCGCTGCCGGGCAACGGCTCGACGCTGGCGACCCACGCCAAGCGCCGCGCGCTGTTCGAGGAGGCCGGCCGGGTCGTCATGGACCTGTGCCGCCGCTACTACGACGGCGACGACGAGTCGGTGCTGCCGCGCAATATCGCCACCCGCGAGGCCTTCGAGAACGCCGTCGCCCTCGACGTCGCGATGGGCGGCTCGACCAACACCGTGCTCCACCTGCTGGCCGCGGCCCGCGAGGCCGAGCTCGACTTCGACGTCCACGACATCGACGCGATCTCGCGCCGGGTGCCGTGCCTGTCCAAGGTCGCGCCCAACTCGCCGAAGTTCCACATGGAGGACGTCCACCGCGCCGGCGGCATCCCGGCCCTGCTCGGCGAGCTGCGCCGCGGCGGCGCGCTCCACGAGAACGTCCACTCGGTGCACTCGCCTGATCTCGACAGCTGGCTGGGCCGCTGGGACATCCGTGGGGAGAGCCCGTCGGCCGAGGCGCTGGAGCTGTTCCAAGCGGCACCGGGCGGCGTCCGCACGACCGAGCCGTTCTCCACCGACAACCGCTGGGGCGAGCTCGACACCGATGCCGCCGAGGGCTGCATCCGCGACATCGAGCACGCCTACTCCGCCGACGGCGGGCTGGCGATCCTCAGCGGCAACGTCGCGGTCGACGGCTGCGTCGTCAAGA
This sequence comes from Nocardioides sp. L-11A, assembly GCA_029961745.1. Classification (NCBI taxonomy): domain Bacteria; kingdom Bacillati; phylum Actinomycetota; class Actinomycetes; order Propionibacteriales; family Nocardioidaceae; genus Nocardioides; species Nocardioides sp. L-11A. The sequence goes on from CP124680.1 coordinate 1,932,090, forward strand.
CCGCCGGCGTGGCCGAGGAGGCGCTGGTCTTCCATGGCACCGCGATCGTCTTCGAGTCCCAGGACGCCGCCGTCGAGGGGATCCTCGGCAAGCGGGTCGAGGCCGGGCACGTCGTCGTCATCCGCTACGAGGGCCCCAAGGGCGGCCCCGGCATGCAGGAGATGCTCTACCCGACGGCCTTCCTCAAGGGCCGGGGGCTGGGCGCGAAGTGCGCGCTCATCACCGACGGCCGGTTCTCCGGCGGCACGAGCGGCCTCTCGATCGGGCACATCTCGCCCGAGGCGGCCGGTGGCGGCCTGATCGCGCTGATCGAGGACGGCGACCCGATCTCGATCGACATCCCCAACCGCAGCATCCACCTCGACGTCGACGACCACGTCCTCGCCGAGCGCCGGGTGCTGCAGGAGAAGCGCGACAAGCCCTACACGCCGCTCGACCGCGACCGCCTGGTCTCGGCCGCGCTGCGGGCCTACGCGTCGATGGCGACCGCCGCCTCCGACGGCGCCTACCGCCGCGTCCCGGACTGATCGGGACTGAGCGAGCGCGATGGGCAAGGTGCATGAGCGGGTCGAGGGACGCCTGCGCGCCTTCGTCGAGCGGCAGCACGTCTTCTTCGTGGGGACGGCGCCGCTGGCCGGCGACGGCCACGTCAACGTCTCTCCGCGCGGCATCCCCGGCACGTTCGGGTTGCTCGACGAGCGCACCTTCGCCTGGGTCGACACGTCGGGCAGCGGCAGTGAGACCATCGCCCACCTGCGTGAGAACGGGCGCATCGTCGTCATGTTCTGCGCCTTCGACGGTGCACCGAATGTCGTCCGCTTCCACGGCCGCGGGCGGGTCGTGACGCGCTACGACGAGGGGTACGCCGAGCTCGCGGCCCGCTTCGTCGACCTGCCCGGCGCCCGCGCGGTGATCGTGGTCGACATCGACCGCGTCTCCGACGCCTGCGGCTACGGCGTCCCGCTCATGGACTACGCCGGCGAGCGCGACCTCCTCCCGCGGTACTTCCGGCGCAAGGGGGTCGAGGGCTCCGCCGACTACCGGCGCCGCAAGAACCGCACGAGCATCGACGGGCTGCCGGCCTACGACTACGACCCGCTCGACGAGTGGGCGACCCTCGACGGGCTCGGCCGGATCCGCGAGCGCCTCGCCGCGCAGATCGACGACTGGACGTACCCGATGTCCTTCGGGCTCGCTCTCGACGGCGAGCTCGGCCACGTCAACCTCCCCGGCGGCCAGCACCGGCTGGCCGCCGTCGTGCTCGCCACCGTGCTCAAGCACGACGGCTCGACCGCGACCATCGCGGTCAGTCCGCAGCAGCTGAGCGAGGCGATCACCGCCTTGGCGCCCGCGACCGCGTGCACCGAGGTCGACCACCCCAACCTCGCCGCGTGGCGGGCCCTCCGCGACGCGTACGACGAGCGCGGCGGTGTGATCACCGCGGTGTTCGTGCGGGATGGGGCGGACCCGGTGACCTCCCCGGTCGACGCCGACCTGCGCGGGCGCTGGTGACTCCTCCGCACCGCGTGGCCGCGGTCGTCATCGTGGCGCTGGCGCTGCTGCTGGCGGCCTTCACCGACCCCGGGCACGGCTCCCGGGACGACTCCGGCGTGCTGCGGCTGCTGACCGGACCGGCGCCCGCGTCCCAGGAGGCGGATCCGGAGGCGTCACCGGAAGCCGGCGCGGGCGCAGCCCGCTGGCGCAGCGAGCGGGTGCTTCCGGACCGCGGGATGCTGGTGGCCTACTACGGCACCCCCGGCACCGGTGCGCTCGGCGTCCTGGGAGAGACCGCTCCGCGCAAGGCGTTCCGGCGGCTGATGCGGGCGGCCCGCCCGTTCGAGCGCCCGGGCCGACCGGTGCGCCCGGTGTTCGAGCTGATCGTCAGCATCGCCGATGCCCATCCGGGCAAGGACGGAGACTTCAGCCACGACGTGCGCAAGGCTCAGGTCCGCCGGTACGTCGACGCGGCCCGTGAGCTCGGCGCGCTGCTCGTCCTCGACCTCCAGACCGGCCGCTCCGACTTCCTGTCCGTGGCGCAGCGCTGGTCGTGGGCGCTCGAGGAGCCCCACGTCGGGCTGGCGATCGACCCCGAGTGGCGGATGCGCCGTCACCAGGTGCCCGGGCGGGTGATCGGCGGTGTCGGCGCGGCCGAGGTCAACCGGACCAGCGCCTGGCTGGCTGACCTCGTCGTCGCTCACGACCTGCCCGAGAAGGTGTTCATCGTCCACCAGTTCCGCACCTCGATGGTGCGTCACATCGGGCGGATCGAGCCGCGCGACGGCCTCCAGTTGATCCAGCACGTCGACGGCTTCGGCACCCGTGGCCAGAAGCTCGACACCTATCGGGCAGTGGCCCGCCCCGATCTCTTCGCCATGGGCTTCAAGCTGTTCTACGACGAGGACGTGAACCGCATGGGCGCAAAGGCGGTCCACCAGATCCGGCCGCGCGTGCGGTTCGTGTCCTACCAGTGAGCCAGCGGTGAGCGGAGAGACGATGAGCGCGACCAACGAGTACGGCCAGGGTGTCGGCGCGGCGGTGCCCGGCTGGGAGCCCCGGCCGCGCCCGGAGCCGGTCCTGCTCCAGGGCCGCCACGTCACCGTCGAGCCGCTGAGCTCCGCCCGGTACGCCGAGCTCTTCGCCGCGACCTGCGGCGACGGCGATGCCGACCTGTGGACCTACCGGCCGATCCCGCGCCCGGGCACGCTGCCGGAGCTGTGGATGCACCTCGCCGCGCACCTCGACGACCCGGCGCTGGTGACCTTCGCGCTGGTCCCGCTGGAGGGTGACGCGGCGGGTACGGCGGCCGGCATCGCGTCGTACCTCAGGATCGAGCCGGCCCACGGCCAGGTCGAGGTGGGCGGCGTCCTCTTCGGCCGCGCGCTCCAGCGCACCCGCGCCGCGACCGAGGCGATCCACCTGCTGATGAGACACGCGTTCGACGACCTCGGCTACCGGCGCTTCGAGTGGAAGTGCGACAGCCGCAACGAGCCGTCGCGGCGGGCCGCGCGGCGGCTCGGGTTCGTCGAGGAGGGCCGGTTCCGCAACCACATGGTGACGCAGGGACGCAACCGCGACACGGACTGGTTCTCGGTCATCGACACCGACTGGCCCGCCGTCCGCACCGCCCACGAGCAGTGGCTGGACCCCGCGAACTTCGACGCCGCGGGTCGGCAGCGCCGCCGCCTCGGCGAGCTCACGGCGTCGTAGCGCAGTTCGGCCGCGACGGGCGCTCCGCGAGGCGGTCCTGGGTCCAGGCCACGACATCGTCGTCGAGCGGCGAGCCGGCCTCGAGCACGCTCATGTGGGTGCCGCCGGGGTAGCCGTGGAACTCGACGTCGGTGCCCCGGGCGCACAGGTCGGCGACGTAGTCCTGGTTGATCCCGAACGCGATGACCTCGTCCTGCTCACCCTGACCGACGAAGAGCGGCGCCGCCCAGGGCCCGGTCGGGATGTTCTCCGTCAGGCGCTGGCCGAAGCGGCCATCGAGTGCGCCCGGGCGGACCAGCGGGGTGTCGCGGGCGACCGAGAGCCCGGTCAGGATGGTGACGAGCGTGCCTCCCTCGTCGGTGCAGCGGGACGCGGCCTCCCGGATCAGGGTCCCCGCCGAGCGCGGCGCGGCGTCGGTCAGGGTGAGGTCGGCGTAGTAGTCGGCATACGCTTGCGTCACGAAGGCGATGCCCAGGCTCGCGCCCGGCGCGCCGGGTCGGGCGACCACCCGGTCGGCGATGGCCCGCGGGTTGCTGGCGGGAGACAGCGCCGCCGTACCCACGACGTCGAGGTCCGGTGCGTACGACGGCGCGAGCTGGCCGGCCCACAGTGCGCCGTGCCCGCCCTGGGAGTGCCCCCAGACCACGGTCCGGCCGTCGAGCTCCACGCCCTCGACCTGGCCGGCGGCGCGCGCCGCGTCGAGGACGGCCCGGCCCTCGCCCTGACCGATGAGGTACGGCATGGCGCCCTCCGCGCCCATCCCCGGGTAGTCGCTCGACACGAACGCCCAACCCAGCTCGGCGAGACGGTCGGCACCGGGCTGGTGGTCGGAGGTGAGCACGTCGGGGCCGGTCGACGGCGCGCAGGCTCGGGCGATACCGACCGTGCCGTGCGCCCAGGTGACGAGGGGGAGCGGGCCTGTCACCCGCTCGGGCACGGCGAGGACGCCCGTGCTGGGGACGATCCGGCCCTCCGCATCGGTGGTCGTGTAGTAGATCCGGGTGCCGGTCATGCCCCGCGGCAGGTCGCCGTCGTACGGAGCGGTGCGGATCAGCACGCCCGGCTCGTCGGGCAGCGCCGCGGGCGTGTCGTAGAACCCGTCGAGCACCGGTGCCCCGTCCCGCAGCGTGTGGCTGACCCAGGCGGTCCCGCCCGCGGCCACCAGGACGGCGGTCGCCAGCACGACCCGCACCGCGGTCCGCGGACGGCCGTGGTCGCGCCGCCGGGGACCGACCAGCGCGCGGACCAGGAGGGATGCACCGAAGACGGCGGTCCGGCCGCCGAACAGGACGCCGACGACGATGAGGGTCGCGTCGGGCCAGGTCAGGGCCAGGACGCCGAAGACGATCTCGGCGCCGCCGAGCAGCGCGCCCACGGCGTGCGCCCAGGACCGGCTGCGGGCGAACCGGAGCACCCCGAGACCGCCGGCGACCAGCAGCACGACCCCCGCGGCGGGCGCGAAGAGGTCGACGTCGCGGCCCCACCACACCAGCCCGGTCAGCCCGGCCAGCAGCCACCAGGCCCCGGTGGCGAGCCGGAGCCGATCGACGCCCGGCGGGTGGTCGGGATCGTCGGGGCGGCCGGTGAGCTCGGCCAGACCGGACAGCAGGCAGCTCGCGGCGAGGTAGATCCCCAGGAACCCGACCGCGGTGAGCGGCCGGACGAACAGGAAGAGGCCGAGGACGACCAGCACGGCGCCGACGGCGGCGAGCACCCCGCGGGGCGCCCCCGCGACCAGCCAGGGGACCGCCCGGAAGCGGCTCCGAGGCAGGGATACGGGCTCAGTGGGACCGGTCGTCACCCGACGAACCTAGTGGGCCGGTTCGGATCAGCGGCCGAGAACGTTCAGCACCGACTCGGCCTGCGCCCGCGCGCCGGCGGAGTTCGGGTGGGCGGGCACCGCCACGGCCAGGTCGTTGAGCGAGAGCACGCCGAGCCCCTCGACGTACCTCGTGCGGGGGCCGGTGCAGACGTGGTGGCCGGTGCTGAGCGGGTGGGTGTCGACCAGCTCGGCGCCGCCGCGCTCCGCGGCTCGGGCGAGCATCTCGTTGAGCCGGGCGAAGGTGTCGTGGAGGTAGGCCATGTCGGCGTTCGTGATCGGGACCACGGGCCAGCAGCCGCGCTTCGGGATCGCGTCGAGGTAGTTGACCAGGAGGACCCGGGCCTCGGGCGAGCGGCGGTGGATCTCGGTGAGCGCGGCGACGACCTTGTCCTCGGATGCGGCGATGTTCTGCGCCAGCCGGTCTACGCCGCCGCGGGTGAAGCGCTTCGCGCAGGCGCCCAGCGGGGGCTGTGCGAGGTCGACGAGCGGCAGCACGTCCGGCAGGGGGAGGGGTCGGGTGGGGACCCCGATCGGGGTCAGCGAGATGCAGGACATCGCACCGCTCGCGATCCCGGCGTCGTTGCCGCCGATGCCGACGGTCACCAGGTCGGTGGTCGGCGTGAGCCGGTCGAACTGCGGTGGGTTGACGCCGCCGAGCGGCAGTCGCTGCGGCTGCGTGAAGTCGTCGGTCGTCGCGGAGCCGCAGGTCGCGTCCCGGAAGGTCGTGACGCCGAGCCGGCGGGCGACGAGCTTCGGGTAGTTGCGGTGGGACTGCGCACAGTCGATCGGCGCGTGCGTCGCGTCGGGCAGACCGTCCCGGTCGAGCAGGACGACGTCGGCGGACCACGAGTCGCCGAGGGCGACGTACTCGTCGTAGCCCGGCTCGGCCACGGCCCGCGTCGGTGGGGTGAGGGCCAGGGCCGAGACGGCCAGCGCAAGGAGTCCGAGCAGAGCGGAGGCACGACGGGGGAGCATGTTCTCCCCAACGACCGAGTGTGACGACGGTCACTGTCGGAGGGGTCTGCTTGGGTCGCCCCATGGACCCCAGGATCAGCTTCATCACCCTCGCCGTGGACGACCTCGACGCCAGCCGGCGCTTCTACCGCGACGGTCTGGGCTGGACTCCCGAGCTCGACGTGCCGGGTGAGGTGCTGATGTTCCGCACGGGCCAGCTCCTCGTCCTGTCCTTGTGGGAGCGCGGTCATTTCGAGGCCGAGGTGGGGGCGACCATGACCGGTCCCGGCGTCGCGCCGCTGACCATCGCCCACAACCTGCCCACGCCTGCGGGTGTCGACGAGGTGCTCGAGGCGGCGCGCGCGGCCGGCGCGTCGGTCGTGCACCCCGCCGTGCAGCGTGACTGGGGCGGCTATTCCGGCTACTTCGCCGATCCCGACGGCTACCGGTGGGAGATCGCCTACAACCCGGGACCGGTCGGAGAGGTGGTCCTGCCCTGAGGGCGGCCGCCACCAGCTCGTGGCTCGCGTTGACCCGGCGTTGACTCCGTGCCGGGGCGTGCGTCCACACTGGAAGACGTGACGGACAGCTCGGCGGGCGACCTGCTGACCGGTGTCGTCGGCAGCCTGATCGCCGACATCGGCGCCGGCCGGGCGCCGGCGCTGGCCGACGAGGTCGACGCCGTCCACCGGCTCCGGACGTCGGTGCGGCGGCTCCGCAACGTGCTGGCCGGGTTCGACCGTCAGGTGAGGCGGCGGCCGGCGCGCGTGCTGCGCGACCGCCTCGCGTCGTACGGTGCGCTCTTGGGTGTCGGGCGCGATCTCGAGGTGCGCGCGGCGGACTGCCGCCGGGTGCAGGCGGAGGTCGGGCGCCGCGATCTCGAGCCGGTGCGCCTCGCTCCACTGCTCGCGGCCGGCGCCGGTGCCCACGCGGTGCTGGTCGATTGGCACGCCAGTCCGGACGCCGAGACGCTCGGCCGCCTGCTGGACGACTGGGCGGCGCGCGGCGTGCCGCTGACCTCGCGTGCCGATCGGCCGGTCGCGACGGAGCCGGCTCGGCGCGCATCGCGACGCGCTGCTGCTCGCCGGGCACCTCGGGTCGGCGGGTGCGCCGGCCGTCGTCGTCGCCCACGTCGAGGCGGGTGCGAGCCGCGCCCTCGACGGCCTTGCGGAGGCGCTGGCGGCGCTCCGCGCGGAGGACGAGATCTGAGACCGGCGTCTTGCGATCTGGGACGAAGTGCGACACTGGTTCGACGGCACGACGTGCGGCGGCTACGGTGAGTCCATGCTTGACCTGATTCTCGTACCCTCCGGACGCGCCAGCTGAGCCTGACCAGGACTTCCGTCAGACGAACGCCAGCGCGTCCACCCCTCGTTGCCCAGCAACCGAGGGGTTTTTTGTTGAGTACGACGTAGCCACCACAGCAGAGACAAGGAACGACTCGGATGAGTGAGCAGCAGGGCTCGGGCGCCGATTCCCAGGCAGAAGGCATCACCGGAGCGCAGAGCCTGGTCCGGTCCCTCGAGGCAGCCGGGGTCACCGACATCTTCGGCATCCCGGGCGGCGCGATCCTCCCGGCGTACGACCCGCTGATGGACAGCAGCATCCGCCACATCCTCGTGCGCCACGAGCAGGGCGCGGGCCACGCCGCCCAGGGGTACGCCGCCGCGTCGGGGAGGGTCGGCGTCTGCATGGCGACCTCGGGCCCGGGTGCGACCAACCTGGTCACGCCGCTCGCGGACGCCCACATGGACTCGCTCCCGATGGTCGCCATCACCGGCCAGGTCGGCGCGTCCCTGATCGGCACCGACGCCTTCCAGGAGGCGGACATCCGCGGCATCACGATGCCGATCACCAAGCACAGCTTCCTGGTGACCGACCCCGCCGAGATCCCGACCAAGGTCGCCGAGGCCTTCCACATCGCCTCGACCGGACGGCCCGGCCCGGTCCTGGTCGACGTCACCAAGTCGGCGCTGCAGTCCGGCACGACCTTCCGGTGGCCGACGGAGCTCAACCTGCCCGGGTACCGCCCGGTGACCCGGCCGCACGCCAAGCAGATCCGTGAGGCGGCCCGGCTGATCCTCGAGTCCCGCAAGCCCGTCCTCTACGTCGGCGGCGGCACCATCCGGTCCGGCGCCTCCAGGGAGCTGCTGGCGCTCGCCGAGCTCACCGGCATCCCGGTGATCACCACACTGATGGCGCGCGGCGCGTTCCCCGACAGCCACCCGCAGCACCTCGGCATGCCCGGCATGCACGGCACGGTGGCGGCTGTCGCGGCGCTGCAGAAGAGCGACCTGATCATCAGCCTCGGCGCTCGTTTCGACGACCGGGTCACCGGCAACCTCGACTCGTTCGCGCCCGGCGCCAAGGTCATCCACGCCGACATCGACCCGGCGGAGATCGGCAAGAACCGGTTCGCCGACGTCCCGATCGTGGGCGACGTCCGCGAGGTGCTGGTCGACCTGATCACCACCCTGCGCACCGAGCAGGAGGCCGGCCACACCGGTGACTACGAGGGCTGGGTGGCCTTCTGCGCCGGCGTGAAGACGAAGTACCCGCTCGGCTACGACCGTCCGGCCGACGGTGGTCTCGCGCCGCAGTACGTCCTGGAGCGACTCGGCGTGCTCTCGGGCCCCGACACGATCTACACCGCGGGCGTGGGCCAGCACCAGATGTGGGCGGCGCACTACGTCGGCTACGAGCGCCCCAACACCTGGATCAACTCCGGCGGTCTCGGCACGATGGGCTTCTCGGTGCCGGCCGCGATGGGCGCGAAGGTCGCGATGCCCGACCAGACCGTGTGGTCGGTCGACGGCGACGGCTGCTTCCAGATGACCAACCAGGAGCTCGCCACCTGCGCGATCAACAACATCCCGATCAAGGTCGCGGTCATCAACAACGAGTCGCTCGGCATGGTGCGCCAGTGGCAGACGCTGTTCTACAACAGCCGCTACTCCAACACCGACCTGCACTCCAAGCGGATCCCCGACTTCGTCAAGCTCGCCGACGCCTACGGCTGCGTCGGCCTGGCCTGCGAGTCGCCGGACGAGGTCGACGCCACGATCCAGAAGGCGATGGAGATCAACGACGTCCCGGTCGTCGTCGACTTCCGGGTCCACCGCGATGCCATGGTGTGGCCGATGGTCGCCGCCGGCACCAGCAACGACGACATCAAGTACGCGCGCGACCTCGCGCCGCAGTTCGACGAAGACGACCTCTGAGGGGCATCGACATGGCCAAGCACACCCTGTCCGTCCTCGTGGAGGACAAGCCCGGCGTCCTGGCGCGGATCTCCGCGCTGTTCAGCCGCCGCGGCTTCAACATCGAGTCGCTCGCGGTCGGCCCGACCGAGCACGACGAGATCTCGCGGATGACCATCGTCGTCAACGTGGAGTCCTCGCCGCTCGAGCAGGTGACCAAGCAGCTCAACAAGCTGGTCGAGGTCATCAAGATCGTGGAGCTGGACCCCGTCGCGTCGGTCCACCGCGAGCTGGTGCTCGTGAAGGTCGGCGCCACCGCCGAGAACCGTGGCGAGGTCCTCGACGTCGTCCAGCTCTTCCGGGCCAAGGTCATCGACGTCGCCTCGGACGCGATCACCATGCAGATCGTCGGCAACGACGGCAAGATCGCCGACTTCCTGCGCGTGCTGGAGCCCTTCGGAATCCGCGAGCTCGTGCAGTCCGGCATGGTGGCCATCGGCCGCGGGCCGCGCTCCATCTCGGAGCGCGGCAAGCCCGTCGCCGTCCCGGTGCCGCCGGTCGCCCACGCCTGAACCACCCGCAGTCCATCACCACCATCACCAACCAGCCCCAACCAGCAAGGAGAAGCCCGACGTGGCTGAGATCTACTACGACGACGACGCCGACCTGTCCCTGATCCAGGGCAAGCACGTCGCCGTCATCGGTTACGGCAGCCAGGGCCACGCCCACGCGCTGAACCTGCGCGACTCCGGCGTCGACGTGCGTGTCGGCCTCAAGGAGGGCTCGAAGAGCCGCGCCAAGGCCGAGGAGGAGGGCCTGCGCGTCCTCACGCCGCGCGAGGCGGCGGAGGAGGCTGACGTCATCGTCATCCTCGCCCCCGACCAGGTCCAGCGCCACCTCTACGCCGACGACATCGCGCCGGCGCTCGCCGAGGGCGACACCCTGGTGTTCGGACACGGCTTCAACATCCGCTTCGGCTACATCCAGCCCCCGGCCGGCGTCGACGTCATCCTCGTCGCGCCGAAGGCCCCGGGGCACACCGTGCGCCGCGAGTACGTCGCCGGTCGCGGCATCCCGGACATCATCGCCGTGGAGCAGGACGCCTCGGGCAAGGCCTGGGACCTCGCGAAGTCCTACGCGAAGGGCATCGGCGGCACCCGCGCCGGCGTCATCAAGACCACCTTCACCGAGGAGACCGAGACCGACCTGTTCGGTGAGCAGTCGGTCCTGTGCGGTGGTGTGTCGCAGCTGATCCAGTACGGCTACGAGACCCTCACCGAGGCCGGTTACCAGGGCGAGATCGCCTACTTCGAGGTCCTCCACGAGCTCAAGCTCATCGTGGACCTGATGTGGGAGGGCGGCATCGCCAAGCAGCGCTGGTCGGTCTCCGACACCGCCGAGTACGGCGACTACGTCTCCGGCCCGCGGGTCATCGACGGCCGGGTGAAGGAGAACATGCAGGCCGTGCTCGCCGACATCCAGAGCGGCGCGTTCGCCGAGCGCTTCATCGCCGACCAGGACGCCGGCGCGCCGGAGTTCATGGCGCTGCGCGAGAAGGGTGCGCAGCACCCGATCGAGGCCGTCGGCAAGACGCTGCGCTCGCACTTCTCGTGGGCCCAGAGCGACGACGACTACACGGAGGGCTCGGCCGCGCGCTGACGCTCCGCACGGAGTCATCCGCACGACGACACCCCCGGACCCGCCAGGGCCGGGGGTGTCGGCGTCCGGTGGCAGAGTCGCGACCATGGGCCACCCACGGTTGCGCAGCATCGTCCTCGACACCACCGACGTGCCCGAGCTCGCCGAGTTCTACCGACGGCTGCTCGGCTGGTCCTACCCCGAGGGCTACGACATCGAGGAGTTCACCGACTGGCGTGCGATCCTCGGGCCCGGCGGCGAGCGGATCGCGTTCCAGCAGGTCGCCGAGCTCGCCCCGACCACCTGGCCCGAGCCGGACGTGCCCCAGCAGGCCCATCTCGATCTCGTCGTCGACACCCGGGCCGACCTCGAGGAGAGCCACCGGCGCGCGCTGGGGCTCGGCGCGGTCCTCCGGCTGGACCGCTCCGACGACCCCGAGGAGCCGCTGCGGGTCTACGCCGATCCCGCCGGCCATCTGTTCTGCCTGTTCACCCACGACGTGGACTGAGCAGGTCCAGCAACCTCCGTTCGAGGGCGGGGGAGCGGCCCGCGACGTCGAGGCGGGTCGCGCTGCCGGCCGTCGCCAGGGACAGCCGGGTGGAGCGGTGCCGCGCCCCGGCGGTGACGGAGACGTCCCGGACCGAGGCGCGCCGGAACAGGAGGGTGGCGGTGTGCGCTCGTACCAGCCGCCGGCGGTAGGCGACCACGACCGCCACCGGGGTGACGACGGCCAGCGCGTCGACGGGTACGCCGTCCACGAGTCTGCCGACCAGCGCGAGATCCACCGCGCCGTGCTGGGCGACCACCGGGTCGACGGCCCTCGCGAGTCGCCGGTGGATCCGCCGGGCGCGGCGCGCGAGCCGGGGGGCGTCGGCCAGGTCCGCGAAGTCGTCGAGGGCCAGGGCGATCGCCGGGCAGCGGCGGGGCGGTCGGCGGTCCATGGCCAGGACGCTAGGCGTGGCATCCGGCACCGTCGATGGGGAGAACTCCCCGCCGCCGCGGGTCAGCCGCTGAGCACGAGCAGCACGGCGCCGGCGCCGACCAGGGCCACGCCGCCCCACTGCAGCGCCGACAGCCGCTCGCCGAGCAGCGTCACGCCGAACACCGCGACCAGCACCACGCTGAGCTTGTCGACCGGAGCCACCAGGGACGCGTCGCCGAGCTTGAGGGCGCGGAAGTAGCAGATCCACGACGCGCCGGTCGCCAGCCCGGACAGCACGAGGAAGAGCCAGGTCCGGCAGCTGATCTCGCCGGGTGCGTGGAGCTTGCCGAGCGTCAGCAGGATCAGGCCCAGTGTCACCAGGATCACGATGGTGCGGATGAAGGTGGCGACGTCGGAGTCGATCTCCTTGACCCCCACCTTCGCGAAGATCGCGGTGAGTGCCGCGAACACCGCGGACAGCAGTGCCCAGAACCACCAGGTCGAGGTCAGGTCCATCGCAGCTCCGTAACGTCATTCGTCCTGTGGGCTCGAGCCCACAGAACGCATGACGTTAGCGCAGGGAGACCTCAGCGCAGGGCGATCGTGACGCTCGCGCCCTTCGCCGCGGCGTCGGCGGTCGCGACCTGATCGCCGAACTGTCCGGCCGCCACCGGTCCGCCGGTGTCGACCACCAGCTGGTCGGTGTGACCGCCGCCGACGCCGATCAGTCGCTGGCGCACGGTGGAGCCCGCCGGCTCGGCGAAGGCCGTCGTGGCCGAGGAGCGGTCGGACCAGACCGTGACCACCCAGCCACCGGGTGAGGTGACCGTCGGACTGCGGTGCGCGGTGGTGGCGGTGGTCTCGCCCGCGGCCGCCAGCGAGGCCACCGGCCCGCCGGGGTCGGTGCCGGCGTAGGCGAGCACGCTCAACGTCGCCTTGACGGCCGTCGTGCCGAAGGCCACGGTCACATTGCGTCCCGGGTCGGAGGCCTCGGCGACCTTCTGCCAGACCACGGTCGTCAGCGCGTCCGTCGTCGCGGGCTGGCCGACCTGGGTCCATCCCGCCGGCGCCGCCGGTACGGCGGTCGTGGCCGCCGAGACGACGGCGAGGAGGCCGTCGCCGGCCTGCACGCTCGCCGGCACGGGCGTGACGATGCTCGTCGCATTGGTGACCCTGCCCGTCGAGTCGCGGTAGGCGACCGGGCTGGTCGCGCCCTCGATGGTCACCGGCTGCGTCGAGGTCCCGGTGCCGCCGTGCTCGTCGGTCACGCTCAGTGTGACCTGGTAGGTCCCGGCCGCGGTGTAGAGGTGGCCGGGCTGCGCGCCCGTGGCCGTGGCTCCGTCCCCGAAGTCCCACGACCAGCCGACGACGGTGCCGTCGGGGTCGCTCGAGCCGCGGCCGTCGAACCCGCAGGTCTGGCCCGAGCACGACGACGTGAACGAGGCCGTCGGCACCTGGTTGGCGAGTGGGCCGAGGAACATCGTTCCACTCGACCAGACGGGGCTGGTGTCGATGCCGGTGCCGGACACGCGGGTCCACGACCCGCCGACCACGCCGTCGGCCACGGGCAGCCGCCAGAGCTGGTTCGTCGACATGCCGGCCCACAGCTGCCCGTCGGCGTACACGAGGTTGCGGACGTCCTGGAGCAGCGGGAAGCTCGACGACGCGACGGTGAACTCCTGCGCGCCGAGGATCATGCTCTCCGGCGAGAACCACCGCCAGAACACCTTCCCCTGCAGCTGGCGGGTGTAGTAGAGCCGCCCGTCGGCGTAGGCCAGCCCGGTCACCGACGACATCTGGCCGTACAGACCGGGCACCCGGCCGCGGTAGGTCTGCGTGCCCCCGCTCGTCGTCACGCTGCTCCACAGCGGGTCGTTGTAGGGGTCGATGACGGTGTCCGGGCCGAAGGCGGCGCCGTCGAAGGTCCGGTAGTGCAGCTTGCCGTCGGTCCACCCGTAGACCAGCTTCGCGCCGATCATGAACGCCCCCCGGGCGTTGTTCCAGCTGCCGGCGCCGGTCGTCGGCACGGTGGACGGCGCGGTCGCCGAGGTGCCGGAGAACTGGCGGGTGGTGACCGTCGTGCCGGAGAGGCGGTAGAGGCTGCGGGGCAGCACCGGGTCGGCTTGGACGACCGGCGCGCTGCCGCCCTCGACGGGGAAGAAGGCGAGCCGCTCGCGGCGGTACTCCCCGTTGCCGACGTACTGCGTGTCGCTGCCGACGTACAGGCCGTTGTCGGTCGCCAGCAGCTCCTCGGCACCGACACCGCGTGGGTGCCGGCCCGGGTTCCACGACAGCGGTACGCCGTTTCGCGGGTCCAGCGCGGCGAGGCCGGGGCGCGGCACCTGGCCGGCCTGCTCGTCGGCTCCGCTCTGGATGGCGTTCATCCACTTCTGGTGCCCGCCGACGTACACGGCGTTGTCGGCGACGGCGACCGAGAGCAGGGAGTCCTGCCCCGTCGCGGCCTGCCAGACCGGCTCGACGGCCTGTCCGGTGACCGCGACGTCGAAGCGCGCGGCCGAGTCGCACAGGGTCCCGTTGTAGCCGGCCCCGCTGGACGCGACCACGAAGTAGGCCCCGTCGGGGGAGAAGTCCACGTCGCGCACGTAGGAGTCGAACGCGTTCTTCTGGCAGGCCGGCGTGTAGCGCAGCGTCTTCCAGTCCGGGTCGACCGACGCGCCGTCCGGCCCCAGCCGGATCAGCATCACCTGGTCGCGGTCGAGGCCGTCGGCGTGCTTGAAGTTGCCGATGGCGACCATCCGGGAGCCGTCCGGGCTGGCGGCCAGCTTCGCGACGCCGACCGGCGCCTTCGCCGTACCGGAGGGCCAGTTGTGGTTGGTGTCGACCGCGATCCGCAGGTAGTCGTCGACCGCACCCGTCGTCGCGTCCAGGGAGGCCAGGCCGGCGCGGGGGAGGGCGGCGACGGTGGTGAAGCTGCCGGCGAGCAGCAACCGGTTGCCGACGAGCGCGATGTCGAGGACGCCCCCGTTGGGGCTGGGGTTCTTGAACGCGGTGACCAGGGCACCGGTGGTCGCGTCGACCTTGATGATGTTGCGCACCTTGGTGGTGCCGGCCAGCTTGAAGGTGCCGGCGACGTAGAGCGCGCTCCCGTCCGCCGACGGGACGAGCGCGTTGACGCTGCCGTCCAGGGCCGGCAGGAAGCCCGGGTCGACGATGCCGGTGAGCCGGTCGTACGCGAAGAGGTACGGCGTCGCCAGCTGTGCGCTCGTGCCCGGGTTCTGGGTGAGGGTGAAGGTGCCGCCCACGAACACCCTGCGCCCCACCTCCGCGATCGCCAGGGTCCGGCCGTCGAGGATGTTCGGGGTGCTCGCTGGGACCGCCGAGGGGATCAGCCGATGGTGCGCGGGCTGGGCCTGGGCGGGTGGCCCGCCGCCGGTGATCAGGGTCAGGGCGGTGGCGACCACGGTCGCCAGGACCGCCAGGCGGAAACGGGTCCGACGGTGTCCGTGCACGGTGCCCCCAGGTGAATCGACCGAGACGACACCCGACGGTGACACGATCCGGCCGCGCGCGACTCACCCATCTTGGGCATCTGACCCCATCGACCCGTCGCGTTTGAACGCGACGGGTCGATGGGATCTCAGGACGTGCGGGCTACTTCACCTCGGAGCGCAGGAGCGCCCGGGTGCCGATCGCCAGGGGCAGGAGCAGCCAGATCGTCGAGGTGACGCCGAGCTGGGCCCACATCTCACCGGTCATGTCGTTGTCGAACAGGCGCATGGTCGCCCAGTTGTGGTCGAACCAGGCGCCGTTCTCCGACCACCACTCCTGAGTGCTGGCGAGAGCGCCGGAGACACCCGGAAGCACCAGGGAGTAGACGAAGTACGACACGATGGCGGCGGGGGAGTTGCGCAGCAGCACGCCGAGCACGAAGCCCATCATCATGCCGATCTCGTTGGCCAGGATGATCTGCGCGAACTCCCCGACATCGACGTTCCAGGTGGGGTCGACGCCGGCGATCGCTGTACCGATGATGTTGCCCAGCGCGCCGACGGCCGCGGCGATGAGCATGGACACCGCGCCGATCAGGACGGTCAGCAGCGCCTTGGCCGCGAGCACGCGGCGACGGCTCGGCACCAGGGTGAAGGTGGTCAGCGCCGTACGTTGGCTCCATTCGCTGGAGACCGTCAGGATCGCGACCAGCGGGAGGATCACGGCCATCGGGAACCCGACGGCCGACGCGAAGGACTCGTAGGTCAGCTCGTCGCGGGGAGCGAAGATGATCGTTGCACTGGTCGCGATCACCGAGAGGATCACGATGCTGGCCATCAGCCAGAAGCCGGAGCGGGTGTCGAACATCTTGCGCAGCTCGACGCGCAGGATCCGCCGGAAGGGTGTGGGGGCGGGGGCCGGACGGGCCCGGGTGGCGGTGGGGGCGACGTCGGTGGCGGCGTCGACGGTGGTGGCGGTCATGCCGCGGCTCCTTCGGTGGTCGAGGTGTGGGTGACGGACTCGCGCTGACTCTCGGCGGTCAGGGCCAGGAACATCTCCTCCAGGCCGGCCCCGTCGGCGGCCCGGAGCTCGGTGACGGCGATGCCGGCCGCGAAGGCGGCCTGGCCGACCCGGGTCAGGTCGGCCTCCGCGAGCACCGCGCCGCCCGACGTCGGGCGCGCGGTGATGCCGGCGGCGCCGAGCGCGGCGGCGAGGGCCGCGCCGTCGCCCGCGCGGACCAGGGTGCCGGCGCCGGCCAGCAGCTCCTCCTTGGTGCCCTGCGCGACGATCCGGCCGTTGCCGATGACGACGAGGTCGTCCGCGATGACCTCGATCTCGTGCAGCAGGTGCGAGGAGAGCAGTACGGTGCCGCCCTGGTCGGCGAAGTCGCGCAGCAGGTCCCGCATCCAGCGGATGCCGGCGGGGTCGAGCCCGTTGGCAGGCTCGTCGAGGATCAGCACCTCGGGGTCGCCGAGCAGTGCGGTGCCGATGCCGAGGCGCTGCCGCATGCCGAGTGAGTAGTTGCGGACCCGGCGGCTGGCCTCGTCGGGCGTCAGGCTGACCCGCTCCAGCATCTCGTCGACCCGGGTGCGGGGCAGGCCCATGGTGAGGGCGGCGATGGTCAGGATCTCCCGCCCGGTGCGCCCGGCGTGCTGGGCCGAGGCGTCCAGCAGGACGCCGACCTCGCGACCCGGGTCGGGCAGGTCGGCGAACCGGCGGCCGAGGATGTGGACCTCGCCCTGCCCGGGCGCGGTCAGGCCGACCATCACCCGCATGGTGGTGGACTTGCCGGCGCCGTTGGGACCGAGGAAGCCGGTGACGCGGCCGGGCCGCGCGGCGAAGGTGACGTCGTCGACGGCGGTGAAGCTGCCGTACGACTTGCTGAGGGACTCGACGGTGATCATGACCCGAAGCCTGTCGCCGCGGCACCCCCCGCCGCTTCGGGCAGATCCCTTGACCCGTCCCTGAGGTCACCCCGACGGCCCCTAGGGGAAGCAATCAGGGGGACGCCGCGTTGGCTCCTCGTGCGTATCGAGATCTGGGCCGACGTCGTGTGTCCGTGGTGCTACATCGGCAAGCGCCGGCTGGAGCGGGCGCTCGCCTCCTTCGAGCATCGCGACGAGGTCGAGGTGGTCTATCGCTCCTACGAGCTCGACCCCTTCGCCCCGGAGGTCGGCACCGAGACCACGGTGCAGGTGCTGGGCCGCAAGTTCGGCAAGGACGAGGCCGCCACCCGGGAGATGATGGCGGGCGTCGACGGGCTCGCCGCGGCGGAGGGGCTGTCCTTCGGGTACGCCGACGCGCTCCACGCCCGCACCCTGACCGCCCACCGCCTGCTCCACCTGGCGCGCGCGGAGGGACGGCAGCACGCGCTGCTCGAGGAGGTGCTGGCGGCGTACTTCAGCCGGGGTGAGTCCGTGGGCGACCACGACGTACTGCGCCGCGCCGCCGTCGCGGCCGGGCTGGACGCCGACCGGGTGGAGCAGGTCCTGGATGGTGACGAGTTCCGCGACGAGGTGATGGCCGACGTCGCCCAGGCGCGGGCGTACGGCTCCAGCGGCGTCCCGTTCTTCGTCCTCGACGGGCGCTTCGGCATCTCCGGCGCCCAGCCCGCCGAGCTGTTCGAGCAGGCGCTGACCCAGGCATGGGAGTCGCGGTCCTGACCTGACTTGTCGGGCATCTCCTGCGCTTGTCCGGCGTTGCAATGGCTTGGGCTCAAGGGGTGAGCGCAACACTTGTCTGTTGATGGGGTGTTGTGATGGGTGCTCGTCGTGGTCGTCCGCGGCTGCCTGTTGAGTTGGAGTACGAGTTCTGGGACGTCGTGCGGGCGGGCTGCTCGATCGAGGAAGCATCTGTGGCTGTCGGCGTGTCGGTCTCAGCGGGCCGGGCGTGGGTCGGTGAGCGTGGCGGGGTGATGCCGCCCGCAACAGCCGGCCCGGGCAGTCGACGGCTGAGCTTCGCCGAACGTGAGGAGATCGCCCTGCTGCGCGCTGAGGGCAGGGGCGTACGAGAGATCGCCCGGACGGTCGGGCGCGACCCAGGCACGATCAGCCGAGAGCTGCGTCGCGTGTCCCACAGCCCCGTGTCCAGTGCGCAACGACGCGCTTATCGGGCCTCGACTGCACAAGGCGATGCCGACGCGCGAGCCAAGCGGCCCAAGACGGCGAAGCTCGCCACGAATCTGCCGCTGCGCCGCGAGGTCCAACAGCGTCTGCGGGAGAATCACAGTCCCGAGCAGATCGCTGCCCGGCTACGCGAGGACTTCCCCGACGATCCGGAGATGTGGGTGTCGCACGAGACGATCTACCAGGCGCTCTACGTGCAGGGCCGCGGAGCGTTGAAGCGGGAACTGGTCAAGTATCTGCGCACCGGTCGGGCGGTCCGCAAACCACACCGACGACCCGATAAGAGGCGTGGCCAGATCCAGGGCATGGTGAACATCGCTGATCGGCCCAAACAGGTCGAGGACCGGGCGGTGCCCGGTGACTGGGAAGGCGATCTGATCCTGGGGTCAACCGAGTCGGGCTCGGCGATCGGGACGCTGGTCGAACGCGCGACCGGGTTCACCATGCTGCTGCACCTGCGCGGCGACCACACTGCCGAAACGGTTGCCGGCGCGATGATCGAGAAGATGCTTGACCTGCCCGAGCAACTTCGTCGCTCGCTGACCTGGGACCAGGGCAGCGAGATGGCCAACCACGCACAGATCGCCGAGGCGACCGGGCTCGACATCTACTTCTGCGACCCGCACTCGCCGTGGCAGCGCGGCACGAACGAGAACACCAATGGGTTGCTGCGTCAGTACTTCCCCAAGGGCACCGACCTGTCGCGGTGGGGACCTGGCTACCTCGACAAGGTCGCAGCCGAGCTCAACGCCCGTCCCCGCAAACGACTCGCCTGGCGCACCCCCGCCGAAGCCCTCGACAAGCTACTGTCCGAGCAATCGAATCCACCTGGTGTTGCGACCACGGCTTGAATTCGCCTGGCCGACAAGTGCAGGAATCGCCGGTCGACCGGCGATTCCTGCAGCCGCTACGGCAGCAGCAGGACCACCGTCTCGGCCACGCAGGCCGGTTTCGGCTCGCCCTCGATCTCGACGGTGTGGTGCACGGTGAGCTGCTTGCCGCTGGCGATGTCGACGACCTCGCCCATCGCGACGTGCAGCCGGATCCGCTTGCCGACCAGCAGTGGTGCCGGGAAGCGGACCTTGTTGACGCCGTAGTTGAGCTTGGCGCCCGGGGTGCGCAGCGTGAACACCTGGCTGCCGAGCCAGGGCACCAGCGAGAGGGTGAGGTAGCCGTGGGCGATGGTGCCGCCGAAGGGGCCCTCCTTGGCGCGCTCGAGGTCGACGTGGATCCACTGGTGGTCGCCGGTCGCGTCGGCGAACTGGTTGACCCGGCGCTGGTCGATGGTGACCCAGTCGCTGGTGCCGAGATCGGTGCCCGCTGCCTCGGTCAGCTCCTCGAACGTCGTGAAAACCCGCATTGGTCTGGCTCCTTCGCACGCTCGGCGATTCCGTGCGTCGACCCTACCGCCGCGGGTGTGACCCAGGTCATGACCGACTGCTAAGGCCAGCCTAAGCAAACAGGCGTACATTGGCCGTTTGTGCTCGCCAACTTCCTGATCGGACTGCGTGAGGGCCTCGAGGCCGCGCTGGTGGTCAGCATCCTGGTGGCCTATCTCGTGAAGTCGGGACGCCGGGAGCTGCTGCCGCGGATCTGGGCGGGCGTCGCGCTGGCGGTGGCGGTCGCGCTCGTCTTCGGCGCCACGCTCACGTTCGGGCCCCGCGGACTGACCTTCGAGGCCCAGGAGGCGATCGGCGGCACCCTGTCCCTGGTCGCCGTGGCCTTCGTGACCTGGATGATCTTCTGGATGTCCGCCGCGGCGCGCGGTCTCGGCACCGAGCTGCGCGGCCAGATCGACCGGGCCGCCGAGGGCGGACGCTGGTCGCTCGTCGTCGTCGCGATGCTCGCCGTGGGCCGCGAGGGCCTCGAGACCGCGCTCTTCCTCTGGGCGGCCACCCAGGCCGGCACCCGCGACACGGCCGGCTCGGTGACGCCGACCTGGGAGCCGCTGCTGGGTGCCCTGCTCGGCATCGTGGTGGCCGTCGCGCTGGGCTACCTGATCTACCGCGGCGCCATCCGGCTCAACCTCACGGTCTTCTTCACCTGGACCGGCGCCTTCCTCATCGTCGTCGCCGGGGGCGTCCTGGCCTACGGCATCCACGACCTCCAGGAGGCAGGCATCCTGCCGGGCCTGCACGACCTGGCGTTCGACGTCTCCGAGGTCATCCCGCCGTCCTCCTGGTACGGCACCCTGCTCAAGGGCGTCTTCAACTTCTCGCCCGCCACGACGAAGCTCGAGGCCCTCGCCTGGGTGCTGTACGTCGTGCCGGTGGGCGTGCTCTTCCTCCTTCGCAACCGCATCGTCCGCCCCACCCCTCAGCCCCAGGAGCACTGATCCATGCGCAAGACCCTGCTCGCCTCGGTGGCGGCCCTGGCCGTCGTCCCCGCCCTCGCCGCCTGCACCGAGAACGCCTCCTCCGGCGGTGACGACGAGGGGGGCGACGCTCGCGCGCTGTCGGTCACCTCGAACGCCGACACCTGCGAGCTGTCGTCGACCGAGGCCCCGGCCGGCACGCTGAGCTTCGACGTCACCAACTCCGGCTCGGACGTCACCGAGTTCTACCTGCTCGGCAGCGACGGCCTGCGCATCGTCGGCGAGGTCGAGAACATCGGTCCGAACCTGACCAAGAAGCTGACCGTCAACGCCCCGGAGGGCGAGTACTTCACCGCCTGCAAGCCGGGCATGGTCGGCGAGGGCATCCGGGCGGCGTTCACCGTCACCCACGCCGAGGACGCGCAGGAGGTGAGCGCCTCTGACCAGGAGCTCATCGACCAGGCGCAGGACAACTACCGCGCCTATGTCCAGGACCAGTCCGCCCAGCTGCTCGCCAAGACCCGCGACTTCACCGAGCTCTACAAGGCCGGGAACGCCGACGACCAGGCCCGCGCGCTCTACCCGGTCGCGCGCGAGCACTGGGAGCGGATCGAGACCGTCGCCGAGTCGTTCGGCGACCTCGACCCGAAGACCGACGCCCGCGAGGCCGACGTCGACGTCGCCGCGGGCGAGGAGTGGACGGGCTGGCACCGGATCGAGAAGGACCTGTGGCCGCAGGACGCGAAGGGGTACGCCGCGCTCACGCCCGCCGAGCGCACGTCCTACGCCGACGACCTGCTCGCCAACACCGAGGAGCTGGACCAGCGGATCCAGGCCACCGGCGAGGACGCGCTGGAGTACTCGATCACCGACATCGCCAACGGCTCCATCGGCCTCCTCGAAGAGGTCGCCAACGGCAAGATCACCGGCGAGGAGGAGGCCTGGTCGCACACCGACCTGTGGGACTTCCAGGCCAACGTCGACGGTGCCCGCGTCGCCTACGAGGGCGTGCAGGGCCTGCTGGAGACCAAGGACGCCGCACTGGCCGAGGAGCTGACCAGCACGTTCGCCGCCCTGCAGGCGGTGCTCGACCAGTACCGCGACGGTGACGGCTTCGTCCTCTACACGGCGCTGACCAAGGACGACACCAAGAAGATGACCGACGCGGTCAACGCCCTGTCCGAGCCGCTCTCGAAGCTCACCGCGGCGGTGACCTCCTGACCGGGAGCTCCCGCGTCAGCAGGCGCGGTCTCCTCGGTGGCGGCCTCAGCGTGGGCGCGGCCGCCGGGGTGGCCGGCGCCTTCGCGGCCGGGCGGCTCACCGCGCCCGACGCGGAGACGAGCGCCGCCCCCGTGGCGTCGTACCCCTTCCACGGGGCGCGGCAGGCGGGCATCGTCACCCCCGCCCAGGATCGGCTGCATTTCGTGGCGCTCGACGTCACGACCGACGACCGCGACCAGCTCGTCGCCCTGCTGACGGCGTGGACCGAGGCTGCGGCGCGGATGACGGCCGGTCGCTCCGCCGGGCCCGTCGGCGCGGTCGACGGCGCGGGCAATGCGCCGCCGGACGACACCGGAGAGGCGCTGGACCTGTCGCCCAGCGGGCTCACCATCACCTTCGGCTTCGGGCCCGGCCTCTTCACCGACGGCGACGGCAACGACAGGTTCGGCCTCGCCGAGCGCCGCCCGGAGGCGCTCGAGCGGCTGCCGCGCTTCTCCGCCGACGTCCTCGACCCCGCGCGCAGCGACGGCGACCTCTGCATCCAGGCCTGCGCCGACGATCCGCAGGTCGCCGTCCACGCGATCCGCAACCTGGTCCGCATCGGGTTCGGTACGACGACCGTGCGCTGGTCCCAGCTCGGCTTCGGCCGGACGTCCACCACCTCGACCAGCCAGTCCACGCCCCGCAACCTGTTCGGGTTCAAGGACGGCACCGCCAACATCAAGGCCGAGGAGGGCGCGGCGCTCGACACCCATGTGTGGGTCGCGGCCGATGACGACCCGGCGGCGGCGTGGCTGGCGGGCGGCTCCTATCTCGTCACCCGGCGGATCAACATGACGATCGAGGTCTGGGACCGGCAGTCGCTGGACGCCCAGGAGCGGTTCGTGGGGCGCACCAAGGGCACCGGGGCGCCGCTGTCGGGCGGCGAGGAGTTCACCGACCCGGACTTCGCGATGGCGGGCAGCGTCGGGCCGATCATCCCGCTCGACGCCCACGTCCGGGTGGTCCATCCCGAGGTCAACGACGGCGTGCGGATCCTGCGCCGCGGCTACAACTTCGTCGACGGCAGCAATGACGTCGGCGGCCTCGACGCCGGCCTGTTCTTCATCGCCTACCTCCGCGACCCGCGCACCCACTTCATCCCGCTCCAGCGGGCGATGTCGTCCTCCGACGCCCTCATGGAGTACCTCCGGTTCACCGGACAGGCGCTGTTCGCGGTGCCTCCCGGCGTCCGCGCGGGGGAGTACGTCGGGCAGGCGCTCTTCGACGCCTGAGGTCCTTCTCGCCGTGACCCCGTGGGCCACCCCGCGTCGCACGGACATGCCTGCGGATCCGTGGCGGGTGGGAGTAGGCTGGCGGCGCCCGCACAGCGCCGTGCACCCGTCTCGATCCGCACATCCTGCGAAGGACCCCGCTGTGACCGCACCGACTGCTGGGACTGCTCCGGCCGCACGCCCCGTCGTCCTCATCGCCGAAGAGCTGAGCCCCGCCACCGTCGAGGCGCTCGGCCCGGACTTCGAGATCCGGCACTGCAACGGCGCCGACCGGGGGGAGCTGTTGGCTGCCGTCGTCGACGTCGACGCGATCCTGGTCCGCTCCGCGACCAAGGTCGACGCGGAGGCACTCGCCGTCGCCAAGCGGCTCAAGGTCGTGGCGCGTGCGGGCGTGGGCCTCGACAACGTCGACGTGAAGGCGGCCACCCAGTCCGGCGTCATGGTGGTCAACGCGCCGACGTCCAACATCATCTCGGCCGCCGAGCTCGCCGTCGCCCTCATGCTCGCCGCCGCCCGCCACGTCTCGCCGGCCCACGCCGCGCTGCGGGGCGGGGAGTGGAAGCGCTCGAAGTACACCGGCATCGAGCTGTTCGAGAAGACCGTCGGCATCGTGGGCCTCGGCCGCATCGGCGTCCTCGTCGCGCAGCGCCTCGCGGCGTTCGGCATGAACGTCATCGCCTACGACCCCTACGTCCAGGCCGGCCGGGCCGCCCAGGTCGGCGTCCGGCTCGTCGACCTCGACACGCTGATGACCGAGTCGGACTTCATGTCGGTCCACCTGCCCAAGACCGCCGAGACCGTCGGACTCATCGACGCCGACGCGCTCGCGAAGGCCAAGCCGTCGCTGGTCCTGGTCAACGCCGCGCGTGGCGGCATCGTCGACGAGGACGCCCTCTACGACGCCCTCAAGACCGGCCGGATCGCGGCGGCCGGTCTCGACGTGTTCGCGAAGGAGCCCTGCACCGACAGCCCGCTCTTCGAGCTCGAGAACGTCGTGGCCACCCCCCACCTCGGCGCCTCCACGGACGAGGCCCAGGAGAAGGCCGGCATCGCGGTCGCCAAGTCGGTCCGGCTCGCCCTCTCCGGCGAGCTGGTGCCCGACGCGGTCAACGTCCAGGGCGGCGTGATCGCCGAGGACGTCCGCCCCGGCATCCCGCTGACCGAGAAGCTCGGCCAGATCTTCACCGCCGTCGCCGGCGAGGTCGCCCAGCAGCTCGACGTCGAGGTCCGCGGCGAGATCGCCGACCACGACGTGAAGGTGCTCGAGCTCGCGGCCCTCAAGGGGGTGTTCGGCAGCGTGGTCGAGGACCAGGTCTCCTACGTCAACGCCCCGCTGCTCGCGGCCGAGCGCGGCATCGCCGTACGCCTCGTCCTGGATGGCGAGAGCGGTGACCACCGCAACCTGATCACGCTGCGCGGCACGCTCGCCGACGGCACCCAGGTGTCGGTGAGCGGCACCCTCGTCGGCATCGCCCAGAAGGAGCGCCTGGTCGAGGTCAACGGCTATATCGTCGACATCGAGCCGACCGAGCACCTGGCGTTCTTCACCTACGTCGACCGGCCCGGCATGGTGGGCACCGTCGGCCAGATCCTCGGCGAGGCGGGCGTCAACATCGCCGGCATGCAGGTCTCCCGGGAGACCAAGGGCGGCGAGGCCCTCGTCGCGCTGTCCGTCGACTCCGCCATCCCCGCCGACGCGCTGGCCCAGATCGAGTCGGCCATCGAGGCGACGTCGATCCGCGCGGTCGATCTCGTCTGAGTTGAGTTGCCCCGAACTCGCCGTTGAGTTGCCCCATCCTCGGGGTCGAGTTGCCGAACTCGACGGCGAGTTTGGGGCAACTCAACGCTGAGGATGGGGCAACTCAACGGAGGGGTCAGGCGACGAGGACCGGCTCGGCGCCTGAGGGTGGGATCGGTGCGCCGCCCCGGTCCGAGGTGACGACCGCCCAGGCATCCGTGATCCGGCGCACCGCCTCCACGAGCTGGGGCGCGGCGGTCGCGTAGGGGAGCCGGAGGTATCGGTCGAGGCCGCCCTCGGGGGCGAAGGACGGCCCGGGGGCGAGGAGTACGCCGTGGCGCTCGGCCTCGGTGGACAGCGCGGTCGCACCGGCGCTGGGAAGGTGGCACCACAGCACCATCCCGCCGCCCGGCATCCGGAACTCCCAGTCGGGCAGGTGCTCGGCGAGCGCGCCGGTCATCGCGTCGCGCTGCTCGCGCAGTCGGGCCCGCTGGCCGCGGACGACGGCGTCGAGGTCGCCGGTCAGCAACCGGGTCAGCACCAGCTGCTCCAGCACAGGGACGCCGAGGTCGAGGCCCACGCGGGCCCGGGTGAGCCGGTCGACGAGTGGGCGGGGCGCCCGGATCCAGCCGAGTCGCAGTCCGCCCCAGATGCTCTTGCTGGCGCTGCCGACGCAGATCGCCTCCGGCGCATAGGCGGCGAACGGCGGTCCGGCCGCCGCGTCGTCGTCGAGCGGCAGCAGGTAGTGCGCCTCGTCGACGACGGCGGTGGCGCCGCTCCGTCCGAGCAGGCGGGCGTACCGCTCCCGGTCGGCCTCGCCCATGACCAGCCCGGTCGGGTTGTGGAAGTCCGGCATCGCGGACACCAGCCGTGGTCGGCGCCGGGCCAGGGTGGCGGCGACGGCGTCGAGGTCCCACCCGTACGGGTCGAGCGCGATCGTGACGATCCGGCCGCCGCCGGCCCGCAGCGCCTGCACAGCGTTGGGGTAGGTCGGCGACTCGACCAGCACCCGGTCCCGGGAGCCCGCCAGCGCGCTGCCGACCACCGCCGTGGCCGCGAGTGCACCGGGTGTGACGATGATCTGCTCGGGTGCGGTCGGCAGTCCGCGCGCGTCGTACGTCGCGGAGATGGCGGCCTGCAGGTCCGGCATGCCGGCGGGGAAGTAGCCGTGGCCGCCGAGATGGGCGGGCAGGTCGGCCGCCGCCTCGGCGTACACCGCCGCGATGCCCGGGGGAGCGGTGGCCGCCGCGCAGACGAGGTCGATCACGCCGTTGCCGACGTCGCTGGGCCACAGCGCCCGGTCCAGTGCCCGGATCCGCCCGCCGGGCAGCCGGGTGAAGGTCCCGGCGCCCTGACGGGCCTCGGCGTAGGCGGAGTCGCGGAGCACGGCGTACGCGCGGGTGACGGTGGTGCGCGAGACGCCGAGCGCCTCGGTCAGGTCGCGCTCGCTGGGCAGCCGAGTGCCGTAGCCGATCCGGCCGTCGCCGATCAGCTCGCGCAGGGCGTCGGCCAGGCCGGCGTAGGCGGGGGAGCGGTCGAACCCCTCGACCAGGGCGGCGAGTCGGGCGGCCGACAGCGACGTGGTCTGCTCCATGCAGACCATTGGATCACGATTGGCTATTTCTCGACAGTCCAATCCAGGTCATCCTGGAGCCATGTCCCTCGCCGCCCCTGCCCCGCGGGTCGCCGTCCAGCTCGCCGACCTCGGCCCGGTCGCCCAGCTCCGGGCCGGCCGCCTGCCCCGCCGCCTCGTCCAGCTGTACGTCGGCCTGTGGCTCTACGGCGTCAGCCTGGCCCTGATGGTGCTCGGCGACATCGGCCTCGCGCCGTGGGACGTGCTGCACTCCGGCTTCGTCCGCCACGTCCCGATCACGCTCGGGCAGGCCGTCGTGCTGTTCAGCTTCGCTGTGCTCGTGCTGTGGATCCCGCTGCGCGAGAAGCCCGGCCTCGGCACCATCTCCAACGCGATCGTGGTCGGCGTCGCGGCGGACGCCACGCTCGCCATGTTCGACGCCCCCGACCACATCGCGGTCCGGATCGCGCTGACGGTCGGCGGCATCCTGCTCTGCGGTCTGGCCACCGCCCTCTACATCGGCGCCCAGCTCGGCCGCGGCCCCCGTGACGGCCTGATGACCGGCCTGGCCCGGCGTACCGGTCTCTCGATCCGGCTGGTCCGCACCGGTATCGAGATCACCGTCGTGGTGATCGGCGTGATCCTCGGCGGCACCCTCGGCCTCGGCACGGTCGTCTACGCCCTCACCATCGGCCCGGTCGCGCAGTGGATGATGCCGTGGTTCATCGTCCGGCTGGAGACCTGACCCACGGGTCCCGTCGGGCGGTGCCATGCTCCGGCCATGTGGATCGAGGTGACCTTCCGATCGCCCACCTACGGCGGTGGTGCGCTCGTGTCGCTGGCGGGGGAGTTCCTGGCCGAGGGCTCCCCGCGGTCGGTGCGGCGATCACGAAGGTCGAGGCCACCCGCTGACCGGTAGGCCGACAATCCTGACTGGGGCGTGCCGCACGAGCGGGAGCGGCAGAAGGGGCCGGCATTGACCGTCCGGCGCCCGGCCGCCCGGGTCGACATCCGCATCGTCAGCGAGCTGTCCGAGTACGACGTCCTCGGTCCCGAGGGCGATGCGGAGGTGTTCGCCGGCGTGGCCCATGAGATCGTCGCGGCGCTCGGCGCGCTCGAACGCCGGGTGAAGCCGGCCGACGACATCGACCTCCCGCAGCTCCTCTCTCACGTCCGGCAGCGGCTCGACCAGCTGCCGGCTACGCACCAGGAGCTGATGTCGACGGTCGAGGCACCGGCCTCCGCGGCCCAGGCGCGGTGGGCCACCACGTCGCCGTGGGAGGCGCTCGACATCGACTGGTCGCTCTACGCTCCCGGAGCCCGGACCCTGCTCGACGACCCCTTCTACTGGGACCCGGCCGACGACGAGGTGCCACACGGCAACGACACCGGCGCCGATCTGCTGGCGAGCTATCTCGAGCAGCGGCCCACCGATGTCATGACGTTCCTCGCGACGGAGGTCGAGGAGATGGGGTTCGGCTCGCTCGCGGAGATCGCGGCGGACGACGAGTACGAGCACGACTTCCTGAGGGCCGGCCTGCGCTGACGCACCCGGGTCCACCCTGACCCGACCCTGAATTGCCCCGCTGGTCCTGCATGAGCCGGGGTCCGGCTGGATAGGCTCGGGGCCATGACCACCGACGGTTCCCAGGCTGCCGCACCTGAGCCCACCCCGCTCGCCCCTCCCGAGCCCGCGATCACGCTGACCGCTCCGGAGGCTCCTGCCCCGGTCGTGGAGACGCAGGCGCCGAAGATGGCCCCCCAGGTCGAGGCGACGATGGTGCCCGAGCTCGACGCGAAGGTCGACAGCTTCCTGACCTCGCTGACGGCGACGAAGGCGGGCAGCCCGGAGTTCGCCAAGCAGGCCGAGAACGTCCGGACCATGGGCGACGCCGACATCCGCAAGGCGGCCGAGACGTCCAACCGGATGCTGGACAAGCCGGTCAACGCGCTCAAGACGGGCGGCATCGCGCAGGGCTCGAACGTCGGCAAGACGCTGCTGGAGCTGCGGCGTACCGTCGAGGACCTCGACCCGGGGCAGGCGACCGGCGTGAAGAAGTGGTGGGACAAGCTGCCCTTCAACGACAAGATCGAGGACTACTTCCGCAAGTACCAGTCCTCGCAGAGCCAGCTCAACGGCATCCTGCACTCCCTGCGCAGTGGCCAGGACGAGCTCACCCGCGACAACGTGGCGCTCAACCTCGAGAAGACCAACCTGTGGTCGGTCATGGGGCGGCTCAACCAGTACATCTACGTCGCGGAGAAGCTCGATGCGAAGCTGTCGGCCAAGATCGCCGAGCTGGAGCTGAGCGACCCCGAGACGGCCAAGTCGCTGTCGCAGGACGTGTTGTTCTACGTCCGGCAGAAGCACCAGGACCTGCTCACCCAGCTCGCGGTGTCGATCCAGGCCTACCTCGCGATCGACATCATCATCAAGAACAACATCGAGCTGATCAAGGGTGTCGACCGGGCCACGACCACGACGATCTCGGCCCTGCGGACGGCGGTCATCGTCGCCCAGGCGCTGAGCAACCAGAAGCTCGTGCTCGACCAGATCAGCGCGCTCAACACGACCACCTCCGCGATGATCCAGCGCACCTCGGAGATGCTCAAGGAGAATTCCGCCGCGATCCAGGAGCAGGCCTCGTCCTCGACGATCGGCCTCGAGCAACTGCAGGCGGCCTTCGCCAACATCTACGCCACCATGGACTCGATCGACGAGTTCAAGCTCAAGGCGCTCGACAACATGTCGACCACCATCGGCGTCCTCGAGAACGAGGTGCAGAAGTCGAAGGCGTACCTCGACCGGGTCCAGCAGCACGACGCGCGCAATGCCGCCGGCACGCTGGACATCGGCTGACCCGAGCAGCGATCGCGGGACAGGACGGATTCCGGGTGGGGCTGAGATCGTGGTGGCGCAGGTCTCGGGGAGGCACGTCGCAGGAGCCGGCGTACGTCGTGCCGCCGGCGCCGACCGAGCAGGACATCCGGGCGGCGCTGAACCAGGTGTACGCCATGCTCACCGACAACAACGCGCCGCCCGTGGTGGTGTCGCGGGTGCAGCGGATCGCGCGCACCATCAACCAGACACTGCCGCGGCTGAGTCAGCTCGGACTGGGCAGTGAGGAGAGCTACTCGGTGGTCGCGACGGCCACCGACTACCTCCCCGAGGCACTGCAGTCCTACCTCCGGCTGCCCCGCGACTGGGCCGACACCCGGCCGATCGACGGGCCGAAGACCGCGCTGCTCATCCTGATCGAGGCGCTCGAGCTGCTCGGCATGACCATGGACCAGATCCTCGACGCCGCCAACCGCGCCGACGCCCAGGCATTGATCGCGCACAGCCGCTTCCTCGACGCCAAGTTCGGCCACTCGTCCTCGGGTGGCCCCGACCTCACGCTGGGAACCCCATGACCACCCTCACCGAAGCCCTCGACGCGCTCGTCGACGCGGCCCGCGCGGCCGGGCTCGACGAGGCCGCCGCCCGTGCCGAGGGCGAGGCGGTCGCCGCCACCGTCTCCGAGCGGTCCCGGGGCGCCTTCGTCGACTGGTGCACGCAGACCGGGCGCGAGCGCTCGGCCGAGGAGCACATGCTCGCCGCCAAGCGCGGCAACCGGTTCCGGGCCGGCCCGACCCCGCTGATGTCGCAGTTGCTGTTGGAGAAGTCCGCCCGCGCCGCCGACTACGCCGGCGCCCTCGCCGACGTCGCCATCGCCGGCTCGCGGTTGGGCGAGCCGGGGCCCGATGCGATCGGCGCCGCCACCACGGTCACCACCGCCCAACTCGGTGGCGCGACCGGGCCCACCCCCGGTCTCACGCCGCCCGTCGACGCGCCGGGGGCCTTCGACCTGCCGGCACGCCAGCCGGTCCCCGGGCTCGGTGACCAGATGCTCGACCAGGTACGCCGTGTCGGTGAGCAGGTACGCCGCCAGCTGGGTGCCCTCAACAACGCTGCCCCGACCCTGCCGGGCGATCTCGATGCGGGCACCGACAGCAGCACCGACAGCAGCACCGACGGCGGCGTGCCGACAGATGCGCCGCGCCCCGCCGGCGGCGTACAGACCCAGGCGGCGGAGCCCGCGGACCCGCCCGCGGAGGAGGCGAAGCCCGAGGAGCCGACGAAGACCGTCGAGGAGCTGCTCGCCGAGCTCGACGCGCTGATCGGCCTGGCCAACGTGAAGGGCGAGATCCACCGCCAGGCCGCGGTGCTGCGGGTCGAGGGACTGCGCAAGCAGGCCGGACTGGAGAGCCCGACGATCACCCGCCACCTCGTCTTCAACGGCAACCCCGGCACCGGCAAGACCACGGTCGCCCGTCTCGTGGCGGGCATCTACCGCGCGCTGGGTCTGCTCTCCAAGGGGCAGCTGGTCGAGGTCGACCGCTCCGAGCTGGTCGCCGGCTACCTCGGCCAGACCGCCGCGAAGACCGCGGAGGTCGTGAGGTCGGCCGAGGGCGGCGTGCTGTTCATCGACGAGGCGTACTCCCTGTCGGGCGACCAGTACGGCAAGGAGGCCATCGACACCCTGGTCAAGGAGATGGAGGACAAGCGCGACGACCTCGTGGTCATCGTCGCCGGCTACCCGCTCCCCATGGCGATCTTCATCTCCGAGAACCCGGGCCTCGAGAGCCGGTTCCGCACCACCATCGACTTCGCCGACTACACCGACGACGAGCTCACCGCGATCTTCGAGTCGATGGTGAAGGGCGCCGACTACGACGCCGGCGAGCCGGTCCTCACGCGACTGCGCGAGATCCTCGGCGGCACCGAGCGCGGGCCGTCGTTCGGCAACGCGCGGTTCGTCCGCAACCTGATGGAAGCCGCGGTCGGCCACCACGCCTGGCGCCTGCGCGAGGTCGCCGAGCCCACGCTGGAGCAGCTGCGGGCCCTCGAGCCCGACGACCTCGTCGTCGACCCCAACGACCAGCCCGCCGCTGAGGGCGCGGACCACGAGGTGGACGAGGTCGTCGCTCCCGACGACGCACCGCCCGCCGAGCCGGTCGACCCGTTCGGCGACGACGCCACGGCCGTCCGTACGCCGACGGCCCCCGAGGCCGAGACCCCCCAGGAGGAGTCGTGAGCCAGACCGCCACCCCCGCGGCCGCCCCACCGCCGCCGGCCACCGCGCCGGCCCCCGCCGCGCCGGCGCAGGCGGGCGCAGCCCAACCCGCCCCGTCGTACGTCGACACGCCGGCGCTGCTCAACCGCTGGCAGTTGATCGGCATGAGCGTCGCGATCGTGTTCGGCATCGTCAGCGCGCTGCTGCAGTTCGTCGGCTGGCAGGCCGACGGCCGTGCGGCTGACGACACCGAGCAGTTGGTCCGGGTCCAGGAGATCCAGTCGTCTCTGCTGCGCGCGGATGCCCTCGCCACCAACGCCTTCTTGGTCGCGGGTCTCGAGGACCCCGCCCAGCGCGCGGAGTACGACGACGCGATCGATGTCGTGCTCCGTGACATCGCCAACGCGGCCGAGGCCCAGCCTGCCGACCGCAAGGCGCTCGCCGCGTTGAACGAGCAGGTCGACACTTATGCGACATACATCGCCCAGGCTCGCGCCAACAACCGTCAGGGTTTCCCGGTCGGTGCCGGCTACCAGACCACGGCCAGCGACCAGCTCCGCAACGAGGCGATCCCGATCCTGGATGCCCTGGTCGAGGCCAACACCGACCGCGCCGACGGCGCGATGAACGGTCAGCACCCGATCTGGCTGCTCCTCCTCGGGATCCTCGTGCTTGTCGGCCTGTGGTGGCTCAACCGCGAGCTCGCCCGCACCTTCCGGCGGCGCTTCAACAAGGGGCTGGTGGTCGCGGCCGCGATCGTCGCCGCCGTGACCCTGGTGACGGTCGCAGGAGCGTGGATCCGGGACAGCTCCAACGACTCACTGCGGGACGGCGAGTTCCAGGACGCGGTTTCCAGCGCTGTCGCCCGCACCGCCGCCAACGATGCCAAGGCCAACGAGAGCCTGCGGCTGATCAAGCGCGGGTCGGGGGCGGACAACGAGAAGAAGTGGGGCGAGAAGGCTGCGGTGGTGGAGAAGAACGTGCCTGCGGCCGACCTCGGCGATTGGAAGACCTACGCCGAGCGGCACCAGCAGATCGTGGACCTCGACGACTCCAACAGGTGGTCGGACGCGGTCGACATCGCGACCACCGGAGACGCGGAGACGGGAGCCACCGCGCCCTTCGACAGGTTCGATGCCTCGCTGGCCGACGCCATCACGACCACGAGCGACGCCGCTATCGACGATCTGCGCAGCGGCCGGGTGATCGCCCTGATCCTCAGCGCGCTGACCCTGCTGCTCGGCGTCGGTGCCGCGCTGGCCGTGACGCGAGGTATCGGCGAGCGACGGAGGGAGTTCTCATGAAGCAGTCCCGTTCCCGCCTGGGTGTGGCCGCCGCGGTCCTCGGACTGGTGGCACTCGCCGGATGCTCGTACGACGCCACCAAGGTGCCGACCTACGAGGAGCCGGCAGCCGGCGAGCCCGCTCCCGCGTCGTGCGAGACGACCGACGCGGACCTCCGCTCCTACGCCGCAAGCCGTGACGCGGGGGCGGCGGTCAAGCGGATCCGCGCGGCGAAGGTGCTCAAGATCGGGGTCTCCGCGGACACCCTGCTGCTCGGCGCCCGCAACCCGTCGACCAACGACATCGAGGGCTTCGACATCGATGTCGCGAACCGGATCGCCGCGGAGCTCGGTGTCGAGCCCCAGTATCGGGTCATCAACGCGGGCCAACGGATCGATCTCCTCAAGGCCAACGAGATCGACATCGTCGCGCGCAACATGACGATCAACTGTGCCCGCTGGCAGGACGTCGCCTTCTCCGCCGAGTACTACCGCGCCGGCCAGAAGGTCCTGGTCCGCCCCGATATCGCCGACAAGTACTCCGGTCCGCAGGACCTGGCCGGCCTCAAGGTGTGCGCGCCGACCGGCACCACCAGCGTCGACAACATCAAGGCCGCCGAACCGGACGTGATCTCGGAGCCCGCGACGACCCACACCGGATGCCTGGTCAAGTTCCAGCAGGGCCGGGTCGACGCCATCACCGGAGACGACACGGTGCTCGCCGGCCTGGTCGCCCAGGACAAGCTCTATGCCGCGGTCCCGCAGCAGCAAGCGTTCACCAAGGAGCCCTACGGCATCGCCACCAACGCCGAGGACACGGATCTGGTTGCGTTCATCAACGCGGTGCTCGAGGACATGCGCGCGGACGGCAGCTGGCAGGCGTCGTACGACAAGTGGCTCAAGCCGTACCTGCTCCTCGACGCGACCCAGCCTCAACCCGCGTACGGCCGGTGAGCGTGGACCAGGCGACCATGGCGACCACGGCACCCACCGCCCCCGGCAAGCTGGGGGACGCGCTGGACCCTGCCGCGATCCAGGCGTACCTGGGAGAGCTCGACACCTGGCTGCGGGTGCGCCGCTCCGAGCTCGACGAGCTCGACCAGGCCGCGCTGGCGGTGGGGCGCGGGGGCGAGCTGGCGGGCGACATGTCGCTGGCGCTGGCGCTGTGGAAGGCGATCTCGGACCGCTACCAGCTGGTCTTCGCGACCTGGGACGGCGGCCGGGTGCTGCAGCAGGAGCGGGAGCGGATCTCGGCGCTGATCTGGGGCCGGCTCGACGGCGCGACCGAGCTGCCGGGCGGGCTGGCGGTGTCGCTGCCCGAGGCGGGGCGGCTCTGCGACGCGCTGACCGGACAGCTGCGCAACCGGCTGGCGCTGGTGCCGGGAGCCGACGCCCAGTCGGCCCGGATCCGCGAGCTGCGCGCGCAGCTGGAGCGGATCCGTGACCAGGTCGGCCTGGAGCCCGCGCTCACCCGCGACACCGCCGTGCAGCGTCTGGCGGAGCTGATGTCGCGCCTGGAGGGGATCACCGCGAAGGCCGAGCGCGGCGGTGACGTCGGCGGCATGCTCGGCCCGCTGGAGGTCGAGGCGACGACCTTCGAGCGCGACCTCATCGTCGGCAACGCCCGGCGGCGCGATGCCCGTGACCAGGTGATCTCGGCGCGCGAGCTGCGCAGCGACCTGGAGGCGCGGGCCGTGGCGCTGCAGAAGCTGGCCGCGACGTGCGTCGCGACCGTCGACCCCGCGCCCCGCTACGCCGTCCCCGACGTCGACGCCCTCGGCCCCGTGCCGGTCACGCCGGACGCCATCGGCCCCTACCTCGAGCGGCTCGACCGGGTCTCGCAGGCCCTCGAGGTCGCTCAGCACGCCTATGCCGCGGCCCTCGACGAGCACCACCAGCTCGTGGCCCTGCTCGACGCCTACGTCGCCAAGGCGCGCGCGTCGGGCGTCGCCGACCACCCCGACCTCGTCGCGAGCGAGCAGTCCGCGCGCGGACTGCTGGAGCGGCGCCCGTCGCCACTGGCGATCGCGCAGCAGCTCGTCACCACGTACCAGACCTGGCTGATCAAGGAGACGACACCATGAGCACAGGTGCCTGCACCCAACCCGGCTGCACGGGCAGCATCGTCGACGGCTACTGCGACGTCTGCGGCATGCCCGGCGCCGGCGGTACGACGACCCCGGCCGCCGCCTCGCCGGTCGGCGAGACCGCCACGGTGAAGGCCCCGATCGCGGCCGCGGTCGCCTCCGGCAACCCGGCCAGCGTCGCCGCCTCGACCTGTCAGCAGCCCGGCTGCACGGGCACCATCCTCGACGGCTACTGCGACGTCTGCGGCACGCCGGCGGTCCCGGGGGCGAGGGTCGCCGAGGCGACGGCGATCGCCGAGTCCCAGCCCCTGTCGGGCCGCGAGGGCACCTCCGCCACCGCCGCGAGCCGGGTCCAGTCGGCGGCGATCGGCTCCAAGCGCGCCGGTGCGTCGGGCAGCACGTCGACCCGGCGCACCCGCACCGGCTCGCAGCGGATGCGTGCGGCCCGGATCGGCGCCGGCCTGACCGTCGTACCTCCCGCGCCGCCGGTCGACGCCGCCAAGGCGATCATGGCCAACCCGCAGGTGCCCGAGGAGAAGCGCAGCTGCGCCAAGTGCGGCAATCCCGTCGGCCGCGGCATCGACGGCCAGCCCGGTCGCAGCGAGGGCTTCTGCCCCAACTGCGGCCAGCAGTTCTCCTTCACGCCCAAGCTGCAGCCGGGCGACCTGGTCGCCGGGCAGTACGAGGTCGCCGGCGCGCTCGCCCACGGCGGCCTCGGCTGGATCTACCTCGCCCGCGACCGCAACGTCTCCAACCGGTGGGTCGTGCTCAAGGGCCTGCTCAACTCCGGCGACCCCGACGCGCTCGCGGCTGCGATCGCCGAGCAGCAGTTCCTCGCGCAGGTCGAGCATCCGCTCATCGTCGAGATCTACAACTTCGTGACGCACGAGGGTGCGGGCTACATCGTCATGGAGTACGTCGGCGGCAAGTCCCTCAAGCAGATCCTCAAGCAGCGGATGAGCGCCAACAACGGCGCCTACGACCCGCTGCCGGTCGACCAGGCGCTGGCCTACATCCTCGAGCTGCTGCCGGCCTTCCAGTACCTCCACGACCTCGGCCTGGTCTACTGCGACTTCAAGCCCGACAACATGATCCAGGTCGGCGACGCGATGAAGCTGATCGACCTCGGTGGCGTACGACGCATCGACGACGAGGAGTCGGCGATCTACGGCACGGTCGGCTACCAGGCGCCCGAGGTCGCCGAGGTCGGACCGTCGGTGGCGTCGGACATCTACACGATCGGCCGCACCCTGGTCGTGCTGTGCATGGAGTTCCGCGGCTACCAGGGCACCTACCTCCACAGCCTGCCTCCGGTCGACGCGACGCCGCTGTTCCAACAGAACGACTCGCTGTACCAGTTGATCGCCAAGTGCTGCGCCCCCGACCCCGCCGACCGGTTCGCCTCCGTCGACGAGATGCGTACCCAGGTCCTCGGCGTGCTGCGTGAGGTCGTCGCCCGCAAGCGGCAGGGCACCGCGTCGACGTCGGCCGCGTCGGTGCTCTTCGAGTCGCCGGCCACCGCGCGCCCGATCACCGAGTGGAGCCAGCTGCCCGACCTGCGCACCGACACCACCGACGCGCAGTACGGCTGGTTGAGCACGATCGCCGACGACGACCCCCGGCAGCGGCTCAAGGCCCTCGAGTCCGCGCCCGAGGACACCGCCGAGGTGTGGCTGGCCCGCGCCCGCGCCGCCCTCGACCTCGGCGACCCGGTGCTGGCGAAGTCCCATGCCCAGAAGCTTCTCGCCGACGACCCGTGGGAGTGGCGGGCGTTGTGGATCGAGGGCCTGGCCGCGGTGCAAGCGGGTGACTGGGAGACGGCGAAGGCGTCCTTCAACGCCGTCTACCAGCAGGTGCCCGGCGAGCTCGCGCCCAAGCTGGCGCTGGCGTTCGCGTGTGAGCGCGGCGGTCTGCCCGAGGTGGCGGAGGGGCTCTACCTCGTGTGCGCCTCGACCGACGCCGCGTACGTCCCGCCTGCCGCGTTCGGCATGGCCCGGGTCCGGGCCGGCCGCCAGGACACCCCGGGTGCGGTCGCCGCGCTCGACCTGGTGCCGACGACCAGTCGCGGCTACACCGAGAGCCGCCAGCAGCGGGCCGAGGTGCTGCTCTCCGGCAGCTCCCAGGACATCACGGTCCTCGACCAGGCGATGCGCACCATCGACGCCTCCAGCGTCGATCAGCAGACCCGGCAGCGGTTCACCGTCCGGATCCTCAGCGAGGCCCTGCCCGTGGTCAGCGGCGCGAAGCTGCCCGCCGGGGCTCGCATCGGTGCCGTCGAGGCCACTGAGGCGGGTGTCCGCGACGGGCTCGAGAACGCCCTGCGGATGCTGGCCCGCGACGCGGTCGACCTCAAGGAGCGGGTGGACCTCGTCAACCGCGCCAACTCCGTCCGGAACTGGAGCCTCACGTGACCTGCCCGTCCTGCAACGCCGCGCTCGCGCCCGGTGCCCGCTTCTGCGAGAACTGCGGCGCCCAACTCGGCGACCCGGCCGCCGTCCCCGCGCCGGTGGCGACCGCCGCCGGCGACCACCCGCTCGGCGACGCCCCGATCAGCGCGCCCACCCGCAAGCCGGCAGCGGCGCTGCCCGACCCGCCCGTGCCCGCCGGGCGGCGGCCGTGCGCCGAGTGCGGGGGAGAGGTCGGCCCCGACCTCTACTGCCTCGAGTGCGGCACCAAGGCGCCCAGCGAGCGCGACCACTTCCAGGAGCGCCCGGCCTCGTGGGTCGCCGGCGTGTGCGACAAGGCGATCCGCAAGAACCGCAACGAGGACGCCATGGCGCTGCTCGCCGGCGCCCATCCCGGTGGCCAGCCGGGATCGCGGGCCGTGCTCATCGTCATGGACGGCGTCTCCAACTCCATCGACTCCGATGTCGCCTCGCTGGCCGGCGCCCGGGCCGCGCGCGAGGTGCTGCGGATGCCGCTGCCGGCGGGCATGGGGACGCCGCAGAGCCGCGACGCCGCCGTACGCAAGGTGCTCACCGATGCCGCGGCCGCGGCCAACACGGCGATCGTGGCGGTGACCGACCCCGACTCGCCCAATCCCGCGTCGGCCACCTTCACCGCGGCCGTGCTGGAGGGACGCCGGATCACCTGGGCCAATATCGGCGACTCGCGCTCCTACTGGCTGCCTGACGCGGGTGTCCCGGTCCAGCTCACCGTCGACGACTCGGTCGCTCAGGCCCAGATCGCCGCGGGCGTCGCCCGCGAGGTCGCCGAGGCCGGACCGCAGGCGCACGCGATCACCAAGTGGCTGGGCCGTGACTCCGAGGACCAGAAGCCGACGGTGGGCTCGCTGGAGGTCACCGAGAGCGGCTGGCTGCTGTCCTGCTCCGACGGCCTGTGGAACTACGCCTCCGAGCCCGACGCGCTCGCCGCGCAGGTCCGTGCCGCCGGCACGTCCGACGCCCTCGACCTCGCGCTCGCGCTCGCGAGGTTCGCCAACGACTCCGGCGGCCACGACAACATCACCGCCGCCCTCGCCCGGGTCGACATCGGAGGACTCGGGCAGAATGACCAGACGCCGACCCCAGGAGGAGAGCCGAGCGATGGCTGAGTTCAACGCCGCCGTCTACCAGAACGAGTTCCTGCCCGACGGCGGGACCGACGTCAACGCGATCGTCACGATCACCTGCACGGGTGCCGGGACGGCGGGACAGTCCGGTGCGGGCAGCGCGGGCGAGATCATCATCGTCGACACGTCGGGCTCGATGGGGCCAGCGACGATGGCCGCCGCGAAGGAGGGCGCCCAGGCGGCGCTCGCCGAGATCGTCGACGGCACCTACTTCGCCGTGATCGCCGGCGCCGACCGGGCGATGCTCGCCTACCCACAGGTGTCCAACGGGCCGGGCATGGTGCAGATGGACCC
Source organism: Nocardioides sp. L-11A (assembly GCA_029961745.1). Taxonomy (NCBI): domain Bacteria; kingdom Bacillati; phylum Actinomycetota; class Actinomycetes; order Propionibacteriales; family Nocardioidaceae; genus Nocardioides; species Nocardioides sp. L-11A. The sequence continues at coordinate 1,970,819 of CP124680.1, forward strand.
GCGCACCCGGCATGAGGCCTCCGCGGCGATCGACCGGTTCGTCGGCAGCGGCGGTACGGCGATCAGCACCTGGCTCGACCTCGCCGGCCAGCTCTTCGCGTCGGTCAGTGCCGTCACCCAGCGCCACGTCCTGCTGCTCACCGACGGAGAGAACCGCGAGCGCCCCGGCCGCCTCGACGAGGCGATCAACCGGGCCACGGGCTACTACCAGGCCGACTGCCGCGGTGCCGGCACCGACTGGCAGGTCGCCGAGATCCGCCGGATCGCGCAGGCCCTGCTCGGCACGGTCGACATCATCCCCAGCCCGGCCGAGATGAAGGCGCAGTTCCAGGAGATCATGCGCAACGCGATGGCGCGCGGCGTCGCCGACGCGTCGCTGCGGGTGTGGACGCCCCAGGGCGCCGAGGTGCTCTTCGTGCGCCAGGTGTCGCCCACGGTCGAGGACCTCACGAACCGCCGGACGCCGGTCAACCCGCTCACCGGCGACTACCCGACGGGCGCCTGGTCCGACGAGTCCCGCGACTACCACGTCGCGGTCCGGGTGCCGGCGAAGGCGATCGGCCAGGAGCAGCTCGCCGCCCGTGTCCAGCTCGCCCTCGGCAGCGACGTCGTCGCCCAGGGCCTGGTCAAGGCGACCTGGTCCAACAACTCCGAGCTCACCACCCGCATCGACCAGCAGGTCGCGCACTACACCGGTCAGGCCGAGCTGGCCCAGGTCATCCAGGAGGGCCTGGCCGCCAAGGCCGCCGGCGACGAGGCGACCGCCACCACCAAGCTGGGGCGCGCCGTCCAGCTCGCCGCGGAGACCGGCAACGACGAGGCCACCTCCAAGCTGCGCAAGGTCGTCGACGTCGACAACGAGGAGACCGGCACCGTCCGGCTCAAGCGGGCGGTCGAGAAGGCCGACGAGATGGCCCTCGACACCGCCTCCACCAAGACGACACGGATCCGCAAGGAGCCGACGTCATGAGCACGTGCCCCTCCGGGCACGAGTCGGCGTCGGACGACTACTGCGACGTCTGCGGTCTGCCCATCCCGGCGGGGGGCGATGGAACTGCTCCGGACGGGCCCGCCGCTCCGGCGGCTCCGGCGGCTCCGGCAGCGGAGCCCACAGCGCCGGCGACGCCCGCGACCGCGGAGTGCCCCAACTGCCAGGCGGCCAACCCGCCCAACGCGCTGTTCTGCGAGGCCTGCGGCTACGACTTCACGACCGGGTCGATGCCGCGCCCGGTCACGCCCTCGGTCCTCGACCTCGGCGCCCCGGCGGGCACCGACGACGCCGGCACGGCCGACGCGCACCGGCCCGCCGCCTCTGCCGTCCCCGCGGCCGAGACGCCGCTCGCGCCGCCCCTGACCGATGCCTGGGTCGCGGAGGTCTGGATCGACCCCGACTGGTACGCCGACCAGGAGTCGACCGATCCGCTGCCGTCCGCGGGAGTGCCCACCGTCGTCCCGCTCAGGACGACCTCGATCCTCGTCGGGCGCACCTCCCGCAGCCGCGGCATCCATCCCGACATCGACCTCGGGTCCGACAACGGCATCAGCCGGCGCCACTGCCAGCTCACCACCGACGGCAGCCGCTGGTGGGTCGAGGACCTCGGCTCGTCCAATGGCACCTATCTCGGCTCGGCGGGAGGCCCGCTGCCGACCGATCCGGCACCGGTGGGCGAGAAGCGCGAGATCGCACCCGACGCCCGGGTGTATCTCGGCGCGTGGACCCGGATCGTGATCCGGCGGGCACAGCCCGGCGAGGTCTGAGCGAGGTGCTGGTAGGTTCGGCGTCGGCATCGCGTGGGGATGGCGGACCGCGTCACGCAGGGAGGTGCCGGACCAGGAAGGCGATGATCACGATGATCACCTCGACTTCCTCGTTCCTCGCCGATGGCTGAGGAACGGGAGCACGCCAGGCTGGTCGCCTGGCACGACCAGATGGAGCAGGCGCACGCCCGGTTGCGGCGCGCACTCGAGGTCACCCGGCAGGCCCTGGCCGCGGGCGACGAGGTGCCGGCCGCCGAGCGGGACCTGCTGCTGTACTGCCACGGGTTCTGCGTGGCGCTCGACGGCCACCACCGCGCCGAGGACGCGGCGCTGTTCCCGGCGCTGCTCGACCGGCGGCCGGAGCTGGCCGACGTGGTCCGGGCGCTGGCGCAGGACCACAGCATGATCGGCCACCTGCTGCACGCGCTCCGGGCGGCGCTCGACGACGGCCGGCCCGGCGCCGAGCTGGCCCGCCACCTCGACGGGATCGGGGCGATCATGGAGTCGCACTTCCGGTACGAGGAGCGGCAGCTGCTCGGGGTGCTGGCGGGGCTCGAGCTGGCGCTCGACGTACCCGAGGCGTTGGGGCCGTTGTGACGGGGGCTTCTGCGACACTGCGGCCATGGCGATCAGGGACCAGGTCATCCTCATCACCGGCGGCGCCCGCGGCATCGGGCTCGAGACGGCGAAGGCGCTGGCGGCCAGGGGCGCGCGGCTGGTCCTGACCGACCTCGACGGTCCGGCCCTCGCCGAGGCCGTCGTCGCGATCGGGGCCGATCGCTGCGAGGGGATCGTCGCCGACGTGTGCGACCTCGCCGCGATGGAGGCGGCGGTCGCGACCACCCTGGAGCGGTTCGGCCGGCTCGACACGGTCCTGGCGAACGCGGGCATCGCGAGCTACGGCTCGGTGATGGCGATCGACCCGGCCGCCTTCCAGCGCACCGTCGACATCAACATCGTGGGGGTCTTCAACACCGCACGGGCGGCGGTGCCGGCGCTCGCCGAGAGCCGCGGCTACCTCCTCGTGGTGTCGTCGCTGGCCGCGTTCGCCGCCGCGCCCGGCCTCGCGGCGTACAACGCCAGCAAGGCGGGGGTCGAGCACTTCGCCAATGCCCTGCGCCTGGAGGTCGCCCACCGGGGCATCGCCGTCGGCTCGGCCCACATGTCGTGGATCGACACCCCGCTCGTGCAGGATGCCAAGAGCGACCTCCCGACCTTCCGGGAGCTGCTGAGCAAGCTGCCCCCGCCGCTGAACCGGACCACGGGCGTCGAGGCCTGCGTCACGGCGTTCGTCAAGGGCGTCGAGAAGCGCTCGCGGCACGTCTACTGCCCGGGCTGGGTCCGCGGCGCGGGGCTGAACCGCAATGTGGTCAACTCCGCCGCCGGCAACCGCCCGATCCTCAAGCTGGTCCCGGACCTGCTGCCCCGGATGGACGCGGAGGTGCGTGCGCTCGGCCGCTCGACCAGCGCCCGCAACGTCGCCAACGACGAGCGCCGGGCCCGCGGCGCCGAAGCGCCGGGGGAGGACTGACGCCGGCGGCGGATGTCCTCAGCGGCGGGTGGCGATCAGCGCCGACGCGTCGGCGGCGACCAGCACCTCGACGGTGGTGAACCGCTCGTCGGTCAGCCACTCCTCGCGCAGCGTGTCGACCCGGCCGCCGGTGATCGGCGGCCACATCTCGCACGGGACGAAGTCGTCGAGCACGACGATGCCGCCCGGCTCGACCAGGTCGGCGATCTTGTCGACGCCGACGGCCGAGGGGTCGCCCGAGTCGAGGAAGAGCAGGGAGAAGGGGCCCTTGTCCATCAGGGTCGACCAGTCCGCCTCCAGGACGTCGACCAACGGGTCGTCGTCGAAGGTCTCGATGGCGGCGGCGGCGAGCTTCGGGTTCAGCTCCGCGGTGAGGATCCGGGCCTTGTCGTTGCGTACGCCGGAGCGCAGCCACGCGGTTCCGACACCGCAGCCGGTGCCGAACTCGGCCATGGTGCCCTCGCGGGTCGCGGCGAGGGCGGCGAGCAGTCGGCCGGTCTCGTTGCGGCAGAACGACACATAGCCGGCCCGCCGGGACGCGTCGAAAGCGCGGTGGACCACGTCGGGCAACTCGGGAGGCGCGCTCATGCCCCGAGTCTCACCCGGCGATCAAGGAACGGGACACAGGTCTCGGATCGTGGTCCGAGCGCACCGCACTTGTCGGGCAGTTCTGTCACTTGTCGGGCGTTGCCACACCCGACAAGTGACAGAATCGCCGGTCGACCGGTGATTCCTGCAGCCGACACGACCGCATGGTGGACGAAATCCGAGACAGCAGCGCCGCGGCGGCGTACAGTCCTTGCATCATGCGGAGCGCCCTTCTCGTAATCGTGCGCCGCGGCGAGGCCTGAGAGAGGCCACCTCGCCGCGGTGACTGCGGCGATCCCCGAACCGCACGGGCCCCTCGGACCACCATCCCCGGCCCGCCGCAGTCCGACTCGACGGGTCCCGTCCCACGGAGACCAGCCATGTCCAGCACCACCACCACCAGCGCCCGGACCAGCGCCAGCAGCGGCGTGCGCCGCACCAATCCCACCGGCTACGCCACCCTCACCGCCGACGACTCCGAGTGGGGTCCGGCCCGCCACGACCCGGCGCAGCCCTCCCACCGCGAGGCGTCGGGCCTGCTGGGGACTGCCCTGCGAGACGGCGACGACGCCCGTCCCGACGACAACTAGGTTTCCTCCCATGACCGACTCCTCCGCTGCAGCCCCCGTCACCACCGGCCAGGTCGCCCTGGGCGTCATTCCCGGGGACGGGATCGGGCCCGAGGTGACCGCCGAGGCACTCAAGGTGCTGGAGGCCGCGGCGCCGGCGGACCTGAAGTTCGCTGCGACGCAGTACGACCTCGGCGCCGAGCGCTACCTGCGCACCGGCGAGGTCCTGCCGGACAGCGTGCTGGAGGAGATCCGCGGCCAGGACGCACTGCTGCTCGGCGCTGTCGGCGGCAAGCCCAACGACCCGAACCTGCCTCCGGGCATCCTCGAGCGCGGCCTGCTGCTCAAGCTCCGCTTCACCCTCGACCACTACGTCAACCTGCGCCCCTCGCGCATCTACCCGGGCTCGGTCTCGCCGCTGTCCGCGGAGGTGCTCGCCCGGGGCCCGGTGGACTTCGTGGTGGTCCGCGAGGGCACGGAGGGCCCCTACACCGGCAACGGCGGCGCGCTGCGCGTCGGCACCCCGGCCGAGGTCGCCACCGAGGTCTCGGTCAACACCGCGTTCGGCGTCGAGCGGGTGATCCGCGACGCCTTCGAGCGTGCCCGCAAGCGCCCCCGCAAGAAGCTCACCCTCGTGCACAAGACCAACGTGCTCGTCCACGCGGGCCAGGTCTGGTGGCGGCTGTTCCAGCAGGTGGCCGAGGAGTACCCGGACGTCACCACCGACTACAGCCACATCGACGCGGTGATGATCTACCTGACGACCGACCCGCAGCGGTTCGACGTGATCGTCACCGACAACCTGTTCGGCGACATCGTCACGGACCTGGCCGCGGCCATCAGCGGCGGCATCGGCCTGGCCGCCTCCGGCAACGTCAACCCGGACCGCACCACGCCCTCCATGTTCGAGCCCGTGCACGGCTCGGCCCCCGACATCGCGGGCCAGTTGATCGCCGACCCGACCGCCGCGATCCTCTCCGGCGCGCTGCTGCTCGACCACCTCGGCCACCCCGAGGCGGCGGCCCGGGTCGAGGCGGCCGTGCTCGCCGACCTCGAGGCGCGGACCCCCGGTCAGCAGCGCAGCACGCCCGAGGTGGGCGACGCGATCGCCGCACGAGTAGCGGGCTAGCCCGCTTCTGGAGTGCTCCCCTCCGGGACGCGGGCAGAATGCCCCCTGCCGACCCGCGTTAACGAGGACTAACCTGATGACCATGCAGATCACCACCACCCTCTCTGCGAAGCCCACCGACGACACCCGGCTGGCGGAGATCCTGGCCAACCCCGGCTTCGGGTCGCACTTCTCCGACCACATGTTCACCGTCGAGTGGACCCCGGAGCAGGGCTGGTACGACGCGCGGATCACGCCCTACGGCCCGATCACGCTCGATCCCGCCGCGGCGGTCCTGCACTACGCGCAGGAGACCTTCGAGGGCATGAAGGCCTACCGCCACGACGACGACTCGCTGTGGCTGTTCCGGCCCGAGGCCAACGCCGAGCGGATGATCCGCTCCAGCCACCGCCTCGCGCTGCCGGTGCTGGAGGTGCCCGACTTCGTCCAGGCCGTCGAGGAGCTCGTCAAGGTCGACGCCCGATGGGTGCCCGGCAACCCCGACGGCGGCGAGAAGAGCCTCTACCTGCGCCCGTTCATGTTCGCCTCCGAGACCTTCCTCGGGGTCCGCCCGGCCCAGCACGTCACCTTCATGGTGATCGCCAGCCCGGCCGGCGCCTACTTCAAGGGCGGCGTCAAGCCGGTCACGCTGTGGCTCACCGAGGAGTACACCCGCGCCGGGCGCGGCGGCATGGGTGCGGCCAAGACCGGCGGCAACTACGCCTCCTCCCTGGTCGCCCAGCAGGAGGCCTCCGCCGCCGGCTGCGACCAGGTCGTCTTCCTCGACGCCCAGGAGGGCAGGTACGTCGAGGAGCTCGGTGGGATGAACATGTACTTCGTGTTCGACGACGGCTCGATCGTCACCCCCGAGACCGGCACCATCCTCGAGGGGATCACCCGCTCCTCGATCATCGAGCTGGCCGGCAAGATGGGCCATCACGTCACCGAGCGGCAGTTCGGGATCGACGAGTGGCGCGAGGGCGTCGCCAGCGGCCGGATCACCGAGATCTTCGCCTGCGGCACCGCCGCCGTGGTGACCCCGGTCGGCGCGCTCAAGTGGGAGGGCGGCGAGACCGCCGCTCCCGCGAGCCAGGACCTGACCATGCGGATCCGGCAGGCGCTGGTCGACGTCCAGCTCGGGCGGGCCGACGACACGTTCGGCTGGATGCACAAGGTCGTCTGACCCGACATCGACCTGGCCTGGGCCGGAGCCTGTGGAGAGCTCCTGCCGGTGACGGACGGTCGTGCCACGCTCACTCCATGGCATCGCTCGGGAGGATGGGGCACGATGGTGGACATGACGCTGGAGGCAGAGCTCGGCTGGGCGCCCCGGGGACCGGTCACGGTCGCCGACCTGTTCGAGCTGCCCGACGAGCCGGCCGAGCCGGACGGGGAGGGCCCGACCCCGCGCTACGAGCTCATCGACGGGATGCTGATCGCGTTGGCGCCCGCTGACCTGCGACACGTCTACATCGCCTCGCGCCTGTGGCAGGTGCTCAACGACGCCGCGCCGCCGGGGCTCTGGGCGCTCCAGGGGCCGGGCGGCGCCATCATCGACGACGTCACGTGGGTCGAGCCCGACGTGTTCGTCACGCCGCGGGTGCCGGACCGCTACTTCGAGGGCGTTCCGCTGCTCACGGTGGAGGTGCTCTCCCCGTCCAACCGCCTCTACGACCTGACCACGAAGTTCAGCCGCTACGAGCGGGCCGGCGTGCCGTCGTACTGGATCCTCGACCCGACGGAGCTTCGGCTGGTGGCCTGGGAGCTGCGCCGCGGGCGCTACGTCGAGGTCGCCGACGTCGGCGCCGACCAGGCATGGACCGCGACCGCGCCGTTCGAGGTCACCGTCCGCCCGGGCGCGCTGCTGGACTGACAGGCTGGCCCCATGGCACACCCGATCGTGTTCAGCGACGACGACCCGGGGCTCGCCGAGCTCCGGGCGATCTGCCTGGGTCTGCCCGGCACCGAGGAGCGGATCAGTCACGGCCGCCCGACCTTCCGTGCGGGCAAGATCTTCGCGGCCTTCGGGGGCAGTGAGAAGCTCCGGCCGGGGGAGCACCGGATGGTGCCGAGCGCGTTCATCTTCACGCCCGACGCCGTGGACCTGCCTGCCCTCGATGCGGACCCGCGGTTCTTCGTGCCGGCCTACTACGGCCCCTACGGCGGCCGGGCCATCGATCTCGACGATCCCGGCGTCGACTGGGCGGAGATCGCCGAGCTGGTCGACGCGTCGTACCGGCGGGTCGCGCCGAAGCGCCTCATCGCCGAGCTCGACGCGCGCGGGTAGCCTCGCGGTGTGACGATCCGCCCCGACAGCAGCGCGCCCACGCAGGTGGGCCGCTACGCGCTGCTGACCCGGCTCGGCGAGGGTGGGATGGGCATCGTCCACCTCGCCCAGGGCCCCGACGGGCAGCGGGTCGCGCTCAAGGTGCTGCGCCCGCAGATCGTCGGCGACCAGGAGGCGCGCCACCGGCTGGCCCGCGAGGTCGGCTCGCTGACCCGCGTCCGGAGCCCCTGGGTGGCGGAGATGCTCGACGCCGACCCGTGGGCCGAGGTGCCCTATGTCGTCACCCGCTACGTGCCGGGGCTCTCCCTGCACGCCCACGTCGCCGCCGAGGGCCCGATCGCCGGGCGCGACCTGCTCTGGCTGGCGGGCTGTCTCGCGGAGGGGCTGGCGGCGGTGCACAGCGCCGGCGTCCTGCACCGCGACGTCAAGCCGGGCAACATCCTGATGGAGGGACGCACCCCCATCCTCATCGACTTCGGGCTCGCTCGGGTCGCCGACGACATCCGGCTGACTCAGACCGGCTGGCTGCTGGGCACACCGGGCTACCTCGCTCCGGAGATCCTCTACGGCGACGAGGCGACTCCCGCCGCCGACGTGCACGCCTGGGCGGCGAGTGTCGCCTACGCGGCGAGCGGCCGGGCGCCGTACGGCCGCGGTCCGGCGATGGCCGTCATGGACCGGACCCGTCGCGGCCAGCACGACCTGAGCGGCATCGAGAGCCCGCTCGCCGAGGTCCTGGCCGCCGCCCTCGACCCGGAGCCGCTCGAGCGGCCGCTGCTCGAGGAGCTGCTGGCCTGGCTGCGCCCGCTGAGCACGCGGCCCGACCTGCCCGCCGCGCCCCCGCCCGGTGCGCTCTTCGCGGCCGTGGCCCCGGCCGCCGACGACTTCACGCTGCCCCTGGCGCTGGCCGCCGAGGGGGGCGCGCCGGTCGAGCCCGGCCCGCCCACGCCGCCGACGGCTCCGGAGTCGCAGGTCCCCGGCACCCGGGCGCTGCCGACCGAGGTCGCTCCGCCGACCCTGCTGCCCTCGGCGCTCCCGCCGCCACCTCCGTCGCCGCCGGGGGCTGCTCCGCTGCCCCCGCCCCCGCCGGCCTCCGCGATGACCCGGCTGGAGGAGCAGTTCGACCGGGCCTGGGACCCGGAGCACCCGTTCGCCCCGCCGCCGCGTCCGCCGCTCGCCGAGCGGGTCCGGCGCTGGGTCGCCGTCGGCCTGGGCACGCTGGTGATCGGCGCCGGCTTCGCCGCCGCGCCCTGGGTGGCGGTCGTGGTGGTCGTGCTCGCGGTGTGGCTGCTGCGCGCGGGCTCCCTGGCGACGTCGGCGGTGGCCGAGCGGCGTACCGTCCGCGGCGTCAAGTGGTACGACGGCCTGCGCTGGCTCACCACCAGTCCCTGGCACCTCATCCGCGGTGTCACCGGCACCGTCGTCCTGGTGACCTGGAGCGCCGGTCTCGGCATCGCTGCGGGCCTGCTGGGCTACGCCCTCCAGCTCGACGTCCCGAGCACCCTGCTCGCCTGCGGCACGACGCTCGGGCTCGCCCTGTGGTCGGGGCCGGGGAGCACCCGGTTCCGGCTCCCGGTCTCGCGGGTCCTCGACCCGCTGGCGCGCCGGCCGGTGCCGTGGCTGCTGACCTGCGCGGTGCTGCTCGCCGTCGCCGGCGGCCTGGGCGCTCTCGCCGCGGGCCGCGGTGTCAGCTGGGCGCCCTGGTCCGGCGGCCCGTTCGGACTCTGAGACGCGCGTCTCGCGCTCGTGGCAGAATGGGCCGGGTGACCACGCTCACCACGATCATTACCTAGCGCGTCTGACCCCGTCAGACGCGCCAGCCTCCTGTCCCCAGGAGGCTTTTGTTTTGCCCGGCCCCCTCACCCGAGAGATCCCGATGACCCAGCAGCGCGACCTCCCCCTGGACCTCCACGGCTCGTTCCACGTCTACGACACGACGCTGCGCGACGGGATGCAGCAGGAGGGGCTCAACCCCACGGTGGCCGACAAGCTCGCCATCGCGCGGCACCTGGACGGGCTCGGCGTGGGGTACATCGAGGGCGGCTGGCCGGGCGCCAACCCCAAGGACACCGAGTTCTTCCGTCGCGCGGCGGCCGAGCTGGACCTGAAGCACGCGCGGCTCGCGGCCTTCGGCTCCACCCGCCGGGCGGGCCTGCTCGCCGCCGACGACCCGCAGGTCGCGGCGCTGCGCGACAGCGGTGCGGGTGTCGTCACCCTGGTCGCCAAGTCGCACGTCGGTCACGTCGAGAAGGCACTGCGGACCACGCCCGAGGAGAACCTCGCGATGATCCGCGACACCGTCGGTCACCTGCGTGCCGAGGGGCAGCAGGTCTTCCTCGACGCCGAGCACTTCTTCGACGGCTACCGCCTCGACCGGTCCTATGCGCTCGAGGTGCTCCGGACGGCGTACGACGCGGGCGCGGAGGTGATCGCGCTGTGCGACACCAACGGCGGCATGCTGCCGGGCTGGGTCTCCGACGTGGTGCACGACGTCGTCGAGAACGCCCAGGTCCGGGTGGGCATCCACTGCCACAACGACACCGGCCTGGCCGTGGCCAACACGCTCGCCGCGGTCGACGCCGGCGCGACCCACGTGCAGGGCTGCATCAACGGCTACGGCGAGCGCACCGGCAACGCCGACCTGATCAACGTCGTCGCCAACCTCGAGCTGAAGCTCGACCGCCAGGTGCTGCCGCCGGGTCTCCTGCGCGAGGCCACGCGGATCGCGCACGCGGTCGCGGAGGTCACCAATGTCCCGCCCGCCGCCCGCCAGCCGTACGTCGGCGCGTCGGCCTTCGCCCACAAGGCCGGCCTGCACGCCAGCGCGATCAAGGTCGACCCGGACCTCTACCAGCACATGGACCCGGCGGGTGTCGGCAACGACATGCGGCTGCTGGTCTCCGACATGGCCGGGCGCGCCACCATCGAGCTCAAGGGCAAGGAGCTCGGCTTCGACCTCTCCGACAACCCGGAGCTGGTCACCCGGGTCACCGCCCGGGTCAAGGACCTGGAGTCGCGCGGCTACACCTTCGAGGCGGCGGACGCCTCCTTCGAGCTGCTCCTCGCCGAGGAGGTGGACGGCCGCCGGCCGTCGTACTTCGACGTCGAGAGCTGGCGGGTGATCACCGAGACCCTCACCCACGCCCAGCCGGGGGAGGAGGCGGTGTCCGAGGCGACGGTCAAGCTCAGGGCGGCCGACGTGCGCTATGTCGTCACGGGCGAGGGCAACGGCCCGGTCAACGCCCTGGACCAGGCGCTGCGCTCGGCGATCGAGCAGGCATATCCGGAGATCGCGCAGTTCGAGCTGATCGACTTCAAGGTCCGCATCCTCGACCAGGGACACGGCACCGACGCGATCACCCGGGTGCTGATCGAGACCACGGACGGTGCGTCGACCTGGGTGACCGTGGGCGTCGGCGCGAACGTCATCGAGGCCTCGTGGGAGGCGCTGGCCGACAGCCTCACCTACGGTCTGCTGCGACACCACCGGAGCTGATACCTGCTCTCGGCCCGCACCAGGTGCGTGCGGACGGCAGGTCGAGCGCCGCGTCTGTCGGGGTTGTCCACAGGTACGTCGGCAGCTCCTGGAGCCGAGGGCCTGTCGGTGCCAGCATGCGGCCATGCCGCGCCACCTCGATTTCGCCGATCCGGGACTCCAGGTCATCCTGCGCCGCGAGCAGGACGGCGTGGTCGCCCGGGGGCAGCTCCTCGACCTCGGCGGCACCGACCACGACATCGCCCGGATGACCCGACGCCGTGAGCTGCGTCAGGTCGAGCCCGGCGTGTACGTCGACCACACCGGCGTCCTGACCCGGCGCCAGCGTGAGTGGGTGGCTCTGTTCGCCTACGCCCCCGCCGCGCTGTCCCACGAGTCCGCGATGCCGGGCGGCGAGCCGCCGGTGGTCCATGTGTGCGTCGGTCCCGACCGCACCCTGCGCCCGATCGCCGGTGTGGTGGTCCACCGCAGCGCGCATCTGGGGTCCCGGGTCGACTGGCACCGACGCCCGCCTCGCATGGTGCCGGCGCATGCGACCATCGACGTCCTGGAGGCCCGGATCCGGGCCGACGACGTCGCGGGGGCGTACGCCGCCCTCACCCGGGCCTGCTTCACCCGCGAGGTCGTGCCCCGCATGCTGCGGGCCGCCCTCGCCGAACGGGCCAGGGTCACCCGCCGCGCCCTCGTCGCCGGGATGATCGACGATCTCGAACAGGGCGCCTGCTCGGTGCTCGAGCGCGGCTACCTCCATCAGGTCGAACGCGCCCACGGCCTGCCGGTCGGCCGGCGCCAGCACACCAGCCACGCCACCGGTAGCCGGACCGAGCAGGACGTCCGGCACGAGGAGTACGGCGTCGTGGTCGAGCTCGACGGCCGCGCGTACCACGACGGTGTCCGCGCCCGCGACAACGACGCCCGACGCGACCTGGCGGAGGTCGCGACCAGCGGCGCCATCACGCTCCGGGTCACCTACGGCCTGGTGTTCGGCGATCCGTGCCGGACCGCGCTCTGGGTCGCCCGGGTGCTCCAGCGCCGCGGCTGGACCGGATCGGTCCGGAGCTGCCCCCGCTGCCCGGTAAGAGCCGCTTGACCTGTCCTCGGCCCGCACCAGGTGCGTGCCGAGGGCAGGTGAGGGTCACACCACGCGATGGACCAGCTCGGTCCACCCGGCCAGGACCTGCGCCTCGGTCATCCCGCCCGCGTCGATCTGCTGGCGCAGCACCGGCACGGCGAGCGGGGCGACCAGCGCGGTCGCGAGGTAGGCGACGTCGCCCTGGACCTCGAGCTGCGCGAGCAGCATCCGCACGTGGAGTGAGACGAACCCGAGCACGGCGTAGTTCTCGCCCCAGGCACGTCCCGCCGCCTCGATCAGCTCGGCCTGCTCGCGGTGGTGGCGCAGCCGGGAGGCACCGAAGGCGAGCAGCCGCTCCAGCGGTGGCGCGCCAGGGCCGAGCGGCGGCGGGCCACTGATCACGCTCGCCTGCCACTCCTGCTCGCGGTGGTCGAGCAGCGAGGCCATCAACCCCTCGCGGCTGCCGAACCGGCGGAACACCGTGCCCTTGCCGACGCCGGCCCGGGCCGCGACGGCGTCCATGGTCAGCGCCGCGACCCCGCAGCCGGCCATCAGCTCGGCGGCCGCATCCAGGAGCGCCGCCCGGTTGCGCGCCGCGTCGGCGCGCTCGGCGAGCGGCGCGCCGGTGAGCAGCGGGAGGTCGTCGGGCATGGTGCGCCCAGCGTAGGAGGCGCCACCGACCCTCGACGGGTGAAACTCCCGGCGAACCCCGGGAATGAAAGCGGACCATGGTCCGTTTCGCCTCTCATGACTGACACCCCGAACACCCACGTCGCCGTCCTCGTCGGAAGCCTGCGCGCCGGCTCCGTCAACCGAAGGATCGCCGAGCTGCTGCGCGACGAGGCGCCCGCCGGCATCACCCTCGACATCGTCGACGGCCTCGACCGGATCCCGTTCTACAACGAGGACCTGGACGGCCCTGACGGTGCGGGCGCCCCTGACACCGCCCGGGCGCTGCGCGACCGGGTCGGCTCCGCCGACCGGGTGCTCGCGGTCACCCCGGAGTACAACGGCACCATGCCGGCCGTGCTCAACAACGCGATCGACTGGCTCTCGCGCCCGTACGGCGCCGGCGCCATGGTCGGCAAGCCGTTCGGCGTCATCGGCGCCACCCCGACGCCGTACGGCGGCAAGTGGGCCCACGGCGACACCGCCCGTTCCGCCGGCATCGCCGGAGCCCTCGTGGTCGAGGACGTCACGGTCTCGCAGTCCGCCATCGACGTCGACCCCACCACCGACGCCGAGGTCCGCGCCAAGCTGCTCGACGCCCTCGCCCGCCTCGCCGAGTTCACCCCCGCCGCCACCGCCGCCTGAGCTCTCGCCGGGGCTGGCTAACCTCGGGGTGTGGCCGAACTCCACGACCTGACCGCCCTGGAGCAGGGGGCGCTGATCCGCAGTGGCGAGATCAGCCCCGTCGAGCTCACCGAGCACTACCTCGAACGCGCCGCGCGTCTCCCTCGGGAGTACGTCGACGGCGCGTTCGTGCATCGCGACCCCGATGCCGCGCGGCTGCGGGCCCGGGAGGTCGCCGCGGTGGGGCCGGTGGGGGACGGCGCGTCACCGCTGGCCGGCGTACCGACCGCGATCAAGGACCTGAACCTGACCCGCGGCGTGCCCACCGCCTTCGGCTCACCGGTCTTCGCGGACTACGTCCCGGAGGTCTCCGACGGTGTGACCCTCGCGATCGAGGACGCGGGGATGGTCAGCCTCGGCAAGACCAGCACTCCCGAGTTCGGCTCGCCCTGCTACACCGAGCCGGAGGGGCGCCCGCCGGCCGTCACGCCGTGGGACACCACCCGGATGGCGGGCGGTTCCTCCGGAGGCGCGGCCGCGGCGGTGGCCGCCGCGCTGGTCCCGGTCGCCCAGGGCTCCGACGGCGGCGGCTCGATCCGGATCCCCGCCTCGTGCTGCGGCCTGGTGGGGCTCAAGCCGACCCGGGGCCGGATCAGTGGCTTCCCGATGTACGGCGACCCGGTCGGGCTGGCCGTCGCGGGCCCGATCGCCCGCAGCGTGGCCGACGCCGCCGCGCTGCTCGACGTCCTCGCCGGGCGACGCGCGGGCGATCCCGCCTGGGCGCCCGACCCGGCCGGCACCTTCCTCGCGGCGGCGGGCCGCGATCCCGGCCGGTTGCGTGTCGCCTGCTTCGACACTCCGGTGATCGCCGACGTCGACCTGCATCCCGAGGTCCGTCGCGCCTATGACGATGCGACCCGGCTGCTCGCCTCGCTCGGCCACGCGGTCGAGGACGTGCCGGTCCCGCTGCCGCCCGAGGCGGTGGGCGTCTTCGAGACCTGCTGGGCGGTGCTGACGGCGCTGTCCACGGTGCCGCTGGAGCCCGAGCAGCGGCGGCGCATCCGGCCGCTGACCCGCTGGCTCGGCGAGCGCGGCGAGGCGGTGTCGGGTCCGGAGTTCGGCCTGGCGATCGGCGCGATGCGCCGCTACGCCGCCGACGCCCTGGTCGCCCTGGCGCCGTACGACATCGTGCTCACGCCGACCCTCGCCACCCCGCCGCTCCCGGTCGGGGCGCTACGCGACGACGCGGACCCGGCTGCCGACTTCGAGGCCCAGAAGCGGTTCACACCGTGGACCTCGGCCTGGAACGTCACCGGCATGCCGGCCGTCTCGCTGCCGCTGCACCAGACCCCCGAGGGACTCCCGGTCGGCATCATGCTCGCCGCGCGACCGGCCGAGGAGGAGCTGCTGATCTCGCTCGCCGCCCAGGTCGAGGCCGCCGCGCCCTGGACGGACCGCCGCCCGCCCCTGTGGTGATGCTCAGCCGAACCACGCCGGCGCCGCGGCCCGGAACTCCTCGGGAGCCAGCGCGCCGGCGCCGTCGGGGACGACGGCGAGCACGGGTACGCCGGTGACCCGGGGGAGATCCGTGCGGTTGCAGGTCTCGGCGAGGCCCGGATCTCGCGGCCAGGAGCCGATGACCAGGCCGGCCGGTTCGACCTGGACCGCGCGGAGCGCGGTGACGGTCAGCTCGGTGTGGTTCAGGGTGCCGAGCCCGGCCCGGCACACCACGACCACCTCGACGGGGGAGCCGTCGGCCCGTCGCAGCGCGAAGGTCAGGTCGCGGGCGAGGTCGAGCAGGGTGCCGCCCTCCGCGTCGAGGCGGACCAGCAGTCCGCCGGCGCCCTCGATGATCACCCGGTCGTACGCCGGCAGCAGCTCCCTGATCCGGGCGACGTGCTCGCGCACGGTCGGGATCGGCACGCCCTGGAGGCGGGCGGCGGTGTCGGGGGCGAGGGGCTCGCGCAGTCGCGCCAGCTCCTGGACATCGACCGCTGCCAGGTCCGCGACCGTGTCCACGTCGGCAGCCTCGGCCCGATCCGGGTCGATGCCGGTCTGCACCGGCTTCACGACGAGCACCCGCTCCCCGGCGGCGACGGCCCGCGCGGCGAGCGCGGCGGTGGCGATGGTCTTGCCCACCCCGGTGTCCGTCCCGGTGACGACCACGATGCGTGTCACTGGTGCTCCTTCACGAGGGCGCCGAGCACGGCCACGGCGCGTGACCAGGCGTCGTCCGGTACGCCGGCGCCGGCGGTGATCCGCAGCCGCGAGATGCCGTCGGGGACCGACGGCGGGCGGAAGCAGCCCACCCGCAGCCCGGCGTCCGATGCGGCGGCCTGGGCCGCGACCGCGGCCCGGGGCGACGACATCGGGACCGACAGCACCGCCCCGGCCGGCGGGGCGACACCCAGTCTGTCGGCCAGCTCGGCGACCCGGGCGCGCACCCGCGCGCCCAGCTCGGGCCGGGTGCGCAGGCACCGCAGCGCGGCGAGTGCGCCGGCGGCGGGCGCCGGCGCCAGGCCGGTGTCGAAGATGAACGGCCGGGCCCGGTTGACCAGGTGCTCGCGCAGCGCGACCGGACCCAGGACGGCGCCGCCCTGGGCTCCGAGCGACTTCGACAGCGTCGCCGTCACCACCACGTGGGGGCGGCCCGCGAGGCCCGACCTCGCGACCAGGCCCGGGCCGTGCACGCCCAGGCCGTGCGCCTCGTCGACGACCAGGAGGGCGTCGTAGTCCTCGCAGAGGGCGGCCAGCTCGACCAGCGGCGCGGCGTCCCCGAGGACGGAGTAGACCGACTCGACCAGGACCAGCGCTCGCTCGCCGGCGCTCGCGGCGGCGACCAGGCCGGACCGCACCGCCGCGACGTCGCTGTGCGGCACGACGCTCAGTCGTGCCCGGGAGAGCCGGACCGCGTCGACCAGCGAGGCGTGGATGTGCGCGTCCGAGAGCACCCGGGTGGTCGGGTCGGCGAGTGCGGTCACGACGGCGAGATTGGCCTGGTAGCCGGTGGACAGCACGAGCGCGGCCGGCTGCCCGAGGTACGCCGCCAGCTCGGTCTCGAGCTCCTCGTGGACGGTCAGGGTGCCGGTGACCAGCCGCGAGGCGCCGGCGCCGGCCCCCCAGACCAGCGCCGCGTCCGCGGCGGCCCGGCGTACCTCGGCGTCGCGTGCGAGCCCGAGGTAGTCGTTGCCCGCGAGGTCGATCGTCGGGTCCTCGGCGGTCCGCACCCGCAGCCGGCGGGTCAGCCCCGCCGCCTCGCGTGCGGCGGCCTGCTCGTCGAGCCAGGTCTCCCAGGCGCTCATCCCGCGCTCACCGCCGCGGCGATCCCCGCGACCAGTCGGTCGACCTCGTCCGGTCCGGTGATGTAAGGCGGCATCGCGTAGACCAGGTCCCGGAACGGACGCAGCCACACGCCCGCGGCCAGTGCCGCCTCGGTGGCCGCGACGACGTCGACCTCGTGGTCGAGCTGGACCACGCCCACCGCGCCGATCGTCCGCACGTCGACCACGCCCGGCGCCGTCCGCAGCGGGGCGAGGCCCGACGCCAGCCGGGTGCCGATGGCGCTCACCCGGGTCGCCCAGTCCACGGAGAGCAGCAGGTCGATCGAGGCGCTCGCCACCGCGCAGGCGAGCGGGTTGCCCATGAAGGTCGGCCCGTGCATGAGGACGCCGGACTCGCTCGCGGAGATCCCGCGTGCGACCTCGTCGGTGCTCAGCACGGCCGCGAGCGTGAGGTAGCCGCCGGTCAGCGCCTTGCCCAGGCACAGGACGTCGGGCGTCATGAGCTCGCTCACGAACAGGTGCCCCGTGCGCCCGAAGCCGGTCGCGATCTCGTCGAAGACCAGCAGCAGGCCGTGCTCGTCGGCGATCTCGCGGAAGACCCGCAGGCACGCGGCGGGATAGGGGTGCATGCCGCCCGCGCCCTGGAGCAGCGGCTCCACGATGATCCCGGCCAGCTCGTGCGCGTGCCGCGCGGCGAGCTCGCGCAGCGACGACGCCCAGGAGGCGATCGCGTCCGCGTCCGCGTCGTACGCCGGGGGCTGTGGTCCGAAGACCTGGTCGGGGAGCAGGCCCTGCCACATCGTGTGCATCCCGCCGACCGGGTCGGTGACGCTCATGCAGTCGAAGGTGTCGCCGTGGTAGCCGCCGAGGACGGTGAGCATTCGGGTGCGCTCGGGACGACCGCGCCCGCGCTGGTACTGGAGCACCATCTTGAGCGCGACCTCGACGCTCACCGAGCCCGAGTCGGCCAGGAAGACCCGCGCGAGCGGCTCCGGCGTGATGTCGACCAGACGGCGGCCGAGGCCGACGGCCGGCTCATGGGTCAGCCCGCCGAACATGACATGGCTGAACCGGCCGGTCTGCTGGGCGAGCGCGGCGTCGAGCGCCGGGTGCCGGTAGCCGTGGATCGCCGACCACCACGACGCCATCCCGTCGACCACCCAGGCGCCGTCGACCTCGAGCTCGCAGCCCCGCGCGCCGGTGACCAGCCGCACCGGGGTCGGCGCGGTCATCGACGTGTAGGGGTGCCAGAGGTGCTCGCGGTCGAAGGCGAGCAGGTCGTGGTCGACGAGCACGGTCATGTCAGGCGTTCGCCGCGACCTCGGTGCCCGCGCCACGGCGCCGGATGGCCGGGTCGTGGCCGGCCTCCACGACGTCCGCGTGCTCGTCCTCCGCGCCGAGGACGACGAAGCCGTTGTCGCGGATCATCTCGATGTCGGCCCTGGCCTCCTGCCCCTCCGAGGTGAGGTAGTCGCCGAGGAAGATCGAGTTCGCGACCTGCAGGGCCAGAGCCTGGAGCGAGCGCAGGTGCATCTCGCGGCCGCCGGCGATCCGCACCTCCTTGTCGGGACACACGAACCGAGCCATCGCCAGGATCTTGAGGCAGCGCGTGGGGGAGAGCTCCCAGGTGTTCTCGAACGGCGTGCCGTCGAAGGGCATCAGGAAGTTGACCGGGATCGAGTCGGAGTCGAGTGCCTTGAGGGCGAACAGCGCCTCGACCAGCTGCTCGTCGGTCTCGCCGAGCCCGGCGATCAGACCCGAGCAGGGCGAGAGGCCCGCGGACTTGGCCTTGCCGATGGTCTCGACCCGGTCGTCGTACGTGTGGGTCTGGACGATCGTGTCGTGGTGCGACTCGGCGGTGTTGATGTTGTGGTTGTAGGCGTCGACGCCGGCCTCCTTGAGGCGCTCGGCCTGGCCGTCCTCGAGCAGGCCGAGGCAGGCGCAGACCTCGACGTCGGGGTACTCGTCCTTGAGCGCCTCGGTCATCTCGGCGACCTTCTCGATGTCGCGGTTCGACGGCCCGCGGCCCGAGGACACCATGCACACCCGGGTGGCCCCGCCGCGCAGGCCGGCGCCGGCCTGCTGGAGGGTCTCGTCCGTGGAGAGCCAGGAGTACTTGAGGATCGGCGCGTCCGAGCCGAGCGCCTGCGAGCAGTAGTTGCAGTTCTCGGGGCACAGGCCGGACTTGAGGTTGACCAGGTAGTTGACCTTCACCGTGTTGCCGAAGTGCGTGCGGCGCAGCCGCCCGGCCGCGGCGACCACGGCCATCAGGTCCGCGTCCGCGGCGCGCAGGACCGCGAGCGCGTCGGCCTCGGAGGCCGCACCGCCGTCGAGGATGCGGGTGGCCAGCTCGTCGAAGTCGGTCACGGTCATGGTGCTCCTCGTCGGATGTCGCCGGGTGAACTGAACAGTGTTCAGGTCGCTCAGGATAGCCGGGATCCGCGGCCTTGGGGAGGGGGCGCCTCAGCGCGGACGGGTCAGTCGTCGCCGAGGCCGCGGGCGTGCAGGGCGTCGCCGGTGGCCCGGGCGTGCGCGACGACCCGGATCACCAGCGGTGTCAGGTAGGCCCGGGGGCTGCGCTCGAGGCCGCGGGCGCGCGCGGCGTCCCGGGTCTCGCCGGCGATGGCGAGCGTGAGCGGGATGCCGCGGATCATGAGGGAGAACGCCAGCGCCACCAGCTCCGGGTTGACCCCGAGGCGGCGGAACGGACCGAGCCAGCGGGTGATGGCGTCCACCATCCGCTCCACCGAGGTGGTCGTGGTGAAGACGGTCGCGAGCAGGACGAGCGCGACCAGGGCGCCGACGACGACGAAGGCGTGCTCGGCCCCCCGCTGCCAGGTCTGGTACGCCGCCAGCAGGGTCATCGCGACCAGGACGCCGCGCAGGGCCCGGGCCGCGCGGCCGAGGCGGACGCCGGCGACGAGGCAGCCGAGCACGGCCAGCGCCAGCAGGGCGCCGGTCGTGGTGACGCCGCGGAAGGCCACCGCGACGATGCTGAGCACCAGCAGCCCCAGGAGCTTGGCGCCGACGGGCAGCCGGTGGAAGACGGTGATGCCGGGCTGGTAGTCCCCGAGCGGGCTCGCGGTCACCACCGGAGGCTCACCGGGCGCTCGCGCGGTAGTGGGCGACCACCTCGGCGGGCGCGCCGTCCGCCGCGACCGCTCCATCGTCGACCAGCAGGGCCCGGTCGCAGCGCAGGGCCAGGTCGAGGTCGTGGGTGGCGAGCACCAGCTGCTGGGGGAGCCCGAACAGCAGGTCGCCGATCATCCGGGCGTTGCGCAGGTCGAGCAGCGTCGTGGGCTCGTCGGCCACCAGCACGGCCGGGTCGGTGGCGAGTACCCCCGCCAGCGCCAGCAGCTGCCGCTGCCCGCCGGAGAGCGTGTGCACGCTGCGGTCCGCCAGCTCGTCCAGCCCGTACGACGCCAGCACGGCGCGGGCCGCGGCGGTGCGCTCCTCGCGCCCACGCACCTGGTGGCGCAGGGAGAGGGCGACGTCCTCGACGACCGTGGGCATCACCAGCTGCGCGCTGGGGTCGGTGAACACGAAGCCGACCCGGCGGCGTACCTCGCGACCCTTCTTCGCCACGTCGAGGCCGTCGACGACGACCCGGCCCGAGGTGGGCTCGACCAGGCCGTTGACCAGCCGCGCCAGCGTCGACTTGCCGGAGCCGTTGGGGCCGACCAGGGCGATCCGCCGCTCGGTGAGGTCGAGCGTGGTCTCCCGCAGCACGGTGACCTCGGGGACGGGGCCGCCGGGCGTCGCCGCCCGGACGACGACCCGGTCGAGCTCGATCCGGCTCACGCGGTCTGGGGCGCCGGCTCGTCCGTGGGGGTCGCGGCCGGTCGCCGGGCGGCGAGGTCCGGGAAGGCGCGGTGCACGGCCGTGGCGATCAGCGCCATCACGACGTTCTTGGCGATGTCGCCGGGGAAGTAGGCGGCGTCGAAGCTGAACGCCTCCTTGAGGCTGAGGTCCGCGCGCCACGCGAGGTTGAGCGGCCCGAGGGTGTGCACGAACACGAAGCTGCTGAGCAGGCCGCAGGTGAAGACGAGCGTGAACTGCGTCGCGTTCTGGCGGTTGCGGTAGACCAGGTAGCCGCACAGTGCGGCGGCGAGCGGGAACGCCACCAGGTAGCCCGCGGTGACGCCGCTGTAGTGCGAGATGCCGGAGGCGCCGCCGGAGTAGATCGGCAGGACCAGGCCGGCGACCAGGTAGAGCACGACGCACAGGAACCCGCGCAGGGGCCCGAGGACCGCGCCGGCGAGCAGGACGCCGAAGGTCTGCAGCGAGTAGGGGACGCCGATCCCGGTCTTGATGTCGGGCAGGATGGCGCACACCGCGATGAGCGCGGCGAAGCCGGCGATCAGGGCGACGTCGGTGGTCGGGGTACGGCGGTTCATCGGGTCACTCTCGGGTCCGGGGGAGCGCGGCGGGGCAGTTGAACGGTGTTCAGGTTAGGCTGGCCGCGGGACTCCGGTCAACGGGGGTCCACCGACGCGGGCACGGGACGAGGGGAGTGCGGAGTGCGGTATCGGCGCAGGGACGTGGTCGAGCGTGCGATCGAGGTGCTCGACGAGCACGGTCTCGCCGCCCTGTCGATGCGCCGCCTCGCCGGCGACCTCGGCGTCCAGCCCGGCGCGCTCTACCACCACTTCGTCAACAAGGACGCGCTGCTCGCCGCCATCGCCGACGAGATCCTCCACCGGGGCCGCCGGCCGGCCGAGATCATGGCTTGGGACGCCGAGGCGCACCTGCTCTGCCTCGGCCTGCGCGACGCCATGCGCCGGCACCGCGACGGCGCCCAGCTGATCGCCGGGGTGCATCGCTCGGACGCCGAGGCGCTCGAGCGCCCGCTCCGCGCCGCCCTCGAGCGTGGCGGAGCCGACGCCGCCCTGGCCCGGGTCGGCGCGCGCACCCTGGTCCGGTTCGTGCTCTCCCACCAGGACGAATCGGACCCGGACTTCACCCTCGGGCTCGGTCTCATCCTGGACGGTCTCCGCGCGCGGCTGGTCTGAGCGTCGTACCGGACACAACGGTCGTGCCGCGGCCGTCTTCACGACGGTTCTGTCCGGTACGACACGCAGGACCCACCCGCAGACGCCTCTCGTTATCGTGGCGGTAACACCGAGGAGGCACTGTGGACGACATGGCACCGAAGACCCAGAAGCCGGTGACGGTCGTGCTGTTCGGCGCGACCGGCGACCTCGCGCGCCGCAAGCTGCTGCCGGGCATGCTGCACCTGTTCGAGACCGGGCTGCTCCCGCAGCTGCAGATCGTCGGCACCTCGCTCGACGAGCACACGACGGAGTCGTTCGTGCACTTCGTGCACGAGGCGGTGCTGGAGTTCTCCGGCGACGACGGCGACATGGCGGCCTGGCCGGAGTTCGCCAAGCTGTTGCACTGGGCGCCCGGCACGGAGGGCACCTCCGGGCTGCGCGCCGCCGTCGAGAAGGCCGAGTCCGCGTGGGACGGCGACCGGGTCCGGTTGCACTATCTCAGCGTCCCGCCCAAGGCGGCGCCGACCGTGGTCAAGACGATCGACGACGCGGGGCTCGCCGAGGGCGGCCGGATCATCATGGAGAAGCCGTTCGGCGTCGACCTCGCCTCGGCCCGCAAGCTCAACGCCGAGCTGCACCGGACCTTCGACGAGTCGCAGATCTACCGGATCGACCACTTCCTCGGGAAGGAGGCCGCGCAGAACATCCTCGCGTTCCGGTTCGCCAACGGCCTCTTCGAGCCGATATGGCACCGCAACAACATCGACCACGTCCAGATCGACGTGCCCGAGGAGCTCGGCCTCGAGCAGCGCGCCGACTTCTACGAGTCGACCGGCGCCTACCGCGACATGGTGGTCACCCACCTGTTCCAGGTGCTCGCGTTCACCGCGATGGAGCCGCCGACCTCGCTGGCGCCCGACGCGATCAACGACGAGAAGAACAAGGTCTTCCGCTCGATGATGCCGATCGACCCGGCCAACGTCGTCCGTGGCCAGTACGAGGGCTATCGCGACATCGCAGGCGTGGCGCCCGAGTCGGAGACCGAGACCTTCATCGCCCTCAAGTGCTTCATCGACAACTGGCGCTGGGCCGGCGTCCCCTTCTACCTGCGCACCGGCAAGCGGCTGGCCGAGGGCGCGCGGATCATCTCGATCGCGTTCAAGGAGCCTCCGCGCTCGATGTTCCCCCACAACTCCGGGGTCGGCGACCACGGTCCCGACCACCTCACCTTCGACCTGGCCGACAAGGCGAAGATGTCGCTCTCCTTCTACGGCAAGCGCCCCGGCCCCGGGATGAAGCTCGACAAGCTCTCCATGCAGTTCGCGATGACCGACACCACCTGGGCCGGATCGGTGCTGGAGGCCTACGAGCGGCTGATCTACGACGCCGCGCGCGGCGACCAGACCCTGTTCACCTCCGCCGAGGGCATCGAGCGGCTGTGGGAGGTCTCCCAGCCGCTGCTCGAGAACCCGCCCGTCGTGCGGCCCTACCGGCAGGGCAGCTGGGGCCCCAACCAGATCCACCAGCTCGTCGCGCCGTACGCCTGGCGGCTGCCGTTCGAGCGGCAGTGGCGCAAGCCCAACGCGCTGGGCGGCTGAGCGGCGACTCAGTCGATGACGCCGGCCTCGCGCGCCAGCCGGACGGCGTGCACCCGGTTGGTCGCGTGCAGCTTGCGCATGGCGTTCTTGAGATAGGACTTCACGGTGCTCTCGACCAGGCCGAGAGCGGCGGCGACCTCGCGGTTGCTCTGGCCGAGCGCCACCTGGGCGAGGACGTCGACCTCGCGGGCGGCGAGGCCGGTCGGCACCCCCGGGGTACGCCGTGCGGCCGGTGCCGTCGCGGGGGTGCGGCCGTGCTCGACCCGGTTGCGCACCTCCACGAGACGGGCCCGCAGCGCCTCGTCCTCGACGAGCGAGGCGAGGTCGGCGAGCTCGTCGGAGATGTCGCGCAGGTCGGCGCGGGTCAGCTGCACCTCGGCAGGCGCGTGGGGCGTCGGGAGCTGGCCGAGGCCGCGCAGCGCGCCCACCCGGCGGCGCACCTCGTCGTCGACGGCGATCTCGCGCTCGAGGCGCCGGACGAGGGGCAGGAAGGCGTCGTACCAGACGTCGCCGAGCACGACCTGGGCGCGATGGCCGACGTAGACGATCATCCGCGGCGAGCGGTCGACGACGATCGGCAGCGCCGTCACGGTCTCGAGCTGCTCGGCGCGCACCGGGCCGTCGTACTGGTGGGTGATGCCGCGGGCGTCGTAGTAGTTGGTCACCGACACCGGCCGGCCCATCAGCAGTGCCTTGCCGCCGAGGCCGTAGCCCGAGCGCACCCGCAGGCCCTGCAGGGCGCGGGTCTGGGCGCTGTGCAGGCCGGTGATGGCGAGAGCGGTGCCGTTGTCCACGACCGGGCCGCCGAAGGCCATGTCGCTGTGCCCGGTCGCGCGGAACGCCGTGAGCGTGCGCAACAGGCGACCGCCGTCGGTCGGCGCCTCCTGGGCGAGGTCGAGGGACATGCCCTCCACGGTAGGTGACTGCGGTCACAGGCGGCAACGACGGCACCCTCCTTGGGAGGTAGTACCTCCTTCGAGGGGTCCGGGACGCCTGTGGCCCGACTCACACTCCCGGCGATCGACCGAACCCCGAGGAGTGGATTCCATGTCCGAACGACCGACCCCGATGCGGCGCGTCGCCTTCGCGAGCTGCGCGGGCACGACCATCGAGTTCTACGACTTCTTCATCTACGGCACCGCCGCGGCGTTGGTGTTCCCGACGGTGTTCTTCCCGGCACTGGGCGACTCCACCGCGAGCGTGGCCTCGTTCGCCACCTTCGCGGTGGCGTTCATCGCCCGCCCGCTGGGCGCGATCGGGTTCGGCCATTTCGGTGACCGCCTCGGCCGCAAGAAGACCCTGATCAGCACCCTGCTGCTGATGGGCGCCGCGACCGTCGCCATCGGCCTGCTGCCCGGCGCCGCGACGATCGGCGTCGCCGCGCCGATCCTGCTGGTCACCCTGCGCTTCCTCCAGGGCCTGGCCGTCGGCGGGGAGTGGGCGGGCGCGACCCTGCTCGCCGCGGAGTACGCCCCGCCGAACAGGCGCGGTCTCTACGCGGCGTTCCCGCAGCTGGGCCCCGCGATCGCCTTCGCCCTCTCCAGCGGCACCTTCCTGCTCGTCAACCGCGCGGTCGGCGAGACCAGCCCGGCGTTCATCGAGTGGGGCTGGCGGGTGCCCTTCGTCGCCAGTGCGCTGCTCGTGATGATCGGTCTCTACGTGCGGCTCAAGGTCGAGGAGACCCCGATGTTCCGCGAGACCACCCGCACCCGGGCCAGCACCCAGGGCCCGCTCGCCGCCGCGCTGCGCCACCAGTGGCGGGAGATCCTCCTCGGCGGTGGCTCGCTGGCGATGCTCTTCGCGTTCTTCTACGTCGGCACCGCGTTCCTGACCTCGTACGGCACCACGGTGGTCGGCCTGTCCCGTGCCACCGTGCTCACCATGGGTGTCGTCGGCGCCGTCGTGTTCGGGATCGTGATCACCCTGTCCGCCGTGTTCAGCGACCGGATCGGTCGCAAGAAGGTGGTGCTCGCCTCCTGCCTGGTCGCGATCCCGTGGGGCTTCGCGCTCTTCCCGATCCTCGACCGCGGCACCGCGACGGCATTCGCGATCGGCCTGTTCGGCACGCTCGCCATCTTCGCCGTCTCCTACGGCCCGGCGGGTGCCATGCTCCCGGAGATGTTCCGCACCGAGTACCGCTACACCGGCGCCGGCATGGCCTACAACCTGGCTGGTGTGATCGGCGGCGGCACGGCGCCGTACCTCGCCTCCGACTTCGCAGAGGCCGGCAACACCAGCGCCATCGGCTGGATGCTCGCTGCCTTCGGCGCCCTCAGCGTGGTGTGCGTCCTGCTGATGGCCGAGACCCGGCACCGGGTGATGACCGACGCACCTCAGGAGGCTGACGCCGACACCCTCGCCGCGGTGAACGTGTAGTCGTCGAGCGGGAAGCGGGTGGCTTCGCGGGCGGCGCTCAGCGTCGACGTCGGGCGCAGCAGCACCGCCTCCCCGTGCTGGTTGAAGTAGTAGCTGCGGGCGGTGGCGCAGCTGCCGGCGTTGAAGACGGAGTTGCCGAGGAGGCCGGTCATCCGGTCCAGGAACCGGTCGTTGGCCTCCTCGGTGACCTCCACGACGTCGGCGCCGCGCTGGCGCATCGCGCCGAGGACCCGGCCCAGGTGGGCCATCTGGGTCTCGATCGTCGTGAAGTAGGACAGGCCCGAGTAGGAGTAGGGGCTGTTGAGCGAGAAGAAGTTGGGGAACTTCGGGACCGTGATCCCCTCGTAGGCACAGAACCGGTTGTCGCGCCACCACCTGCCGAGGTCGCGGCCCTCGCGCCCGACCACCTGCACGGCCGGGAAGTTCACGTCCCACAGGTTGAAGCCCGTCGCGAGCACCAGGACGTCGAGATCGGAGCGGTTGCCATCGGTGGTGACGATGCCCTGCGCGTCGACGTGGTCGATCGAGGTGGTCTCGAGGTCGACGTGCGGCTTCGTGAACGTCGGGTAGTAGGTGTTGGAGAACGTCGGCCGCTTGCACCCGAAGTCGTAGTCGGGGGTGAGCTTGGCGCGCAGCACCGGGTCCTTGACCTGGCGCTCGAGGTGCGCGGCGCAGACCCGCTTGCCGGCCGCGTTGGCCCACGGCAGGTCGCGGAAGTGCAGCACGCCGGCCACCATCATCACCTCGAGGATCGAGGTCCCGACCAGGCGCGTGGCCTTCTGGGTCAGCGGCACCTTCGCGAAGGCGCCCCGCACCACGCCCGGGACCGGACCGTCCAGCTTGGGGCTCACATAGATCGGCGTGCGCTGGTAGACGGTGAGGTGGTCGGCGACCTTGGCCAGCTCGGGGATGAGCTGGACGGCGGTGGCTCCGGTGCCGATGATGCCGACCCGCTTGCCCGCGAGCTCGATGTCGTCGTCCCAGCGGGTGGTGTGCACGACGGTGCCGGCGAACTCCTCGATGCCCGCGATGTCGGGCAGTCGGGGCTGGGACAGGAAGCCGGTCGCGGTGAGCAGGAAGCGGCCGCGGACCACCTCGCCGCCGGCGACCGTCACCTCCCAGGCCGCCGTGTCCTCGTCCCAGCGGGCCCCCTCGACCACGGCTCCGAAGCGCATGTGCCGGCGCAGGCCGTACTTGTCGGCGACGTGCGCGGCGTACTTCTTGAGCTCCGGCCCGGGCGCGAACAGCCGCGACCAGTGGGGGTTCGGCTCGAACGAGTAGGAGTAGGTCGAGCTGGGGATGTCGACGGCGAGACCCGGATAGCGGTTGACGTGCCAGGTGCCGCCGAGGTCGTCCTCGCGCTCGAGGATCATCAGATCGTCGTAGCCCTGGCGGTGCAGCTCGATCGCGGCACCCATGCCGCCGAAGCCGGCGCCGACGATGACGGCGTCGTGGACGTGCTGGCTCATCGGGTGGTCCTCTCGGTGGCGGCGTCGGCGAGACGCTCGGTGTAGGCCGCTCGCTCGGTGGCGTCGGCGTGGAGCGCGCGGTCGTCGCGCATCAGGCGGCGGAACCGGTCGAGGACCGGCACGGGCACCAGGTGGGAGCCGGCGGCGAGCGCGCCGACGTAGCCGGGCACCGCGATCTCGGCGTCGCGGCTGCGGACCGAGCCGACGACGGCGTCGGCGATCCGCTGGGGGGAGACTTTGGGGATCGGCTTCATGTCGAGGCCCGAGGCGAGGTCGGTGTCGACCGCCGAGGGCAGCACCGCGGTCAGGGTGACGCCGTGGGGCGCCATCTCGAGCCGGGTGGCGGCGGTGAGCCCGACGACGGCGTCCTTGCTGGCGTTGTAGACCGCGAGCCCCGGGATCGGGAACTTGCCGGCCAGTGAGGCGACGTTGACGACGTGCCCTCGGCGGCGCTCGACCATCCCGGGGAGCACCCGCCGCATGCCGTGCAGCACGCCGTGGACGTTGACCTCCATCATCAGCCGGTCGAGCGCGGGGTCCATGTCGAGGAAGGCGCCGTTGGGCATGATCCCGGCGTTGTTGACCAGCACGTCGACCGGACCGTGCTCGGCCTCGGCGGCCTCGACGAAGGCGTCGTACGACGCCCGGTCGGCGACGTCGAGGAGGTGTGCGGAGGAGCCGGTCGCGGCTGCGGTGGCTCGCGCCGTGTCGAGGTCGAGGTCGCCGAACGAGACCTTCGCCCCGCGCGCGAGGAACGCCTCGACGGTGGCCCGGCCGATGCCGCGAGCACCGCCGGTGAGCGCGACGTGCGCGCCGGCCAGATCGATGGGGGTGGGACGGGTCATCGCCGGGCCTCCAGCAGGGTGACGAGGGTGGGAGCAGTGCGGGCGGCCACCTCGCGGACGCGCTCGACCCGCGTGCGGTCCATGAAGTTGGCGCCCATGGCGGACAGGTCGGCCGGGCTCGGCTCGATCCGGTGGACGCGCGCGCCGGCAGTGCGCAGCCGGGCGACCTCGCGGTCGACCCGGCGCGTCATCGGGTGTCGGAGCAGCCGCTCGACCCGCTCGGTCCCGCGGGCGCGGGCGCCGCCGTGGCTCGACATCGGGGCGACCACCACGACCTCGTCGATCCGGCCGTCGGTGACGTGGGGGACCAAGAGGTCGGCCGAGGTGGGTGACACGGCGCCGCCGTCGACATAGTGCCGCGCGCCGATCGCGACCGGCGGGAACCAGCCGGGGATCGCCCACGAGGCCGCGATCGCCTGGCCCAGGGTGGCCTCGGGGGCGCCGGCGCGACCGAGGGGGACCCGCGCTCCGGTGCGGGCGTCCGCGGCGACCAGCCAGGTCTGCGGATGGGTCGTCCAGCCGGTCATCGGGTCGGTGAGGGCGTCGCCGAGGTCGACGAGCCACTGCGCCTTCCCGGCACCGCGGGGGAGCAGCCCGGCCAGCCCGGACAGGACGTCGCCCCGGCCGCGCAGGGCGGCCCGGGTGAGCCCGAGGGTGGGCAGCGCGGGTCGGGGCAGGCCCGGCAGTCGGCCCGGCGCGCCGGCAGCGGCCAGATGCGCGGCGACCCGGGCGTCGCTGCGGTCGGCGATCGCGGCCGCGGGCACGCCGGCGCCGAGGAGGGCGACGAGCTCGGCCCCGGCCGACGTACCGACCAGGACGTCGGCGGTGCGGGTGTCCCACCCCTGCCGGTCGAGCTCGGCGAGCACGGCGGCGGTCCAGGCGAAGCCCAGGGTGCCGCCGCAGCCGATGACGAGTGCGCGCCCCATGTGGCCCTCCTGCGGGTGGTGTCGAGCAAAGCGGAATGGCGTGTCAGTTACGGAACGTATCGTCAGTTCCGTCGATCTGCAATAGGCTCCGGTGTCATGACGGCGGCAACGGAGCGGCTCTCGCGGCTGGCGCGGCGCAAGGCCGAGACCCGGCGCGAGATCATCGACGCCGCGTTCACCTGCTTCGCCGAGCAGGGTTACCACGCCACGGGGATCGCCGACATCGCCGCGCGACTCGGGATCGGGCACGGCACCTTCTACCGCTACTTCGAGAACAAGCGCGACATCGTCGAGCACGTCATCGACGACCTGATCGGCCGCATCGTCGACGCGCTCGGCGCCGAGAACGCGCCGGAGGCCGTCACCACGCTGGAGGGTTACCGCGCCCAGACCGAGCGGATCGGCGCCGCCCTCGCCCGGATCTTCAGTGACGACCCGCGCGTGGCCCAGCTGCTGCTGTCCGCCGCCGGCATCGACGACGCCATGCGCGAGCGGATGCTCGACCTGTTCGCGATGACCACGCTGCTCACGGCGGCGTACCTCGAGCACGGGGTGCGACTCGGCTATCTGCGGGCCGACCTCGACGTCGAGCCCACGGCGCAGGCGATCAACGGGATGATCCTCGGCTCCGTCCTGGCGGGCCTGCGCGATCCCGCTCCCGAGCGGCAGGCGCGGTTGAGTGCGGCGATCCGCGCCGTGATGTACGACGGCATCGCCGCGCGCTGATCCACCGGGACCGGGTCTCCTCGGTCCGCACGACCGCCGACCGGCGCGGACCGGCGGGTCGACAGTGCAAGGTCTTGTATGTAGCCTTGATCGGTAGTGTTTATAACCATTACCGATTCGAGGGTCTGACATGTGGTTGATCGCGGCATTCGCGCTCGCGGGCGGGCTCGCCCAGCTCGTCGACGGCACGCTCGGCATGGGCTTCGGCGTGACCTCGGCGACGGTGCTGCTGGCGCTCGGCGTCGCCCCGGCCACGGCGAGCGCCGCGACCCATGCGGCGAAGCTCCCGACGACCTTCGTCTCCGGCATCGCGCACTGGCGGGCCGGCAACGTCGACCCCAAGGTGCTGGTGCGCGTCGCCCTGCCCGGTGCGGTCGGCGGCTTCCTCGGCGCCGTCATCCTCACCTCGATCAGCCTGGAGGCGGCGAAGTCGTCGATGGCCGGGCTGCTGATCTTCTTCGGGCTGGTGATCCTGGTCCGCTTCGGCTTCGGGCTGCGGATCATCCCGGTCCCGAAGTCCGGTCACACCGCGCGCTGGCTCTCGCCCATCGGCCTGCTCGGCGGCTTCGTCGACGCGACCGGGGGCGGTGGCTGGGGCCCGGTGGTGACCCCCAGCCTGATGACGGTGACCAGTCACGAGCCGCGCCGCGTCGTCGGCACCACCAACGCGGCGGAGTTCGTCGTCGCCCTCTCCGTCTCCACCGGCTTCATCACCGGCGCCGCGCACCAGGACATCCCCTGGCTCCCGGTCCTCGGCCTGGTCCTCGGCGGCGTCCTCGTCGCGCCCATCGCCGCCCGCCTCGCCGGCCGGCTCCCGCACGCACCGATGGGCGCGATGGTCGGCGGCCTGGTCATCCTGGTCAACGCCGTCACCGTCGTCGGCGCGGTGACCGACCTGCCCATCGTCCTGGACGTCGTGCTGATCGTCGGGTGGCTGGCGCTCGTCGGCCGGATCGCATGGCGGGCGTGGGGCCGCGAGCGGGTGGCGGTCGCCGAGCAGGACGCGACCCCGGTCCCCGCCTGAGAGGCGGTCAGGCGAGCAGCCGCTCGCACTCCTCGATCAGCCGCGCCCCTCGCTTTCCACGGGTGCGGCGCGGAGGCTCTGGTTTTGTCGGCCCGTTCGTCTACGGTGCTCTCAAGACCTAGGGGAACGAGGAAGACGCGTGCGGATCGCGGGGCTTTTCGCCGGCATTGGAGGCATTGAGCAAGGCTTCCATCGGGCGCTGGGGGATGCCGTACAGACTGAACTCCTCTGCGAGTGGTGGCAACCGGCCCAGGAAGTGCTCAAGGCTCGGTTCCCCGAGAGCGAGCTCCACCCTGACGTGCGGGAGTTGCGCGACCTGCCCACCGGCCTCGATCTGCTCTCGGCTGGGTTTCCGTGCACGGATCTGTCGCAGGCTGGCCGGACGGCGGGCATCACGGGCGATGCTTCGGGGCTGGTGGCCCACGTCTTCGAGGCCCTGCGACTGGCCGCTGCGAGTGAGGGCCGGTTGCCGTGGCTGATGATCGAGAACGTGCCGAACATGCTGACGCTCGACAAGGGCAAGGCGATGGCCTATCTCGTCAAGGAGATCGAGGCGCTTGGCTATCGCTGGGCCTACCGCGTCGTTGACTCTCGGTTCACGGGCGTACCTCAGCGTCGACGCCGAGTGATCCTGCTGGCGTCGACCACGGACGACCCTCGTCCAGTTCTCTTCGCCGACGACGCGGGGGAGAGGCCCGAGGTCGACCTTGAGGCTGATGCATTCGGGTTCTACTGGACCGAGGGCCGCGGGGGTCTGGGATGGGCGCAGGACGCCGTCCCGACCCTAAAGGGCGGCTCGACGATCGGTATCCCTTCGCCGCCCGCCATCTGGGTGCCCGGAGCTCGTGACGACCGGCTCTTCGTCACGCCGCGGATCGAGGACGCGGAGGCCATGCAGGGCTTCGACCGCGGATGGACCGACGTGGAGATCACCGGTCGCAAACATGGGCATCGCTGGAAGCTCGTGGGCAACGCCGTGACGACCCGCGTGGCTGAGTGGGTCGCTGGCCGCATCGCCTCGCCGGGTGCGGTGGTAGACCTGACCGGACCCGAGATCACCCATCGCTGGCCGACGGCGGCGTGGGGGGAGCGCGGGAAGGCCCATAAGGTAGAGATCTCGGAGTTCCCACTGCTCGCGCCGTACGAACACCTGTCGGCGGTGGTTGACCTGAATGAGGCCACGCCACTGAGCGGACGCGCCATTAACGGCTTCCGCAATCGTCTCTCGCAAGGCAACCTCGGCCGCTACGACGGCTTTCGCGACGACGTCGACCGCTATGCAGAGTTGATGTTCGGTGCGGTTCTCCCGCTCGCTGACCGCAAGGTGAGCTAGCGTCTGCCGTGTGCATGGACCGGAGATCTTGGCCAGATACCTGACCACTCTCGGTCCTCCCGACAAGAACGGTGTCCGCTGGCAGTACCACTCCCGATCCGATCGGCACTCGAAGGTAGGATCCTGGGGAGTCGCGTTCGATCTCCTCCGTACGTCATCGCTGATGCAGTCCCACGTTACCTCCGGCAAAGTCATCTTGGGCGTCAACCACGAGATGCGTGACTACGCCACTGGCCGCAAGAAAGATCTCGACCTCGTGATCGCCCGCCCGAACGGCGGAGTGCCGGCAGGCGGTCCATCACTGAAGTCGCTGGCAACTCAGTACCGGATCAACCTGACCCCTCAAGAGCAGACACTGCTTGCCGGCCTGCCAGACATTCCGGTCGCCCCAGTTGGCGCGACGCTGGTCGCCCTTGAGGCAAAAGCCACCATGACCGCGCATGTGAAGTCGCTGCCTCGCCTGTACGACGAGCTGAACTCGTCGCACCTCTGTGTGCACGGCTCATCTGTGCAGGCGCTCGCCATCGCGTACGTCCAGGTGAATCACTCCGCGACCTTCGTGTCTCCGATTATCAACTCGAAGGACATGGCTCGTGGACTCCCGCCGGAGATCACGAAACACAAGCAGCCCGCTGACACGCAGCGAGTGCTCGACAAGGTCGCCGAGATCCCGAGGCGCAGCAACAGCAAGGGCACCGGCTTCGATGCCATCGGTGTC
Source organism: Nocardioides sp. L-11A (assembly GCA_029961745.1). NCBI lineage: Bacteria > Bacillati > Actinomycetota > Actinomycetes > Propionibacteriales > Nocardioidaceae > Nocardioides > Nocardioides sp. L-11A. Next base: position 2,003,811 of record CP124680.1, read on the forward strand.
ACTGTGCTCGATCTCGTCAACGATGGCTCGCCCGTGAGGCTTGTGAACAGTCCGCCGGCGCCGCAGCAGGGTGACAACTTCCACTACGGGTCGATGATCGTGCGGATGGCGAACGAGTACGACGCAACCTTCGCTCACATCTGAGGCGTACCGTGGCCGCATGGTCGCTGAGTCATGGGCCACGAGCCCCGGGACCCGAGCGTCGATGCGGGGGAACCGCCGAAGCGGCACCAAGCCGGAGATTGCCATGCGCTCGGCGCTGCACGCCGCCGGCTATCGTTTCCGCAAGGACTATCCGCTTGATCTGGGCAGCGTGAGACCACGGCCTGACATCGTGTTCACGAAGCCCAAGGTCGCGGTGTTCGTGGACGGCTGCTACTGGCACTCCTGCCCCGAGCACGGCACTCAGCCGAAATCGAACGCCGACTACTGGAGGCCGAAGTTGGCGCGGAATGTCGAGCGCGACCGTGAGCACGATGCGGCGCTTCGCGAAGCGGGATGGACAGTGGTCCGCATCTGGGAGCACGTGCCGGTGGTCGAGGCCGTGGACGTTGTTTCCCGGGCGGTCTCCCGCGAATGAGCGGCCGGTGTGTCCGATCCCGGTTGCGATGACGATGCGACGTCACATTCTGAGGATTTCCCAGCCTCGCAGCACCGCCTTGCAGGCTCGAAGGTGATTGTGAGGACGAGCCCGCCGCCGCTGCCAGCCGTCAAGTTCCGATGTCATCGACCTCCTCGCGGGCTGGCGTTTGTGGCAATCGCAAGATCCTCTTGACTCACCTATTCGCGCCCTAGGCGAATTCAGTCTGACTTGGAAGCGGTAAGAAGTCGCCGGCACTCCTCGACCAGCCGCGCCCGGAGCGGAGCGCCCCGCTCGGCGAACCCGCGCTGCGCCTCGACGTACGCGGCCTTGCCGTCGGCGGTCTCGATCGGCACAGGCTCGAAGCCGAGGTCCCGCAGGTCGTACGGCGCTGCCCGCATGTCCATGACCCGGATGTCCCAGGCGAGCTCGAAGCAGTCGGCGACCAGATCGGAATCGACCATCGGCGCGAGCCGGAAGGCGTGCTTGTAGAGGTCCATCCCGGCGTGCAGGCAGCCGGGCTGCTCGAAGGCGGGCCGGTCGTCGCGTCCGGGGGAGAGCGTGTTGAGGGGGCGTGCGGGCGGGGTGAAGAAGCGGTAGGCGTCGAAGTGGGAGCAGGCGATCCGGTGGCCCTCGACGACCTCGTCGGTGCCGGCCGGTCCCAGGCGCAGCGGCCAGTCGGCATGGCGGGTCTCGTCATCGGCGAGGCGGTAGACCATGGCCCACTCGTGCAGGCCGAAGCAGCCGAAGTGCGGCGCGCGGGCCGCGGTCGCGGTGAGCAGACGGTGGAGGGCCGCGACGAGGGGCTGCTGGGAGCGCACGTACTCGGGAGTGACGCCGAGTCGGGTGGGTGAGAGTGAGCCGGGGCTCACTCCTGCCCCTACGACTCCGTAGCCCTTGAGGTCCGCATACTCCTCCGCGTCGTCCAGGCCGACGCTGAACCCGGGGTGCCAGCGGCGCAGCTGGGCGGGCCGGTAGGAGTAGTAGGTGAACAGGAAGTCGAAGACCGGGTGCTTGACGTGCGCCTCGCGTCGGGCGAGATGCGGCGCGACGTACCGGTCGATGCGGGTGGCATGGTCGGCGACCCGCCGACGCCATTCCTCCCCGTCCAGAACCAGCACTGTCACGACGGGCAAGCGTAGGTCGATAGGCTCGCTGCGTGCGCATCGTCAGATTCACGACAGGCGAGGAGCCGTCGTACGGCGTCCTGACCGGCGACCTCGACGAGTACGGCCAGCCCGCCGACGACGCGGTGATCGTCGGTCTCGCGGGTGACCCCCTCTACGTCGGGATCAAGCTCCTGGAGCGCGAGTACCGGCTCGAGGACGTGCGCCTGCTCGCGCCGGTCCTGCCGCGCAGCAAGGTGGTCGGGATCGGCCGCAACTACGCGGCCCACGCGGCCGAGCTCGGCAACGAGGTGCCGGCCGAGCCGATGATCTTCCTCAAGCCCAACACCAGCGTCGTGGGCCCTGGCGACGCGATCCTCTACCCGCGCCAGACCCAGGATCTCCACTACGAGGGCGAGCTCGCCGTCGTCATCGGCCGCATCTGCCGCGATGTCCCCGCGGAGCAGGCCACCGACGTGATCCACGGGTACACGCTCGCCAACGACGTGACCGCCCGGGACCTGCAGCGCGCCGACGGCCAGTTCACGCGGGCCAAGGGGTTCGACTCGTTCTGCCCGCTCGGGCCGTGGATCGAGACCGACCTCGACCCGAACGACTTCACCGAGGGCCGGCGGATCCAGACCTTCCTCAACGGCGACGTCGTCCAGGACGGGACGACGGCCGACATGGTGTTCGACGTGCCCGCGCTGATCGCGCACGTCTCCAGCGTGATGACGCTGCTGCCCGGCGACGTCATCCTCACCGGTACCCCCGAGGGTGTCGGCCCCATGCAGGTCGGCGACGAGGTGGAAGTCTCGATCGACGGTCTCGGAACCCTCACGAACAAGGTGGAAGCACGCCCATGAGCAGCACCAACGCGCCGGTACGAGTCCGGATGGCGCCGTCCCCGACGGGCAGCCCCCACGTCGGGATGATCCGCACCGCCCTCTTCAACTGGGCGTTCGCCCGCCACCACGGCGGCACCTTCGTGTTCCGCATCGAGGACACCGACAAGGAGCGCAGCACCACCGAGTCGCTCGACTCGATCCTCGACCTGATGCGCTGGCTCGGCCTCGACTGGGACGAGGGCCCGGAGGTCGGCGGCCCGCACGCGCCGTACTTCCAGAGCGAGCGCGGCGACCTGTACGCCGACGCGCTGGCCCGGCTGAAGGCCAGCAGCTTCACCTACGACTGCTACTGCACGAACGACGAGGCCGCCGCGCGCCGCAAGGCCGCCGGCTCCAAGGTCCAGGGGTACGACGGCTTCTGCCGCGAGCTCACCGCCGAGCAGGTCGCGGCCTTCGTCGCCGACGGTCGCCGGCCCGTCGTCCGGTTCCGGATGCCCGACGGCTCGATCACCTGGCACGACCTGGTCCGCGGCGAGGTCAGCTTCGAGACCGAGTTCGTCCCCGACTTCGCGCTCTGTCGCGCCAACGGCGACCCGCTCTACACGCTGGTCAACCCGGTCGACGACGCGCTGATGGAGATCACCCACGTCCTGCGCGGCGAGGACCTCCTGTCGAGCACGCCGCGCCAGATCGCTCTCTACGAGGCGCTGAAGGCGATCGGCATCGCGAAGGCGACGCCGCAGTTCGGCCATCTGCCCTATGTCATGGGCGAGGGCAACAAGAAGCTGTCCAAGCGTGACCCCGAGGCCCACGCGCTGGCCTACCGCGACCAGGGCTACCTGCCCGAGGGGCTGCTCAACTACCTCGCCCTGCTGGGCTGGGCGATCGCCGCCGACCGCGACGTCTTCAGCCTCGCCGAGATGGTCGAGGCCTTCGACGTCAGCGACGTCGTGCCCAACCCGGCCCGCTTCGACCTGAAGAAGTGCGACGCGATCAACGCTGCCCACATGAGGCTGCTGTCGGTCGAGGAGGTCACCCACCGGGTGCTGCCCTTCCTCAAGCGCGACGGTGTCGTCTCCGACCCGGTCTCCGACCCCGACGCCCAACTGCTCGAGCTCGCGATGCCCCTGGTGGCGGAGCGGATCAACAAGCTCTCCGAGGCGAGCGCGCTGCTCGGCTTCCTGTTCGTGGACGAGGACGCGTTCGAGGTCGACCCGGACGACGCCGCGAAGCAGATCGGCGAGGCCGGCATCCCGGTGCTGCAGGCGTCGTACGACGCCCTGGCCGGCCTGCGCACCTGGTCGACCGACGCGATCCAGACCGCCCTGCAGACGGCACTCGTCGACGGGCTGGGCCTCAAGCCCCGCAACGCCTTCGGTCCGGTCCGGGTCGCCGTGACCGGCAAGCGGATCTCCCCGCCGCTGTTCGAGTCGTTGGAGCTCCTCGGCCGCGAGCGCAGCCTCGGGCGGCTGCAGCGTGCCCTCGGCTGAGCCGGCCGGTGCCGGCCCGGCCGCACCGGCCGGGCTCCGGTACGACGAGCTCCATCGGCGGGGGCCGGGCGGTGCCTGGCGCCCACTCGTCGGCGTACCGCTGGTCGCGGTCCTCTTCTTCGCCGGGCAGTTCCTGCTCACGGCGTTCTTCGGCATCTTTCTCCTGCTGACCTCGCGGGACACCTACGAGATCGCCGCCCGGCTCAGTGGCGACCCGGTCACACCGGCCTTCCTGGCCTACGTCAACCTCGGCTGGGCGCTCGCCATCCCCGGCGTGCTGGTCGTCGCGCTCCTGCTGCACCGCCAGCGCCCGGGCATGGTCGCCTCCGTCGTGGGGCGACTGCGCTGGCGGTGGTTCGCCGTCTGTCTCGGCATCGCCGTCGTCGCGCTCGCGCTCACCGTCGCCGTCTCCGGTGTGCTGCCCGACCAGGGAGCCGGCACCCTCGACACCACCGGCGGCGCCAACCCCTGGACCTCCACCATGCGCGACTTCGTGCTGGTCGTGCTGCTCCTCACGCCGCTGCAGGCGGCGGGCGAGGAGTACGTGTTCCGTGGGTACCTCGCGCAGGCGTTCGGCGGCCTCACCGCGCGTCTCGGGGCGCGGGCGAGCGCGGCCGTCGCGGTCGGCGTGCCCGCTGTGCTGTTCGCGCTGGCCCACGGCCTCGGCCAGGACGTGCCGATCTTCTTCGACCGGCTCGCGTTCGGCGTGGTCGCCGGCCTGCTGGTGATCCTCACCGGCGGCCTCGAAGCAGCCATCGCGATGCACGTCCTCAACAATTTCCTGGCCTTCGGCCTGGCCCTCGCGTTCAGCGACATGACCGAGGCCCTCAACCCCACCGGCGGCAGCTGGTGGTCGATCCCGGTCACCCTCGTGCAGTCGGTGAGCTACCTCGTGCTCGCCGTCGCCGCCGCCCGCCGGCTGGGCGTCGCGAACCGCACCGGAGAGCCGGATGGCGGGGCCATTTTGGAGCCGCGCGGCGGGCTTGTGTAGTGTTTCCAGTCGGCCCGGTCCTCCGGGAAAGGGCCGATGCAGCAGTGGTCTATGGTGTAATTGGCAGCACGACTGGTTCTGGTCCAGTTAGTCTAGGTTCGAGTCCTAGTAGACCAGCGAGTTCTCGCGAGAAGGCAGGAGCAGACGCCGATTTGGCGCTGGGAGGGCACCTCGATAGAGTTCCGCAGGTTGCTCGAGAGAGCGACATGCCCCCGTTGTGTAGCGGCCTAGCACGCCTGCCTCTCACGTAGGTAGCGCCGGTTCGAATCCGGTCGGGGGTACACCTTCGGGCCCGGTCCACCAGGACCGGGCCCGAGCGCGTTTTGCGAGGATGACGCGATGAGCCACGACATCACCCTCGCCGCGAGGGCCGACGGTCAGGACTGGGACGACGTCATCGACGCCCTCGAACGGGCCGCGCTCGCCGACGTCGCACTCTCGCCCGAGCGCCGGGCCGTGTTGGTGGGGGTGCTGGATCGGATCGAGTCTCGCGTCGCGGGCCTGCTCGGGGGCTGGGAGCGTTTCGCGCCGAGCGGCGACGGCATCGTCGCCGGCACGCTCAGCGCGGCGGAGGGCGGGGTCCGGCTGAGCCTGCACGACGACAGCGCGTTCGTGTCCTTCCCCGACGCGGAGCAGGAGGACCCCGACGCCTTCCACACCGCGGTCGCCGCAGTGGTGCGCATCGTCGGTGAGGAGACCGGGTACGACGCGTACGACCCCCGGACCGGCGAAGACTTCGACACCACCTTCGCCGATGCCGGCCGACTGGATCTCACCGGGTCGCTCCGTCCCACCGAGGAGTCGGAGTCCGCGCCGCGCGTGGACGTCGCACGTGCCGTCGTGTTCGGGATCGGCGCGGCGATGGTCGGCGTGCTGGTCCTGCTGCTGCTCCGCTGATCAGCCTGCGTCGGTGTCCCGGTGCGCCGCCGCGCTCTTCCTCGCCGCACGTGTCCTCGGCGGCGTCGGCTCGGTGCCAACGATCGCGAACACCGGGGCGGTGACCTTCTCCAGGGCGGCCACAGCCTCGGCGTGCCGCTCGGCGAGCGTGGCGACGACACCGGCCAGCTCGGCCTGCGCCTCGGCGAGGGTGTGGACGGTGTCGGCCAGCTCGCGCTGGCGGACGATGAAGTCCTGCAGCGGCTGGGCGGTGGAGCCGGCGAGGCTGGTGACCGCACCCGCCATCCCCGCGACGGCGCCGGCGAGCTCGCCGACCTGCTGGGCGAGCTCGTCGGGCCGGGTGACGCCGGTGACCGCGGTGTCGCGGACGCCCCGCAGGACGTCGGTCGTGACCTTGAGCGCCACCTGCTGGGACTTGATCAGCAGGTCCAGGGGAGTGAGGGGAGCGTCCGCCATGAGGTCAGCGTGACAGAACCCGGCCCCGGAGGGACAGGTCCGTCCCGGGCCGGGTTCCACCGGCGAGGTTCCGTCGAGGTTCCGTCGAGCCCTCGCTCAGCGCTTGATCCTGACCGAGGCGGAGCGCACGGTGACGGTGACGTGGCCCGGGGCCCCGACCGTGACCTGGACCGAGAGCCGCTTGCGCCGGTCGGCCGGCCGGACCTTGTAGGCCCGCTTCTTGCCGGCCTTGCCCTTGACGGGCTTGCCGTTGCGCAGCCACCGGTAGGTCACCGTGGCCGGGGTGGGCGACCAGACCCCGGACGTCGCCTTGAGCTTCTTGCCGACGACCTTCTTGCCCTTGAGCCCGGGCTTGGCCTGCAGCGTGAACGACCGCGGCCCCGGATCGAGCGCGGCGATCGACCAGTGCGGCTCGGAGCCGCCGGGGGCGATGGCTCGGAAGGTCGGGGCGGCGCAGGCCGGACCGATGTCGGCCATCACGACCAGGCCGTCCGAGTCGCCGAGCACGAGGGAGTTGTCCGGTCCCCAGCTGGGGGAGTTGATCCGTGCGTCGTCGTTGGTCGCGCACAGGTAGGAGGGGTCGGCCAGCGCGCCGATCGTGGCGCTGCTCGGATTGCCGGTCACGGCCGCGATCTGCAGGTGCGTGGTGGCGCCGTAGCTGCGCACGATGGCGAGACGGGTGCCGTCGCGCGAGATCTCGCCGTCGCTCAGGTCCTGATAGCCAGAGCCGGCGACGTCCTCGTCGTCGTACCAGTGCTGCGGGGCGCCGCCGAGGTCCTGCAGCATCACGTTCGACCCGTAGCCTCCGTGAGTCATCAGCCGACCGTTGCCGACCCAGGACGGGTCGGAGTAGTAGTTCAGTCCGATCTGGCTGGGGCTGAGGGCGCCGGCGTCGGTGACGCCGGTGACGGAGCGCGCGCCGCAGCTGGCGCCGATCGGACAGCTGTAGGAGACCATGCTGTAGGCGATGCGTCGGCCGTCGGGCGAGATGGCGACATCGACCGGGGGGCCGTCGGTGGGATGGCTCACCGAGTTCATCAGCGGCGGCGGGTCCATGCGATTCAGGATCTGGCCGTTCTGTCGCATCTGCACGATCGTCAGGCCATGTCCGGCCGCGATGATCCCGGCGTCCGACATCGACGGCGACAGGTACGGCGTCGCGAACGTTCCGTCTGTGGTCACCTGATACAGGCCGGTCCCATCGGGCCGGACCAGCCAGACGTTGTAGTCCTTGACGAAGACGATCGTCCCGGCGGCGGCCGCGCGTGCGGCGCCGTTGGCGGCGGAGACACCGGCACCGGGTGCCAGGGTGATCAGCGCCGCCACCATCGCCAGCACCACCGTCGAGGACGCGCGCCGCGCCCACATCGTCCACTTCATCCTGCGACCACTCCTCGTCTCGATCCTCCGGAAGTCCCCACTCTTGCCCGAGTCGCCGACTCGCCGCGTCGTCCGTAGGTCGACGACCACGTCCGACCTCCGGACGACACGCATCCGAGGTCCGGGGCGGACCGTGATGTCCGATTTCCGCGAGAGAGTGTCGGTGGCGACGGGCAGGATGGACGGCATGGAGAGCACGGCGACCACCTCGGACCGACTCGACTTCACGCACTGCTACTCGGCCGTGCAGTCGCGCGACCGTCGCTTCGACGGCGTCTTCTACACCGCGGTCCGCTCGACCGGCATCTACTGCCGTCCGTCGTGTCCGGCGCGGACACCCGCATCCCGCAACGTCTCCTTCCATCGCACCGCCGCGGCCGCCCAGGCCGCCGGTTACCGCGCCTGCAAGCGCTGCCTGCCCGACGCGACGCCCGGCAGCCCGGAGTGGGATGTCGCCGCCACCGTCGCCGGTCGCGCGATGCGGCTGATCGCCGACGGCGTCGTCGACCGCGAGGGCGTGGAGGGGCTGGCGGCGCGGCTCGGCTACACCTCGCGCCACCTGGCGCGGCTGCTGACCAGCGAGCTCGGCGCCGGTCCGCTCGCGCTCGCCCGCACCCAGCGCGCGCAGACCGCCCGGGCGCTCGTCGAGAGCACGACGCTCAGCCTCGCCGACGTGGCGTTCGCGGCCGGGTTCTCCAGCGTGCGCCAGTTCAACGACACCATGCTCGAGGTCTACGACGCCGCCCCGAGCCGGCTGCGCGGACGCCGGTCGCCCGCGGGCGACCAGGTCCCGGGGGCGATCGACCTGCGGATCGCCGTACGCACGCCGTTCCGGGGCAGCGCCCTGCTCCGCTTCCTGGCCGACCGGGCGGTGCCCGGCGTCGAGGTCGCGCACGTCGGCGCCGACGGCGGCGGCTGGTACGCCCGCACTCTCGACCTCCCGCACGGACCGGGCGTCGCGCGGGTCGAGCTCGTCGACGTCGCGGATGCGGGGTCGTCGTACCTGCCCCTGCGGCTGGCGCTCGACGACCTGCGCGACACCACGGCGGCCCTGGCCCGCATGCGCGCGCTGCTCGACGCCGATGCCGACCCGATGGCGGTCGACGCCCATCTCGCCGCGGATCCCGCGCTCGCCCCGCTCGTCGCGACGCGGCCGGGTCTGCGGGTGCCGGGGCATGTCGACGGCGCGGAGGTCGCCGTCCGCGCGGTCCTCGGCCAGCAGGTCACCGTCGTCGCCGCGCGCACCGCCGCCGCCCGGCTCGTCGCCGCCCACGGCCGGCCGGTGGCGACCGGGATCGACGGGCTCACCCATCTCTTCCCGGACGCCGCGACCGTCGCGGGGCTGGCGCCCGAGGAGTTCCGGATGCCCCGTGCCCGGGGGCGCGCCCTCGTCGGCCTCTGCGCCGCGATCGCCGCCGGCGAGGTGGTGCTCGACCGCGGCCCCGACCGCGCGGACGTACGACGCGGGCTGCTCGCGCTGCCCGGCATCGGCCCCTGGACGGCCGACTACATCGCACTGCGCGCGCTCGGTCACCCCGACGTGTGGCTGCCGACCGACGTCGGTGTGCGCAACGCCCTCACCCGTCTCGGTGAGGAGGCGAGCGACGTGGCGCGGTGGGCGCCCTGGCGCTCCTACGCCCTGCTCCACCTGTGGACGTCACTGTCCGAATCGCTGGAAGGATGAGCTGACCATGTGGACCGTCATCGAATCGCCCATCGGGCCGCTGCGGATCGTCGAGCAGGGTGGCGCGATCACCGCCATCGAGTTCTCGCCGTTCCGTGACGGCACCGGTCGCCCGCTCGGCGATCGCGTCGACGACGCGGCGGTCCTCGTCGCCGCTGCGGATCAGCTCGCGGAGTACTTCGCCGGCGACCGGACCGAGTTCGACCTGCCGCTCGCGCCGGTCGGGAGCCAGTGGCAGCGCTCGGTCTGGGCCCAGCTGCTGGCGATCGAGTACGGCGAGACCGCGTCGTACGGCCAGATCGCGCTCCGGCTCGGCAAGACCAACGCCGCCTCACGCGCGGTGGGGCTCGCCAACGGCGCCAACCCGATCCCGATCGTCATCCCGTGCCACCGGGTGATCGGCGCCAACGGCACGCTCACCGGCTACGCCGGCGGACTGGACCGCAAGCAGCTGCTGCTCGACCTCGAGCGCCAGGATGCTCTCTTCTGATCGACCCGTCGCATCTGTACAAGAAGAAGGCACCGACCCGTCGCGTTCGAACGCGACGGGTCGATGGTTGCTCACTCAGCTGCGGCGCGGCGCAGCGACTCCGAGAGCCGCTCGGCGGCGGCGAGGACGGCAGGTGCGTGCATCCGGCCGGGCTGGCGGGAGAGCCGCTCGAGCGGACCGGACACCGACACCGCGGCGATCACCTTGCCGCCGGGGGAGCGGACCGGCGCCGACACCGACGCGACGCCCTGCTCGCGCTCACCGACCGACTGCGCCCAGCCACGGCGGCGGATCGCGGAGAGCTCGGCCGCTGAGAAGGCGGAGTTCTGCAGACCGCGGTGGATCCGCTCGGGGTCGTCCCAGGCGAGCAGCACCTGCGCGGCCGAGCCGGCGCGCATGGTCAGCTGGGAGCCGATCGGGATCGTGTCGCGCAGGCCCGAGGGGCGTTCGGCGGCGGCGACGCACACCCGGTGGTCGCCCTGGCGCCGCCACAGCTGCGCGGACTCGCCGGTGATGTCGCGCAGCCGCGCGAGCACCGGGCCGGCGGTCGCGAGCAGGCGGTCCTCGCCGGCGGCGGCCGAGAGCTCGGCCAGGCGCGGGCCGAGCACGAAGCGGCCCTGCATGTCGCGGGCCACCAGGCGGTGGTGCTCCAAGGCGACCGCGAGGCGGTGCGCCGTCGGCCGGGCCAGGCCGGTGCCGGCCACGAGACCGGCCAAGGTGGCCGGGCCGGACTCCAGTGCGGTGAGCACCAGGGCTGCCTTGTCGAGTACGCCGACGCCGCTCGAGTTGTCCATATGGCAATACTGCCGTCTCGGATCCTGGGATGCAAGAGTAGGCTCCATCACGGTCGGCGGCAGAGGTGCCGTCGAGGACCCGAACGAGGAGGAGCGAGTCATGGGCAAGACCCTGGCGGAGAAGGTGTGGGACGAGCACGTCGTCCGTTCGACCCCGGGGGAGCCGGACCTCCTCTACATCGACCTCCACCTCATCCACGAGGTCACCAGCCCCCAGGCCTTCGACGGCCTGCGCCTCGCCGGCCGGCAGGTGCGCCGCCCCGACCTGACGCTGGCGACCGAGGACCACAACGTACCGACCCTCGACTGGGACAAGCCGATCGCCGACCCGGTCAGCAAGACCCAGGTCGACACGCTGCGCAAGAACGCCGAGGAGTTCGGCGTCCGGCTGCACCCGCTCGGCGACGTCGAGCAGGGCATCGTCCACGTCGTCGGCCCCCAGTTGGGCCTGACCCAGCCGGGCATGACCATCGTCTGCGGCGACTCGCACACCAGCACCCACGGCGCCTTCGGCTCGATCGCCTTCGGCATCGGTACGTCGGAGGTCGAGCACGTGCTCGCCACGCAGACCCTGCCCCAGGCCAAGCCGAAGACCATGGCCGTCACCGTCAACGGGTCGCTCCCCGCGGGTGTGACGTCCAAGGACCTGATCCTCTATGTCATCGCGCAGACCGGCACCGGTGGCGGCCAGGGCTATATCGTCGAGTACCGCGGCCAGGCCATCGAGGAACTCTCGATGGAGGGCCGGATGACGGTCTGCAATATGTCCATCGAGTGGGGCGCCAAGGCCGGTCTCATCGCGCCGGACCAGACCACCTTCGACTACATCGAGGGCAAGCCGGAGGCGCCCAAGGGCGCCGACTGGGACGCGGCCGTCGAGCACTGGAAGACCCTGGTCACCGACGCGGACGCCCAGTTCGACAAGGAGATCGTGATCGACGCGGCCGACGTCACGCCGTTCGTCACGTGGGGCACCAACCCCGGCCAGGGCGTCCCGCTGGGCGCCAATGTCCCGAGTCCCGAGGACTTCGAGGAGGCCGCCGACAAGATCGCGACCGAGAAGGCGCTGGAGTACATGGGCCTGCAGGCCGGTACGCCGATGCGCGAGGTCAAGGTCGACACGGTCTTCGTCGGCTCCTGCACCAACGGCCGCATCGAGGACCTGCGGCTCGCGGCCGAGATCATCAAGGGACACCACGTCGCCGAGGGCACCCGGCTGCTGGTCGTGCCCGGCTCGGTGCGGGTGCGCAACCAGGCCATCGAGGAGGGCCTCGACAAGGTCTTCGTCGAGGCGGGCGCCGAGTGGCGCGGTGCGGGCTGCTCCATGTGCCTGGGCATGAATCCGGACACCCTGGCTCCGCAGGAGCGCAGCGCGTCGACATCCAACCGCAACTTCGAGGGTCGCCAGGGCAAGGGCGGCCGCACCCACCTGGTGTCCGTGCCCGTCGCCGCAGCGACAGCCGTGCGCGGCACCCTGTCCTCGCCCGCCGACCTCGTGCCGGCCACGGTCTGACGTCTCGATACGCCCTCGCCTTGCGGCGCGGGCTACTCGACGAGCAAGAAGGAGAACGTCATGGAGAAGTTCACCACCCACACCGGCGTCGGCGTCCCGCTGCGGCGCAGCAACGTCGACACCGACCAGATCATCCCGGCGGTCTACCTCAAGCGCGTGACCCGTACGGGCTTCGAGGACGGCCTCTTCGCCGCCTGGCGCAACGATCCGGAGTTCGTCCTCAACAACGCCGCCTACAGCGCGGGATCCGTCCTCGTGGCGGGTCCCGACTTCGGCACCGGCTCGTCGCGCGAGCACGCCGTGTGGGCGCTGCAGAACTACGGATTCAAGGTGGTCCTGTCGCCCCGCTTCGCCGACATCTTCCGCGGCAACTCCGGCAAGGCCGGCCTGGTGGCCGGGCAGATCGACGAGAAGGTCGTCGAGCGGCTGTGGGTCTACCTCGAGGAGAACCCCGGCGGCCAGATCACGGTCGACCTCGAGAACAGGACCGTCACCACGCCGGGCGGTGAGGTCGAGGACTCCTTCGACATCGACGACTACACCCGCTGGCGGCTGCTCGAGGGACTCGACGACATCGGCATCACGCTCGGCCACGAGGCCGACATCGCGTCGTACGAGAGTGGCCGTCCGAGCTGGAAGCCGGTCACCCAGCACGCCTGAAAACCGCTCTACGACGGGCCGATTCGCGACATCCGCGGGTCGGCTCGTCGTCATTGCGGCATTCGCCCGCGATCGCCTGAGGGGGCCGAGGGGTGCGCTCGAGGCCCCGAATGGGCCGAAATACCGCCGAAATCACGAAAAAAGACGCAACAACTTCGGCGTGGTGATTGTGACTGTGCCTGGTAGTGCCTAGCGTTCCCATGAAAGGACGGCTGGGCGAGGGCTCGGCCGCATCAGCCCAAGGGACGCCCAGCGCGGCGTTTCGGAAGGACAGGTAGTGAACAAGTCTCAGTTGATCGACGCGCTGGCTGACCGGTTCGAGGGCAGCCGCAAGGACGCGGCTCATGCACTCGACGCGGTTCTCGACACGATCACCCGCCAGGTCGCGAAGGGCGAGAAGGTCGCCATCACCGGTTTCGGCTCGTTCGAGAAGGCCGTCCGCAACGCCCGTTGGGTCCGCAACCCGCAGACCGGCGAGCGTGTGAAGACCAAGAAGAAGGCCGTTCCGAAGTTCAGCGCCGGCGCTGACCTGAAGAACGTCGTCTCCGGTGCGAAGAAGCTCGCTCCGCTGCCGAAGCCGGCCAAGAAGGCCGCGGCACCGGCCAAGAAGGCCGCGACCACCGCCGCCAAGAAGGCCGCCGCGCCGGCAAAGAAGGCCGCCGCTGCTGCCAAGAAGGCTGCTCCCGCCAAGAAGGCGCCTGCCAAGAAGGCTCCGGCGAAGAAGGCGCCCGCCAAGAAGGCTGCTCCGGCGAAGAAGGCTCCGGCGAAGAAGGCGCCTGCCAAGAAGGCTCCGGCCAAGAAGGCCCCCGCCAAGAAGGCTCCGGCCAAGAAGGCTCCGGCCAAGAAGACCGCGAAGAAGGCCTGACGCCTGCTTCTCGGTCACCTCGAACGGGCCGTACTCCGCAAGGAGTACGGCCCGTTCGTCATTGCGGGATCCGCCCGATCGCGTGCAGCACGTCGGTCGAGGAATCGCCCGTCCCGAGGGCGATGGCGGCGGCCAGGCCGGCGACGTCGTCGACGTCGCGCCGCAGGGTGAGCAGGTCCGCGGCCAGCGGCCGGGCCCCCGCCCCGGCATGGGCGGCGGCCGAGCCCGGTCCGAAGCGCGGGTCGAAGTCGGCGTACTGCGCGCAGTAGAGCGTCGTCCCGGTCCCGTCGGCATCGCCGACGAAGCACGGTCCCGGGTCCGAGGCCGCGTCGGTGAGCGCCGCAGCCAGGTCGGACGGGACGAGGGCCGGCAGGTCGCCGCAGAGGGCCGCGGGCCGCAGGTCCGGCCGCCGGGCCCGCAGGTACGCCGCCGCGTGCCGCAGTGCGGCATTCAGGCCGCCTCCCGGGTCCGGGCAGGTCGCGGCCCCCCGGGCGGCCAGCCGCGCCGCGAAGTCGGTGTCGTCGCTGACCACCAGCACCCCCGCCACGCCATCGGTCCGCAGGCAGGCGTCGACCACGTCGACGGCGAAGGCGGCGGCCAGCAGGGCCCGGTGTGGGTCGCTCAGGGTCGCGAGCCGGGACTTGCCGGTGCCGGGGGACTTCACCGGCAGCAGCACCGCGAAGGGACCCGGGCGCGTGAACACCCCCGAATCCTCGCAGGGCCCGCGCGGACGTCGTCGTCGTGCCCCGGGGCGACCGGTAGCCTGCATTCTCGTGACCGTTCGGAAGCTGCAGGAGAAGCGGGGCTGGGCCTTCAACATCGCCGTCCCCATCCTCAAGCCGGCGCTCCTGGCGGCGACCCGACGCGAGTGGATCGGCGGCGAGAACATCCCCGCCGACGGCGGCTTCATCATCGCGCTCAACCACATCTCCCACGTCGACCCCCTCACGGCGGCGCACCTCGTCTACGACCACGGCTACCTCCCGCGCTACCTCGCCAAGTCCGGGCTCTTCGACAACCCGGCGCTGGGCTACTTCCTGCGGGGGGCCGGCCAGATCCCGGTCAAGCGGGAGACGAAGGACGCCGTCGGGGCGTACGCCGCGGCGGTCGAGGCCGTCCGCTCCGGTCAGTGCGTCGTCATCTACCCCGAGGCCACGATCACCCGCGACCCCGACATGTGGCCGATGAAGGGCAAGTCCGGCGCGGCGCGGATCGCGCTCGAGACCGGCTGTCCGGTGATCCCGGTCGGCCAGTGGGGTGCGCACGAGATCCTCGCGCCGTACACCAAGCGTCCGCACGTCGTCCCGCGCCGCAAGGTCGTGATGCGCGTCGGGCCGCCGGTCCGGCTCGAGGACCTGCGGGCGCAGGAGCGGACGATCGCCGTCGTCAACGAGGCGACCGACCGGATCATGGCCGCGATCACCCACGAACTCGAGCTGGTGCGGGGAGCGACCGCGCCCGCCGAGCGCTACGACATGGCCGTGCACGGCGACCGGTTCAAGAAGAACAAGAAGGCGGCGAGCTGATGGGCAACAAGATCGCGGTGCTCGGAGCCGGCTCGTGGGGGACGGCGTTCTCGATCGTCCTGGCCGACGCCGGCAACGACGTGTGCATCTGGGCGCGTCGCGAGGAGGTCGCGGCGGCCGTCAACGAGCGGCACGAGAACGTCGAGTACCTCGCAGGCATCGAGCTCCCGCGCACGATCACCGCCACCCACGACCCCGAGCGGGCCCTCGCGGGCGCCGACGTCGTCGTCCTCGCGGTGCCCTCGCAGTCCCTGCGCGAGAACCTCCCCGCTTTCCTGCCGTACGTCGACAAGGACGCCGTGCTGGTCTCGCTGATGAAGGGCGTCGAGCTCGGCACCCTCAAGCGGATGTCGGAGGTGATCGCCGAGGTCGGCGACATCGGCGCCGACCGGATCGCCGTCGTCAGCGGCCCCAACCTCGCCCGTGAGATCGCCCGCCGTGAGCCGGCCGCCTCGGTCGTCGCGTGCGCCGACGAGTCCGTCGCCACCATGCTCCAGCAGCGGGTCCACTCGCCGGCGTTCCGGCCCTACACCAGTGTCGACGTCCTCGGCTGCGAGTACGGCGGCGCCTACAAGAACGTGGTCGCCCTCTGCGTCGGCATGGCTGTCGGCCAGGGCTTCGGCGACAACACCACCGCCTCGCTGATCACCCGCGGCCTCGCCGAGACCGCCCGGCTCGCCATGAACCTCGGCGCCAACCCGCTGACCCTGATGGGCCTCGCCGGTCTCGGTGACCTCGTCGCGACCTGCTCGTCGCCGTTGTCGCGCAACCGCACCTTCGGCGAGAAGCTGGGGCAGGGGATGACCGTCGAACAGATCTACGCCTCGACCCGCCAGGTCGCCGAGGGAGCGAAGTCCTGCTCCTCGCTGCGGGCGCTCGCCGCCCGGACCGCCATCGAGGCGCCCATCGTCGATGCCGTCGACGAGGTGGTCCAGGGCCGGCTCACCACCTCCCAGCTGATGGACGCGTTCATCTCGCGCGACACCAAGGCCGAGCTGTCGTAGCGCTGCTGCAGGAATCGCCGGTCGACCGGCGATTCCCACGCTTGTCGGGCGTTGCAACGCCCGACAAGCGCAGGAAACACCCGCCCAGTGGTAGCCCTGAGGCTGACGGGAAGCCCGGCTAGAGGTACGCCGCCAGCGTCTCCGCCGCGGCCCGCAGCTCCGCCGCCCGCTCCGGCGCCCGCTGGTCCAGCTGCGCCGCGGCCGCGAGCAACTCGTCCCTCTCGCCTGCGACGAGGGCGCGGACGTCGTCGTCGCTGAGCTCGCGCCGGGGCGCCTCCGCGGCGCCCAGACCGGCGGCGGCACCGGCGATCGGGCCCGCGGCGGCCGGACCGGTCTCGGCCACCGGAACCGCTTCGGCGTTGGCGATCACGCCCGCCATGGTGCGCAGCACCTTGACGGTGTCCAGGTCGCGCTCGCGCAGCGCCGAGCGCAGGTCGACCTGCAGCCGAGCGGCGAGGCCGGGCGCGGCGCTCATGCGTTGATCCGGTCGAGGGCCTGTGTGAGATCGGCCCACAGGTCCTCGACGTCCTCGATGCCGACCGACAGCCGGACCAGGCCCTCGGGGATGGTCGCCGGCTCGACCTTCCAGCGACGCCGCCGCTCGAAGGTCGACTCGACGCCGCCGAGGGAGGTCGCGTGCACCCACAGCGACGTCGCGCGCACCAGGAAGTCCCCGGCGTCGGCGCCCCCCGCCAGGACCGGCGCCACGATCGCGCCGAACCCGGGATAGCGGACCTCCGCGACGGCCGGGTGGTCGGCGAGGCGGCGGGCGAGCTCGGCCGCGTTGGCGGCGGCCCGCTCCAGGCGCACGTGGAGGGTGCGCAGGCCACGCAGTGCCAGCCACGTCTCGAACGGACCCGGTACGGCGCCGGCGAGGTCGCGGCGGCCCTTGAGGGCGGCGTACACCTCGTCGTCGTCCACGACGATCGCGCCCATCAGTACGTCGCTGTGGCCGGCGATGTACTTGGTCGCGGAGTGCACGACGATGTCGGCGCCCAGCGACAGCGGCTGCTGGAGCAGGGGAGTGGCGAAGGTGTTGTCGACCACGACCCGGATGCCGAGCTCGTGTGCCGCCGCGCACAGGGCGGGGATGTCCGCGATCTCCAGCGCCGGGTTCGTCGGGGACTCGAGCCACAGCAGCGCGCAGTCCTCGTCCTGCTGCAGCGCCGCGATGACGGCCGCGGTGTCGCTCGTATCGACCAGGGTCGCCCGGAGCCGGCCCCGCGACTCGGCGTCGGCGAGCGCACCGACCGACCCGTTGTAGGCGTGGCGGGGCGCGATCACGCTGCCGCCGGTGCCGACCAGGTCGAGGATCGTGGTCACGGCCGCCATGCCGGAGGCGAACGCCAGCGCCCGGCCGCCCTCCAGCGCGCCGAGTGTCTCCTCGAAGGCCGACCACGTGGGGTTGCCGAAGCGGGCGTACTCCAGGTCCCCGGTGGCGCCGTACGTCGAGGTCATGGTGATCGGGACGTTCAGCGGCTGGTCGGGCTCGTGCGGCGGTCGGCCCGCCGTCACCGCGAGGGTGGCGGGACGCAGCGCCGGGAGGGTCGTGGACGGGTCGTGCGCAGGAGCGGCCATGTCCCAAAGGTAGGGTCATCGCCGATGAGCTCTCCCACCGGCCGCCGTGTCCGTGTCGCTGTCGTCTTCGGCGGCCGCTCCAGTGAGCACGCCATCTCGTGCGTGACCGCCGGAAGCGTGCTCCAGGCCATCGACCGCGAGAAGTACGACGTCATCCCCATCGGCATCGCGACCGACGGCAGGTGGGTGCTGGAGGCCGACGATCCCCAGCGACACCGGATCACCGGCGCTGGGCAGCTGCCGTCCGTCGACGGCGACCGGGCCGCGGTCGCCCTGGCCCGGACCACGGCCGGCACGGACCTCGTCGTCAACGAGCCGGCGCAGACGCCGCGGGCGCTCGGGGAGGTCGACGTCGTCTTCCCGCTGCTGCACGGTCCCTGGGGCGAGGATGGCACCATCCAGGGCCTGTTCGAGATGTCCGACGTGCGCTACGTCGGCTCCGGCGTCCTCGCCTCCGCGGTCAGCATGGACAAGGCGTTCATGAAGATCGTGCTCCAGGACGCCGGCCTGCCGGTGATGCCGAGCGAGACGGTCACCGCCCGCCAGTGGTCCGCCGACCCGCAGGCCGTGCGCGAGCGTGTCGCCGCCCTCGGCTACCCGCTCTTCGTGAAGCCCGCCCGCGGCGGCTCCAGCATCGGCATCGCCAAGGCGCACGCGCCGGATGAGCTCGACGCTGCCATCGAGGGGGCGCTCGCCCACGACCCGAAGGTGCTCGTCGAGGTCTCCGCAGAGGACGCCCGCGAGGTCGAGTGCGGCGTCCTCGAGGCGCTCGACGGCGGCGTCGACACCAGCCTGCCCGCGGAGATCCGGATCACCGGCGAGCACGAGTTCTACGACTTCGAGGCCAAGTACCTCCCCGAGGAGCACACCGAGCTCGACGTGCCCGCCGTGCTGCCCGACGGCGTGCAGGAGCGGATGCGGGCGATGGCCGCGCAGGCGTTCACCGCCGTCGGCTGCGAGGGGCTGGCGCGCGTCGACTTCTTCCTGATGCCCGACGGCTCGCTGGTCGTCAACGAGCTCAACACGATGCCGGGCTTCACGCCGCTGTCGATGTTCCCGCAGATGTGGGCCGCGACGGGCGTGCCGTACGGCGAGCTCGTCGACCGGCTGCTCACGCTGGCCCTACGGCGCGACACCGGCCTGCGCTAGGCACGGCCACCCGGCGAGACCGTGGCGGCGATCCGTCCGACGGTCTCCGGCAGCAGCGCCATGTCCTCGATGACCGCCGTGGCGTCGGCGAGCAGGTCACCGGGGGTCTGCGCGGCGTACCTGATCACCGGCATCCCGGCCGCGATCGCGGCGCCCACGCCCGCGGGACTGTCCTCGACGACGACGCAGCGGCGCGGAGCGACGCCGAGGATCGACGCCGCGTGGAGGAACAGGTCCGGTGCCGGCTTGCCGTGGACGACATCCTCGGCGCTGAAGATCCGGCCCCGGAAGTCGTCGAGCAGGCCGGTCAGCCCGAGCACGCTCTCGATCCGACGGTGCGAGCCGGAGGATGCGACACAGGTGCGATAGCCGTCGCGGGCCAGACGGGCGAGGGCGTCGGCGATGCCGGGGACCGCCGCCAGCTCGGCCGCGAACAACGCCTCGTTCGCGGCGACCCGGCGCTCCCGGAAGTCGGCGGGGAGCGGTTGCCCGATCCGGCGCTCGATATGGGCCCGGATGTCCGGCCATGGGCGGCCGAGGTGCTGCGCGCGGATCTCCGCGACGGTGATCGGCCAGCCGAGCTCGGCCAGCATCGTCATCTCCACGCGCTGCACCAGGGGCTCGCTGTCGACGAGCACCCCGTCGCAGTCGAACACCACCAGCGTCGAGCGGGCCTCGGCACACACGATGATGTCGTCCGGCCTCAGTCGCAGTCGTCGACGAGGGTCAGGTGCTCCTTGATCAGCGGTGCCAGCACCGTCATCGCCGCGGGCCCGGCATTGGGCCGGTAGCGCGAGGGGATCGTCACCTCGACCCGCGGGCTGTAGCCGGCCGCGGTCAGGGTGAGATCGAGCCCCTGATCGTCGTACTGCTCGTCGGGGATGTAGTAGCCGACGCCGTCGGCGGACTCGCAGGACGCGGTCAGGTCGAAGCCCGCCGGCCGGGCGACGCCGCAGCGCACCACGATCGCCGGGTCGCCGTACGCCGCTGCGGGGGCGTCGTCCGGCTCGATGGCGACCCGCTCCTCGTCGGCCAGCGTCGCGGGCAGGTCGGCCGCGAAGGCGTCACAGGCTGCCCGGTCCGCCGCGGACTGTCGGGGGACGTCGATCTCGACGGGTCCGCCGCAGGCGGCGAGGGTCAGGGGCAGCGCGAGCAGTGCCGCGCACGGGACGAGCCGTCCGCGGGAGGACCGGGGCACCGTTCAGATGTGCACGACGGGGCAGGTGAGGGTGCGGGTGATGCCCTCGAGGTTCTGCACCTTGGAGACCACGAGCTTGCCCAGCTCGTCGACGTTGCGGGCCTCGGCGCGCACGATGACGTCGTAGGGACCGGTGACGTCCTCGGCGAGGGTGACCCCGGCGATCGCGCCGACCTCGCGGGCGACCTCGGCCGCCTTGCCGACGTCGGTCTGGATGAGGATGTAGGCCTGCACCACCATGGGGTCACGCTCCCGTCGGTCGGTTTGGTCGGGGCCTCAACCTACCTCGCGGCCCCACCTGAGCAGAACCCGCGAGCCGCGGGACCCGGTCCCCTGTGCGTCTGGTGGGATGGACTCATGGCAGACGCGATCGACCGGGACACGACGCTGGCGGATCTCGGCGAGTTCGGGCTGATCGGTCGGATCGCCGAGGTGGTCGCCGCCACGGCGCCGGGGGAGGACGTGCTGCTCGGCCCGGGCGACGACGCGGCGGTACTCCGGGTCCGCAAGGGGCACGTGGTCGTCTCGACCGACCTGATGGTCGAGGGCCGGCACTTCCGTCGCGACTGGGTCGAGGCCGTCGATGTCGGCCACCGGGCCGCGGCGCAGAACCTCTCCGACATCAACGCCATGGGCGGGCGGGCGCAATGGCTGACCGTCGGGCTCGCCGCCCCTGCGGACCTCCCGGCCCAGTGGGCGCTCGACTTCACCCGCGGGTTCGCCGAGGAGTGCGCGGTCGTCGGCGCCGGCCTGGTGGGCGGCGACGTCACCCGGGCCGACGAGATCGTCGTGTCGGTGACCGTGATCGGCGCGTGCACCGTGTCCCCGGTGCTGCGCTCGGGCGCCATGCCCGGCGACGTCCTCGCTCTCTGCGGCCGCCAGGGATGGTCGGCCGGCGGCCTCGCCGTGCTGGGCCGGGGCTTCCGCTCGCCCCGGGTGCTCGTCGACGCCTACCGCCGCCCCGCCCCGCCGTACGCCGCCGGGCCGGTCGCCGCCGAGGCCGGGGCCACCGCGATGATCGACGTGTCCGACGGCCTGCTGGCCGAGGCCCGGCACCTCGCGGAGGGATCAGGGGTCAGCATCGACGTCGAGACCACCGCCTTCGAGATCCCCGAGCCGCTGCTCGCCGTCGGCCAGGCGACCGGAGCGGACCCGCTGCAGTTCATCCTGGGCGGCGGGGAGGACCATCCCCTGCTGGCGACCTTCCCGCCCGACGTCGCGCTGCCCGAGGGGTGGACCCGGATCGGAACGGTGTCGGCTCGCGGGGACCTGCCCGTCACGGTCGACGGCGGCGCCTACGACGGCCCCACCGGCTGGACGCATTTCTGAGTTGGTGGGCCGAGCGTGTCGGATATCGACCACGCTGCCGGCCACGCAAAACGCACCGACCCGTCGCGTTCAAACGCGACGGGTCGGTGGGAGGAGCTCAGGTCAGCGGGTGACCTTGCCGGCCTTGATGCAGCCGGTGCAGACGTTGAGGCGCTTGGGCGTGCCGTTGACCACGGCGCGCACCCGCTGGATGTTCGGGTCGAAGCGGCGCTTGGTGATCTTGCGCGACCACGGCCGGTTGTTGCCGAAGGTCGGCTTCTTGTCGCAGATGTCGCACACGGCGGCCATGGTTGTCACTCCTGGAGGATTGCTCGTAACTAAGTCGTGCGTGCCGGGCGCGCAGAGGGCGCTTCGGGCAACCGGACGAGAATAGCCGACGCGGCCGCGCTGACCGAAATCGGCGGACCCCGCGGCACGTGCCCTAGGGTGACGTCGATGGACGAGGGGACGGCGCCCGCGGAGGGCCGCAGCGGCATCGCGCTGGCGTCGGTCGTCCGGTTCGTCGACATCGCCGTCGACGCCCTGGCGGGCGCGCGCGAGGAGGTCGACGCCCTCAACGTCTACCCGGTGCCCGACGGGGACACCGGTACGAACATGTACCTCACCGTCGTGGCCGCGCGCGACGCCATCCGCGCGGCGCTCGGCGAGCATGCCGACAGCCCGGACCGGGTGAGCGAGGTCGACGTCCCGCTGGCGGCGATGGCCCGGGGGGCGCTGCTCGGCGCCCGGGGCAACTCCGGCGTCATCCTCAGCGAGATGCTGGGCGCCGCCGCCCGGCGGATCGGCGCCTCCCGCGCCGACGAGCGCAACGCGGTGGTCATCGCCGAGGCGCTGCAGCAGGCGTCCGCCGCGAGCTACGCGGCCGTGGGCGAGCCCGTCGAGGGCACCATGCTGACCGTGATGCGCGCCGCCGCCGCGGCCGGTACGACGGCCGCGGCTGCCGACGGCGCGCGCAGCAGCGACGTCCTCACCGCGGCGGCCGCTGCCGCCCGGGAGGCGCTCGGACGCACCCCCGAGCAGCTCGACGTCCTCGCCCAGGCCGGGGTGGTCGATGCCGGCGGGCGCGGCCTGTCGGTCGTCCTCGACGCCGCGGAGACGGTCCTGACGGGCCGCCGGCCGATCCCGGTCACCGCGCCGCTGGGTAGCCACGTCATTCCGGTGCCGTACGTCGAGCCGGGGACCGACGAGCTGAGCGCGGACGGCCCGGCCTACGAGGTGATGTACCTCCTGGACACCGACGACGCGGTGGCTCCGGGGCTCCGCGAGCGGCTCGGCACGCTCGGCGACTCGGTCGTGGTGGTGGGCCGTGACGGCCTGTGGAACGTGCACGTGCACACCGACGACGTCGGTGCCGCGATCGAGGCAGGTCTGTCGGTCGGCCGTCCGCACCGGATCCGGGTCACCCATTTCGCCGAGCAGATCGCCCAGAAGGCGGCCGCGGAGGTGCCCGCGCCGCCCACCCTCGCCGGACGTCGGGTCGTCGCCGTCGCGGCCGGCCCGGGCCTGGCCGCGCTGTTCGAGGAGGCCGGGGCTGAGGTGGTCCGCGGCGGACCCGGGCGTCGGCCCTCGACCGGTGAGCTGCTGGAGGCGATCACCGCGTGCGGCGCCCGCGAGGTCGTCGTCCTGCCCAACGACGAGCCGACCATCCGGGCCGCCCTGGCGGCGGCCGGCACGGCCGAGGCCGACCACGGCGCAGCGGGCCTGCGGGTCGCCGTGATCCCCACCCACACGCAGGTGCAGGGCCTGGCCGCCGTCGCGGTCCACGAGCCGGGCCGCGCGTTCGACCAGGACGTGACGGAGATGACCGCGACCGCCCGCCACGTGCGGCACGGCGCGGTGACCATCGCCGCCCGGCAGGCGATGACCATGGCCGGTCCGTGTGAGCCCGGCGACGCGCTCGGCGTCATCGCGGGCGACTTCGCCGTCGTCGGCGAGGACCTCGGCGCCGTCGCCCTCGTGGTCCTCGACCGTCTGCTCGCCGCCGGCGGCGAGCTGGTCACGATCGTGAGCGGCGCGGACAGTGCGGGGCTGGCCGACCGCGCGACCGCCTGGGTGGAGGAGTTCCACCCCCATGTCGACGTCGTGGTGTACGACGGTGGGCAGGAGCGGTACCCGCTCCTCATGTCCGTCGAGTGAGGGTTCTGGTGGCCATCGACTTCGCATCATCCGTGACCGCGGTCCTGGGGGCGACCACGCCCGCCAAGCGCAAGCGCTTCACGGACGGCCTGGGCATCGAGACCGTCGGGGACCTGCTGCGGCACTTCCCGCGGCGCTACCTCGAGACCGGCTCGCTGACCCGGATCGACAACCTGCGCATCGGCCAGCTGCTCTGCGTCGTCGGCGAGATCGCCGCCTGCGACATCAAGACCTACAACGACCGCCGCACCGGCCGCCCGGCCTACCGGGTCGAGGCCATGCTGCGCACCGGCGGGCCACAGCTGAAGATGACCTTCTTCGCCAAGAACCAGGGCACCGCCGGGTGGCATGCGCGCCGGGTCGCCCAGGGCAACCGGGGGGTCTTCCTCGGCAAGGCCGACCGGTTCCGCGACCAGTGGCAGCTGGTCAACCCGGCGATGACGATCTTCGGCATGGGCGACGAGGCGGAGGGGGAGGGGAGCGGGGTCGAGGACGTCCTCGACTTCGGGCCGCTCTTCCCGATCTATCCGCTCACCAAGGGCGTCGAGACCTGGGACATCGCCCGCGCGGTGACCTTCGCGCGCCAGGTGATGGAGCCGGTCGCCGAGCTGCTGCCCGACCCCCTGCGTGACGAGTACGACGTCCTCGGCATCCAGGACGCCTACGACTGGGTCCACCAGCCCGATGACCGCGACCAGGTCGAGCGAGCCCACCACCGGTTCCGGTTCGAGGAGGCGCTGGTGACCCAGCTGGTGCTCGGCCGGCGCCGACGCGCCCGGCGCGCCGTGGGGGCGACCGCCCGCACCGGCGGCGCGGGCGCCCTGCTCGAGGCCTTCGACGACAGGCTGCCGTTCGAGCTGACGGCCGGGCAGGTCGAGGTCGGCCATCGGATCGAGGCCGACCTGGCGCAGCCGCACCCGATGAACCGGCTGCTCCAGGGTGAGGTCGGCTCCGGCAAGACGCTGGTGGCGCTGCGGGCGATGCTGCGCGTGGTCGACTCCGGCGGCCAGGCCGCGCTGCTCGCCCCGACCGAGGTGCTCGCCCAGCAGCACTACCGCTCGATCGTCACGATGCTCGGCGACCTCGCCGACGGCGGCACCATCTTCGGCTCCGGCGAGGGCACCCACGTCGAGCTGCTCACCGGCTCGATGAACAAGTCCCAGCGCACCGGCCCGCTGTCCCGGATCGCCAGCGGCGAGGCCGGGATCGTCATCGGCACCCACGCGCTGCTCCAGGACCAGGTCATGTTCGCCGACCTCGGCCTGGTCGTCGTCGACGAGCAGCACCGCTTCGGCGTCGAGCAGCGGGCGGCGCTCACCGACAAGGCCGCCGCGCCGCCGCACCTGCTGGTGATGACGGCGACCCCGATCCCGCGCACCGTCGCGATGACGGTCTTCGGCGACCTCGAGACCTCGACGCTGAGTGAGCTGCCGGCCGGTCGCGCGCCGATCCAGACCAATGTCGTGCCGCTGGCCGAGCAGCCGGGCTGGATCGGCCGGGTCTGGGAGCGGGTCCGCGAGGAGGTCGGCAAGGGCCACCAGGTCTACGTCGTGTGTCCGCGGATCTCCGGCGACGAGGCCGAGGCCGGTCAGGTCGATGCCGTCGACCTGACCGACCCCGACGACCCCGACGACCCCGACGAGACCGCCCCCAAGCCGCCCGCCGCGGCCGTGGAGGAGGTCGTCGAACGGCTCGCCGGAGGTGCGCTCGACGGGCTGCGGATCGGTCGCCTGCACGGCCGGCTGCCTGCCGACGAGAAGGACGCCACGATGCGGGCCTTCGCCGCGGGTGACCTCGACGTGCTCGTGTCGACGACGGTCATCGAGGTCGGCGTCGACGTCCACAACGCCACCACGATGGTCATCCTGGACGCCGATCGGTTCGGCATCTCCCAGCTCCACCAGCTGCGCGGTCGGGTCGGCCGGGGCGGCCTGCCGGGCCTGGCGCTGCTCGTCACGTACACCGAGGCGGGGTCGCCGTCGCGCGAGCGGCTGGAGGCGGTCGCCTCGACGACCGACGGCTTCGTGCTGAGCCGGATCGACCTGGAGATGCGACGCGAGGGCGACGTCCTCGGCGCCTCGCAGGCAGGCGGGCGCTCCAGCCTGGAGAACCTGCGGGTGCTGCGCGACGAGGACACGATCGTCGCCGCCCGACAGGCCGCCGAGGGGCTGCTCGACACCGACGCCGAGCTCGGCCAGGCCCCGGGCCTCGCGGACGCCGTGCGCGACCTCGAGCGCTCGCAGCTGGCCGACTTCGTGGACAAGTCGTGAGGACGCCCCGATGACCCGCATCATCGCCGGGGTGGCAGGTGGCCGCCGCCTGCAGACCCCCCGCGGCGATCAGACCCGGCCCACCAGCGATCGGGTCCGCGAGGCGCTGTTCTCCGCGATCGAGGCCAGGGTCGGCTCGCTGCACGGCCTGCGCTTCCTGGATCTGTACGCCGGCTCCGGCGCGATCGGTCTCGAGGCCTGGTCGCGCGGGGCGGAGGCGGTCACCCTCGTGGAGTCCGACCGCCGGACCGCCGACCTGATCCGGGGCAACGCCCGCTCCATCGGCTGCGCCGTCGCCGAGGTGGTGGCCCGCCCCGTCGCCGCCGTCCTCGCCGAGCCGGCGCGGGCCCCCTTCGACCTGGTCTTCACGGATCCGCCCTATCCGCTCGACGAGGTCACGGTCGAGGGCGACCTCGCGTTCCTCGCCGCCCAGGGCTGGCTCGCCGAGGGAGCCCTGGTCGTCGTGGAGCGCTCGCGCCGCAGCCCCGAGCCGCGCTGGCCGGCCGGCCTGGAGCCGCTGGCGGGGAAGCGCCGCCAGAAGAAGTACGGCGAGACGAACCTGTGGCTGGCCGAGCAGCACGGGCCCGCTAGCCTCCCCTCATGACCCGTGCGGTGTGCCCCGGCTCCTTCGACCCGGTCACGAACGGCCATCTCGACATCTTCCGGCGGGCCGCCGCGCTCTTCGACGAGCTGATCGTGGCGACCGGCACCAACATCTCGAAGTCGCGCCTCTTCGACCCCGACGAGCGCCTCGAGATGCTCCGCGAGGCCTGCACGGAGCTGCCGAACGTGACGGTGATGGGCTTCACCGGCCTGATCGTCGACTTCTGCAAGGAGATCGACGCCCACGCCATCGTCAAGGGCCTGCGCGGCGGCAACGACTACGAGTACGAGCTGCCGATGGCGCAGATGAACGCCCATCTCAGCGGCGTCGAGACGGTCTTCATCCCGACGACCGCCAGCCTCGGCTATGTCTCGTCCAGCCTGGTCAAGGAGGTCGCCTCCCTCGGTGGGGACGTCGCCGAGCTGGTGCCGCCCGCGGTGCACGCGCGACTCAGCCGGAAGCTCGGCTCGCGGGATGCCTGATTTGGCCGCCCCGAGGGCGCCCCACTAGGATTGCTCTGATCTGTTGTGCCCGGACCTGGAAGCGAACCCCTGAACACTCTGGACCCGAGAGCGCCGCTCGTGCTCGACACCCGCGAGCTCGGACGCCGCCCGGGGTCCCAGCGTCAGGTGTCGCGGACAGTGCCGGCTCCAGCAGATCTGGGCATCGAAGTCCTCTCCGTCCCCGAGGGCGCGCCGGTCGAGCTCGACCTGCGCCTGGAGGCGGTCATGGAAGGCGTGCTCGTCACCGGGACGGCCTCGGCTGCCCTGGAGGGTGAGTGCGTGCGGTGCCTGGAGCCGATCCACGACGACGTCGAGGTGACGTTCCAGGAGCTGTTCGTCTACGACGACATCCGTGACTCCGAGGGAGCCGAGGAGGACGACGAGGTCAGCATGCTCCAGGACGACCTGGTCGACCTGGAGACCGTGCTGCGGGACGCGGTGGTGCTCGCACTGCCGTTCCAGCCCTTGTGCCAGGACGACTGTCCCGGGTTGTGCCCCGAATGCGGCGTGCGACTCGCGGACGAGCCGGACCACACGCACGAGGCTGCGATCGACCCGCGCTGGGCGGCCCTCACGGAGCTGACCGGCGAAGCCCGACAGCAAGACCCCACGGACTGAAGAGGCGCCCGCCCCGGGCGCACCCGAACCAAGGAGAAGACAGTGGCTGTTCCGAAGCGGAAGATGTCGCGCAGCAACACGCGGCACCGTCGCTCGCAGTGGAAGGCTGTCGCCCCGGTGCTGGTCACCTGCGCCAACCCGGCGTGCGGTGCCAAGCACCTCCCGCACCGCGCCTGCGGCACCTGCGGCCAGTACGGCGCGCGCGCCGACCGTCGTCAGGTCCTCTGACCCACCTCCCGGCGAAGGTCAGCGGCATCACCAACTACGTCGAGCTGCGTCGAGCGCTCGGGGATCCCACGCTGGACCCCGAGCTGCTCGAACGCGCGATGACGCATCGCTCCTACGCCTACGAGAACGGCGGGCTGCCGACCAACGAGCGCCTGGAGTTCCTCGGCGACTCGGTGCTCGGCGTGGTGGTGACCGAGACCCTCTACCTGGCCCACCCGGACCTGTCCGAGGGTCGGCTCGCCAAACTGCGCGCGGCGGTGGTCAACGCCCGCGCACTGGCCGGCGTCGCGCGCGAGATCGGGCTCGGTGCCCACATCAAGCTCGGTCGCGGCGAGGAGGCGACCGGCGGTCGCGACAAGGCCTCGATCCTGTCCGACACGGTCGAGGCGGTGATCGGCGCGATCCACCTCAGCGGCGGCATCGAGGTCTCCTCGATCGTCGTGCACCGGCTCTTCGACCCCCTGATCGAGGCGGCCTCCGCGCTCGGTGCCGGCCTGGATTGGAAGACCTCCCTGCAGGAGCTGTCCGCCGACCAGTCGCTCGGCGTCCCGGAGTACGTCATCGAGGACGACGGCCCCGACCACATGAAGACCTTCACCGCCCAGGTGCGGGTCGGCGACAAGCTCTACGGCAACGGCACCGGCCGCTCCAAGAAGGAGGCCGAGCAGGGCGCCGCCGAGACGGCGTACGGCGAGATCGCCGCCGCCCTCGGCCTCGATGCCGACGGCCGCCCGGCCGGCGCCGGCAGCTGAGCTCCCGGACCGCTCCCGATGCCCGAGCTCCCCGAGGTCGAGGTCGTCCGCGCCGGCCTCGAGCGCCATGTCGTCGGCGCCACGATCGCCGCGGTCGACGTCCTGCACGACCGTCCGGTCCGGCGGCACCCGACCGGCGCGTCCGGCTTCGCCGCCGCGCTGACCGGCCGGCGGATCGTGGGTGCCCGCCGCCGCGGCAAGTACCTCTGGCTCCCGCTCGACGACGGCGACGCGATCCTGGGGCACCTCGGCATGAGTGGCCAACTGCTCGTCCAGCCGGCCTCGGCCCCCGCGGAGCGGCACCTGCGGGTGCGCTTCGCGCTCACCGGCACCGACCACGGCCGCGAGCTGCGGTTCGTCGACCAGCGCATGTTCGGCGGCCTGTCCGTCTCGGTCGGCGGTGCCGACCTGCCACCCGAGATCGCCCACATCGCCCGCGACCCCCTCGACCCGGAGTTCGACGACGCCGCCTTCGTGGCGCGGCTGCGCAAGCGGACCTCGGGCGTCAAGCGGCTGCTGCTCGACCAGGGGCTGATCTCCGGGGTCGGCAACATCTACGCCGACGAGGCGCTCTGGCGCGCCCGACTCCACGGCGAGCGCCCCGGCGACCGGCTCACCCGGGCCCAGGCGGTCGAGCTGCTCGCCCACGCCCGCGCCGTGATGAACGAGGCGCTGGCCCAGGGCGGGACGTCCTTCGACGCGCTCTACGTCAACGTCAACGGCGAGTCGGGCTACTTCGACCGCTCGCTGCACGCCTACGGTCGTGAGGCCGAGCCGTGCGACCGCTGCGGTACGCCGATCCGGCGGGTCGCGTTCATGAATCGGTCGTCGTACTTCTGCCCGCGCTGCCAGTCGGCTCCGCGCCGGGCGAGGACGACGGCGGGGACGACGGCGTAGGCGTCAGCGGCGGCTTGGGCTCCCGCGGCACTCGGACGGTGACCCACCGCTTGACCGCGGTGTGGGCCGAGGTG
This sequence comes from Nocardioides sp. L-11A, assembly GCA_029961745.1. NCBI lineage: Bacteria > Bacillati > Actinomycetota > Actinomycetes > Propionibacteriales > Nocardioidaceae > Nocardioides > Nocardioides sp. L-11A. Next base: position 2,033,431 of record CP124680.1, read on the forward strand.
CGCAGGACCCGGACCAGGACCCGGACCCGCCCGGTGGAGGACGACAGGTCGACGCTCGCGGCGCCCTGGTCGTCGAGCTGGTGGATGCCGATCCGGACCAGCCGGCCGTCGCTCGCCCGGCGGCTGACCGTGAACGCGTCTCCTGGCGCGGCACCGAGCGTGTGGACCGAGACGACCGGGCCGGTCGCGCTGAGGGTGAGCGTCGGCTGCACCCCGATCCGGCGCTTGCGGGACTGCAGCACGCGGTCGGGCTCGTCGTCCCCGTCGGTGTCGACCTCGACCCGGATCCGGAAGAAGGCGTTCTCGGCGAGGCTGCCCGTGGCGAAAGTAGCGGCGCCGTCGGCACCGGTCACCGCGGAGCCGGCCTGGCTCCAGCGCCCGGCGGCGGACCGCTGGAACAGATCCACCCGCTCGCCCACCACCGGCTCGCCGTCGTCGAGGACGAGGCCCGTGACACTGGCCCGCCCACCGGTGGCGACCCGGCGTACCGAAGTCGTGACCGAGACGCTCGTCGGCACGCTCTCCGGAGGGCTGGGAGTCCCGGTCGAGGGGTCGCCGGGCGTGCTGCCGGTCGCCGTCGGGTCGGTGGGCGTGTCGGGCGACGCGGATCCGCTCCCGGTCGGAGCCGGTGCCGCGGTGTCGACGGCCTCGCCGGTCGGGGTCTCCACGGACGACTGGGCGGTGGGGGAGTCGCGGTCAGCGGCGCGCGGCGACCGGGTGGCCTCCGGGCTGCGCCGCGCGCCGGACTGCTCGCTCGCCGATGGGCGGGGCTCGGGGGCGGGCCGGGCCGAGCGCGCGGCCGGAGGCGGGGTCGCGGCGCGCTCGGGGGGCACCCCGACGCCACCGAAGGCGTCGTGGGCGATCGCCTGCACCGAGTGCGGCAGCCGCTGGGTGTAGGCGGCCGCCGCCACGCCGCCGGTGAGGGTCACTGCCGCGAGCAGTGCCGCGCCGCTGATGCCGATCCGGCCGATCACCCGGCCGCCGCCGGCGGGGGAGCGGCGGGCGCGTCGATAGGCGGCGACGAAACGCTGCTCGTCGGCCAGCTCGTCGGGGGTGCCGGGCGCGCGCAGCGCCCGGACCAGCGCGGAGTCCTCGAACTCGTCCAGACCGTCCGGTTCCCCGTTCATCTCGTGTTCACCCCCTCGCCCCTCCGGGCCCGATGCGTGCGGGCCAGCTTCTTCAGTGCCCGGTGGACGTTGACCGCCACGGTCCCGGGCTTCTTGTCGACGATCGCCGCGACCTCGGCCACCGAGAGGCCGGCCACCACCCGCAGCATCACCATCTCCGCCTGGGGCGGGGGCAGGGTGGCCACCAGGCGGACGGCCGCGTCGGTGTCGACCCGTTCCAGGGCCGCGGCCTCGGCGCTCGGCGCGGTGCCGATGTCGATGATCTCCGCCGTCGGCGTGCTCGGCCGCGCGGCCCGGGCCCGCCCGGCATCGATGGCGCGGTGCCGTCCCAGCGTGAACACCCAGGCGCGGAACTCCGCGGGGCCGCCCGCGAACCGCGCCAGGTCGCGGACGACGTGCAACCAGGTCTCCGCGGCGATGTCCTCCGCCGTGTCGCGGTCGCGGACCCGGAGGTAGCGCAGCAGGGGCGGATGGAGCAGGCGCCAGACCTCGCCGAACGCCTCCTCGTCGCCGTCGAGGGCCCGTGCCAGCGGCTCGCCGAGCGGGTCGACGGTGCGCTGGGGCTCCCGCGGACTCAGGACGCCTCCTCGCTCGGTGGTCAGGGTGCGGACGGCGGGGAAGTCGGGGACGTCGCCCAGTCCACCCACCGCCATCGATCCTGACACACCACGGTGAGCGGACCGGGTGGTCGATCCATTACACCCGGCCGCGTGTCCCGGCTCTCTTCCCCGGCTGCGCCGGGTGTAATCCCCGGCCACCGCGATCCGCTGTGCTGGGTGTCATGTTCGACGACAGCCAAGGAGTACGAACCATGCACGCGAATCTTCGGCGTACGGCGGGCGCGCTCGCCCTCGTGACGGGTGGCGCCCTGTGGGCCACGACCGTCGTCCCCGGGACGGCGTACGCCGCCGACCCGCCCCTGTGCAACGGCAAGGCCGCGACGATCGTCGGCACGCCGGGCGACGACGTCCTCAACGGCACCGCCGGCGACGACGTGGTCTTCCTGGACGCCGGCAACGACACCTTCAACGGCCTCGGCGGCAACGACACCGTCTGCGGTGGCGACGGCAACGACGTGATCACCACCGGCGCCGGCAACGACTGGGTCGACGCGGGTGCCGGCAACGACACCGTCAGCGTGCTCGGCGGCAACGACACGGTCCTCGGCGGTGAGGGCAACGACACCATCACCGGCGGCGACGGCAACGACACGATCGACGGCGGCGCCGGCGACGACCGCATCGACGCGGGCGCGGGCGACGACAAGGTCAGCGTGCTCGACGGCAACGACGTCGTGTTCGGTGGCGACGGCGACGACACCATCACCGTGAAGGTGCCGGTGGCCGAGATCCACGCCGGTGCCGGCGACGACATCGTCTACGCCACCTACCTCACCAGCATCCTGCGGATGAACGCCGGCGACGACACCGTCGTCTTCGACCGCACCTCGGGTGAGATCAAGGGCGGCAAGGGCGAGGACGCGTTCATCGTGGCCGCGCCGCAGCCCGCGACGGGCGAGCCCGCCGAGCCCGGCCTCAACACCGTCGCCACGTCGCTGATCAAGGGCGGCTCGGGCGTCGACTCCTTCAGCCTCGCGCCGCTGACCACGCCGGTCCGCATCGACGTCGCGGCCGGGCTGGCCAGCTGGGAGGGTGGCAACGCCGTCCGGCTGAAGGGCCTGCAGTCCTACAGCGGCGGTGCCGGCAACGACACGCTGCTGGGCAGCGACAAGGGCGAGACCATCAAGGGCAAGGCCGGCGACGACGTGATCCGCGGTCGCGGTGGCAACGACGTCCTCAAGGGCGGCAAGGGCGTCGACGTCGTCTACGGCGGCGCCGGGCGCGACCGCTGCACCGGCGAGGTCCGCCACAGCTGCTGAGGCGCGTCCCCAGGAACGTGCCGGGAAGGCCCGGTTCGCCGGGCCTTCCCCGTTGCGGCGACCGCGGTCTTCCCGGCACTCCCTGCCCACCTGTCCTCCGTCCCTCGCTCCCTCGCTCCGTCCCCCGCTCCCTCCCGTGGCCACGGCCCGGTGGCAGCGGGGTCCCAGGTTTGACCCGGCTGCCTCGAAGTGGGACTCTTGGAGACGGCCCCCAAGGGCCGACACCCTGTCGAACCGGAAGGCTCAACTTCATGGCCAAGGCGCTGATCGGTCACCTGAACAGCGACCTCCGCGACCCCCGTCTCGCCGTCGAGAACGCTCGGCTGCGCAACCGGGTCGCTGAGTTGGAGTCCCTCGTCCTCCGCCTCTCCGAGGAGAACGACAAGCTGATGTCTGCCCGCGCGGCCGAGATCCTGACCGGCGACGCGGAGATGCAGCCGGCCTGATTTGTTCTGGCCGAGCGTGTCGCCTATCGAGGGCGGCGCGCAGACCCTCCGGGCCCACGCTTGCCCCCGATGCGCTCCGCGCGGGCGCCACGCTGCCGGCCCGAGTTGCTGTGGCCGAGCGTGTCGCAGATCGAGCGACACCGCACGGTCCTCGCTGCGCTCGGACCGCGGGCCCACTCGATGCGGCTCCGCCGCCGTGCGCCACGCTGCCGGCCTGAGTTGCTGTGGCCGAGTGTGTCGCCTATCGAGGGCGGCGCGCAGACCCTCCGGGCCCACGCTTGCCCCCCACGCGCTCCGCGCGTGCGCCACGCTGCCGGCCTGATTTGTTCTGGCCCAGCGTGTCGCCTATCGAGGGCGGCGCGCAGACCCTCCGGCCCACGCTTGCCCCCCATGCGCTCCGCGCGTGCGCCACGCTGCCGGCCCGAGTTGCTGTGGCCGAGCGTGTCGCCTATCGAGTGACACCGTCCTCGCTGCGCTCGGACCACGGGGTTGAGGTCACCGGGCGGGCGGAGCGAAAATGACTGGCGGCGGGTCTGCCCGCGGCCTAGCGTGCTGATCTCGTGGGCCGGGTGATCGAAGCAGTCGTCCCGGCCCGGCTGGGCCCGGGATTCCGCCGGCTGGTGGCCTCCGCCTGGGTGAGCAACCTCGGCGACGGGATCGCGCTCGCCGCCGGCCCGCTGCTGGTGGCCTCGCAGACCCGGTCCCCGGCCCTCGTATCGATGGCGATGCTGCTCGTCGGGCTGCCGTGGCTGCTGTTCGGCCTGCTCGCGGGCGCGGTCGCCGACCGCGTCGATCGCAAGCGGATGGTCGTGGTCGCCAACCTGCTCCGCACGGTCGTGCTCGTCGCGCTCTGCGGCACCATCCTCACCGGTGTGGTGAGCATCGCGCTGGTGCTCACCGCGATGTTCCTGCTCGGCACGGCCGAGGTCTTCGCCGACACCGCCTACCGGACGTTCTTGCCGATGCTCGTCGCCAGGTCCGATCTCGGCATCGCCAACGCGCGGCTGCAGGCCGGGTTCATCACCCTCAACCAGTTCGCCGGCGCGCCGCTCGGGGCCGCCCTGTTCGCGGTCGGGACGGTGGTCCCCTTCGGTGCCCAGATCGGGTGCGGCCTGTTGGGGGTGGTCCTCGTGTCCCGGATCGCGCTGCCGCCCGGTCCGGTCCGCGGGGAGATCGACACCCACGTGCTGCGCGACATCGCGGACGGCCTGCGTTGGCTGGCCGCCCATCCGCCGGTGCGGACCCTCGCACTGGTGATCGTCACCTTCAACATCACCTGGGCGGCGGCGTGGGCGATGCTGGTGCTCTACTCCCTCGACGTGCTGCACCTCGGCCCGATCGGCTACGGCCTGCTGACCACGGCGTCCGCGGCCGGGGGACTGGTCGGCATCGTCCTCTACGGGTGGCTCGAGCGACACATCCCGCTGGCGACCCTGATGCGGGTCTGCCTGGCGCTGGAGGTGCTCATGCACCTCGGCTTCGCGCTCACCCGGGTGCCGTGGGTCGCCGTGCTCATCATGTTCGGCTTCGGGGTCTACGCCTTCGTCTGGGGGACCCTGTCGCAGGCCGTCCGACAGCGGGCGGTGCCGACGGCGTACCAGGGGCGGGTCGGCTCGGTCTACAGCGTGTCGATCTACGCCGGCACGGTGATCGGCAGCGGACTGGGCGGCGTCATCGCGGAGCACGGCGGCGTGCTGGCGCCGTTCTGGTTCGCGTTCGTCGGCTCCGCGATCACCCTCGCGCTGGTCTGGCGCCAGCTCGGCCACATCGCCCACGCCGACGACGCCTCCCACGAGCCTCCCGGGGTGCGCGGATCCGTCGACCCCGCGAGGTAGCCTGAGGCCTGCCGAGCTTCCCCCGCGTCGGACCGACTGCCCGACCCCCGAAGGGAGACCGCGTGTATCTGAAGAGCCTGACCCTCAAGGGGTTCAAGTCCTTCGCGTCCGCGACCACTCTCCAGCTCGAGCCCGGCATCACCTGCATCGTCGGGCCCAACGGCTCCGGCAAGTCCAATGTCGTCGACGCCCTGGCGTGGGTCATGGGCGAGGCCAGCGCCAAGAGCCTGCGCGGCGGCAAGATGGACGACGTCATCTTCGCCGGCACGTCGGGACGTCCGCCGCTCGGTCGGGCCGAGGTGGTGCTGACCATCGACAACTCCGACGGCGCGCTGCCGATCGAGTACTCCGAGGTCACCATCAGCCGGACCATGTTCCGCACCGGCGGCTCGGAGTACGCCATCAACGGCACCACCTGCCGGCTGCTCGACGTGCAGGAGCTGCTCAGCGACTCCGGCATCGGTCGCGAGATGCACGTCATCGTCGGGCAGGGGCAGCTCGACCAGATCCTGCACGCGACGCCCGAGGACCGCCGCGGCTTCATCGAGGAGGCCGCGGGCGTCCTCAAGCACCGCAAGCGCAAGGAGAAGGCGCTCCGCAAACTCGACTCCACCGAGGGCAATCTCCATCGGCTCAACGACCTGCTCAGCGAGATCCGGCGCCAGCTCAAGCCCCTGGGGCGGCAGGCCGAGGTCGCCCGGCGGGCGGCAACGGTCCAGGCCGATGTCCGCGACGCCAAGGCGCGCCTGCTGGCCGACGACCTGGTGAGCGCGCGCACGTCCCTGGAGCAGGAGCTCGCCGACGAGAGTGTGCTGCTCGCCCGGCGCGCGGAGGTCGAGGGCGGCATCACCACCGCCCGTGACCAGGAGGCCACGCTCGAGGCCGCGCTGCGCGAGGACCTGCCCGCGCTGTCCGCGGCCCAGGAGACCCTCTCCTCGCTGACCGCGCTGCGCGAGCGCTTCCGCGGCACCCAGAGCCTGGCCGCCGAGCGGGTGCGCAACGCCGCCGGCGCCGAGGCCGACGGTGAGCAGACCGGCGCCGGCCGCGACCCCGACGAGATCGAGGCCGAGGCGGAGCGACTGGCCGTCCAGGAGGCGCAGATCGCCGGTCAGGTCGCCGATCAGCAGACCGCGCTCGAGCGGGCCGTCGCCGACCGCCGCGCCGCCGAGGAGGCCGCGGCCAACGAGGAGCGCCGGGTCGCCGGCCTGCTGCGCGCCGCCGCCGACCGCCGCGAGGGCCTGGCCCGGCTGCACGGTCAGGTCAACACGCTGCGCTCGCGCGCCCACGCCGCGGAGGAGGAGATCGGCCGCCTGGAGGCGGCCCGCGCCGACGCCACCGCCCGCGCCGAGCGGTCCCAGCGCGACTTCACCGCCCTGGAGACCAGGGTCGCCGGCCTCGATGCCGGCGAGGAGGGCCTCGACGCCGAGCACGAGGCGGCCGTCGCGGCGCTCGACGACCTCGACGAGCGGCTCACCAAGGTCCGCGAGGAGGCCCAGCAGGCCGACCGCGACAAGGCCGGCCTCAGCGCCCGCAAGGAGGCCCTCGAGCTCGGCCTGGCCCGCAAGGACGGCGCCGGCGCGCTGCTCGCGGCCTCCGACACCATCTCGGGCCTGCTCGGCTCGGTCGCCGCGCTGGTCAGCGTGCGGGGCGGCTACGAAGGCGCCGTGGCCGCCGCGCTGGGCGCCGCCGCCGACGCCGTCGCGGTCACCGACGCCGACACCGCCGTCGCCGTCATCGACCACCTCAAGGCCGACGACCTCGGCCGGGCCGGGCTGCTGCTCGGTGGGGGAGAGGCCGAGACGACGGGGTCCTGGCCGGCGCTGCCCCCCGGCATGTCGTACGCCGTCGACGTGGTCGAGTGCCCCGCGCAGGTCCGGCCCGCCCTCAATCGCCTGCTGCGCAAGGTCGCGGTCGTCGACCACCTCGACGCCGCGCGTTCGCTCGTCGCCGACCTGGCCGACGTCGTGGCGGTCACCCGCGACGGCGACCTGCTCGGCGCCCACTTCGCCTCGGGCGGCTCCCACGCCACCCAGAGCCTGATCGAGATCCAGGCCGCGGTCGACGAGGCCACCGGGTCGCTGGCCGACGCGGTCGCCGCCGCCGAGCGGCTCGGGTTCGACCTCGCCCGGCTCGAGGCCGAGCGTGCCGAGGCACGTCAACGCGTCGACGTCGCGCTCGCCCGCCTGCACGAGTCCGACGCCACCCTCGCGGCGGTCGCCGAGGAGCTGGGCCAACACGGCTCCCTGGCCAGGGCCGCCCGCGCCGAGGCGGAGCGGATGACCGAGGCGATCGCCCAGGCCGAGACGTCCCGCGAGCAGGCCCTGGTCGGCCTCGCCGAGCTCGAGCGGCGCCTGGCGAGCGCCGAGCAGGACACCGAGGAGGAGCCGGACACCACCGAGCAGGAGCGGCTCGTGGAGGCGACCCGGGCAGCCCGGCAGACCGAGATGGAGTGCCGGCTGGCGTTGCGCACCTCGGAGGAGCGGGCCCGCGCCCTCCACGGCCGGGTCGACCAGATGCGCAAGGCCGCCGCGGCCGAGCGGCAGGCCCGCGCCCGCGCGGCCGAGCGCCGCGCCCGGCTGATCGCCGAGGGCCGCGCCGGCCGGGCCGTCGCCGCGGCGGTGGGCTACGTCCTGGACCGCCTCGAGACGTCGATCGAGGAGGCCACTCGGCGCCGGCAGTCGGTCGAGGACTCCCGCCGCGGTCGCGAGCAGGAGCTGATGGCCGTCCGGCAGACGCTGCGCGACCTCGACCGGGAGCACCAGGAGCTGGTCTCCTCCGTGCACCGAGACGAGATGGCCCGTGCCCAGCAGCGGATGCGCATCGAGCAGATCGAGACCAAGGCGCTCGAGGAGCTCGGGCTCGAGCCGGCGGGCCTGGTCGCCGACTACGGCCCGGACCAGCCGGTGCCGGTGCTCGAGTCGCCCACCGAGCAGACCGGTGAGCAGACCGGTGAGCAGACCGGTGAGCAGACACGAGACGGCGGGGATGGTGGTGTCGCCACCGAGGGCGAGGCCGATCCCGCGCCGCGCACGGTGCCCTACGTCCGCGAGGAGCAGGTCAAGCGACTCCGGAGCGCCGAGAAGGCCCTGGGCATGCTCGGCCGGGTCAACCCGCTGGCGCTCGAGGAGTTCACCGCGATGGAGGAGCGCCACCAGTTCCTCTCCGAGCAGCTCGAGGACCTGCGGGCCACCCGCAAGGACCTCCTCGACATCGTCAAGGACGTCGATGTCAAGGTCGAGCAGGTCTTCACCGAGGCCTACGCCGACGTCACCAGGGCTTTCGACCAGACCTTCGCGCGACTGTTCCCGGGCGGAGAGGGCCGGCTGGTCCTGACCGACCCCACCGACATGCTCACCACCGGCATCGAGGTCGAGGCCCGCCCGCCGGGCAAGAAGGTCAAGCGCCTCTCGCTGCTCTCCGGCGGCGAGCGCTCGCTGGTCGCCGTCGCCTTCCTGGTCGCGCTGTTCAAGGCCCGCCCCTCGCCGTTCTACATCCTCGACGAGGTCGAGGCCGCGCTCGACGACACCAACCTCGGGCGGCTGCTGGAGATCTACGAGGAGCTGCGCGAGAACTCCCAGCTCCTCGTCATCACCCACCAGAAGCGGACCATGGAGGTCGGCGACGCGCTCTACGGCGTCACGATGCGCGGCGACGGCGTCTCCGCGGTGATCAGCCAGCGGCTGCGCGACGAGTCGGCATGACCGGCCCCGACCGCAGCCGACCCGGCCGGTCGGCGTACCGCGCCTGGCGGACCGCCACGACCCGCTGGTCCGACGACGACGTCTACGGTCACCTCAACAACGCGCGCTACTTCGACCTCATCGACACCGCGGTCAACGCGCACCTGCACGAGGCGACGGGCACCGACATCCGCCGACTGCCGGCGATCGGGCTGGTCGCGGAGGTGTCGTGCCGCTACTTCGCCGAGATGGGCTACCCGCGCCCGATCGAGCTCGGACTCGCCGTCGAGCGGCTCGGCACGTCGTCGGTCGTCTACCGCATCGGTCTCTTCCAGGGCGACCCCGACGGCGAGGGTGCGCTCGCGTCCGCGGAGGGCCGCTTCGTCCACGTCTACGTCGACGACACCGATCCGGCGCGCCCCTCGACCCCGATCCCCGACCTGATCCGCGCCGCCGTCGAGCCGCTGGTGGTGTGACCTCCGCCGCTCCCCGCGGGAGTGGCGGCCGCGGTGCCGGCGCCGTCTTGGACCGGGGGTGCAGGATGGGATGCAGAGCGATCCCTACTCGGAGGAGTCGAAGTGCTGTTCGTCGGCCTCGCGGTCCTGTTGAGCCTCGCGGTCTCGGCAGGCGTGGCCCTCTACGTGGCCTATCCGCATCGTGGCGAGAAGATGCCCGTGGTCCCCTGGCTGGGTGACGCGATGGGCCGCGCCATCGACGCGGCGCCCGTCCTCGAGGACGACGAGAGGGACCTGCAGCGCCTGCGGTGAGCGTCGCCGTCCACGACGGCCGGTGGCGGCAGACGCCCGACGACGCACCCGTTTCGGCCCACGCCGGGCGGCGTGATGGGATGAGCGCATGCAGGAGTGGCTCTACCTCGTCATCGGGATCGCCGTCGTCGGCGTCCTCGCGATCGCCGGCTTCGTCGGGACCCGGACCCGGCGCGGGTCGCGCACGCCCGACCCGACCACCGACGTCGTCGCGCCGCCGGCCCGGACCCAGCCGCCCACCGTCGACGACGTCGCGGCCGAGGCCCCCGCGGTCGACGCCCCGGCTGCCGAGGCTCCTGACCTCGACGTCGACGTCGCCGGGCCGGCCGCGCCGGCCCTGGAGGCCCCGGAGAAGCCGGCCTCGCGGCTGGTGCGCCTCCGGCAGCGGCTGGCCGGGTCCAACGCGCTGGGGCGGGGCCTGCTCGGACTGCTCAGTCGCGAGAAGCTCGACGAGGACACCTGGGAGGCCATCGAGGACCTGCTCCTCGCCGCCGACATCGGCGTCGCGCCGACCCAGGAGCTCGTGGAGCGGCTGCGCACCAGGCTGCGGGTCGAGGGCGGCCAGGCCGCCGACGTCCGCACCGTGCTCCGCGAGGAGCTGATCAACCTCGTCGACCCGACCATGGACCGTGCGCTCAAGGTGAGCGGCGAGGGCGACGCACCGGGAGTCGTGCTGGTCGTCGGCGTCAACGGCACCGGCAAGACCACCTCGGTCGGCAAGCTGGCCCGGATCCTGGTCGCCGACGAGCGCACCGCGCTGCTGGCCGCGGCCGACACCTTCCGCGCCGCCGCCACCGAGCAGCTCGCGACCTGGGGCGAGCGGGTCGGCGTCGAAGTCGTCCGCGGCCCCGAGGGTGGCGACCCCGCCAGCGTCGCCTTCGACGCGGTCAAGGAGGGCGTCGACCGTGGGGTCGACACCGTCGTGGTCGACACCGCCGGGCGACTGCAGAACAAGCAGGGCCTGATGGACGAGCTCGGCAAGGTCAAGCGGGTCATCGAGAAGCAGGCACCGGTCACCGAGGTGCTGCTCGTTCTCGACGCCACCACCGGCCAGAACGGCCTGATCCAAGCCAAGGTCTTCTCCGAGGTCGTCGACGTCACCGGCATCGTGCTGACCAAGCTCGACGGCTCCGCCAAGGGCGGCATCGTGATCGCGGTGCAGCGCCAGCTCGGCGTACCGGTCAAGCTGGTCGGCCTGGGCGAGGGCCCCGACGACCTGGCGCCGTTCGACGCGGCCGCGTTCGTCGACGCGCTCCTCGGCTGACCACGTCCCACCCGGCATCCGGGTCGGGCTCCGGGCCGAACGGCGACCCGGATGCCGGGTACGACGCCCGGCTCGGGCCCGGGAGGCCCGGGACGGCCGTCACCGGACCGTAACCGCCGTGCGGCACCCGTTACCGGCCCGAAACATCCGGTCACGTGAGCCGAAACCTCGGCAGCCGAATCTTCGGGCATGGAAAACGGCTACTACACCTGGATGCTGGTGTCGGCCTCGCTCGTCCTGTTGATGACCGCCCCTGGCCTGGCGCTCTTCTACGGCGGCATGAGCCGGACCAAGTCGGTGCTCAACATGATGATGATGTCCTTCAGCGCCCTGGGCGTGGTGGGCATCGTGTACGCCCTGTGGGGCTGGTCGATGTCGTACAGCACGACCTTCGCCACCGCCGACGGCGCGACGGGCAAGGAGATCGGCAAGCTCTTCTCCAACCCGTTCACGCAGTTCGGGCTCGAGAGCACGGATCCCGCCAACTACGTCTTCGTCGCCTTCCAGCTGACCTTCGCGGTGATCACCGCCGCGCTGATCAGCGGCGCCGTCGCGGACCGGATGAGGTTCTCCGCGTGGTTGGTGTTCCTGCCGATCTGGGTCACGCTCTCGTACTTCCCGCTCGCGCACATGGTGTGGGGCGGCGGCTTCCTCAGCGGCGTCGAGAACGGCCTGGCCGACCTGCTCTTCTCCGGTGACGGTGGCGCCGCGGTGGCGCCGATCGACTACGCCGGCGGCACGGTGGTCCACATCAACGCCGGCGTCGCGGGCCTGGTGCTGGCCCTGCTCGTCGGACGCCGGCTCGGCTTCGGCAAGGAGCCGATGAAGCCGCACAACCTGACCCTGACCATGATCGGCGCGGGCCTGCTGTGGTTCGGTTGGTTCGGCTTCAACGTCGGCTCGATCGTCAACCTCGACGACTACACCACCGAGACCGGCCTGGTGTGGCTCAACACCACGCTGGCCACCTGCGCGGCGATGATGGGCTGGCTGCTCGTGGAGAAGCTCCGCGACGGCCACGCGACCTCCCTCGGCGCGGCCTCCGGCGTCGTCGCCGGCCTGGTCGCCGTCACCCCCGCCTGCGGCAACCTGGTGCCGTGGAGCGCGATCGTGCTCGGTCTCGTCGCCGGCGGCGTCTGCGCCCTGGCCGTGGGCCTGAAGTACCGGTTCGGCTTCGACGACTCGCTCGACGTGGTGGGCGTCCATCTCGTCGGTGGCCTGGTCGGCACCGTCGGCGTCGGCTTCCTCGCCTCCAACGAGGGCGGCCTGCTCACCGGCGGCGGGGCGAAGCAGCTCGTCGTCCAGATCGCCGTCGCGGTGTTCGCGATGATCTGGTCGGGCATCGCGACCCTGGTGGTGGCCCTGATCGTCAAGGCGGTCGTGGGGCTGCGGCTCCCGGAGGAGGACGAGGTCGACGGGATCGACTTCGCCGAGCACGGCGAGGCGGCCTACGATCTCACCACCGGTGGCGGCGCCGCCCGTCGTACCTCGCTCCTGAGCACGTCCACCCCTTCGGAGGTAAGCGCATGAAGCTGGTCACCGCGGTCATCAAGCCGCACAAGTGGGAGGACGTCCGGGAGGCGCTCGAGGCGTTCGGTGTCACCGGCATGACGGTCAGCGAGGTCAGCGGCTACGGCCGGCAGAAGGGCCACACCGAGGTCTATCGGGGCGCGGAGTACGACATCGCGCTGGTCCCCAAGATCCGCATCGAGATCGTCGTCGACGGCGCCGACGCCGCCGACATCGTCGGGATCATCACCAAGACGGCCCACACCGGCCGGATCGGGGACGGCAAGGTCTGGGTCAGCCCGGTCGAGTCGGTGGTCCGCGTGCGGACCGGCGACACGGACGCGGCCGCGCTCTGAGTGTGGGCCGCGCACCAACCGAATTCGTTCCCGGATCGGTCAGATGACGACGAATTCGGTAGGTGCGCGGCACGCAGACCCACCCCGCACCCCGGGGCCGGGCGGGCATGACCGCGGCTGACCGCGCCCGGCGGACGGAGGAGGCCGACACCCTCTGCCGCAGCGCGTACGGCGCCGCGGCCGGTCCCGACTCCGGGGTGGCGCTGGTGGCGGTCGGCGGCTACGGGCGGGGCGAGCTGGCGCCGTACTCCGACCTCGACGTGGTCCTGGTGGCCGACGAGGGCGTCGACGAGGAGTGCTGGACCGCGCTGGCCGAGCAGGTCTGGTATCCGCTGTGGGACTCGGGCGCCAAGCTCGACCACGCCGTGCGGACCCTGCCGGAGATGCTGACGGCCGCGGAGGGCGACGTCCGGGTGGCGTCGGGTCTGCTCGACGTGCGCCACGTCGCCGGCGACCACAGCGTCGCACTGCGGCTGCGGACGACCGCGCTCACCCACTGGCGACGGCAGGCCCGGCTGCGGCTGCCCGAGCTGCGGGAGCTGGTCCGCGGCCGGCACCGGACGGTCGGGGAGCTGGCCCACCTCTCGCTGCCGGACCTCAAGGAGTCCGAGGGCGGCCTGCGCGACGCGACCGTGCTCAAGAGCCTCACCGCGACCTGGCTGGTCGACGTGCCCGCGGCCGACCTGGAGCGCTGCCGCCAGCAGCTCCTCGACGTGCGCGACCTGCTGCACGCGGCCGCCGGACGGGCGAGCGACCGGATCGCGCCGGAGCACTGGGCGCCGCTCGCCGCCGGGCTCGGGCTGCCGGACGAGGCGTCGGCGCAGCGGTACGTGCGCGAGCTGGGGCGGCGGGTCACGCACCTGTCGCGGCTGGCGTGGCGCCGGACCGACGACGCACTGCGGCGGACCTCCGCGGCGCGGCCCCGACGCCCCGAGCTGCAGCGGGTCGCCCCAGGCGTCGCGCTGTCCCGCGGTGAGGTCGTCCTCGACCGCGGCGCGCGGCCGGCCCAGGACCCGACCCTCCTGCTCCGCGCCGCCGCCGAGGCCGCGGAGCGGGACGTCGTGCTCGCCCCGCCGACGGCGGCGCGGCTGGTCCGGGAGTGTCCGGCGCTGCCCGAGCCGTGGCCCGAGGAGGCCCGCCGGCAGCTGGTCCGGCTGCTCGCCGCCGGGCCCGGTCTGCTGCCGGTCTGGGAGACGCTCGACGAGACCGGGGCCCTCGACCGGTTCCTGCCCGAGTGGGAGCGGATCCGGCTACTGCCGCATGCCTCGGCGATCCACCGGTTCACCGTCGACCGGCACGTCGTGGAGACCTGCGTCGAGGCGTCGGCGCTGATCCGCGACGTGGCGCGCCCCGACGTCCTGGTCGTCGCGGCGCTGTTGCACGACATCGGCAAGGGGGAGCTGACCGAGCACAGCGTCGCCGGCGAGCCGATCGCCCGCGCCATCGCCACGCGGATGGGGTTCGCGCCCGAGGAGGCGGACCTGGTCGCGCTCCTGGTGCGCCGGCACCTGCTCCTCGCCGACATCGCCACCACCCGCGACCCCGACGACCCCGCCACGATCGACGCCCTCCTCGAGCACGTCGACAGCCCGGATGCGCTGGCGCTGCTGACCGCGCTGGCGGAGGCCGACGCGAAGGCGGCCTCGCCCAAGGCCTGGACGTCGTGGCGTGCCGGGCTGGTGCTCGACCTGGCGCGCCGGGCGCGGACCGCGCTGCAGCGGGGCAGCGTGCCACCGGCCTTCCGGGTGGAGGAGATCCCGATCCCCGCCGCCGTCGCCGACGGTGACGTCTCCATCGCCGTCGAGCCGGTCGCGGACGGCTCCAGGGTCACCATCGTGGCGCCGGACCGGGTCGGCCTGCTCGCCGACGTCGCCGCGGTGTTCGCGCTGCGCCGGCTCGGGGTGCGCGCGGCCCGGCTGTGGTCCCAGGGGGAGCACGCCGTGTCGGTGTGGGACCTGGCCGAGGGCGGCCTCGACGCGGGCGCGCTGCGCGACCAGCTGGACGCGGTCGCTGCGCGGCGGGTCGACCCGGCCGCTCGGCTCCGCCCGCGGCATGCGCCCGGAGAGCTGGATCCGGCGGTCGTCGTACGGCCGGAGGCGAGCGATCATGCGACGGTCATCGAGGTCCGCGCGGCGGACCGGCTCGGCGTCGTGTACGTCGTGAGCGCGGCGCTCGCGGCCCTCGACATGACGGTCCGCTCGGCCCACATCTCCACGCTGGGGCCGCAGGCGGTGGACGTGTTCTACGTGCAGGAGGCCGCGGCCGGGGCGCTCTCGGACATGCGCGCGGCGCAGGCCGCCCACGCCGTCCGGAGGGCGGTCAGGGGGTCTTCCGCACCCTGACCACGCCGCGGTCGAGGTCGACACGGACCGGCCGGTCGTCGTCGTCCGGGCTCGGCATCACGGTGCCCTGGTCGTCGTGGGACCGCAGATCGCGGTCGGCCCGGGCCCGCGCGGGGTCGAAGACGTCGATGAAGCTGCCGAGGCCGTCGGCCACGCCGCCGCCGGCCGGAGCGCCTCTGCGCAGGGTGCGGTGGCCGGCGAGGACGACGAGCACCAGGAGGGCGAGCCCTGCGCCGGTGAACACCGCGACCGTCGTCATCCGGTCAGCATAGGCGGGTCAGCAGCACCGGGACCGCGGGTTGTGCTCCCTCAGGTCCGCACGGTGCCGCTCCCAGGCCCGCCGCGAGACGGGCTCGGTGCCGTCGCGGGCACAGCCCTCGACGTAGTCGTCCCAGCGGGCCTCGCCGGTCGCCTCGCGGACGTACCAGCGGATCGCGCGCCAGGCACGGACCAGCGCTCTCATCGCCGGCCCCCGCTCCCCGTCAGGCGGGACTCCTCCCAGGCGCGTACGGCGGCCTTCTCCTCCGCAGTCGCGAAGAAGTCGGCCGGCGCGACGATCTGGGAGGGAACGGCGGGCACCTCGGTCGTCGGCAGGCCGCCGGCTCGGAGGGCGCGGACCCACACCACGGCGGCGTTGGCGACCACGACGACGACCAGGACGGCGAAGGTGAGCTGCAGGACGCCGTTGGTGGTGGAGTTCGTGATCACCTGGTCCATCTGGCCCGCGTCCTTGGCGGGGGCCAGCAGCTCGCCGGCGTCGCGGGCGTCGCGGTAGCGGTCGGCCTGCGCGAAGTAGCCGATGGCGGGGTTGTCGGAGAAGACCTTCTGCCAGCTCGCGGTCATCGTCGCGACCAGGTCCCACACGAGCGGCACCAGCGGGACCCACACCCAGCGGGCCTTGCCGTGCTTGAGCATCAGCGTCACGCACACGCACAGGGCGATGGCGGCGAGGAGCTGGTTGGAGATGCCGAACAGCGGGAACAGCTGATTGATCCCGCCGAGGGGGTCGGTCACGCCGACGTAGAGCATGTAGCCCCAGGCCGCGACCACCAGCGCGCTGGCCGACCAGGCGGCCGGGCGCCAGGAGGTGTCGGCGTACCGCGGCCAGAGGTTGCCGATGGTGTCCTGCAGCATGAACCGGCCGACCCGGGTGCCGGCGTCGACGGCGGTGAGGATGAACAGCGCCTCGAACATGATCGCGAAGTGGTACCAGAACGCCGCCAGGCCGCCGCCGAACGCGTCGGTGAAGATCTGCGAGATCCCGACCGCCAGGGTCGGGGCGCCGCCGGTGCGGGAGACCAAGGTCGGCTCCTGGACGGCGGCCGCGGCCTGGGTGAGCGTGTCGGGGGAGAGGGTGAACCCGAGCGTGCCGACGAACTCCGCGGCGGCGCCCGGGGTGCCGCCCGTCGCGCCCGCCGGGCTGTTCATCGCGAAGTAGAGGCCCTGGTCGATCACGCAGGCCGCGATCAGCGCGCTGATGGCGACGAAGGACTCCATCAGCATGCCGCCGTAGCCGATCATCCGGACCTGGCTCTCCTTGGCGATCATCTTGGGCGTCGTGCCCGACGAGATGAGCGCATGGAAGCCGGAGAGCGCGCCGCAGGCGATCGTGATGAACACGAAGGGGAACAGCTTGCCCGCGAACACCGGGCCGTCGCCGTCCATCGCGAAGCTGGTGACGTCGTCGTTGGCCAGCACGGGGCGGGCCAGGACCAGGCCGACCGCGAGCAGGACGATCACGCCGACCTTCATGAACGTCGACAGGTAGTCGCGCGGCGTCAGCAGCATCCAGACCGGCAGCACCGAGGCGACGAAGCCGTAGCCGATGAGGCAGATCGTGAGCGTCTCGTGGGAGAGGGTGAGCGTGTCGCCCAGGCCGGTGTCGTCGATCCAGCCGCCGACGATGATCGCCGCGAGCAGCAGGGCCACGCCGATCGCGGTGGTCTCCGCGACCCGGCCGGGCCGCAGGTAGCGCAGGTAGAACCCCATGAACAGCGCGATCGGGATGGTCAGGCCGATCGAGAACACGCCCCACGGCGACTCGGCGAGCGCGTTGACCACCACCAGCGCCAGCACCGCCAGGATGATGATCATGATGGCGAAGACCGCGATCAGGGCGGCGATGCCGCCGACCGTGCCGATCTCCTCGCGCACCATCTGGCCCAGGCTCTTGCCGTCGCGGCGCATCGAGAAGAAGAGGACCATCATGTCCTGCACGGCGCCCGCCAGGATGACGCCGACGATGATCCAGATCGTGCCCGGCAGGTAGCCCATCTGGGCCGCCAGCACCGGTCCGACCAGGGGACCGGCCCCCGCGATCGCGGCGAAGTGGTGCCCGAACAGCACCCGCCGGTCCGTGACGTCGAAGTCCTGGCCGTTCTCCAGCCGCTCGGCAGGCGTGGCCCGGGTGTCGTCGACCTCGAGCACCCGGTCGGCGATGAACCGGGCGTAGAACCGGTACGCGATCGCGTACGACGCCAGCGCCGCGAACAGGATCCACAGGGCCGAGACCTCCTCCCCACGGGAGAGGGCGAGCACCGTCCAGCAGACCGCGCCGACGACGGCGATGCCGCCCCAGATCGCGATGGCGGCGGGGGTCGGCCGGCGGCGCGGCCCGTCCGGTCGTCGTACGGGTGTCGTGGTCGCCATGGGATGCCTCCTTGCCCCGGCGGGGTGCCCCCGATGGCACTCCCGACCTCCGCGCGGCGTGCCGGGCACCCGCGCAGTACCCTCGGACCTCCGCCGCAGACGTCGGGCATCGGAGCACTGACGGCTACGATCGGTGTTCGAGACCCTCCACTTTCTACCGACGACTCCGACGAGGACGCAACGCTCTTGTTCGCCACACTTTCCGACCGCCTCGCCGCGACCTTCAAGAACCTGCGCGGCAAGGGCCGGCTCTCCGAGGCCGACATCGACGCGACCGCCCGTGAGATCCGGATCGCCCTGCTCGAGGCCGACGTCGCCCTGCCGGTCGTCAAGGAGTTCGTCGCCGCCGTCAAGGAGCGTGCCCGCGGCGAGGAGGTCAGCCAGGCGCTGAACCCCGCCCAGCAGGTCGTCAAGATCGTCAACGACGAGCTCGTCGAGATCCTCGGCGGCGAGACCCGCCGGCTGCGCTACGCCAAGTCGGGCCCGACCGTCATCATGCTCGCGGGCCTGCAGGGCGCCGGCAAGACCACGCTGGCCGCCAAGCTCGCGCTCTGGTTCAAGGACCAGGGCAAGGCGCCCATGCTCGTCGCCTGCGACCTGCAGCGGCCCAACGCGGTCCAGCAGCTCCAGGTCAACGGCGAGAAGGTCGGCGTCCCGGTCTACGCCCCCGAGCCGGGCAACGGCGTCGGCGACCCGGTCTCCGTCGCGAAGGCCTCCGTCGAGGAGGCCAAGCGCAAGCTGCACGACGTCGTCATCGTCGACACCGCGGGCCGTCTCGGCGTCGACGCCGAGATGATGGCGCAGGCGGCGGGGATCCGGGACGCCGTGCGGCCGGACGAGGTGCTCTTCGTCGTCGACGCGATGATCGGCCAGGACGCGCTCGTCACCGCGCAGGCCTTCCTCGACGGCGTCGGGTACGACGGCGTCGTCCTCACCAAGCTCGACGGCGACGCCCGCGGCGGCGCCGCGCTGTCGATCCGTCAGGTCACCGGCAAGCCGGTCATGTTCGCCTCCTCCGGCGAGAAGATGACCGACTTCGACGTCTTCCACCCCGACCGGATGGCCTCGCGCATCCTCGACATGGGCGACGTCCTCACCCTGATCGAGCAGGCCGAGAAGGCCTTCGACCAGGAGGAGGCCCTCAAGGCCGCCGAGAAGCTCACCGGGGGTGACTTCACCCTCGACGACTTCCTGTCGCAGATGCAGCAGCTGAAGAAGCTCGGCTCGATGCAGAAGATCCTCGGCATGCTGCCCGGCATGGGCCAGATCCGCGAGCAGCTCGAGAACTTCGACGACCGCGAGATCGACCGGGTCGAGGCGGTCATCCGCTCGATGACCCCCGCCGAGCGGGCCAACCCGAAGCTCATCGACGGCTCCCGCCGCGCCCGCATCGCCAAGGGCTCGGGCCGCACCGTCTCCGACGTCAACCAGCTCGTCGACCGCTTCTTCGAGGCGCGCAAGATGATGATGCAGATGGCCCGCGGCGGCGGCATGCCGGGGATGCCGGGCATGCCCGGGATGCCTGGCATGGGCGGGCCCGGCGGCGGCAAGCGGGTCAGCGCCAAGCAGAAGGCGAAGCAGGCCAAGGGCAAGGGCGCCCGCCGCTCCGGCAACCCGGCCAAGGCGGCCCAGGAGGCGAAGGCGGCCAAGGAGAAGGCCGCCGAGGCGAAGCCGAACCCGTTCGGCATCGGCCAGGACATCGACTACGAGGCGGCCGCCGAGAACTTGCAGCTGCCCAAGGACTTCTCCAAGTTCCTGAAGTAGTCAACTGGACTTGCCGCTCTTGCGGTTTGGGACCAATCCGCGACATTTCAGGGTCCGGAGGTGCGGTCTCTGCCCAATCGGCGGGGAGCGGATCCCAGGGGGTGGGATGAGTTCGATTCTCATCGTCGATGGAGCCAATGTCGTCGGTGCTCGCCCGGACGGCTGGTGGAAGGACCGGGCCGGGGCCGCCGCACGTCTCCACGAGCAGCTGCTCGTCGCCGACGTGGAGTTCGACGTCGTGGTCCTGGTGCTCGAGGGCCAGGCGAAGGGCGGCGTCCGGGCCGGCCGGGACGCGCACGTGCGCACCGTGCACGCCCCGAAGGACGGCGACGCCACGATCGTCGCCGAGGCCCGCAAGGCCGCCGAGCGGGGCGGCCGGGTCGTCGTGGTGACGGCGGACCGGGCCCTCGACGCCCGGGTGCACGGGGTCGGTGCCACCACGCTCTCGCCGACCTGGCTGATCTCCCACCTCTGACCTCGTTGGGGGGCACCGGAGCCCCGGGGCGCGTTGATAGCGTCGCCCGGGTGAGCGCGCTGAGGTTCTCCGGTCCGGTCCTGCCCGACGGCGAGGTGCGGGAGGTGTACGTCGTCGACGGACGGATCACCTACGACCGGCCGGCGGGCGCCGAGAGTGCCGGTGAGGGCTGGATCGTGCCCGGCCTGGTCGACGCCCACAACCACCTCGGCCTCGAGGACGGGGGAGCGGTCGACGACGCCGAGATCGAGCGGACCGCGATCGCCGACCGCGACAACGGTGTCCTCCTCACCCGCGACTGCGGCTCCCCGGCCGACACCCGCTGGGTCCACGAGCGCGAGGACCTGCCCCGGCTGATCCGCTGCGGGCGGCACGTGGCGCGCACCAAGCGCTACCTCCGCAACTACGCCCAGGAGGTCGAGCCCGACGGGCTGGCCGAGGCGGTCGCCGAGCAGGCCGTCGACGGTGACGGCTGGGTCAAGCTCGTCGGCGACTGGATCTCCCGCGACGACGGCGACCTCGCCCCGTCCTTCCCGGCCGACGCGGTCGCCGCAGCGATCCAGGTCGCCCACGCGCAGGGGGCCAAGGTCACCGCCCACTGCTTCGGCGCCGACTCCCTCTCCCCGCTCCTCGAGGCCGGCATCGACTGCATCGAGCACGGCACCGGCCTGACCGCCGCGCATCTGGACCGGATGGTGGCGGGCGGCGTCGCGCTGGTGCCGACGGTGCTGCAGACCGGCAAGTTCCCCGGCTTCGCCGAGGCCGGGCGCGACAAGTTCCCGGCGTACAGCGCGACCATGGAGTCCCTCTACGCCACCCGCCGCGAGGTCCTGATGAACGCGTACGACGCCGGCGTGGCGCTCTACGTCGGCAGTGACGGCGGCGGCTCGTCGCGCCACGGCGTCCTCCACGAGGAGATCCTGGCGATGGCCGCAATGGGCCTCCCCAACGAGTACGTGCTCGGTGCCGCGTCCTGGCGGGGCCGGGCCTGGCTCGGCTGGAATCCCGGACTCGACGAGGGCGACCCGGCCGACTTCGTCGTCTACCCGCGCAACCCGGTCGAGGACCTGTCCGTGCTCGCCGAGCCGTCCCGGGTGGTGCTGCGCGGCAGGGTCGTCGCCTGACGCTCGCGGCGCCGCACGATCCACGCGACCGCACACCCGAGCGCGACGCAGCCGAGCGTCCCGGCGACCAGCACGCCGATCAGCATCGCGAGGTGGTTCGGCACCGGTCGCGTCCCGACCGGCTCGTCCGAGGAGCAGGAGATGGTCAGCAGGCCGGATCCGGTGTCATAGACGTGCTCGAGCATCTCGATGTCCGATCCGGAGACCGACCAGGGTGGCCGACGGAACTCGATCGGCCCGTCGATGTCGCTCGCCGTGCAGCCGACGGAGTATCCGCTGTTGTCGGCGTCGCTCACGTAGATGCCGTAGGTCCGGTCGGCGGGCAGGTGGAGCTGGCGGGGCGTCTCGTCGAGCGGGTGGCCGCCTGCCCGGCTGTCGGAGAGGTAGCCGACGCCCGGCACCGCGAGCGCCAGGACCGCGAGCAGGCCGAGGACCAGGCACGACCAACCCCAGCGGGAGCCGGTGAGGGACCGTGACATCGCAGCATCGTCGCAGGTCGCCGGCGCCGCCACCCGGGTTCTCGGATCCACCCGTTCGAGCCACCTGTCGCGCCGCCGAGGGGAGGCATCCTGATTTATGCCCGGCCGCCCCGGCGTGGCAGACTGTCCGACTGAGTTCTGCGACGTCCGGTCCCTCTCAACCGGAGGTGGCAGAACCCGTCCGAGTCCGGGCCCCGGTGTTCCCCACCTGGCGGTCCCTGGCTCACCCACCACCAGTTCTCAAGGAGACACCACAAACGTGGCCGTCAAGATTCGTCTGAAGCGCCTGGGCAAGGTCCGGGTTCCGCAGTACCGCATCGTCATCGTCGACTCGCGCAAGAAGCGCGACGGCGCGGTGATCGAGGAGATCGGCAAGTACCACCCCAAGGAGGACCCGTCGTACATCGACGTCGTCTCCGAGCGGGCGCAGTACTGGCTCGGCGTCGGCGCGCAGCCCTCCGAGGCCGTCGCCCGCATCCTCGAGATCACCGGCGACTGGCAGAAGTTCAAGGGCATCGACGGCGCCGAGGGCACCCTCAAGGTCAAGGAGCCCAAGCGCGACAAGCTCGAGATCTTCAACGAGGCCCTCAAGGAGGCCGCCAACGAGCCCAAGGCCTCGGCGACCACCGCGAAGAAGAAGGCCGACAAGAAGGCCGACAAGGTCGAGGAGGCTCCGGCCGAGGCCGCCGCCGAGGAGACCCCGGCCGAGGCGACCGCCGAGACCCCGGCCGACGAGGCTCCGGCTGCCGAGACCGGCGAGGCCTGAGCCGATGCTGGCCGACGCGCTGGAGCACCTCGTCCGCGGAGTGGTCGACCACCCCGACGACGTGGTCGTGCGCGACAAGCAGCTGCGCCGCGGCTCCGTGCTCGAGGTCCGGGTCCACCCCGACGACCTCGGCAAGGTGATCGGCCGGAGCGGTCGCACGGCGACGGCCTTCCGCACCGTGATCTCCGCGATCGCCGGCAACAGCAGCACCCGGATCGACTTCGTCGACACCGACCGCCGCTGATCTGGTCCGGGCCGAGCCCGGGCTGAGCACATCACGAACGGGCGTCTCCCTCCGGGGAGGCGCCCGTTCGGCTTTCCCCCGGCGCTGGCCCTAACCTCGGGGGCGTGGAGAGCATCGAGGTCGTCGTCGGCCGGATCGGCAAGCCGCACGGCATCCGCGGCGAGGTGACCGTCGACGTGCGCACCGACGAGCCCGAGCGCCGCTACGCCGACGGCGCGGTCCTCCGGGCCGAGGCACCCCGCGGCTCGGCGTTCGCCGCGCGCACCCTGACGGTGAGCCGCACCCGCTGGCACCAGGGCGTGCTGCTGGCGAGCTTCGCCGAGCTGCCGGACCGCACGGCCGCCGAGTCGGCGCGCGGCGTGGTGCTGCGGGCCGTCGTACCCGCGGACGAGACGCCGGAGGACCCCGACGAGTTCTACGACCACCAGCTGGTCGGTCTCGCGGCGTACGACCTCGACGGCAGCCACCTCGGCGAGATCGTCGGCCTCACCCACGGGGCCCAGGACCTGCTCCGGATCCGGACCCTCGACCGGCGCGAGGCGCTGGTGCCGTTCGTGAGCGCCCTGGTGCCCGAGGTCGACGTCGCCGGCGGTCGGGTGGTCGTCGCCGACCGTCCCGGCCTGGTCAGCCCGTTCCCGGACGAGGACGGGGACGGGGACCGGTCGGGGGGTGAGGAGTGAGACTCGACTACGTCTCGATCTTCCCCGACTTCTTCGCGCCGCTCGAGCTCTCGCTGCCCGGCAAGGCTGCCGACAAGGGCCTGCTCGCCTTCGGGGTCCACGACCTGCGCGGCTGGACCCATGACCGGCACCACACCGTCGACGACAGCCCGTACGGCGGCGGCGCCGGCATGGTGCTGAGGCCCGAGCCGTGGGGCGAGGCCTTCGACGAGCTGCTCACGCCGGCGACCACGGTCGTCTTCACCACCCCGTCGGGGGAGCCGTTCGACCAGCGGCTCGCCGAGGAGCTCGCCACCCGCGAGCACCTCGTGTTCGCCTGCGGTCGCTACGAGGGCATCGACCAGCGCGTCATCGACCACGCCCGCGAGGTCGCCGAGGTCCGCGAGATCAGCCTCGGCGACTACGTCCTCAACGGGGGCGAGGTGGCCGCGCTCGCCATCACCGAGGCCGTCGTCCGCCTCCTGCCCGGGTTCATGGGCAACGCGGCGTCGCTGGTGGAGGAGTCGCACGCCGAGGGCGGGCTGCTGGAGTACCCCGTCTACACCAAGCCCCCCGCGTGGCGCGGGCACGAGGTCCCCGCCGTGCTGCGCTCCGGCGACCACGGCAAGGTCGCCGCCTGGCGCCGCGAGCAGGCGGTACGCCGGACCGCGGAGCGTCGTCCCGATCTCCTCGCGCCGTCCGTGCTGGACGACGGGACGCCGATCGTCCGCGCGACCCTCGGCGACGCCGGTGAGCTGCTGACCCTCCAGCGGGCCTGCTGGGTCCAGGAGGCGCTGGCCAACGACCTGCTCGACATCCCCGCCCTGCACGAGTCGCTCGACGACGTGCGCACCTGGCTGGGGGAGTGGGACACCTACGTCGTCCGGCGGGCCGGCCGCCTCGTCGCGGCGGTCCGCGGGCGGGTCGAGCACGGTGCTCACGGCGACGTCTGGGACATCGGGCGGATCATGGTCGCGCCCGACCTGCAGGGCAGCGGCCTGGGCCGGGTGCTGCTGGAGCACATCCAGGCGGTCGCGCCGGCCGGCGTCGCGTCGTACGTCCTGTTCACGGGGGCGGCCAGTGCTCGCAACCAGCGGATGTACAAGAAGGCCGGGTTCCGGCTGCGCCGGGACCTCCCGGCCCCGCCGGGTGCGGTCGTGCTGACCAAGCGTCGCTGATTTCCGGGGCCGTCCTCCGGTGTGGGAGGATCGCTGGTCGGTGCGCGGACGCTTCTGCCACAGGGGAACCGTCGACCGCACACCTCTCACCACCACCCCACCACGACCGCGGCTGACCTGTGTGCACTCGCGAGGAGAACCATGAGCAACCCCAGCCCCGCCCTGGTCACCGACCTGGGCAACGCCGCCAAGCGCGACGACGTCCCGGACTTCCGCGCCGGTGACACCGTCAAGGTCCACGTCAAGGTCATCGAGGGCAGCCGCTCCCGTGTCCAGGTCTTCCAGGGCGTCGTGATCCGCGTCCACGGTTCCGGCGTCGGCCGCACCTTCACCGTCCGCAAGGTCTCCTTCGGCGTCGGTGTCGAGCGGACCTTCCCGCTGCACTCGCCGATCTTCGAGTCGATCGAGGTCGTGACCCGTGGTGACGTCCGCCGGGCGAAGCTCTACTACCTGCGCAACCTGCGCGGCAAGGCCGCCAAGATCAAGGAGCGCCGCGAGGCCTGAGCCTCCGCACGCCCGCTTCCACGAAGGCCCGACCGTCGAGGTCGGGCCTTCGTGCGTCTCGGCTGGGGTGCACTCCTAGACTCGTACCTCGTGACGACCGACGACACCGCACCGGACTCCGCCGCCGAGGTCCCCGACCCCGAGGCGACCGATCGGGCGGCCTCCCGGTCCGCTTCGCCCAAGCGCAAGCACCTGCCGGTGTGGCAGGAGAGCATCCTGCTGCTCGCGGTCGCGCTGGGCCTGGCGATCGTCATCAAGGCGGTCTTCATGCAGGCCTTCTACATCCCGTCGGAGTCGATGGAGCCCGGTCTGGTCAAGAACGACCGGATCCTCGTCCAGAAGGTCTCCTACTGGTTCGGCCGGAGCCCGCAGCGCGGTGACGTCGTCGTCTTCAAGGACCCCGGGGAGTGGCTGGGGGCGGCGGACAGCCAGGGCCCGACCGGCTTCGCGAGCCTGTTGTCCAAGGTCGGCCTGTACCCGACCGGCGGCCACCTCGTGAAGCGGGTGATCGGCACCGAGGGCGACGTGGTCGAGTGTTGCGACGAGCAGGGCCGGATCAAGGTCAACGGCAAGGCGATCGACGAGTCCGACTACCTCAATGCCCGAGAGGGGGCCTCCTGCAACGCCGAGATCGGCGCGTGGCGTGGTCTCGGGGAGGATGACAAGAGGACCCCCTGCAGTTGGACGATCGGTCCGATCCCCAAGGGCAAGATGCTCGTCCTCGGCGACAATCGCGAGCACTCGGCCGACTCGCGCGCGCACCTGTGCGTTCCGGATGAGGACCCCTGCACCCAGAGCCCCTGGGTCGACTCCGACCTCGTCGTCGGCAAGGTCTTCACCCTGATCTGGCCCCGCGACCGGTGGCGCTGGATCAGTCGGCCCGAGGCGTTCGACGGAGTCCCCGACGACCCGCCGGCCGACCTGCTGAAGAAGGCCGAAGAGGTCGGCGCCGTCCCCGGGACGTAGTCGGAGGGAGACAGGGCATGTCCACGCTGCCCAGGGGAGCGACGGTACGCCGCGACGCGGGCATCTACGGTTACGAGCGGGCGCTGCGCCGGCACGGATTCGAGCCGGTCGCGGGCGTCGACGAGGCGGGCCGCGGCGCCTGCGCCGGCCCGCTCGTCGCGGGAGCGGCCGTCCTCCCGGCCGGCAAGGCGGGGATCGTGCCGGGCCTGGCCGACTCCAAGCTCCTCACCGCCGCGGCCCGCGAGCGCTGCTACGACCAGATCGTGCGGCGGGCGCTCGCGTGGTCGGTCGTGGTGATCCCGCACGACGAGTGCGACCGGCTCGGCATGCACGTCGCGAACGTCGAGGCGCTGCGCCGCGCCGTCGCGAAGCTCTCCCTGCCGCCGTCCTACGTCCTGACGGACGGCTTCCCGGTCGACGGTCTCGGCGTCCCCGGGCTGGCGGTGTGGAAGGGCGACCGGGTCGCGGCCTGCGTGGCCGCGGCCTCGGTGCTGGCGAAGGTCACCCGCGACCGGCTGATGCTCGACCTCGACGCGCAGTGGCCGGCGTACGACTTCAAGACGCACAAGGGCTACATCACCGCGACCCACACGGCCGCGCTGGAGGAGCACGGACCCTCGCCGATCCACCGGATGCGGTTCGTCAACGTGCGACGCGCGGCGGGACTGGAGCCGCTGCCAGGGGGAGAGGGCTAGAGTCGGCCCCGTGAGTGCCGAGGACCTCGAGAAGTACGAGACCGAGCAGGAGCTGAACCTCTACCGGGAGTACCGCGACGTCGTCGGCATCTTCAAGTACGTCGTCGAGACCGACCGCCGGTTCTACCTCTGCAACACGGTCGACGTGAAGGCCCGCTCCGAGGGCGGCGACGTCTTCTTCGAGGTGACCATCACCGACGCCTGGGTGTGGGACATGTACCGCCCGGCCCGCTTCGCCAAGAACGTCAAGGTGCTCACGTTCAAGGACGTCAACGTCGAGGAGCTCGCCACCTCCGACCTGGAGCTGCCGAAGTCCTGAGCGGGCCGCCCGGCTCACTCGCTCAGGTGCAGGCCGTCCGGCGGGCGCCGCCACTCGCGGTCGAGGCCGTTGGTGACCTTCAGGTGCGACTTGTCGCCGTTCATGTAGAGGCTGTCGACGATGATCGACCCGCTGGTGACGCCGTTGCCGGAGTTGCCGTTGGCGTAGAGCATCGAGCTGAGCGCGTAGATGCTGCCCGCGATGTTCGTCTCGCCGTTGCCCTGGACGTGGATCGGCTGCGTGTTGTTGCGGTCGTAGACGATCGCCAGGTCGTGGAATCCCTCGGCGCCCGCGGTCAGGGTGAGCTCGTTGCCGTTGCTGGCGTTGAACTGGCCGCCGAGCTCACCACCCTCCGCGCACGCCCGCGGTGCGGAGGGGGTCCCGCACACGGCGTACAGCGTGACGCCGGAGCCGCGGAAGACCGTGTTGTTGCCCATCGCCCACACGCCGGTGAGGACGTAGAGGCCGGGGGCGAGGACGCAGGTCTCCTTGTTCCCGAAGGAGCGGGGGCCGTACACGCCGGGACCGTCGGTGCACGGGTCGGTCCGCGGCTCGCCGGACGGCGGCGGGAGGACGAAGTCCTCGAGGGGGTCGCCCATCGGCTGCGAGACGGTCTCCGCCTTCGGCTCGTAGTTGCCCGTGGCGCTGTCCTCGACGGTGATCTGGTGGCCGATCGCCTCGACATGCCCGTTCGGCCCGGTCGACACGCTCCCGTTGAAGTGCACGCTGCTGGCGGTCACCGTCGCGTCGCCGTTGCCCAAGGTGTGCGGACCCTCGCCGAGGACGCACAGCGAGCACCGGAAGACGACGCCGGGGTCGAGCTCGGCGGTGGCCGACGCGGCGATCGTGATCTCGTCGACCCCGGCCAGGCCCGCGAAGGCCGTCGGCACCCGCCGGCTCGGCACCCGGACCCGGACCCGCGTCGGCCGTTCGGCATCGTCGAAGGACACGCACGGCGACGAGGAGGGGACCGGCAGCGCTCCCGGGTCGGTGCAGCCCGCCCACGCGGCCGCGTCGACGCCGAAGTTCCGCGCGGCGTACGACGTCGCGGCACTCACCGCCGCGGTGAAGTCGGGCTCGCCGTCCTCGGCGTAGAGCACGTTCGCGGCGGCCAGGGCGGACGCGTCCGCGGCGTTCTGGGCCTGGCCGCGCACGTCCCGGGCGAGACCCAGGTCGATCACGAAGGACGCCGCCACCAGCAGGACGACGGCGATCAGCGCCGTCAGCACCGCGACGGCGCCGCGCTCGTCCGTGGGTGGTCTCCGCCTCAATCGCACCATGACCAGCTCTGTCCGGTCGGTGCGGTGTCCGCGGTCCCGCTCCCTGCGGGCTTGGCGGAGTCGTCCTCGATCGACATCCGCAGGCTCGCGCGGACGTAGCCGTCGTTGGGGAGCGGCAGCATGCCGAAGTCGCTGCGGGAGCGGACCAGCACGCACACCTGCAGGGCGTTGCCCCGGGTCCAGCCGTCGGGCGCGGAGACGTTGACGTAGGTGTCGGCCGGCGCCGTGCCGAGCAGGGTCTCGGCGGTGCAGGCGATCGTGGACCAGTCGGTCGTCGTACGGCACGCGGAGGGGGTCTTGCCGACGACAGCCATGCGCGCGGTCTCCCGGACGCCCTGGTGGGCGTTGAGCGAGTCGTTGAAGTAGAGGCCGTACTGGAGGATGCCGAAGACGAGGACGACGAGCAGCGTGCCCACCAGCGCGAACTCGACCGCGGCCGCCCCGCGCTCCTCGCCCGGCCCGTCGCGGCGCGTCCCCCGTCGCCGATCCATCTCAGCCTCCCCGTGCCGGCCCGAGATCGAGCCAGGAATCCGCCTCGATTGTCGGCTGATTCGCGGCCCGTCGCGACGTCGTGAGCCGGTTACCCGGCAGTATCAGCGAGATTCGGCCGACCGCCACGGCAGCCTCTGGCGCCAGCGCACCATGGGGTGTGCTCCGAATTGAGGAGAGGGTGACGGGACATCGTCCCGAGTGTCCGGGATGCGTCCGTCGTGGTCAGGCGTAGTCAACCCGGACTACTCCCTCCGGACTACCCGCCCGGGCCGTCCGGGCACAATGATCCGGGAACTGCTGCCAGGGTGTGTCGTGCCCCACTAGTGTCAGGCCAACGCCGCTCGGGGGCGTCATGGGAGCGATTCCGGGGGAGGCCGGCCGATGAGGCGTCGTATGCCAGGTGGCTCGTCCTGCGATCGCGGGGCGGCGGCCGTCGAGTTCGCCCTGATCCTTCCCGTCCTCGCCGCGCTGGTCTTCGGCATCATCAACTACGGCGACATCCTCAGCGCCCGGCAGGCCGTGAGCCAGGCCGCGGCCGAGGGGGCGCGCGCCGGCGCGGTCTCCCAGCAGACGACCGAGGTCGCCAAGATCGCCGACGCCCGCGCGGCGGTCGACGCGGCGCTCCAGTCACAAGGCGTCTCCTGCAGCGGCTGCGACATCAAGATCGGCACCAGCTATCGCCCGCCCGGCAGCGATCCCGCCGCCCCGGCCAAGGAATGCGGGTCAGGGGCCGAGTGCGTCTGGGTGACGGTCGTCGTCGACCATGACGCGCTGGTCCCCGGGTTCACCTTCGGCTTCGGCGGCAAACTCCGGTACACGGCCAGCGCGCGGGTGAGCTGAGATGCTCCGGAGCCGCCGAGACCGGCGCCGTGACGAACGGGGGGCGACGGGGGTCCTCGTCGCGCTCGTGATGGCCCCCGTGCTGGTCGTGTCGGCCGCCTTCGCCGTCGATCTCGGTCAGCAGCGGGTGGTGCGCGGAGACATGCAGGCCGTCGCCGACGTCGGCGCCATGGATCTTGCGCGCCGGCTCGACGGCAGCACCGCGAGCGGCTACCAGGCTGCCGACTTCACCACGGCCCTCGCCGAGAGCATCAAGCGGAACGACGACAGCTACGGTGACCGGCTCACCTCCGCGCCGTGCGCGTTCCCACGGGCCAAGGACTCGGTCGCGGTCCCGGGCGAGGTCGGTGCCTGCTGGGAGTTCGTGAAGACAGGCGCCAACGGATGGACGCGCACGACCAGCAGCTCAGATATTCCGGAAGCGGTCAGGGTCTTCACCAAGTCGAAGACCGGCTTCGCGTTCGGCGGCGTCACCGGCATCCGCTCGGGGGGAGCCTTCCGCCAGGCCGTGGCCAGCGCGGAGACGTCCGCCTGCTTCGCGCTGGGCTCCTATGCCGCGCAATTGCGCTCGGGAGACTCCGCCCTCCTCGGGCCGCTCCTGGGCGATACTCTGGGGCTGGGAGCAGTCGGTTACCAAGGCCTGCTCAACCTGGACGCAACGGTTCCGCTCGTGGACATCGCCATCGCACTCGATGCGGGCACGGCTGACGAGCTCGCCGACACCAGCGTCACCCTGGGGGACTTCTACCTCGCGGTCGCGGAGGCGCTGAAGAAGAACGGCGACGCGGTCAGCGCGAAGTTGATCGAGGATGCCGTCGCACTGGGCATCACCCAGCTACCGCCGATCAAGGTCGGCGACATCATCGGCCTCGCGCAGGGAGCGGATGCCGCCCTGAGCAGCGAGATCGACGTCCTGGACCTGATCACGACGTCCGCGCTGATCGCCAACGGCACCAATGCGGTCTCCTTGCCCGACCTGGGCGTCAACAGTCTGCCCATCCTCGGCACCGCCTTCACCAGTTCCTTGAACATCATCGAGAAGCCCCAGACGGCCTGCGGCGGAAAGGGGACCGTCCAGGAGACGTCGCAGATCGACCTGGATCTGACCGGCACGGTCGCCAACCTCAACACGTCCGCCTTCCCGCTGCTCGGCCCGCTGCTCGGCGCCCTCGCCGACGTCAAGGTCGGGCTGGGGGCGACGCTGGCCCTCGACGGGGCGTACGGAAAGGCGACGCTCACCGATCTGAGCTGTGCCCCGCCCATGATGAAGTTCGGTATGCAAGGGGCGCTCGCCAAGACGACGCTGAACGTCCCGGTGGTGATCACGGCCAACCTCCTCGGCGCGCTCGGCGTGAAGGTGGCCGAGGTCCGGATCGGCTTCATCGCCAGGATCAACAACCCCGCCGGTCCGCTCTCCCAGCCGGAGATCACCCTCGAGTTCCCGCCGAAGCAGTACAACGTTCCGTACGCGGCAGGCTCCTCGGCGCTGGGCCTGCAGGAAGCCGACATCAGCCTCGACTACAACCCAGCCGTCTCCTCGACGAAGTACGTCTCGACCCACATCCTGCTGCCACTCCTCGGCTATCTCGTGGATCCGATCGTCAATGCGCTTCTCGGCAACATCATGCCGATCGCCACGGCCGTCCTGAGGCCGCTGGTGACCGGACTCAACAACCTCGTCCTCGGGCCGTTGGGCGACCTGACCGGTCTGTCGGTGGCCGGGGTCGACGTACTGGGGCTCAAGAAGCCCCGTTGCGGACGGCCGTCGCTGCGCGGCTGAACGCCGCGCCTCCGGCCGGTCCGGCGACGATCGTCATCGGGGTGACCTGGGTGGCCCGGCGTCCCACCACCACCTCTGGTCACGGCCAGTGCCCTCCGATGTCCACAGGGGGCCGCTCGGAGCCGGTGTTCCCCAGGGGCTTCTCGGCATGGTGCCGGACGTCGCCACTGCGGGCGACGCTGGCCACATGACGACAGCACAGGCACGCCAGGCGATCGGCGCCTATGGTGAGGAGGTCGCTGCTCGCCACCTCGCTGGGCTCGGGATGAGCGTCCTCGAGCGGAACTGGCGATGCGGCGAGGGCGAGATCGACATCGTTCTGCGCGACGGTGCGACCCTCGTCGTGTGCGAGGTGAAGACACGCACCTCGACCGTGGCCGGCACTCCCCATGAGGCCATCACGGACGTCAAGCTCGAGCGCCTCAAGCGACTGGGCGAGAGGTGGGCGGCTGAGCGGGACGTGCGCCCCGACGGGATCCGCATCGACCTCGTCGCCGTCCTCCGACCGCGGCAGGGGCCAGCGGTCGTCGAGCACGTGCCGGGGCTCGCCTGATGCCTTTCGCGACCGCCTGCTGCGTGGCGCTCGACGGCGCCGTCGGGCACCTCATCGACGTCCAGACCGACGTGTCGGCCGGCCAGCCCACGACGGTCGTGGTCGGCCGTGCCGACGCGCTCCTGCGCGAGGGCGTCGACCGGGTCCGGATGGCGATCAGCAACACCGACCTGCGCTGGCCTGCGACCAAGCGGTGCACCTTCCTGTTCTCGCCGGCCGACCTCCGCAAGTCGGGCACCCACTTCGACCTGGCGATGGCGGTCAGCCTGCTCGCGGCCGACGGGCAGCTGGAGCCTCCCTGGCTCGACCGGACCGCCTTCATCGGCGAGCTGACCCTCGCGGGTGGGCTTCGGCCCGCGCTGGGAGTGCTGCCGATGGCGTTGGCCGCAGCCGCGGGCGGGGTCCGCCGGATCTACGTCCCCGAGCCTCAGGCCGCAGAGGCGACGATGGTGCCCGGTCTCGAGGTGATCGGCGTCCGCTCCCTCGGGCAGGCGGTCGCCTCGCTGAGCGGCGACGAACCACCCGACGCCCCTCCGGTCGCCGCGGCCACCGGGCTCCGGTTGATCACCTGGCGGGGCGACGAGCGGCTCGACGAGCTCGACCTCGCCGACCTGCGGGGGATGGCCGAGGAGAAGTACGCCGTCGAGATCTCCGCGGCGGGCGGTCACCCGGTGCAGCTCTCGGGGCCGAAGGGATGCGGCAAGACCAGCCTGGCCGAGCGAATGCCCACCATCCTCCCCGATCTCACACCCGAGGAGTCGCTGGAGTCGACCGCCCTGCACTCCCTCGCGGGGGTGCTGGACGCCGGGCGGGGCATGGTCGTCCGCCCTCCGTTCGCGGCGCCCCACCACGGTGCCAGCAAGGTCAGCGTGGTCGGGGGCGGCTCCGGGCGGGTGCAGCCCGGTGAGATCAGTCGGACCCACTGCGGCGTACTCCTCCTCGACGAGTTCCCGCTGTTCCGCACCGACGTCATCGAGGCCCTGCGACAGCCGCTCGAGAACGGCGACATCACGATCGCCCGCCGCGACGAGTCGGTGACGCTCCCCGCCGGCTGCATCCTGGTGCTGGCGAGCAACCCGTGCCCCTGCGCCTAGATCACTGGATCTCAGGAATCACTGAGGTTGTGTCGGGCCGTCGTCCTAGTGTCCGCGGCATGACGGAGCTGACCGACACCGAGCAGAAGATCCTGACCTTCGAGCGGCAGTGGTGGAAGTACCCAGGCGCCAAGGAGTCCGCCGTGCGCGAGGAGTTCGGCATGAGCGCGACCCGCTACTACCAGGTCCTCAACGCCCTGATCGATCGCCCCGAGGCGCTCGCGGCCGACCCGATGCTGGTGCGGCGTCTGCGTCGGCTGCGGTCTCAGCGTCAGCGGCAGCGGTCGGCTGCACGGCTGGGGTTCGAGCTCGACGGGTCGTAGGTGGCGGAGGAGGGCCAGGGGGGCGGCGTGAGGGGACATCGGCCGCTCCGGCCAGTGGTCAACTTGTCACGTGACTGCCAAAGCAGCGCCCCTCGTCATGCCAAGCTGTGACGGCCACGCTCCAGGCTCCTCGGCTTCTGTACCTTCACCCCGTGTCGACCGAGCCGGACTTCCCGAGCAAGAACCAGATCACCAAGGCTGGGAAGTACCTCCGCGACTGCGTCCGCAAGACGATCGCCACTGAAGACGTCGACCTGGATCGCTACTTCCGCTCGATCGACATCGTCACGATCTTCCGCGAGGCGCACGGCTACCCGATGACCAAGGTCCGCAGCGGGCTGGCGAGCATGATCAACACCGAGAGCATTGACGCCGCGCTCTCGCAGCGCCACAAGCGAGTGCCCAGGATCGTGCGCAAGCTCGTTCGGATGGGCGACACGAATCTGTCCCGTCTCGAGGACATCGGGGGCTGCCGCATCGTCGTCCAGTCGCCGCAGGACATGGACGCGATCTGCCGCCGCATCCGGAAGAACTGGACCTCGGCCTTCACTCGTGATCCCCGGGACTACATCGCGAGCCCCAAGGACATTGGCTACCGCGCTCGACACTTCGTAGTTCGTCGCGACGAACGGGCGATCGAGATTCAAGTCAGGACCGTGGGGCAGCAGCGTTGGGCGGATGCCGTCGAGGCCATTGACGGTCGCCTTGGCCTCAAACTCAAGGACGGCGAGGGCCCCGAGTCGCTACTGGAGAACTTCCGGATCGCCGGCGAGCTCATCTACCGCCAGGAGTTCGGCGTGCCGCTGGACGACGAGCTGATCCAGCGCCTGCACGCCAGCAACGACCGCGTGATCGCGGAAGGCTACTACACCCGTTGACAGGTTGATCTACACTCACAACATGCCTGTTCTCGTCAACTTTCTCCTCGTGTACAGCTACGACGAGCAGCGACTGATCGACAAGTGCGAGTTCTTGGACGCGCGCGAGGCGGCCGCTGCGTACCGGGAGGCCGAGGAGACCTATCGAGGTCGCTCGGACAAGTTCGAGGTTGTCCTGGTGGGCGCCGACAGCATCGACACGATCAAGCGGACTCACGGACACTACTTCCTGGAGCCGTCCGAGCAGGTTGCCTTCGGCGACCTGCTCGCCATGTGACCTAGTCCTCGACCCTGACCCCGAGCAGCAGCCACCCCTCGGGGATCTCGCCACGGACCTGCTCCATGCCGCTCTCGTAGTCGTCGGCCTCGACGGACCACCGGATGATCTCCCACTCGCCGGTGAAGTCGTGGGGTGTGCGGGGGCGTCGGGCGGCGTGGATGATCACTCCCTGACCTTACGTCGTTCGAACATCTGTTCTAGCATCGGTTGATGCGTGACTACCCTGGCCGCCGGTACCCGCCGGCTCCGTACCCGCCGAGGTCGGAGATGCTCCGGCGCTATCGAGACGGCTGGGACGACGGGTGGAACGACCTCGCGAAGAGGGGTGGGCGGATCACCCTGGAGCGGGAGCGCGAGATGGAGGACGGCCCGCGGCGGCACGGCTACCGCGACGGCGTGATGGCTCGGCTGGCCTACGAGCAGGCATGGCGCCGGAGCGAGGCTGAGGCGCGTCGTGAGGCCCGTGAGGAGATGCTGCGGCGGCTGCCGGCGGAGGATGCCTACTGACGTCGGTCTCGCATCGACCAGCCGATGGCGGCGGCGAGGTGGGTGACGACGAACAGGGCGTCCATGGGGCGAGTCTGCCCCGGATGCACGAAAGCCCGCCCCTCCCGAAGGAGAGGCGGGCTGTGTCGTTTCGCCACCGGCGACCAGCTGGTCGTCGTAGGGTCACGCGCATGAAGCTGTGGCTGCTGGCGGTGGTCGGCGCGGGGATCTTCGGGTGGGCGCTGCTGGCCCGCTACGACGCGTGGGCGCTGGTGCTGGCGGCCGGCATGGCGGGGCTGGTCGCGGCCGCGGCGGTCGTGGCGCCGCGCCGGTCTGCCTGACCTCGCCGGGCGCGGGCCGGGTCAGCTGTCGAGGATGGCCTGGGCGTAGGCGCCGCCGAGCCACTTCGCGCCGGCGGTGTTGAGGTGGCCGTAGGCGTCGCCGGTGAAGCCCCGGCCGGCGAGGACGTTGTAGCCGCCGGTGAGGAACTGCATGTCGATCATGGGCCAGCCGTGGTCGAGGCACATGGTCATGCAGGCGGTCCACCAGGCGAGGTAGTCGGCCTCGTCGACGCCGAACGCCGCGCTGCCGGCGGCCTCGGGGCAGATGATGATGTCGGTGTCGGTGTGGGCCCAGGCCGCGGCGATCGTCTCGAACGCCGCCCGGAGCTCGGCTGGGGTCCGGTCGTTCTTGAGGTCGTTCCCGCCGAGCATGATGATTACCGCGTCGGGTCGGGCGCCGAACGAGTTGGTGTGGTCGGTGTAGGTGGGGAGCATGTTGCCGTACCCGGAGCTGGTGTCGGCCCAGCAGTCCTGACCGACCCCACTGGCTTTCGCGCCGCCCTGGGCGACGTTGTGGACCCGGATCCCGGCGGACCGGGTGTAGACCTCGGCGCCGGCGAGGTAGAGGTCGGTGTCGCCGATGGTGATCGTGATCGTGTGGGTGCCGTACGTGACGTTGCGGGTGTAGCGGCGGGGGATGAGGGCGGTGTTGGGCACGCTGGTGGGGGCGCCGCCGTCGACGGAGATGGTGAAGGATCCGCCGCCGATGGTCATGATCGCGACCGCGTCGCCTGGCTGGTCGGACGCGAAGGTGACGGTGCGGCCCTTGCCGCGCACGTAGTGGCCGCCGGAGGTCCACCCGGAGCCGAGGGTGGTGCCGCCCCAGCGGTCGTCGGCGGTCGACAGCGGGCCGTGGGCGCGGACGTACCCGGTCCCGCCCAGGGGGAGACCGAGGGCGTCGTTGAGGGCGTCGCGCATCATCAGCGGCCAGGCGTGCAGCCTGTCGGCGGTGATGCCATACGGGGGGAGGTGGTTGAGCCAGGTCCAGCCCTCGGAGATGGAGTCGCCGGCGATCACCAGGTGCGCCGGCGCTGCCGCGGCGCCGGCGATCGCGCCGGCGAGGTTGGCCGTGTTGCCCGGCGTCCAGTTGAACGCACCGGTGGCGACGTTGAACTTGGCCTCGTGGCCGGGCGGGCAGTAGGAGGGTACGGCGCGGGCCGCGATCGACAGGTCGGGCGAGAGGCGCGCGAGGGGCTGCTCGACGCCGCCGTCGTCGACGATCGAGGGGACGTGCCGCACCGGGGCCCCGGCGCCGTCGATGAGGTCGATCCCGAGCAGGTAGGTCGGCTGCCCGTCGTCGCCGATGACCTGCCCGTAGTGCAGGAAGTAGCTGATCGCGATCTGACCCCGCGCACCGGCGCCGCCGGGGTACCTGCTCGAGGACCGGTTGGCGCCGCCACCGCCGCCACCAGCTGGCGCGACGCCGGGCTGCCCGCCACCGGCGTTCCCGGTGTTCGCGCCGTCACCGCCCGCGCCGCCGTTCGGGGGCGCCCCGTTGCCGCCAGCGCCACCGTCGGCAGTATTCGCGGCCCGGCCGAGACCGAGCCCGCCCCGGTTGATCGTGGTGCCGACACACGATGCGGTGCGGTCCGAGCCCGTGGGCCCGTTGACGGTGGTCGCGCCGAGCCCGCCGACGGCCCTGAGCACGACCGTGCCGGTCGCGAGCCGGCGGATGATCATGTCCCCGCCGGCCGTGCCGGGGTTCGTCGACGCCGGACCGCCCGGCCCGCCGGCGGGAATGACGAGCTCGTAGTTCTCGCCGGCGACGACATCGCCGATCGCGGAGGCGTAGTAGCCGCCCTCGCCACCGGCGCCACCGGAGGACAGCGCGGTGGCCGCGCGGCCGCCACCGCCGCCGGCGTAGCCCTCCATGAACACCCGCCCGCTGGCGGGCGCGGTCCAGACGACGGTGTCGGGAGCGTCGTAGAGGTCGACGTGGAGGCCGGGCTCGAGGTCGGTGACGTACTCGACGGTCCAGCCCGCGTCGCCGCCCGCGCCGCCGTCCCCGGAGGTCGAGCCGTACCCGCCGCCCCCGCCGCCGCCCGGGCCGGTGCCGGGCTTCCCGTCGGGGTCGCCGCCGACACCCCCGGCCCCGCCGGGCCCGCCGCCGGAGGGCGCCTCTGCGCCGTGGCCGCCCTGGTAGCGGTTGGAGCCGCCGTTGCCGTACGCCGCGCCGGCCCGGCCGGGGGAGACGAAGTCCCCGATGCACGCGTCGGGGTCGCCGGGGGCGCCGCCCTGGGTGAGGGTCGCGGCCCCGCCCGGGGCGGCCTGGAGGATCGTGACGCCGGCAAGCTTGATCGTCAGCGGCGCACCGGCGGACCCAACGCCGGCGTTGGGGCCGCCGGCCGGGCCCGTGGGGGCGACGCCGGTGTAGATCTCCCCGGCGGTGACCGTCCGGCGGACCAGGACCCTGGGGGCGGACCCGCCGCCGCAGCCGCCCGCGACGAGGTTGCGGCCGCCGGAGCCGGGGCCGCCCGGGCCCCAGCCGAGGAACACGACCGTCCCGGTGGTCGGTGCGGTCCAGGCGTTGGTGCCGGCACCGAAGGCGGTCACAGCGTCGTCCTCACGTCGCGGGCCTCAGGACGAGGGTGCCTGGCGCGAGGCCGCCGGGCAGCGGGTCACCGGCCGGTACGACGGTGATCGGGTACGGGTCGATCCCGTCGGCGCCCGGGGTGCCGGCGGGGCCCTGGACGCCCTGCGGGATCTCGAACGCGAAGACCGCGGCCGTCGGCGTGCCGGTGTTGGTGACCGTCGCGGGCGCGGTGGAGGCCACGGTCGTGACGGTGCCCGGCGCGATGGTCGCCGCGGTGCCCGCCGCACCGGTGGGGCCGGTGGCGCCCGTTGCGCCGGTCTCGCCCTGGAATCCCTGCAGGCCCTGGATGCCCTGCTCGCCGCGGTCGCCCTTCACGCCCTGGGCGCCGGTGGCGCCTGTTGCGCCGGTGGCTCCGGTGGCGCCCGTCGGGCCGGTCTCGCCCTGGATGCCCTGCGGGCCGCGAAGGTTCCCGACCAGCGTCCAGGCGCCGGCCTCCTTGGCGTACACGTCGCCCGTGATCGGCTGCAGGCACCGCTCGCCGTCGGCGCCGACCTCGGGGTCGGGCACGGTGTGGCTGATCAGCCACTGCACCGGCCCGGGCGCCCCGTCGGCCCCGTCGGCTCCGTCGGCGCCGTTGGCGCCGGGAGCACCAGGAGCGCCGTCGGCCCCAGCCGGGCCGGTCGCACCAGGTGCCCCGGGAGCGCCGGGCGCCCCGTTGACCCCGTCGATGCCGTCGCGGCCCGGGGGCCCAACCATCGACCGGTCGACGATCACACGGGGGTAGAGCGGGTCAGCCATCGGTCAGCCTCCGATCAGAGCGTTCAGGACGGGCATGGGGGCAGGGGGTCACGGTGTGACGGTGGTGGGCAGGTAGACGACGCCCTTGCCCCGCGCGAGGACGAACGGCTGGCCGGGCTGCTGCGGGTCGGTCAGCGACACGTCGGCATACACGAACGCCTTCGAGGCCATTGGCCGGTACGCCGTGGTGGGCGCCAGCGTCGCGGTGAAGCCGGCGTCCAACTCGAGCGCGACCATGCCAGTGCCGAGGACTATGGCTCCGTCGCCGGTGCCAGCGTTGTTGAGCACTGCGAGCTGTGTGCCGGTGCTGTCGCGGAGCACGCAGGTCGCGACCCAGCCCGGCTCGTCGAAGATCATCGCGCGGCCGGTGTTGCGGTCCTTGGCGCTGAGCTCGTGGCGCCAGAGGTGGCCGACGGGGATGTCGAAGTAGAACTGGACGCCTGCGTACATGCGCTACTCGGCGGGGCGGTTGGGGACGCCGAACACCGCGCCGATCGCGACCACTGTGGCGGGGATGATGCCGCACCACTCGACGCCGGAGACGTTGCCGTCGGCGAGCGCGGTGCCGAGGGCGCCGCAGAACGCGACAGTGCCGGCGACGACGGCCTTGGCGTAGGGCTTGAGGTTCTTCATGCTGCTTCCCGTCCTTCGATGGAGTGGTGGTCGGACCCGCGGCGCGGGCCCTTCTTGCCGACCAGGTCGAGGTCGGTGACGAGGTAGTCGATCGGCGTGCCGGTGCGGACGATGTCGGCGTCGATCCGGTCGGCCAGGAGCCGACGCACGGAGAGCTCGTCGACTGCGACGGAGGAGCAGTTCCAGTCGCCGAGGAACAGCACATGCGTGGCGCCGTGGCGCTTCGCGAGGCGGCGGGCCATACGGCGCAGCCGACGCAGGTACCGACGCCAGGACCGGGCGTTGCCGCGGTCGTAGCCCCACGGGCCGTGGATCGATGCGACGAGGGTGCGGTGGACCTGACCGGCGACGTCGAGGTCGGCCACGCCCCACGGGATCCCGCGGCCGGGCCACCGGATCTTGAGCCGCGGCCCGGTCCACGGTGCGCGGACCAGCGCGACGCCCTGCGCGTACACGGGCACGTCGTCGCGGAACAGGAGCACGCTGGAGTCCATGCCGCGGCCGGCCGTCGGCTTGGCGTGGATCGGCGGCCGATAGCCCTCCTCCTTGGCGGCGTCGTCGATGAGGTCGAGGTAGCCGCCGGCCTCCTGGAGCGCGACGACCTGCGCGCGCCGCCTGAGGTGCTTGCGCAGCGCCCGCCGTACCCGTCGTCGGCGGCGCCCGACGAGGAGGTTCGCGGACAGCGCGACCGGCCGGCCGGGTCGGGCGGCGCGGCGTAGCAGCTGCCGGGCGCCGGCCCAGGTGCGGCGGATCACCGCTTGTTGACGCGCTTGTAGTCCGCGATCGCGTCGCGGATCTTCGCGGCCTGCTTGGCGCCGGCGCCGACGAGGGCGGCCTTGCCGGCCTTGATCGCCTCGCGGACCTTCTTCGGGCGGCGCTTCTTCCGGGCCGGCTTCGGGTCCCAGTCCCGCTCGGTGAGCCACTCGTAGATGTCCGGGCCGGGGCAGTCGGTCGCCTTGTGGTCGCGGTGGCCGTTGACGAGTAGACCTGCGCCGCCGGCGCGGCGGAGCCAGTCGACGGCCGCGATCATGCCGCCCTTCCCGGCGTCGGTGAAGCCGTCGCGCTCGCCGCCGAGGTAGCACACGGCGTACCAGTCGTCGTTGTCCTCGGTGTTGCCATTGGCGGCGGACTTCACGCCGGGGCCGCGGCCCTCGTAGATCACGCCGTGGGGGCACACGACCGCGTTGTAGGCGATGTCGGCCCAGTCGCGGCTGTCGCGGTGGAACGCCTGGATCGACTGCACCTTGTCGACGCAGCGGCCGTGGGGGAATACGCCCATGTGCGGGCCCTCCCAGTGCAGGGTGACGCCCTTGGTCGCGCCGATCGGGTGGCTGGCCCGGGTCGCGCCGCGGGCTCGGGTGCTCCACTGGGCGTAGGGGACGACGGTCATGGCTTCTCCTGTCGGTTTTCGAGCGCTGCAAGGCGGGCGTGCACGCCGGCGTCGGTGGCCGCGGCGCTGGTGAGGTGGGCGTCGAGCTGGCCGCCGATCCGGGAGACCTTCTCGTCGGTGTGGGCCGACGACGCCTTCACATCGGCCAGGTCGGCGCGGGCGGTCGTCACCTGGGCACGGATCACCGTGACGTCGCCGCGCATCGCGACGACCTGGGCCTGCAGCTTGTCGAGGTCGTCGCGAAGGTTGGTGTCGTGGGTGTTGGCGACCTGCTCGTGCGTGGCGGCCAGAACCCGGCCCTGCCGGCGCTGGACGAGGAGGATCAGCACGGGGCCGATGACGCTCGAGATCAGGATGCCGAGGACGGAGGCGACGGCTGGGTCCACAGGGTTGCTCCTCGCTGTGCGGTGGGGCTGGTCGAGCCGGCGGGGTGCCGTGGGTGGTCAGCCGGGGGTTGTCAGTCGGCGGTGGCCATGGCTTCCTCCATGACCTGCTCCCAGGTCCGCGCGGCCAGCCCGATCGGGTTGACCTGGATCTCGCGACGCCCGGGCCGCCAGACGGTCTCGTCCACCAGCACGTTGATCTCGGCCGCGACGCCGCGGGGGTCGCGCTGGTCCATGACCCGCAGTGCCTGCCCAGGCCGGACCATCGAGAGGTCGGCCCACAGGCCGCCGGTGTCGATGACCTGCCCGGCCCGTAGCGTGAGGCCGTTCGACCAGCCGGTCCGGCCGGCCAGCGCACGCCGGTACATGCCCTCCGCGCGGTCGAGAGCGTCGGTGGGCGTGATCGGCCCCAGCTGCACGATCGACGCCTTCCGCTCGATCCCGTTCCTGGGCGTGGCGCCGGGGTAGGAGACGGTGTGGTGCACGCCCCCGGCGGTGGAGTCGGCGAAGCGGAGGAAGACCCGGTCGGTCACGTTGTCGCTGGCGACGCCGAGCTCGGTCGCGCCGGGCAGCACGATCCAGGCGGTGGCGTCCTCGTTCTCGGTGCGCTGGTCGACCAGGCCTTCGGGGGTGACGTACCACTGGATGGTGGTGGAGGTCTCCCCGGACAGCTTGACCGAGCGGGCGTCGAGGAGGTCGACCAGCTTGCCCGGGTCGGGGTCCGAGGTAGTCGGGGTGCCCTCGGGCCCGGCGACGGGGTCGTTGCCGAAGTCGCGGCCCCGGAGCCAGCCGGTGACGCCCCGCACGCCGGCGTAGTCGAGGGCGGTGTTCGGCCTGGAGGTGACGGCGCCGCCGGCGGTGAGGCACTCGGCGCCCTCCCCGGCGCGGGCGATCCCGATCGCGGAGAAGGTGCCCGAGTTCCAGTCCGGTTCGTCGTGGATGCCGGACCATCGGAGTCGGGTGCCGGCGTAGGCCTCGACCAGCGCGCCGCGGCGGAAGAGCTCGGGCCGGTCTCCCGGGGGCAGGGACATCGTCCAGGACGCGGCCCAGTTCCCGGGTCGCCGGTCGGTGATCTCGATGTCGCCCCAGGGGACGACGGTGTCGAGAGAGATCCCGTCGACGTACAGGGTGACGTCGGCCTGGTCGTAGGCGCTCACGCGGCGGGCTCGGGCAGTGCGGGGCCGGGCTCCTGCGCGTGGGTGCGGTGGTAGCGCAGCGAGCAGGGCGCGTACTTGGCGAGGTCGGTGGCGGTGAAGATGTGCAGCAGCCCGGGCGGGAAGCGGTGGCGCCCGAGCCGGGTGAGGCGGGAGATGTCCTGGCTGCCGAACCCGACCCATGTCCCGACAACGGCGTAGCGCGGTGCGCCCAGCTGCGGCGACTGGATCTCGATCCCGGAGAGCTGGTGCGCCGAGGGCTCGTGAACGAGAGTCACGGCCCCGTTGCTTGCGTCAAGAAGCCAGCCCTCGTCGAGGGTGACAGCCGAGCCCCCGACAGGCATCGAGATGGTGACCTCGACCTTGTGGGTGGTCAGGCCCTGCACCTTGATGATGGGCATCTGCATGCTCGCGAGGGTGTGGATCTTCCACGGATCGGCGCTGCCGTTGCGCAGCAGGATGTCGCCGCTGCGGACGACGTCCGATCCGGGGACGTCTGACCCATCGGTCGCGACGAGTCGAGCCGTCCAGTAGACGCGGGCGGTGCCGGTGAACTGCAGCCTGGCGTTGAGGTCGTAGGTGGCCTCAGCGAGCCGGCTGACCGGCACGAGCCACGTCGTGGGGCTCGCGAGGGTGTTCCGGGAGCCGGAGATCGTGGCTGGGTCCGGGGTCACCGGCGCCGATGTCGCCCGCAGCTGGCGCAGCGGGATCGCTTCGGACTGACCGGTGTAGATCAGCGCTGTCGACCCGAGAAGCGGCGAAGTCCCGGCGTCGAGGGTGATGGCGGCGCCGGTGGGACCCGACCCCTCGATCGTGATGGTCCGCGCCACCTGGAAGCCGTTCGACCCGGGGACCTCGATCTGCTCGGTTCTGGCTACGTGAGCCACGTACAGAAGCAGTGACTCGTCTTCCCAGGGCTTCTCGTGGTCCCGGCCGACGTCGATCCTCATCGATTCGAAGGCGGGCATCGTCGGCTGGAAGTAATAGTCGACCCAGAGCCCGCCGAGGCTCGATGGGTGCTCGGCGATGGGGAGCCGCGGACCCGGCGAGGTTCCTCCGGGCGGCGTGAAGCTGACCTGCGGCCTGGACGGCACTCCGGACCACGCGGTGCGGGCCGTGATGCGGATGTAGGAGGTCGTGCCCATCGTGACGAGACCGGTGCGGATGGCCGTGTACCAGTAGTTGTTCGCAGAACCGCCGGTGCTGTAGACCTCGATGTATCCGCTGCCGAGGTGCAGCGTCCCAGGGCTGGTCCAGCCGGTCAGGGAGTTGCAGGCGTCGATGTCGACGGTGATCGGATCGTCGGGGTCCTCCGGCACCGGCAGCGCGGGCACGATGATCGGCTCGGGATCGCGGATCCACGTCTTGCACGTGAACTCCAGCTGGAAGACCCGCTGACGCAGGTACCGCTCGCGATGCGACCAGTCGCCCGGCACGTCCCACTTCCGCAGGAACCTCACCGCGAGCACGTCGAACGCGCCAGTCCAGGCGCCCACCATCGGCGGGGTCCACAGCAGCGCCGGCTTCTCGTCGCCGTGCACCATCGCGAACAACGCCTGCTGGGCCTGGGACATCGCCTGCCCGTCAGGGGCGGTGATCCGGATCTCCACCGTGAAGCTCCGGCGCTCCCACCCAGTCACCACTGCTTCGCCGCCGTCGACGATCAGCGACGACTCGATGAACTCGATGATGGGCACGGCGTTGCCGAAGTCCGTGGTCGCGAGGGTCTCGCACTGCCACGGGACATCCGGGTCGGTCTCGCCGCGCAGCACGAACCCGCCCCAGGTCAGCTCGGGCGCCTGGTCGAGCACCATCGTCGTCATCGGGTTTCCTCCCTCATCGGCCTCATCGGCCCAGCGCGAACTTCGGGACGTGGCCGCGGGGCTTGTCCTTCGCGGCCTTCCCTGCGCCCTTCTTCGACTCGGCGCGGGTCGCGGACTGCTCCGCGCTGTTCGATGCCGTGCTCCGGTCGATCGCCTTCTCGATCCGGTCCAGGCGCCTGTTCGCGCCCCGCAGCTCCTTGTTGGCGGCCTTCAGCTCGGTGCCGTACAGCTCGTTGCCGACCATCCCCGACACGTCGATGAGCCGCTGCTGCTTGACGCCGTAGAGCCGCT
Organism: Nocardioides sp. L-11A; assembly: GCA_029961745.1. Lineage (NCBI taxonomy): Bacteria > Bacillati > Actinomycetota > Actinomycetes > Propionibacteriales > Nocardioidaceae > Nocardioides > Nocardioides sp. L-11A. The sequence goes on from CP124680.1 coordinate 2,077,810, forward strand.
GGTACTCCCGCAGCGTCGCGTCGTCCATCCCCGCGTAGGCCTGGATGGTCGCGAGGTCGCCCTCCGCGAGGATCGCCTCCAGCGCCGGCCCGGAGAGGACCTTCTTCAGCCGGCCGGTGAGGGCGTCGAACTGGTCGATTCCCGCGATGTCGTTGCGGAGCGAGGCGTTGGGGTCGCCGGAGCCCTCGGCCCACACCGACCCGGTGTTGGGCTTCCAGATGCCCCGGTCGAGCCCCGACCGGACGCCCGAGACCAGGCTGTCGCGCCGCGAGACCAGGTCGTCGCGCTGCTGCCGCTCGGCCTCGACGGACTTCTCCGACAGCTTCAGCTGGTGGCGCAGCTGCTTGAGGCTGAGCCCGACCAGCTTGATCTCGCGGTCGGCCGCAGTCTCCAGGGTCGCGGTGGTGTAGATCGGCTGCTGCGGAAGGTTCAGGCTGCTCACCATGCCGCCAGCGGCGTACTCCCGGACCGGGCCGCGTCCGCCGAGCCCGAGCCGTCGCCCGGCCTCGGCCCAGATGTCGAGGTTCCTACGGCGCTGGGAGGGCTTCCCGCTGATGTAGGCCTCCCAGCCGGTCTCCTCCTCGCCCCAGAGGATGTTGGCGCCGCCGCGCACGATCTGGGAGACCCGTGGGTAGTAGCGGCCGTCGGCACCGAACCCGCCGCCGGCGAAGGTCCGCACGCCGCCGGACCACAGCCCACCGTCTGCCTGCTGCCCGACGCCCGGCCCGGCCTCGCCTGCAGCGAGCTTCGCGTCGCGGTTCATGTAGTTCGCGACGATGTTGATCCGGACCGTCTTGCCCTTGATGCCGGCGACCAGCGCGCGGATCTCCTCGATCCGCTGCATCGCGGCGCGACCGTCGGCAGTGATCTTGATGTCGTGCTCGTTCGGCAGTCTGCGGACGCGGTTCCCGACCTGGGCGATCGCGCCCTCCAGCACCCCAGCGCCGTCGGTTGCGGCGTAGAACGAAGCGTTCAGGTCCGCTGCGGCCTCCCGGCCGCCGGCGGCCAGCTCCTTCAGCGCCAGACCAGCCTCGGGTCCCAGCTCGTCAATGATCCGCTGGAGAGCGTCCGCGTCGGCGCCGTTCTTCAACGCGGCCTTGATGTTCTTGCCCATCTCGGCGTCGGCGCTGCCCATGTCGCGTAGCCGCTTCTGCAGGTCAGCCAGCGTTGTCTCGGGCTTCTTGATGTCCTCGGCCAGCGAGCGCATCGACTTCGCGACATCCTGGGCCCACTGCCGGAGGTCGTTCTCCTTCTTGACCCGGGCCTGCGACTCCGCCAGCTTGTCGGAGGCGATCTGCATCTCCTCGACGGCCTTCTCGGCCTCCTTGAGCTGCGCGGCGCCCTCCTCGACGTCGGAGCTGCCGAAAAGGCCCTCGAAGCCGTTCTTGATCTCGGCGCCGTTGAGGAGCACCCCGATCCCGGTGGCCGCCTGGAGCCAGTCCTCGGTGTCCATCTTGGCCTTCTCGGCGAACGCGCTCTGCTCCTGGCGCAGCTGCGCCAGGTTCGCCTGGGCCCCGGTGAGGTCGTTGGCCTCGACCGCGCTCATGGTCGCCTCGTAGGACGCGACGACGGCGTCGTTCGCGGACGCGATATCCATCAGCGCGCCCACCACGGCACCGGCGGCCGCACCCCACGGGCCGGCCATCGTGCCGAGCAGCGCGAGCGACGCGGCGTTCGTCGCTCCCATGCCGTCGGCGACACCGGAGGTGGCGATGGCCAAACCGCCGAGGGCAGCGCCGCCCTTCGCCAGGCCCGCCAGCGCCGGCTTCGATCGAGCCATGGCGGCGTTCATGCGTTCGGTCTCGGCGGTGGTGCGCGCCAGGACCTGGGTGCGGAGCGCGCCGTACTCCCTAAGGTCCCGCCCGAGCTGCCGGACGCCCGCCCCGCTGGCGCGGGTCGCGCCGAGCATCCCGCCGCCGGCCAGCGCGGTGCCGAGCGCCTGGGAGCCGGTCAGCTTGGTCTGCAGCGTCGCGGTCACCTGCAACGCGCGGTTGTAGAGCGACAGCGCAGCGAGTCCCGCGAGGATGGGCGTACCCAGGTCACTGTCGGCGACCGCACCGACGACCTTCGCGAGCGCGGTCAGCGTGTCCAGTACCGGACCGGACAGCGGAGCGGCGGCCTGCATGAGCTGCGTCAACGCGTCGGCGGCACCGACGAAGAAGTCCCCGACCTTCGGGCCCGTCTTCTCGGCGTACGCCAGGAACGACCTGATGTCCTCCCGGCCCTGGGCCGACGAGGACCACCTGTCGAGCCCGTTGGCGACGTCGACGAGCCAGTCGACGAACCGGTCGTTCGTCGAGTCGAACGTCATCCACATCTCGGCGCCAGCGTGAGCCAGCGACCCCACCAGCTGGGTCGCGTTCGCCACGGCCTGGGGGATCTCGTCGACGAGGAAGTCGAGGAACGGCTCCCACCGGTCGCTCGCCAGCGACTGCGCACTGCGTGCGATCGCGGTCCCACCGGCCCGACCGGACGCCGCGGCGAGACGGCTCAGCATCGGCTCCAGCCGCTCGAGCTGGTCGAGACTGAACGTCACCCCAGGGAACAGCTCCCCGGCGCCGGAGTCGCGGATCGCCTTCAGGACCGGGCGGATCTCCCCGAAGCGCGCGACGAACTCCCGCGCCTGAGGCGTGAGGTCCTTCAGCGCGGCCCGGGCCTCGCGGAGGTTGTCCGCGGTCGGCTCCAGGCGGGCCTTCTCGACGACCTTCAGCGCGTCCCCGACGCCCTGCAGCGCGCCGAGCATGGCGAGCGCCCCGGCGGCCCCCGCACCGAACAACCCGGCCAGGCTGGCGATGGCCGTCAGCCCGCCGGCGCCGAAGGGCAGCAGCCCGGGCCCGAGGACCGCGAGGACCTCGCCCAGGAGCTTCAACCGCCCGGAGTACTGGTCGATCGACGCCGACCCGCGCACCGCCGCGACCGAGACCCGGTCGACCTCGGTGGCGAGCCGACGCTGCGACGGCGCCACGAGGTTGGTCGTGGAGCTCAGCCGCGCGGTGGACGTCTCCAGCCGGTCGGTGGCCCGCTGGGTCGCGACGAAGTCCTGACGTGCGCGTGCAGTGGACGCGTGGATCCGGTCGAACGCGCGCTCGGTGGTGTCGCCGGCGCGCTTCATCTTGCGCTCGTACTCCGCGACCATCGCGTCGAGCCGGACGGTCACAGACCGCACAGTCGAACCCATCGAAGCACCGTCCTCTCAGGCCATCGGGGCAGCGGTCAGGCAGCCCAGCCGGCGGGCAGGTCGCGGGGCCGGTCGAGATCCCGGTCCAGATCGAGCTGCGGGAGCGGGTTGGCCTGGTAGTCCCGGTCGTGGTTCAGCACGTGGAACTCGACCGGCTTCACCGGCTCCTTCGAGCCCTCGTTCGCGGCCCGCTTCAGCGCGGTGCAGGCGTGACAGATCACCGTGTCCGCTATGCCGTACCAGCCGTCGTTCGCCGGGTGGTGGGCGAGCGCCTTCGGCTGCCCGCACTCCCCGGGGCACAGCGAGCCGAGGTAGCGCTGGTAGGCCATCAGCAGCGCCCGGTCCAGGTCGGTCCAGACCGGCTCGGTCACCGTGCGGGCGAGCCGGCCCTCCTCGTCGTAGTGGTGGTACGACGTCGTCATCCGTCCCCGCAGGGCCGACGGCGGCGTCCGGAGCTGCAGGGCCAGCGCGAGCTCGTCGCGCGCCGTCTGGGAGCCGGGGCGCGCGAGGAGCGTGGCTAGAAAGGGACGGACACGCCCCCCTCTGTGTTCATCTCCCACGTCGACCGCGCGAGCTTCTCCAGCGCGGGCGCTCCGAACTTCTTCCGCAGCGCGGCGACCTTCTCCACCGACGCCGCGGGGGAGACCAGCGACGCGGCGAGGAGCTCGTTCCACATCGCCATCGGGTACGGCGCTTTGGCGGCGAGCTCCTTCTTCCACTTCGCCTCGAACTCGGCCCAGGCGTCGCCGTTCATCTGGCGCAGCAGCACCTTGCGACCCGATGCGATGTACTCGCGGCGCTTGGCCTGCCGCTCCTCGATGAGCGCCTCGACAGAGCGGCCGTCGGCCGATACGGGGCTGTCGCCGACGGCGCTCTCGTCGAGCTCCGACTTCGGCGCGGCGCCGGACGTGAGCCGCTGGATCTCGAAGTCGAGGGCGTCGAGCTGGGCCTCGAGGTGGGGCTTGGTGTAGAGGATCTCGGTGCGCTCGGCCAGGATCGCGGCGCCGCTGAGGACGGCGTCGAGGTCGAGGTACTCGGTGACGGCCGGCTCCGGCTGCTCTGCGGCGGCCGCGGAGGGGATGTCGGCGGTCATGGGGTCGGTCTCGGCGTGCTGGGTCACGGTGTGCTCCTAGGCGTGAGGACGGTGAGGACGGGGTGCGAGGACGGGGTGCGAGGACGGGAGGTGCACGGGGAGTGCTGTGGTGGGCCGGTGGGGTGGCGGGCGGTCCTCACGACGCCCGCCACCCCGGATCGAGGGCCCTGCCAGCCCGAGCGGCAGATCAGCCGGGGATGGAAGTGACGGCCTTGATGTACGGCCAGGCGCGCTGCACCTGACCGGGCACCCGGGACTTGATGTAGCCGCCGGCCTCCTGCGGGGGCTGCGGGGTGTCGGTCAGCACCTCGGCGCCGTAGCGGATCTCGTCGTCCTCGGCCCACGCCTCGGCGGACTTCTTCGCGGTGAGCCGCGAGTACACCCACACGATCGTGCCCTTTACCTTCAGCGCGGCGAAGGTGGTGTCGGCGGTGGCGTCGGCCTGGCCCGGGGTCGCGGTCGCGAAGTGCCGGAAGATGGTCGCGCCGAACTGGCCGTTGGAGCGGCCGTAGGACTGGGCGTTGGAGTCCTCGCAGACGGCGGGCTCCGCGAAGGTATCCGAGTCGGTGGGGCCGAACGTCCAGTCGGACGCGAGGATGGCGCACGAGGCGTCGATGCCGGCGTTGAGCTCGGCGACAGTGGGCTGGCTCGGGTCCTCGGGCTGGGTGGTCAGGACGGCGATCTTCTCGTGGCCGTCGGCGAGGCTGCGCATTTTCTACTCCTTCTCCCCGGCGGCCGGGGGCTTGCTGCCCGTCGGCGGGATGCCGGCGGGGGGCTTCGGGGCGGGCGCCTGCTCGGCGGCTCGGGCGCTGGGGGTCTTCTCGAAGTCGCGGCTGAGCACGGGGTGGTCGAGCCAGTGCTCGGGCACCCGCTGCTTGCGGCCGGTCGACTTCGCGTAGACCTCGACGAATCCGTCCATGACGGGGTCCTCCTCGGTGGTCGGGGCGGTGATGGATGGGCCGCTGCCTGGGGGAAGCAGGCAGGGCGGATCGCCCGGCGCCGGGGAAGGTGCGTCGGGAGACAGAGGGGTGGCGGGGGCGGCCCGCAGGGGGTCAGGTCGCGGTGGCGGTGAGCCGGTACTGCAGCGGGACCTCGAACCGGACCGGCTGCACGGTGTCGAGGCGGCGCGGCGGGGGCGGCTCGTACCCGAGCGGCGGCTCCAGGACCCCGACCGCGACCCCGTTGACGACGGGCGACCAGCGGAACAGCCAGGAGTGAACGCGGTCGACCAGGGCCAGCACGTCGTCACGGAAGGGCGCGACGCAGATCAGGTGGACCGGCCAGTCGAGCTCATCCGCGCACCGTGCGACGTCGGGCTCGACGACCGGCCGTCCGATCCCGCCGAAGACGACGACGTACGGCGCGACCCGGCCCGACGGGTCCGGGGTGCTGGTGCCGGGGATGGTGAGCATGGGCGGCGGCTTGGGGATCTCGCCGGCGTACAACTCCACGGCCGGCAGACCGGGCATGGCCCGGAGCCGGGCGTCGACCTGCTGGGCGAGGACCAGGCGGCGGATGCTGCTCATCTCTAGCCCCTTCGCCCCGTCAGCCCAGGGTCCGGTCGGCGGCGGTGCGGAGGATGCCGCGCTCGGTGCGAGGGAGCTCGGCGTCGAACGCCGGGCCGAGGTAGGGCTGGGGGCTGATGCCGGGGTGCATGACGAGGATCCCGCGGCCGAAGGCATTCTCGATCGGGTACGGCCCGGTCGTGCCCTCCTCGACGAAGCCGCCGTACGACGCTTCGGGGCCGACCTCGTAGGAGAGGTGCCCGAGGTCGGTGCTGATCGACTCGGCCAGGTTGCCGGTGTCCTTCGGCGCGTTGACCTGGGCGCGGCCCTGGACCCGGTAGCCGCCGCGGCCGACCTCACGGTCGACGGCCGGCTCGACACGGGCGCCGGCGCTGCGGAGGTCAGCGGCGAGGTGGCGGACCTCGGACAGGTCGATGGTCACGATCACGGTCCGCCTCCTGCTCAGTCGTTGAGGGTCGCGTACACGTGCCGGGTGAAGCGGCGATCGCCGTACTCCACCTCGACCACGGTCAGGTCACGCCCAATCAGCGCGACGTCGGGGGACGTGGCGACGTGGACGACGTGCCCGACCTCGATCCCGGCCGTCGGGTGGGGGAGCCCGACCTGGTAGCGGGTCACGGTGACCTGCTCCTCACCGACCACGGGCTGGCTGCTGTCGGCCTCGCCGGCTGGGCGGACCGTGGCGGGCCCGTCGTACGCCGGGGCGGCCGCGGTGGTGATCGTCTGCCCGTCGGCCTCGCTCCAGGAGCGCTGGGCGCCGGCGGGGCCGACGGAGACGGTGGAGTCGTGGGTGCGGTCCAGCACGCCGGCGGCCGCGGCGGCCCAGCCGGGCGGGAAGACCGGGTTGCCGGGGCGGCCGTAGCCGACAGCGCGGGGCATCAGCACCAGCCTTGGGGGTGCTCGGTGAGTTCGGGCGGGCGACCGTTGCCGCCGACGATGTCGACGACGTCGAAGAAGAACCCGTCGTCGTCGGCGTCCTCGTCCTCGCGGGCCTGCTTGCGCAGCGAGTCGGCGTGCCGGCGCATCGCGTCGGCGAGCTTCGCGCCGTCGGTCTGCACCTGGTGGTCCTTGAGGACCTTCAGCGCCAGCGCCTCGTTGGTGGCCTGGGAGTCGATCGCCTGCGCCGCGGCGCGCTTCACCCGTCCACGCTCGAGGGCGAGGAAGGCGTTGATCTCGTTGTCGGTGAAGACGAACGCGTCCTCGTCGACGTCGTTGAGGAGGAGGCGGACCTGCCCGAGCGGGGTCGTGAAGTCGACGGCCATGGTCAGCCTCCTCCTGGTCGTGGTGGTGCGGTGGGGGTGGAACCGTGGGCGGCCCTGGCCCGGTCGCTCGGGCCGCCCACGGCGAGAGCAGCAGTTGCCCGCGTCAGCTGCCGTTCGAGGCGTACGTGAACGTCGGGTCGCCGGTCTGGTGGCCGACGATGTGACGCCCGCGGTACTGGATGTCGTCGATCTGGAACGACCCCTCGAGCGGGGACACGTCCCCACCGCCGACCCGCTGGCTGGCCGAGGACTTCACCCGGATGTCGGGCTGCTCGTGGCCGCGCAGGTACGCCGCCCACAGCGCCGGCCGCGCGGTCTTCGGCTTGGGGACGACGAACCAGGTCCCGGCCGCCTTGGAGCCGGTGTTCCAGTAGTCGAGCATCGGGTCGACGACGTAGTCGACGTTGACGTAGTTGTCGTACTCGAACTCGGTCGAGTTGCTGCCCGACGTCTCGGTCTTCTTGATCGTGCGGACCGCGAGGATCCGCTCGATCGTCCGCTTCAGGGTCTGCGGCACGACCACCTGCAGGGGCGGCGCGGCGACGACCTTGCCGGAGATCTTCGACTTCTTCGCCGCCATCAGGTCGAGCACCGCGTCGAGGTTGTCGAGGGTCAGCGGCAGCGCGGTGGGGGCGTTGCCGTTGCCGGCCTTGAAGAAGTCGGTGTTCACGCCGTTGCGGTTCGCAGCGATCAGGTTGGAGACCGCGTTGATGGCCTCCGTCTCGCGGGCCTGGCGGGCGATGGTGCCCGGCAGGTCCTCGAACTCCTGGATCGCCTCGTTGTTGATCCACGACTCCCACGAGATCGCGAACCGGCGACCGAACTTCGCGACCGCGATCTCGTTGACCGCGTGCCCGCGCTTGTCCTCGGCGGGGTACTCGGTCAGCTCGGGCACGAGGTCGAACCCGATCGTGTTGCGCCACTTGTCGAGCAGCCGCTTGGGGCGGAAGTCGTTGACGGTGGTGGTGTCGGTGTAGCCGCGCCAGGTCGACGGGAGCTCGTCGTACTGGCGCTGCATCTCGGTGTCGATCGCGGCGAACGCGGCGAGGGTGAAGTCGCTGGTGGCGAACGCCTCGGCGAGGCGCTGGGCGGCGCCCCACTTGCCCCGGAAGGCGTCCTCCATCAGGGTCATCGCCTTGTCCATGAGGGACTCGGAGATGCGGAAGTTCCGCGGGTTGGTGGCGCCGGGGAAGTCGGCGTCGGAGGCGGCCTGGACGGCGTTGTTGCCGTGGAGGACCTCGATCGTGTTGGTCATGGGTCTGGTCCTCTCAGTTCGCGATGCGAACGGTCAGGGGGCTCGGGGTGCCCACGGTCGCGGCCTTGGTCGTCAGCGCGTGGCCGTAGACCGGGTTCTCGACCGCGGGGGAGCCGCCGTCGTCGGGCTCGTCGGTGAGCGCGGTGCCGTCGGGGAGGATGTAGACGGGATCACCGACGGCGGCGACGGCGAACTCGACGTCGAACTCGTGGCCGCCCTTGAGCCACACAGTCGCGTGGCCGTTGGGGTTGCCGCCGCCGTAGTTGTAGCTGGCGTTGCGGGTGCCGTCCTGGTTGTACGCCGGGACGTCGGTCTTGGCGCGGTCGGTCTCGCAGACCCCGTTGAGGCCGCCGACGCGGACGGGGTCGCCGGCCTTCTTCCCTGCCGGGACCGGCAGGGAGAGGTGGTCGGCGTCTCGGAAGATCTCGTTGCGGGCCATCGGTCAGGCTCCCTTCTGGTTGCCGGTCTGGTTGCCGGACTCGGTGAGGGGGCGTCCCCACGGAGTGGTCGTGCGCCGGGACTCGGTGACACCGCTCCCGCCGCCCGGGTCGCCGCCGAACCCGACGACCTGGCCGGTACCGCCGGAAGCCGACCGTGCGGCGGCCTCCTTGAGGGCGGTGGCCGCGGTGTCGACGGACGCCGAGAACGCCGTCTCGTCGAGGTCGCCGGCCTCGGTGAGCGGCAGGTCGACGAGCAGGCCGCGGACCTGCAGGTCGTCGAAGGCGACGCCGGCGGCCTTCGCGCGCTCGGCGACCAGCACGCGCGCGCGGTCGGTCCGGACCCGGCGGGCCTCGTTGTCCTTCAGGGTGGCGTTCTCGCTGACGAGAGCGTCCACCCGGCCGGCCTTCTCGAGGAGAGCGGTGTGCTCCGACTCCTCGATCTGGATCTTGCCCATGGTGTCCTCCTTGGACTCCTCGGTGGTGTGGTCGTCCGGCCGGGTGGCCGGGACGTAGGTGGTGACGATCCGCACCTCGGTGCGCTCGCCGGTGAGCTCGACAGCGCCGCTGGAGCTCTGGGTGTAGCCCTGCTGGTAGATGCCGTTGTCGTCGTCGGACTCGACGTCGAACCAGACCGTGGCGTCGTCGAAGTCGCGCACCCAGACCCAGGTCCGCTCGCCGCTGCCGTAGGCGTCGCGCAGCGCGACGGCGAGGCCGTCGCGGGTGTCGTTGACGGTGGCCTCCCGCAGCCCGCGGGCCGCGGCCCGGCGGCCGGCCTTCGCGGACTCGAACACGCTCAGCACCCGGCCGCCGCGGCCGGCCCGGGTGACCCAGTCGACGGACTGGATGAACGCCAGGCCCTCGATGATCTGACCGCGCCGGCCCTCGGCCTCCCCGATGGTCGCGTCGGTGTAGGCGCCCAGGATCGAGACGCCGATGTCGTCGGCGAGGTCGTCGATGAGGTCGCGGTACGGCGTGACGACGCGGACCTCGGCGACCAGCGCGCCCTCGTCGGCGCCGGCGGCGATGTCGGTCTCGGTCGCGACCCGCGCGTCGGAGGCGGTCGTGGAGACGAGGTCCTTGATCGAGCGCTCGGGGCGCTCCATCAGCTCGAGGTCGGTGGGGTGGTCGGCGTACATGTGGGTGCCGGCCGGGATGACCTGGTCGGCGGCGGCCGACTCCAGCACCTCGGGGGAGTAGTAGCCCGACGTGCCCCAGCCGGGCGAGATCAGCTGGACCAGCCGCAGGCCGCCGGTGGTGGCGGCTGCTTCGAGCAGGCGCGCGGTCTCGCGCAGGGGCTTGGGCATGACGGGGACCTCCCGGTGGTGGGGGTGGGGCGGGTAGCGTGCGGCGGGTGACCAGCGAGGACGGTCCGGGCGAGCCGGCTGGCTCCGGACATGACGACGCCCAGGCGTGCGTCGCCGGAGCGGATCACGTCTGGGCGGTGAAAGGGATCCACCTCTCGCTCGTGCGAGGGGCAGAGACCGAGGAGCAGTGCGGACGCTGCGAGACGGTGCGCTACATCAGCGCACGCGGAGGACGGCCGCGGCTAGGCCAGCAGCGCGCCAGGTAGGTCAGCGCTGGCGGGCGAGCTCGACGAGCTCGTACTCGTCGGCGGTCGGCGCGGCCGCGGCGTCGAGATCAAGCTGCTCAGCCAGGCGCTGTCGTACTTCGTCGACCCACTCGTCGAGCTGGGTCTGGTTGTTCGCTGCGAAGAAGATCGCGAGCTCGACCTCAGGGTCGGCCGGGTCGTGGTACGGCTCCACGGCGATCCTGGTCGGGTGGGTGGCGATGCCTTCGACGAGCGCAGCCACCTTGTCCTCGAGGGACGCGTCCCTGAGGAAGATGATCTGGTCGTAGTCAGCCACGGGTCCATCCTACGCTCGTGCCGTCGCCGCGGAGGATCGCGATTTCCTCGATCACGCCACCGATCAGGCCGAGGATCCGTCCCATCGCATCGTCCGCGGTCCCGGCCGGGAGGCCGACCGGCTGACCGTTGATCACGATCCGCTCGGCCTGGCGTCGCCCTTCCGTGGCGGCGTTGCGGACGGTCGTCATCCGGTCCGCCTTGAGGGTCTTGAACTCGACGGTCACCTTCGCGCCGTCGATGACGGCGTCAGGCGTCTTCGGGAGGTCGTCAGCGTTCGCGACCGACCGCACGGCGAGGCCGCGGCCGCGCAGCCACTCGGCGACCACCAACTCGTCGTCGTCGAAGTACAGATCGGGGTCGTCGACCGGCGCGATCAGACCGAGACGATCGAGGGCGCCGTACGTGAACCGCTCGTTGCGGCCCTGCGAGCCGAGCGCCCCGTCGTACACGAAGTGCTCGTCGATCGGCAGCACCCGGGCAGGGGGCTCCGGTGGGCTGCTGTCCCCGGGCCGGCCGTCTCCGCCACCGCGGCCGCCGGCGTCGCCGGGGCTGGCGGGGACCTGGGAGTCGCGCCAGCCATCGTTGGTCCGCCGCTTCGTCCACTGCTCGATCGGGAAGTCCCCGGCGACCCAGGCGCGCCAGCCGGCCTTGCCGAGGATCGCCTGCTGATCGGCCGGGGTGAGGGCGGCGAAGTGGTCCTCGGCCGACGGCAGCCACGACAGGTCGACCGACCCGTCCTCCTCCCGAACCACTGGGATCCGGTTGCAGCGGCCCTGCTGGTGGTCGTCGGGGCCGGGGACCTCGAGGTCGAAGACCTGGCCGTGCATCGCGAGGCAGGATCGGCAGGTCCGCGGCCCGAGATGACACACCCAGACCCAGCCGGCGAGGAGGTCGGCGTGGGCCAGTTGGGTGACGCGCTCGCCCTCGCGGTAGGCGTCGAGGGTCTCGGTCCGCGCGATCGTCACCGCGCGGGAGCGGCCGAAGTTCCAGTGGTTCTCGGCCCGCTGGAGCATCCGGGCCGCGGTCTGGCGGGGGTTGTCGCCGGCCGCGACGCCGCGGGTGAGCTCGCCGAGCACGATCGCGTAGGTCTCGTCGGCCAGCGGGAGCGCGGTCGAGGTGACCTGCTGCGTCGTACGACGCACGATCGCGTCCAGCGCCGGGGTGGGGACCTCCCGGCCCGGGACACTGCGGGCCAGCCGCTGGGCGGCGATCAGCTCGACGGTCCCGGTCTCAGCTTGGTCGAGGACGTCGGCCAAGTCGTTGGTGACGGTGACGCCGAGCGCGGTGGCGAGATCGTCGAGGTGGTCCGCGATCCCGGCGAGGACCCGGGCGAACCGCTCGAACCGCACGACGGCGGTGGCGTTGACGCGGCCGGCGTCGGTGAGGATCTCGGTCAGGGTGTCGAGCAGCTCGGCGGAGATCTCCGACCAGGCGGCCGCCCATGCCTGGGTGATGGTCGCGTCCTGGGCGTTGGTGATCTCGGCGAGCGCCGCGGCGAGGGCGATCTCGACGGCGTACGGGTTGGGCTGCTCGGGGGTGCCGGTGCTCACCGCTCAGCACTCACTGGGCCAGGACCTCAGGCCGCCTGCTGGCGCTGCGCAGCGATCGCGGCTGCAGCAGCGCCGACCCGCCGGTCGATGAAGTTCCCGTCCTTGTCGGTCACCGACGCGATCACCTCGTCGGCGTCCTTCACCCGCAGCGCCGCGAGCAGCAGCCGCAGGGTCTCCAACGGCGGAACCACGCCGGTACCGTCCGCCGCGGTGATCGCCTCGACCGCGGACTTCGGGTCCAACTCGTTCAGGTCCGGCCAGTCCACGACGACCGTCTTCTCGACCTCGCCCGCCAGCGTCGCGACCTGCCGGTTCCCGTCCTGCTGGATCACACCCCGCAGCGGCCCCTGCGGCGCCTTCACCGCCTGGTCGATCGCGTAGCCGGCCAGCTGGGCCAGTACGTTGCCCCACAGCTGCCGACGCATCCCCATCTCGAGGATCGTCGGCTGCTCCAGCGTCTCCGCGACCGCCCGCGCCCCGGTAGTGCCCGGGTCGGACAGCAGCGTGGTGACCGGCAGGCCCAGCCCGGCGGCCGCCAGCGACGCGAGCGGACGACCGGACTCGCTGTCAATCGTCGCGCCGGTCTTCGGGATCGCCTCCAGGTTCCCTCCCGGCCCGATCGCGGCCACACCGCCGGCGTCACTGCCACCGATCGGCGGCACGTCGGCCGGGAGCGCGGACTGCAGGCGACTCGCCGCGGCGCGGACCTTCGTGGCCCGGTCGCCGGTGAGCTTCCACGCGAACTTGCTCAGCGCCTTGCACAACCTCGCCCAGTCGGTCAGGAACCCCTCGTACGCCCGCGCCCACGGCAGCGACGCGTACACGTCGGGCACACCCCACTTCCACCCGTCGAGCCGGTTCACCGGCACGTGGAGGATCGGCTGGTCCCACAGCACGTCGTACCGGGTGCCGTCGACGTCGATCGCCTTCGGCCGGGTCGCCGGCCAGAACCCCAGCGCCGGGTGCGCGACCCTCACGACGACCGGCCGGAACCGCATCGTCAGCACGCCAGCCGCGTTGCGGAACGGCTTCTCGGTGTACGTCGTGTACTGCCGCAGGTAGAACCAGGGGTCGTCGCGGTCGTCGGGGTTGTTGACGACGTCGACGATCTCCTCGAACGGCGTCGACCGGTTCTGCACCCGCCCGGTGAGCTGGTTCGTGAAGCAGGCGATGAACACCTGCCCGTCGGTGCCCAGCGCCCGCTCGAGCTCCTCTTGGGCCTGGGTGCCGGTGAGGGCCTTCTGGTTGGACTCGTCGTCCCACCATGCCTGCACGACGGCGTTGACGTCCTGCCCGGACTCGCCCTGGTCGTCGCTGGCGGCGCGGGCCTGGATCGTGAGGCCCTGGCCCCAGATGTAGCCGGTGCGGAGCTGGATGCCGCGCTTGATCAGCGGGGACGCGACGGCCATGACCCGGCAGTTGCGGGTGACGTTCTCCAGGCCCTTGCGGGAGAACTCGTCCTGCAGCCGGGCCGACGCACGCTCCCAGCCGACGTCCTCGGCGGCGAGTTCGAGGTCGGCGAGCCGCTCCTTGAGGAGCGCGTTGTCGCCGGCGAGCGCGGCGACCTCGGTCAGGAGGCGCTCGGTGTTGGGGACGGATCCCTGGGGCCAGTCGGGCACGGCGGATCACCTGCCTCTCTGACGTCGTGGGATTGTGTCGGAACGTCGCCATACGCTCTGGTTCGAGAGTGCCGACCAGCGGCATTCCGAACGGGAAGGGGATGCGCATGCCGGTCGTCGTTCGACAGTCGGGACCGAGAGACCAGCGGCATTCCGAACGGGAAGGGGATGCGCATGCCGGTCGTCGTTCGACAGTCGGGACCGAGAGAGGCCAAGCATCCGGACGGAGTCGATATCAAGATCGTTGACGGTCACCTGCACGTGCTGCGCGGAGGGTCGAACACGCTCGCGATCTACACCCCGGGGAACTGGATGTGGGCCGAAGTCACCAAGGCGGACGCCTAGTAGGGCGTGATGTTGAAGGCCTCGAGCTCGGGCTCGAGATCCTCATCGACTACCAGCTGATCGAGCAGCAGCGGCTGCAGGATCATCCGGTTCAGCGCCTGGGACAGCGCGTCGACGTCGTCGTCGTGCGCCGCGGTCGGGAACCCGGCGCACTGCTCGATCACGTCGTCGGCCCACGGCGCGAGCTCGCTCGAGGGGAGCCACACGTTCCCGGCCTCGACCAGCGGTGACACCGCCGCGGCGCGGGCTTCCTTCCCGCCGTCGGGCTCGACCGGCACGATCCCGGGCACCGACCGGCCCAGCATCGAGATCACCGCGGGCCCGTTCGCCTTGTCCTCGACGAGCTTCAACGTCGCCTGCGGCCACCGCGCGGCGAGCCGGCGGACCGCGGCCACGGTCTCGACGAAGTCCATCCGGCCATGCACACGGTCAAGGAGGTACGCGTTCGCGCCGCGGCGGCCCCAGACCTGACCGGATACGTAGTCGGTGCCCTCGGTCTTCTTGAACGTCAGGTCCCAGGAGATGACCAGGTCGTCGAACCCGGTGACGATCCGGGAGCCGTCCTCCCGCTCCAGCCAGAGCGGCTGGTCGTACCGCTTCCACCAGCCGCGCTTCAAGATCGTGCCCTCGGCCGGCGCCGGGCGCCCCTGGTAGAGCGCGTTCCAGGCGCGGGATCCGACCTCGCGGATCTTCTTCAGCCAGTCCTTCACCGTCCGGCCGCGGGCGGAGACCATGAACTCGCCGGGCTCGCGGCCCAGGACGTCGGTCTCGCCCTTCTCGGGGTCGTGGTCGGCCTGGGCAGGGATGTTGAGGACGTCCCACTCGTCGGCGAACTCCTTCTGGAGCCAGCCGGCCATGTCATCTTCGCGCCAGCGGGTCTGGATCAGCACGACGGGAGCGCCCGGGGCGAGGCGGGGGAGCGCGACCTCGGACCAGAAGTTCTTGATCGTGTCGGCCCAGGCCTTCGAGTCGGCCTGCTTCGCGTCCTTGTACGGGTCGTCGATGATCAGCACGTCGATCGGCCTCGAGGTGAGGCCGCCCTCGACGCCGACGCAGACGACGCCGCCCTGGTAGCCGAGGAGCTCGAACTCGTCCTGGCGCTGGGAGGACTGGGAGAGCTGGAGGCCGAGGTCCGGGTTGGCCTTGAGGGTGTCGCGGATCCGGCGGCCGAAGCGGCGGGCGACGTCGTGGCCGTACGACACGATGCCGATGCGGAGGTTGGGGTTGCCGTGGAGCAGCCACAGCGGGAACCAGACCGAGGTCCGCTGAGACTTGCCCTCCTGCGGGGGCATGTTGATGATCTGCCGCTCGCACTGGCCGTCGCGGACCGCGACGAGGCGCTCGTCGATCTTGCGGAGCGCGGGCGTCTGGACGGTGGTGCGGTCGAGGGCCTGGGCCATCTCGCCGGGTGCGGCCCAGGGGCGCTGGCGGAGCTCGGGGGCGAGCTGGGTGCGGATCATCTCGACCATCAGGTCGGGGGCGGTGGTCATCGCGATCACCGCCCCCGCTCAGGTCAGATGGAGTATTCCGGCACCGGGTAGCCAGGGATCTCGACCGACGACGGGATCTGGTTGCCCCACACCGCCCACGGCTCGGAGGTCGGCGGGTGCCGGCGGGCGAACAGCTCGAGGTACGGGCCAGGGGAGACCCGCTCGATCAGCGCGTACTGCTCCTCCGGCTTGTGGCTGTGGTCCTGCACGGGAGCGGTCATCCACGTCGGCTGCGCCTTGAACCGGACCGGCGCGCGGCCGCGGGTCGCGAACAGCAGGTGCTCGGTCGAGTTGCGCAGGTAGTTGCCCAGCCCGAGCCGGAACTTCACCCATGTCAGCGGGGAGCGGACGGTGAAGCCCCACGCATCGGCGACGTCGTACCCGTCGCGCAGCGTGGCGTTGGTGACCCAGAGCCACAGGTGGGCGTCGTCGGTCGCGAGGTCGCTGATCGGCATGGCCTTGATGCGGTCGAGAGTCATCAGGTCGTAGTGGCGGATCGCGCCGAGAGTGCCCTTCTGAGCGACGTCCCAGGGCGGGTCGGCGAGGATCGTCGCGAAGCGGCGTGGGGTGCTGCGAGCGGACATGGGTGTGCTCCTGCGGGCGTGGTGCTCGACCCATGGGGCTCACGCGCTCTGGGGAAGGGAGGCGCGGGCATGGCAATGGCGGGGAGTGTCTGGAGACACTTCACCCGCCAGTGGTGATGTTGAGGCATGTGGGGCCGTTGTGTCAAGCGGTGCCGTCGGGGCGCCACCCGGGGTCGTAGTCCTGGTGGCCGGCCCAGGTCTCGGCGAGGATCCGGATGACCTGCTCGCCGTGCGGCTGTAGCGGCGCGGCCGGGTCGCCCAGCGCACGAAGGTCCTCGACGCCCTGGGCCCATTCGATCAGCCCGCGCTTGGCCTCGCACTCAGCCTTCCAGCGGTCATGGAACGGGATCGAGGCGTCTCCCGGACCGTGAGGGTCCACGACGATCCGGACGGGGTTGCCCCAGTCGAGCAGCTCCTCGTCCTCCGCGATCCGGGCCAGGCAGAACGCCACCAGGTCCTCCATCGTGCTCACCGTCGCACCGTCGGTCATGCCTGCATCCTCTCTCGCTCTGCCCGGATCGTGTCCAGCAGGCGAGCGCCGAGAGCGTGCCGACACCGCGCCGACCCGCATCCCGGGCACAGGCGGGACAGGTCCGGCACCACCGGCTTCGGGAGCGGGCACCAGCACGGCCCCGGGCCGGCCTTCGGCTTCTTCTCCGCCTCGGACTCGACGCGGATGTGGTCGGCGAGCAGGCCGATGGTGCTCTCGTCCCATGTCGCTCGGCACACGTCCTCGACGCAGGCGGCGACGTGATCAGCGAGCCGCACGCGGAGGGTGCCGCGTTCGCCGCACTGGGGGCAGGTGTTGTCCGGGGTCCAGGCGGGGGAGTCCCAGCCGGTGACGATGCGGGCGCGGATCCACCACCGTCGGATGTCGAGGCGGATCTCGCGCTGGGCTGGCTCGTCGGCCGACTGGAGCAGGCCGTGGAGCTGGCGGAGCGCGGCCCTGGTGTCGAGCGCGGGGTCTTCGCCGAGGTCGGTGATCCAGCGGGAGATCTCGATGTCGATCCGGGCTGCGGTGTCGAGGGCGTCGAGCCGGGCGGCCGGCTTGGACTCGTAGCCGGCGCGGGGGCCTTCCTCGGCGGTGTTGGAGGGGATGTCGTTGGCCCAGAGCTGGTCGAGGAGGGCAGGTGCGGTCGTGGTGTGGCGGCGGGTGAGCCACTGGCCTCGTTCGCGAATCGTGTAGAGCTCGACGTGGGTGTGCGTCTCGGTGAGGTCGCGGATGTAGTCGACCGTGGTCATGCCCTGCCGGTGGGGGTCGGTCACTCGTGGTCCTGTTCGTCGAGGTCGTCGTCGGGGAGGAGGCTGGGGCAGCAGAGCATGTGCTCGGCGGCGTCGCATCCGGGTTCGTCGGTGCACGCCGGCGGTCCGCCGTGGGGGTCGGTCTCGCAGAGCGGGCGGGGCGGCTCGCACGGTGGGACCTCGTCCGTGTCGGGTTCGGACACCAGACGGAGCGGCTGGAACTGGAACTCGTCGGGGAACGGCAGCGGCGGCTCGTCGAGCTGCAGCCGGTGCCGGCGACGCGCGAAGCCCCGCCGGACCTCCCCGTCATCGTCGACCACGAGATGCCGTCTGCCGTCGGCGTCGCGCTCGAAGATGTCGTACTCGATCGCGTGCTCGTCGACGAGCCGCGTGAAGGTGTTGACCAGCGGCATGTCCATCGGGTCACCGCCGTGGTGCTCGATCCACCCCTTGAGGGCGAGCCGCATGCGGTCGGGGAACCGCGCGCCCGGACTGTCGCTGAGGATGGTGAGGCTGGTGTCGCTGACGAACCACGTGCCGCGGCTGCGGGTCATGTTGGCTGGTCTCCTTCGGTCGGGAGGGTGGTGATGACGTAGGCGCCGTCGTCGGTCAGGGGCGCCGCGGCGACCGCGATCCCGGTGCCGGGGTCGATGAACACCCACGACTGGTGGCCGGTGAGGTCGAGGTCGCCCCAGAACAGCGACGTTGGGGCGGGGTCGCAGCCGTGGTTGCGGTGCGGCCGGTAGGGCTCCTCCTGGCCGGCGTCGCCGCTGACCCAGATCCGGCCGGCCGCAAGATCCTGCCTGAGCCGATCGGCAGCCTGGGCGGCCTGCCGGCGTACGACGTCGCGGAAGTCCTGATCCATCTGCCGGCGGAACGCGTCCATGTCGAAGTGGCTCACGCTGCACCGCCGATCGCGTCGGACCCGTCCGGCGTACCGAGCTGCTCGAGGAAGGTCCGCAGCACCAGGTCCTGGTCGGCCGGCAGCAGCGTGACCCGCTCGGCCAGCACGACCATCGCCGCCCGGAACGCCGCGATCACCAGCTGTGCCCGCTCCTGCTCCAGCTCGACGTGCCGCTCCGCGATCCCGAGCCGGGCCATCTTGTCGAGCACGTCGGCGAGCCGCGCCAACGCCCGCTCGAAGAGGGTGACTTCGCCGCGCAGTGCGGTGAGGTGCTGCCCGCCGGCGAGGTGGTCCATGGTGGACACGCGGCGGCCGGTCTCGTCGACGAGCTGCTCGAGCGCGCCGGCGAGCTTCTGGAGGGACGCGACAGGGTCGGTGACGGCGGTGGCCTGGTCGAGTCCGACCCAGAGGTCCTGCATGGCCCGGTCGGCCGCCTTGACGAGCTGGCGGCGTTCGGCGGCGGCGATGGCTTGGGGTGAGCCGCCGCCGTGGATCTTGCAGACCTCCTGGCCTTGCGAGGGGTGGCGGCCGCAGGGGGCGCCGCTGCGTTTCGAGTGGGCGGTGCAGCGGGGGTGGATCTGGCCGCACCGCTGGCAGGGTGGGCGATCGGCGGCGGCGGTCATCCTCGGTTCTCCTGCGAAGTGCCGGACCCCGTAGGTACGGTCCCGGGCGTGGAAGGCGTGAATTTCTGGGAGTGGGTCGCGATGTACGGCCTCGACGGCATCGGCGGCGGCGTGCTCGGTGGAGTCATCGCATGGTTGCTCCTGCGGCGCACCATCAACCACGAGAGGGGACTGCGGGCAGGGGACCGAGAGGCCGCGGAGATCAACGATCTGCGCTTGCAGCTGACTGAGGTGCGTGAGCGAGCGGCCCACGCGGCGCTCTGGGCCGCAGTCACCGATCGGAGCGGCACCGATCTCCCTGTCCTCGCTGACCGGATCGCTGGCTTGTACTCGGCCCTTCTGGGCGCGCAAGCATTGGCGGAGAAGACCGCGCCGACGCTCAGGGCCAACCTTGAAACGCTCGGCAACGCGCTGGCGCACCTGCCCGCCGACGGCTCGGTTCTCGAGATCGTCAGCGTGGTCAGCGAACGGTCGGTGTCGCATTCCACCCTGTGGGTGGCGCAGCCCTTGGCGTACGAGGCAGAGGCGGGAGTCCTCAACCTGGCGGAACTGCTGGCGACCGCGAAAGCCAACGCCGCAAGAAGGGCCGAGTTACGCGCCGCCGCAAGAAGGGCCGAGTCACGCACCGCCGATCCCTCCGAACATCGTCCGTCCTGAGAGTGGAGTGCCCCAGTAGGCCTCGGCTGCGAGCTGCTGGCGGAGCTGTCGACGGGCGTCCTCTTCGGTGATCGGGTCTCGGGCAGGATCCGGCCACAGGTCTCGGCGCCACTCGCGGGTCATCGTCGACACCGCGGCCACGCCGAGGTCGCGCTCGCGGCGGAGCCGCTGGTGGTAGCGGCTGATGGAGTCCAGTTCGCGCATGGCGATCGCCGAGGCGACGATGCCGGTCTCGAAGCTGGTGGTGTCGATGATCAACTCGATGCCGATCGACGCGATGTCGGACCGGTATCGCTCCAGACGTCTCAGCGCGCGGCGGTGGCGGAGGCGGCGGAGGCGGCGGATCATGGCGCGCTCCCCGCGGCTGCGTCGTCGGCTGGGTGGGAGCTGCAGAGGTCGACGTCGACCCAGTAGCACGACCCGGGCCAGCAGGCTTCGTCGTCGGTGCAGCCGCAGACCCGGCACTGGCGTACGACGAGCCCGGCCTCGATGAGCGCCGCGGCCTGGGCCGTCGCGAGGTGCTGCTGGTGCCAGGCCTGCACCTCGTCGAGGCGGAGGTCGATGTCGTGCGGCGGTCCGTCTGGCCAGGTCTCAGAGCAGCTGCAGCGCACGCCGCCCCGGGTGTGTTCCCCGGCGACGCGGGCGAGGAGTGGTTCGAGGGGCTCAGGCATCGGGCACCCCCTCGGGCTCACCGGGCTGCTCGGGCTCGGGTGCCGGCGGCGCCGGCGGCTCGGAGGGGCGGTGGTCCCAGCGTCGTGGCCGCCACGCCAGCACCTCCCGCACCTCGGCCAGCCCGTCGCCCGATGGGTGCGGGTCGTGCCAGAGGGCGCCGTCGCGGTAGAGGACTTGGTGCATGACCCCGCGGGGGGAGGGGCCGGCGACGAAGAGGTACTCGCCGGGCTCGCCCTGGTCGACGTGGTCGAGCTCGATGGGGGCGTAGCCGTTGGCGGCCATGTAGCCGAGGAGCATGGCCCACCAGGCGGTGCCGTGGCCGACGCCGTCGGCGAGGGTGTCGCCGAGGATCAGGCCCTCCTCGGCGAAGTGGGGGACCTCGTCGAGGGGGCGGTTCAGCAGGGACGCGACGCAGGCCGGGAGGCAGTTCCCGATCCGGTGGGGGTCGTCGCTGGTGATGGTCTGGTTGACGCGGCTCACGGGGTGGCTCCTTCGGTCGGGGTGGGCTGTACGAGGAGTTCGTCGACGGCGGTGAGCAGCGCGTCGACCTTGGCGTCGAAGTCGGGCCACACGAGGTGCGGGCCGGCCTCGCAGGAGCAGAGCTCGGCGTTGGGGAGCAGGTCGACCAGGGCCGCGCGCTGGTCGTCGGTCAGCCGCCGGGGGTGCTGTGCCCGGGCGGAGCCGACGATGAGCGCCGCGGCGACCGCCTCGTCGACGCGGGTCTCGACGATCCGGTCAACGGCGGGCACGACGTACTGCCGGATGCCGGCGTTGGTGAGGTCGCGGGCGCAGCCGTAGTCGCAGTCCTTGGCGGCGTGGAGGGCCTCGTAGATCGGGGCGTACTCGCAGTCGACTGGCTCGGAGAACGCGACGAGCTGGGCGTCGGGGCAGGTGGTCCGGCCGCAGGTCTCGCACTCCGGGCCGTCCTCGCCGGCGCTGGGGCCGTCTCGGTCGGTCAAGCACGCGGCGGGATGCCCGCACACCGACTGGGCATGACCCGAGCTCGTGCTGTCGTGTACCTCGCTGCCCACCGTATCGCCCGCTGGTTCGCCAGGCACGGCGGTGTTCGGCCCGCTCACGGGCTGGCCCATCTCGACCTCGCCATGGTCGTCGAGCTGGTGTGCACGCTGCTCAGCGGATGAAGCCGCAGCGTCAGCGGCATCCGGAGCGCGGCAGACCTCCGCGGCCCGGTCCCAGCAGCCGGGGCACTTCACCTGCTGGACAGCCGGGCCGGTGACGCCGCTGTCGCCCATGCCCCAGCCGGGAAGGTCGGCGTCGAGGAGCACCTCGCGGGTGTGTGGATCGAGGATCGGGAACCGCGTCAGCCGGCACATCGTCGGGCGGCCGCCGTTGCTGCCCTGGCTGTCAAGGATCACGAGGTGGGTGACCTGGGGGCGGGAGCCGGTCCGGCAGGCGACGAAGCCGTCGGGGGCCTTGGGCATCGGGATGTGCTCGGGCATGGGTCAGCTCTCCTTCGTGGTGGTGGCGGCCGAGCCGCCGGGGGACGTGGGAGCGGGCAGGACGGCTTCGATCCGCCTGACGACAGAGTGCGAGAGGCGGGCCCCGTCGTCGGCAAGGTTCGCCAGCTCGTCGTCCAGTGCACGGCGCACGGCCGCGAGCGCGGACTCGGCGGCGGCGAGCCGGGCGAGCGCGTCGTCGCGCTGCTCCTGCGCCGTACCGAAGTGCACCTCCCACCTCGACACCTCTGCCCGCGCCTCGTCGCGCTCCTGCTCGGCAGCCTCAGCGCGCCTCCGCTGCTCGTCGCGCTCCCGTGCGCACCGCACAGCCAGGTCGCCGTACTCGTCGAGCGCCGCCCGGAGCCGCGACTCCTCCTGCGACTGCTGCGCCAACACCTGCACCGTGCTGGCCTCCAGCTCGCCCCGCTGCACCCTCAGCGACTGGATCTCGCCGAGCAGTACCAGCACCGCCGTCGGGCCGAACGCGTGCTGGAAGTCGGCGTCAACCGCGCAGGCCTCACAGAGCCACGGGTCCGTGTCCTCGCCATCGGGGTAGGCCGCGACGAGGTGGGCCGACTCGGCACATCCGTCGCACGTGCCGGCCTGGTCGATGTCGACCCTCGCCGGCATCGGCACGTGGTCCTCCGCGGCAGCCCGGGCGATGGCCACCAGCGGGACTAGGTCGAGCTCGACTGCAGGAGCAGCGAGGACCGGCCCCGCCGACACCTCCGCCAGACGCTTCCGCGCCTCCGAGTTCGAACCCACCCCGCTCACCGAACCCTCCACGCCGACGCCGGCCATGAGGTCATCCCCGACGACCCCCGGCCCATGAGGTCGAGCTCGGCTCTCGCAGGAGGTTCAGGAACGGCCCGGGGCGGTGCTGGGGCCGCGGTGGTGGGCCGCGGTCGAGTGAGGCCCGCCGACTGCGGCCCCTCCGTAGGAGAGGGGGCCCGGGGCCGCAGTCGTCTGGCTGGGGCCTGCGGGGTCTCTCGGGCCGCAGTGGGGCCGCAGTGGGGCCGCGGTCGGTTGGGGGTGTCAGGCGTGGTCATCTTCGGCCTCTCGGTACAGGGCGATGGAGTGGTGGAGTCGGGACCCGCGGGGTCCGGGGATGGTGGTGATGAAGCCTTCGTGGATGAGGAGCTTGAGGGCCTGGGTGACGTACTTGTCCTTGCCGGGGACGTCGGACTGGACGTCGCGCTGGGTGCACTGGTCGTTGTCTTCGACGTAGCGGGAGATGGCCTCCATGAGCTTGGTGGGCCGGAAGGTGCCGTCGTCGTTCTTGGGGGCTTCCTCGCGGGCGATGGACCAGCTGGTGGCGGCGTGGGTTTCGGAGCGGGTGGAGTCGAGGGTGAGGGTGCCGGCGTAGCCGCCGCCGGAGGTCTTGCGGAGTTCGCCGGCGGTGTCCTTCTCGATGCGGAGCGTGATGCGGCCGATCTGGCCGGGGGCGGGCTGGTTGCGGGCTTCGGCGCGGAGGTAGGAGCCGCGGATCATGCGCTTCTTCGCGATGGAGCCGATGGCGTAGCCGGTGGCGCGGGCTTCGGTGGACTTGGGGAGGTGGTCGATGGTGATGACGCAGGAGCCGGCGTCGGCTGGTCGGGTGCAGATGAACCGCATGGCGTTGGTGATCTCGTCGCCGTCGTTGGTGTTGGCGCCGTACATGGGGATCGCTTCGCCGATGGAGTCGATGAGCACGACGTCGGGGGCTCGGTGGACGAGGTCGTTGATGGCGGCGCGGAGTTGGTCGCCGTCGTCGGGCTGGTAGTAGCGGAACCGGGTGGGGTCGGCGAGGACGGCGAGGAGGTCCTGGCGTTCGGCGAGGTCGGCGCCGAGGAGGAGTAGCCGGGCGGCGGTGTGGTTGGGGCCGTTGTGGTCGACGTCGACCATGGCTGCGGTGCCGCCGGCGAGGAGGGTCTCGACGATCGCGGCCTGGGCGAGCCAGGTCTTGCCGCACTCGGGGTCGCCGAAGATCCCGTTGACCTTGCCGGCGTAGAACAGGGCGGCGCCGTCGGCGCGGCGGCAGATGGTGGGTGGTTCGACGATGGGCGGGGTGCCGCCGTCGAGCCAGGTGAGGTCGACGAACCCGGTGTCGGTGTGGGTGGTGGTGGGTCCCCAGCGGGTGACGACCTGCTCGAGGTCTTCGTAGGCCTGCTCGACGTGGCGGGTGACGTTGGTGGGGTCGCCGGCGCGTGCGAGCTGGATGAATTTGCGGCCGAGGTCGCCGACGCTGCGGAGTCGGGCGGTGTCGCGGACGATCTCGGCGTAGTAGGGGGCCTGGGCGGGGATGTCGCAGGCCTGCATGAGGGTCTGGAGGTAGGGGGCGCCGCCGATGCGGGCGAGGTCTCCGGTGCGCATGAGGTGGTCGGAGACGAGGACGAGGTCGACGGTGCGGCCGTGGGCGGCGATGTCGTGGATCGCGGTCCAGATGGTGCCGTGGTGGGGCCAGTAGAAGTCGCCGGCGTCGAGCTCGTCGCGGACCTGGTCGACGAGGGCGGGGGAGGTGAGGAGGGCGCCGAGGACTGCACGCTCGGCGTCGGCGTTGGCGACGGGGGCGGGGCCGGCGGGCGCGTCGTGGTGGGGGTCGTAGGGCGGCTCGTCGGGTGGGACGGGCTGCAGGTGGTGACGGGTTGGTGGTCCGTCGGCGCTCACGGTGCGGGTGGCTCCTTGTCGTCCGTGATCGGGTGGGGTGGTGCTGGGGCCCGGCCCGGGGCAGGTACGCCTCCCCCGGAAAGGTGACGGGGGTCGTGAGCGTCCTTCGGCGGTGGTCTCGGGTGCCGCCGTTGACCCCGGGCCGGGTGGCTTGTCAGCTGTCGCTGTCGGGGTCGAGGCCGTCGTCGCCGAAGTCGAGGCCGTCGTCTCCGTGGTCCTCGCCCGGCTCAGTGCCGTCGCCGTCCTCGTCGCCGTCCTCATCGGCCTCGGGGGTAGCGAACGGGTCGACGAGGGCGCTGCGGTCGGCGTGCACGGCGGCGCCCTCGTGCTGGCCGCAGACGTCGCAGACCGGGCCGTGCTCGCTGTCGTCGATCGCGAGGCTCGAGGAGAGGTAGGGGTGCGGCTCGTGGCGGGCGCCGGTGGCGAGGACGTCGGCGACGTTGGGCTCGGTGGGGCCGTCGCCGTACTCGAGGGTGGGGGCCTCGCCGGCGGCGAGCTGGCGCTCGTAGTGGAAGGACCGGGCGAGGTTGCGGAGGTGGTCCTCGGTCTCGGTGGTCGGTGCTGGCTCGATGGTGAGGATGGACAGGCTGACGGACTCGTCGCCGTTGCGCTTCTCGGCGCGGGCCTCGGCGACGAGCTCGACGACGGCGAGGATCTTCTTCCCGAGCTGGTCGTGGCAGCGCTTGGCGAGGTCCTCGGTGATGCCGGTGTTGCTGGTGCCCTTGGGGGCGATCTTGGCGGTGGTGGTGGTCATGCGGGTGTTGCTCCTTCGGTGGTGAGGGTGGGCGCTGCTGGGTCAGAACGGGGGATCGTCGTTGCCCCAAGAGCCCTGGCCGGCCGGTGGTGCGGCGGGTGGGGCGCCGGCGGGCGTGGACTGCTGGGCGGGCCGCGACGTGCCCTGGGCGGGGGTGGCGGGGACCTTGGCGACGGTGGGGTACTTGATCTCGAGGGCAGTGCCCTTGCCGCCGTCGCGGGTGTCGTACTCGCGCTGGTAGATGCGACCGGTGACGAGGATGCGGTCGGCCTTCTTGAAGGTCTCGACGGCTGCCTCGGCGGCCTGTTCCCACAAGGAGACGTTGACGAAGATCTGCTCGAGGTTCTCGTAGGTGCCGTCGTCGAGGCGGCGGGAGTCGTTGGCGGCGACGCGGAGGCTGGCGACGGCCTTCCCGGCGGGGGTGAAGCGGAGCTCGGGGTCGGCGACGAGCCGGCCGTCGATGGTGATGGTGGGCAGCAAGGTGGTGTCCTCTCAGACGGTCGGGTGGTCAGGCGGTGCGGGGCGTGGGGTGGGCGGCGGCGTACTTCTCGACGAGGGAGCGCGGGGGGAGGCCGCGGTGGGCGCCGGGCTGGAGGTGTCCTACAGCGATGGCCCACCTCCGGATCTCGGCGGCGTTGGTGCCGAGCTCGGTGATGCGGTCCTTGAGGGCGATCGCGTTGTCGCGGCCGCGGCGTGCCTTGGCGGGGCGTCGGTCGATGCCGGCGGCGGTCATGATGTTCTGCACGGCTTTGGTGGAGCGGCCGATCTTCTCGGCGATCTCGACCTGCGTGAGCTGCTCGTCCTCGTAGAGCCGCCGGACCTGCTCGACGAGCTCGGGGGCGTGCTCGACGGGGGTCTTGCGTCGTGGGATGTTGTGGTCGATGAGGCAGCGGCGGACGGTCATGTGGCTGACGCCGTAGTGCTCGCCGATCTGCTGCATGGTCTGGCCGGCCTGGTAGGCGGTGATGACGTCGGTGGCGGGGAGGTCGATGCGGCGGCCGCCGGCCCCGGGGACGACGTCGCGACCTGCCCGAGCGGGTCGCTTCGTGGCGGGAGTCGCGGGGGTGAGCTCGACGAGGAGGTGGAGCGCTTCGAGCGCGGCGACCACCGCCGTGCGGGCGGCCGCGACGGCAGGGTGCGGGTGGGCTGCGGTCGTGCGGAGGAGGTCGCGGGCGTGGTCGAGCTGGGCGTCGAGGATCTGCGCAGCCGTGGGCGTTGCACGATTTCCGACCTGACCTGAGGGGCCGCCGGCGGCGACGGGGCGCGTCTCCCGTGCCGCCGGCGGGTTCTTCTCCCGGTGTGTGGAGGAACCAGCGCCGGGAGCCCTGCCCGGTGTGCGGCCGCGGTCCGGCACGTCACTGGTCGATGTCGCCCGCGGTGCGCTACTCCGCGTCGTGGGCTTGCCCTGCTTACCCTCCTTGGGCGGCTGGTGGGGTGTGGCCGACGCCGGCTGGGGCGCGGGCGTCTTCTTCGCTGCGGCCTTCGCGGCGGCCTCGGCTTCGGCGCGGGCCTGCTCCTCGGCGGCACGACGAGCCTCGCCGGCGGCGCGGGTGATGGCGGCGCGGGCGCACTGGGGGCAGCGCTGGTTGTCGTCGAGGTCGCGGCCCTTGCGCTTGCAGTCGACGCACCAGGGCTGGTGGGCGGCCCGGGTGGTGCTGGTGTCGCGGG
The DNA here is from genome assembly GCA_029961745.1 of Nocardioides sp. L-11A. NCBI lineage: Bacteria > Bacillati > Actinomycetota > Actinomycetes > Propionibacteriales > Nocardioidaceae > Nocardioides > Nocardioides sp. L-11A. The sequence goes on from CP124680.1 coordinate 2,104,642, forward strand.
GGAGGTCGAGCTGGGCGGGGGAGTCGTTGTAGACGTTGCCGGTGGTGGCGTTGCCGAGGACCTGGACCATCACGCCACCGCCTGGCCGTGCAGTACGGCGCGGAGGCGGGTGCCGATCCACTCGCCGACCTGCGGACTGACAGCGTTGCCGAAGCCGTCGACCTGGTTGCGGGCCGAGCCCCAGACCTTGAACGTGCCGCGGTGCTCGCCGAAGTCGACGTCGAATCCGCAGGCGCGGCCGATCTCGTGCTCGCGCATCATGCGGAAGTAGCAGTCCTCGAGCTTGAGGTCGGCCAAGGCGGCGGTCCACTCGGCATTCAGGAGGCCGGTGGTGTCCCGGGACGTCAACGTGCCGAGAGGGTCGGTGATGGGGTGGGCAGCGGTCTCGGTGCCACCGGAACCGTTCTGCTTGTACCAGCCGGAGAACAGGACGCCTTGCTGGACGGCTGACCCGACGACGGTGCCGAGGGGATGGTCGACTGGGTGCGCGCGGTACTTCGCCTCGTCGATCGGGCCGTTGTTCTGAATGCGGCCGGCTGCGGTGACCAGGCCGGGGATCTGCTCGGCCGTGAAGGTTGGCATCGGCTCGTCGTGGGTGGTGGGGACCGTGTTCTTCCGGAACGGGACCACGCCCGAGGAGAGAACGCTGAGACCACCCGAGCCAGCGCCGCCGACGACGGTCTCCATCGACTCGCCCAGGCCGCGGGAGGTGGCGTTGGTCCGGTTCGGCATGACGCGGGCCGAGACGACGGCCATGGTCTCCGAGCCGCCCTGGGTGGGCAGCGCCTCGTCAGCGCCGCGGGGCGCGCCCTGGTAGTTGTCCACTGCGATCGCTACCGGCGGCGTGAGCAGCGCCTGGGTGTTGGTGCCGGTCTGGGTGGGGATCGGCTCGGACAGGTCCCGGGTCCGGCACGTCGACCCGGGGTGCTCGTAGGTGTTCCCCGCCGCGGCGATGAGGGCGCCGGTCGACAGGACGGCGGTCTCCTGCTGGGACGTCTGCGTCGACATCGGCTGCCACGGGTGACGCTCGGACCCGCGCTCGGCCTTGGCCGGCATCAGGACCGCGGGGAACTCTCCGAACCGCTGGCGGCACCGCTCGGCCCGGGCGAGGGTCGCGCGGGCCAGCGGCGCCTGGTAGACCTCGCCGGTCTTCTTGTCCTTGATCGTCTTGAGCTTCATCTCCCCGATGCGGGTGCCGAGGTCGCTCAGGTCCAGGGAGCGCAGCGCATACCCGCTCGGCGGAACGATCTGGTTGCGGCAGCGCGGGCACCGGTAGTCGTACTGCTTGCCGTACTCGACGCGGCCTGACGCGGGCACACCTGTGCGCCACGTCCAGCGGGCCTCGACGACGGTCTCGCAACTCCAGCACCAGGTCTCGGGACGGTGCTCGAGGTCCGGGCTCGGGATCCGCTTGTCCCAGGCCACGAAGTAGAAGCGGTCACGGCTCTGGTCGACGCCGAAGAACCGGCTGTTGAGGTAGAGCTCCCGGCAGTTGTAGCCGAGCTTCTGGATCTCGCGCTTCCACCAGCGGTACGTCGTGCCGTCACCGATCTTCGGCCTGTTCGGCAGTGCGTTGCCCCATGCGGTGAGCTCGGTGGTGCACTCGACGAGGATCATCAGCGGGTGATGCTCGGCGGCGTAGTGGAGCACGCAGTTCGCGGTCGCGCGGTCTCGCTCGGAGCGGGTGACGGCGGCCTCGTACTCCTCGTCGACGACGTCGAAGAGCGTGCCGCCCGTGGCGTACGCCCTCTTGCTGTTGGACTGGCTGTGGTTCTTGCAGGAGACGCCTGCGACGAGGAGGTCGGCGGCGGGGAGTTGGCGAACGTCGTGGTAGTCGGAGGACTCTCGGTTGACGAGGTCAGCGATCCAGTGGTCGACCTCCGGGTGGTTGGCCTCGTGGACCCTGACCTTGTACTCGTTGTGGTTCGCCGCGGTGATGGCGGTGAAGCCGGCGGCGATGACGCCGAGGGTGAGGCCGCCGAAGCCGGAGAACAGGTCGACGCAGGTGTACTCGTCGTGGCGGAAGCGGCGCCGGCGACGCGAGGGGCGGTGGCAGGCGACGCGAGGGGGAAGTGGACGACGGCGTCCCATCAGAACAGGGCTCCCTCGGCGACCTTCGCGACTCCTGCGGCCGTCGAAGTGAGCTCATCACGGAGCGGGGTGACGAAGATGCGGGCTCCCGTGCTGGCGTCGGCGTATCGCTTCACGCCGCGGAGATCGACGACCTGACAGTCGTCGAGGTAGACGCCGGCGGCTTTGAGGGCGTCGAGGACGGTCCGCTCGAGCTTGTCGGTGTCGGGCTTCTTGTCGGCGTACGTCGGCGCGGTGGGCTTGAGCCGGTTGGCGTTCTTCCCGGTGCCGTAGTGGTATCGCGGGCGGGCAAGGAAGAAGACGATCTCTACGCGGACGGGCCCGGCGATTGGGGTCCAGTCGTCGGGTAGGGCTTCCTGGGTGGCGCCGGCGACGGCTTGCCACCAGGGTCGGACCTTGTTGCTGGACTCGACCATGCGGGCGCGGCCGTTGACGACGAAGGCGCGCTTGGATCCGGCGGGGGCGGGGGTGCCGACGGCGTTGATGGTGAGGCTGGTCATGGTTGGTTCTTCTTCCTGTCGGCTCGGTCGAGGAGGACGACGATGAGGACGGCGACGATGGTGGCGGCGGAGATCGCGCCGAGGATCACGCCCTCGTTCATCGCAGGGCTCCGCTCATCTCGAGCTGCACCAGGACCTCGGTGGGCGGGGCCCAGAGGCCGAGGCGGCCCCTGCAGGGGATCGGGTCGATCGGCTGGGCGTCATCGAGGACCAGGTGGACGATGTCGCGTCGGGTGCGGCCGCCGTGCTCGTCGTAGGACTGCTCGGCCCACGGGGAGTCGCAGCAGTCGGGCTGAGCGAGGTGGGCGTCGACGAGCTGGACGGTGCCGATGATCGCGCCGTAGACCAGCTCGGCCCGCATGTACTCCCACAGCAGGTCGTCTGCTCCCTGCGTCGCGCCGAGCAGGTCGGGCAGCAGCTCGCAGCCGCGCTCGCTGAGCCGGAAGCCGGCGTGGATCGCGAGCGGGCCGCGGTACTTCCACGCCTGGGTGCGGTTCTCGACGGTCTTGCCGCCGTGGACGATCGCCCATGCCCAGGGCTGCTGAACGGTGAGGGCCTTCATCAGAAGAGCACCGCCTGCTGCTCGACGACGTCCTCAGCCGTCGTCGGCGCGCCGTCCTCGGCACGCTGGTCGACGCGGGCCTCGGCGTACGCCTCGTCCTGCCAGGACGGGGCGACGGGCTCACCGGCGGCGGGGCAGCGCGCCGAATCCCGCCAGATCACCAGACCGGACGGCAGCTCGACGACCTGCATCGCCGGGATCCCGACCCCCCAGACGGCGCCGGCCCACCGGGCGGCCTGCTTCACCGCGGCGCGGGCGTCCTTCTTCGGCTTCCAGCGGGCCTTCGCCGCGCCGTTCTCCATCGGCTCCCAGTAGTGGCTGGTACTCGGGTAGGGGCACTTGGGCAGGTGTCCGTCGCGATCGGTAACGCGGTTCCAGCAGATGCAGGCGTCGGCGTGGGACCACGACTGCATCTGGTAGGCCACCGGATCGGCCGGCACGTCGACGAGCAGGTGGGTCATGGCGTCACCGACCGGGCGTTCCCGACGGGCGCGTGGACACCGAGCTCGTGCCACACCGGGTGACAGCCGTCCTCAGCGACCTGGACCTCGACGGCCGGGGACAGGGGAGCGGTCGGGGCCGTGATGGTCTGCGCGGCCGCGCGGCGGGCGCGGAACCACGCGCGCTTCACCGGGACACCCCCAGCACGCGGGCCGCCTCGTCGACGCGGTACGCGAGAGTGTGGTCGCCGCCGTGCCGGTCGGGATGGGCGAGCCCACGGGCGCGCCGCACCTGCGCCGCCGTGTCACCACGGGCCGCGGACCCGTCGAAGGTGCCAAGGACCTCGACGAGCACGGCCCGCGCATCCTCGCGGGACATCGTCTTCGGAGCAGCCGGCATCGGAGTGCCACCGCCGATCGCCTTGAAGCCCTGGTACTGCTGGCCGGTCTCGGTCGCGCCGTACCGGCCAACAGCGCGGAGAGCCTGCAGCGTCAGCGCGAGGGCCCGAACGTTGTGCTGCCAGTCCGGGCCCTGCCAGGCGTACGGCGCGTAGAAGGTGTCGCAGCGGTGCAGCATCGGCCCGTGCTTCGACTCGAACGCGACCACGACCCCGGGCGTCGCCGCCTCGCGGGCGTTGGCGCGCAGGGTGCCGTCGAGGCGGAGGTCCTGCTCGCGGACGTCGACCTCGATCACGAGCTGGCGGCCGTCGAGGTGGGCGACTTCCTCGAGCAGCAGCTTCTCGGTCTCCTTCCACTTCGACGAGAAGCGGGTGGCGGTGCGCTTGCTGGCGGGGCGCAGCCAGGTGCGGTCCGACAGAGGGCGGACGGTGTAGCTCATCGGGTGCTCCTCTCGCGGGGCAGGTCACGGGGCAGGGGGGACGGCTCGATCGGGTACTCGCCGCCGCACGCGGCCTTCCACTGCCGGCGGACCGAGCGGACGAGCTCGTAGTGCGCGCGGGAGCGGCGTCCGGCGACGAGGAGCTCGACGGCGGTCCGGACGCCGAGGTGGCGCTGGGCGTCGATCTGGCGGGTGGTGACCTCGTCGGCGACCGCTTCGAAGTCGAACGGCAACACGACGAGCGGCTGCCGGGGCGTGGTGCTCGTCATGCCGGCACCGCCTGACGCTCGCGAAGGCACTCCAGGTGCACCGGCCACTCCGGGCACATGTCGTCGGTCGGCTTCCCGACCTTCTCGAAGAACGCCTTGAGGCGGAACTGCTGATCGCGCCGCCACTCGACCTGCTTCTTGTGCAGGGTCTGCAGCCGCAGCCGGGCCAGCTCGGGCGACAGCGTGCCGAGCTTCCACGCCAGCCGCAGCGCGCCGAGGGTGTCGGCCTCGGCGTCGTGCGCGCCGGCGAGGACCAGTCCGTAGTGGGCGCACAGGCTGGACAGCTGCCGGTTGGTGGCGCCGCAGCCGCCGCAGGAGTACTTCTTGCTGCCCTGGCAGCCGCCGCACTCGTGGTGCCGGTTCTCGCGGTCGCAGCCGGGCGCGGCGTAGCAGAGCTTCCGGTACCGGTCGAAGTGCTGCTCGAGGACCATCGGGTCGATGACGCCGCGGATCCCGGCGGGCCGGGACGCGAGGGTGTCGATGCCGTTGCGCTCGAGCTCGGCTTCGAGGAGGGTGAGGTCGAAGGCGGCGTTGTGGACGATGAGCGGGGTCTCGCGGCCCATGGCGGACGCGGCCTGGCCGGCGATCTCGAACAGCGCGGCGTCGCGGGTGAGGAACCGTTCCTGGCCCTGGTAGATCCGGAGTGCCTCGTGGCCCTGGAGTCGCTGTTCGAGGCGGGGGAGGGTCCAGCCGTGGATCTCGGCGGCTTCGTCGGGGATGTCGGTCTGGGGGTGGATGAGCCACTGCATCGACCGGGGTCGTGCGGTGGGGGAGACGTGGACGATCGCGGCGGTGACGATGCGGGCCTCGGTGGGCTCGGGGCTGGTGGTCTCGGTGTCGAGGCCGACGAGGTGACCCAGGTGCCAGCTCGGCGCGGCGCTCACTTGCGGCCGCCGAAGTTGTAGACCGCGAGCATGCCCTCGTAGCTCGGCAGGGACTCGATGGCCTGCACCAGGGCTTCGGTGGCGGCAGCCTGTGCGAGCGTCGCGTGCACCTGCGCCCGCGCGAGTCGGGCCATGACCCACTCGTGTTCGACCCCCGGCGCGCAGGCTGCGTCCTCCAACGCCTCCGCCAGGCGGTAGTGCTCCGGGCCGTTCATGACGCCACCGCCCCGTCCTCGATGACCACACCCATCCCGCTGCCGTCGGCCACCCGTTCGATCCAGACCTGGTAGTCCCGGCCCGCGGCCATCTCCTGGATCAGCGCCAGCGAGTCCGCGTCGAGCAGCGACCCGTCGAGGATCCGGATCACCCGCAGCGTCGGGTTCAGGCTCATGGCCATCGCGAGCGAGACCCGGATCTGCTCGGCAGACGAGGCCTGCGCGAACGGGACGCCCTGGTAGGTGACCCCGTCGTCGTCGAACCCGAGCCCCTCGACCGGGAACACCGCTGCGGCGAGCGCGTCGGCCTTCACCTGGTCGAGGTCCGCGATCTGCTTGGTCAGGACGTCGTACGCGTCACCGAGCTCGTCCCGCTCCGCGGCCCGCCGGCGTACGGCGGCGTTCTCGCGGATCCGGGTGTTGGTGTCCTCCACGCCGGCGAGCTGGGCCCGCAGACCGTCGAGGAGCTCGTTGACCGGCTCGTGGAACGCCACCGCCTGCCGGGCACCCCGCAGCCGACGACGCGCCTCCTCCAGCTCGCCCTCCAGCCGGGCCACCAGCTGCTCGGCCTCGGCGACCTGGCGGGACTCCTGCTCCTGCCGGGTCGCCTTCTCGGCGGTGCGGGTGATCTCGTCGATCAGGTCGACCGCGGAGATCTCTTCGGCCGGCACGTCTGGGTCGGGCGCCGGGACGTCGCCGAGGGCCTTGCGCTGGCGGCCGACTTCGGTGCGCTGGTCGAAGATCTCCTTGCGCTGCTCGGCCAGCCGGGCCAGGTCGACGTCGAGGTCGACCAGGTCGAGCAACGCGTCACGCTGCTCGCGCGCGGAGAGCCGGGTGAACGCCAGCGGGTCGAACGACAGCTGCCCGACGAGGGCGTCGAGGACGCCCTGGGGGCCGGAGTACTTCGCGCCGTCGGCGGCGGTCACGGTGAGGGTGGTCTTGCCGCCCTTCCAGACCCGGGTGACGGTGAGGTCGCCGAGGTCGAGGGTCACCGAGGCGTGGTCCTCGCCGTCGCGGACGGGCTTCGGGGTGGAGCGGGCGGCGGTGCCGCCGCCGAGGGCGAGCCAGATCGCGTCGAGGACGCTGGTCTTGCCCTGGGCGTTGCGGCCGGAGATGACCTGCAGGGTGCCGTCGGGGGTGATCTCGACGGCCTTGAGGCGCTTCACGTTCTCGGCGGTGAGTCGGACGATCTTCATGCCGCTGCTCCCGTCTTGAGCTGGGTGAGGTAGTGCTGCAGTTCGGCCGCGGAGGCGGAGTCGCAGGTCAGGCCGCCCATGACCTTGGTGAAGTGGTCCTGGACGTCGGCGAGGGTCATGCCGTGCTGGCCGGCCTCGTTGACGATCTGCTGCCAGACGGCGTCGGCGTCGGGGCCGGGGTCGGCCTGCGGCGTACCGGCATCGGACGCGGCCTGGGGCGCGTCCTGGGGTGCGGGGTCAGGCACCAGCTCGGCCTCGACCACGCCGTCCGCGTCGACCGGGCCAGCCGGGCCAGCCGGGCCAGCCGGGTCAGCCGGGTCAGCCGGGCTGGCGGTGGCCTCCTGGGCGGCCTTGATGTCCTGCGCGTACCGCCGGAACTCCGCGGTGAACTCCGCGACCCGGGTCGGTGACGCCGCGGGGTTGGTCGGCGCGGCCTGCCCGACGAGCTTCGCGTCGACGGCCTCCTTCCACACGCCCTGCAAGGCGTCGAGGGTCTTCTGCTGACCGAGCCGGGCGAAGTACGGCGTGTACGCGTCCTCAACGACCGCGCCCTGCTCGGCCGGCGTCGACGACGGCAGCGCGGCCGGCTGCTGCTCGACCGCGGCCGCCCCGGCGCCGTCTCCCTCGATCGCCGGCGCGCCGCCCGGGCCGCCGACGATCTCGACGAGCCGCTGCTTGGTGACGTGCAGGTCGAGGAACGGCACGACGAACCGGGAGGTCTGCGGGCCCCGGTCGGTCTGGATGATCGACGACCGCTCGGCCAGACCGAGGGTCGCGGGCACCAGGTCCCCGACGTGCATCGCCAGCTCGGCCATCGAGGGGAGCTCGGCCGCGGCGTTCCAGCCCTTGCTCTCCATCCTCCACACGCCGAGCGACTCGATCTCCGAGAGCATCACCGACAGCCGGGTCGTGGGCTTCTCGACCGCGGCGATGTGGTTGGGGTCCTGCGGGTCGCAGTAGGTGCCGGCGGCGTCCTTCTCCCCGTCGCAGCGGTGCTGGATCCCGGCCTTGGTCCAGTGCTCGTGCCACTGGGAGAAGCCGCCCTTGACGACGATGACGGGGATGGCGGTCGCGTCGGTGATGACCTCGAACTCGCTCTTGCCGTCGTTGTCCCAGGGGCGGGCGTCGCCGCCGTAGGTGGTGGCGATCTCGTTGATCAGGCGCTGGGAGGCGGAGGTGAAGCGGAACCGGTCGAGCTTGGCGGGCCGGGTGTACTCGCGGCCGCTCTTGTTGGTGCCGGTGATCTTCTGGCCGAGGCGGATGCGGCCCTGCTCGGGCATGCGGCGCTGGGTGGTGATGATGGGCATGATCAGGAGGCCTTTCGGGTCTGCGAGGGGCCGGTGAGGTAGCCCGCTCGCATGGGGTCGTTGACGTTGGTCCAGGTCGGCTCGGCGTTCTTGGTGCCGGCGTTGCGGACGGTCGGGACGTGGGCGGCGATCGCGCCGCAGCAGTCGAAGCGGTGGGACTGGCGCTGAGCGGCCTTGCAGCCGCGGGCGCAGGTGGGGCAGGAGAACGGGCAGCGCTCGGTCGACCTCGCCATCACGCCACCGCCTCAGCCGGGCCCGGCAGCGCGAGCGCCTTCCCGATCACCGGCTCGTCAGCCTTCGCCGAGGAGATCCGCGACGACCACTCATCGACCATCTGCGCGTGCCGGAAGTACCGGTACTCCAGCTCCCCACACCGCGCCGGGTAGAGCCGGTAGCCCTCGGGGCGCAGGTGCAGCACCACCCCGACCTCCGCCGACGGCGGCATCGACACCCGCGACCCGTCGCGCAGCCAGCAGACCGTGGCCTTCCGGTACGCCGACATCTGCAGCCCGGCCTCCGGGTAGACGCCGTGGACGTGACCGGCCCCGGTGATCCGGTCCCAGTCGCCACCGGTCTTCGTGTCGCCCATCAGGTCGACCGCGGGGTCGACGGCGTACCCCATCGCCCGCAGAGCGTCACCGATCCGACCGTTGGCGCGGATGAGGTAGTCCAGCGTGCCGGCGTACCCGTGCTCGGGGTGCGCGACCACCATCTCGCTGGCCGTCCACTCCGGCTCCCACTCGGCCTCGAACCGGCGGAAGTTCTCGATGTACGGCGCCAGCTCGGGACCGTCGAGGTGCCACTCCTGCCCGTTGACCTTCACGATGGTCGGCGGGTCGATCCCCAACAGCCGGGCCTCGATGATCTTGTGGACCGCGCCACCGACCTCGGCCCGCTCGTCCTTCTTCCGCGTGTGGGCCCGGGTCAGCCACGACCGGAACTCGGTCAGCTGGTCGGGGTAGCGCGACGCGGCGACGAGCTGGGGGAGGTGCTCGATCGCGCAGTCCGCGACCGTGTTCCCCGCCCAGAAGATCAGCGCCTTCTTCGGGACGCCGCCCTCGAGGATGGTCGTGACCGACCTGAGCCGGTCCCCGGTCGCGTGGTCGGCGTAGTAGCCGTTGCCCTGCCGGGCCGGGATCGGGTCGCGATCCTTCTTCTTCGGCTGCCGACGGTGGTCCATCGGCCGTCCCGAGACCTCGGGCGGGTTGACGGTGTCGATGAGCAGCGGCCCGTCCTGGGCCATCTCGCCGGGGTCGCTCATGCTGCTGCCTTCCTGCTCGTCGGGACCAAGGCGCGCCCGGCGGTGCCGTGGCAGTAGCAGCCGTCGGCGGCCGCCGAGACGACGTCGGGGTGGCACACCGGCTCGGCGAGCTCGTCGACGACCGCGGCGGCGTACGCGACGGCCGCGGACGGGCAGCCGGTGGCGCACTCGTCGCCCCCAGCGGCGCCGCAGTCTGGGCACGAGTAGGCGAGGTCGCTCATCGGTCCCACCTCGCCTGCTCGTCCCGGCAGTCCGGGCAGTTGTGCGGAGCGCACGACGCGCAGAACGGCTTGCCCCAGTGCGAGCAGACGTCGCGCTGGAACTCCTCGCACGAGGTCTCGCAGCCGCACAGCTCGTCGGAGCACGCCGCGCACAGGCTGTGGTCGACGACCGGGTGCGCGTCGGCGTGGGCTGCCGGGGTGACGACGTCGGCCAGCAGCGCGGTGACGCCCTCGGCGAGCGTCGGCCCGGGCAGCACCACCAGCGCCGCCTCCGGGCGGGGCGGGCAGAGCAGCAGCCGGTACAGGCCATAGCCGGCGAGGCCGATCGAGCCGAGGTACACGAGCGAGCCGAGGCCGGCCCACTGGTCGGGAGACATGCTCATGCCGTCCTCCGCAGCAGCGCGACGGCCGGGTTGAGGGAGAGGGTCCAGACCCACTCGAACGCGACCCGCACACCGGAATCGGGGAGCCGACCCTCCGCCCGGCACGCGAAGACGCCGTTGGACGCCGGCGCCTCGTCGACCTTGTCGACGCCACCGCGGAGCGACGCCGCCCAGACCGCGACGTCAGCGCCCTGGATCGCGAACTCCACGTGATCGGCCTCGATCTCGATCGACCCCGGCTCAGGCAGGTGGTACCGCTCGACGTGGTCGGCCAGCGCACGGAGCGCGTGGGCGACGACGCCGGCCCGCTGGGTCGTGGTCACGGTGCTCATCGAGTGCCCTCGAACGTGCACAGCGGGCGGCCCGCGGCGTCCGGGCACCGGGGCCCGGCCGACATGCCGCACGCGCAGCCGGGATCGCCAGCGGCCTCACGCTGAGCGACGAGCGCGGCGATCAGCCGCTCCCGCTCGTCCGGGGTGAGCACGACGTGCGCCGTCTGGTGCCAGTGCCCCTCGGCGCGGTCGAAGGACCCGACCCGCAGGAGGGCGTTGCCCGCGATGCTCTGCTCGACCTCGCCGATCACGTCGACGTGGCGGCGGTACTGGTGGTCCAGGGCCGTGCCGTAGGGGGCACGCTGGTCGGTGGTGTTGCTGGTGGTGCTGGTCTCCGTCATGGGAGACTCCTTCCGTTGGTGTTCGAGACCCCTGGCGCGGCTTCCGACGGCGAGCGCTGGGGGCTCTCGGCCTTTCTGGTCAGGCGGCGTCCGGGGCGGACCCCGGCCGGAGACGAGCAGCGGGCACCTCGACCGTCGCGAGGATCCGAGCGGCACGCTCGATCTGCTCCTCGGTCAGAGGCTTCGACTTCCGCGCGAGCATCCGGCCGTACTCCGCCGGGCTCAGCGGCTTCGGCGCCACGGGGCGGGCCCGCGCGGCGTGGAACCGTGGGGCGCCCGACGAGCGGGTGAACTTGTCGCCGTTGGGCCGTCGGCACGGCTCGCCGGCCTCGGCCTTGCAGTGCGGGCACGCGCGGTCCCAGTTCGTCTCGGCCGCGGAGCGGCTGCTCGCGCTGCTCACGACGCCACCGCCGCTCCGGCGGGCTTCGTTGCTCCGCGACGAGAGACGGAATGTCCAGAGTCACTGGACAGTCGAGGCACGAAAAGATCGTCGATGCCCACGCCGAAGAACCTCGCGATGCGCGCCGCGCGCTCGGGTGTCACCGTTGTGATCTCGCCCCGGAGGATGCGAGTGACGTATGAGTGCGACGAGTACCCGACGGCCTGGGCGAGGGCTCGTGCGGACACGTCCTGGATGGCCATGAGCTTGAGGATCCGCTTCGGATCGATGACTCGCATGTAGATCTCCGGGGGGCGCTGGTTCGGTGGCTTCACTGTAGATCCGTTCTTGTCTATGTGTCCAGTAAGTCTGGACAAAGCGTCGATCACTTGTGCCCGGCTGTCAAGAGATTGCATCGTTGTAGTTCCGCAGGTCGGCTCTGACCTGCGGAAATGCGCGAAGATTCCGCGGGTAGCGTTGTGCCCGACACAGGGCGGCGTGCATATGCCCACCCAGATGGACAAGGCGTTCTGGACGGGCCGATCGTGGCCGCATGACGACACGAGCGAGGGGACCACCAAGGCATGGGCCGGCTGTTCGAGCTGATCGAGGCGCACCGCCAGGCCCAGCCTTATCCGCCCTCTCTGGCCCGAGTGGCCCAGGAGGTCGGGGTGTCCCGCCAGACCCTGTTGAACTGGCGGGCCCCCACCGGGCTAATCGACAAGAGGCACCTGATCGCGATCAGCGAGGTGACGAAGGTGCCGTACCAGCGGGTCCTGGACGCCCTGCTGGAGGACATCGGGTACCTGCAGGCCGACGAGTTGCCCGCCGCGGCCCGGAAGGGCACCCCCAACCTGCGAGAGGCGAAGCGGCGCCAGGACGAGGCCGGCGAGGCGCCAGACCCAGAGGGGCCAGAGCATGGAGCCTGACTGTGAAGCGACCTCCCATGGGTCGCCGGATGTCGCGCGGATGGTCAACCCGGCCGAGGAGCCGATCCCGGGGTACTTCAGCGGTCGCCACTACACCCAATGGGTCGACCGCGTGAAGCATCTGAAGAGATCGGAGCAGTACGACTTGGCGCTCGGACTGCTCGCCGCTCTCATCGATGCAGCCGAGACCGAGGCCGACGAGCCAATCCGCGTCAGCCGCGGCACTCAGGGAAGTGGACCTGCGCGAGTAGTCGAGATCGTCGATCCTGAACTACGCGCCGAGCTCGCCGCGGAGCATCGCCGACATGGGCCCGCACTGCCTCCCCCCTGGTACTACGAGCAGGCGGCGATCATTCACCACAAGCAGCAGAGATTCGACCTCGAAGCGGAGATCCTCGAGCGCTACCTGCGGCGTATGGACACGGCGCGCCGCCCGGCGAACGGTGACGAGATCGAAGCGCGGGTCAGCAGGCGCCTCGTCAATGCGAAGATCGCGCTCGCCAAGCAGGCGAGTGCTGGGTATGCCCACGAGGAACAGATCGGACGTGAACGAGCGTGAGGCTGTTCGGCAAGAAGCGACCGAGGCAGGGTCAGGCCGGCTGGTATCCCCACCCGACACTCACGGGCCAGGAGCGCTGGTGGGACGGCGAGCGGTGGACGAGTCGATCGCGCGTGAAGGGCGAGGTCAAGGCCGCACAACGCCAGCATGAGCGTGAGGTAGACGAGGTCGCGCGACGGGAGCAGGAGGAGGCCCGAAAGCGGCTCATCTGTCCCCACTGCCAGACAGCTGGGCACGTGACCGTCGGCGCGGCGAGGAAGAACCACGGCATCAGCGGGGGCAAGGCGACGGGGGCGATCCTCACGGGCGGAGCGTCGCTATTCGCCACAGGTCTCGCCCGCAAGGGCTGGGTGACTCGCCTGAGCTGCTCGAACTGCGGCATGTCCTGGGAAGTCGAGTAGCCCCACCAACCTCGTGTCGGACCCCCTCCCTAAGGTCCGGCGCCATGTACGACCCGTGGGACGACTTCGAGCGGTACCGGCTCCAGGGCTGGAAGGTCCGCTGGTGCCGTCTCCCCGATCGGCTCGGCCACACGACCTGGCACGACCTGACGGTGAGCCTGGACCCCGACCAAGACCAGCCCCAGGAGCGCGGCACCGTCACACACGAGGTCATCCACCTCGAGCGGGGCCCGATCCCCGAGGGGTGGGAGGAGTGGGAAGAGCGGATCGTCAACGAGCTGGCGGCCCGGCGGCTGATCAGCCTGGACGACCTGGTCGACGGGATGGTCTGGGCCTACGACGTCGACGAGCTGGCCGTCGTCCTCTGGGTCGACGAGGCGACCGTGAGGACCCGGCTGCAGACCCTCACCGAGGCCGAGGGCCGTGAGATTCAGGCCCGGCTCGATGAAGCCGAGACGAGCTTCCCCGACGAGGTGTACGACGACGTGCAGTGGCCGGACTGGGGCTACGACGACATCGCTACCTCTCCGTGATGACGACACGATCGGGATCGAAGACGTTCCGCGTCGGCTTCGTCAGCGGCTTGATCTCGATCCGAGAAACGACCAGCTCGACCAGCTCGCGCCGCCGACCCAGATCCTCCGGCCACGGTCCGCCCTGGACGGGCAGCGGTACACGGGGGAGGGTGTTCATGTCCTCGAGCAGCTCTTCCTGGCGGGCCTTCGCTCGGTTGATCGCGCGGACGAGGGTGGGCACGGGGGTGCCTGGCTCCTCAAGCTGCTGCTCAAGCTCCAGGATCCGCGTGTCGAGGTCGGCCAGCTCCTTGTTGCGCCCGCGGTTGGGCTGGGAGCGCAGCCGGGTGAGGCGCCGGCGTACGACGGGGTTCTCCAGCCGCTCTTGGGCGAAGCTCTCGACCATGTCCTCCACGTACCGCACCGACACCGATACCCCGCCGCAGCCGGGCATGTTGGGCCGGGACGGGCACCGGTAGGCGGCCTGGCGGGTCGACCCGCCCGAGATCATCCGCATCTTGCACTTTCCGCAGAACAAGAGCCCGGGCAGCAGGTTCTTCCGCGGCACGTACGCGCGCGTGCGGCTGCTCAGGAAGGCGCGCGCCTGCTCCCATCGGTCGCGATCGACGATCGCGGGCCAGTTGCCCTCGGCGACAATCTCGCCCTTGTGGGTGGACCACCCGGCGATCCTCGGGTTGAGCAAGTACACCTTGAGTCCCGAGGCTCTCCATACCTTGCCACGCGTGGTGCGGATGCCGGCGTCGTCGAGCCATCGCAGGACGCTGCCCTGGGACTCGCCGGCGAGCAGCCGGTCAATCATCTCGCGGGCGACGGAGGCCTCGGTCGGCACGACGGTCGCGCCGTCACGCTCGTACCCGAAGAGCCGGTTCGAGTTCGTCACGGGGGCGCCGAGTTCGCGGCCTTGCTGCCACGACCTGGCCCACCTCTCCGTCTTGTGCTCGACCTCGTACGTCGCGACCTGGGCGAGCAGTCCCGCGACGAGCCGGCCGGTCGGGGTGGTGAGGTCGACGCTGCCGGCGTTGACGGTCGCGACCTGGGCGTTGGTCGCCTTGCAGACCTCGACGAGCTCGCCCAGGTCCATCGCGCGCCGGTACAGCCGGTCCGCGTGCCACGCGACGATGGCGTCGACTGTCCCAGCGCGTAGGTCTGCGAGGAGCCGCTGGTAGGCCGGGCGTGGCTTCTTCCCGGTGGCGGAGACGTCGTTGTCGATGTAGACGTCGACGATTTGCCAGCCGAGTTGACCGGCGAGTGCCTCGCAGTCCTCCTGCTGGCGCTGGACGCCGAGCTGCTCTCCGGCGTAGTCCCGGCTGATCCGGACGTAGATCGCTGCTCGCATGGGTCGGAGGGTACCTGAGACATTCGACGATTAGCGTGCGGCAACTGGACGAGGGCGGCGCGGTCCAACCACTGCACCTGCGCCGAGACCGCTCGGCGCGCCTACCGGGCCCGGATGTCCGGTCCGATCGTCGACCGGATCGACATCGTGCGCCACGTCCGGCCCGGGTCGCCGGCCAGCGATGACCCCTTCCGCCCCGTCGAGTCGTCGGCCGAGGTGCGCGAACGTGTCGCGGCCGCGCGAGCGCGGCAGCGCGAACGGTTCGCCGGTCGGAGCTGGCGGCTGAACGCCCACGTGCCGAGCCCGCGCCTCAAGGACACCTGGCCGTTGCCCGCCCCCGCCCAGCAGCTGATCGACGCCGAGGTGCTCGCCGGACGGCTCAGCGCCCGCGGAGCCGTCCGGGTCCACCGGCTGGCCTGGACCGTGGCCGACGTCCGCTCGGTGCGCACCGGCCGCGATCTCGAGCCGGGTGTCGACGAGGTCGCGACCGCGCTGCGCCTGCGGTCCGGCCAACCGCTCGACCTCGCGATGTTCCAGCAGCGGCCCGGCGCGGAGGGTGCGGCATGACCGTCGCCGAGGAGGAACGGCTCGCCCGGGCCACCATCAACCTGATCACCGAGCCGGGCGATGTCCGGTGCCTGGGGCTGACCCGCGAGCTCGGCGGCGTCCGGTTCCTCGAGGTGCTGCGCGAGCAGCCGGACCTGCGCCCGGAGTTCCTCGCGGCCGCCGGACGACTGGCGCGAGCCCACCCGGAGCGGGTCCTCGAGGAGGCCGCCCGGCGCGAGATCCGCTTCGTCGTCCCGGGCGACGACGAATGGCCCGGGTCGCTCGACGACCTCGCCGGCGCCGGAGTCCTGCACGCCCGCGGCGAGGTCCCCGTCGGTCTGTGGGTGCGAGGCCCCCTCCGGCTCGACCGGCTCGGTCCCGCGGTGGCCGTCGTGGGCTCCCGCTCGTCGACCTCCTACGGCGACGAGGTCGCCGGCGAGATGGCCGCCATCCTCGGCGCGGCCGGGCGGACCGTGGTCTCGGGTGCCGCCTACGGCGTCGACTACGCCGCCCACCGTGGCGCCGTCACCGCCGAGGGTCGCACCGTCGCCGTCCTCGCCTGCGGGGTGGACCGGGCCTACCCGGTCGCCCATGCCGCGATGCTCGACCATCTGGGGCGGCACCACGCGATCGTGTCCGAGGCGCCACCCGGGTCCGCGCCGCTGCGGGTCCGCTTCCTGGCCCGCAACCGTCTCATCGCCGCCCTCACCGATGGCACCGTCGTGGTCGAGGCGGCCCTGCGCAGCGGTGCGCTCAACACGGCATCCTGGGCCGACCGGCTGCACAGGACCGTGATGGCGGTGCCCGGCCAGGTCACCAGTGCCGCCTCCGAGGGGGCGCACGAGCTGGTCAGGTCCGGCGGCGCCACACTCGTCACCCGTGGCGAGGACGTGCTCGAGCTGCTGGGCGCGCCCGGCGAGCACCTGCTTGACGTGCGCCGGGCCCCCGACGGCCCGCGGGACCGATTGACCATCCGCGCACGGCAGGTCCTCGATGCCGTCCCGGTCGCGTCGCCGGCGAGCGCCGCCTCGGTCGCCCGGGTCGCCGGGCTCGGGACCGAGGAGGTCGAGCAGCTCCTGCGTGGGCTCGCGCTCGACGGACACGTCGAGCACATGCCGTCGGGCTGGCGGCTGGGAGAGGAGGTGCGTTCTACGATCGATCAATGAGCGACGAGGCCGCAGTCGAGGACTCCCTGCCGGAGGTGTTCGCGCGCACCCTCGCCGACTACGAGCGTCATCTCGTCGCGGAGCGGGACCTGACGCCCCACACCGTGCGGGCCTATCTCGGCGACGTCGCCGGACTCCTCGACCATGCCGGCCGGCTCGGCCTGGTCGAGGTCACCGAGCTCGACCTGCGCAGCCTGCGCAGCTGGTTGGCCAAGCAGCAGAGTCTCGGCCTGTCGCGCACCACGCTGGCCCGCCGGGCCACTGCTGCCCGGGTGTTCACCGCCTGGCTGGCCCGCACCGGCCGGACCGTCAGCGACGTCGGCTCGGCCCTCGGCTCACCTCGCCCGCACCACACCCTGCCGGACGTCCTGCGGGTCGACGAGGCGGCCCAGCTCATCGGTGCGGCGACCGACCTGGCCGACGATGGCAGCGCCGTGGGGCTGCGCGACGTCGCCATGCTCGAGCTGCTGTACGCCACCGGCATGCGGGTCGGGGAGCTCTGTGGTCTCGACGTCGACGACCTGGATCGCGATCGCAATGTCGTCCGAGTGCTCGGCAAGGGGCGCAAGGAGCGCACCGTCCCCTTCGGCCAGCCGGCCGCCGTCGCGCTCGACCGGTGGCTGGCTCAGGGCCGGGGCCTGCTGGCGCGCGGCGGGTCGGGACCAGCACTGTTCCTCGGTGCCCGCGGTGGTCGGATCGACCAGCGGGCCGTCCGCACGCTGGTGCACCGGCGGCTCGCCGAGGTCCCGGGGGCGCCGGACCTCGGGCCGCACGGACTCCGCCACACCGCGGCCACCCACCTGCTCGAGGGCGGGGCCGACCTGCGCTCGGTGCAGGAGCTGCTGGGCCACGCTTCCCTGGCGACCACGCAGCGCTACACGCACGTCACCACCGATCGACTGCGCCGGGCCTACCAGCAGGCGCATCCGCGGGCATGACCCCGGGATCACGCCGGGGACGCCGCGACGAGTCCTTGTCGTTCGGCAGCCGTGCGAAGACGGAGGTCGTAGCAGACCAGCACCTCCGCGCCGTGCCGCAGCGCTGTCGCCAGATGGATCGCGTCCAGACTGCGAAGCGTGGGGTCTGGCAGCAGGCCGGCGTGCTGCAGCAGGGGAGAGGTCATCTCGAACAGGTTGATCGACTCGAGCACCTCGGTTGCCAGACTCTGCTCGACGTCGTTGCGCATCGCGGCTCGACGGACTTCGGTCACGAGGAGTTCGGAGGAGAAGACGCGCCTGGGGTCGAGCCCGTTCAAGTAGTCCCTGAGCGCGTCGCTCTCAGCCTCCTCGGCAATGAGCTTCACCACGGCCGAGGTATCGACATAGACGTTCACAGCCGGTCCTCGCGAAGCTCGTCGAGCACTTCCTGCATCGGGCGTCTCGCCCTGACGCGCTCGATGTCGTTCCAACCTCGGCTCCTCGTCGCGGGCCGTGCCATCTCGGCATACCAGAGGTCGTCCGCGACGGGCTGACGCAGGATCGCCACCACCTCGCCGTGATTGGTGATCTCGAAGGACTCGCCCGCCGCTACCCGCCGCAGGATCGCGGCGCTGTTGTTGCGCAGCTCGCGGTGGGGAATGCGTTCCACGGCCCCGCTCCTGACGATCGTCGCGCTCATCGGTTCGCCCCGAAAGGCGTAGCAATCGTAGCAAAGATGGGTCGGGTGATGGCGCGGGCGACCGGCTCGTCGCGCCACAGGGGGAGCAGGCGGACGGGGCCGGTGCCGACGATCCGGAGCGGGTCGAGGTAGGTCTGCCCGGCGATCCAGCCCCAGTGCAGGCAGGTCCGCGGGAGGCAGTGCGACCCGGACGACTGCAGGCTGCCGATCGTCGCTCCGGCGGCGAGGGCGGCCCCGACTCCGACCGTCGCGGCCACCGGCTCATAGGTGGTGCGGGTGGCGCCGTGGCCGACGACCACCACGCCGCGACCGGCGATCGGGCCGGCGAAGACCACGACGCCGGGAAGGGCGGCGCGGACCGGCTGGCCGGCGTGCCCGGCGAGGTCGACGCCGCGGTGCCCGGCGCCGTAGGGGAGGTCGGGAGGGTCGAAGGAGCGCACGACCTCGGGCACCGGCTCGAGCGGCCAGACGCCGACCGGATCGCCCGCGGGGGCGGCGCGGGCGGGGACGACGGGGCCGATGGGGCCGATGGGGAGGAGCAGTCCGAGCTGGAGAAGCAGGAGGACGGGGAGCAGGGCGGGCCGGAGGAGTGAGCGGGTCATGGGAGGAGGATGCGAGGGAGATGGGACGGTGGGTGGCCGGGGCGCCAGGGGCTGTGGAGGAGGGGTGGCGAGGACGGGGCTGTGGAGGGACGAGGGCACGGATTGGGACGCGGTGCGCCTCACGTCGTACGCTGGGAGGCACCGGTCCGCCTGGACCGGAATTCGCTCGTCCGCAGACCACGACGGGGCCGCTCCGGTCCCGGCCGCCCGTGGGCGTCGATCCCCAGTCCGTGCGACCTCGCGTCGCGCGGTCGGATCGCGCGTGGACGACAGGCCCCAACTGAGAAAACACAACAGGAGAAATCATGGCTGTCGTGACCATGCGCCAGCTCCTCGAGAGCGGCGTCCACTTCGGACACCAGACCCGTCGTTGGAACCCGAAGATGAAGCGATTCATCCTCACGGACCGCAACGGCATCTACATCATCGACCTGCAGCAGTCGCTGGCCTACATCGACCGCAGCTACGCCTTCGTCAAGGAGACCGTGGCCAAGGGCGGGACGATCATGTTCGTGGGCACCAAGAAGCAGGCCCAGGAGGCGATCGCCGAGCAGGCGACCCGCGTCGGGATGCCCTACGTCAACCAACGCTGGCTGGGCGGCATGCTCACCAACTTCTCGACGGTGCACCAGCGGATCAACCGCCTCAAGGAGCTCGACGAGATCGACTTCGACGACGTCGCCGGGTCCGGCCGCACGAAGAAGGAGCTCCTGCAGATGAAGCGGGAGCGCGACAAGCTCGACAAGACCCTGGGTGGCATCCGCGAGATGTCCCGGGTCCCGTCGGCCGTGTGGATCGTCGACACCAACAAGGAGCACCTGGCGGTCGAGGAGGCGCGCAAGCTGCGCATCCCGATCATCGCGATCCTCGACTCCAACTGCGACCCGGACGACGTCGACTTCCCGATCCCGGGCAACGACGACGCCATCCGCGCGGTGGGCCTGTTGACCCGCGTCATCGCCGACGCCGCGGCCGACGGCCTGATGTCCCGCTCCGGCGCCGGCTCCGCCGCGAGCCCGGCCGCTGAGGAGCCCCTGGCCGAGTGGGAGCGCGAGCTCCTCGAGGGTGACGCCGCTCCGGCCGCCGAGGCCGCGCCGGCCGAGGCCGCTGCGGAGGCGGCTCCTGAAGCCGCCGCCGAGGAGGCGCCCGCCGCCGAGGCCGCTGCCGAGGAGGCCCCCGCGGCCGACGCTCCGGCCGAGGCCTGAGCCACCCCACGTCCACCCTTTCGAGAAACCGAACGAGGATCCATGGCATTCACTGCTGCTGACGTCAAGAAGCTCCGTGAGCTGACCGGCGCCGGAATGATGGACTGCAAGAAGGCGCTCGACGAGACCGACGGCGACTTCGACAAGGCCGTCGAGCTGCTTCGCGTCAAGGGTGCCGCCAAGGCGGCCGCCCGCGGTGCCGAGCGCGAGACGTCGGCCGGTCTGGTGGCCAACTCCGGCGGCGCGCTCGTCGAGCTGAAGTCGGAGACCGACTTCGTCGCCAAGAACGAGGAGTTCATCAAGGCTGCCCAGCAGATCGCCGACGCGATCGCCGCGGGCAAGGCGACCGACACCGAGTCGGCCAAGGCGCTGCCGCTGGGCGACAGCACCGTCGGTGCGGTCGTCGAGAACCTCGCCATCACCATCGGCGAGAAGATCGAGCTCGGCAACGTCGCCTACTTCGACGGCCCGGTCGCGGTCTACCTGCACAAGCGTGCGGCCGACCTCCCGCCGGCCGTCGGCGTCATCGTCGAGTACGACGGCGACGAGGCCGCCGCCCGCGGCGCTGCGATGCAGGTGGCCGCCCTCAAGGCGCAGTACCTCACCCGTGACGAGGTGCCCGCCGACATGGTCGCCGCCGAGAAGGACGTCCTGACCAAGAAGACGATCGAGGAGGGCAAGCCCGAGGCTGCCGTTGCCAAGATCGTCGAGGGCCGTCTGGGCGGCTTCTTCAAGGAGATCGTCCTGCTCGAGCAGGAGTCGGTCTCGGAGTCGAAGAAGACGGTCAAGGCCGTCCTCGACGCCGCCAACACGACCGTGAAGCGTTTCGCCCGCTTCGAGGTCGGCGCCTGACCTGACGGCCCACAGCACGCACCTGGCGGCATTGCCGGGCACGCGCGCTGAACCGTCAGAACGAGAGAACGCACCGGACGGCCGGTGGTCACCCAGGTGATCACCGGCCGTCCGGCTTTTCCGGCCGTGCCGGGACGGCTCACGGGGTAGGTTTGTCGCGCCCGGCCATCGGACATGTGTCGGACCCAGCGTCCCGCGCTCGCGGGGCGCACCTCGGTGTCAGGTGAAGGAGATCGTCAAATGGGACTCATTCAGGCCGCGATCGGCGCGATCGGCGGCACCCTCGCCGACCAGTGGGTCGACTTCTACGGCGTCCCTGACGGCGTCGGCTCGACCGTCGCGGTCTTCCCGGCCGTGCCCAAGGGACAGAACGCCGGCCGGGGCAGCAACACGCAGGGCTCCGAGGGCGTGATCACCAACGGTTCGAAGATCGTCGTGCCGGAGGGCTACGGACTGGTCCTCCTCGAGGACGGCGCCTTCACCGGCTTCGCCGCCGAGCCGGGCGCCTACATCTGGAACTCCGACGATCCCGCGTCGCAGTCGATCTTCACCGGTGGCGGTCTCGTCGACTCGCTGATCAAGCAGAGCTGGGAGCGCTTCAAGTTCGGCGGCCGTCCGTCGGCCCAGCAGAACGCCGTCTTCGTGACGCTCAAGGAGCTGCCCAACAACAAGTTCGGCACCCAGTCGGAGATCTACTGGGACGACGCCTTCCTCAACACCCAGGTCGGCGCGATCACCCGCGGCACCTACACCCTGAAGATCACCGACCCGCTGACCTTCATCCGCAACTTCGTGCCCGCCGAGGTCATCGGCGGTCGCAGGTCGTTCGACTTCACCGACATGGACAACCCGGCGGGCGAGCAGCTGTTCAACGAGGTCGTCGGCTCGCTGGCCCCGGCGTTCTCGATGTACACCAACGACCCCGCCAAGGGGAACCGGATCTCGCGCCTGCAGCAGGACTCGATCGGGTTCGCCCAGTCGCTGTCCGCCGCCGTCGAGGAGAACTACCAGTGGCGCACCGACCGCGGCCTGGAGATCGTCAAGACCGCGATCATCTCGATCGAGTACGACGCCAACACGCGCGAGCTGCTCAAGAACGTCCAGCGGGCCGACGCGCTGTCCGGCTCCCGCGGCAACTCCAACCTGCAGGCGTCGGTCGCCGCCGGCATGGAGGCGGCCGGTGAGAACGCCGGCCCCGGCGGCATGATCGGGATGGGCATGGCGGCCGGTGGCATCGGCCTCGGCGGCCTCCAGCAGCCCGTTCCGCCGGCCCAGGCGCCGGCCGCGCCCGCAGCTCCGGCGGCACCCGCGGCTCCGGCCGCACCCGCGGCGCCGGCCGCCGCCGAGCCGCCCGCGGAGGATCCGATGGCGGTGCTCAAGCGGGCCAAGGAGATGCTCGACGCCGGGCTGATCACCCAGACCGACTACGACGCGGCGAAGGCGAAGGCGCTCGGTCTCTGACATGTCCCAGGAGTCCGCTGAGCCGCAGCAGCCCACCTTCGACGGGCCACCGCTGTCGCTGGAGGAGGAGCTCGCCGCCGCCAAGGCCGAGCCGGAGCCGAAGCCGAGCATCGAGACGGTCAACGAGTCCCTCAAGGACGGGCTCAACCGCTGCCCGAAGTGCGGCTCGACCGACGTCCAGCTCCGCGGCTCCACGGGCATGCTCATCTGCCTCTTCTGCCGCAACGAGTGGCAGGAGGCCCGGGTCGAGGAGGAGTTCGGGCTCGGCGAGGGCATCGACCAGCTCGAGGGCACCGTCATCGCCAGTGGGGCCGAGGACATCGCGGCCGACGCGGCCGACATGCTCACCTTCAAGTGCGAGGCATGCGGGGCCGAGGTCGTGGTCGACACGGCTCACGCCCTCAACGCCCGGTGCCACTGGTGCCGGCACACGCTCAACGTCAACCAGCAGATCCCCAACGGCGCCGTCCCCGACGCCGTCCTGCCCTTCCGGCTGACCAAGGACGAGGCGGTCGAGAAGATCCGCGCCTTCGCGTCCAAGCGGCGGCTCTTCGCCCACAAGCGGTTCAAGAAGGAGTTCGTCCCGGAGAACGTCCTGGGCGTCTACCTGCCCTATCTCGTGATCGACGCGCGGGCCCGATCCGAGTACTGGGGCAAGGGTGAGGTCGAGACCCGGCGATGGACCGAGAAGCAGGGCGACGACCGGGTCACCTACTACGCGGCCGACGTCTACCGCCTCTCGCGGCAGGTCAGCTTCACCGTCGACGACCTCACCGTCGAGGGCTCCTCCGAGCGGGCGTCCTTCGGCACGTCGAACACCAACAACATCGTCAACTCGGTCCTGCCCTTCGACACCAAGAACGCCGTGCGCTGGAACGCCAGCTACCTCGTCGGCTTCACCAGCGAGAAGCGCGACGTCAACGTCGAGGCGATGAAGCCGGTCCTGGAGGACCAGCTGCTCTCCATCGGCAGGTCGGAGGTCCGCGGGTCGCTGGGCAGGTTCGACCGCGGCGTGCGCTGGGAGCAGGAGAAGGTCGACGTCGGCGGGTCGCGCTGGGTCTCGATGTACCTGCCCGTGTGGCTGTACTCCTACCGCCAGGAGAGCAACGGGCTGCTCCACTACATCGCGGTCAACGCCCGGACAGGAGAGACGATGGGCAGCATCCCGGTCTCGCAGCCCAAGCTGCTGCTTGCGGCCTTCACCGTCGGCACCGTCCTCGAGGGCATCGCGGGCGCCATCCTGGTGGCGACGGCATGATCGCCGACATCCTCGCGCAGGCGTCCGACGACGGCGGCATCTGGCTGCTCGCGGCGGGACCGGCCGGTGGCGTCGCGACGTACTGGGCCTTCTACCGCTACTACCGCAACACCGACAAGTCCCACGAGTTCGAGCGCGACACGATCATCGAGGCGCAGCCCGTCCAGGGCGGCGAGGAGCAGATCGACCACATCGCCCGGACCCGCAGCTCGGGCATCGACGGGGACAACGGCGGCGACTACCGCAGGCGGGTGCAGCGGGTTCGTTGAGCGGCGCGCCGACACGGTAACCTCGGGTCCGCCCGAACGATGAACGGACGAACGACCGGAAGGACCCTGGTGGCCGGCTACAAGCGAGTCCTCCTGAAGCTCTCGGGTGAGGTTTTCGGCGGTGGCAAGGTCGGGGTCGATCCCGACGTCGTGCAGGCCATCGCGCGCGAGGTGAAGGCGGTCGCCGACGCGGGCGTCCAGATCGCCGTCGTCACCGGTGGCGGCAACTTCTTCCGCGGTGCAGAGCTCCAACAGCGCGGCATGGACCGGGTCCGGGCCGACTACATGGGCATGCTCGGCATCGTCATGAACTGCCTCGCCCTCCAGGACTTCCTGGAGAAGCAGGGCGTCGAGACCCGGGTGCAGACCGCGATCACGATGGGCCAGGTGGCCGAGCCCTACATCCCGCGCCGCGCGATCCGGCACATGGAGAAGGGCCGCGTCGTCATCTTCGGCGCCGGCATGGGCCTGCCGTACTTCTCGACCGACACGGTCGCGGTCCAGCGGGCCCTGGAGAGCAAGTGCGACGTGGTGCTGGTCGCCAAGAGCGGCGTCGACGGCGTCTACAGCGCCGACCCCAACGTCGACCCGAACGCGGTGAAGTACGACGAGCTCACCTACGACGACGCCATCGCCCAAGGCCTGCGGATCATGGACCAGACGGCGTTCGCCCTGTGCGGCGAGAACAAGCTCCCGATGATCGTCTTCGGCATGGAGCCCGAGGGCAACATCCTGCGTGTCGTGCAGGGTGAGAGGATCGGCACGCGGGTCAGCGCAGGCTGAGCAGAAGGCAACGAAGGAGAACCGGTGATCAACGACACCCTCAACGAGGCCGACCAGAAGATGGGCAAGTCGGTCGACGCGACCCGCGAGGAGTTCGCGGCGATCCGCGCCGGGCGCGCGCACCCCAGCATGTTCAGCAAGATCCTCGTCGACTACTACGGTACGCCCACGCCGCTGCAGCAGCTGGCGTCGTTCACCGCTCCCGAGGCGCGGATCATCATCGTGTCGCCGTACGACGTGGGCGCGCTCAACAACGTCGAGAAGGCGATCCGCGACTCCGACCTGGGCGTCAACCCGTCCAGTGACGGCAAGCAGCTGCGCTGCGTCTTCCCCGAGCTCACCGAGGAGCGCCGCAAGGAGTTCATCAAGCTCGCCAAGGAGAAGGCCGAGGGCGGCAAGGTCGCCGTACGCCAGGTGCGCCAGAAGGCCAAGCAGAGCCTGGAGAAGCTCGAGAAGGACGGCGAGGTCGGCAAGGACGACGTCACCGGTGCCGAGAAGCGCCTGGACGGCCTGACCAAGAAGCACACCGAGGCGATCGACGAGCTGCTCAAGAACAAGGAAGCCGAGCTGCTCGAGGTCTGACCTCGACCCGCTCCCACATTCCATGTCCTCGACGTCCGACGCTGCCCCGACGAAGGACCACGGCCGCGCCGGCCGCGACCTGAAGGCGGCGGTCGGGTCCGCGGTCGTGCTGCTCAGCGCGATCGCGGCCTCCCTGCTGTTCTGGAAGCCGGCGTTCATGGTGATCGTCGCGATCGCCGTCGTCGTCGCGATGTGGGAGCTGCGCAAGGGCCTGCTCGCCAAGGACATCGACCTGCCCGAGCAGCCACTGATGGTCGGCGGCGTCGTGATGGTGGTCGTCGCCTACCTCTGGGGCTCCGCGGCCCTGGTGACGGCGACCGCGGTGAGCGCGCTGGTGATCATGCTGTGGCTGCTGCGCCGCGGCATCGACGGCTACGTCAAGAACGCCACCGCCTCCGTCTTCGCGCTCGTCTACGTGCCCTTCCTGGGCTCGTTCGTCGCGCTCATGCTCGCCGAGGGCGGCCGTGACGGCGGTGGCCTCGACGACCCGGGTGTGAAGGGGATCATCACCTTCATCCTCGTGACGATCGCCTCCGACATCGGCGGGTACGTCGCCGGCGTGCTCTTCGGCAAGCACCCGATGGCACCGGTGATCTCCCCGAAGAAGTCATGGGAGGGCTTCGCCGGATCGGCGCTGGCCACCGTCGGCGCGGGTGTCGCGCTCGTCGTGTGGCTGCTCGACGGCGACTGGTGGATCGGCGTGGCCCTGGGCCTGATCGCCGTCGTCATGGCCACCCTCGGCGACCTGTGCGAGTCGGTCATCAAGCGCGACCTCGGCATCAAGGACATGAGCCAGGTGATCCCGGGCCACGGCGGTCTGATGGACCGACTCGACTCGCTGCTCGCCACGATCGCACCGATCTGGCTGCTGCTGCACTACGGCATCTTCACCTGAGCGCGGTCAGTGCGGCGGGGAGGTCGCGCCCACGTGCGTAGCCACGCAGGGTGATCAGTCCGACCGCGACGGCCGCGGCCTCCCAGTCGGTGTCGGTCGCGACCTCGGCCAGCGAACGGAGGTCGGGCGCGTCCTGAGGTCGCGCATCGACCGTCGAGAGCAGCTTCAAGGCGATGAGGTGGCCGGTGCTGGCGACCGGGATCGTCACGCCCGGCAGGACGTCCATGGTCTCGGCGGCCGCGGTGATCTCCGGCTCGATTCCCGACGAGGCGAAGAGGAGATCGACGACGGCCGACCTACCCGCGCCGGGGCGCCCCAGCCGCGCCGTGGCAAGCCGCCCCGTCGTCTCGTGCTCGACGGTGCCGAGCACCTCATAGCCCAGGGAACGGAGGGCGAACACGAGCGCCTCGGCGCCCGCGTCGTCAGCGACCGCCACGGCGAGGTCGGCGTCGCGGGTGAACCTCGGCTCGGACCGCGCCGAGACGGCGAGCCCGCCCACGAGGGCGAAGTCGACCTCGAGCGACCGCAGCGCCGCCGCGGCGGTCGCCAGTTCGTCGCCGAGCAGCGTCACGGCGACCGGGGGAGGTCGACACGACGTCCGACGGCGTCGCCGTCGGAGGCACCTGGCCGCTCGCGCAGCCAGGCGCGCATGAACCCCTCGACCTCGGCATCGGAGGCTCCCGGGTGCTCGCGGCGGTACCGGAGTTCACGCATCTGCATCCCGGCCTCGCTCAACTCCAGAGCCAGCGCCAGCCCCTCGACGACCATGGCCACAGTCTAGGGAGCCGGTCACATCTCGCTGCGGATCGCCCACAGGTCGGGGAAGAGCGACCGGGTGACGGTGCTCCACAGGTAGGTCGCGCCCGAGGAACCGCCCGTACCGGGCTTGGCGCCGATGGTGCGCTCGACCATCTTCACGTGCCGGTAGCGCCACTCCTGCAGGCCCTCGTCGAGGTCGACCAGCCGCTCGGCGACCTGCGCGGCGCCACCGTCGTCGGCGTACGCCGTCAGGAGCAGGCGCTGCACGTCGGGGGACGGCTCCCAGGCGAGGCTCAGGTCACGGTCGAGCGCGGTCCGCGGGACGTCGTACCCCTGGGTGAGGAGGTAGCGCAGGAACGAGTCGAACACGGACGGCCGCGCCATCGCCGCGGCGATCCGCTCCCGGCCCTGGCTGCCGGCCGGGTAGTGCTCGAACACCCGCGCGTCGCGGCGGCCCAGGGTCGCCTCGAGTTCGCGGAACTGCGCGGACTGGAAGCCGCTGGACGCGTCGAGGCGGCCGCGGAAGCTGGTGAACTGGCGTGGGGTCATCGTCTCCAGGACGTCGACCTGCGCGACGTTGACCTTGAGGATCGTGAGCACCCGCCCGAGCGTGTGCAGGGCGCGCGGGGTGTCGCCCGCCTCGAGCCGCTGCTGGAGCCCGGTCAGCTCGTGCAGCATCTGCTTGAACCACAGCTCGTAGACCTGGTGGATCACGATGAAGAGCAGCTCGTCGTGCTCGTCCGAGCGGGGGTGCTGCGCGGACAGGACGTCGTCGAGGGCGAGGTAGCTGCTGTAGGTGAGGGACGGGTGCTGTCCCGGGGTCTGCTCGGTCACCGACCTACTGTCACAGGTCGGCGAGCTTCCCGGCCAGTACGACGCGCTCCGACTCGTTGCCGCACAGGTCCAGGGCGCGCTGCAGATCGGTCCGGGCCTCGTCCGTGCGGCCCATCCGGCGCAGCAGCTCGCCGCGCACACCGGGCAGCAGCGGGGAGCCGGCGAGGGCCCCCTGCGCGGCCAGGGCGTCGACCAGTGGAAGCGCGGCGGCGGGACCTGCGGCCATGGAGACGGCGACCGCGCGGTTGAGCTCGACGACGGGGGAGGGGGCGATCCGGCCGAGCGCCTCGTAGAGCGACACGACCCGGTCCCAGTCGGTCGTCGCCACCGACGCGGCCCGGGCATGGCAGGCGGCGATGGCGGCCTGGATGCCGTAGGCGCCGAGGCCCTGGCCGACCCGCTCGGCCCGGTCCAGGGCGGCCTGGCCGCGCCGGATCGCCGTACGGTCCCAACGGCGGCGGTCCTGGTCCTCGAGGAGGACCGGAGCGCCGGCCGGCGTCGTCCGGGCCGGGAACCGGGCTGCCGTCAGCTCCAGCAGGGCGAGCAGCCCGTGCGCCTCGGGCTCGTCGGGCACCAGCCGGGCCAGGACCCGGGCCATCCGGATCGCCTCCCGGGCCAGGTCGGCCCGGATCCAGGCGTCGCCGGACGTCGCGGACGAGCCCTCGGTGAAGATGACGTAGACGACGCCGAGGACCGCCCGGAGCCGGTCGCGCCACTCCTGCGGCGGAGGGACGACGAAGGCGACCCGGGCCGCCGCCAGCGTCTTCTTGGCGCGGGTGATCCGGGCCTGGACGGTCGCGGTCGGCACGAGGAACGCCCGGGCGATCTCGTCGCTGGTGAGGCCGCCGACGGCGCGCAGGGTCAGCGCGACCTGGGACTCGGGGGAGAGGGTGGGGTGACAGGCGATGAAGACGAGCGCGAGCAGGTCGTCGTCGATGCGGCCGGGGTCGGCGAGCAGGTCGAGGTCGCCGTCGTCGACCGCGGTGGCGCGGGAGGCCAGGTCGTGGCCGAGGACGGCGTACCGCTCGTCGCGGGCGGCGCGGCGCCGGAACCCGTCGATCGCCCGGCGCCGACCGACGGTCAGCAGCCAGCCCGCAGGGCTCGCCGGGACGCCGTCGCGCGGCCACGCGACGAGCGCCTCGGCGAACGCCTCCTGGGCGAGGTCCTCGGCCAGGGTGAAGTCGCCGGTGTACCGGGCCAGCGCGCCGACGATCCGTGCGGACTCGATCCGCCACACGGCCTCGACGGCGCGCCGACCCTCGGCACCCCGGGACGACGCGGTCACAGCTGGCCGGTCGCCTCGCGCCAGGCCCGCTCCTTCTGGATCCACACGTTGTCCTGCGGGAACTCGTCGATCGAGCTGACCCGGCGGATCTCGGCCTTCATGCCCGGGCCCGCGAGCGGGGCCCGCTTCGCCCACGCCGTGGCCTCCTCCAGGGACGCGACGTCGACGATCCAGTAGCCGCCGAACAGCTCCTTGGTCTCGCCGTACGGGCCGTCGGTGACGACCGGCGGCTGGCTGGAGTAGTCGACGACCACGCCGGTGGCCGGATCGGGGTCGAGGCCCTCCGCGGCGATGAGGACGCCGGCCTGGACCATCTCGTCGTTGAAGCGGCCCATCGCCTCCATGATCTCCTCGAACGGGATGTCGCTGTCGGCGAAGGCCGCCTCGGCCTCGTCGGTGGACCGCATGATCAGCATGTACTTCATGATGTTCTCCGTTGGTGGTCGGGGGTCGCGTCTCGACCCTTCCATTCCTCGGTCGATCGGGGAACCGGTGGATCGACATCGACGGACGACTTTCTCGCCGCGCGGCGATTTCGGGTCGCGACCGGCGGCTGATACCGGCTGATTGGCCTCCGGCCGCTACGATCGCCCGGACATGACTGAGGCAGGCGAGGGCCGCGCGGGCGGCGAGGTGGACGCACCGGACGACAGGTCCCGGCGCCCCGACTGGTTCCACCGCGGGCACCCCGTGTTCTTCCCGCTCGCCGGCTTCTTCACCGGCATGGTGGCGGTCATCGTCGTCCCCGGCCTGTACGCCGCCATCGTCAAGTGGCTCGCGGGCTACCAGCGGGTCGAGGAGCTGTTCCCCTTCGTCCTGCTCATGTTCGTCGTCCCGATCGGCATGCTCGTGCCGCAGCACACCCGCCGGTTCGGCCGCTACCTGCTGCTCGGCATGGTCTCCACCCTGCTCGTCGTCGTGGCGGTCGGCGTGGCGGTCGTCTGGTTCCTGCTCAACAAGGACGCCTGAGCGGCCTTTGCGCGTCTCGGCGTCGATCCCGGGGGATTGGGCGCCTGTGCTCCCGGGTGGGAGGATCGTGGGGACATGTCCGAGCAGCCCGACGCGCAGCCGCGCCCGCTTCCCCTCGTCCTCACCGAGCCCCGGGGTCGTAGGAAGCCACCCCGGCACCTCGCGGACCTCAGCGACGCGGAGCGCAAGGACCTGCTGGTCGAGATGGGCCTGCCCGGCTTCCGGGCCAAGCAGCTCGGCATGCACTACTTCGGCCGGCTGGTCCACGACCCCGCCGAGATGACCGACCTGCCGGCCACCCAGCGTGCTGAGCTGGTCGACGCCCTCCTGCCGGACCTGATGGACCCGATCCGGCAGCAGAGCGCCGACAAGGGCACGACGGTCAAGACGCTGTGGAAGCTGTTCGACGGATCGCTCGTCGAGTCGGTCCTGATGCGCTACAAGGACCGCGCCACGATCTGCATCTCGAGCCAGGCCGGCTGCGGCATGGCCTGTCCGTTCTGTGCGACCGGACAGGGCGGCCTGCAGCGCAACATGTCGACCGCGGAGATCGTGCACCAGGTCGTGGTCGGCGCCCGGGCGATGGCCAACGGCGACGTCGCGGGTGGCCCCGGGCGGCTGTCCAATGTCGTCTTCATGGGCATGGGCGAGCCGCTCGCCAACTACAAGGCCACCCTGGGCGCCGTACGCCGTCTCACCGAGCCGGCGCCGTCCGGGCTGGGCCTGTCGGCCCGCCACGTGACGGTCTCCACCGTGGGCCTGGTGCCCCGGATCAGGCAGCTCGCCGGCGAGGGCATCCCCGTCACACTCGCGCTGTCCCTGCACGCTCCCGACGACGAGCTGCGCAACGACCTGGTGCCGATCAACACCCGCTTCTCCGTCGCCGAGACGGTCGATGCCGCCTACGAGTACTTCGAGAGGACCGGGCGGCGGGTCTCGATCGAGTACGCCCTGATGCGCGACATCAACGACCAGGGCTGGCGGGCCGACCTGCTCGCCGACGTACTGTCCGCGGAGGGCCGTGGCACGGGCTGGGTCCACATCAACCCGATCCCGCTCAACGAGGTGCCGGGATCGCAGTTCACCCGCTCCCGCGAGGAGGACATGGCCGAGTTCGTCCGCCGCCTCGAGGCCCGGGGCATCGCGACGACCCTGCGGGACACCCGGGGCAGCGAGATCGACGCGGCCTGCGGGCAGCTCGCCGCCCAGGCCTGAGCGCCCGCACGCGCACCGGCTCGGCTTGTAACTAAGGGTTACAGCACTGATTGCGGTGCAACAACGCCCGGGTAGTGGCAACAACGCCCGGGTAGTCGCGTCCGGTGCCCGTCGTACGCCCGTCAGCCGCGGGCGGCCGCCGTACCGGAGGTGCGGGGGCATCTACCTCGGTGCTGTGACACCTACCCGGGCGATATTGCGCCGTCTTTCGTGCTGTAACCCTTAGTTACAAGCGGCGGCGCCCGCTACGCCAGGGGGTTGGCGACCAGGAGCTCGACATTGCGGTCGTCGAGGGTGCCGAGGCCGCCGTCGTGGTCGTGCCAGTCGTTGGCGGCGAGCTCGCGGGCGAGGCCGGCGAGCTGCTCGGGGGTGGCGGTGCCGGCGCCGGCCGAGGCGGGGCCGGCGTGGTCGACCATGGTGGTGAAGACCGACAGGGTGCCGTCGAGGTTGTCGGCGATCTCGATGATCCGGGCCTGCTGGGGCCAGTCGATGTGGGAGGCGGTGGTGATCTCCCACAGGCCGCCGCCTCCCGGACGAGGGCGCGGGGTGATCTTGTTGCGGTGCGTGTGGCCGTTGATCCAGGCGACGACCGACGGGGTCGCGAGCAGCCGGTCGAGGACGGTGCCGCCGGTGACCCGGCCCTCCAGGGAGCCGCCGGTGGCGATCAGCGGGTTGCCCATGGTGTCGGAGGTGTGGTGGCTGAAGACCAGCACGACCTTGTCGCCGGACTGGGCCAGCAAGGAGCTGAGCCAGGCGAACTGGGTCGTGTCGAGGGAGCCGTCGGCGTAGCCGTTGGGGTTGACGGTGTCGAGGACGACGAACCGGAACCGGCCCTGGTCGAAGTGGTAGTACGCCGTGCCCTGCTGCCGGTTGGTGCTCGTGAAGCCGTGGCCGAAGGGAAGGCCGCCGAGCTGGAAGTGCTGCTCCACGATCTGCTTGCGGTTGAGCAGGCGGCGGTCGCGGTCGGGGGTGACCAGCCGGACGGTGGCGCTGGTCGCTCCGCTGAGCAGGGTGGTCAGCAGCGCGGCGGGATCGCCGGTGAGATCCTGCAGCAGCTGGCCCGGGTCGAGGCCGAGCGGCGGCGAGATGATCTTGAGCGCACCGAGCGCGATCAGGTTGAGCTGCAGCGTGGACGCGGGGAAGTTGCCCTGCGCGAGGCCGTCGTGATTGCCGAAGACGGAGTACCACGGGATGTTCAGGCCCTCGGCCGTGAAGGGGCGGCGGGCGGCGTCGAGCAGGCCGGGGATCACGGGGAAGCCGTACTCCGCGCTCGGGCGATCCACGGGCCGGCCGCTCGGATTGCCCTCGGGGTGCCAGTACGCGCCGTCGTACGTCGCCTTGAAGCTGTCGGCGACGCCCTCCCACTTGTTGAGGCGACCGGAGTCGACGCGCATCGTGCCGCCGTTGAGGGCGGTGATATTCCAGCGCACCTCGTTGAGCTGGGAGTTGTCGGAGTTGTCGCCGGTCTGGATGGCCAGCGCGAACGGCGTGCCGGTGACCGGACCGCTGCCGATCCGGTTGATCGCGCGCACCATCGAGTCGGCGACCTGGCCGGTCAGCATCTCCTGCGGTCGGTACGACGAGGAGAACAGCCCGATCGCGGGGAGCGGGCTCGGGTCGTCGAGCCGGTCGGTCCACTCCAGGCGCAGCGGCGACTGGGCGTCGACGACATGGATGTCGCTGAGCTGCACGAAGGAGAGGAGGCCCTGGCGGCGGGTGGCGCGGCCGGCGTCGCTGACGACGCCGAGCGCGGTCCGTGGACGGTGCGGCTCGCCGGCGGCGGCGATGACAGCGCGGTAGCCGCCGGCTCCGGGAGGGCCGGGGACATAGGTCCGGGCCAGCGTGGCGGGGTCCGTGGGCGCCGCGGCGGCCGAGCGCAGCACGCCCGGGAGCGCGGTGGCCGCGGCGGCGAGGCCGCCGGCGGCGATGGCGTTGCGGATCAGGTTCCGGCGAGAGATCTCCACGAACCGGGCAACGAGCCGGGGCCGAGGTGGGTCACGTCCTGCCGCGGGCGGCACGCCCTGCGATGCCTGGCGTTCACGAACGGGTCGCCGGACACTCGCGCAACCGTGACGGCCCGTTGGCGCGCCCTCCCTAGCGTCGGTGTCATGGCTGAGGTCATGAGCGAGGCGATGAGTGAGGCGAGCAGACTCCGCGTCCTGGTGGTCGCCGAGTCCTTCCTCCCGCAGATCAACGGAGTGACCAACTCGGTACGCCGGGTGCTCGAGCACCTCGCGGCCGAGGGGCACCATGCCGAGCTCGTGGCGCCGACCGGCCCGGACACGTACGCCGGATTCCGGGTCCGTCGCGCCCGGGGCGCGAACCTGCCGTTCTACCCGGACTTCCGGCTGGGTCTGGAGACCCGTCGTCGGCTGCGCCAGCGGATGGTCCGCTTCCGTCCCGACGTCGTCCACATCGCGTCGCCCGCGACCCTCGGCTACCAGGCCGCCCGGGCCGCCGGCGAGCTGGGCATCCCCACGGTGGCGATCTACCAGACCGACCTGGTCGGCTTCGCCGAGCGGTACGACGTGCCGGGCGGCGTGCGGGCCGCGGCCGGACTCACCCGCCGCATCCACCATCAGGTCGACCGCACCCTCGCCCCGTCGACGGCCAGCATCGACCAGCTCCGCGCGCTCGGCGTCCCGGAGGTCCACCGCTGGGGGAGGGGCGTCGACCTGGTCGCCTTCCATCCGCGACACCGCGACGAGGAGCTGCGCCGGCGGATCGCGCCCGACGGCCGGCTCCTGGTCGGGTACGTCGGCCGGCTGGCCGCGGAGAAGGAGCTCGATCTGCTGCGGCATCTCGCCGACGACCCGCGCCACACCCTGGTGGTCGTCGGCGCGGGCCCCGAGGAACAGCGCCTGCGGAGCCTGCTCGGCACTCGGGCGAGCTTCCTCGGCCTCCTGCATGGCGACGAGCTGAGCCGCGCCTACGCCTCACTGGACGTGTTCGTCCACACCGGCCGCTACGAGACCTACTGCCAGTCGGCCCAGGAAGCGCTGGCCTCGGGCGTCCCGGTGGTCGCCCCCGCCGCCGGTGGCCCGGTCGACGTCGTCGCGCACGGCGCCTCCGGCCTGCTGTACCGCCCCGGTGACGGCGCGGACCTGGCCGCGGCGGTGGACCGGCTGGTCGGCGACGCCGAGCTGCGGGCCCGGATGTCAGCGTCCGCGTTGCGGGCGGTGCAGGAGCGGTCCTGGTACGCGATCAACGAGCAGCTGGTCGCGCACTACCGTGCGGTGGCCGGGGGAGAGGTCAGCGCCCGCGTGGCGTGAACAGCGCCGCGGCCTCCTCGACCGTGTCGACGAGATGGACGTGTTGCTCCATCGCGCGGCCGCGGGCCAGGGCCCGCAGCAGCGGCCAGGCCGGGAGCTCCTCGGTCCAGTAGCGGCGGCCGACGAGCACCATCGGGGCCACGTCTTCATCGGCGGCGTAGTAGTTCTCGCAGGCGTCCTGGAAGATCTCCTGCACCGTGCCGCCGGCACCGGGCAGGAACACGATCCCCGCGTCGCACACCATCAGCAGGATCGCCTCGCGCAGCGCGTTGCGGAAGTACTTCGCGATCGCCGTCGCGAACAGGTTCGGCGGCTCGTGGCCGTAGTGCCAGGTGGGTACGCCGAGCGACGGGCTCGGGTCCGGCGCGAGCGCGAGGGCCTCTCGGGCGGCGGCGGCCCAGGCGTCCACCGAGGGCCGGAAGGACGGCACGTCGGCGACCCGGCGCAACGCTTCGGCGAGGGCGGCCCGGGGCGCGGCGGCCATCCGGCCGCCGAGGTTGGCGGCCTCCATGGCGCCGGGTCCGCCGCCGGTGGCGACGACATGGTCGCGACCGAGCAGGGCACCCAGGCGCGCCGCCTCGTCGTACGCCGGGGTGCCGCGGTCGGCCGCGTGGCCGCCCATGACGCCCACCAGCCCGGTCGTCGCGTGCTCGTCGACCCAGCTGCCGAGGGCGGTGTCGATGGCCTGGTCGTGCAGCACCTCCGCGAGCGCCTCGGCGGGCCCGGACGTGGCCAGCGCCCAGTGGTAGGCGCGGCTGTCGAAGGAGTCGGCGTAGCCGGGCGCGTCGTAGAGCTCGCCGGGCGTGTAGAGGCGGGTCCGGGTGACGTCGAGGCCCGCGACGTGATCGGCCGCCGCGGCGCCGGCCCCGGCCTCGAGGGCGTGGTCGGCGTCGGTGCGGCAGGCGACGACGAGGCTCCGGGTGCGGGTGCTCCTCACGGCCCGGACGCTACCTGCCCGGTGTCTGCTCTGTGGGATGCCATTTGTCTAGTGATTAACTTGACTTTAACCTTGGTGAGACATCGCCCCGTGTGACCCAGGGGCCAGCGACAGGAGCCACCGATGACCTATCGTCCCGAGACCCTCGCCGTCCACGCCGGCCAGGAGCAGGCAGACCCCGCCACCAACGCGCGGGCGGTGCCGATCTACCAGACGACGTCGTACGTCTTCAACGACACCGAGCACGCCGCGAACCTGTTCGCGCTCGCCGAGCCCGGCAACATCTACACGCGGATCATGAATCCGACGCAGTCGGTCTTCGAGGACCGGATGACCCAGCTCGAGGGCGGCGTCGGCGCGCTCGCCACCGCGTCCGGCTCGTCCGCCGTGACGTACTCGGTGCTCAACCTGACCTACGCCGGCGACAACATCGTCGCCCTCTCCACGCTGTACGGCGGCACCTACGCGCTCTTCGCGCACACGCTGCCCCAGTTCGGCATCGAGGTCCGCTTCGTCGACCCCGACCGCCCCGAGGACCTCGCCAAGCACGTCGACGAGAAGACCAAGCTGGTCTTCGCCGAGACCGTCGGCAACCCGAAGATCAACGTCGTCGACATCCGGGCCTGGGCGGACGCGGCCCACGCCCAGGGCCTGCCGCTGATCGTCGACAACACCGCGCCGACGCCGTACCTCGCGCGGATCTTCGACCAGGGCGCCGATGTGGCGGTGCACGCCGCGACCAAGTACATCGGCGGCCACGGCACCTCCATCGGCGGCATCATCGTCGACTCCGGCAACTTCGACTGGGCGGCCCATGCCGAGCGCTTCCCCGGCCTCACCCAGCCCGACGGCGCCTACCACGGCGTGGTGTGGACCGAGGCGGTCGGCAACCTCGCCTACATCATCCGGGCCCGGACCGTGCTGCTGCGCAACACCGGTGCCGCCGTCGCGCCGCTCAACTCCTGGCTCTTCCTGCAGGGCCTGGAGACCCTCCACCTGCGTATGGAGCGGCACAGCGCCAACGCGCTCGCCGTCGCGGAGTACCTCCAGGCCCACGACGCGGTCTCCTGGGTCAGCTACCCGGGTCTCGCGGACAGCCCCTACAAGGCCGTCGCCGACCGCACCTTCACCGGCAAGGGGTACGGCGGCCTGGTCAGCTTCGGCGTGAAGTCGGGCCGCGACGGGGGCAAGCGGTTCGTCGAGGCGCTCGGCCTGTTCAGCCACCTCGCCAACATCGGCGACACCAAGTCGCTGGCGATCCACAACGCGACCACCACCCACTCGCAGCTCACCCCGGAGGAGCTCGAGGCGGCCGGTGTGCCGGAGGACATGGTCCGGCTCTCGATCGGCATCGAGAACGTGGACGACATCATCGCCGACCTCGAGCAGGCCCTCGCCGCGTCGAAGTGAGGCGGAGGTAGGTTCATCGCCCGTGGGGACGATGGGATACGTCGAGACCCAGCGGGTCGTGCTCGCCACCGAGCGCGACCCGCTGGTCCTGACAGGCGGTACGGCACTGGAGCACCTCGAGGTCGCGTACGAGACCTACGGCGAGCTCAACGCCGCGCGTGACAACGCGATCATGGTGTGCCATGCCCTGACGGGCGACGCCCACGCGGCCGGCCTGCACCTCGGCGCCAAGCGGCGCGGGTGGTGGGACAACCTGATCGGCCCCGGCAAGGCCGTGGACACCGACCGGTTCTTCGTCGTGAGCGCCAACCTGCTCGGCGGCTGCGCCGGCACGACCGGTCCCTCGTCGGTCGACCCCGCCACCGGCCGGGCCTACGGACCGGACTTCCCGGCCCTCGACATGGCCGACTTCGTCGCCGTTCACCGGCGCCTGCTCGACCACCTCGGCATCGGCCGGCTGCACGCGGCGGTCGGCGGCTCGATGGGCGGCATGCAGATCCTCGAGTGGGCGCTGCGGGAGCCGGAGCGGATCGAGCGGGCGGTCCTGGTCGCCGCGAGCTCGCGGCTGACCACCGAGAACATCGCGTTCTCCGCCGTCGCCCGGGCCGCGATCATGGAGGACCCCGACTTCCACGGCGGCCGGTACGCCGAGCACGGCGTCACGCCCCGGCACGGGCTCAAGATCGCGCGGATGATGGCCCACATCACCTACGTCTCCGACATGTCGCTGGAGACCAAGTTCGGCCACCGGCGCGACACCACGGGCCTCGACCGGCGCCTCGGCACGGACTTCGAGGTCGAGCACTACCTCCAGCACCAGGGCGAGAGCTTCCTGGACCGCTTCGATGCTCTGTCGTATCTCCATCTGACCCGGCCGATGGACTACTTCGATCCGTTCGGCACCCACCCGGACGTCGTCCCGACGACCCGCTTCCGGCTGGTGTCCTTCGACTCGGACTGGCGCTTCCCGACCGCCCACTCGCTGCGGATCCGCGACCAGCTGGCGGCGCGCGGCGTCAGCGTGGAGCACACCGAGCTGGCCTCGCCGTGGGGCCATGACTCCTTCCTGCTGGAGCCGCCCGGCTACCACGACCTGGTGCGCTCCTTCCTGGCCTGACCCCATCGGGCAGACTGGCGGCGTGTTCGTCCATGACGCCCAGCCGATGCGGGTGGTCTTCGGGTCCGGCGCCGTCGAACGGGTGGCCGAGGAGGTCGACCGTCTCGGCCTGCGCCGGGTGCTCGTGCTCTCGACGCCCCGGCAGGGGGTACTCGCCGCCCGGGTGACGGCGCTGCTGGGCGAGCGTGCGGCCGGCACCTTCGACGGTGCCCGGATGCACGTTCCCGTGGCGAGTGTCGTCGCGGCGGAGGCGGTCGTCGCCGCGACCGGCGCGGACGGCTGTCTGGCGATCGGGGGCGGATCGACGATCGGGCTGGCCAAGGCGCTCGCGCTGCGGCTGGGCCTCCCGTCGGTGGTCGTCCCCACGACCTATGCCGGCTCCGAGATGACACCGATCTGGGGGCTGACCGAGGACGGGCGGAAGACCACCGGTCGCGATCCCGTGGTGCTGCCGCGCTCGGTGGTCTACGACCCCGACCTGACCCACGACCTGCCTGCCGCCGTGTCGGGGCCGAGCGGGCTGAACGCGATCGCGCACGCGGTCGAGGCGCTCTACGCCCCCGACGGCACCCCGGTCGTCAGCGCGCTGGCCGAGCGCGGGGTCCGCGATCTGGTGACCGCGCTGCCGTCGGTCGTCGCCGACGGGAGCGACGCCGAGGCGCGCAGCCGGGCGCTGGAGGGTGCCTGGCTGTGCGGCGCCTGTCTCGGAGCGACCACGATGGGCCTGCACCACAAGCTGTGTCACGCGCTCGGCGGCATGCTCGACCTGCCCCACGCCGAGACCCACGCGATCGTGCTGCCCCATGTCGCCGCCTACAACCTCGCGGTCGCCCCCGAGGCGGAGGCCGTGCTGCGCCGCACGCTCGAGACCGACGACGTCGCCGCGGCCCTGCGCGCCCTCGCCCGGCAGGTCGGCGTCCCCGACGGGCTCCGCGCCCTCGGGGTGGACCACGCCGACCTCGCCCGCGTCGTGGACGAGGTCCTCGCCGCGCCGTACCGCAACCCGCGCACGCCGACCCGCGGCGACCTCGAGGCGATCCTCGAGGCCGCCTGGCAGGGCGGTTCCTAGCGGCTCCCCGTCGTCCGCACTCGCCCCGACGGCTCAGAACGCTTGGGCCATCAGCTCGCCGAACAGCTCCTGTGGATCGACCTCCAGGCCCCGGCGGGCGAACCACGCGCACACGTTCGTGCAGTCGCGCAGGAGGAACTCGAAGCCCTGTGCGTTGCCGGCCAGGTCGACCAGCTGCGGCAGGTCGATGACCACGAGTCGCTCGCCGGTGGCCAGGATGTTGTAGGCGGACAGGTCGCCGTGCACCAGCCCGGCCTCGACGAGCGTGAGCAGGACGGCACGCAGCTGGTCGAAGTACGACGCGAGCAGGGCCGGCTCCGGCCGTGTCTGCGCCAGCCGGGGCGCCGTGTCGCCGTCGACGGTGATCCACTCCATCAGGATCTCCGTCCCGTCGACCTGCACGGGGTAGGGCACCGGCAGCCCGAGCGACCAGCATCGGTTGAGCGCCGTCCATTCCGCGACCGCCCACTCGCCGGCGGCGACCTCCCGGCCGAAGGTGCTCTTGCGCTTGATCGCCCGCTCGTCGCGGGAGCGCTTCATGCTGCGTCCCTCGGTGTAGGCCGCCGACCGGTGGAAGCTGCGGTGCTCGGGGGAGCGGTAACGCTTCGCGGCCATCACGACGCTCTGCGCCGGGTCGTGGGGATCGGTCCGGTCGAGCAGGAAGACGTCGGCCTCCTTGCCGGTCTTGAGGATGCCGAGGTCGGTGTCGATCGCGCCCTGGGACGTGACGACCCAGGCGGGGCGCGGCTCGGGGCCGCGGGACAGTGGCTCGACGTCGAGCCAGGTGGACCAGCGCTGGCCGTCCTCGAGGTCGTCGTAGGCGACGTAGTCGAAGACGAAGCGCGGGTCGAGATCAGAGTCGGGGGAGAGGTTCTCCTGGGACACGGTGGTTCCTTGGGGTCGAGAGGATGCGGTCTGAGGGCAGGCCGGCGACAGCGATCGACATGTCACGCTCCTCTCGACGGGTCCGCGCGATCACGCGGACGGACACCGGACACCCTGCTCGATCCGCGGGTGGCCCGGCAACTGGTTTATCGGCGCCCGCATCGGCGTACATTGACCCGGTGCGCCGACCTCCCGCCCCGCTGGCCCTGCTCCTCGTCCTGCTGATGGGCCTGCCCGCCCTCGTCGCCATGTCCGGGCTCCCGGTCGCCCGCGCCGACGGCCCGGAGCGCTCCGGGCGCGTCGGGGAGCCCGCTCCCGGGTCGGCACAGGGCACCGACCCGTACTGGCCGCAGGACGGCAACGGCGGCACCGACGCCCAGCACTACCGGATCACCGTGGGCTACGACTTCGCGAGCGGCCGGCTCACCGGCCGCACCGCGATCACCATGACCGCGACGGCCGACCTGAGCAGCCTCTCCCTCGACCTGCTGCTGCCGGCGACCGCGGTGTGGGTCGACAACCGCGCCGCGAAGTTCCGTCGGGCGGGCAAGCACGAGTTGCGGGTCACCCCGAAGCGGCCGATCGCGGCCGGCGCCCGGTTCAAGGTCGTCGTGAAATACGCCGGGAGGCCGGCCCGCTACGGCTACGCCGGTGAGCGCAACTGGCTGGCGAACGGCAGCGAGGTCGTCGCCATGAACCAGCCGCACATGGCGCCGTGGTGGTTCCCGTCCAACGACCACCCCAGTGACAAGGCGACCTTCGACATCCGGGTCACGGCCCCGAAGGGCAAGCAGGTCGTCAGCAACGGCGTGCGCGCCGGCCGCAAGGTCAAGGGCGGCCTGGCCACCACCCGCTGGCGGATGACCGACCCGATGGCGACCTACCTCGCGTTCTTCGCCGCCGGGCCCTACGTGATCGACCGGGGCACCACGGCCGCCGGCATCCCGTTCTACAACGCGGTCTCGAAGGGCATCCCGGGCGCGGAGCGTCGGCAGGTCCGCCGCACTCTCGCCCGCACCGCCGCCATCACCGACTGGCTGCAGACCCGGCTCGGTCCCTACCCGTTCGCCACCACCGGCGGCCTGGTGACCGGCCTCGACGTCGGCTTCGCCCTCGAGAACCAGTCGCGGCCGACGTACGGGCGCTGGATCTATCCGGGCGTCGTCGTCCACGAAATGGCCCACCAGTGGTTCGGCGACAGTGTCGCCGTGCAGCGCTGGCGCGACATCTGGCTCAACGAGGGCTTCGCGACCTACATGGAGGCGGAGTACGCCGCCGCGCACGGCGGGGTGAGCGTGGAGACCTACCTCGACCGGATGTGGGCCCGCTCCTGCCGCACCCCGACGTCGGAGTTCTGGCGCCTCGACCTGTCGAACCCCGGGCCGGCGCAGATCTTCGCCGAGCCGGTCTACGACCGGGGCGCGATGGTGGTCGCCGCGCTGCGCAACCGGATCGGCCCTGCCGACTTCGACGCGCTGCTGCGACGCTGGGTCGCCGAGCACCACGACGGCAACGCGACCGTGGAGCAGTTCCAGGCGCTGGCGAGGACGGTGTCGGGGCAGAGCGACCTGGACGGCTTCTTCGACGCGTGGCTGCGCGGCGGCCGGGCGCCGGAGCCGACGGCCGCCAACGGCCTCGCCACCGCGGTCTGCCCCTGAGTGCTTCCCGTGCCGGCAGGCACCTCGGGCGCGCCTCCCGTGTGACCCGTGGTGCCTTTGGTACGAATGTGGGGATCTGTGCCCTCGGGGGCATGCCCGCACATGGATGGAGACGCCCGCACATGGACGCCAAGAAGCTGATCGCGCTCGTGGTGATCGTGTTCCTCGGGTTCTGGATGTTCACCGACCCCTCCGGCCTCGCGGACACCTCGAAATCGGCCGCGAGCAACGGCTGGGACCTCGCGACGAAGGCCTTCGACGGGGTCATCGACTTCGTCGGCGCGATGGACTGACCCGCGCCGCCATGCCCTCCCTGCCCGCGGCCCCCCGAGCCGCTCCCGGCTTCGTGGCCCGGCTCGGCGACCCGAAGATCGGCAAGCACCTGCTGCGCGACGAGGGCGAGGTCGTCGTCGACGAGGTGACCCACCACTGGTTCGCCTACGTCCGGCCCGCCCTGCTGTCCACGCTCGCGACGGTGCTGCTCGTCGCCAGCTGGTTCGTCTCGGTCCAGATCGCCTGGTTCCTGATCATCGTCGCCGCGATCCTCCTGACCCGGGCCGGCTGGGTCGCCCTCGGTGTCCTCCGCGACCGGTTCGTCATCACGAACATGCGGGTCTTCCGGGTGCACGGCGTGCTGTCCCAGAGCCTCGCGACCATGCCGCTGAGCCGGATCCTCGACATCTCGGTCAAGAAGCCGCTGCACGGCCGGCTCCTCGGCTTCGGCCACTTCTGCTTCGAGTCCGCCGCCCAGGAGCAGGGCCTGCGCGACATCCGGTATGTCGGGCGCCCCGACGAGCGCGACCTCGCCATCCAGCGGGTCGTCCAGCGCTCCGGCCTGCGTGGCCCCCGCGTCCCGAACTGACCACGGTCCCTCCGGCTGCGCAAAGTGGCTATCCGCCGCGCGTCTTGACGGATAGTCCGGCCCGCCGGGCCGCTCCTACTGTGGCGCGACCCAGTGAATGTGATGGCTGTCATAGGCCACCGGGCCGGCGCCGTCAGACGAGGAGGAGCAATGACCGTCACCACCGTTCGCCCCGATCTCTCCTACGAGGAGCTGGTCGAGGCCCGACGAGCCAGCGGCGTGGCGATGTACAACCGGAACAAGATGAAGCTCGGCATCTTCGGCGCGAACTGCAGCCACGGCCTGATGGCCACCCATGCCGAGAGCAGCTACGAGCTGACCTGGGAGCACACGCAGCGGATCGCCCAGATCGCCGACGGCCTGGGCTTCGAGGCGATGCTCCCGGTGGCGCGCTACCGCGGCATGGGCGGCGACACGAACTTCAACGGTGAGAACTACGAGACCCACACCTGGGCGGCCGGCATCGCGCAGGCGACCGAGCAGATCATGGTCTTCTCGACCACGCACGTGCCGACGAAGCATCCGATCGTCGCGGCCAAGGAGTCGGTCACGGTGGACCACATCTCCGGTGGCCGCTTCGGGCTGAACATGACCATGGGCTGGTACAAGGCCGAGATGGAGATGTTCGGCGGCACCCAGCGCGAGCACGACGCCCGCTACCGCTTCGGCTCGGAGTGGATCGAGATCGCCAAGCGGATGTGGACCCAGGACCGTGTCGACTTCTCCGGCGAGTTCTTCGAGATCAAGGACGCGATGTCCGACCCCAAGCCGATCCAGGAGCCGTGGCCGGTGCTGGTCAACGCCGGCAATTCGCCGGCCGGCCTGGAGTTCTGCGCCCGGGAGTGCGACTTCAACTTCATCGCCTTCGCCGACGTCGACGAGGCGCGCACGACGGCCGCGCAGGTGCGCGGGATCGCTCAGGCCCAGGGCCGCGACCTCGGCATCCTCGGCTACGGCAACATCATCTGCCGCGACACGGAGAAGGAGACCAAGCAGCTCCTCGACCACATCCTGGAGAAGGGCGACTGGGCCGTCGCGGAGATGGTCTCCGCCGGCCTGGGCTCGGAGAGCGGATCCTTCGACAAGGTCAAGGCGCTGCAGGAGCGCTTCATCCTCGGGTACGGCGGCTACCCCCTCATCGGCACACCGGAGCAGATCGTCGAGCAGCTGCTCGAGCTGGAGCAGGCGGGCATCGGCGGCATGATGGTCGGCTTCCTGGACTACGTCGAGGAGCTGCCCTACTTCGGTGAGGCCGTGCTGCCGCTGATGCGCGAGGCGGGGCTGCGGGAGTGAGCGTGGCCGGCGTACTGGGGGCCGGGCCGGAGCACGACCTC
The DNA here is from genome assembly GCA_029961745.1 of Nocardioides sp. L-11A. Lineage (NCBI taxonomy): Bacteria > Bacillati > Actinomycetota > Actinomycetes > Propionibacteriales > Nocardioidaceae > Nocardioides > Nocardioides sp. L-11A. The sequence goes on from CP124680.1 coordinate 2,148,461, forward strand.
CGCTCCGGCCCGGGCGCGCCGGCAGCGGCCGGCGCGCCGGACCCGGCGACGTACAAGGATGTGCTCGGCCGGTTCTGCACCGGCCTGACGGTGGTCACCTCGCTCCACGGCGACGAACCGGTCGGCTTCACCTGCCAGGCGTTCAGCGCGCTCTCCCTCGACCCGCCCGAGGTGCTGCTGAGCGTCCAGCGGACCTCGACGACCTGGCCCCGGATCCGGCAGCACGGCCGCTTCGGGATCGGCGTGCTCGCTGCCGGCCAGGACGCGCTCGCCCGGGCCCTGGCCCGCAGCGGCCGGGACAAGCTGCGCGACGTGGCCTGGCGGCCGTCGGCGACCGGACTGCCGCGGCCCGACGGGCTGCTCGCGTGGATCGAGTGCGCCCTGGTGCGGGAGGTCGACGCGGGCGACCACCTGCTCGCGATCGCCGCGGTCAGCAGCCTCGAGGCCGGCCCGGCCGCGGCGCCACTGCTCTACTTCCGCGGCGACTTCCTCCCCGCCGGAGGTGCGTCGTGAGGACCCTGCTCACCGTGTACGGGAGCCCCACGCCGCCGGGGAAGCTGGCCCGGGCGCTCGACGTGGCCGAGGCGCACGCGGCCGGCCGGCCCGGGTGGCGGGCCGTCCGGCTCAGCCCGCTGACCCCCACCGCCTGGCCCGAGGACGCCGCCGAGCAGGTCGCGGCGGCCTCGGGCGTGCTGGTGGCGAGCCCGGTCTTCCGCGCCTCCTTCCCGGCGACGCTCAAGCAGCTCCTCGACCAGCTCCCGGTCGAGGCCTTCGGGTCGCGGCCGGTCGCGATCCTCACGGTGGCGGCCGCCCCCGAGCACGCGCTGGGCGCGGAGCGTCACCTGCGCGACGTCCTGGCCTGGTTCGGCGCGCTGACCGCACCTCATCCGCTGTTCCTCCGCGACCGGCTGCTCGCCGGCCCGGAGCTGGATGCCGAGGTCCGTGCGGACCTCGGCGCCCTGGTCGACCAGGTCGTCTCGCTCGCCGTCCTCCCGGAGGGGATCCGGCTCGGGCCGGCCCCCCTGGCGGCCCGGCGAGCGCCGCGAGTCGACCGTCCCCCGCACCCCGATCCCCGAAAGGAACCCACGACATGAGCATCACCCTCGCGCACACCCCTGCTGCCCATCTGATCGACGGGCAGTGGCTCACCTCCGGCGTCACGGCCACCTCCCACTCACCGGCGGACGGCTCCGTCCTCGGGGAGTACGACGACGCCCAGCTGCCGCTGGGCGAGCAGGCGGTCGCCGCCGCCCGCCGCGCGTTCGCGACCACCGCCTGGGCACGGGACCGCCAGCTGCGGGCGAAGGTCCTCAACGAGATGGCCGACGCGATCGAGGCCGCCACCGACGAGCTGGCGATGGCGCTGGCCAGGGAGAACGGCAAGATCCTGCCGGAGGCGCACTTCGAGCTGAGCCTGACGCCGTCGAAGCTGCGGTACTACGCGGCGATGGCACTCACCGGCAGCGGCCGGGGCGACCAGGCGAAGGCCGGGGTGCTGTCGACGCTGGTGCCCGTCCCGGTCGGCGTGGCCGGGGTGATCGTGCCCTGGAACTCCCCGGTGGTGCTCGCGGTGCGCTCGTTCGCCCCCGCACTGGCCGCGGGCTGCACCGTCGTGGTGAAGATGGCGGCGCAGACGGCCCTCGTCAACGCCCGCCTGGCCGAGATCCTGGCCGCCTGCCCCTCGCTGCCGCCCGGGGTCCTCAACGTCCTGACCGAGTCGGGCAGTGACATCGCGAAGCACCTCGTCGACTCCCCGGACGTGGACGCGATCAGCTACACCGGCAGCACCGCGGTCGGCCGCCAGATCATGGCGGCGGCCGCACCACGCCTCAAGCGAGTCTCGCTCGAGCTCGGCGGCAAGACGCCGATGATCGTCTTCGACGACGCCGACCTCGACCGGGCCGTCGGCACCATCGTCGCCGGCATCACCACCTTCAGCGGTCAGTTCTGCATGACCGGGAGCCGGGTGCTGGTGCAGCGCGGGGTCGCCGACGAGGTGCGGTCCCGGCTGGTGGAGGCGCTGTCGGCGGTCCGGGTCGGCCCCGGCGACGCCCCGGAGTCCCAGATGGGCCCGATGATCGACCGGGACTCCCGGGACCGGCTGGTGGCCCTCGTCGAGGGACATCTCGGCGACGCCACGGTGCTGGTGCCCGGCGGGGTGCCGGACGAGCAGGCGCTCGCCGCGGGCGCCTACTACCGGCCGGCGCTGCTGGAGGTCGCGGACCTCGCCTCGCCCCTCGTCCAGCGCGAGCTGTTCGGGCCGGTGGCCACCTTCGAGGTGTTCGACGACGAGGCCGACGCGACGGCGCGGGCCAATGCGACCGAGTACGGCCTGGCGGCGTCGGTCTGGACCGCCGACGGCCAGCGCGGTCTGCGGATGGCCGACGCGCTGGAGGCGGGCACCGTGTGGCTGAACGCCTGGGCGGTCGTGCTCGACCAGTTCGAGGAGGGCGGGGTCAAGCAGAGCGGCCTGGGCCGGCTCAACGGGCACCGTGCGGTGGAGGAGTTCCAGGAGGTCAAGCACCTGGTGCAGGTGCTCGGCTGAGGAGGTCGGCGTCGTGGGGCGGCCGGTCGGCGTCGACCGGCCGCCCGCACCCGTGCCCGCGCAGGCCGCGTTCCAGGGTCTGGGAGGGCAGCTCCCCGAACGTCGCGCGATAGGTCGAGGAGAACCGGCCGAGGTGGTAGAAGCCCCACCGGGTCGCCACCTCGGTCACCGTCGTGGTCCCCGAAGGGGGCGCGTCGAGCTCGGCCCGTACGCGGCGCAGCCGCTCCTGACGCAGGTACTGGATCGGCGTGCAGCCCAGCGCGGCGCGGAACTGGCTCTGCAGGGTGCGAGCGCCGACGCCCGCCACGGCGACCAGGTCGGCCAGTGTCGGGAGCTCCGCCGCTCGGGCATCGATGTAGTCGCACACCACCCGGACCAGGTCGGGCCGGGCCGGGGAGTCGTCCTCCAGCACCGCCTGGTGCGGCCCGGTCGCGGCCAGGACGAGGCTGCTGAGCACCAGCGACTCCAGCTGGCGGCGGGCCAGGGCGTTGTGGGCCATCAGGCCGTCGGCATCCCACTCGGAGACGACGAAGTCCAGTGCCCGCAGCAGTCCGCGCCCGGCCGGCGTGGTGAGGTCGACGTACAGCCCGAGCTCCAGCGGTCCCTGGACGGGACGCTGGAGCAGCGTGGCGACCTGGGACTCCAGCGCCTCGCGGGGGATGCGTACGGCGAGCTGCTCGGTGTCGGCGTTCCACGCGATGGCCTGCCGGTGGTGGGGGAGGAGCACCGCCGCGCTTCGCCGGCCGGTCGTGGCGGTGGTGGCGCCGTCCGAGCGGGTGACCGTGCTGTCGCCGCGCAGGGTGACGTTGATGTGGTACCAACTGTCGTTAGGCGGGAGATCGATGCCGGCCGCCAGCCCGTAGGTGAGGTAACCGATGGTGAGCTCGCCGCTCTGCACGGCGTTCATCCGGGCCTGGAGCGTGGTCGAGCGGTCCAGGCTGAGCACATGCGGCTCGAACACGTCGGCGACGACGTGCTGCGCCTCGTCCGGGTCGCTGGTCCGCAGCCTCCCGTACTGGTGGAGCGGCTCGTGGTCGGGTGCGGGGGCGTGCGGCTCCACGATCTGGTGCGTCACCCGGATCTCCTCTCAGCCCGTGCCTGGTGCGGGATGCACACCAGGCAGTGTCACAGCCACGGCCCCAGGTCGGGGGCCGGCGTGCCGTCCGGTCGGCTCAGTCGGTCCCGCCGGTGTGGGCGGCCGGTCAGCCAGGCGACCCGGTCGGCGAGCGGGCCGGTCACGGGGGGCAGGTCCGGGCCGCGCCGGGCACTGACCTCCGCGTCCAGCGCCGCCAGGAAGTCCGCCGGCAGGTCGGTGAAGGCGGTCCCGAGGTCGAGGTCGACGGCGTGCACCATGACCTCACGGGCGCGCAGCCAGGGGATCTCGGTGGCCGGCACCGTCCGGCCCTGGGCGGTGCGCACCTCGTGGCGCCACTGCTCGTCGGTGAGCCCGGCCAGCGTCGTGTCCAGGACGCCCGCGGAGCGGGCCTGCCAGTCCGCCAGCCGCGCGGCCGGCAGGAGGCCGCCCTGCGCGATGCCCGCGGCCCGCTCCTCGGGGGAGGCGTACATCGGCGTCTCGGTGCCGGTGCTCGCCCAGCGGGCCAGGTTGAGCAGGGCGTCGGCGTTGGCGGCGACGTGGGCCAGCACGTGGCCGCGGGTCCAGTCGGGCAGCAGGCTGGGCGCGGCGCAGGCCGTGGCGTCGAGGCGTGCGGCCGTCGCGTCGAAGATCCGCTGCCCTTGGCGCATCCAGCGCAGGGCGTCCGCGGGTGGCACGGTCATTCCTTGACGATCCGGTTCGTGCAGGCGCCGAGGTGGTCGATCCGGGTGGTGACGGTCTCGCCACCGACCAGGTAGACCTGCGGGTCGCGGGCGTGGCCGACGCCCGCCGGGGTGCCCGTGGCGATGAGGTCGCCGGGGTTGAGGCGGGTGATGGTGGAGATGTACCGGACGAGGTGGACCGGGTCGAAGAGCAGCGTGGCGGTGTCGTCCTGCTGCATCACCCGGCCGTCGACGGTGGTCGTCACCGTGAGAGCCGGGCGGACGCCGCCGGGGAGCTCGTCGGGGGTCACCACCCAGGGCCCGACGGGAGTGGAGGAGTCCCAGATCTTGCCCTGGGTCCACTCGATGGTGCGGAACTGCCAGTCGCGCACCGAGATGTCGTTCATGACGGTGAAGCCGGCGATCGCCGCCTCGGCCTCGGCCTCGGTGGCACGGCGGACCTGCCGGCCGATCACGATGACGAGCTCGACCTCCCAGTCGAGGGCATCGGTCTCGGCGGGCTTGACGATGTCGTCGTGCGCGCCGACGAGGGTGTCGGCGAACTTGGGGAAGAGGGTCGGATAGGCGGGCAGCTCGCGGCCCATCTCCTTGATGTGGTTGGTGTAGTTGTGCCCCACGCAGACGACCTTGGAGGGGGCGGGCACGACGGGGGCGAAGTCGGCGCCCTCGACGTCGTAGGTCGCGGTGCCGGTGGCATCGGCGGCGTCGGCGGGGGGCGCGCCGGCGGCCAGGTAGGCCCCGAGGTCGTCGTACCCGAGGTCGACCAGGACCTCCTGTCCGTCGCGGCGCTCGAGGCGGACGGCCCGGGTGCCCTGGGGGGTGCGGATGGTGGCGAGCTTGGTCATCGGGTGACTTCCTGTCGGTCGAGCCGGAGCGCCTCGAACACGGGCGCGTCGGAGAAGCGGAAGAGGTCCAGGGCACCGCCGGAGGTGTCGGAGTCGGTGGCGCCGGCCTCGGAGCGGGCGGAGAAGGGCTGCCACGACGGGACCACGAACAGGTCGCCCCGGGTCACCGACCAGGCGCGGTCGCCGACGGTGACGGTGCCGGAGCCGTCGAAGACCTGGTAGACCGAGGATCCGGTCTCCCGGACGGGGGCGGTCTCCGCGCCGCGGACGACGCGGTGCATCTCGGCGCGGATGGTGGGTAGGACGTCGGCACCAGTGGCGGGGTTGGTGAACCGGACAGCGGCGTGCCCGGGCTCGACGGTGCCGCCGTACCCCTCGGCCTCGACGGCGAGCTGGTCGGCCAGCGCCCGGTCGGTGAACGCCCACTTGTAGGCCAGCAGCGGCGAGCCGGGCGTCACCGGGGCGGATCCGAGGGGACGCAGGCCCGGGTGGGCCCACAGCCGCTCGGAGCGCGACCGGTCCGGCGTGGTCCGCTCCGCGTCCGAGATCGCGTCGCGGCCGAACTCGAAGAACTGGGCCTCGGTGGCGTACTGCAGCGGGATGTCGAGACCGTCGATCCAGGCCATCGGCTCGGCGGTGGCGTTGTGGTGGGCGTGCCAGTTCCAGCCGGCCTGGGGGAGGAAGTCGCCGCGGCGCATGGGAACGGGGTCGCCGCCCACGACGGTCCACACGCCCTCGCCCTCGACGACGAACCGGAAGGCGTGCTGGGTGTGGCGGTGCTCGGGGGCGTCCTCTCCAGGCATGAGGTACTGGATCGCCGCCCACAGCGTGGGCGTCGCGAACGGGCGCCCGCCCAGGGACGGGTTGGCCAGCGCGATCGCCCGGCGCTCGCCGCCCCGGCCGACCGGGACGATCTCGCCCGCCTGCGCGGCCAGCGCCCGGAGGGCCTCCCAACGCCACAGGTGAGGGACCGCGCGGGATCGGGGGTGGGCGGGCATGAGGTCGCCGATCTCCGTCCACAGCGGTACCAGGAGCTCCTGCTCGAAGCCCCGGTACAGGGCCTCCAGCGCGGGCGTCACGGCCGGCTGATCGGGGCCGTCGACGGCGGTGAGCCGGACGGGAGTGGGGGCATGGGTCGCACTCATGTGTGCAAGAGTTCTCTATCGCCGAATGTCTGGCACCGATGTTCTGTTGTCCAGAACAGGTGCGCGCCCACCTGAGGAGATGCCCGTGTCGTCGGACCCCGAGATGCGGACCCCGCCGCCCTATCCCGTCTCCAGCGTCGACCACGCGCTGCGGATCGCGGTGATGCTCCAGATGGAGGGCGAGGTCACCGTCACCCAGGTCGCGGCCCGGCTGGGGGTGGCCCGATCCACCGCGCACCGGCTGCTGGCGATGCTGGTCTACCGGGACTTCGCCATCCAGGACGAGACCCGCACCTACCGGGTCGGGCCGGTCCTGCGGCTTCCCGAGCACTCGCGCTCCCTCACCGCGCGGATGCGCGAGGCCGCGGTTCCGCACCTGCGCCAGGTGGTCCGGGACCTCGACGAGTCGGCCAACCTGTTCATCCGCGCCGGTGCCACCTCGCGCTGCATCGCGAGCGTCGAGTGCGAGCGTGCCCTCCGCGTCGGTTCACGGGAGGGCGTGGTCTTCCCCGTTCACCGCACCTCGGCCGGCCTGCTGCTGCTCGCCGAGCTCCCGCCGGACCAACTGGCGTCGGTCTTCGCGGAGGAGGACCCCGAGGACCGCCCCGACCTGGCCCGGCTCGGCGCCGAGCTGGCCCGGATCCGGCGGGCGGGGTTCGCCGTCAACCGAGGGCGCTCCGAGCGCGGCATCATCGCGGTCGGCGTACCGCTGCGCACGGCGGACGGCGAGGCCGTCGCCGGCGTGTGCGTCTCCATGCCGAGCGTGCGCTACGCCCGCGACGCCCTGCCGCGGATCGTCCAGGTGCTGCGGGACGCCGCCCGCGGCTGCGCCGCGGACCTCGGCTACCGCTGAGCCGGGATCCGGCCCGAGGTCCCCTCCGCGTGGGACGGGGTGGGCCGCTTTCGTAGGATTGCGCCCATGACGCAGCAGCCGTTCTCCCGTCCCGGCGCGATCGACCTGTCGGCCCTCAAGCGGACCCCGCCGCCCGCGGGCGGCGCCCCCGGTGCTCCCGCCGGCGGTGGCGGCGGCTCGACGTCGGCATACGCCGTCGCGGTGGACGAGGCCAACTTCCAGTCCGTGCTCGAGGCGTCGATGACCGCGCCGGTCGTGCTGGTCTTCGCCTCCCCGTCGCAGTCGCCCGAGAGCGCGCAGCTCGCGCTCGACGTCGCGACGGTCGCCGGCGAGTACGACGGCCGCTTCCTCGCCGCGACGATCGACGTGGACGCCGTGCCTCAGATCGCCCAGGCGATGCAGATCCCCCAGGTCCCCCTGATGCTGGTGCTGCTCGACGGCCGCCCGGCGACCCAGCCGATCCCCGGCGCCGCGCCGATCGACGACATCCGCGCCCTGTTCAACCAGCTCGCCCAGCAGCTCACCTCGCAGGGCATCACCGGCCGTCACCAGCCCAACGCCTTCGGCGGCGCCGCGACCGAGACGGCCGAGGGCGAGGAGCCGGAGATCGACCCGCGCTACGTCCCGGCGCAGGACGCGCTCGCCGCCGGCGACATCGACACCGCGGTCGCGGAGTACCAGAAGCTCGCCGACGCGAACCCGGCCGACCACGAGGCCGCCGCCGGGCTCGCCATGGCCAAGGTGCTGCAGCGCACCCAGGGCGCCGACCTCAACGCCGCCCGCGCGGCGGCCGCCGCCAACCCCGACGACGTCGACGCGCAGACCCTGGTCGCCGACCTCGACATGCTCGGCGGCCACGTCGAGGACGCCTTCGCCCGGCTCGTCGAGCTGGTCCGGCGGACCTCCGGCAAGGACCGCGACAAGGCCCGCGAGCACCTGGTCGGCCTGTTCGGCGCGGTCGGCAACGACGATCCGCGGGTGCTCAAGGGCCGCCAGGCCCTCGCCTCCGCGTTGTTCTGATCTCGATGGGCCGAGCGTGTCGCAGACGCCGCTTGCCGCACGGACCTCGCTCCGCTCGGCCCGCGGGCAGCGCGCCGTGCCGCTGCGCGGCCGTGCGCCACGCTGCCGGCTGGTCGGTCTCGATGGGCCGAGCGTGTCGCAGACGCCGCTTGCCGCACGGACCTCGCTCCGCTCGGCCCGCGGGCAGCGCGCCGTGCCGCTGCGCGGCCGTGCGCCACGCTGCCGGCTGGTCGGTCTCGATGGGCCGAGCGTGTCGCAGACGCCGCTTGCCGCACGGACCTCGCTCCGCTCGGCCCGCGGGCAGCGCGCCGTGCCGCTGCGCGGCCGTGCGCTACGCCCTCGGCCGGCGTGAGCCGGCCGAGGGCTGAGATGGGGTTCGGGCGGGGTGCCGGGTTCCTGCTCCGTGGCCTGCGCCTGTGGCGGGAGCGGCCGCGGCTGATGCTGCTGGGCATCCTGCCGGCGCTGGTCGTCGGGGTCGTCGTCCTCGCGCTGCTGATCACCCTGATCTTCGTCGCCGACGACCTGGTCGGCTGGGCGACACCGTTCGCCGACGACTGGGATGACGCGGTGCGCGGTCTGTTCCGCGGCGCGCTCTACCTGCTGGTGCTCGCCGGCGCCTCGCTGCTCGCCATCGTCACCTTCACCGGCCTCACCCTCGCCGTCGGCGACCCCTTCTACGAGAAGATCTGGAAGGAGGTCGAGCTCTCGCTCGGCGGCGACGTCCCGGACCACGGCGTCGGCTGGGTTCGCGGCGCGGTCGACGGCCTGGTGCTTGTGGTGCTCGGCGTGCTCACCGCCGTGGGGGTCTTCGTGGTCGGGCTGCTGCCCGTCGTCGGCTCCGTCGTCGGTGCGGTCCTCGGGCTGGTGGTCGCCGGGCGACTGCTCGCCGGCGAGCTCGTCTCCCGTCCGCTCGAAGCCCGAGGCATGGACCGGGCCGCCCGGGCCGCGCTGATGCGACGCCACCGCGGGGCGATGCTCGGGTTCGGTGTGTGCGTCCAGGCCTGCTTCCTGGTGCCGCTGGGCGGCATCCTGGTGATGCCCGCGGCCGTCGCGGGCGCGACGTACCTCGCCCGAGCCGCCCTGGAAGGCGGTTCACCTACCGAAATTGTCGAGAACCGGCCGCTCTGAGGACAAATTCGGTAGGTGCGTGGCTCAGATCCGGGCGAACGCGTCCAAGACCGCCTGCACGGCCGGCGAGTCGGTCATCGTCCGGCGGTGCAGGGCGTCGATGAGGCGGACCGGCTCCGGGTCCGCCACCGGTACGGCGACCAGGTCGTCGCCGAGCGCCGCGCGTCCCATGCGGGGGATCAGCGCGACGCCGAGTCCGGCCCGGACCAGGGCCAGGTGGGACTCGAACTCCGCCGAGACGTGCGCGATCCGGGGCGGACGGCCGGTGCCGTCGTACATCCGGGAGAGCCACTGGCGGCAGATCGTGCTCTCGGGGGTGGCGATCCAGCCGACGTCGAGCAGGTCGTGCGGCGTGACCCGGTCGCGGCGGGCCAGCTGGTCGTCGCGGTGGACGATCAGGTCGGCGACGTCGCCGGGCAGGGGAGTGGCCGCGACGTGGTCGGGCACGGCGAGGGGGACTCCGCCCCAGCGGTGCACGATCCCGAGCTCGACCTGGCCGCTGGCGACCAGTTCGACGACGTCCCAGGGCTCCGCCTCGCGCAGGGTGAGGACGAGGTCGGGATGGGTGTCGCGCAGGCTGCGCGCGATCGGGGCGACCAGGCCGCGCATCGCGGTCGAGAACGCGGCCAGGCGGATCCGCCCGGCGACCACGCCGGCGCGCTGCTGGAGCGAGGCCTCGAGCTGCTCCAGATCGGCGAGCACCTGCTCGCCGGCGTCGACGAGGTGCCGGCCGTGGCTGGTGAGCATCACGCCCCGGCCGACCCGCTCCAACAGAGGGACCCCGGTCTGCCGCTCGAGCCGCTTGACCTGCTGGGAGATCGCACTCGGGGTGTAGCCCGTCGCGGTCGCGGCGCCGACCACGGAGCCGTGGGTGGCGACGGCGCGGAGCCCGGCGAGCGCGTCGAGGTCGATCATGCAGCGACGTTACATCATTCAGAGCATTTCTATTCGCTGGTGCTTCAACGTTGTGGCCGCGATGCTGGACGACGTGAGCCGCCGCGACCAGTCCCTCGCCGCCCTCGTGGCCGTGATCTGGGGCTTCAACTTCGTCGTCATCGACTGGGGCATGGGGGAGGTGCCCCCGCTGCTGTTCCTCGCCGCGCGCTTCCTCGCGGTCGTGCTCCCGGCGGTCTTCCTGCTCGACCCGCCGCCGGTGCCCTGGCGCACGGTGGCGGCGGTCGGGCTGTTCATGTCGCTGGGTCAGTTCGCCTTCCTGTACGTCGCGATGGACGCGGGGATGCCGCCCGGGCTGGCCGGCCTGGTACTGCAGGCCCAGGTGGGGCTGACGATCCTGCTGGCCGCCGCGGCGCTGCGCGAGCGGCCCACGCGTCCCCAGATCCTCGGCGTGGTGCTCGGCGTCGTCGGGCTGGTGATCGTCGGGCTCGGCCGCGGTGGGCACGTCCCGGCGCTCGCACTGGCGCTGTGTCTGACGGCCGCGCTGATGTGGGCGATCGGCAATGTCGTCTCCCGGGCCTCGGGCGCGACCGGTGGACTCTCGCTCACGGTGTGGTCCGCGCTCGTCGTCCCCGTGCCGTTGGTGCTGCTCTCGCTCGTGGTCGACGGCCCGGCCGCGGTCGCGGACGGCCTGGCCGCCTTCGGGTGGCGGGCCGCCATCTCGACGCTCTACACCGCGGGCCTGGCCTCGCTGGTCGGCTACGGGATCTTCAACGGGCTGCTGTCGCGCAACCCGTCCGCCGCGGTCGTCCCGTGGATCCTGCTGGTCCCGCCGGTCGCCATCGGCTCGGCCTGGGCGCTGCTCGACGAGGTGCCGTCAGCCGGCGAGCTGGTCGGCGGCGCGGTCCTGGTGCTCGGGGTGGCTGTGTCGTCACGCAACTACCGGAATCGTCGTGAATCGGGCCGAGCGACGACGAATCCGGTCGTTGAACCGTCGATCCTCAGCGACCCGACTCGGTGTACGCCGGGCCCGTCCCGGCCAGGCTCGCCAGAGCGGCCCGCACCCGCCAGGCGGTGAAGTCGGCTGCCCGGTCGTCGATCTCGGCCAGGGTCAGGAAGTCGGCGGTCTTGATCTCCCGGGCCTGCGGCACGACCCGCTGCACGATCGACGCGGGGTGCACGCCCCCGTCGAAGACCAGGCACAGCGCGTCGTCCCAGCCGCCCCAGGGCGGCAGCCAGTCGGTGAGCAGGAGGGGACCCGCCTCGATGGCGAGGTCGAGCTCCTCCTCGACCTCGCGGGACACCGCGACCCGCGGGGACTCGCCGACCTCGACCACGCCGCCGGGCAGGTCCCAGTCGGTCTTGTAGGTCAGGTTGCACATGAGCACCCGCGGCTCGGAGCCCGCCGCGCCGCCCACCTCGGCGTCGCGGATCAGCATCTGGCCGATCCCGCGCTTGCGCGGCAGGAACGAGTTGAGCAGTGCCCGGAAGCCTCCGGGCTCGTGCACCGGGGTGTCGTCGACCAGGCGGGCGTAGACCACCACGTCGCCGGCCCGTCCGCGCTGCACACCCTCGCGCCGCAGCCCGGACCAGGTCGCGATCCGCTGCGCCTCGGAGTCGTCGATCGCGACCTTGACCTCGACCCGCTCGTGGTCGGTGAGGGCGGCGGCCACCTGACGACGCACCACGTCGACGGCGGCCTGCCAGCCGCGCTCGGTGAGATCGGAGGTCCAGGTCAGCCGGGCGATGCCGTCGTCGACCGTCCAGTGGCTGATCTCGGGCTCGGTCGCGGGCACGGGGTCACCCTACGGGTGAGCGCAACCAGAGGGTGGCCAGAGGGGGGACGACGAGGTCGGCGTACGCGGGACTGCCTCCGGGGGCTCCGGACTCCAGGGGACCCGCGGCTCGGGCGTGGACGACGCCGAGGTTCCCGACCCCGCTGCCGCCGTACGTCGCGGCGTCGGTGTTGAGCAGCTCGACCCATGCGCCGGCGATCGGCAGCCCGAGCCGGTAGTCGTGGGGGACCGCCGCGAAGTTGGTGACGCACACGAGATCGGGCGTACCGGCGCCGGCGGGGTCGCCGGCGCGACGGAGGAAGGAGAAGACGTTGTGACCGGCGTCCTGCGCGTCGATCCAGGCGAAGCCGGCCGGGTCGTTGTCGAGGCGCCACAGGGCGGGCTCCTCGCGGTAGCGGGCGTTGAGGTCGCGCACGAAGTCGCGGACCCCGGCGTGGTCGGGCTTCTGCAGCAGCCACCAGTCGAGCTCGCGGGCCTCGGCCCACTCCGTCTCCTGGGCCAGCTCGGTGCCCATCATCACCAGCTGCTTGCCGGGATGGGCCCACATGTAGGCGAGATAGGCGCGCAGGGTGGCGAGCTGCTGCCAGCGGTCGCCGGGCATCTTGCGCACCAGCGAGCCCTTGCCGTGCACCACCTCGTCGTGGCTGAGGGGGAGCACGTAGTTCTCGGAGAACGCGTAGACGAGCGAGAAGGCCATCTCGCCGTGGTGGTACGCGCGGTGGACGGGGTCGTGCGCGAGATAGCGCAGGCTGTCGTGCATCCAGCCCATGTTCCACTTGAACCCGAAGCCGAGCCCGCCGCCGGACGTCGCACCCGTCACGCCCGGCCAGGCGGTGGACTCCTCGGCGATGGTCACGATGCCGGGCACCCGCTTGTAGGCGGTGGCGTTCAGCTCCTGCAGGAACTGGACGGCCTCGAGGTGCTCGTGGCCGCCGTACCGGTTGGGGGTCCACTCGCCGTCCTTGCGGCCGTAGTCGAGGTAGAGCATCGAGGCGACCCCGTCGACGCGCAGGCCGTCGACGTGGAACTCCTCGAGCCAGTACAGCGCGTTGGCGACCAGGAAGTTGCGGACCTCGGGGCGGCCGAAGTCGAAGATGTGCGATCCCCACTCGGGGTGCCAGCCGCGCTGCGGGTCGGGATGCTCGTAGAGCGGGGTGCCGTCGAAGCGCACCAGGGCCCACTCGTCGGTGGCGAAGTGGCCGGGCACCCAGTCGAGGATCACCGCGATGCCGGCACCGTGGAGGGCGTCGACCAGCCGGCGGAAGCCGTCGGGGTCACCGAAGCGCGCGTCGGGGGCGAAGTAGCCGGTGACGTGGTAGCCCCAGGACCCGCCGAACGGGTGCTGCATGACCGGCATCAGCTCGACGTGGGTGAACCCGAGGTCGGCGAGATAGGCGGGGAGGTCGGCGGCCAGCTCGTCGTAGGACCAGAACGAGCCGTCGGGGTGGCGCTTCCACGAGCCGAGGTGCAGCTCGTAGGTCGCCATCGGCTCGCTCACCGGCTGCCGGTCCGCGCGGGCGGCGAGCCAGGCGTCGTCCTGCCAGATGTGGCCGCTGGCGAACACGCGAGACGCGGTCGCGGGCGGCACCTCGGCGTGGAAGGCCATCGGGTCGGCCTTGTGGCGCCAGATCCCGTCGGCGCCCTCGACGACGTACTTGTAGGACGCGCCCGACCCGACCCCGGGCACGAAGATCTCCCACAGGCCGGAGCCGACGGCCGCCATCCGGTGGGCGTTGCCGTCCCAGCCGTTGAAGTCGCCGACGAGGCTGACCTTGCGGGCGTGGGGGGCCCAGACGACGAAGCTGGTCCCGGGCTCGTCGCCCGCCGGGCCCGGGTCGTGGACGTGGGCACCGAGGACGTGCCACAGGAGCTCGTGCCGACCCTCGGCCACGAGGTGGAGGTCGACCTCCCCGAGGGTGGTCCCGGACGTGCTGCGCTCGACGGGCGGCATCTCCCCGAGTCTAGTGGGTAGGCAATGATGCGCGGGTGAGTGAACGCATCGGCTGGCGCTACGCCGTCCTCGTCCCCGCGGTCCTGGCGGCGCTGTCGATGATCGGGCCGTTCAGCATCGACACGCCGTTCCCTGCGTTCCCGGAGATGGGCCGGGAGCTGGGCGCCGGCACCGAGGCGCTCCAGCTGATCGTCACCGTGTACCTCGGCTCGTTCGCGCTGATGAGCGTGTTCCACGGCCCGCTGTCCGACGCGCTCGGGCGGCGGCCCGTGATGGTCGCCGGGATCGCGGTCTACGTCCTCGCCTCGCTGGGCTGCGCGCTGTCCGAGAGCCTGCCGGTGCTCCTCGCGTTCCGGGCGCTGCAGGGCCTGAGTGCCGGCGGCGCCACCATCGTGAGCCGGACCGTGATCCGCGACCTGTTCGACGGCCCCCAGGCGCAGCGGCTGATGAGCCGGGTCGCGATCATCTTCGGCCTCGCGCCCGCGATCGGCCCGATCCTCGGCGGTGCTCTGCTCCAGCTCGGCCCGTGGCCGTTGATCTTCGCCTTCCAGTCCGGACTCGGCGTCCTGCTGGTCCTGGCCGTCGTCTTCCTGCTGCCCGAGACCCATCCGCGGGAGCGGCGGGTTCCGCTGCGGGTGGGCGCGGTCCTCGGCGGCCTCGTCCAGGTCGCGCGCGAGGGCGCCTTCCACCGGCTCGGCTGGGCGACCGCCCTCATCTTCGGCGCCCAGTTCCTCTACATCGGCGGTGCGGCGGTCTTCGTCGTCGACGTGCTCGGGCAGGGCGAGCTCGACTTCTGGAAGCTGTTCGTCCCGATGATCGGCGCGATGATGGTCGGCTCCTGGCTGTGCGGCCGCGCCGCCGGCCGGATCTCCGCACGCCGCCTGGTCTCCTGGGGGTGCACGACCTCGTTCGCGGGCGGGGTCGTCGCGGTGGTCGTCGCCGCCACGCCGCTCGGCGACCGGATGCCGTGGGCCGTCGTCGGGGTCTCGCTCATCTCCCTCGGCAACGGGATCACCTACCCGACCCTCCAGCTGATGCTGCTCGACCGCTTCCCCGCCCGTCGCGGCGCGGTCGTCTCGATGGCCACCTTCATCACCCTCGTGCTCAACGCGATCACGGCCGTCGCCGTCGTCCCCGTCATCGGGGGCTCGGCGCTCGGGTTCGCCGTCGCGGCGCTGGTCGGGGTCGGCGCCGGCCAGCTCTGTTGGGCCTGGCACTGCGCCGTCGAGGACCGTGACTGCGCGGTGCCGGGAGTCGGTGACCGGGAGCCGGTGGAGCTGCTGTAGCCGGTGCGCAGGAATCGCCGGTCGACCGGCGATTCCGGCGCTTGTCGGGCGTTGCAACGCCCGACAAGTGCAGGAAGTACCCGCCCAGTGTGACCCGTGGGACGAAAGGGGCGACGGCGTACGACGGCCCCGGCCCTCACCGACGCCAGGTTCCGGCACGCGTGCATCCGCGGCCGGTGATCTGCCGGGTCCGCGGGCGGCTCGCCCGCCGCGACGCCGGTCACCTCGGTCGAGCGACGTGCCCTGCGCCGTCCGACCGCTCGAACGCCCACGCGGAGAGCCCGAACAGGCCCGCGAAGCCGGCGCTGAGCCAGAGCACGTCGAGCGTCTGGTCGTCCTCGGCGAGCCCCGCGACCACGGCGACCGCCCCGGCGAGGAGGACGGCGACGGCGGTGGCGCCGAGTGCCAGCGCCATGCCGTGCGGTCGCAGCCGGGCGACCGCGACGCCCACGGTGCCGACCGCGAGCGCGCCGGCGTACAGCAGATCGGGCGGGCCGCCGTCCCCGACGATGCCGAGGGCGGCGATGCCGAAGCCGATGACCAGCGTCGTGCCGAGCGCGAGGGACAGCCCGACGGCGTACCAGGTGGAGGAGGTCCTCATATCCCGCACGCTAGGCCGCCGGCCAGCCAGGAGGTGGGCGGGAGATGTGCAGATCCCGTGCAGGTGCCCGGCGCCGCGAAACCCCGGCGCCGCGACTCGGCAACTGCGAGGATGCGACATGGCCTCCTGCTCCCGGGTCCGTTCCGTCACCGTGCTCGCCGGCGCCCTGGCGCTCACCTCCGTCCTGGCCGCCTGCGGTGTCCCCGAAGCGCTCACCGACGAGCTGAGCGCCGGGACGGCGGGGCGGCTCGACGACGGGCCGAGGCCGGCCGGACCGGGAGGCGCGGCGAGTGAGGACGGACGCGGCGCGCAGGTGGTCCCGGGGACCGAGCGCGAGGCCCAGGAGCTGGTGGACGCGGCCGAGCAGAGGCTGCTCGAGGAGCCGGACGCCGACTTCGACGTGTCCTGGACCGGCGGCGGTCTCTGGGAGACGCCGATCGTGGGACGCTTCGACGCCGAGCAGCCCGCGGCCGAGGTCACGATCGGGCTGGGCGAGGACGACCGCTACGAGCTGCGCCTGCTCGGTGAGGACACCTGGATCCGGGTGACGGTGGACGGCAGGGCGATGGACTGCTGGATGCACCTGACCGGGACCCCGGAGGAGGGCGGCCCGGTGGGGTTGCCCTATCAGGCGCTGCTGCTTCTCGAGCCGGTCGCGCTCGGCTTCCTGGTGCTCGCCGACGGCGACGCGGCGGCGCCGGACGTCGGTCACCAGGTGGTGGTGGAGCTCCGGCTGGACGAGGCGCTGCCGGCTGTGCTCCCGCAGTTGGTCGCACCGACGGCGAAGCCGCTCGACCCGCGGGCCCGGATCCGTGCGGTGGCGGACGTGGGGGTGGGACCGCGTTACCGGTCCATCGAGTTCGAGGCCGCGGACCTGTTCGACGCGCTCGCACAATCCAAGGGCGGTGTGCCGCGCAGGCTGCGCCGGATCGTGGCCGAGCCGACCATGCGGACGATGCGCGTTCGGATCGACTACCGCAACTACGGCAGCGGTGTGGTCCACGTCGCGGCGCCGCCCCGCGCGAAGGTCGCCGACTTCGGCAGTTGGAGCGACCTGCTCGCCGGTCTCGAGGATCCGGCCACCGGTGAGCCGGGCGGCACCCCGTCGTGTGACGCGGCGCTGCGGGGCGCCTGACGGGTCAGCCCGCGGTCAGCCGAGCCACGCCCGCCAGCGGGATCGGCAGCCAGGTCGGCCGGTTGCGCGCCTCGTAGGTGCACTCGTAGACCGCCTTGTCGACGACGTACGCCGTCAGCAGGGCCCGCGCGGCCGGCAACAGCGGGCGTCCGCCGAGGTAGGCGGCGAGGAAGGCCTTGCGGTTGCGCCGGGCCCACTCGTCGGCGCGGACACCGCGCTGGTGCAGCACATCCGGGTCCTCCTCGGGCATCGCCTCGGCGACGGCGTGCGGCGCGTAGTCGAACGAGCGGAGCATGCCGGCGACGTCGCGCCAGGGGGAGTCGGGCAGCAGGCGCTCGGCGAGCGGGCGGGCCGGCTCGCCCTCGAAGTCGACGAGCTTCCAGCCGACCACGGTGCGCAGGGTCTGGCCGAGATGGAGGTCGGCATGGATCCGCTGGACGGACACGACCTCCAGGCGCGCGACGGCGGCGAAGATCGCGCGCGCGGCGTCGGCGTACTCCGCGAGCTCGGGGACGACCTCGATCGCGGCCTCGAGCCGGGCGGCCATGGGCGCGGCCAGGGCGGCGCCCGACAGCTCGGTGGTGGGGAAGGACGCGGCCAGCTGGGCGTGCACCTCGGCGAGGGCGGTGCCGAGGCGGGCGGCCTCGCCGGCGAAGTCGCCGCCGACCTCCTCGGCGTGCAGGTCGGCCTCGGCGAACAGGTCGCGGACGCTGGCCAGCGCGAGGTCCCAGCCATCGCTGGCGGTGCGCAGGAACTGCTGCAGCATGCCGAGCTGCAGGTCCTCGATCTCGATCCAGCCGTAGAGCTGCGCGATGTGCGGCGACCCGGCCTCGGTGAGCACCCGGTGCGTGGTGATGTCGGGGTTCTCCCCGGGGGTGATCTTGCGGAACAGCTTGAGCACGGAGTCCTCGCCGAACAGGACCGAGGAGTTCGACTGCTCGCCGCTGAACAGGCTGCCGGGCGCGTCGAGGTCGAGGTCGTGGCCAGGCAGGCGCACGAAGCCGGGCCGCTCGCCGAACGCGTGCAGGAAGTGCGTCATCGCGGCCCGGTCGTGCGCCGCGTCGTACGCCGGTCGGCCGGTGCCGTCCGCCGGCCAGCGCCCGACGTGGGCGTGCTCGAGCCGGTCCTGCGGCTCGTCGTACAGCGCGAGGGGGACCTGGTAGAGGTCGCGATCGCCGGTGTCGTCATAGGTGACCTCGACGAGCAGGACCACGACCTCGGGGGCGGCGCCGAGCCGGAGCAGCTCGCGGGTCCCCGAGACGGTGAACGCGCGGCCCTTGCCGCCGAACCAGCGGCTGCGCTCGAGGTGCGCGGCGAGGGGCGAGGAACTCACAGCACCGGCCTCCCCGTCGTCTCCGGATCCGTCAACCGGAACCAGTAGAAGCCGTGCCCGCTCAGCGTCAGGAGATACGGGAGCTCGCCGATCTTCGGGAACGGCACCCCGCCCAGCAGCTCCACCGGCACCCGGCCCTCGAAGCGGCGCAGGTCCAGCTCGACCGGCTGCGGGAAGCGGGAGAGGTTGTTGACGCAGAGGATGACGTCGTCGTCGGCGTGCTCGCGGACGTACGAGAGCACGGTCGGGTTGGAGCCGCCGAGGTCGGCGAAGGTGCCGAGCCCGAAGGCGTCGTGCTGGCGGCGGATGTGGATCATCCGGCGGGTCCAGTGCAGCAGCGAGGACGGGTTCTCCAGCTGCGCCTCGACGTTGACGCTCTGGTAGCCGTAGACCGGGTCCTGGATCGCCGGCAGGTGCAGCTTGCCCGGAGTCGCCGACGAGAAGCCGGCGTTGCGGTCGGGCGTCCACTGCATCGGCGTGCGCACGCCGTCGCGGTCGCCGAGCCAGATGTTGTCGCCCATCCCGATCTCGTCGCCGTAGTAGAGCACCGGCGAGCCGGGCAGCGAGAGCAGCAGCGCGGTGAACAGCTCGATCTGGTTGGTGTCGTTGTCGAGCAGGGGAGCGAGGCGGCGGCGGATGCCGATATTGGCCTTCATCCGGGGGTCCTTGGCGTACTCGCCCCACATGTAGTCGCGGTCCTCGTCGGTCACCATCTCGAGCGTCAGCTCGTCGTGGTTGCGCAGGAAGATGCCCCACTGGCAGCCGGCAGGGATCGCCGGTGTCTGGTCCATGATCTCCGAGATCGGGAAGCGCGACTCGCGGCGCACCGCCATGAAGATGCGCGGCATCACCGGGAAGTGGAACGCCATGTGGCACTCGTCCCCGCCGACCTCGGGGTCGCCGAAGTACTCGACGACGTCGGTGGGCCACTGATTGGCCTCGCAGAGCAGGACCCGGCCCGGGTAGTTGTCGTCGACGAACCGGCGCACCTTGCGCAGGAACTCATGGGTCTCGGGGAGGTTCTCGCCGTTGGTGCCGGGCCGCTCGTAGAGGTAGGGCACCGCGTCGAGCCGGAATCCGTCGAGACCCATGTCGAGCCAGAAGGCCATCGCCTCCAGCATCGCGTCGTGCACGGCCGGGTTGTCGAAGTTGAGGTCCGGTTGGTGGTGGAAGAACCGGTGCCAGTAGTACTGGCCGCGGGCCTGGTCCCAGGTCCAGTTCGACGGCTCGGTGTCGACGAAGATGATGCGCGCGTCCTGGTAGAGCTCGTCGGTGTCGGACCAGACGTAGAAGTCGCCGTAGGGGCCGTCCGGGTCGGCGCGGGAGGCCTGGAACCACGGGTGCGCGTCGCTCGTGTGGTTCATGACGAAGTCGATGATCACCCGGATCCCGCGCTCGTGCGCGGCGTCGAGGAAGGCGTGGAAGTCCTCGACGGTGCCGATCTCGGGGAGGATCCCGGTGTAGTCGGCGACGTCGTACCCGCCGTCGCGCAGCGGCGAGGTGAAGAACGGCGGCACCCACAGGCAGTCGACGCCCAACCACTGCAGGTAGTCGAGCTTCTCGGTCAGACCCTGGAAGTCACCGGTCCCGTCGGCGTCGGAGTCGCGGAAGGAGCGCACCAGCACCTCGTAGAACACCGCGGTCCGGAACCACTCGGGCTGGTCGCCCAGGACGAGGTCCCTGGTGGTCGAGCCGGTCGAGACCTCGCTCACGGGTGCTCCTTCACGGTCAGGATGTGCGCCGGCTGCGCGGGATCGAGCCGGACGTAGTTGTGCTCGTCCCACGTCCACGTCGCTTCGCTCAGCTCGTCGTGGACGGTGAACGAGCTGCCCGGCGGGAGGCCGAGGGCGGCCAGGTCGAGGTGCACCATCGACTCGCGGACCTGGTGCGGGTCGAGGCTGAGGACGACGATCACCAGGTCGCTGGACCCGCCGGGGAGCGTGGCGGTCTTCGACCAGCACACGACGTGGTCGTCCTCGGCGCTGTGCAGCCGCAGGTTGCGCAGCAGTTGGAGGGCCGGGTGGGCGCGCCGGATCTCGTTGAGCCGGGTGACGTACGGCGTCAGGGGGCTCGGCGCCGACCAGTCCCGGACCCGGATCTGGTACTTCTCCGAGTCGAGGTACTCCTCGCTGCCGGGCCGGACCGCGACATGCTCGCCGAGCTCGTAGCCGGCGTACATGCCCCAGCTGGGCGACGACATCGACGCCAGCACGGCGCGGATGCGGAAGGCGCCGGTGCCGCCGTACTGGAGGAACTCGTGGAGGATGTCGGGGGTGTTGACGAAGAAGTTCGGCCGGATCCGGTGCGCCGACTCCTGGGACACCTCGCGCAGGTAGTCCTCGACGTCGACCTTCTCGGTGCGCCAGGTGAAGTAGGTGTAGGACTGGTGGAAGCCGACCGCACCGAGGGTCTGCAGCATCGGCGGCTTGGTGAACGCCTCGGCGAGGAAGAGCACATCGGGGTCGGTGCGCCGGACCTCGGCCAGCAGCCACTGCCAGAACGCCACCGGCTTGGTGTGGGGGTTGTCGACGCGGAAGATCCGCACCCCGTGGTCCATCCAGTGGCGGACCACGCGCAGCACCTCGGCGGAGATCCCGGCCGGGTCGTTGTCGAAGTTGACCGGGTAGATGTCCTGGTACTTCTTGGGCGGGTTCTCGGCGTAGGCGATGGAGCCGTCGGCGCGGGTCGTGAACCACTCCGGGTGGGCCGCGACCCAGGGATGGTCGGGAGCGCACTGCAGCGCGAGGTCGAGCGCGACCTCCAGGTCGAGGGCGCGGGCGGCGGCGACGAAGGCGTCGAAGTCCTCGATCGTCCCGAGGTCGGGGTGGACGGCGTCGTGGCCGCCGTCCCTGCTGCCGATGGCCCAGGGCGAGCCCGTCCAGTCCGGCGGACTGGGCTCGCCGTCGGGCAGCACCGTGTTGTTGGGGCCCTTGCGGTTGACCTCGCCGATCGGGTGGATCGGCGGCAGGTAGACCACGTCGAAGCCCATCGCGGCGACCGCGGGAAGCCGCTGCGCCGCTGTGCGGAAGGTGCCGCTGGTGACCTCGCCGGTCGCCGGGTCGTAGGTCGCGCCCTCCGAGCGCGGGAACAGCTCGTACCAGCTGCCGAACAGCGCGCGGGAGCGGTCGACGAAGACGGGGAAGGGCCCCTCGACGGTGAGCAGGTCGCGCAGCGGGTGCGCCTCGAGCACCGCGGCGAGCTCGGGGGACTCCAGTTGGGCGAGCCGCGCCTCGACCGGTCGGGTCGCGTCCTCGGCGGCGGTGACCGCGGCGCGTACGGTCGCCTCCTCGGCGCTGCTCAGCGCGCCGGCCGCGAGCACCCGGTCGAGCAGCAGCCGGCCCTCGGCGAACATCAGCTCCACGTCGATGCCCGCGCGGATCTTGATGCCCGCGGCGTGCTCCCAGGTCGCGATGGGATCCGACCACGCCTGGATCTCGAAGGTCCACGGGCCCTCGGCGTCGGCGCACACCCACGCCTCGTGCCGGTCGACGGTGAACCGGTCACGGGCGGGCAGCGGCCGCATCCGCACCGGCGGTCGTCGTACGCCGTCGGGGCCGGTCAGCACCACCTCCGCGCCGAGGCGGTCATGCCCCTCGCGGAACACGGTCGCCCGGACCGGGAAGGGCTCGCCCAGGGCGGCCTTGACGGGCAGGCGGGGGCTCTCGGTGGGGTGGGTGGTTCCGGCCTCGAGGACCGGCTCGACGTCGATCACGGGGATGCGTCCGACCATGGCTCGAACCTATCGAGTCACCGATGGGTCGCGTCTAGTCGGACGCCAGGTCCCAGACCTCGACCGGGTCGCCGGCGGCGAGCGGTGCGCCGTCGGCAGGGAGGTCGATCAGCGCGTCGGCACCGGCGAACCAGCCCAGGAAGCCCGAGCCCGGGGGCCCCCACGGCTCGACCGTTCCCGCGGCCCGGTCGAGGCGGGCGCGGCGCAGCTGGCGCTTGCCGCGCAGCGGCTGCAACGGCTCGGTGAGCGTGGCGCGGACCACGGCGCGCTGCGGCCGCGGGTGCCCGCATGCGAGCCGCAACGCAGGCCGGACGAAGACCTCCCACGAGGTGAGCGCGCTGACCGGGTTGCCGGGCAGGCAGACGACGGGCGTGCCGCCGACGAGGCCGGAGCCCTGGGGCATGCCGGGCTGCATCGCGACCTTCACGAACTCGATCCCGCGCGGTCCCAGGCCGTCCTTGACGACCTCGTACGCGCCGGCGCTGACGCCGCCGGAGGTGATCACGAGGTCGACGTCGCCGGTCGCCAGCTCGCCGTCGAGGAGCGCGAGGAAGGTCGGGACGTCGTCCTCCACCCAGAGCTTGCGCACCGCGACGCCGCCGGCCTCCTCGACCGCCGCGGCGAGCAGCGCACCGTTGGCGTCGCGGATCTGACCCGAGCCGGGTGCGGGGTCCTCGGCCAGCTCGGAGCCGGTCGACACGACGAGCACGCGGGGCCGGCGCCGGACGACGACCTCCCGGACGCCGAAGGCGGCGAGTACGCCGAGCTGGGCGGGGCCGAGCGTCGTACCCGGCGCCAGCACCTCCGTCCCGGCGGCGACGTCGGAGCCGGCGGTGCGCACGAAGCTGCCGACGGGCCGCGCCTCACGGATCTCGACGGTCTCCGTGCCACCGTCGGTCGCCTCCACCTCGACCACCGCGTCGGCACCGGCCGGGACGGCGGCGCCGGTCATGATCCGGCGGACCTGCCCCGGCGCGAGCTCGCCCACCGGCGCCCCGGCGGGGATGTCCTCGCCGACCGGCAGGCGGACCGGGGTGTCCGGGGTGGCCCCCGCGACCTCGGCGGCGCGCACGGCGTACCCGTCCATGCCGGAGTTGTCGAAGGCCGGCAGCGGCTCGGGCGCCGTGACCGGCTCGCCGAGCACCCGCCCGCGTGCCCGGTCGAGCGGCACCGGCTCGGTGGGCCAGGGCCGGTCCGGGCCGTGTCCCGCGGCGAGGAGGGCGGCGACGTGACGCTGATGCTCGGGGACCGGGCGCAGGGGGGCTGGCGTGCTCATCCCCGCCAGCCTAGGCCCCGATCGACGACGGGCAGGGCGGCCCCCATGACTCCACCCCGCCCGTCTGTACCGGCACAACGGAGATGGGACGCCCGGCGTTACGCGCAACCGCGGGTCGCGTCTATCGGGTCCGTGATCGGGTCCGTGATCGGGTCCGCGATCGGGCTCGGGACGGCGCGCTCTTGGATCGTTCAAGTCCGATTGGCTAACGTCGGTCCATGCGTGCGATCCGGAGGTTCACGGTCCGCCCCGTCCTGCCCGACGCGCTCGCCTCGCTGGGCGAGCTCGCGGCCAACCTGCGCTGGTCGTGGCACCCGCCGACGCAGGCCCTCTTCGAGACGGTGGATGCCGAGCTGTGGCAGGAGGTCGGGCGCGACCCCCTGCGACTGCTGGGCGAGGTGAGCGCCGAGCGGTGGGCCGAGCTGGTGGCTGACGACGCCTACGTGCGACGGGTGGCCGAGGTGCGGGCCGACCTGGCGTCGTACCTCGCGCAGGACCGGTGGTACCAGCGGGCCCGGGCCGCGGACCCGGACGGCACCTGGCCTCGCTCGGTCGCCTACTTCTCGCCGGAGTACGGCATCACGGCCGTGCTGCCGCAGTACTCCGGCGGCCTCGGCATCCTCGCCGGCGACCACCTCAAGGCCGCCAGCGACCTGGGTGTGCCGATCGTCGGCGTCGGGCTGCTCTACCGTCACGGCTACTTCAAGCAGGCGCTCTCCCGCGACGGCTGGCAGCAGGAGAGCTACCCGGTCCTCGACCCCGGCGGCCTGCCGCTCTCGCTCCTCCACGAGCACGACGGCAGCCGGACGACGATCGCGATCCGGATGCCCGACGGCCCGGACCTCCTGGCCCGGGTCTTCGTGGCCAGCGTCGGCCGGGTGCCGCTGCTGCTGCTCGACACCGACGTCGAGGAGAACCCGGAGGCCTACCGGCTCGTCACCGACCGGCTGTACGGCGGCAACACCGAGCACCGCCTGCGTCAGGAACTGCTGCTGGGCGTCGGCGGCGTGCGGGCGCTGCGGGCCTTCTCCCGGATCACCGGGGCGCCCGAGCCCGAGGTCTTCCACACCAACGAGGGCCACGCGGGCTTCCTCGGGGTGGAGCGGATCCGCGAGCTGACGGCCGACGGCGACCTCGACTTCGCCGCTGCGCTCGAGGCCGGCCGCGCGTCGACCGTCTTCACCACCCACACCCCGGTGCCCGCCGGCATCGACCGGTTCCCGCGCACCCTGGTCGAGCAGTACCTCGGCGAGCACGGCGCCACGCCCGGCGTACCCGTCGACCAGGTGCTCGCCCTGGGCGCCGAGGACTACGCCGGCGGCGACCCCGGCGTGTTCAACATGGCGGTCATGGGCTTCCGCCTGGCCCAGCGGGCCAACGGGGTCTCGCAGCTGCACGGCCACGTCAGCCGCGGCATGTTCAACGGACTGTGGCCGGCCTTCGACGAGGCCGAGGTGCCGATCACCTCGATCACCAACGGCGTGCACGCGCCCACCTGGGTCGCGCCCGAGGTCGCGGCGCTCGCCGAGGCGCAGGGCGCCGACTACGACGGCGACGACGCCGCCGCGTTCTGGGCGGCCTTCGACAAGGTGCCCGGCGTCGACGTGTGGCGCACCAAGCGCCGGCTGCGCGAGCGGCTCGTCGACGACGCCCGCCGCCGGCTGCGCAGGTCGTGGGAGAAGCGCGGTGCCTCGTCCGCCGAGCTCGGTTGGATCGACGACGCCCTCGACCCCGACGTGCTGACCATCGGGTTCGCCCGGCGGGTGCCGTCGTACAAGCGACTCACGCTGATGCTGCGCGACCCCGGCCGGCTCAGGGCGCTGCTGCTGCATCCCGAGCGGCCGGTGCAGCTGGTGGTCGCCGGCAAGGCCCATCCCGCCGACGACGGTGGCAAGCGGCTGATCCAGGAGCTGGTCCGCTTCGCCGACGCCGAGGACGTGCGGCACCGGATCGTCTTCCTGCCCAACTACGACATCGCCCTCGCCCAGCCGCTCTACCCGGGTTGCGACGTGTGGCTCAACAACCCGCTGCGACCCTACGAGGCCTGCGGCACGTCCGGGATGAAGGCGGCGCTCAACGGCGGCCTGAACCTGTCGATCCTCGACGGCTGGTGGGACGAGTGGTACGAGCCGGAGTTCGGCTGGCCGATCCCGTCCGCCGACGGCCTGGAGGACTACTCCGACCAGCGCGACGACCTCGAGGCCGCCGCCCTCTACGACCTCATCGAGAACGGGGTCGCGCCCCGGTTCTACGACCACGACCACGAGGGCGTGCCCGCCGGCTGGGTCGAGATGCTGCGCGCCACCTGGGCCAACCTCGGCCCCAAGGTGCTCGCCACCCGGATGGTCCGCGACTACGTCGAGCGGCTCTACGGCCCGGCCGCGGCCAACTCCCGGGCGCTGGCCGCCGTCGAGAACGGCGCCCGCGACCTGGCCGCCTGGAAGGCCCGGGTCCGTGGCGCCTGGGGCGGCGTCCGCGTCGAGCACGTCGAGGCCGAGGGCATCGGCGACGTCGCCGAGGTCGGCGCCGTCCTCCACGTCCGCTCGTACGTCGCGCTCGGCGAGCTCTCCCCGCACGACGTCGAGGTGCAGCTGGTCCACGGCCGGGTCGACGCCGAGGACGACATCGTCGCCGCCTCCGCCGTCCCCCTGTCGTTGGTGGAGTCGTACGACGGCGGGCGGCACCGCTTCGACGGCGAGGTCGCGCTCGGCCGCTCTGGCCCGTTCGGCTACACCGTCCGGGTGCTGCCCGCGAACCCGCTGCTGGTCGCCCCCGCCGAGCTGGGGGTCGTCGCCCTGGCCTGACCGACCCGTCGCATCTGAACCTCTGAGAGCCACCGACCCGTCGCGTTCAAACGCGACGGGTCGGTGCGTTCTCGACCGGCCCCCGGCCTGTGTTTCGGCTCGGTGACTTTTCCTCGACGGGCGTCGACGACTTGCCGCCAGGGGGTTCCGCTGCACGGCGCCGAGGTCTATGGTCCAGATCACATCGTGCGCATATCGCACAGGTGTTTCGCATAGTGAAACGAGGGCCAGATTCATGACGCTGATCGACATCGAGTTCACGGGCCAGGGCAAGACCTTCCAGGCCGCGCTGCTCGACGAGTCCGCACCGAAGACGTGCACGGCGATCCGGACGATGCTGGGGGAGACCGTCACCGGCGCGAGCTACCACTCGATCTACTCCGGCCAGGAGTTCTACGTGTACTGCCCGCCGGTCGACATCCCGCTGGAGAACCATGTGGTGTGGCCCAAGCGCGGCCAGATCGTCTACTACTACTTCCCCGAGAACCTGTACGCCGGGATGCACGTCCACCAGGACCGGATCCAGGGGGACGGTGCCGAGATCGCGCTCTGGTACGGCCACGGCGACCTGCGGATCGTCACCGAGACCGGCATCCGCGGGAACCTCTTCGCCGAGGTGCTCCCCGAGCAGCTCGACGACTTCTACGCGGCCGGCGACCACATCCTGGCCCACGGTCGCGAGGACATCGTGATCCGGATGGCGGGCTGACCCGATGCCGCGCTACGAGGTCGAGGGCGTCCAGAAGGCGATCTCGCTGTTGCGCGCCCTCGCCCGGGCCGACCGGCCGCTGGGTGCCTCGGACCTCGGCCGGGAGCTCGGGCTCGGGAGGTCGACGGTCTTCCGGCTGCTCTACACCCTCCAGCTCGACGGCATGGTCCGCCAGGACGAGGAGACCAAGAAGTACCGCCTCGGCCCCGACCTCGCCGCCCTCGGCCGGGCCGCCAGCGACGACTTCGACCTGCGTCGCGAGGCGCGGCCGGCGATGGAGAAGCTGGCCGCGACGGTCAACCTGCCGGTCTTCCTCAACGTCCCCGGCGCGGCCGACGTCATCTGCCTCGAGCACGTCGCGAGCCTCAACGTCGTGGAGTTGTACGGCCGCGCCGGCTCGACGCTGCCCTACCACGCCTGCCCGTCCGGCTACGTGCTCCTGGCCTTCGGTCCGCCCGAGCGCCTGGAGCAGGTGCTCGAAGGACCGCTGACCCGGCATGCTTCGGCCACGCCGGACGCAGACCGGCTGCGCACCCTCGTCGAGGAGGTACGCCGTACCGGCGTCGCCTACGGCCGCGACGACCTCGACGAGGGCGTCTCCTCCCTGGCGGTCCCGCTCGTCGACAGCCATGGTCACCCGCTGGCGTCCCTCGGCCTCGCCGGCTTCTCGGTCGCCTTCGACGACCGGCTCGACGAGCTGACCGAGCACCTGCGGGCCGCCGCCGCACAGATCTCGGAGCACCCCCACCCAGCAGTTGGACAAGGTCAACCGACACCACCTGGAGATCCGCAATGAACCGAAGCCGCACCCGTCTCCCCGCCGTCCTCGCCGTCGTCTCGCTGCTCGCCCTCGCGAGCGCCTGCGGCTCCTCCGACGCCCAGCAGGACGAACCCGATCCGTCCGCGGTGGTCGCCGCACTGCGCGACAAGCTGCCGGACGCGGTGCAGAAGTCGAACAAGCTGAAGGTGGCCACCTCGATCTACCCGCCCGTCGACTTCTACGAGAAGGACGGCAAGACGCTCACCGGGTTCGACCACGACCTGATGGAGGAGGTCGCGAAGCGGCTCGGCGTCACCATCGACTGGAACGTCATCGACTTCGCCGCCATCATCCCGGGCATCCAGTCCAAGCAGTACGACTTCGCCACCGACCTCAACGACACCGCCGAGCGCGAGGAGATGGTCGACTTCGTCACCCAGTTCCGCGACGGCACCTCGATCCTGGTGGAGAAGGGCAACCCGGAGAGGCTCAGCGACCTCGACAGCCTGTGCGGGAAGACGGTCGCGGTCACCAAGGGCAGCACCCAGATCGCCCTGGTGAAGACCCAGAACGCCAGCTGCTCGGAGCCGATCGAGATGCTCCAGCTGCCCGACGACCCCGACGCGATGCTCGCGATGCGCAACGGCCGTGCCGATGCCTACCTCGTCAACACCCTGGCCGGCTCCTACGCGGTCAACACGGCGGGCCAGGACGGCTTCGAGATCCTCGAGGGCGTCTACGACGAGGTCTTCGCCGGCCTGGCGTTCCCGAAGTCGTCGACCGAGCTGCGCGACGCGATCCAGGCAGCCCTCCAGTCGCTCATCGACGACGGCACCTACGGCGAGGTGATGGGCGAGTACGGCCTGGACAACAACGTGATCGACAAGAGCGTGGTCAATGCCGTCGGCAGCCAGTGACATGACCATCCCGACAGCCGCCACCGGTACGCCGGCCGGCGACCCGGGTCGCACCGCAGGAGCCGGCGAGGCCGAGGCGATCCGCGCGGTTCCGGTACGCCATCCCGGCCGGATGGCGGCCGGCGCCGTGCTGGTGCTCCTGCTCGTCTGGCTGGCGGTCACGGTCGCGGGCAACGAGGAGTTCGACTTCGGGGTGATCCCCGACTACCTCTTCGACCCGGTGATCCTGGACGGCGTCCGGCTGACCCTGGTCCTCACCGTGGTGTCCATGGCCCTGGGCCTGGTGATCGGCGTGGTCGCGGCCATCGGCCGGCTCTCCGACAACCCGGTGCTGCGCTGGACCGCGGGCGCCTACATCTGGCTGTTCCGGGGCACCCCGGTCCTGGTCCAGCTGGTGTTCTGGTTCAACATCGGCATCGTCTTCCCGACCCTGGGCGTCACGATCCCGTTCACCGACGTCAGCCTCTTCTCGGTCGAGTCGAACACCGTGGTCACCCCGCTCAACGCGGCGATCCTCGGACTGGCCCTGAACTCGGGTGCGTATATCGCCGAGATCGTCCGCGCTGGCATCACCTCGGTCAGCCGGGGGCAGGTCGAGGCGGCGGCCGCGCTCGGGCTGGAGCCGCGCCGGACCATGCGGCGCATCGTCCTCCCGCAGGCGATCCCGGTCGCCGTACCGCCGCTGGGCAATGAGTTCGTCAGCATGCTCAAGTACTCGGCCCTGGCCAGTGTGATCGCGGTCCAGGAGCTCCTCGGGTCGGTGGAGACGATCTACTCCGTCAACCTGCGCACACTCGAGCTCCTCGTCGTCGCGAGCATCTGGTACCTCGCGCTGACCACGCTGTTCTCCTTCCTGCAGTCCCTGCTCGAGCGGCGCCTCGGCCGCGGCCGCAGCGGCATCGCGACCGTGCGCGCCCGGCGTGCCCGAACGCCGCGGCGAGTGCGGAGGGCGGTCGCATGAGCGCCGCGACCGCCACCGTGCCGACGACTCCCGTGGCGGCCGTCTCGGCGCACGCGATCCGCAAGAGCTACGGCAGCAACGAGGTGCTGCGCGGCATCGACCTCGAGGTCGCGCCCGGCCAGGTGCAGGTCATCGTCGGCCCGTCGGGCAGCGGCAAGTCGACCTTCCTGCGCTGCATCAACCACCTGGAGCGCATCGACAGCGGACGCCTGTACGTCGACGGCGATCTCGTCGGCTACCGCGAGCACCGCGGCCGGCTGCACGAGCTGCGCCCGCACGAGGTCGCCCGCCAGCGGGCCCGCACCGGCATGGTGTTCCAGCACTTCAACCTGTTCGCGCACATGACCGTCACCCAGAACATCGTCGAGGCGCCCCGGCACCTGCGCGGGCTGGCGAAGCGCGATGCCGTCGAGCTCGCCCACGGCCTCCTGCAGCAGGTCGGCCTCGGCGACAAGGCCGACGCCTACCCGGCCGAGCTGTCCGGCGGCCAGCAGCAGCGCGTCGCCATCGCCCGTGCCTTGGCGATGGAGCCACGGCTGATGCTCTTCGACGAACCGACCAGCGCGCTCGACCCCGAGCTGGTCGGCGACGTCCTCGACGTCATGCGCGGCCTCGCCGAGCGGGGCATGACCATGGTCGTGGTCACCCACGAGATGGGATTCGCCCGCGACGTCGGCGACGCGCTCGTCGTGATGGCCGACGGCCAGGTCATCGAGCAGGGACCGCCGCGCGACGTGCTGGCGAACCCGGCCACCGAGCGCGCCGCCAAGTTCCTCGCCCGGGTCCACTGACCCGGCGTCTCCGCACCCCACCCACGCTAGGAAGTAGTCACTCCATGACCACCGCATCCCTCGGCCCGAACACGCTCTCCATCCACGCCGGCGAGGCGACCGACCCGACCACCCATGCCCTCAACACGCCGATCTACCAGACCGCGACCTTCGCCTTCGACAGCGCCGTGGAGAAGGAGGACGCGGTCGACCGGGCGTTGGAGTGGGAGCCCGGAGTGTTCTTCTACAGCCGCACCGGCAACCCGACGACGTACGCGCTGGAGCAGAAGCTGGCCGCCCTGGAGGGCGCCGAGGACGCCGCCGTCGGGGCGTCCGGCATGGCCGCCTGCGCCACGGCGCTGCTCTCGGTGCTCGGGACCGGGGACCACTGCATCGCCTCGGCCGACCTGTTCGTCATCACCCGGGTGCTGCTCGACGACGTACTGAGCGCGCGCGGCATCGAGGTCACCCACGTCGACGTCACCGACCTCGACGCCGTCGCGGCGGCGGTGCGCCCGAACACCAGGGCGGTGTTTGCCGAGTCGTTGTCGAACCCGCACATGGACGTCGCCGATCTGCCGGCCCTCGCCGCGCTGTCGCGGGAGCACGGCCTGACCCTGGTCGTGGACAACACCTTCCTCTCGCCGCGGCTGCTGCGCCCGCTCGAGCACGGGGCCGACCTCGTCGTGCACTCGGCCACGAAGTGGCTCGGCGGCCACGGCGACGCGGTCGCCGGCGTGGTCGCCGGCCGCAAGGAGCTCGTCGACAAGGTCCGCTTCCACCTCGACGCGCTCGGCGCGGCCGTCAGCCCCTTCAACTCGTGGCTGATCCTGCGCGGCATGCGGACGCTCGGTCTGCGGATGAGCGCGAGCAGCACGAACGCGCTGGCCGTGGCGCAGTTCCTGGAGTCGCGGCCCGAGGTCGCCCTCGTCAGCTACCCCGGTCTGCCCTCCCACCCCCACCACGAGCTGGCCGGCAAGCTGCTGCCCGACGGCTACGGCGGCATGATGGCGATCCGGCTGCACGGCGATGCGGACACGATGGGCCGGTTCGCCGCGGCCCTCGAGCTGTCCGCGATCGCCGTCAGCCTCGGCGACGTGCACACGCTCGTCTACCCCATGCCGAAGCGGGACAACCTGATCCGGCTGTCGATCGGCTGCGAGGACACCGCGGACCTGATCGCCGACTATGCCCAGGCGCTGGACGCGAGCGCCGGGTGAGCCGATGACCGCCGCCCCCCTCGCCGAGCCCGCCCACCCCGGCCCCGACGCCGACGAGCTCGCCACCCTGCGCGAGATCGCCCGCCGCGTGCTGTGGCTCTCGACCGCGATGGTCGACACCGCCAACCACGACCGGCCGGACCCCTCGGGCCTCAAGGTCGGCGGCCACCAGGCGTCGTCGGCCTCCATGGTCGACATCATGGTGGCGCTGTGGTTCCACGAGCTGACCGCGCTCGACCGGGTCTCGGTCAAGCCGCACGCCTCTCCGGTGCTGCACGCGATCAACTACCTGCTCGGGGAGCTGGACCCGTCCTACCTGACCCGGTTGCGGGCGAAGGGCGGCCTGCAGAGCTACCCGAGCCGGCTCAAGGACCCCGATCCGGTGGACTTCTCCACCGGATCGGTCGGGATCGGGGCGACCGCGCCGCTGTGGGCGGCCCTCGCACACCGCTACCTGCGCTCGCACTCGGCCGCGACGCCACCCGCCGGTCGCTTCGTCAGCCTGCTCGGGGACGCGGAGCTCGACGAGGGAGCGGTGTGGGAGGCGATCGCCGACCCGGCGGTGGGCCAGCTCGGTGAGGTGCTCTGGGTGGTCGACCTCAACCGGCAGTCGTTGGACCGCGTGGTGCCGGACATCCAGGCCGAGCGGCTGCGGGGCATGTTCGCCGCGGCCGGCTGGCAGACGATGACGCTCAAGTGGGGACGGCGGATCTCGGCACTGTTCGAGCGTCCCGGCGGCGCCGACCTCCGCGCCCGCCTCGAGGCGATGCCCAACGAGGAGTACCAGCGGCTGCTCCGGGTCCCGCCCGGGGAGCTCGCCGAACGGGTCGCCGGCCCGGACGCCGCGCCCGCGCTGCGTGCGCTGGCCGCCACGCTCGACCCCGACGAGCTCGCCGCCGCCGTCCGCGACCTCGGCGGTCACGACCTCGGCCTGCTCGTCGACGCCTTCGCCCAGGTCGACAGCCGCCGTCCGACGGTGGTCTTCGCCTACACGATCAAGGGACGAGGACTGCCGACCGAGGGGCACCCCGCCAACCACTCGGCCCTGCTGACGCCCCCGCAGATGCGCGCCCTCGCGCACTCCTGCGGGGTCGACGCCGAGGACCGGTGGGCTCTCCCGGCGCCGGAATCGGCCGCGGGTCGGCTGGCGCGCGAGCGCGGCCACGCGCTGCGTCGTACGGCGGTCGAGGTGGGGGAGCCGGCCGCGGTCCCCGCGGAGCTGGGCCGCCCGTTCCGCAAGCCGATCTCCACCCAGGCCGCGCTCGGCCGGATCCTCGCCGACCTCAGCCGCGACGCGCCGGAGACCGCCGGGCGGGTGGTGACGTGCAGCCCCGACGTCGCCTCGTCCACGAACCTCGGCGGCTGGATCAACAAGCGCGGGGTCTGGGCGCCGCGCGATCGCCAGGACTGGTTCTCCGACGATCCCGAGCGACTGCTGCGCTGGGCGGAGGCGGACACCGGCCAGCACATCGAGCTGGGGATCGCCGAGGTCAACCTCGTCTGCCTGGCAGCCGAACTGGGCACCACCTGGAGTCGGTGGGGACAGCCGCTCATCCCGATCGCGACGCTCTACGACCCGTTCGTCGCGCGGGCGCTGGAGCCGTGGTCCTACGGCATCTACTCCGGTGGGCAGTCGATCCTCGTCGGCACGCCGTCCGGCGTCACCCTCGCCCCGGAGGGCGGCGCCCATCAGTCGATCACCACCCCGTCGATCGGGCTCGAGCAGCCGGGCTGCGTGGCGTGGGAGCCGGCGTTCCCGCAGGACCTCGAGTGGTGCCTGCTGCACGCGATGGGGCAGGTCGGTCGGCCCGGCGGGACCTCGTCGTACTTCCGGCTGTCGACGCGCCCGATCGATCCCGCGCTCGCCGGGCTGCCCGAGGAGCCGGCGCTGCTGGCCCGACGCCGGCGGCAGGCGATCGCGGGCGGCTACCGGATCGGTCCGGCTCACGCGGACGGCGACGAGGTCACCCTGGTCGGCGTCGGCGCGATCATGCCCGAGGTCATCGCCGCCGCCCGGACGCTCGAGCGGCTCGGCCGGTGCGTGGGGGTGATCTGCCTGACGAGTCCCGACCTGGTCTTCCGCGCGTTCCAGGAGGGCCCCGACACCGGCATCCTCGGCGAGCTGCTGCCGGCCGCCCGACCGGCGCCGCTGGTGACCGTGCTCGACGGGCATCCGCACACCCTCGCCTTCCTCGCCGGGGTGCGCGGCGACCGGACCCGCAATCTGGGCGTGGTCGAGTTCGGCCAGTCCTCGACGCTCGCGGACGCACACGCGCTGCACGGCATCGACACGCACGCGATCGTCGATGCCGCGCTGACGCTCGTCGGGGCCTGAGGCGGCAGCGGCTGCGGCTTCATCACGGGATGTAGGCGAAGGGCCGCTTCTGTAGCGGAGTTCGGCAGGGGAAGCGGCGGCTCGGCTACATACCGTGATGAACCAGCGCGCCCGGCGCTCAGCCCGCCGCCCGCTCCGACTCCTGCATCACCACGACGCTGCGGGCGCCGATGCGCACCACCCCGCCGACGGCGACCTCGGTGCCGCCGGGCAGGCCGGGGTCGGTCGAGAGGACGACGGACCCCGCGTGCACCCAGTCGTTCTCGGGCAGGTGCACCTCGACGTCCTCGGCGCCGGCGTGGAACCAGATCAGGAAGGAGGTGTCGATCTGCTGCTCGCCGCGCGGGCCGGGCTCGCGCAGGGGCTTGCCGGAGACGAACATGCCGATCGTGCGCAGTCCCGCGTCGTGCCAGTCGGCATCGGTCATCTCGCGGCCGGACGGGTGCAGCCAGGCGAGGTCCTTGGGGCCGCCGACGATGGCGGGCCGGCCCTCGAACCAGTGCCGCTGGCGCAGGGCGTGGTGCTCGCGGCGCAGCCGCAGCGCGGCACGGGTCACCTCGTAGACGTCGAGCCAGGCGCCGGGCTCGCCGTCGGCGCGCCAGTCGACCCACGAGATCTCGTTGTCCTGGCAGTAGGCGTTGTTGTTGCCCCGCTGGGTGCGCCCGCGCTCGTCGCCCGCGGTCAACATGGGGACGCCGTTGGACAGGCACAGCGTGGCCATCAGGTTGGCGGCCTGCCGGCGCCGCAGCCCGACGATGTCGGGATCGGACGTCTCGCCCTCGACGCCGTGGTTCCACGACCTGTTGTCGTCGGTGCCGTCGCGGTTGTCCTCGCCGTTGGCCTCGTTGTGCTTGTGGTCGTAGGACACCAGGTCGCGGACCGTGAACCCGTCGTGGGCGGTGACGAAGTTGACCGAGTTGTACGCCGAACGGCCGTCGTCGGCGTACAGGTCCGAGGAGCCGGCGAGCCGGGTCGCGACGGCGTGGAGCCCGTCGGAGTGGCCGCGCCAGAAGTCGCGGATGGTGTCGCGGTACTGGTCGTTCCATTCCACCCACGGCGGCGGCATGCCGCCGACCAGGTAGCCGTCCATCGAGGTGTCCCACGGCTCGGCGATCAGCTTCACGTGCCGCAGCACGGGGTCCTGACCGATCGCGATGAGCAGCTTGCAGGCCATGTCGACGGCGACCGCGTCCGGGCCGGCGGTGCGGGTCAGCGCCGACATCAGGTCGAACCGGAACCCGTCGACGTGCATCTCGGTGACCCAGTACCGCAGCGAGTCGAGGATCAGCCGCAGCGCCAGGGGGTCCTCGGCGTTCACGGTGTTGCCGCAGCCGGTGACGTCCCAGTACGTGTCGTCGTACCCGTCGGGGGAGGGCACCCGCCGGTAGAAGCCGCGGTCGTCGAGTCCCCGGAAGGAGTACGTCGGCCCGTCGGCCCCGGCCTCCGCGGTGTGGTTGTAGACGACGTCGAGGATGACCTCGATGCCGGCGGCGTGCAGGGACCGCACCATCTCCTTGAACTCCGTGACCTGGCCGCCCCGGTCGCCGGAGGAGGAGTACGCCGCGTCGGGCGCGAAGTAGCTGATCGGGTTGTAGCCCCAGTAGTTCACCGTCCCGCGCTCCAGCAGTGCCGGCTCGGAGAAGAACTGCTGCACCGGCAGCAGCTCGACCGCGGTGACCCCGAGATCGCGGAGATAGTCGGTCACGACCGGGTGCCCGAGGCCGGCGTACGTGCCGCGCAGGTCCTCGGGGACGCGGTCGTGCAGCCGGGTGAATCCCTTGACGTGCAGCTCGTAGATCACCGTGTCGCGCCAGCGGCGCCGCATCGGGGCGTCGTCGCCCCAGTCGAAGGCGGGGTCGACGACCACGCTCTGCGCCGCGCCCTCGACGCCGGCGACCGCGCGGCCGTAGGGGTCGAGCAGCAGCGTGTCGGCGTCGAAGCGCAATCCCTCCTCGGGCTCCCACGGGCCGTCGACCCGGAAGCCGTAGCGGGTGCCGGGGGAGACGTCCGGCAGCGCGCCGTGCCAGATGCCCAGCGACTGCTCGGTGAGGGGGAGCCGGCGCTCGCCGGCACCGGCCTCCTCGTCGAGGAGGCACAGCCACACGCCGGTGGCGGCGGGGGCGTAGACCGCGAAGTTCGTCGACTCCGGCGACCAGGTCGCCCCCAGCGGCCAGTTGCGGCCCGGCCACACGGGGGCCTGCTCGCCGAGGGTGCGCCAGAGGCCGGGGGTCACCCGGCCATTGTGCCCAAGCCCTCGACACACCCCTCGACACGCCCCACGGCGCGCCCAGGTGGCGGGTTCAGGTGACCGCGCGGTCCGGACGCGGCAGAATGCGGGACGGGGCCCAGGGCCACCGGGCCGGATCCGATGACGAGAGGGAGCAGATGACTGCGGAGTTCGTACGCCTGGAGGTCTCCGACGGGGTCGGGACGATCCGGCTCGATCGGGCCAAGGCGATGAACGCGATCAGCATCCAGGTCCAGGACGAGCTCACGCTCGCCGCGGCCGAGGCCACCGACCGCAGCGACGTGCGCGCCGTCGTCGTGTGGGGCGGTGAGAAGGTCTTCGCCGCCGGCAACGACGTCAAGGAGATGGCCGACATGTCGTACACCGACATGGTCGACCGCGTGGAGAAGCTGCAGTACGCCGTCAACGCGGTCGCGCGGATCCCGAAGCCGGTCGTCGCCGCGGTCAACGGCTACGCCCTCGGCGGTGGCTGCGAGCTGGCCCTGGCCGCCGACGTCCGCATCGCCGCCGACAACGCCGTGCTCGGCCAGCCGGAGGTCCTCCTGGGCATCATCCCCGGCGCGGGCGGCACCCAGCGACTGCCCCGTCTGATCGGCCCCAGCAAGGCCAAGGACCTGCTCTA
The DNA here is from genome assembly GCA_029961745.1 of Nocardioides sp. L-11A. Taxonomy (NCBI): domain Bacteria; kingdom Bacillati; phylum Actinomycetota; class Actinomycetes; order Propionibacteriales; family Nocardioidaceae; genus Nocardioides; species Nocardioides sp. L-11A. The sequence goes on from CP124680.1 coordinate 2,185,121, forward strand.
CACGGGCCGGTTCGTGAAGGCCGAGGAGGCGGTCGCGATCGGCCTGGTCGACCGCGTCGTCCCGGCCGCCGAGGTGTACGCCGAGGCGGTGGCCTGGGCCTCGCGGTTCGCCACCGCCGCGCCGTACGCGCTGCGCGCGATCAAGGAGACGGTCGACCGTGGCCTGGAGACGGACCTCGAGACCGCGCTCCAGATCGAGCGGCACAGCTTTGCGGCGATCTTCGCCACCGAGGACAGCCGCACCGGCATGCAGTCCTTCATCGAGAACGGCCCGGGCAAGGCCACCTTCGAAGGGCGGTGAGCAGCGGTGAGCTCGAGCGACGACCGGTCCGCGGCGCCCGACGCGTCCGCCGACCAGCCGGCGGCGGAGCGGCCGAGCCGCTCGCTGACCGTGGCGCGGGTGCGTGACAACGTCGCCCGGGTCGTGTGGATCGTCTGCATGGTCCTGGCGCTGATCCTGGCCGTCGCCGCCTTCACCTACGCGCTCGAGGCCAACCAGGACAACGGGCTGGTCAAGCTGGTCCGCGACCTGGCCGACGTGTTCGACCTCGGGTTCTTCGACCTCGACAACCCGGTCAAGGCGTTCGAGGGCAAGAACGCGGTGGTCAAGACCGCGCTGTTCAACTACGGCCTCGCCTCGGTGGTCTACCTCGTCGTGGGACGGGTGCTCGAGCGGATCATCCGTCCGTGACGGATGCCGTGGCGGTGCCGTGATCGACGCCACGTGGACGAGGTTCCCGTCGCTGGTGACCGGACGGTAGCCTGCGAGACGCTGTCCTCAACGGACCTCAGGTTGTTCCCTGCCCGGCCAACGCGGTAGGGCTCACGTTGCACAGGAAGGGGCCGGTCCGGCCACAACCATGACTCTCTCCAATATCGTCGTCCTTGTGAAGTACGTCCCCGACGCGACGGGCGACAGGAAGTTCGAGGCGGACAACACCGTCGACCGCGTCGGCGTCGACGGTCTCCTGTCCGAGCTCGACGAGTACGCCGTCGAGCAGGCTCTCCAGATCAAGGAGAAGCGCGCCGACGAGGAGATCACGGTCACCGCGCTGACCGTGGGCCCGGCCGAGGCCGAGGCTGCCGTGCGCAAGGCGCTGCAGATGGGTGCCGACAAGGCCGTCCACGTGCAGGACGACGCCATCGCCGGCTCCGACGCCGTCGCCACCTCCCTCGTGCTCGCCAAGGCGATCGAGAAGATCGGCGTCCCCGAGCTGGTCGTCGGCGGCCTCGCGTCGACCGACGGCGGCCTGAGCGTCGTCCCGGCGATGCTCGCCGAGCGCCTCGGCCTGCCGCAGGTCACCCTCGCGGCCGTGGTCGAGACCCAGGGCGACCAGGTCCGCATCAAGCGTGACGGCGACACCGCCACCGAGGTCGTCGGCGGCACGCTGCCGCTGGTCCTCTCGGTCACCGACCAGTCGGGCGAGGCCCGCTACCCGTCCTTCAAGGGCATCATGGCCGCGAAGAAGAAGCCGCTCGAGGCGCTCACCCTCGCCGACATCGGCGTGGACGCCTCCGAGGTCGGCCTCGACGCCGCGTGGACGAAGGTCGACAACGTGACCGCCCGCCCGCCGCGGACCGCCGGCGAGATCGTCAAGGACGAGGACGGATCGGGCGCCACTGCGCTGGTCGAGTTCCTCGCGTCGAAGAAGTTCATCTGAGAGCCCCAGAGGAGATCGAATAGCCATGTCTGAAGTTCTCGTTCTGGTCGACCACGTCGACGGCGCGGTCCGCAAGCCCACCTACGAGCTGCTCGCGATCGCCAAGCGCATCGGCTCTCCCTCGGCCGTCTTCATCGGCGGCGCCGACCAGGCCGCTGCCGCCGCGGACGCGGTCAAGGCGTACGGCGCCGACAAGGTCTACGTCGTCGACGACGCCGAGATCAAGGGCTACCTCGTGGCCCCCAAGGCCGAGGTGCTGCAGCAGCTCGCCGAGAAGGCCTCGCCGGCCGCGATCCTGATCCCGGCCTCGGCCGAGGGCAAGGAGATCGCCGGCCGCCTCGCGATCAAGCTCTCCTCGGGCCTGATCACCGACGCCGTCGACGTGCAGGTGAACGGTGACGAGATCGTCACCACGCAGTCGGTCTTCGCCGGCAACTTCACCGTCGACGCCAAGGTCGTCAAGGGCACGCCGATCATCGCGGTCAAGCCCAACGCAGCCGCTCCGGAGGAGGGCGCGGGCGCGGGTGCCGTCGAGCAGTTCGCCGCCACGATCTCCGACGCCGCCAAGACGGCCCAGATCGTCGCCGCCCAGCCGCGCCAGGCCACCGGCCGTCCCGAGCTGACCGAGGCCGCCATCGTGGTCTCCGGCGGCCGTGGCACCGGTGGCGACTTCACCGCGGTCGAGGGTCTCGCCGACGCGCTCGGTGCCGCCGTGGGCGCCTCGCGCGCCGCGGTCGACTCCGGCTGGAAGCCGCACACCTTCCAGGTCGGCCAGACCGGCAAGGTCGTCTCGCCGCAGCTGTACGTCGCCAACGGCATCTCCGGCGCGATCCAGCACCGGGCCGGCATGCAGACCTCGAAGACCATCGTCGCGGTCAACAAGGACGAGGAAGCGCCGATCTTCGAGCTCGTCGACTTCGGTGTCGTGGGCGATCTGCACTCCGTCCTCCCGGCCGTGACCGCGGAGATCGAGAAGCGCAAGGGCTGAGTTGTTGGGGCCGAGCGTGTCGCAGATCGGGTGACGTCGCACGGTCCTCGCTGCGCTCGGACCGCGGACGCCACCCGATGCGCTGCGCGCGTGCGCCACGCTGCCGGCCGTTGTTGGGGCCGAGCGTGTCGCAGATCGGGTGACGTCGCACGGTCCTCGCTGCGCTCGGACCGCGGACGCCACCCGATGCGCTGCGCGCGTGCGCCACGCTGCCGGCCGTTGTTGGGGCCGAGCGTGTCGCAGATCGGGTGACGTCGCACGGTCCTCGCTGCGCTCGGACCGCGGACGCCACCCGATGCGCTGCGCGCGTGCGCCACGCTGCCGGCCGTTGTCTGGGCCGAGCGTGTCGCAGATCGAGTGACGTCGCACGGTCCTCGCTGCGCTCGGACCGCGGACGCCACCCGATGCGCTGCGCGCGTGCGCCACGCTGCCGGCCGTTGATCGCGGCCATGAAGCGACCGTCGCACCACGGGACGTCGTACTCCGGTACGGCGTCCCGTGTTGCTTCTCGGCCGCGGGCCGGCGCAGGCGATCCGCTGTAACACGCTGTCCCCACGACTACCTGTCGGCTCTCAGGGGCGACACGCCGCATCGAGGGCTGTTTCTTGCGGACAAACGCCGACCAGACAGGTGGACGGCGTGTTACAGCACGCCCCGCCGGCACCTCCTGCAGGCACCCCACCCCTTGGCTCACTAAGTCAAGTAGCTTAGTGTTCTTCGTGTGAAGGCCTTCGCTGTCGCTCTCCTGGCGCTGGTCACCCTCCTCGTCGCTCCCCGTCCGGCCGCGACCGCCGACGACACCTGGCAGCCCGCGACCGGAGCCGTCTTCAACAACCCGATGGGCGGGGTGAAGGCGCGCACGAAGGTGGTCCGGCAGGTCCACCAGGCGATCCGGCACACCCCGCCGGGCGCGACGATCCGGATCGCGACGTACAACATCGACCGCGCGGACACCGCCCGGCTCCTGCTCGAGGCACACCGACGCGGCGTGCACGTCCGGATCGTCGTCAATGACAACATCATCGGCAGGACCATCCGGGGTCTCCAGGCGCGCCTCGGTCGCGACCGCAGGGCCGACAGCTTCCTCCACATCTGCACGAGCGCCTGCCGCAACTCCTCCCGCGCCGGCAACCTGCACATGAAGGTCTACTCCTTCAGCCAGACCGGCGCCGCCCGCTCGGTCGTGATCAGCAGCTCCAGCAACCTCGGATACGGCGCCGCCGCGGGCCAGTGGAACGACGCCCTCACGATCAGCGGCGACGATGCCCTCTTCGCCGCGTGGACCCAGGTCTTCCAGCAGCTCAAGCGCGACCGGACCGCGAAGCCCCGGCACCTGGAGTACAGCAGCGAGACCGTCGGCGCGGACTTCCAGCGGGTCCGGGTGAGCCGAGCCGCCACCGGCGACCCTCAGCTCAGGCGGTTGCGCCGGGTCGACTGCGCGGCGCCCGGCGGGTTCGGCGACGGCCGGGGGCACAGCGTGGTCCGGGTCAACATGTACGCCTGGTACGCCGGTCGCGGCGAGGCGCTGGCCCGCGAGCTCGCCGCGATGCGGGCCGAGGGCTGCGACATCGCCGTGGTGGGCTCGGTGGTCAGCGCTCCGGTCGTCCGGATCCTGCAGCGCGCCGGCATCCCGGTCCGGATCGCCGACTGGGACTGGGGCCGGAAGCTCTCGACCGCCGGCGACGACATCGTGTTCGGAGCCCGCTGCTACTCCCACCTCAAGTACGTCACCGTCGACGGCACCTTCCGCGGGACCGCCACCCGGGTGGTGTGGACCGGCTCGGAGAACTGGTCGCCGCCGGGGCTCAGCAGCGACGAGGTCACCTTCGAGGTGCACGACCCGACGGTGGTGACGGCGTACGTCGCCCGGTGGCAGAAGATGTTCACCAGCACCCGGATCACCCATCGGCCCGGCATCAGGCCCACGTCGCGCCCCTGTGCCTAGCACTCCTATCCTTGGCTCCATGACTGCCGAGGTCGAGGTCCGCGAGGTCGCCCAGCGCGCCCGGGTCGCCAGCCGCTCGCTGGCGCTGGCGACGCGCGCGGAGAAGGACGCCACCCTGCACGCGATGGCCGACGCCCTGCTCGCCCGCGCCGACGAGGTCCTCGCCGGCAACGCCGAGGACGTCGCCCGCGCCGAGGCCGACGGCACCCCGGCCAACATCATCGACCGGCTGCGGCTGACGACGGAGCGCCTGGAGGGGATGGCCCAGGGCCTGCGCGACGTCGCCGGGCTGGCCGACCCCGTCGGCGAGGTGGTGCGCGGCAGCGTGCTGGCCAACGGTCTCGAGCTGCGCCAGGTGCGGGTCCCGTTCGGCGTGATCGGGATGATCTACGAGGCCCGCCCCAATGTGACCGCCGACGCCGCCGGCATCTGCCTGAAGTCAGGCAACGCCGTCCTGCTCCGCGGCAGCTCCTCGGCCCGCTCCAGCAACGTCGCCATCGTCGCCGTCCTGCGCGACGCCGTCGCCGCCTCCGGCCTCCACGCCGACGTCGTCCAGCTCGTCCCCGGCGACACGCACGACAGCGTCAAGGCGCTGATGCGGGCCCGCGGCCAGGTCGACGTGCTGATCCCGCGCGGGGGAGCGGGCCTGATCCAGTCGGTCGTCAACGAGTCCACGGTCCCCGTGATCGAGACCGGCGTCGGCAACTGCCACGTGTACGTCGACCGGGCGGCCGACCTCGACAAGGCGCTCGCCATCGTGCTCAATGCCAAGACCCACCGCAGCAGCGTCTGCAACGCCGCCGAGTCCCTGCTCGTGCACGCGGACGTTGCGGGGGAGTTCCTGCCGCGGGTGGTCGCCGCGCTGCAGGACGCCGACGTGACGATCCACGGCGACGCCGCATTCGGCGTCCACGAGGGCGTCATCGCGGCCACCGACGAGGACTGGGCGACCGAGTACCTCTCGCTCGACATCGCCGCCCGCGTCGTACCGGACCTCGACGGGGCGCTGGAGCACATCCGCACGTGGTCGAGCGGTCACTCCGACGCGATCGTGACCGAGGACCTCGCCGCGTCGCGACGGTTCGTCGCCGAGGTCGACTCGGCGGCCGTGCTCGTCAACGCCTCGACCCGGTTCACCGACGGCGGTGAGTTCGGCTTCGGCGCCGAGATCGGCATCAGCACCCAGAAGCTGCACGCCCGGGGCCCGATGGGCCTGCCGGAGATGACGTCGACCAAGTACGTCGTCGTCGGCGACGGCCACATCCGCTGATCCCGCCCGGGCCAGGCACCCCAGGCCCCAGGCCATCGCGCCCAATGCGACCGCGGACACCGCGACGGCGCCCGCACCGGGCCGGGGTACCTCACCCAGCACCAGGTGCGCGAAGCCGAGCGTGAGCAGGCAGTTCACGACGTTCAGCACCGGCATCGACGCCGACAGTCGCGCCGCGCGGTAGGCCAGCTGGTTGACCGCGACCCCGCCGACACCGCAGGCGACGAGCACCCAGGGCAGCCGCTGTGCCTCGACGAGGACGGACATCAACCCGAAGAGGATGCCGGACGCGGCGCCCAGCAGGAATGCACGCCCCGTGGGACGGGGGACGCCGCCCGCCAGCGCGATCAGCAGCACCGCCACCAACGCGCAGGCCCCCACGCCGCCGAGGAGCACGCCGGGGTCGGGGGAGCGGGGGCTCTCCCGGGCGTCGATCGCCAGCAGCAGGGCGGCGATCGCGAGGGCGGTCACGGCGACCGCGACCAGCTCGGTCCGGCCGGGCCGGGTCCGCGCCAGCGCCGCACGCAGCGGTACGGCGAGCACGATGCCCAGGATCGCGATCGGCTGGACCAGCCCGATCGGACCGTGGGCGAGCGCAAGCACGTGGAAGGCGAACCCGACCGGGCCCAGCGTCACCGCGAGCAGCGCCGCCACCGACGGCGCCCGGGCCGCGGCGAGGTGCTGGGTCGACGTCGACACCGCGGACGTCGCCGCGCTCGCGAGCGCGAAGGCCACGGCGAGGAGGAGCACGGCGGCGACGCTAGGTGCGGCAGGTGGACGCCCGGTGAATCCCCGGTACGCCGGGGGGTCTGGCGTCCGGATACTTCCCGCGGCGCGATAGGTTTCGCGACATGGCAGGCTCCCCGGACCGGATCTACGCCGATCCCTCGGTCGAACGGCTCTTCACCGGGGCGACCATCATCACCTTCGTCCGCACGGTCATCACGATCGCGATCGCGGTGTGGGCGGCGTACGACCAGAGCCTGACCTGGATCGTCATCGGTCTGGTGACCTACTGGGTCGGCGACAGCATCGACGGCGAGTGGGCGCGGTGGCGCGACTGCGAGACCCGGATGGGCGCGGTCGTCGACATGATGTGCGACCGGCTCAGCTGCGGGGTGCTCTACGTCGGGCTGATCTGGCTCCAGCCGGGCGGCTGGATCAGCGAGGAGCCGATGACCTGGATCGGGATCCCCATCGCGATCTACCTCTTCGAGTTCATGGTCATCGACATGTACCTCTCGCTCGCCTTCCTCGCCTGGCCGATCCGCAGTCCCAACTACTTCCACGTCATCGACCGGCGGATCTACCTGTGGAACTGGTCGCGCGTCGGCAAGGCCGCCAACTCCGGCGCCTTCGCCGTGATCCTGCTCGTCAGCGGCTGGGTGTGGCTCGGCACCGTGATCGCCGTGGGCCTGCTGGTCCTCAAGTGCGTCTCACTGCGCTGGCTGCTCCAGCTCGGGATGCCCGTTCCGGCACGTGAGGTCCCGTCGGCATGATCCTGTGGCTGACGACGTTCGCCTTCAGCATCGCGTCCGCCCTGCTCCCGTTCCTGCCCATCGAGGTCTTCATCCTCGGTGCCGGTGCCGCCGAAGGCGGCACAGCGGCCGCGATCTCGCTCGGCATCGCCGCCGGTGCCGGCGCAACCGTCGGCAAGGTGATCGTGTACGAGGCCGCCCGTCGCGGCTCGGAGTCGAGGTGGGCGCAGAAGAAGCTGTCCGGGCCGAAGATCAAGTCCAGCTACGACAAGTGGATGGGCCGGATGCAGGGCCGCCCCTGGTACGCCGCGGCGATCATGTTCCTGGCCGCCTCCGTGGGCGTCCCCCCGCTCCTGGCCATGGCGGCCATCGGCGGCATCCTGAAGATGCCGATGTGGGCCTTCGTGCCCACGGTCTTCGTCGGCCGCACCATCCGCTTCACCCTGCTCTTCCTGGGCGTCGACTTCGCGATCCACTAGGGAGTGCGCGGGCGCCGCTCCGGGTTGGATACGATGCCGCCATGCTCAGCCAGATCAGCCAGCCCGCCCTCGCCCTCGTCCGCGCCGCGGAGGAGAGCGAGTCGGCCGCCGTGAACCCGTGGCTCGTCGGTGGCGCGGTGCTGGCCTTCCTCCTCCTGCTGCTGCTCGGCCTGGTGTGGTTCGGCGGCGGCCGCGAACACAGCTGAGCCCGGAGCAGACGGTCGTGGGCCGGTGACGGGCGCGCCACGCCGTACCCGGATCGGGGTGATGGGCGGCACCTTCGACCCCATCCACCACGGCCACCTCGTCGCGGCGTCGGAGGTCCAGGGCTGGTTCGACCTCGACGAGGTCGTCTTCGTGCCCACCGGCCAGCCCTGGCAGAAGGCGGACCGGCAGGTCTCGCCGGCCGAGCACCGCTACCTGATGACCGTCATCGCGACCGCCGCGAACCCCCGGTTCACGGTCAGCCGGGTCGACATCGACCGGGGCGGGCCGACGTACACGGGTGACACGCTGCGCGACCTGCGCGCCGAGCGACCGGACGCGGACCTCTACTTCATCACCGGCGCCGACGCGCTCACCGACATCTTCAGCTGGCGCGATCCCGACGAGCTGTTCGAGCTCGCCCACTTCGTGGGCTGCACCCGGCCCGGTTCGGAGATGGACCCCGCGACGCTTGCGCGAATCCCGCACGACCGGGTCACCATGGTGGAGATCCCCGCCCTGGCGATCTCCTCCACCGACTGCCGCGAGCGACAGCGGGCGGGGCAGCCGGTCTGGTACCTCGTGCCCGACGGCGTCGTCCAGTACATCACCAAGCACGGGCTCTACCCCGCCATCCACTGACCGGAGAACGCATGACCGCCACCGACCACGCCGTCCGGCTCGTCCACGTCGCCGCTCTCGCCGCGGCGGACAAGCTGGCGACCGACCAGCTGGCCTTCGACGTCAGCGAGCAGCTCGCCATCACCGACGCCTTCCTGCTCGCCACCGGCGCGAACGACCGCCAGGTCCGCGCCATCGTCGAGGAGATCGAGGACAAGCTGCGCGAGCTCGACGCCAAGCCGATCCGCCGGGAGGGGCACCGTGACGGTCGCTGGGTGCTGCTCGACTACGGCGACGTCGTGATCCACGTCCAGCACGCCGAGGAGCGCGAGTACTACGCGCTGGAGCGCCTGTGGCGCGACTGCCCGACCATCGACCTCCCCGACGGGGTCCACGGCCCGGTCCCGCCGTCGGCCGGGGAGTGACCAGCCCGGTGGGCCGTCGCATCGTCCTGCTCCGGCACGGCCGGACCGCCTGGAACGCCGAGCGCCGTATCCAGGGTCAGCTCGACGTCGAGCTCGACGCCGTCGGCGTCGAGCAGGCGCAGGCCGTCGCGCCCCTCGTCGCCGCGCTCGACCCGGTCCTCGTGTGGTCCAGCGACCTCGCCCGGGCCCGGCTGACGGCCGAGACCGTCGCCAAGGAGGCCGGCCTCGAGCCGTCGTACGACGAGCGGCTGCGCGAGTTCCGACTCGGCGACCACCAGGGCCTGACCCACGCCGAGCTCGACGCCCGCGACCCGGCCGCCTTCGCCCGCTTCCAGCGCGGCGAGTGGGACGGCATCCCGGGCGCCGAGGCGCCGCGCGAGGTCGCCGCCCGCTTCGCCGCCGCGATCACCGATCTCGCCGCCGCCCTCGGGCCGGACGAGACCGGCGTCGCCGTCTCCCACGGCGCCGCCACCCGCTCCGGCCTGGTCGCGTTCCTGGGCTGGCCCGCCGAGCTCGCCCACGACCTGCGCGCCCTCGGCAACTGCGCTCGCGTGGTGCTCGAGGAGCGTTCCACCGGGACCTGGGCGATGGCCGCCTACAACCTGTGAGCCACCCCGATTTCACCTCAGCGGGGTGGGTTGGCTAGTATTCCGGACGTTGCTTCGGCCTCCGGGCGGAAGCGATGACCCCGGGGGTGTGGCGCAGCTGGTAGCGCACCTGCATGGCATGCAGGGGGTCAGGGGTTCGAGTCCCCTCACCTCCACCAGAAGGTCGTTGTTCAAACCAACGACATCACCGGTTTGAGTTCCAGACTCCGCCTTCCGTCCTTGGTGGCGGAGGGCGAGGGTCTGGACGTCCGGGTTGAGGAACACGTTGAACGGCACGCCGGGTTCGCTGTGGATGGTGTCGTCGTCGGTGACGATGAGCTTGTCGAAGAAGGCTTGGTTGGCGATCCGGCGTAGTGAGTCGTCGATGTTCATGTAGATGGCGTGCATGTCGCCTGCGAGGGCGAGGCAGTCGTCCAGGTGGGCTTTGGCCTGTTCGTATTCGATGTCGCCGGCGTTGATCTGTGCGTCGAGGAACGCGAGCCTACGGGCGATGCGCTCTTGCTCCGCGGCGAGGAGGTCGAGGGGGACGGCGCCAGCGTAGTGGGCCTGCATGAGCTTGGTGCGTTCACCGCAGAGCGCGTCGCGTTCGGCCTTGTACCCCTGGCTCTCCTGCTTGGCGACCCGGTGGAGCCGGTCGAACTCGCTGGTGACCAGCTCGCGGAGCGCAGGTAGGACGTGTTCGGGTATCTGCACGCGCCGGTAGTAGTCCTCGACGGCGGCTTCGATGTCGGGCACGAACATGGACTTGCGTTCGCAGTTGGTGCGCTTGGCATGCCGCCCGGTGCACATGAAGTACGGATAGATCACGCCGCGGCGGCTCTTGGCGTTGGTCAACGTCAAGCGTGATCCGCACTGCCCGCAGTAGAGGCTGCCTTTGAGGTAGTGGTCGTGGGATTGGGTCTTCTCTCCGGAGGTCTGGTGGGCGGTGAGCACTGCCTGGACCCGGTACCAGACCTCGGGGGCGACGAGGGGTTCGTGCAGGCCGTCGTAGCTGGCGCCGCGGAAGCGGACGCTGCCCTTGTAGTAGGGGTTGGTGAGCATCTTGTGGATCGTGGACAGCACCGGCGGCTTCGACGGCCGCTTCGGGGTCGGGACGGTGGTCAGGCCACGGTCGATCAGTTCCTCGCGCAGGCTGATGGTGGAGTGGTTGCCGGTGGCGTACGCCTCGAACGCCCACTTGACCAGCGGTGCCCGGTCGGGGTCGAGTTCGACGGTGCGGACCTCGCGGCCGAGTTCGTCACGGCGGGTGACGTTGAGGTAGCCCATCGGGGCCTTGCCGTTCGTGCCGCCGCCTTGGGCCTTCTGGTTCATGCCCTTGGAGACCTCGCTGGCGAGGTTGCGGGAGTAGAACTCCGCGATGGTGGACATGATGCCGTGCAGCAGCATCCCCGACGGGGTCTCGTCGATGTTCTCGGTCGCGGAAACGAGCATGACCCCGGCCTCTTTGAGGGCGAGGTGGATGGTCACGTCGTCGGCGCGGTTGCGGGCGAGCCGGTCCACCTTGTGGACGATGCAGTAGGCGACCTGGTGGGTCTTGACGTACTCGATCATCCGCATCAGCTCGGGACGGTCGGCCTTGCGGGCAGACTCGCCGGCGTCGACGAACTCCTCGGTGATGATCGCGTTCAGCTCGCGGGCCTTGCGCAGGTTCGCCTCGCGCTGCGCGGGGATCGAGAAGCCCTCGTCCCGGCCGCCCTTAGAGGCCTGCTCCTTGGTGGAGACGCGAAGATAGGAGACTGCGAGGGTGGTGGTCTCGCCGATGCGGTCGAGCGCGGTGGCGGCGGGTGGCTGCTGGGCATTGGTCGTGGTGGTCATGGGTCGTGTTTCCTTCCCCAGTGAGTTGGGCCAGCACGAGCGGCCGCGGGACCGCTGGTGCGGTGCGACTCGTAACGGGGAAACACGACCCGGCGGCTCCGAGGGAGCGAGCCGGGTAAGCCACGAAGGCCAAACAGGACTGCGCACCACGACCGAACCGCGCGGGTTCAGCCGTTGGCTTCTTGCTGCTCCGATTCTACCCCGGCACTCCGACAGGTGCCGGAATCTGGCGGCGTGCGGTTTGGCGTGGGGTGGGTGCGGTCCTGTTCGGCGCGGGCGCGGGCCATGGCGATGAACAGGTGGGCGAGCTTGTGCAGGTCGGGGCTCTGGCGCGGCTCGGCAGCGATGCGGTAGTCGCGCATCCTCTCTGGCAGCCGCTCGTCCCTGTCGGATCGGTTCGGGCTGGTCACGTAACTTCTCCTGTCTGCTCATCGAGGGAGCGGAAGAATGCCTCCTCGGCCTCGCGGCGGGCCTCGACCTGCTCGAACACGAACTGCACGAAGTCCTCCGCACGGTCGGCGATCACGACGTCCTCGACCGCGGATGCGGGGTCTTCGCCGGGCCACGTGGTCTGCCTGGTGGGTCGGTCGCGGTCCAGGCGGGTGCCGGAGGCGGCGACCCATTCGCGGAGCCGGCTCCGGGCGTCGGCGAAGTCCCGATGCCAGCCGAACGGAGCAGAACCGGCCTGCTCGGGGTCGTAGGCGCCCAGCCAGTGCAGATGCAGGGCCGACAGCTCCCAGACGAGTTCTGGGTGGCGGTGCCAGAACGGCGGCACCACACTGGCGGGCAGCCCGTAAGTGCGGCGCAGCCACGCCACCCAGTCGTTCAGTGCCAACCACTCGACTTCCAGATCGTCGGCGGACAGCAGATTCCAGTTCACCGGGTGCGGCGGCTCGGCCACATCGTCCGCCGCGGTATCGGGCTCATCATCCGGGTCGAAGTGGTCGGGCTCGTCAGGCTCGGGCGTGTACTCATCCATCGTCGTCAGCGCTTCCGGTCACATGCTCACGGCCGGAGCCGACTGGGCGGTGGCGCGCGCGGGCGCGGCGAATGCGGCCGCGTCACGCTCAGGCGCGGTGCGTCGGGGGGTGCGGTCGACGTCGTAGCGGGTGCGGGCCATGTCGTGGCCGAGCCGGCGGGCGACGAACTCCTCACCCTCGACGTTCTGCCCGTCGCGCTGGTAGCTGTACTCGCGGACATAGCCTTCGGCGATGATCTTGTCGCCCTTCGGCAGGCGTTCGTGGCCCTGCTCAGCGGCGGCCTTGAACGCGACCAGGTTGTGGAAGGTGGTCTCCAACTGCGTGAACGACCCGTCCTGCTCCTGCCGGTAGTGCTCCTTGCCGACCTTCATGAACAGCCGGGCATCACCGTTCTCGGTTCGGGTGAGCTGCGGGTCGGACGCGACGAACCCCGAGAACGACTGCTGAGTCTGGATGGCCATCGGACTCTCCTCCTGACATGTACGCGACCCCGCCGATCAGGGCCGCTCATGTCAGGCAGGTGCACGACCGTTCCCTGCGTCAGGTGGCCGTCGGGCGCCGCAGCAGGGCCTCGATGGCCGAGCGGTCCGTGCCGAGCTGGGCGGCGTCGGGGCGGGTGGGCCAGGCGCGCAGGTCGGTCACGATCGGTGGCGCGGAGCGCAGCAGGGTGACCCCGGTGCCGAAGGGCAAGGTCCTGATCCGGTCGGGCGGCAGGATTGGCACCCGCCGCACGGAGCGTTGGTTCGATCTGGTGCCGTGATCGCCGAGGGTCACCGAGTCGGTGTACTCGTCGCGTTCGCCGATCAGGGAGGAGAGGTCTTGGAGGTCCCGGGAGTTGGAGGCGCCGCCGAGGATGATCTTGACGATGCTGGCGTCCCAGATGGCGCCGGCGGCGTTGTCGCCCCACTTCTCCCGTGCTTGGGCGAGGGACTGGAGCACGGGCAGGCAGGTGATGCCGGTGCCGCCGCCTTCGGCCATCAGTGTCGGCAGCGACGGCAACGGGCTGAGGTTGCCGATCTCATCGAGCGCGAGCAGCAGGGGTGGGTCGAGGCGGGCGCCGGCCGAGCGGGCGGCGAGGCGGCGGGCGGCTTCGACGAGGTCTTCCACGAACGCCGCCACCAACGAGGACGACGCACCGGCCCCAGCACCCGTGGCGAGCAAATAGAGGGTGCCGCGCTGGGTGAGGAAGGCTTCGGGGTCGAAGTGTTCGCCGTCGCGTGGAGTGACGGCGTCGAGGACGCGGGGGTCGGCGAGGGCGGAGAGTGCGAGGGAGACGCCTTGCCAGATGGAGTCGCGGGTCTTGGGGTCGGAGTCGATCATCGCCCCGAGTGAGTCGGCCCATCCCACCGCGGCGTGGGGGTGGTTGGTGAGGACGGCGACGGCTTCGGCGGCGATGGAGGGGTCGAGGGTCCACCGGAACAGCTCGGCTGGTGGCCGGCCGTCGAGGGCGGCGGCGTGCAGCAGGGCTTGGAGCGCGGTGCGGGTCTTGCCTTCCCAGAACCCGCCGGACTCGACCCCGCCGGAGGAGAGGTCGGTGGCGGAGGCGAGGCCGGTGGCGCGGATCATGGCCGTCAGGGGGTCTTCGCAGCCGCGGACCGGGGACCAGCGCAGTCCGGCGGGGACGCCTTCGGCGAGGTGCTGGGGATCGAACACCCCCACGGGCCGTCCGTCGCGTTGCCGGGCGCGGAGGGTGGCGGTGAGGTTGTCCGGCCGTGTCGAGGTGGTGACGACCGCGCCCGGCGCGTCGAGGATGGCGTTGATGACGACATGGAGCCCTTTGCCGGAGCGGGGTGGGCCGAGAAGCAGGATCGAGTCTTCGACCGATGCCCAGACCTGTTTGCCGTGGCTGGCGCCGAGCAGGTAGCCCACATCCGCCGGTGCGGGCGTCTCCAGGGAGGGGCGCAGTGTGCCGGCACGGCGCAGTAGTGCCTTGCTGGAGGCGGTCTGGCTGACTTCGTGGCCGGTGGCGGTGCCGGCGAGGCGGCGGGGGTCGGTCTCGGTCTTGCGGGTGTGGCGGCGAAGCCGCATCCACACCCACCCGCTGCCCACGGCCAGTGCGGTGAGCAGGAGGGCGGTGACGATCCAGTAGACGACCGGGTTCAGCCCGGCGGCGTCGAGAGCGGCGGCCGGGTCGCCGGGGTTGAACAGCACCCCGAGTCCGGAGGCCGGTCCGGCGGCGGGTTGGGTGGTTCCGGTGAGGAACGCGGCCACGCTGCCGGATGCGCGCAGGGTGAGCGCGACGCCGAACATGCCGACCAGGGCGATGAGGGCGGCGTTGGTCAGCTCGTCCCCGAAGGAGCCGGTCTGCCGCTCCTGTGGGCTGTTCACGGCACCCGCCTGACCACGGTGGTGCCGGAGATGCGCCCGTACAGCACCACCTCACTCGCACCGTCGGTCTCGGGCAGCACGGCGTCGAGGTGGCGCCTGTCGAGCAGGGCGCGCGCCGCACCGGTGCCGGTGGCGTCGGTGTGGGAGACGATGACGGCGACGGCGATGTCCTCACCGGGCACGAACCCGTCCCCGGTGACCTCGACCAGCACCGGCGGCTCGTGCTGCTTGGTGTGCTTGGCGCGGCGTGCGCGCCGCGTGCCCGGCGCGGCCGCGTCTTCGTCGTCGGGCGGTGGGGGTGGGGTGGGTTTGCGGGCGCGGATGAGGTCGGTGAACACGGTTCCGCCGACCTCGCGGACCTCGATCCGCACGGCGATGGTGCGGTCCTTGGTCACCGCGTCCAGTAGCGGCCCGAAGGTGCCGCGTGTCCACTCCGAGCCCGCGGGAGGTGGCGGGAACGGCGTGCCGTCGACGGTGACGTCCAGGGCGCCGTTCTCGGTGACGGTGATGAGGACGTGGGGCAGCACCACCGGTGTCTCGTCGGGCTGCTGGGACGTGGTGCGGTGCAGCGGGTTGCGGCCCCTCATGACTGACCGCCCAGGTAGCGGGCGTCAGTCCGGAACAGTTCCAGCTCGACCGGATGGAGTTGGTGCTGCGAGATGAAGCTTCTGGACTTGATCTTCCACAGCCCCTGCCCGACCCCCAGGGTCGGGAGGAGCTTCTGCTCGGTCCCGGTCAGCCCGAGCGCGGCGGCGGTGGTGCCGAGCTGGTCGGACTCCTGCCGGTAGACGATGCGGGTCTCCGCGTTCGCCAGGAGGGAGTTGGCGAGCGAGCGCATCGCGGAGCCCTGGTCGCCGACGTTGTCGAGGTCGGTGAGCTTGTGGAAGATCAGCATGTTCGCGATCCCGTAATGCCGCGCCAGGCGCCAGTGCGCGTCCATGCGCCTGAGCAGGGCGGGGTGGGACATCAGGCGCCAGGCTTCGTCGTAGATCACCCACCGTTGCCCGCCTGCCGGGTCGAGCAGCGCGGACTCCATCCACGCGCTGGAGCACGTCATCAGGACACTGATGAGGGTCGAGTTCTCCGTCACCCGCGACAGGTCGAGGCTGATCATCGGCAGCGACGGATCGAACGCGACGGTCGAGGGGCCGTCGAAGAGCCCGCCGAGGTCCCCGGCCACCAGGCGGCGCAGGGCGTGGCCGACGAGGCGGCCATCCTCCGCCAGGCGACCGTCCGGAACATCGGTCGGGCTGAGGATGTGGTCGACGACCATCGGCAGGATCGGCACCGTGTTCTCGGCAACGGTGGCGGTCAGGGCGAGGTCGATCGCGGTGTGCTCCAACGGCGTCAACCCCCGCGCGAGCACGGTCTCAGCCAGCGCGCCGATCAGGTCACGCCGCCGGGACGCGACCGTGGCGGCCCACTGCTCATCCGAGAGACCACTCGGGCGGTGGCCTTCATCCAGCGGATTCAGCCTTGTGTGAAGTCCGTGGCCCAAGACGATCGCCCGCCCGCCGACTGCTTCGGCGACCGCGGTGTGCTCGCCCTTCGGGTCACCGGGGACGTAGACGCGGCGGCCAAACGGCAGGGACCGGGTGTAGAGCGACTTCGCCAGGCTGGACTTGCCGGAGCCGACGATGCCGGCCAGGACGATGTTGGGTGCGGTGATGATCCCGCGGGCGTAGAGGACCCAGGGGTCGTAGACGAAGCTGCCGCCGGAGTAGAGGTCTTGTCCGACGAACACCCCATCGGAGCCGAGGCCGCCTTCGGCGACGAACGGATACGCCCCCGCCAATGTCGCGCTGGTGTCTTGATGGCGGGGCAGCCGGAACCGGCCGGGCGATCTGAGCGCGGCCGGTCCGGGTTCGCCGGCGGCTGGCAGGAACGTGGTTGCGCGGTGTTCGGCCTTCTCGGCTTCGGCCTTCGCCTGCGCCGCTTGCTTCTCGACCTGGCGCTGTTCGGCTTGGAGGCGGGCGGCGGCCTGTCGGCGTTGCTTGCGCAGCCGGCGGCGCTCGGCCGCGGGGGCGATCAGGACGGAGGTGTGCAACTGCTCCGGCTCGCTGCCAGTCATAGCGAGAGTCCTCGGGACTGCTTGACCGTGGCGACGCCGCGGTGCTCGAACCAGGCTGGATCGGGCGCCCGCCGCGATCGCTCTGTCGTTGCCTGCTTGAGTGCCGGTTCCGGCTCGTGCTTGGGCGCGCCGATCCCGGCGATCGCCTCGCGCGCCTGCACCACGGCGGCGTCTTCGAGGACGTCGGCTGGCGGCGTGTACTCCCGGAGGAGGCTGACGTGTCCGGCGAACGGGTTGTAGGTCAGGGTGTAGCCGTCCTCGCCGGTGACCACCCGGTCCAACGCGCCGGTCGGGGGCTCGTCGTAGACGTAGCCGTTCTCGAGCGCGGCCTGGGTGGTCTCCTCCCCATAGTCATAGCCAGCCAGGTGTTCGATCGCCGCAGGCGTGCCGTCCCGGTCGATCACGTCGAGAACCTGGTCGGCTTCCTCGCCTTGGAGGAACACAACGCTGACCCACCGCCTGCCCGGCCCGGACGCTCGGACTGGCTCCGTCTGCTGCTCGGCGGGCTCGGTGAGTTCGGTGAGGGCGTCGGCGTTGGTGCGGGCGGCCTCGCCCACCCACTCCGGGAATAGCCCCGCGTACTCGGGAGTGCTGTCGGGGTGGTCGAGGGCGTATTGGCGGGCCTCACCGGCGGCGCCAAGGAAGGTGGCGAGGTCGCGGATCGCGTGGTCGGGATCGACGGGCTGGCCGGCGCCGGTGAACAGGTCCCGGCCCTCCAGATCCCGTCCGCTGGTGGTGTCGGTGATCCGGTAGGCGTAGCGCTGGTGCTCACCCATCGGGGTGTCGGGCCAGACCGTCAGTCTCAGCGTCCCCGCCGTCGCGGTGGACGTGGCAGGGTCGTGGTCGAGGCCGGCGACGGGTGCAGGGTGCCAGGCGATCCGCCCGGAGTGGGAGAACGCCGCGTTGAGGTGGTCGTGGGCCTGGTCGAGCAGGGTGCCGGCCCGGTGCAGCTCGTCCGCGGCGGCGAGCGCGGAGCGGTCACCGGCGAGGTGGTCGCCGTCGTCGTGGTGTGCCCGGTCCCGGTGGGCGAGGTGGGTGGCGGCGAGCTGGTCGAGTACCTGCCGCAGCGACCGCATGGTCGCGGTCAGGTCGCCGAACACGGTGTAGGTGTCGGCCGGGTCATCGAACACGCGGGATGCGTGGGCGAGACCCCGCATCGCCTCGGATGCTTCGGCGGCATCGGCGAGCGGGTCGTGGAACGTGGGCATGACGGCCTCCCAGGACGCGGGCGAGCACCCCCGCGATTCGGGGGCCACCGGTCAGGTGCACCACAACTCCCACGCGCCGGGAACAGCCCGCGGCGAACGGGTCAGATGCGGCGGCAGAGCGGGAGCGCGGCGGCGGTGAACGCCGCAGCTTGCTGGCCGACCAGGAGGCGGGTCTCGCAGGAGGCTTGGATGGCGGCCTGTTCGATCGCCGCCACCCCGGCGTCCAGCTCCTCGATGGTGGCGGCGGAGACGGAGATGAGGCCGGTGTAGCGCAGCACGCCGTGGCCGGCGGTCAGGTCGGCTTCCTGTTGGAGCACGTCTTGATACTCAGCGGTCTGGGAGGCGTCTTCGATCTGCCCGATCTTGGCCCGCTGCGCCTGATCGCTGATGTGCTCGACCTTCTTCTTGCGGATGTCTCTGGCGGCGGCGTCGGAGCGCAGTGGCGTGCACAGCAATGAGAACGACCGCTGAATCCCCGTCGAGAGGAGCACCGGGGACAGGAACCCCGGATACACCAGCGACCGCGGCCATTCGGAGACCCACAGCACGGCATGGTGGGCGGAGTCGGTGCGCAGCCGGGTCCAAGACTCGTTGACCGCGACCGGGCCGGCGGTGGCGAGGGACTGGCCGAGTTCGCCGTGCCGTTCCAGGGTGGCGGCGATCGCCGGGTCATACGCGCTGCGGAGGATGACGGCGATCTCCCCCGGTGACAGCCAGCCCGAGGGGGTGAGGTCGGCTGAGCGGAGCGCGGCGACGAGAGTGGACATCTCTTGGCGGAGCACGGCGGCGGCACCGCGGATACCGCCGCCAGCCGTTCTGATCTGCCGCGCGGCGTTCTTCATGTCCAGCGACAGGCTCAGGGTGGTGGCGTGGCGTTCCCCGGCGGGGCCGGCGCGCTCGATCAGCTCGGCGTAGATGGTCGCGGCCCAGGTGTCGTCGGCGGTGCCGTGGGAGGCCCACCACTCGGCCAGTCCGGTCCCGGAGTCGGGCAGGGTGCGTTCGAGGACTTGGAGGGTGGCGATCCGGCCGGAGCGGCAAACCGTGGCCAGGACGCGTCCCCAGGAGGTGACCCGTCGTTCCTGCTCGCCGGGGTCGAGGAGCACGAACGCCGGATGGGACACGTCGCAGACCACGGTGAGGGTCTGGGCGTGGGGGTCGTGGATCATCCCCGCGTTCGTTTCGGGGTCGGTGTACTCCCGCAGTCGCGCCATGTCGCCGGGCAGCGCGAGGGTGCCCACAGGGCGGGGTGTGACGACCCGCCGGCGATACAGGAGTTGCCCGCCGGTCGAACGCCAGAGCCACCAGAACGCGACCGGCAGCCATTCGACCGCGGGCCGGCCGGCGATGGGTATCCACGTCAGCGCGGCGGCGATCACCCAGATGGGAGCGGTGTAGGCGAGCAGGACGCCGCCCCCGGCGAAGAGAGCTCCGACGATGGACAGGACGCCGGTGGCGAGGGTGATGAGCTGCGACAGGGACAGCCCCAGCAACACCCCGCGGCGGGTGAGGCGGGAGAACTTCACCGGCACCAGCTCCGCCGAGGCGACAGCACTCTCGTTCTGTTTGGTAGGCACGGCGGTTCACTCCTTCCCGGTGGGCTTGGGGGCAGGCGGCGGAGGCTGTTTCGGGGGACGCACCTCCGGCGCAGATGGACCAGGCGAGGGTGTCTTCGGTGCCGGCGTTGACGGCGGGGGCGCCTGCGCGGCCGGTGGTGGGGTGCTGCCGGTCTGGCCGGCGGAGTCGGCCGCGGCCTCGCCCTGCCCACCGAGGGCCGTGCCGGCCTTGGGGCCGGTGGTCGCGGCGTCCTTGGCGACCTTCGCCGCGACCACGGCCGCAGCGGCGGGACCCGCCGCCGCAACACCGGCGCCGGCGCCTGCTCCACCGCTTGCCCCGGCGCCGGCGCCGCTGGTCGCGGCGGCCTTCCCACCACCGGCCCCGGCCGAGCCGGCAGTGCCGCTGGATGCCTGCGGCTTGGGGTTCTTCGGCTCCGGTGGCTTCTTCCCACCACCGCCACCGTCTCCGCTTCCTCCGCCGGACTTGCCGCCGCCTTCATCGAGAACCTTTTTCGGGTCGTTGCCTTGCGGCTTGGTCGGAGTCGGCATGGGGCGGTTGAGGGCGCTCTTGGCGTCCTGTTCGGAGCCGATGGCGTGGTACATGTCGAACCCGACGAAGCTGAGGAACTTGTAGGTCAGGTACGGGGCGAAGGCGGCCATCGCCATCAGCACGATCCCGGCGATCGGGTCCGCCACAGAGGACAGGTCGCCGTCGATCGGTGCCGACACCTGGGTGATAGCGACCAGGAACATCACGACCAGGACGAGCTTGGAGACGATCAGGGCGATGACGAACATCGCCCATTTGCTGATCCACCCCTTCGTCGCATCCCACGACGCCCCGGAGAACGCCAGCGGGGCGAGCACGATCGCGACCAGCAGCAGCGCCTTGCGGACCAGCAGGGAGAGCCAGACGATGGCGGCTGCGCTGATGGCCAGGCCGGCGAGGAAGATCGTGATGATCGCGCCGACCCCGGGTGCGGCGATGTTGATGCCGACCAGCCCTGCGGCGAGCAGGGTGATCTTGTCGCCCATCGACTCGGTGGTCTCCCCGGCGGCCTGGATGATCCCGATGCAGAGCTGGTCGACTATCTCCAACAGCAGCGCGGTCAGCGTGATGACCACGAACGATCCCAGCACCGACTTCGCCAACCCGAGTGCTGCGCGGGATAGTGCGGTGGGGTCGCGGCGGATGAGTCCGGTGATGAGTTGGAGGCAGAAGAACAGCAGCATCACGAACACCGCGATGCCGAACAGGATGTTGTAGACCGCCACGTACTCGTCGCTGGTGACGTCGACGAGGGTGGTGGTGTCGAAGACGGACCAGACGGCTTCGAACAACCAGCCGGCGGCGGCGCCCATCGCGCCGGCGAGCCAGTCGAACGGGGCGGAGACCAGCGAGGCGGCGGCTTCGCCGGCGGTGTCGCAGACGGTCGAGACGAGGGGGATATCGCACACACCCACCGCAGATCACTCCCTAACGCAGAGTCGAGGGTTGGCGGGTGGACTCAGACCTGCTGGCCGACGTCCCAGAAAAAGTTGATAAGCGTCACCGACGCGCCGCAGATGACGGCGGCGCCGCAGCTCACGAGGACGCCGATCTTGCCCCTGCCCGCCAGGTGCGGGTTGGAGGAGTTGGCGCCGAAGCCCCACACGATCGCCGAGATGATCAGCGCCAAGACGCTCAGGATGAGGCCGATCGTCATCACGGCGCCGACGATGGTGCGGAGCTGGCTGATGCCGGGCAGTCCGGTGTCGTTGGGGTCGATGTTGATGTCCATCGGCAGCACGGCCGGCCACGTGGTGGCGGCAGCGGTGGTGGTTTCGGTGAGCAGGCTCAGGACGGTCATAGCGGGGTACTCCTTCGGGGCGTCGGCGAGATGAGGGTTCTCGTCGATCAGGTGCACCGCCCGCCCCACACGGTCGGAGCCGATGACGGGGCCGCTGGTGGGGCGTGTTCAGAGTTGCTGGCCGAGGTCGAGCAGCCAGTTCAGCCAGGCCACGCCTCCGCCGGCCAAGACCGCCGTGCCCAGTGCGGTCCAAGCACCGATGCGGGCTTTGGTGGCGGCACCGTGGTGGCCGTTCGCGGTCGACAGCGCCCAGGCGATGGCGCAGACGATCAGCATCAGCACGGCGATGATGAGCACGAAGGTCAGCAGCGCGCCGATGACCTCGCGCAGGTCACCGATCCCTTCCAGGCCCTCGAAGTCGGGGAACACGTCCATGCCGATCAGCTCCCGGCCCGGACGGTGATGTGGAGATGGTCTACGTGCGATCCCGCGATGCTGTCGGGGTCGTGCATGCCGCCACCGTCGTAGGGCCGCCACCCCTCGGCGTCGCGGGCCAGCGACCAGATCAGGCCGTCCCAGATCAGATACTCCACCCCGAGGGTTTCGGCGTGGTCCTGCATCCAGTTCGTGACCTCCCAGCCGAGTTCGCGCTGCTCCGGGGTCGGGTGCTCGCCGATGGCGTTGCCGAACGTTCCGTCACAGGCGCGTCCGAGGGGGTGTTCGGAGACGGTGCCGGGCCGCGGTGAGTAACAGACCCAGGAGGTGTCGGGGAAGACAGCGATGCTCTGGGTGTAGAGGTGCAGCATCCGCGCGGTGATCTGCCCATCCGAGGTCGGATCGTCCACGGGACGGTCGGGGTCGCCGTCGAAGGGGTCCGGCTCACCACCTGGTGTGCCGTTGCTGGTGTCGCAGTCGCCGCCTGGTGGGCCGGTCTCGGGCTCGGGCAGGTCGGCGGCGTTGTGGGCATTCAGCCAGTCGGCGGGGTCGGTGTGCTCCCCGTTCGTGCCGCCGAGGCGGACCTCGAAATGCAGATGCGGACCGGTGCTGTTGCCGGAGCTGCCGGTGTCGCCGATGTGCTGACCGGCCGCCACGGTGTCGCCGGCCTGGACGTGGATGCCGTGCTCCCACATGTGCGCATACGCCGTCGCCACCGTGGCGCCATCGATCTGATGATCGATGACGATGAGGCCGCCGTAGCCGCCGGAGAACTCCGCGACCGTCACCGTGCCGTCCGCAGCGGCCACGAGGGGTGTGCCGTCGGGGGCGGCGAAGTCGGTGCCGGTGTGGAAGGAGTCCTCGCCAGTTATGGGGTGCACCCGTGGTCCGTACTCGCTGGTGAGCACCCAGGTGCCCTCGGGCATCGGGAACACCACCCGCGACGACCCCACCGCCGCCACTTGCTGCGCGGCCGGGACCACGGCATCGCCGGCCGAGGCGCCCGCCCCGGCGTTCGTTGTTGTGGTCGACGTGAGTGCGGTGAGGATGGTTTCGGCGACGGGCTCGTAGTTGCGGTACCGGTCCGGATACGCGGACACTTCGACGGCTTGGGCGGCCTCGCCCTTGTCCATCTCCTCCCACCCGGGAATGTCCAAGAGTCCCCGTGGTGAGGGGTGGTTGGGTCCGGTGGGTCCGCCGAAGAACGCCTCAGCTTGGTAGACGGGGTCCATCAGCTCAGCGACCGTGCCCCAGCCCGATTGGGGGCGCATCTGAAACAGGCCCAGGGAGTCGTGGTCGGAGCCGTCGCCGTCGTTGGGGTAGTCCGCGGACTCCGGGTAGGCGCTGGTGTTGGACAGCATCCGCAGCGTGGACTCGGTCAGTGCCGCCATGAGCGCGATCTGAAGGCCGTCGCGGGTGATCCCGTCGATGCTGTTGCCGGTCTCGATGATCGTCGCGGCATGGGTGAGCTGGGTTCGGTTGAGCGTGAACGTCTCCCCGTTCGCGGTGGTGACCTCCAGCTCGTCAGGGACCTCGCCGACGGTGACGTTCGAGCCGCCGCCGATGGTGCAGGAGCCGGTGGCGCTCAGAGCCGGGTTCATCACCACCCCGATCCCGATCAACACCAGCGAGGGTGCGAGGAAGACCAGGGCGATGGCGGCGATGGCGAGCTTCTTCAACACGACGCGTCACCGACCTATCGGAGGGGGTTGTCGAGCTGGGACAGCCGCAGCAGATGACAGGTCTCGTAGGTCGGGCCGCAGACCACGAACACGGTGAACGCCACCGAGTGTTCGGAGGTCACCGGTTCGTCGTTCCACAGGCCCTCACGGTGGCGGGTGCCCTCGATCGTGACCGCGACCGTGCCCTCGGCGAGCTGACCGGGGTGGGCCTGCTCGACTGCGGTCGCCCACGCGTCGGGGACGAACGTGTTGTCGATGGTGAGGTGCTGGGCGGTGGCGTACTGCCGCAGCTCCAGCCAGGCATCCCGAGACGGGAGGTAGGCGGCGATGTCGGAGGCGAGCCCCGCCTGCTCCGTACCGATGGGATCGCCGACGTCAAGGACCACGCTGGTGTAGTCCAGCGGCGTGAACCCGCTGGCGGTGTCCCACTCGAACAACACGGTGGCGACGTTGCGGGCGAAGGTCTCCGGATCATCCGACGCCTGCACGACCGGCAACCGCGGCGTGGTCGTGGGCACCGGATCGGCTTGTGCGGTGACACTTGGCCCAGGGCGGCCACCGTCATCGTCCCGGTCCGGGCCGGGTGGTCCGGTCAGGAGGCCGTAGACGCCCACACCGGCGAGCACGAGGACGACGATCGCCGCGGCGAGGGCGGCGATGAGTCGGCGGCGGGTCCGGGGTTCGGAGAGGTCGGGAGTCTTCATGCCCACCAGGTACGCGACCGGCACCAACCCAGACAAGGGCAGGGCGGAGGTGGCCGTCAGGGGGCGTGCAAGTGGCCGCGCGCGGCCGCCGGCTCATCGCCGGAAGTGTCGCGGTCGCGCAGGGTGCGCAGTTCCTCGGCGAATCGACTGGTGCCCTCGGCGGTGGCAAGGAAGGACTCAATCTGCTCATCGCTCAGCTCGGCGGCGAGGTGTTCGGCGTCGTAGTGGGTCCACCACTGGTCCAGCTCGCCCCAGGTGAGCACGAACGCCCTCACCGGATACCGCGCCGGTTCGCCGTCGTCGTCGGTCACCGGTCGGGGGCGTGGTGTGCGGGTCTTCTTGGCGTCCTTGGCGCGGGCGAGGGCGTCGGCGGCGAGGTGATGCAGGTCGGTCTCACGTTCGGCCTGCGCGCTCTGGGCGGCGGCGCGGATCGCCTCAAAGATCGGATGCACCGGAGCCCCGGCGTCGATGCGCTCCAGCTCAGCGATGACTCGTGTTCTTAGTTCGGCGGGTTGGGCGGGGTCCTCGGCGATCCTCTGGAGCCAGCCGATCTTCTCCAACGTCGTGTGTGAGGCGCCACCGGGGATCATCGCGGCCGCCTGCTCGCGTGTCCTGCCAGCAGGTCCGAGCGACGGGGGTGCAAATTTTGCACGCCCGTCAGCACCCGGCTGGTTCTCCGAGCTGAACTGGGTCGCGGCCCTCCTGCGCTCAGCGTCCTCGGCCATCAGCATCTTCAGCTCCCGGTACAGGGCGGCGGCCTCGGTCTGGGTAAGCGGCTTGTGGAGCACGTTGTCGTCCTGCTCGGCCAGCAGGTGGCCGAGGCGGTCGGAGATGCCGGAGCGGACCCAGACGTTGACCTTGCGCCAGCCGAGCTGTTTGATCGCCGCCAACCTCCTGGCCCCGCACACCAGCACTCCGTCGGGGGTGATGGTGATGGGCTGCAACAGCCCGTCCCGTCCGATCGAGGCAGCGAGTTCGTCGATGTTGCCGAACGTGGTCCGGTGCCGGCGTCCGACCCGGATGGAGTCGACGGTGCGCTCCAGCTCGATGTAGCCCGCCGGTGCGGTCACGACCGATCACCACCAGGCTCGTCGTGGTGGCCGGGAACGGCCAGCGAGATGGTCAGGATGAGGTCGTCATCGCGCAGCAGCACCGGCAGGGTCTCGCCGATCAGCAGCCGCAACAGCACACCCCGCCCGGTGCTGGTAGCTGCGTAGGCGGGGTGCGGGTTGCCCAACAAGGCGCGCAGCAGCGCCGTCCAGGAGGAAGGCGGGATGTCCAGCAGCGCGCGGGCGTGCTTGTCCCGCCGCAACGCCTCGTAGGCGGCCTGCCGGGTACCGGTCTTGGTCAGCGCCCCGCAGATATGCTCCACTCCGGCGCGGGCGGTGGCCGGGTCCCAGCCCAACAGCGTGAACAAGGCGATGGCATCCTCAGCCGCCGACCCAGCCGACATGCACGCCCGATCCGAACCGCGCCCACCACCATCATCATGTCCCGCCCCGGCAGCGTCCGTCTCCACGCCTGTGTCGTCGTGGTTGCGGGAGTCGGTGATGTGGAAGGCCGGGTGATAGTCGCTCAGCGGGTTCTCCCGGTCAGAGAACCGCTCCGGATCGTGGAACGCCGAGACGTGCGGGCGCCTTGCCTGGTGGACCGAGCACAACAGTCCTTGGGCGCGTTCTTCGAAGATGCAGGTGATCCGCACCGCGTGCGTGATGACCGCCCAGGGGTCGCGTGCCTCGCGGGCGGCGCGGGTGATCATCACCTTGAACGCCGCCGACGCTGCCTCCCACGGGTCCAGGCCGTGCTTCCTGGCGAGGGGTTCGTACTTCTCGGCGGTGTGGGCCATCAGCTCCGCCGCCGTCGGATCATGGCTCCACGAGCCTGGTCCCGCGGCGTGGAGCCGGTGCAGCAGGGCGCGCAGCCCGTCGCTGGTGGTGAAGTCCTCAGCACCCTCGCCGTCAGCGGCGTGTGACTGGGTGGGTGTTGTCGTGGTCATGGTCTGGCACCTCCTGACAGGTAGGTGCACGCGCGTCCCCACACCGGCTGGTCCGCCGATGGCGAGGGCGACGTGATGGTGGGGGTGCGCATCTGTGGTCACCCCAGCCCGATCCCCGAACGGCTCACCCACGACTGGTGCCGGCTGCCGCGGCCGAACTCCGAGACATCGGGCAGCCGCCGCGCCCGCTCACTGACGGCCTGCGCGGCCTTGCCGAGACCGCGGCCGCTGGCACGGGTGACGTGGCCGGTGAGCTGGCGGGTGCGGCGGGCGAGTTCGACCTCGAAGTCGATACCCCGCCCCGCGACCGTCGCGGACTGCCGGGCGAGCAGATCGGCGGGCCGCACCCACTCCACACCCCGCGCCCGCCGCGCGCTATCCGCGATCGTGGCCTTGCCGGGACGGTTGCGGTGGGCGACCTTGGCGGCCTGCACCGCCTCCGGCGTCCCCGTCCTCTCCGGGGCTTTCGGGACCGAGTTGTCCTTGGTCGGCTCGGGTGCGTTCTGCCGGCGCTCGTGCTGGTGGCGGGCAGGGTCTGTGGTGTTCATGGGGTCTTCGCCTCCTCGACGGTCTGCTTGTCGGGAAGGTGCGCGGGCGTGAACCAGCGGCCCACGGTGGACGGGTGCACGCCGAGTTCGCGGGCGATGCGCTTGTTCGACCACCCCTGCTCACGCAACCTCGCGGCGCGCTCACGCCGATCCGAGCTTGTGGCGCCGGCCCGCGGGCGTGGGGCGACCCTCCGCGGTGACGGTGGCTCATCTGAGGCGCTGTCCCCACCTGCGGTGCTCTCCGCCGGCGCTGGCGGCGCCGGGAACAGACTCGGTTCCGGCACTTCGACGGGCACGGACGGCCGCCTCGGATGCTCCACCGGCGCGACCCGGTCACGGTCGACTACGCCCATGTCGGGGTCGGTCGCGGTTGGGAGGGGGCGGGTAAGGATGACGGTCAGGTGGGTGATCGCCAGCAGGACCACCGGTGGCACCGCCGCCACACTCGCGGCGAGCACGCCGGGCACATCGGCATCGGCGGCGACCACGGCGTGGATCGCGTTGGCGGTCACCGACACCGCAGCGCCGCCGATAAGCAGCACCCACGGATACCAGGCCGATTTGTGGCCGGCGAGGGCGACGACGGCGACCGTGGCGACAACGATGATGCCGTCGACGATCAGAGGCCACGCCCACGACTGCCCGGCCCCAATCCCGGACCTGGCGGCGAGGTCAGCCAGCGCGGTGAAGGACAGCCAGAAGGCGCCGGCGGCGATGAACACCGTCCCCGACACCGCCGTCACCACCGCCCACCGACGCCCCGCAGTCCTGCTCGCGACCCTGCTGCTGATGATTGGGGTGGTCATCACAGCCCTCGCACCCTCGACGACATCGGCGGGCGGGTGCTGGTGTCGCGGTCGAACCAGCCGTCCGCGGCCACCGGCGGCTCACGCCGCCCCGGCGACGAGGTTCCGCGCCGGGCAGGCTCGGCGCGGACGGTCCGGTAGGCGGAGCGGACCGTGGCGGTGATCTCGCGCTCAGCGAGCCCGGCGTGACCAGCGGCCGCGGTGAGCACGTCGAGCGCATCCGACGCAGGCAGCCCGTTCTCCGCGAGCCGGCACGCCGCCCAGAACAGAACCCGGTTCCGCTCACCCTCGCCACGGGCAGCGACCCACGCCGCCAGCCGTGACACATCGACATCCCGACCCATACCGACAGACGCGGGCCGGGGTGTGGGACGGGGGTCGAGGAAGTCCCGCAACCGTCCCGCATCCAACAGGCTCGCGGGGCCGGCGTTGACCTCCTCGACCTGATAGCCGACCGTGGTGCCCTCGATGGAGCGGGCCGAGGGCGGGACGATGATGTAGCCGCCGTCGCCTCGGAAGTCGATCCCCGCACGTGCCGCCTGCCAGGACCGCTGCTCCGTGCCCGGTGTGGCCGGGTAGTAGGCGTGCATCCCGCCGGTGGGTGTGCGCACCAACAGCTCCCACCCCTCCACCAGACCGGCGCGGACGGCGCGGTCGAAACTGGCGCGCCCATCGACGGGGCCGTGCACGTCCACGTCCACGACGACCGCGCCCGAGGCGGCCCCGGTCGGGACACCGATGTTCGCCCCCGGCGACTGCCGCCACCACGCCTCGACCTGATCCAGGTCCGTGGTGGCGTCGTGGAACCCGTGCTCGGTGGCCGGACGCTTCCCCCACGGTGTGCAGGGGAAGACCGGCACCCCCGCTACTGCGAACTCTCGTGCGGCGGCCGACAGCGGCCACGCCGCGTGCATCCGAAGCAATACCGAGGAGACGACTCCGTGCTCGGCCATCACAGCCCCCGCCCCACGACCGCCGGCACCGGTACGGGTCTGGCGGCCGGTTCAAGCGACGGAGTCGCCTGCCGCGGCGATGCCGGCTCCGCTGTCGGCGACGCTTGCGCTTGTGCGGGTGCCTTGCGCTGGGCGGCGTCCCGGTCCAAGCCTGGCGGGGTGCCGTCATCGAGCTGGGGCGTGTCGAGCTGGTCCAGGATCGCCAGAGCGGTCTTGCGGACCCGCTCCCCGGTGGCCTTGACCACTTCCACCGGCTCTTTCCCGTCGACGCGGGCCGCCCAGGTGGAGACGTACGGGATCGTGTACCCGGAGGTGTCCAACCCGTGAGCGGCGCCGACCATCAGGGCCACGGACTCGGCTTCGACCTCGCCGATGCCGCGATGCTGACGGGCCTCGTCGGCGTCGGGTCCGTGCAGGAGGACGTGTCCGAGTTCGTGGGCGAGGGTCTTGACCTGCGCGGCGGGGTCCATGTTCTCGCGCACCGCCACGGTGTTCGCGGTGTAGTCGGTCATCCCGTTCGCACCGTGGATCATCCCCTCGTGCGGCACCCGCACCACCGAGAAACCCGCCGTCTCGACCTGCGCGGCCAGGCCGTCCCACAGCCCAGCCGGGGCCTGGCCCTCCAGCAGCTTCGGCGCGGGCGGTTCGGGGATCGGGTCGCCGGCGGTCTGCGAGGCGTCCCACACGTAAGCCGGACGGACGCCGACCATCTTGGAACGTACGACCTCACCGGCACGGGGCTTCTCGCCCTTGCTCAGGCGCCGCCACGACTCCGCATCGGCCGGGGTGGCGGTGGCGAAGCGGCCGGTGACCGGGGCGAGAATCTGATACCCCGGCTGACCCTTCTGCACCTGCCGACCGAGACCCTGCCACTGTCGGTAACCGGCCACATACGACGGGAACGGCTCCGGTACGTGACCGGACTCGAACGCCGCCTGGTGCTGCTCCCAGATCAGCAGGGTGTTGGAGAATGATCTGGTCCTGAACCGAGCCGCGAACGCGAGCGCCCGCGCCCAGTCCTCACCGGAGACGAGCTGTTCGACTGCGCCGGTCAGGCGCTCGTGCAGCTCGTCGAGCTTCGCCTCCCGCGCGGCTTTGGCTTGCTCCCGTGTCGTGGCCATCGTCGTGTCCTCCCGATACCCTGAGCACCGGGCCGAACTGGGCCTCGGTGACCATCAGGTGCGCCGAGATCACCAGCAAGACGAGACGGACAACGGACGATGTGACCGTCAGGTGTGTGGTGAACCCGACGAGTCCGTACCGGACTATCAGCCCCTCAGCAGTCCCGGGCGCCGAGGCCGGCGATGATGCGGATACCTGTATCGGCGTTGCGGCGATCTGTATCGCCGCCGCCCTGGCCCTGCTCAGGCGGCAGTCTTCTGTCGGCTCAGTTCCCGGTAGCGCGTCGGGGTGACACCCACGGCTTGGCGGAACATCCGAGCAGCGTGACCTCGGCTGTACCAGCCGACACGTCGCATCGCCTCCTCGATCGGCAGGTCGGTCTCACGCAACAACCGAGCGAGCTGCTCCGCGCGGACGGTCACCAGGTAGGTCATCGGTGTCTTGCCGTAGGCATGGACGAAGACCCGGCCGAGCTGTGAGGGCGATAGATGCACAGCATCGGCGATGCTCTGGAGCGTCCATCGCTCAGCGGGCTCACGACGCAAGAGTTCGATGGCCTGTCGCGCTTCAACTCGCAACGGCGCGAACTCACGATGGCGCGGAGGACTCGGATGCACTGCCCGGCGCTGCGTCACTGATCGACGTACCGCGGTCGTCTTCACGTAGGGCGTGATCACATCGACGACTGCGAACAACAGCGCTTGCATCCGGTAGAACCGCTCCGGTGTGGGCCCGTCCAGGCTCAGAGCCACCAGCTCGTCGAGCCAGGGCATGAGCATCCCGGCACGATCCTCACCGAGGTGGAGCACTTGCGCGGGCTCGGAGTACAGCTCCTCGGCAAAGTCTTGGGCGTGCAGCCGGTCGGCGAGGAACGCAGCGTGCTGCCAGAACACCTGATCGATCACATAGTCACGGTCCAAGTAGAGGGTCGTGACCGTGATCGACCCCTCGGGCTCGCTCCCACACAGCGTGTTCGCCCCGAGCGCCACGACGTCACCGACCGTGACCGGCTTCTCGCCGAACTCGCTCAGCAGAATCGCCGAACCGTTGCGGACGAAGATGAGTCTCACGCAGTCATAGGCGACCGGCGCAGTTGGGGTGTGGATTGTGCGGCTGCGCGCGAGGATTGGATGGAAGTCGTGCCGCGATGCCGGTTGTTGTCGAGTTGGTGCTCGCGTTTTGGAGGGCATGATGCCGGACCCGGTCCGAGGCCGTGGGAGACTCGGCCTGGACGTGACGCGGCGACGACCCCGTCGTCTTGGTGGGGCCGTCGCCGCGATCTGTGGGGTGGTCAGCGCTGCATCGTCTGCGGCGTCAGGACCTGACGGCCCCGATATTGGCCGCAGTTAGAGCACGCCCGGTGTGGCAGCGTGGGCTTTCCGCACGCAGGGTTGGGGCAGGTCGTGGTCTGCGGCGGGGTTGCCTTCCACTGCGAGCGGCGTGATCTGGTGCGCGAGCGTGACTTCCGCCGGAATCCCGATGATGCCATGGCGGTTCTCCTTTCAAATACGTTGATGTGGGCGTGGGAACGAGCCCGCATACCGGCGGGTCTCTGCCGACCAGTGGCATCACGGTGTGTCACCTCCCGTCGCTGCTGTGCGTGGGGTCGGTGGGGTGTGTGGAGCGTCGCGGGCGTTGAGATAGTCGGCGTGGAGTTGCCCGCACGCGGCGTCGATGCCCGTGCCGAACTGCTGACGCCGGCTGACCGCCACGCCGGCCGACCTCAGACGCGCGACGAACTCTTGGACGGTCCGGGTAGCTGGACGCCGGTACGGTGCGGTCACGCCTGCGGCTTCGTTGTAGGCGATGACGCTGATCTTGAAAAGGTCCGGTCGTGATCGGTGCTTCACCAGGCGCGCGAGGTGTTCTGCGTGTTCGGCGCTGTCGTTGACGCCATCGATCAGCAGATAGGCCAAGAACACACGTCGGCGGGTCGCAGCCACGTGGCGGTCCAGGATGTCCACGCTGGCTTCGAGCGGGAATCGCTTCTGTAACGGGATCAGGACGGAGCGCTGGTCCGGGAACGGTGAATGGACCGAGAGAGTGATGGTGACGTGCGGGTGCTGGGCGACTAGTTGGGCCAATCGTGGCGCGAACCCGACCGTGGACACTGTGATCCGTCGCGGGGACCAGCCGCCGACCTGCGGGTCGGTCAGCATGTCCAGTGCCGTGAAGATGCGGGGATTGGCGAGGGGTTCGCCCATGCCCATGAAGGCGATGCTCTTCACGGGAAACGCACGGTCGCGCTGCCAAGGGGCGTAGAGCGCCTGCGCCAGGATCTCCTCGGCGTCCAGGTTCCTGACGAGCCCGACCGCGCCGGTGGCGCAGAACGTGCAGGCCAGGCCGCAACCGGACTGCGAGGACAGGCAGATCGATGACCAGCCGTCGCGGAAGCGTGAGCGCACTGCCTCGAAATAGCCGGGCTTGTCGCCGGAGAAGAGGACCTTCTCTACGGATGTGTCTTCGCCGCTGCTCACTACCGTCGCGGGCAGGATCATCGGTCCTAGCCGTGCTTCGAGGTCGTCGCGTACGAGCCGTGGAAGGTGGCGGGCGTCGCCGAAGCGTGCGGTCCGGCCTGCGCGGAGGCCTTGGAGCAGCGCGGTGAACTGATAATCGGGCTGACCATGCTCATCGAGCACGCGGCGAATGCGCTCTAGATGGCTGTTGGGCGGAGGAATCGGCAGTGCCGGGCTTCCCGGTCGCCGTGCAGGGATGCCGGCAGCGAGATTGGTGGGATAGCTGGGAGTGACCACGAGGGAGAACCTTCCGGGTAGTGAGGTAGATCGCGCGGTGGACGCGATCGACTCAGCGGAAGGACAAAGCAGCGTGGCAGCAGCCGATGAAATTCAGTTCAAGAGCGGAATTGGACCACGGGAAGAGCGTCCAGAATGTTCCGTCGAACTGGCACGATGTGCCTGCGGAAGACCCGTTCGCGCCGAAGACGTGGCGGTCAGCGAGGTCTAGCCACCGAATCCTTCCGGTGGCTAGGCTCTGTCTGCGATCGGGGTCGACATGACGTCCACGTTAGCACGCGACGCCCGGCCGGTGCTACCGCATAGGTGCTTGCCGCCCGCGGACACGCGTCGTCCACGACAGCGACGAGCTGGCCCCGGCGGTGGGTCCGAGCCTTGTCAGACCCACCGCCGGATGCACATTTCAGGTCGGGCCGCAACCAGCGTGTCCGCTCAGGCCACGGGTACTGTCGTCCGCGGCCGATCTGCACGGGCGCGTCTCGTGGCCCACCCGAGGCCGACGGTGCCAAGCACCAGGAGCGCGCTGACCGCGAGCGGACCGCGCACGCCGACCAGCTCGATCGCCACCCCGCCGGCGATCGGCCCGATGACCGCGCCGAGGTTCATCGCGACCGTGGCGAAGGAGCCGCTCATGGACGGCGCCTCGCCCGCGGTTGCCATGATCCGACCGATCAGCGTGCTGCCCAGCGCGAAGGAGAGCGCCCCGAGGAGCAGCGCCAGCACCCACACCACCGGCTGGCTATCGACCATCACCGTCAGCAGCGCCCAGCCGAGCACCAGCAGCGGTCCGGTCACCAGGATCACCTCGCGCCAGCTCCGGTCCGCGAGCCGACCCGCCGCGGTCACACCGCAGAACGCGCCGAGACCGAACACCCCCAGCAACAGAGGCACCAGGGTTTCGCTGACCCCGGCTCGTGTGCCGGCGATGACGGCGAGGTAGGTGAAGGAGCAGAACGTGGCCGCGTTGACCAGGACCCCCATGACGATGTTCAGCTGGACCGGCCGCAGCCGCAACGTCCGCAACTCACCGGTCAGAGACCGTCGTGCGACAGCGTGGTCCGTCTGCACGGCACGTGTCGGGGTGGCGATGAGCACCGCGATCAGCGCGGGCACCGAGACGAGGGCGATCGCCCACAAGGTGGCCCGCCAGCCGAGGGCGTTCCCGACGAACGCTCCCGCCGGGACACCGGCGATCAGGGCCAGCGTTGTGCCGCCGAGGATGACCGCCAGTGCGCGGGCGCGGGAGTGAGCCGGGACGAGGTGCGTAACCGTGGACAGGGCGACCGCGAGGAAGCCCGCGTTCGCCAGCGCCGCCACGACCCGGGTGGCGAACAGGAGCCCGAAGCTCTCCGCCGCGGCGCCGACGACGTGCGCGAGGATGAACAGGGCAAGGAACCCGCTCATGGTCCAGCGAGGCGAGAGCCCACGACCGACCGCGGCCATGACAGGTGCTCCCAGCGCCATGCCGACCGCGAAGGCTGAGGTCAGCAGACCGGCCTGCGCGAGCGAGATATCGAGGTCGCCGGCGATGCCGTGCAGCAGACCGGCCAGGACGAACTCAGAGGTGCCCTGCGCGAACACGGCGAGGGCAAGGATGTACAACACAATGGGCATGAAAATGCCTTCCGAAGCAAGAGATGACGAAAGTGAACGACGCGGTCGGCACCGCAGGCGCTTCGTATGCGTGAGGATTCACAAAGACAGCGCCGCCCGACAGGGCGTGCGCTGGGAATCAGGAAGGAACTACAGCATCTCGGGCTACCGGCGGACCGATAGCCCCACTCTGCTTGCTTCGGGAGAACTCACGAAGCAAGCGTACCAGGCCACAGACGGCGGATTTTGCATCGCAACCAATCGCCAACCTCTGTGCGGGCGGCTACCTACCGGTGGTGACGGCCGACTGGCAGCACCGTTCGCCAGGAGTGTCACCTGCTAGAGGTGAGCGCCGCCGCTGCCTGCAACGGCAGCACTCCATTGCCGAGCGCCGCGATCTGCTGATTCGGGGCGAGCCTGTGTCCAGAGTCGGTGACCCAGCCTGCGGGGAGGCCCATGAGCCACTCCGCGAACTCCGATGCTGGCCGTGGTCCAATGTCGTCGTTCAGGAGGACTGGTGCCGGGGCTGTTCGGCCGGTGATGTGTTCCCATCGGGCGATGGCGTCGGCGTAGCGTCCCCATTGTCGAAGCTGTGCTCGATCAGCGACCACAGCGTCTCTGACTCGTCGTTCTTGTTCGGTAAGCCATCGGGTCCGTGCAGAGCCAGGTCGATGACCTGGTGTGACAGCGCGATCGTGCCCCGTCTGGCACGCACCCGGTCCAGGGCCTCCCCACCGCGGGAGGAGTCCGGGGCCAACGGAGTGCGGAACAGGGTCTTGGGGATGGGCGAGGATGAAGATGCGAAACCGGTGGTGAGAAGCGCCGACAAGCGAAGCCGGTAGGCCGACCCATCGTGCGTCTCGCCGCAGGTCGACCAGATCGCCGAGAACGGCGCCAAGAGCCCTCAGAGGTCGGGTTGCATCGTCTCCCAGATGCCGCGGGTCGGGTTCCAGATAGCGAAGGGTTGCGGCCGCATCCTGCTCGGGGGTTGCGTTACCAGAGTTGCGTTGTTCATGGTCGGTGCCTTCCGAGGTGATGCGCTGGGCTGGGGTGGACAGCAACCCGCGGACGTTCTCGATCACCACGAGCCGGGGTTGCAATGCCTCGATCGCGGCGGCCATGTGGGACCGGAGCCCAGCGGCCGCGCCAGGAGTGAGACCGGCGCGCTTGCCGACCGTCGATACGGACTGGCAGGGGAACCCGCCGCAGAGGATGTCCACCGGCTTGACCGCATGCCAGTCGATGGTGGTGATGTCCCCGAGGTTCGGAGGCTCGGGCCAGTGGTCGGCGAAGACGCGGGCGACGGGTTCATTGAGTTCCGAGAACCAGACGGTCTCGGCGTTGAAGACGTGCTCGACGGCGAGGTCGAGCCCGCCGTGCCCGGAGAACAGCGACCGACCCGCAGACGATGCCCATCAGAAGGGTTGTGGTCGTGCATGTGGGCTCCGGCAGCTCGGTGACCCCG
Organism: Nocardioides sp. L-11A; assembly: GCA_029961745.1. NCBI lineage: Bacteria > Bacillati > Actinomycetota > Actinomycetes > Propionibacteriales > Nocardioidaceae > Nocardioides > Nocardioides sp. L-11A. The sequence goes on from CP124680.1 coordinate 2,220,602, forward strand.
GACCCGAACCCCTCACGGAGCCCTTCGCCGGGCTGATCACCTGGCAGGTGCACGACTCCGCTCAACCGCCGCCGACGCCTCGCTGACGACACGACAAGGCACGCCCACTCCCGGCCGTCGGGCCGAGACCGATCCGCCTCGCGTTCCGCCCGTCGTCGGAGCTGCCACGCGTCTTGCAGGTCGAGGTTTGTCAACCAAAGTTGACGGCGCGTTCGCGCGGTCAACGCCCGCTCACCTGATCGTCGAAAGGCGGTGGCATGGTGACGGTCTCGATGCGCGTGATGTCGGCGGGCGATGGCTACAAGTACCTGCTGCGCACGATCGCGGCCGTGGACGGCGACCGCGAGTTGTCCACGCCTTTGACGAGGTATTACGTGGAGGCGGGTACACCGCCGGGCCAGTGGCTCGGGTCCGGCGTCGTCTCACTCGGCAAGGGGCAGCTCGCGGTTGGTGATCGGGTTTCGGAGGCCCAGCTCCAGCTCTTGATGGGCATGGGCCGTGACCCGATCACCGGCGACTCACTCGGGCACGCGTTCCCCGCCTACAAGTCCGTGCCGGAACGAATCGAGGCCCGGATCGCCGATCTCGACCCGGGCCTGAGTCCGGGTGCGAAGGGTGAGGCGGTCGCGCGGATCGAGGCTGAGGAGACCGAGCGCGGCAGACGGCGCGCGGTGGCCGGGTTCGACTTCACCTTCTCGGTCCCGAAGTCCGCCTCGGTGTTGTGGGCGGTCGCCGACGCGGGGACGAAGGCGCTCATCGGTGAGGCGCATCATGCGGCGGTTGCGGAGGTGGTTGCGTTCATGGAGCGCGAGGTCGCAGCCACCCGCTCGGGTGCAACCGCCGGTAACGGTGCTGTTGCGCAGGTCGACGTCACGGGGTTGGTGGCGACGGCGTTCGATCACTTCGACTCGCGCGCCGGCGACCCGCACTTGCACACTCACGTCGTCATCTCCAACAAGGTGCAGACCGCGTTCGACGGCAAGTCGCGGAGCTTGGATGGTCGGCCGATGCATGCTGCCGTGGTCGCCCTGTCGGAGCTGCACGAGGCGGTGTTCGCCGACCACATGACCCGCACCTTCGGCGTCGAATGGGAAGCCCGCGACATGGGGCGAGACCGCAACCCGGCGTGGGCAGTCAGCACCGTCCCGGAGGAGCTGGTCCAGGAGTTTTCCACCCGTTCCCGGCACATCGACGCCGAGAAGAACAGACTCATCGCCGAGTACGTCGCCAAGTACGGCCGCCAACCCTCCACAGCCACGATCATCAAGCTCCGCGCCCAAGCTACCCTCGCCACGCGCCCGGAGAAGAAGGTGCGGTCGCTGGCCGACCTGACTGCCGAGTGGCGCACCCGCGCCACCGGCGTGCTCGGCCACGACGCCGCCGGATGGGCACGCACGATCACCGACAACGACAAGACGCTGCTGCTGCGAGCCGATGACGTGCCACTGGATGCGATCGTCGACCTCGGTCAGTCGGTGGTCGAGGTGGTGGGTGAGAAGCGCTCCACGTGGCGCAGGTGGAACCTGATGGCCGAGGCGTCCCGGCAGACGATGGGTTGGCGCTTCGCCACCATGCAAGACCGCGAAGCAATCGTCGGCATGATCGCCGAGGCCGCCGAACAGGCATCGTTGCGGCTGACGCCGCCCGACCTCGCCACGAGCCCCGCCGCCTTCTGGCGGGTGGACGGCACGAGCGTGTTCCGGCCCAAGCACTCCACCGTGTTCTCCTCCGAGCTACTGCTGGCCGCCGAGGACCGGCTACTCGACCGCTCCCGCACCACGACCGGCCCGACGGTGCCGCTGGCGACGGTCGAGAAGATCACCGCTCGTCCCGATGCGGAGGGTCGGATGCTTGGCGAGGACCAGGCCGACGCTCTCATGAAGATCGCGGTCTCCGGCCGTGTCCTCGATGTGCTGGTCGGACCGGCCGGGGCCGGCAAGACGACGGCAATGTCCGCGCTGCGCCGGGCATGGGAGAAGGCGCACGGCGCCGGGTCCGTGGTCGGGCTCGCACCGTCCGCGGTGGCCGCGCAGGTCCTCGCCGAGGACCTCGGGATCGCGACGGAGAACACCGCGAAGTGGTGGCAGAACCACCTCGTCCACGGCGAGGACTTCCAGGCGGGTCAGCTCGTCATCATCGACGAAGCCTCCCTTGCCGGCACCCTCTCGTTGGATCGCATCGCGCACCTGGCCGAACGAGCCGGGGCGAAGGTGCTGCTGGTGGGCGACTTCGCCCAGCTCCAGTCCGTGGACGCCGGCGGCGCCTTCGGGCTCCTCGTGGGTGACCGAGACCATGCACCCGAGCTGGTCGACGTGCACCGGTTCACCAACGAGTGGGAGAAGACCGCCTCCCTCGCCCTGCGCCACGGCCGCACCGAGGTGATCGACACCTACCTCGACCACGACCGCATCCACGACGGCGACGCCGAGGCGATGACCGACGCCTCCTACACCGCATGGCGCGCCGACCGAAACCAAGGCTTGGTGTCGGTGCTGGTGGCCGAGACCCGCGACGACGTGAGCGCCCTCAACCAGCGCGCACGTGCCGATCTGATTCTCGACGGCACGTTGAAGCCCGGCCGGGAGGTAGAACTCACAGACGGGACCGCTGCTGGGGTCGGGGACACGATCATCACCCGCCGCAACGACCGACGCCTCCGCAACGGGAAGACCTGGGTGCGCAACGGAGACACCTGGACCATCACCGGCGTTCGCGACGACGGCTCGATCACGATCCGCAAGACCGGCCGCCGGTTCGGCGGCTCCATCGTCCTCCCCACCGCCTACGTGGCCGATCACGTCGATCTGGGTTACGCGGTCACCGCTCACAGGGCGCAAGGGGTCACCGTCGACACCTCACACGCCCTGGTCGAGCCCACAACCACGCGGGAGAACTTCTACGTCGCGATGACCCGCGGCAAGCACGCCAACCACGCCTACGTGATCCTCGACCGGCCCGACGAGCACGCCCACCCGCATCCGGGCGACAACCCCGACGCCACTGGCCGGTCCGTCCTCTACGGAGTCCTGCAACACGTCGGCGCCGAGCTGTCCGCGCACGAGACCATCACCGCCGAACACGAGCATTGGGGCTCGATCGCCCAGCTCGCCGCCGAGTACGAGACCATCGCCGCCGCAGCCCAACGAGACCGCTGGGCCACCCTCATCCGCGACTCCGGGCTCACCGCCGAACAGGCCGACGCCGCGATCGAGTCGGAGGCGTTCGGGGCACTCACCGCCGAACTGCGCCGCGCCGAAGCCAACCATCACGACCTCGACCGGCTGTTCCCGCGGCTGGTCGCCGCGCGCGGGTTCGCCGATGCTGACGACATCGCCTCAGTCCTGCACTACCGGGTCGCGCGCGCCACCGCACGCCCGGCCGGCTCGGGCCGCACCCGCAAGATGCCACGGCTGATCGTCGGACTGCTCCCGTCCGCGGACGGGCCAATGACCCGCGACATGCGTCACGCCCTTGATGAGCGGCGCCTGATGATCGAAGCTCGCGCTGATGCCGTGCTCGACACCGCACGCGAGACGGGCGAGTCGTGGGTGCAGCATCTTGGCGAGCCGCTCCGCGATCAGCGCCAGGCCGCTGCGTGGCGACGTTACGGGCGCGCCGTCGCGGCCTACCGCGACAGGTACGGCGTCACGGATGACCGACCGTTGGGGCCGCCGCCGCAGTCCACGGCGCAGAGCATCGACGCCGCCCGTGCACGAGCTGCTCTCGATCGAGTACGTGGTTTCATCAACCAAGCGACCGATGTACCGCAGCATTCACCGGGACGCGAGGATGTCGAGCGCTCGTTGTAAGTGTGGCGCGATTCGGCACTTCCGAAGCTCGCAGTCGACTTGATCCGACTGTGAGGGTCAGCCGTTGCCGGACGGCGTCGCTGATGATTCTCCGTCGCCGCGTCCTTTGCCGGTCGGCCAAGGATACGCATTCCAAGCGCTCGACAGGATCGGATTCTCGGTATCAGCCTTCTTACCGATGTCACGCAGGCTGACGACACCTCCTGCACTCTTCGCGATCTCTGCGAGGAGCAGCGGCTCAACGTCTTTGCCGTGCGTCACGAGCCACTCGACTTCACGCGCGCTCGCTGCGGCTACAGGAACATCTGGGAGCCTCCCGCCAGGGATGGCCGCAACGTCATGGTCGAGAAGGTAGGCGGCTCCGGTATAGAACGGCTCCGCCGTGACGATCAACCCCAACATGGGGCGGTCGGTTGGGATGTTCGTGAACGCTGAGTGATTGTCAGCGAGATGGCTGACCGTACGGGTCAACTGCCGCCGTGCGCCGCCTAGGGTCTCGCTGAGCGAGTTCATCAGCGTCGCATCGCCGGCCCGTGCTGCCGGGCCGAGGCGGCGAGACTTGACCTCAACCAAGATGACCAGATTGGGCAGGATCACAAACCAGTCAACGCTCTTATGACCGCCACCCTTGCCGAAGACAATCTCGGGTTCGACCTCCGCGTCCTCGATCAGTCTGAGTTGTCGACCAATGTAGTGCTCGAACAGACCTCCGAGATCATCCGCGAAAGCCTTGCCGTGCTTGGTCATCCCGGCGTAGTACAAGCCTCCCGGCGTGACCGTCCGCATGATCAGACGGGTCGCTGGGGCAACCGGCTCTCCGTCGCCCATGTCCACGAACGGCGTCGCCATCAACGGGTTGTAATCGAACCGGGCCGCTGTGGCTGTTCCGACCGAGTGGTCGTTGAAAGCAGTCCGAAACCCTGCGGGTGTCGTGGTAAGTCGAGAGGCGATCTTCTCTATGTTCGTCCGCGGATAGAGCTTGAGCACTTCAGTGAAGTTTGGCTGATCCAGCCAGCCAGGCTTGTATGCTCCACCGTTCTGGAAGGCACCCACTTGGAGGAAGAACGTCGCGCCCATCGCCTCGCGGAACGGAACTCCGTCGAGCATGTCCGCCAGCGAGTCCTCCGTGATCACTCGGGTCTCGACGTCGGGCAGGCCCTCGACCATCCAGGCGTGTGAGCGAGCAAGTTCCTCGAACATCGACTCCTGGTAGGGGAACTGCTCGTACGTGACCCGAGTCATCAGTCTGACGAGAAAGTCCGCGGACCCGACATCGGCATCGTCGATGTCCATCGCGATCTGGAACTTGTGCATCAGCTTCTGCAGCGCCGTCTCATCGACGGGCTTCGAGCGATACTCATTGCCGTATAGAAGCGAATCTCGCGCGGCCGCAGCCAATCCCCACGGCGGCATCCGATGTTTCACAGCATCTGAGTACGGCGGTTCGCCAAGCGCTGCCGAGGCCCGCGCGATCGCCGGGATCAGCTCGCTGGGTTTGAAGGTGCGGCACGCTTGAGTGAATGCCGAGTAGGGCAAGCCCGGGTCGCGCGAGAAGCTCACAGACGCCCGTGCCCTTCGGAACGCCGTTGTCTAAACCTCGAGCGAATCCTCCACGCGAGAGTGACGCTCAACATGGTGTTACGGGCGACCGCAAGGTCGGCTGGCGCAGTCAAGACGCGTCCGGGAGGAGCACGTCTTCGATGACACCTGAGCTTGCAGATGTACGTACGCGCAGGGTGGGCACGTACCTTGCGCGGTAGTCGTCACCGTCGATGGGGTCGGAGTCGTCCCATTCATGGACTACTACGCGCAAGGTGTTCGTCAATCGCCCAATGAGAAGCGCAAGTGGGAACGGGCACCGCAGCAGGAGATGCACCTCGGCGTTGGAGTTGTCGTTCGACAGGGCACGGATGTGCGCGGCGACATCAGCGGCGATCAGGCCTGCATCAGCGGGGTCGAGGAGTGTGCCGCTCGCACTTGTGATATGACGCCAGGCCGCGAGAATCGGCCTATGATCTTCGATATAGCGGGTGAAGGCGGTGTCGCTGCGTTGGGGCAGGAGATCGACATACACGGCTACGGAGGGGCGGCCGGTCGTGATTGCAGATGGATCGCCGCCTTGATCTGCGATTTGCACTTGCGGTTGCGTGATGAACCGCGCTTCGCCATCGCTCGCCCAGGTGGTGCCCTGTTGGTCGATCACGTCCATGTGTCCGATTCGAGACGAAGGTAAGCCCGCCCCGACCGCGAAGGCCACTGAGAGATGAGCCCCTCCAGCAACACGTAGGCGATGTGCCCCGGAACGGGTCACGGCATCGGGGAGGAGACCGATGGTGTGCTTGAGATCTCGGAGCCCATCGGCGCTCGGAAGCCGTTCGTGAGCGGAGGGCCTGAGCCGGATGTCCAGTTCGTCACCGGTTCGGTCATAGACCTGTGGGGTATTCCTGGTCTGGAGGCTCAGGTGGAACGTCTGGTCGGTTGCCTCGATTCGCTTGCGAAGAGACGCGATCCGGTGCCAGACCAAACCGCGGATCAATGCCAGCAGGCCATCGCGCTCGGCGGATTGCTGATCTACACCGCTCAAGGTGCCGGGACGAATCTCTAGGAGCCGGTCAGGAGCGTCGTAATCTGTTCCGCCGTCGTCTTTTTTCACCGAGTTGATGATGCCGAGTGCAAACACTTCGTGGTCGCGGTGTAGCTCAAGGAGTCGGGGTGCTTCCAGCGTCTTCACGACTCTGCTGTTCACCACGTCCGGTGTCGTCACGAGAACGCCGCCGGAGATGCCGGCCGCTATCGCTTGCTTGAGTCGGGCCTCGGTGTCGCCTGGCGGCAGATCGTCTCGGTCCCGCCAGACAGGGATGCCGGCGGCCCGGAGGAGCCAGGCGAGCTCCCCAGCAACACCAGTACCGTCTTTCTGGCGGTACGAGATGAAGACGGGGTCTGCCGGGTCAGGGGCGGCGGAATCGGATGTCATGGCGTCTCCTTGTGTTCTTCAGTTACGAAGGTGGCGTGCCTCACCGCGTCACTGGCGTGCGGGCTGTTTACAGCAGGCGCCGTAGGAAGCCTCTCGGGTACCACTGGCAAGATGCGGTCCCGTTCTACGAGCCAAATTGCAACAACCACTCGTGCCGATGAATCGAATCCAGCGATGATCGCGACGAACTTGTCGAACCCCAGTTCGGGGTCGTGCAGATGGCGCATGTAGGAGTGGAGATCAACCTCGCTCGGGGAGAGTCCTCCGCTCGGGTGGGTGTGCCATTCGCCAATCCACTGGCTACGGTCCTCCGACCAGGCGTAGTCCGCGAGACGCCGGGCATGGTCGAGGTCTCGCATGAAGGTGCGTTCGCCGCGGGTGGCGTTGGGTCCAGGTCCGCCGGCATGTCGGATGTCGATCCCTTCAGTCGCGTCCTTCCCGAGCAGGATGCCGCCAGTTTCGAGTCCATCGGCGGACCGCAACGCCTCGCGCGCGATCGCGCTGAGTGCGACGTCAGTGATCGTCACCGGAGGCAGCTCCCTTCGACCTGTCATCCTGGCGAGCAGGTCGGGCACGATGCACGGGGTCTGGGGATGGACGACCACTGAACATCGCCGGCTTGGCTGAGGTCGAAAGGGGCTGCGAGGTCACCTGCTGGTCGGAGACCGATGATGGCGTGTTCCCCGGGAACCTGCTGGGTGTGGTCACCGTGAAGCGACTCCAGCAGTGTCGCGATCGCTACTTTTGCGGCGAACGTGCCGACGTATCGGAGATCAGGTGGCACAGCCGTCATCGGCTGGTGGATGCGCCCGGTGCCGTAATCCAACTCCTGATCCGCCTCAGCGTCCATCGCTCCCTGATCTGCAAGCTGCTGCCGTAGACAGAGGAGACATCCGAACCGGGGTGTTGGTCGCAGCCTGATGACTTCTCCGATCGAGCCATTGTCGAGCACGCACGCCAAGATCGCCGGCTTCCGTGCGCGCCTGGAGAGGTGGCTGACGACACGCCTGGGAGCAATACCGTCTGCGGCACAGAGCACCAGATCGACGCGGTCGACGATGGGCCGGATGTAGTGGGCCTCGGCAACCACGTCGCGTCGGTGGGCAACCACTGTCTGTTGCGGCCAGTGCTGGGCGAGGTGATCTTTCATGGCCGCCACCTTGAACCGACCGACGCTTTCGGCGCCGAGAGTGTGGCGGAGCATGTTGTGCCAGAGGAATCGGTCCGGGTCGACAAGTTCCACATGTCCGAGTCCGTATCCTGCGAGCGCCTCTGCTGCGGCGCTCCCGATGCTGCCGCAGCCCACGACCATGATGCTGTTGGCGGCGAGCTGCTCGATCGGCCACTTGCCAGCCAACTGTGCCAGGCCAAGAACTTCTGGCTCGATCTCGATAGCGAGCGGTTCCACACCGCTGCGCCGGACAGCCCAGCCCGCAAACTCCGAGGCACCGGCCTCCACCAGCTCCGGTGGAAGATCGGAGTCGTGAGTGACGACCACGCCAAGGTTGTTGCCGGGGTCGGCAACGCCCGGCACCAGCTCCCTGAATTCTTTGAACCCTATGGAGATATCGGGGCGTCTGGACAAGAAGAGATGGTGAAGATGGGCGTCGTTCGGTGCCACCCTGATCCACTGAGCCGCATGGTGGGGGTCACCTGAACGAAGCGCGGCGTACTCGCGTGGGACTTCGGCTGGAAGACGGATGTCTTTGCCGGTTTCCACGGTCTGGACGACGTACATATCGTCCGCGGGAACGCGGCGGAGCACCAGCGATCCGCCCGACAGGTCGGAGCCTGCGATCTTGGTGACCGCGTCTCTGGGCATCACGATGTAGGGGTTACGAGGAGACATTTGTGTCTCCCGCCCCGGTCGGGTCCGGTGTTGGAGCTGCTCGCTGAATCGCTCGGTCAATCAGGTGGTCGTGCGAGGGGTCAGAGACGATGCCATTGACCGACATCTCATTGATGACTCCAGCCTTCATGAGGGCGTACTCGATCCGCCAGCCCGCCGCCTTCGCCAGAAGCTCGGTGAGGCTGGCCTCGGGCTGCCAGCCGCCATCGCTCTGGAGCAGACAGAGCGATCCTCCTGGAGCTACGTGCCATGCCGACTGTGTCTGTTCCCAGATCGACGGCTCCGGATCAAGGGAGTAGATGGTCGGCGGAACCATCGGGTGGGCCGCGGAGTAGATGACGAGCACTCGCAGTTCCTGGTCCCCAAGCAGCTCATCGAGAGCTTCGGGCTGTGGCCGCTCGAAAGGCCAGCGGGGGAGGACGCCGAGCCATCCGCCGTGCGGCAAGCCGTCGTCTGCTGGACTCTGGTATTCGAGCAACGGCGCGAACGCCTGGACCTCATTCTGATCGCGCGCCAATCGCACAGGTTCACGCTCAGTCCAGAGCACGGGGTTGAGCGCCGTGATGCCCGTGCCGCGATCCGGCACTGTTGCGTGAGTCATCCCTGCGGAGTGTCCTTCACCGGCCGGGGCGCAGCGGGCACGACCGCAGGCGCCGGGTTGCCAGTGGGGGCAGGAGGCTTCGGGAAGTCGTCCCCAAACACCTCACCCCAGTGCTTGATCGCAGCCGCAGTGTCATTGTTCGCCTGTGCCTGGAACGCCTTGATGGCGTTGTCTCGTGCGGACCGCAGAGCGTCGGCGAACTCGCCGTAGTCGATATCAGGCTGAATCGGTCCACAGAGCCCAGCAGGATCGGCGACTTCGTTCCCGCCCTCAATGTGGTAGCAGGCGCTCACGAAGAACTGCTTGATCGCAGCGGGCTGGTTGACGTCCGTCGGCAGGAAGTCGAGCGCGAGGACCTCCATGACGAGAGACTTGATCTTGGTGTCTTGCTCGGCAGCCCACCACTTGAGCATCCGAACAGTGCCAGCGAACTTGTTCCACTGTGCGTGCCTATCCGCGACCTCGGCGATTAGGAACTCGGGGTCGCAAGCGACCCAGTCTTCTGAGAGCGCTTCAGGAATGAGGAGCCGCCCATCGCGGCGAAGTGCTGGCATGGCATCAACCGTGAAAGCGTCAGGATCATCGGGGTCATCCAGGAAGCACTTGACGGCATGGTTGCGCCACCGGGCCAGTCGGACCGCCTGGTCGTGTGTGCCGTTAGTCGCTCCGAGCAAAGTGTTGACACGCTCGCGGGTGTGATCGAGAGCGTCCGCAGCGGAGCCTCCCAGTGATCCCCACTCAGGATGTTCGTCCTGATCGAAGACGACGATCACATCGACGTCATGGATCGGGTCCTTGTGTGTCCCTCGCGCGAGCGATCCGGACGCTAGGACTTCCTCCACATCGTCCTCGGTGCCGAAGGCGCCCTTGAAGAGATCGCGGCGAGCGCGCGCTTCGCGGACGTGTGTGATGTCAGCGTTCACGACGTTCTGAAAGGTCCTGAAGGCGTCCGTCACGCTCATAGTCGTTCTCCTGGTTGGTTCGTCTGTTCGATCACCGTAGTTACTGCCACCGACATTGCTGCGTCGAGCAGGGTGCGGCTCGTTGCTACTTCTTCTTGCCGCGCTTGCCGGTGGTCTCGTTGGTCGTGGTCTTCGGGTGACGCCTCACCGTGGACTGCTTCACGAACCGACCCGTGACCGCGCTGCGCCCTCGCTTGCCTGCCATGCTCCTCACCTCCTCAGCGTTCTAGACTCGATGCTGCGTTTCAATTCTAACACACTCCGTGTCGGACGCGACGTGCTGTCGCAGATGTGACACACTGGTTGCATGGCCAAGACCACGATCAACACGGCCGCGCTCTACTCCGCCCTAGACGCCGCGCGTCAAGAGCGCCAACTCTCCTGGCGAGCGCTAGCTGGCGAGATCGGCGTGAGCCCTTCTTTGCTCTCCCGGCTCGGCAACGGCCTCAAGCCGGACACCGACGGCTTCGCCACGATCATCGCCTGGCTCCGCCTTCCGGCCGAGGACTTCTTCGAGCACGAGGGAGAACGTGACGCCAACGACGACCGCGAACCCGACCTCATGGCCCAGCTCGCACCGCTCCTGCGCGCCCGGAAGGACCTCAGCGAGACCGACGTCAAGTACCTGCAACAAGTCATCGGCGCGACCATCGAACGTGCACGGGCCCAGGGATGACTCGTGCGTCGAGGATTCAAGACCGAGGCGAAGAGTCTCGCGCTGGAGCTACGGGCCGAGATCGGCCTCGACGCCCATGCGCCGTTCGACCCCTACGCCTTCGCGTCTGAGTACGGCATCCCCGTCGTCCAACTCAGCGACCTCGATGGTGTGGCGCGCGACCACTTCCTGCGAGCGGACGGAAGCGCACTGTCCGGGGCGCTGATCCCGAACGGGAGTGGCGTGGTCATCCTGGAGAACGACGCTCAGCCCCTGACCCGTCGTCGCACCACCATGTGCCACGAACTCGCCCACGTCGTCCTGGAGCACAAGTTCGGCGTCTCTCTTTCCGACGAGCGGAAGTGCGGGCTCGGCGGCGACCAAGAAGCCGAAGCCGACTGGCTCTCAGGGGAGATGTTGATTCCCAACGACGGAGCATTCCGGCTCGCCCGAGCGAACGCCACCGACGAGGAGGCAGCAGATGCCTACGACGTCAGCTTCGCCGTCGCCCGCTGGAGGATGAATCACAGCGGCGCTCGCAAGGTCATGGAACGCGCTCGCGCCAAATGGGCCAACACACCCAGCTCCTACCGATAACCGCGATCCAGCTACCGGCGATCGACCCGTGCTCGGAGCGAGTTCGCCCGTCCCTTCCGTCCTGTCCGGCCCGGGCGTAGACTCGGCGTTGAGGCGGATTTCTCCTCTGTAGCGCGCCGCTCGCGGCAGACCCCTGGGTCACTCTTCAACGCACTGCCTCACCAGATGCACTGTGCGATGGAGAGGAAAGACCATGATCCGTCTGATCTGGGCCGTCAGCGTCCACACCCGCTACTTCCTGCGACGCTACATGCCCACCAACATCCTGCTGGATGCGATCCGCACCCGCCGTGGTTTGAAGTGGGGTATCCCCGCGATGCTTCTGGCGATCCCGTACGTCCTGATTGCGAACGTCTGTGTCCAACTCATCGAGGACGGCGCCCCCGGATGGTTCCACCTCATAGTGCTGTGGGCAATCTGGAACATGCTCAAGATGCTCTGGATCGGGCCGGTCAGCGCTGTGCTCCTAATCCGCGCCCGTGTCCGCGAGTCCGTCACCGCCCGTCGCGAGCGCGCCAACTCGCCCGCCGAAGCAGACGACGCCGAAGAGCGTGCCGTGGTGAACGCGATAGGTATCCGGTGAGGTGTGAGAACTCAGGCACCTGGCCGGCGACGACCGCCAGCACGGATCGTCCCACCGCACGCGATCACCGCCGACCGCACGGCCTCGTTGCTGACTGCGTGTCGCGCGGCGACCTGAGCGAGCGTCATCCCACCCGCATAGAGATGAGCGGCGTCCTGTCGGATCGCGTCCGGCAACTCCGGTCGACGCGCTGCCAAGCCCGCCTGCCGAGCTATCTCCCGCACAGTGCCGCGGTGCACGTTGAACCGCGCCGCCAGCTCCCGCACGGGCACACCATCGGCGTACCCGGCGATCAGCTCGGCTCGATTCGAGACGCTTAAACGGGTTTGAGACTGACGCGATTTCCCACGCACGGGACCGCGCTCATCGGTCATCCGAGCATCCCGAGCGCGCGGCCGACGAGCCCGAGAACCCCGTAGCACACGGGAAATCAGCGATCCGAGCGGCTTCCGGGGGTTTGAGAAGCTGCTACGGAGGTCCACCGAGAGACAGACAGAAGGCCGGATCCGCGAGGATCCGGCCTTCTGCGCTCCGTCCACCGCCCGCGGAGACCGCTGGTCAGCCTCCCGTGGATCCCTCGGGCCAGTAGTAGTGGTCGGGGGTCGAGCGGGCGCCGAAGATCGCCTGACCCACACGGACGCAGCCGGCCCCCTCCTCGACGGCGACCTCGTAGTCGCCGGACATGCCCATCGACAGCTCGCCGGGGCCGATCAGGGCCGGGTCGGTCTCCCGGGCCCGGTCGCGCAGCGTGCGTAGCAGCCGGAAGCAGGCCCTGACCCGGGCGGTGTCGGTGGTGAAGACGGCCAGGGTCATCAGCCCGCGCACCCGGAGGCGGGGAAAGCGGGGGAGTGCGGCGAGGAACGCAGGCAGCTCCTCGGGCGGCATCCCGAACTTGGAATCCTCGGCCGAGGTGTTGACCTGGACGTGTACGTCGAGCGTGCGCCCGGCCGTCTCGAGCCGTCGGTCGAGGGCCTCGGCGACCTTGAGCCGGTCGAGGGCCTGGAACTCGGCCGCGAACGCGGCGACGTCCCGGGCCTTGTTCGACTGGAGGTGGCCGATCACCGACCATGCCACGGGTAGGTCGGCGAGCGCGCGGTGCTTGCGCAGGGCCTCCTGCACCTTGTTCTCGCCGAGGAGTGTCACGCCGGCGGCGACGGCGAGCCGGACCCGCTCCTCGGGGACGGTCTTGCTGACGGGCAGCAGCCGGACCTCGGCGGGGTCGCGTCCGGCGCGTCGCGCCGCCGCGTCGATGCGTCCGCGGACGGCGGCGAGGTTGTGCTCGACGTCGGCGACCGTGTGGGCGGTCGGGTAGTCCGCTGAGAGCGGGGAGGGGCTCGAAATCTCTGGCATAGGTCATATGTTAGCGTTGACCTATGCCAAAACAGAGGGACCTCGGAGGCCGGCCCAGCGCCCCGATCACCGGTGCCACCGCGGGCGAGATCGCGGCGAGCGTCCGGGACCACGTCGACAGTGGCGTCCTCGCTCCGGGCGCCCCGCTGCCGCCGGTGCGCCAGCTCGCCGAGGTCCTCGGCGTCAACCGCAACACCGTGGTCGCGGCGTACCGTCAGCTCGTCCAGGCCGGCGTCGCCCAGACCCACGGCCGCGCCGGCACCACCGTCGCCGAGCCCCAGGAGAGTGCCGAGGAGGGCTTCGCCCGCGACACGGTGCTGCGCGACGTCGGGCACGGCAACCCCGCGGCCGACCTGCTGCCCGATCTGTCCGCCGGCCTCGCTGCGGCATCCCGGCCGCCCACGCTGTACGGCGAGCCGGTGATCGATCCCGAGCTCGCCGAGTGGGCGACCCGGTGGATCGCGGTCGACCACCCGCGCGACTTCCGGCTGACCCTCACCCACGGCGCGGTCGACGCCGTTGAGCGGCTCCTCGCCCAGGCGCTCACCCAGGGCGATGCGGTCGCGCTGGAGGACCCGTGCTTCCTGGCCAGCATCCACACCGTGCGCCTGGCCGGCTACCGCACCGTGCCGGTGCCGATCGACGAGGAGGGGATGACCGTCCTCGGCCTGCGCGCGGCGCTGCGCGCCGGCGTACGCGCGGTCGTGTGCACCCCGCGCGCCCACAACCCGACGGGGGCGAGCCTGAGCGCGGCCCGCGCCGCCGACCTGCGCGCCGTCCTCGCCGAGCACCCCTATGTGCTGGTGATCGAGGACGACCACTACTCCCGGCTCGCCACGACCGGCTATCACAGCATCATCGGCCCGGAGCATGCCCGCTGGGCGCTGGTGCGCTCCGTCTCGAAGTTCCTCGGCCCCGACCTGCGCCTCGCCTTCGTCGCCTCCGACCCGGAGACGGCCCGCCGGCTGGCCACCCGGATCAGCCCCGGGACGACGTGGGTCAGCCACCTGCTCCAGCGCCTGGCGCGCACGCTGCTCCTCGACCCCGCCGCCGGCCGCCAGGTGGCCGCCGCTGCCGCGCACTACGCCGAGCGCAACACCGCCTTCGTCGCCGCGCTCGCGGGGCACGGCATCGCCGCCCGGGCGGGCGACGGCCTCAACGTGTGGGTCGACGTCCAAGGCGACGCGGCCCGGGTCGGGCGGCGCCTGATGCGGCGCGGCTGGCTGGCCCGGACCGGAGGCGACTTCGCGCTCGGCACGGCCGGGAGCGCCGCCCGGCACCTGCGGCTGACCGTCCACGACCTCGACGCCGACGCGGCCGACCGGCTCGTGGCCGATGTCGCGGAGGCGGTGGCCGGCCGCCCGACGACGGGCCCGACGGCCTGAGCGTCACCCCGGTGGAGTGGCCGAGTGGCGAGGCCGCGGTCCGCAGCACCGTGCACGCAGGTTCGACTCCTGCCTCCACCTCGACATCCCCCTGCCCGGAGAGGACACCATGACCATCGCCGAACCCCGCCCCACCACCCGCGTGCTCACCGCCGACCTCGGCGAGCTCGACCCCGCCATCGCCGATGTGCTGGACGCCGAGCTGCGCCGCCAGCGCGCCGGACTGGAGATGATCGCCAGCGAGAACGTCGCGCCTCGCGCCGTCCTCCAGGCGCAGGGATCGGTGCTCACCAACAAGTACGCCGAGGGCTACCCCGACCGGCGCTACTACGGCGGCTGCGAGCACGTCGACGTGGCCGAGAACCTCGCCATCGAGCGCGCGCGGGCGCTCTTCGGGGCCGCCCACGTCAACGTGCAGCCGCACTCCGGCGCGCAGGCCAACGCCGCAGTGCTCGCCGCGGTGGCCCGGCCCGGCGACGTGCTGCTCGGCCAAGAGCTCTCGCACGGCGGCCATCTGACCCACGGCATGCCGGCCAACTTCTCCGGCAAGCTCTACGCCGCGCGCTCCTACGGCGTCGACCCCGCGTCGTACCGGCTCGACATGGAGCAGGTCCGGGAGCGCGCGCTCGCCGAGCGACCCCGGGTGCTCATCGCGGGCTGGTCGGCGTACCCGCGCCACCTCGACTACGCCGCGTTCCGGTCGATCGCCGACGAGATCGGGGCTGTCCTGTGGGCCGACATGGCCCATGTCGCCGGACTCGTCGCGACCGGGCTGCACCCCGACCCGGTGGCGTACGCCGACGTCGTCACCACGACCACGCACAAGACCCTCGGCGGACCGCGCGGCGGGCTGATCCTGTGCGGTGCGGACCTGGCCCGCAAGGTCGACGCGGCGATCTTCCCCGGCCAGCAGGGCGGCCCGCTCATGCACGTCATCGCGGCCAAGGCGACGGCGCTGCTGCTCGCCGGCACGCCGGAGTTCCGCGAGCGCCAGGAGCGTGTGCTGCGCGGCGCTCGGATCGTCGCCGAGCGGCTCACCGCGCCCGACCTGGCCGCGGCCGGGATCTCGGTGCTCACCGGCGGCACCGACGTCCACCTGGTGCTGCTCGACCTGCGCGACGCCGCCCTGTCCGGGCTCGACGCCGAGCGCCGTCTCGGCGACCTCGGCATCACCACCAACCGCAATGTCGTCCCCTTCGACCCGCGCCCGGCCACGGTGGCGTCGGGGCTACGCCTCGGCACGCCGGCGCTCGCCGCGCGCGGCTTCGACGACGCGGCGTTCACCGAGATCGCCGACATCGTCGCCCGAGCGCTCCTCGGCGCCGACCCCGACGTCCTGCGCACCCGTGTCGACCGGCTCGTCGCCGAGCACCCGCTCTACGACGCCGCCTGAGCCTTCCCGAACACCCACGACCCCCGGAGAACCGCATGTCCCTCGTCAACACCACCGTCCCGCCGTTCCGCGTCCACGCCTACCAGGACGGCGCCTTCCTCGAGGTCACCGACGACGACCTCCGCGGGCAGTGGAGCGTGCTCGTCTTCTACCCCGGCGACTTCACCTTCGTCTGCCCGACCGAGCTCGAGGACCTCGCCGACCGGTACGACGAGTTCCGTGCGCTCGGCGTCGAGGTCTACGGCGCCTCGACCGACAGCCACTTCGCGCACAAGGCCTGGCACGCGACGTCCGCCGCCGTCGGCAAAGTCCGCTACCCGCTGCTGGCCGATCCCACCCTCCGGCTCTCCCGTGCCTTCGACGTGCTCGTCGAGGAGGACGGGCAGGCGCTGCGCGGCACCTTCGTCATCGATCCCGAGGGCACCATCCGCACCGTCGAGGTCCATGACGCGGGCATCGGCCGTGACGCGGCCGAGCTGCTGCGCAAGGTCAGGGCGGCGCAGTACATCACCGCCCACCCGGGCGAGGTCTGCCCCGCCCGGTGGGACGACGGTGCCGACACCCTCACCCCGTCGCTCGAGCTGGTCGGGAGGATCTGATGCTCGACCCCGCGCTGCTCGCCCAGATCGGCACGCACCTCCAGCGGCTGCGGACGCCGGTCGAGCTGGTCGCCGGCCTGGACGATGGCGCGGCGTCCCGACGCACCTGGGAGCTGCTGGGCGAGCTCGCCGCAGCGAGCCCGCTGGTCAGCGCCGTGCGCGCGGATCCCGAGCCGGGCCGACGGGTCCCCTCCTTCCTGGTCACGCGACCGGGCGAGGACACCGGCGTCCGCTTCGCCGGCCTGCCCCTCGGCCACGAGCTCGGCTCCCTCGTGCTGGCGATCCTGCACGTCGGCGGGCACCCGCCGAAGGAGGAGGACGACGTCCTGACCCGGGCACGCGCGCTGAGTGGGCCGCTGCACTTCGAGACCTACTTCTCGGTGACCTGCCAGAGCTGCCCGGACGTCGTGCAGGCCCTCAACACCCTGGCCGCACTGCACCCGGACGTCACGCACACCGCCATCGAGGGCAGCTCCTTCGCCGCCGAGATCGAGGAGCGCGGGGTGCTGAGCGTGCCGTCGGTCTTCCTCGACGGCGAGCCCTTCGGCCAGGGGAGGATGGGGCTGTCGGAGATCCTCGCCCTCCTCGACGGGCCGGCGGGGGAGGACGACGTCGCGGACCTCACCGGCCGCGCGCCGTACGACGTGCTGGTGGTCGGTGGCGGCCCGGCGGGCGTGACCGCGGCGATGTACGCCGCCCGCAAGGGCATCCGCACCGGGTTGCTCGCGGAGCGGCTCGGCGGTCAGGTTCTCGACACCGCCGGCATCGAGAACTTCCCGTCCGTGCCGCGGACCGAGGGGACGCAGCTGGGGGCGGCCCTGGAGCGCCACGTCCGTGAGCACGACGTCGACGTGGTCGCCACGCACCGGGCGACGGCGGTTCGGCCCCCCGCCGTCACGGGCGACCCGATCGCCGTCGAGCTGAGCAATGGCGCGACCCTCGCCTCGCGCACCGTCGTGATCGCGACCGGTGCGCGCTGGCGCACGCTCGGGGTGCCGGGGGAGGAGGAGTACCGCAATCGCGGCGTCACCTTCTGCCCGCACTGCGACGGGCCGTTGTTCCGCGGCAAGCGGGTGGCCGTCGTCGGGGGCGGCAACTCCGGGGTGGAGGCCGCGATCGACCTGGCGGGCCTGGCCGCCCACGTCACGCTGCTCGAGTGGGACGACGCGCTCCGCGCCGACGAGGTGCTGCAGCGCTCCCTGCGCGGGCTGCCCACGGTCGAGGTCGTCACCGGTGTCGCGACGGAGGAGGTGCTCGGCGACGGCCGCCGGGTCACCGGCCTGCGCTACGCGCGCCGCGACGACGGCAGCGTGCGCGAGGTGCCGGTGGACGGGGTGTTCGTCCAGATCGGCCTGCTGCCGGCCACGGAGTGGCTGGCCGGTGTCGTCGGGCGCAACGAGCGCGGCGAGGTGCTGGTCGACCACCGCGGTCGCACCGACGTGGTCGGCGTGTTCGCGGCGGGGGACTGCACCGTGGCGCCGTACAAGCAGATCGTCACCTCCGCCGGTGACGGGGCGACGGCGGCGCTGTCGGCCTTCGACCACCTGATCCGCTCAGCCTGAGCCCGTCGGACGCTCGACTGATAGGCGATCAGGCCGACTCGGCCACCATGTGTAAGAAGAAAGTTCCCATCTGGTCATCAAATGACAGTAGTCTGTGCGTTGTGCGCGAGCAGGTGGCACGCACGCCGCACGCCGTCGCCGATGACCAGGAGGTGTGACATCCACACGACAATCTTCACGAACGCCACGATCCTCGACACCGTCGCGGGAGAGCTGATCCCGGACCGGGCGGTGGTCGTCGAGCAGGGCCGGATCGCCGACGTCGACGCCTCCGGCACCGCCGTCCCGGAGGGCGCGACGGTGGTCGACGTCCGCGGGCGGACGCTGATGCCGGGCCTCATCGACTGCCACACGCACCCGGCCGTCGTGGACATGGACGTGACGGGGATGGCCGAGTGGTCGCCGACCTACGTCGCCGCCCGCGCCGCGCGCGCCCTCGAGGGCATGCTCGGGCGCGGCTTCACCAGCATCCGCGACGTCGGCGGCGGCGATCTCGGCCTCGCGCGCGCCGTCGAGGAGGGCTACTTCCCGGGGCCGCGGATCTTCTACGGCGGCAAGCAGCTGACCCAGACGGGAGGTGCGGGGGACTGGCGATCTCCGTCGCGCCAGGTGTACGACGCCAACTACTACACGCCGGCGATCGGCGTGATCTGCGACGGCGTGAGCGAGGTGCGCCGTGCGGTCCGCGAGGAGGTCCGCCGTGGAGCGCACCACGTCAAGGCCTATCTGAGCGGCGCGGTCGACTCGCCGTCCGACCGGGTCGACTCCACGCAGTTCTCGCTCGAGGAGCTGCGGGCCATGGTCGAGGAGGCGACGGCCGCCAACATCTATGTCGCCGGCCACGCCTACACCTCCCGGGCCATCAACCGCGGTCTCGAGTGCGGGGTGCGCACCATCGAGCACGGCAACCTGATGGACGAGAGCAGCATCCCGCTGTTCCACCGGTACGACGCGTTCTACGTGCCGACGATGGTCACGTACCACGCGCTGGCGCGGGCCGGGGAGCAGGGACACCTGCACGGTGACGTCGGCGCCAAGCTGACCGACGTGCTCGACCGGGCGATCGGGGCCCTCGAGCTCGCGCACCGCTCGGACCTCAAGATCGCCTACGGCACCGACCTGTTCGCAGACATGCACGATGCCCAGCTCGAGGAGTTCGTGCTCCGCTCGGAGGTTCAGCCGGCGGCGGCGATCCTCCGCTCCGCCACGGTCGTCGGGGCGGAGCTGCTGGGGCGCAGCGGGGAGCTCGGCGTGGTGGCCCCGGGCGCCCGCGCCGACCTTCTGGTCGTTGACGGCGACCCGCTCTCCGACATCCGCGTGCTCACCCGCCCCGAGGAGAACCTGAGGGTCATCATGAAGGACGGCCGGATGGTCAAGAACGAGCTCTGACCCGGAACGCCGCAGGCGCCGAGCCGTCCCTCGGACGGCTCGGCGCCTGCGTGCTGGTGCTGGTGTTCCTACCGGATGGCGGCGACGAGGTCGAAGTCCGCCGGTGGTGTCGCACCGAGCAGATGCTCCACGAAGTAGTCCCACATCCGCCGGATGAAGTAGAAGTCGGTGCGGAAGAAGTCGTGGGTGCGACTGGGGAGATAGAGCAGGTCGAAGCTCTTGTTCGCGCCGATCAGCGCGTCGGCCAGCTGCAGGGTGACGGCCGGCATGGCACTCTCGTCGAGGTCGCCGTACGCGAGCATCAGGCGCCCGCGCAGCCTGGCCGCCAGTGGAGCGTTGTCCAGCGCTCGGTAGTTGTCCGGGACCGACTGGGGGCTCGGACGAACGCGGCCGTCGCCGTAGGCGGGCAGTCCCAGCAGGTGCTCCATGGCGTAGAAGCCCTGATAGTTGTGCGGCCCTGCCGACGAGACGCACACCTTGAAGAACTCCGGGCGTGACAACATCGCGCGGGCGGACACGTAGCCGCCGAAGGAGTGGCCGTAGATCCCCACGCGGTCGAGGTCGAGCCCGCCGTGGCGCGCGGCGATCTGCTGGATCACCGCGACGTGATCGGCGAGGCCGGGATCGACGAAGTTCCCGTAGCCGACGTTCGTGAAGGCGCGGGACCGGCCACGTGTGCCGCGAGCGTCGATGGTGACGACGACGAAACCGAGTGCGGCCAGACTGGCGCGGGACACGGGATTGAAGGTGGACAGCGCGTCGACGAAGCTCCGTGGCGCGTTGAGGGTCCACGGCCCGCCGTAGGTGGCATCGATCACGGGATACTCGGAGGTGCCGTCGAAGTCCGTGGGGAAGTAGACCACGGCATAGACGTCGGTCTCGCCGTCGGCGCCCTTCGCGTGGACCCGCGTGGGCGGGCGCCACCCGGCTGCGTAGGCGGCGGATGCGTCGGCCGTTTCGAGTCTCATGACGACGCTGCCGTCCTCGCTCGACCGGACGACACTGACCGGTGGTTCCGAGACAGTCGAATAGGTGTCGATGAAGTAGTCGCGGTCGGGCGAGAACGCCTGTCGTCCCGGTGCCGCGGGCAACAGCGTGGGCAGGGGCGAGGGGATCTCGTGCTCGGCGTCCTCGGGCGTCAGGAGGAGCGGGTCGCTGCCGTCCAGGGAGACGCGGTAGAGGTGCCGGTAGTACGGATCGCGACCTTCCTCGCGTCCGCACGCTGTGAAGAAGACGCGCCGCCTGCGGCCGTCGACCTCGATCAGATCGCGAACCAGCCAGTCGCCGTGCGTGAGCTGCCGCTTGAGTGCCCCGCTGGCCAGGTCATAGAGATAGAGATGCCCCCATCCGTCTCGCTCCGAGAACCAGACGACCTCGCCGCTCTCCTGAAGGACCCGCACGTTCGGTGGGCTGAAGAGGATGGTGTGGGGCAGGACGCTGCTCGTCGCGGCGGCCTCTTCGATGACCCGCCGCGAGGTGCCGGCCGCCACGTCGATCTCGACGAGCGCCATCGAGCGCCAGCCCTCGGTGTGGGCGATCCGGTAGGTCGTGCGAGCGTCCGCGGACCAGCCGAGACTCGTCGTATCCATGGTCCAACCGCGGCCGATGTCGATCGTGCGCTTCTCGCCGGTCGACGCGTCGATCGAGAAGATCTCCTGCTGGGGCTGGTCGGGATCGCCGAGCAGTGCCAGGCGGAGGGGGTGCAGCTTCGGCCGGAAGGTCCCGTCGCGAGGCACCGATTCGACGTACGGGTAGATGGGTACCGCTCGCTCGTCCCAACGGGTGCCGAACAGGTGCTTGCTGTCGGGCGCCCACTCCACGCCGACGGGAGGCATGGGCGTCTCGGCCGCGCGCATCAGCACCGACTGCGAGTGGTCCGGCAGCTTGCCGTAGGCGAAGTGACGCTCGCCGTCGCTCGTCAACGCGCGCTCGTCACCATCGCCTGGTCGCCGCAGCCAGAGGTCGGCCTCTCGTACGAAGGCCGCGTGCTCGCCGCTCGGCGCGGTGATCGCCGCACTCGGGGCCGGCGCGGGCATCGATGTGGACTCGTAGTCGGAGAGATCGCTCCTCACCCGGCTGCCGTCGGGAGTGGTCAGCGTGACCAGCAGAGCGTCACCGATCTCCTCGACCTGCTCGACACGTGCGGTTCCGTTGCGCACGGCAGCCGCGGCGGGCGAACCGCGGAGGGCCTCCGCGAGCCGCGCGCCGTCCAGCGGGGCCGCTCGGTGACGTTGCGCGATATCGACCACGGCGAGCTCCGGGCCGTCCGCGCCGTCGCGTTCGTACCAGAAGCGGTTCGAGTCCAGCCATCGAGCCGTGACGTGCCCGTTCAGGACGGCGTCAGCGAGGCTCGAGTCGAGCACCTTCGCCGCACGCGCGTAGTCCTCGGCGGACACCTCCGGTGGTGTGCGTGTCACTACTTCTGAATCTCCTGTCCCTGTCCGCGGGGTGCGGTGTCGACGTGGGGTCGGTTCGTCGCGTGCGCGGCCCTACCGGGCGGCGGCGACGATGTCGCGGGCCGTCGCCAGGGCCGCCGCGAGCGGCGTCGTCCCCTCTGCTCGGCCGCGCTGGATGAGGTGGGTGACGCGATCGCCGATCCGGGCGATCGCTTCGGTCGTCCGCGCCTCGTCCCATCCCTCCCGCATCGCCTGGACGTGGATGACGCCACCTCCGTTGGCGACGAAGTCGGGAACGTAGAGGATCCCCCGGGCGTGGAGCTCGTCGGCGCACCGGTCGTCCTCGAGGGTGTCGTTGGCGCCGCCGGCCACGATCTGCACCGGCAGCGTCGCGATGTTCTCGTGGGTGATCACCCGGGCGGTGGCGCACGGTGCGAAGACGTCGGCAGGCGTGCCGAGGACCTGATCCGGAGCGACGGAAGCAGCGCCGAGCCGCTGGGCGAGCGAGGCCGCCCGCGCCGCGTCGACGTCGCTCACCGTCACGACGGCTCCAGCCTCGCTCAGCAGCTCCGCGAGGCGTCCGCCCACGTGACCCACGCCCTGCACCAGGACCCGGATGCCCGCGACACCCTCGGCACCGAGGTGTTGGCCGACGGCGGCGGCGATGGAGTGGTAGACGCCGAGCGCGGTCCAGGGCGAAGGATCGACATCGGTGCAGGACACCTCGGTCCCGGCCGATCCGACGGTCTGCAGGTCGTGCGGGCTGGTGCCCATGTCGACCCCGGGGACGTAGGTGCCGCCGAGCCGGGCGATGAATCTGCCGAACTGCTCGAAGAGCGCGTCCCGGCCGCGCGGGGGTGTGCCGTCGTGCAGGATCACGGACTTCGCCCCGCCGAACGGGACGCCCGCCATCGCGTTCTTCAGGGTCATCGCGGACGCCAGTCGCTGCGCCTCCTCCGCGGCGGCCCACATGTCGCGATAGGGCCGGTACCTGATACCGCCGAGGCCGGGCCCGAGCGTGGTGTCGTCGATCGCGATCACGGCCCGGAGGCCGGTCGCGGTGTCCCTGCAGGTCACGAGCTGCTCGCTGGTCTCGAGTGCCAACGCCTGGTGGTCGCTCACGGGGGTCCTTTCACGAGAGGGGTTCGGGAAGAAGGAGCGAGCTCCGGAAACGCGGGGGAGTCGCATCCGTAAGGAGACTAGGGGAAGGATTGACCGGATGTAAATCAGATCAACCTGTTGACTGTCGTACGACAGTATGAAAGCGTCTGGCGCCATGCAGTTGATAGTCGCTGCATCACCGTGAACCTTTCGTGACGCTTGAGGAGCACCACCGATGAACGACCCCGCCACCCACTTCGCGACCGCGGCGAGCGGCACCCCGACGGGGACCGGTCGGTATGTCGATCGCACCGCGATCACGCCCGTCGAGATCCTCCCGGGGCTGTCCTTCCAGCCCGTCATCGGCACCGACACGCTGCTGAACTTCGTCACCTACGCGCCGCACTCCGAGGCCCCGCTCCACACGCACGAGGAGGAGCAGGTCGTGCTGGTGCTCGAGGGGGAGCTGCACTTCCAGCTCAACGAGCACACCCGTGTGATGCGCCCCGGCGACGTCGCCGTCGTGCCGCCGTGGGTGCCCCATGGCGCGCACACGCTCGACGTGCCGTGCGTCCAGGTCGACTTCTTCAACCCGCCGCGCCAGACCCTCGTCGCGCAGGCCGACGCGGCGATCGCCCCGTCCTCCCAGCTGTGCGGCTAGGGCTCGACGGCCGGTGCGCCCTGGTCACCGGCGGCACCAAGGGCATCGGCTTCGCCGTGGCCCAGGAGCTGTTGCAGGAGGGGGCCCACGTCACCATCTGCGCGCGGACCGCCGGAGACCTCGACGCCGCGGTGGACCGCCTGGCCGGGATCGGCGGCGGGCGGGTGCGGGCCGCGGCCTGCGACGTGACCGACCCGGTCCAGGTGCGCACCCTGGTCGCCGATGCGGTCGACGCCTACGGCGCCCTGGACATCGTGGTCAACAACGCCGGCGGGGCGACGCCCGGATCCTTCGCCGAGCTCACCAATGAGCAGTGGCAACGTGACATCGAGATCAAGCTGTTCGCCCAGATCAACGTGACCCGCGAGGCGCTTGCGCACCTGCGGAAGTCCCCGGCGGCCCGCGTGATCAACATCGGTGCGGTGTACGCGCGCAATCCCGACGCCTCCTTCCTGGCGAGCTCGGTGACGCGCGCGGCGTGCCACAACCTGACCAAGGTCCTCGCCCAGGAGTACGGGGCCCACGGCATCTTGGTGAACGCGGTGAACGTCGGGCTCATCTCGACGCCTCAGTGGGACTCGCTGTGGCAGCGCAAGGCGCCCGGCACGGATCGGGACGAGTTCCTCGGACAGTTGGCCCATGACCAGATCCCCCTGGGTCGGTTCGGGACCGCCGCGGAGGTCGCGGGCATGGTCGCCTTCCTCGCGGGGGAACGGGCCTCCTACATCACCGGCGCGACTATCGACGTCGCCGGCGGCATGGGGCGGTCGGCGTGACGCGGGCGCGTCCGTGCCGGCCCATCGGCTCCGGAGGGCGGGCTCCGATGTCCGCCCCCGGTACGACCGGACGGGGAGAGACCCATGGCTGAGACGACGTTGGCGGTCGCCAACATGGTGGTGACCCGCGACAAGGCCACCAATCTGCGAACGATCCTCCGCCTCGTGGACGAGGCCGCCGACCAGCGCGCCGACGTCCTGGTGCTTCCGGAGATGTGTCTCCAGGGCTTCGCGGACTTCTCCTTCGGGCTCGGCGACGAGCGCGTCGCCGAGCAGAAGCGCTACTACTTCCACGAGTCGGAGCCGATCCCGGGCCCGAGCACCCTGGCCGTCCAGGAGCGCGCGGCCCAGCACGGGATGCTGGTGCAGTTCGGTCTCGCCGAACGGGCCCTGCACGGCAACCTCGTCTTCAACAGCACGGCACTGGTCGGCCCGGAGGGGGTCGTTGGTGCGTACCGCAAGGTCCACAACCCGGCAGAGTCGGTGTACTTCGGGTCCGGGGAGCGCACTCCGGTCTTCGACCTCGGCTTCGCCACCGGTGCCAGCATGATCTGCTACGACCTGGCCTTCCCCGAGCTCGCCCGGGTGTTCGCCCTGCAGGGGGCGACCGTGCTGCTGATGTCCACGGCATGGCCGATGCGCGGTCGTGATCGCGACGACGACTACCACGGCGCCGCCATGGACCTGGCCGCCCGCGCGAACGCCTTCTTCAACCAGTCGTGGTTGCTGGTGTCCAATCAGTGCCAGGTCGAGGAGAAGCTCCAGTACTGGGGGCACAGCCAGATCGTGGATCCCTTCGGCACGGTCGTCGCGGAGTTGGCCGACGAGGAGGGTGTCATCTCCTACACGGCCGATCTGGGTGAGGAGATCCTCCGGGCGCGGACGGCCGGCTTCTTCGGGCTCAACCTCCTGCAGGACCGGCGGCCCGAGCACTACGCGCTCGTGTCGGCCCAGGACCACTACCGGGCCGAGCGATGATCTCCTACGCGCTGCGCCGGCTCGCCGCGGTGGCGGGCCTCCTCGTCGGGGTCTCGGTCGTCGTCTTCGCGATGATCCGGCTGATCCCCGGCGATCCCGCGCGCGTGCTGCTGGGAGCCAGCGGTGGAGACACCGAGATGCTTGCCGGCATCCGTGACGAGCTCGGGCTCGACGATCCGGCGCCGGTGCAGTACTTCCGGTGGATCGGGCAGATCTTCCAGGGCGACTTCGGACGCTCGTTCAGCCAGCAGAAGCCGGTCTCCGAGCTGATCGTGGCGAATGCCGTGCCCACCCTCCAGATCACGGCGATCGCGATGCTGGTCTCGTTGGTCGGAGGAATCGTGGTCGGCACCATCGCGGCGCTGCGCCGGGGCTCGCTCCTCGACACGGTCCTCATGGCGTCGTCGGTGTTGCTCCTGTCGATCCCGTCGTTCTGGCTGGGGCTGCTCCTGTTGCTTCTCTTCGCGGTGAAGATCCCGATCTTCGACGTCCTCGGCGGGACCAGCTTCGCCGGCGCGATCCTCCCCGGCATCACGCTGGGACTGGCCGGCATCGGCTACATCGGCCGGTTCGTCAGATCCAGCATGATCGAGGCCCACCGCCAGAACTTCGTGGTCACGGCGCGCGCGAAGGGCATCAGCGAGTGGCAGGTGCTGGCGCGGCACACGGCGCGCAACGCGATCCTCCCCGTCCTCACCATCACCGGCCTGCAGGTCGGCAGCGTGCTCTCCGGAGCCGTGATGATCGAGATCGTCTTCTCGCGTCCGGGACTCGGGCGCCTCCTGGTCGACTCGATCCTGGCGCGCGACTACCTCGTCGTCCAGGCGGTCGTGCTGCTCACCTGTCTCCTCTACGCGCTGATCAACCTGGTCGTCGACCTGCTCTACCCGGTCGTCGACCCCCGCGTCCTGCGAGGAAAGCGATGAGGTCACCGATGAAGAGCCAGTCGTCGCCCACGGACACAACGCGCTCGGTGCCGACCCACCGGTCGCAGCGCCTGCGTGCCCTGGTCGCGCACCGCAGCCTGTCGCTCGGGCTGCTCCTGCTCCTGGGCGTCGTGTTGTTCGTCTTGCTCGCCCCGCTCTTCGGGCTCGCGGACCCGGAGCGGAGCAACCCCACGTCCACCTTCCTCGCTCCTTCGGGCGAGCATCCGTTCGGCACCGACTCCTTCGGCCGCGACCTCCTGTCCCGAGTGGCGTACGGCGGTCGCACGACCATTGCCGCCAGCGTGGTGATCGTGGTCCTGGGTGGGATCGTCGGCACGACGATGGGCGTCGTCGCCGGCCTGTACGGCGGTCCCGTCGGATTCGTCCTGATGCGGATCGTGGACCTGCTCCTGGCCTTCCCGGGGATCCTGCTCGCTCTCGCGGCAGGCGCGGTGCTCGGCCCCGGCCTGCGCAACGGCGTCCTCGCCATCGCGTTGGTGGCGGTCCCGGCCTACGCCCGCATGGTCGAGGGAGCGACGGTGGAGATCCGCCAGCGCCCGTACGTCGACGCCGCGATCGCCCTCGGTGCGAGCCGGGCACGGATCGCGTGGACCCACGTGCTGCCCAACGTGCGCTCGGGGATCCTGGTGATGACCACGACCTGGACCGGGTTCGCGGCCCTGTGGATCGCGGCCCTCGGCTTCCTCGGGATGGGGGTGTCCCCGCCGAGTCCCGAGTGGGGCGTCCTGCTCAGCGGCGGACAGGACTACATCTCCTTCGCCTGGTGGCTCACCGTCTTCCCCGGCGTCTTCCTCGCCACCTACGTCGTCGCGGTCAACCTCATCGGTGACGGCCTGCGCGACGCGCTCGACCCCGCCCTCTCTCGGCACTGACCCGAACAACGGCCCGGCGATCGCCTCGCACGTCGCCGAAGCCGCCACAACAACATGTTGGGAGTTTCCATGTTCACCAAGCGCCATCGACTCGCCGCGACCGCGGGGATCGGCCTCCTGGCCGTCGCAGCGGCCGGCTGCGGCGGCTCGTCGTCCTCGTCCGAGGACGGCGACCTCACGACCCTCTCGATCGCGTGGGCCGACAGTCCTTCACCCCTCAACCCGGCCGTGACGAGTTCGGCGAACACCGCGAACATCGTCGCGAACATCTTCGACCGACTCGTCTGGCTGACCCCGGACTTCGAGGTGACCCCGTGGCTCGCCACGGAGTGGGAGGTCGCTCCCGATGGGCTGAGCTACACCTTCACCCTGCGTGAGGATGTGACCTTCCACGACGGCACGCCGTTCAACGCCGACGCCGTCGTTCAGAACATCGACTACATCACCGACCCGGCGACGAAGTCGACGGCCGCGATCCAGCAGCTCGGCACGTGCACCACGGCCACGGCGGAGTCGGAGTTCGTGCTCCGGTTGAGCTGCGACGAGCCCTACGTCCCGCTCCTCGCCAGCCTCAGCTCGCCGTACCTGGGCATCCAGTCGCCCGCGGCGATCGCGGAGCACGGCGCGGCGATGTCCACCGAGATGGCCGGCACCGGACCGTACGAGCTGGAGAGTGCCACCGCCGACGAGAGCGTGGTGCTGAAGGCCTACGACAAGTACGACTGGGCGCCCGAGGCGGCCGGCTTCGGCGAGAAGGGCCCGGAGCGGATCGAGTTCAAGACCGCCCCGAACCCGCAGGCGCGGGTCGCCGCCCTGCAGGCCGGTCAGGTCCAGGCGGCTCAGCGGATTCCCGGAGCGCTCTTCAAGTCGCTGCGAAGCGGCTATGACGTGGTCGAGCGGGATTCTCCCGGGCTGGGCTTCTTCAGCTCCATCAACACGTCGCTGTTCCCGACGGACGATGTCGCCGTCCGACAGGCGATCCTCTACACCGTCGACCGGCAGGCAGTGGTCGACCTGGCCGAGTCGGGTGCCTTCGAGCCGAGCAACACGGTTCTCCAGCCGGGGACCTTCGGCTACGACGAGTCGCTGGAGAGCCAGTTCCCGCACGATCCGGACAAGGCCGCCGAGCTGTTGGAGGGCGCCGGATGGACCCGGGACGGCGACGCCTGGACCAAGGACGGCAAGCCGCTCACGCTGACGATCGGCACGTTCTCCGACGTCCCGCAGTACGTGAACATCGCCGAGGCCATCCAGGCCCAGCTGCGTGACGGCGGCATCGCCGCCGAGATCGAGCTGCAGGGCCGGGCGGCGTACCTCGAAGCCGGCGACGAGGGCAGGAACAACCTGACGCCGTCCTCCTTCGCCGCGCTCGATCCGGTGCTGCTCGACCAGTGGTTCGTCAGCGGTGCCTTCTTCAACTGGAGCAAGGTCGCCGACGAGCAACTCGACACCCTGCTGGAGGACGCGGCGGCCACCAGCGACCTGGAGGAGCGCAAGAGCCTCTACCTCGACGCGCAGAAGCGGATCCTCGACCTCGGCCTGCTCCTGCCCGTGCGTCCCGATCAGGACCTGATCCTGATGGACAAGGGCGTCGACGGCCTGGTCATCTCCGGTGGCGGGTACCTGCACTTCGCGGGGGTGTCCTGATGGCCTACACCCCGGACGAGCAGACCTCGTGGGTGGTGCGAGCCGACCGGCTCGTCGACGGCACCGGAGGGCCGGTGATCGAGGATCCTGTGGTCCTCGTCGAAGGAGGTCGGATCACGGCCGTTCACCAGGGGGCGCTGCCCGAGGGTCTCGACGTACCGCACGCCCGGCAGCTCGACCTGGCCGGACACACCCTGCTGCCGGGGCTGACGGACGCCCACGTGCACCTCAACCTCCCGGCCGACGGGAGCGAGTTCGAGACCTGGTCCCGCGAGTCGGACGGGGTCTTCGTCGCGGCCGCCGCGCACGGTGCTCGGACGGCTCTGGACGCTGGGATCACGACCCTGCGCGACGTCGGATCGCGCGGGTCGACGGTCTTCGACCTGCGGCGGGCCGCCGACCTCGGGCGGGGGGTCGCTCCGCGGCTGCTGGTGAGCGGGCACCCGCTGACGATCACCGGCGGCCACGGCCACCCGCTCGGCGGCGAGGTCGACGGTGAGCAGGACCTGCGCCGCGCGGTGCGGGAGCTGAACAAGGCCGGGGCCGACTGGATCAAGGTGATCGGCTCGGGCGGCGGCACCAGGGGGACGCTGGTCCACCGGCCGGCCTTCACCCGCGCCGAGCTGACGGCGATCGCCGAGGAGGCCCACCGGCTCGAGCTCAAGGTCACCACGCACACCGTCTGTGCCGAGTCGCTCGAGGACGCGATCGCCGCCGGGGTCGACGGGATCGAGCACGGCCTGTTCCTGGTGGACTTCGAGCACCAGGAGTACTCCCCGCAGGTCGCCGAGCAGCTCGCCGCGGCGGGCATCCCGGTCACCTCGACCCTCGTCGTCGGGTACGACGTCGTGCGCTCGGTCGACGCGCTCGACGAGCCCGACCAGGAGCAGCGCATCCAGCGCGACCGCTGGGAGCGGATGCTGGGCGACACGCTCGAGCAGTTCGCCAAGATGCGCGCACTCGGCATCGCCTTCATCTCGGGGACCGACGCCGGCTGGCGCTTCACGGACTTCGACAGCCTGCCGGACGAGCTGTGGCTGATGACCGAGGGCGGCATGTCCGGCGTCGAGGCGATCCATGCGTCGACGGGACTCGCGGCCGAGGTGCTCGGGTTCGCGGACCGGGCCGGAAGCGTGGTCCCGGGACTGGCGGCGGATCTCGTCGCCGTGGCCGGCGACCCGCTCGCCGACCTGCGGCGGCTGCGTGAGCCGACGATGGTGATGCAGGCCGGCCGGCTCCACCGCCATGACGGCGGGGCCGCCCCGGCCCGACTGCCGGAGGACAGCGATGGCTGACGCCGTGCCCGTGCTGGAGGTGACCGATCTGTCCGCGGAGTTCCCCGCGGGCGAGCGCCGGGTCACCGTCGTCGACGGAGTGAGCTTCTCCGTCGGCGCCGGCGCGAGCGTGGGCCTCGTGGGGGAGTCCGGCTCGGGCAAGAGCGTCACCGCGATGTCGGTGATCGGGATGATCCCTGCCCCGGGCCGGGTCGCCGGCGGCACGGTGCGGTTCCAGGGTGAGGACATCACCAGTGCGTCGACGAAGGCCATGCGCCGCCGCCGGGGCAAGGACATCGGACTGGTCCTGCAGGATCCGATGACCGCCCTCAATCCCGTCCAGCGGGTCGGCCCGCAGATCGTCGAGGCGATCCGTGCGCACCAGCGGGTGAGCAAGGAGGAGGCTGCGGGGCGGGCCGTCGAGCTGCTCCGGCAGCTGGGCATCCCCTCGCCCGAGCAGCGCTTCCAGGAGTACCCGCACCGGCTCAGCGGCGGGATGCGGCAGCGCGTGGTGCTCGCGATCGCGCTCGCCAACGACCCGAGCCTGCTGGTGCTCGACGAACCGACGACCGCCCTGGACGTGACGGTGCAGGCGCAGTTCCTCGACCTGGTCAAGGAGCTGCGCTCCCGGATCGGCACGGCCATCGTGATGATCACGCACGACATCGGCGTGGTGGCGGAGGTCTGCGACGAGGTCGTCGTCATGTACGGCGGGCGGGTCATGGAGCAGGCGCCGGTCGCCCTGCTCCTGGCCGAGCCCCTGCATCCCTACACGATCGGACTGCTCGGATCCGTCCCCACGATCGGGAACCGGACCGACACCCTCGCGACGATCCGGGGCGCGGTCCCGCCACCGGACGCCATGCCGCCCGGCTGTCCCTTCGCCAATCGGTGCGACCACGCCACCGCGCGGTGCGAGGAGCGCCCGCCGATGATCCGCTTCCCCGGCGGCCGATCGGTCGCGTGCTGGCTGCACGTCGATCCCGCACCGGCCACGACGTCCACGACAGGAGGGGACCGATGACCGAGTCCTCGTTGCTCGAGGTCCGTGACCTGCACACGCACTTCCCGGTCAAGGGTCCCGGTGGCCGGGTTCAGGCCGTCGTGCAGGCCGTCGACGGCGTGTCCTTCGACATCCCGGCGGGCCGGACCCTGGGGCTGGTCGGGGAGTCCGGCTGCGGGAAGAGCACGCTGGGCCGGACGATCATGAACCTGGAGCGGGCCACGTCAGGCTCCGTCACGCTGGCCGGCCAGGAGATCTCGCAGCTGAGCGGGAGCGCCCTGCGGCGTACCCGCGGCCGGGTGCAGATGATCTTCCAGGACCCGCTGAGCTCGCTCGACCCGCGGATGCGCGTGGAGCGGATCGTCGGCGAGGGACTGGCCGTCCAACGGGTCGGGCGGGCCGAGCGCGCGGAGCGGGTCGCCGAGGCGTTGGAACGGGTCGGCCTGCGCCGGGACCTCGCCCGGCGATACCCGCATCAGTTCAGCGGCGGGCAGCGGCAGCGGATCGGGATCGCCCGGGCGCTGGTGATGAATCCCGACCTGGTCATCGCAGACGAGGCCGTCTCGGCCCTCGACGTCTCGGTCCAGGCCCAGGTGCTCAACCTCATGCGCGAGCTGCAGCAGGAGCTGGGCCTGGCGTACCTGTTCATCTCACACGACCTCGCGGTCGTCGAGCACGTGAGCGACCGCGTCGGTGTGATGTACCTCGGGAAGCTGGTCGAGCTGGCCGACGCCGAGGACCTGTACGCCGAGCCGCTGATGCCCTACACCCAGGCTCTCCTCTCGGCGATCCCGTCCGCCGGTGGCGCTGCCGCGGGAGGCCGTGAGCGGATCGTCCTGTCCGGCGATCTGCCGACCCCGCTTGCCCCGCCCAGCGGGTGCAGGTTCCGAACCCGATGCTGGAAGGCGCAGGATGTGTGTGCGAGTGAAGAGCCGGCCCTTCGCGAGGTGCGGCCGGGCCACTGGGCCGCGTGTCACCTTGTTGACGCGTGAGGCCGACCGGTCCGTGCATACTCGACCGCGGACCGGTGCGGCCGTGTGCGCAGCCCGGCACGAGTTGAAGGAGATGCGGAGATGGCACGTCCCGAGTCTGCGGCGGACCGAGAGCAGAACGACATGAGCGAGTTCGTGCTCGGTGACTCCCAGAAGGCCGACCTCGACGCCACCGACCTGCGGCTGCTCAGCCTGCTCGTCAGCGACGCCCGGGCCAGCCAGCGCAAGATCGCCCGGGAGCTCAGCATCTCCGCGCCGACCGTCGGGGAGCGCATCGCCCGCCTCGAGCGGGAGGGCGTGATCCGGGGCTACCGCGCCGATGTCGACTGGGGCGCCCTGGGCTTCCCGATGCAGGTCTACGCCTCGATCATCGCCGCCTCCAACCAGGCCTCGGTGCTCCGGGCGCTGCACGAGATCAGCGAGGTGGAGCAGGTGCTGGTCGTCACCGGTTCGATGGACCTGCTGGCGCGGCTCCGGGTCCGGGACTCGACGCACCTGCGGAAGGTCCTGCTGGAGGCGATCTGGGAGATCCCGGGAGTGACCCGGGTCGAGACCCTGGTGAGCCTGGCGGAGACCAAGCCGAAGGACTTCCTCCAGGGCATGATCGGAGTGCTCCAGCGCGACCACGAGGAGTGAGGGGCGGGTCGTCCCCGTTCCTTGGTTCTCCCGTCCGTCGATGCGGCCGGGATCGTCTCGTACCCTCGACGCCGTGGGCATGCAGGCGGCGTACACGCTGGTCGACGAGGCGACCCTGGACCGCCTGGTGGCCTCGGCTCCGGAGGAGCTGGGGGCCGCCCTGGAGGCGTTGGAGGCCGGGGGAGCGCCCACGGTCTACCTCGACAAGCTGTGGGACGGCCTGCACTTCCTGCTGACCGGGGCGTCCGCGGGCACGCCGATCGCCGGGGACCCGCTGAGTGATGCCGTGGTCGGCGTGCACGTCTTCGAGGCGGAGGACTATGTCGGCTGCACGGAGCACGACGAGCTGTCGGTGGTGGTGGCGGCCCTGGAGGCCGTCGATCTCCCTGCGGCGCTGGCGGATGCGCGTTTCGATTCCTTTACCGCGGCGGACGTCTATCCGCGGATCTGGTCGGGCGATCCCGCTGCCCTGCGTGCCGAGCTCGCCGAGGCGTTCGGCGTCCTCCTCGAGGTGCACCGTGCCGCCCTGGCCGGCGGGCAGCACGTGGTGGTGAGCATCCTCTGAGCCCGCGGTTTGGCTGCGACGGGCTACTAGGCTCGCCCGGTGACCAGTGCGCGCAGGACCGGCGGTGTGTCGTACTGGTGGGCCGACCTCGGCCTGCCCGAGCCGCGGGACCTGCTCGCCGGCGACGAGGAGGTCGACGTCGTCGTGGTCGGCGCGGGCTACACCGGGCTGTGGACGGCGTACTACCTCCGCGAGCTGCGGCCCGACCTCGACATCCGCGTGGTCGAGCAGCAGTTCGCCGGGTACGGCGCGTCCGGGCGCAACGGCGGATGGCTCTCGGCGTCGGTGACCGGCGGGCTGGACGGCTACGCCCGCACCCACCCGCGGGCCGAGGTCGCACGCTTCCAGCTCGCCATGAACGACGCCGTCGACGAGGTGATCGGAGTCGCGGAGCGGCACGGCATCGATGCCGAGGTGCGCCGCGGCGGCACGCTGCTGGTCGCCCGCAACGCGGCGCAGGCGACCCGGGCCCACGCGGCCGCAGCGACCGCGGAGCGGTGGCCGGAGACGGAGGCGCGGCTGCTGGACGCCGACGAGGCGGACGCCCGGATCCGGGTGGCCGGCACGCGGGTGGCGCTGTGGGAGCCGCACTGCGCGCGGATCCACCCGGCCCGTCTCGCCCGCGGCCTGGCCGACACCGTGCGCGAGCGCGGCGTCCGGATCCACGAGGGAACCACGGTCCGCATGATCGCGCCCGGTCGGGTGGAGACCGACCGTGGCACCCTCCGCGCGCGCCACGTGATCCGGGCGACCGAGGGGTTCACCGCCCGGCTAGCCGGCGAGCGGCGCACCTGGGTGCCGATGAACTCCTCGATGATCGTCACCGACCCGCTGCCCGCCGACGCCTGGGCGGCCATCGGCTGGCAGCACCACGACACGCTCGAGGACTTCGCCCACGTCTACTCCTACGCCCAGCGCACCGCCGACGGCCGGATCGCCATCGGCGGCCGCGGCCACCCCTACCGCTTCGCGTCGCGCACCGACCTCGACGGCGACATCCCGGACCGCACCGTCCAGCACCTGCGTGACGTCCTGTGCGCGTGGTTCCCCCAGTTGCGCGACCTCGGTGTCGCCCACGCGTGGAGCGGCGTGCTCGGAGTCCCGCGCAACTGGCGGGCGACCGTCGGGTACGACGCCGCGAGCGGCCTCGGCTGGGCAGGCGGCTACGTCGGCACGGGAGTCACCGCCACGAACCTCGCCGGCCGCACCCTCGCCGACCTGGTCGCGGGGGAGCGGACCGAGCGCACCACCCTGCCCTGGGTGGACCAGCGGGCCCGGACCTGGGAGCCCGAGCCGTTGCGCTGGCTGGGCATCCACGGTCTCTACCGGGCCTACGGGCTCGCGGACCGGCAGGAGGCACGGGGTGCGCGCCGTACGTCGTGGATCGCCCGGGTGGGGGACCGGATCAGCGGGCGCGGCTGAGACTTCGACATGTGAGGTGCGTCATGTCGACTGGACCTCAAGTGCGCTTGAGGTTCTATGCTCCCTTCGTGTGAAGGGAGAGTCGATGACGCACGCCGCCTCGCATTCGTTGGCAGATCGGTTCAAGGCCGGCTTCCGGCGCCATGCCGCGGGGGTCGCGATCGTGGTCGGAGAGACCGCGGAGGGCCCGGTCGGAGCCACGGTGTCCAGTGTCGCGTCGGTCAGCGCCAGTCCACCGCTGCTGTCCTTCTCGCTCGCCCGCGCCAGCACCGTCGGCCCGCAGCTCGTCGGCCGCGACACCCTCTCCGTGTTCCTGTTGGCCGACTCCCAGGCCGACCTCGCGCGGGCGTTCGCCGACCGGCGGGCCGAGCGTTTCACCGAGGCTCAGGGCTGGACCCGGGACGAGCGCGGGCTGGTGCTTCCCGACGCCGTCGCGGCCTTCCACGGCCGCCCCGCGCACGTCATCCCGGCGGGTGGCTCGTGGTTGGTGCTGCTCGAGGTCGACCGGATCGACGAGGGTCCCGCGGCGGCGCCGCTGGTCCACCACGACCGCGACTACTGGGCGCCCGCGCCGCTCCCCGAGATCCGCCGCGCCCTGCGCGCGGTCGAGGGTTGAGCCCGCCTCTCCCTCCGCGGCACACCCGCCGCACGCCCGTACCCACCGAGAGGAACCACTCACCCATGCGTCTGTTCGCCCCGACTGTCGAGGTCTCCGCCCACTGCGACCTGCCCTGCGGCGTCTACGACCCCGCCCAGGCCCGGATCGAGGCCGAGTCCGTCAAGGCCGTCATCGCCAAGGCCCTCGACAGCGACGACCCCGACTTCCGCACCCGCGCCATCCTGATCAAGGAGCAGCGCTCCGAGCTCGTCAAGCACCACCTCTGGGTGCTGTGGACCGACTACTTCAAGCCCCCGCACTTCGAGGCCCACCCCCAGCTCCACACCCTGGTCAACGAGGCCACCAAGCTCGCCGGCGCCACCGGCACCAAGGGCACCCTCGACCTGGCCAAGGCCGACGAGCTCCTCGCCAAGATCGACGAGATCGCCGAGATCTTCTGGGCCACCAAGAAGGCCTGAGCGGCCACGCTCCCCGACGACACACGGCCGGCCCCGCCGATGGCGGGAGCCGGCCGTGTCTTGTCGGGAGGTGGTCAGAGGTCGCCCGGGCGCCGATGGCGAGGGTCGACGTGGAGGCGATCCCCGTCCGGGTCGCCCGGATCGAGGGGCGGTGTGTGGTCGGTCCGATCGGCGGTCGGGTCGACCCGCTCCGGGTCGTGAGCGACGTCCTCGTTGCGCCGTCGGTCGGCGACGAACGCCCAGACCAGGCCCAGGACGATGAACGCGGCGACGACCACGCCGATGATCAGCCAGGCAGGTGACATGTCCATGGCGGGGTGGTACCCGGTCGCCGTCGCCCTAGTCGGGCGGCCCGGGCACCTGACCCGGCAGACGATCTCGATCGGACGGCGACACACCCGCTGTTGATCTTGACTGGTTCAAGAAAGATGGCATGCTGGAGTCATGTCCGCGCCCGACTTCCAGCAGCAGCTGCGAGAGGTCGCGCTCCGGGTCACCCGGCCCCGGCTCGCCGTCCTGGAGGCGGTGCACGCGCATCCCCACGCGGACACCGAGTCGATCATCGCGGCGGCGCGCGCGCTGCTGCCCGAGGTGTCCCACCAGGCGGTGTACGACTCGCTGCACACGCTGACCCACGCCGGTCTCGTGCGCAGCATCAAGCCCGCGGGCTCGGTCGCGCGCTACGAGACGCGCACCGGCGACAACCACCACCACGTCGTCTGCCGCTCGTGCGGCGAGATCGCCGACGTGGACTGCGCGGTCGGCCACGTGCCGTGCCTGACCGCCTCCGACTCCCACGGCTTCGTGATCGACGAGGCCGAGGTCATCTATTGGGGCCTCTGCCCCGACTGCACATCCCGCCCCCAGTAGGTACGACAGGTCCCCGGAAAGGTTCCCGAATGCCCGACAACAACCAGCACACCGAGCCCCTCGTGACGGAGGAGCCGCAGGACGCGCAGCAGGCGGCCGGCAAGTGCCCGGTCATGCACGGTCTGACCCACCCCACCCAGGGCTCGGCCAACCAGCAGTGGTGGCCCAACAGGCTGAACCTGAAGATCCTCGCGAAGAACCCGGCCGTGGCCGACCCCTTCGGCGGCGACTTCGACTACAAGGCCGCCTTCCTGGCGCTCGACCTCGACGAGGTCAAGGCCGACGTCAAGGCCGTGCTCACCGACTCCAAGGACTTCTGGCCGGCCGACTTCGGCCACTACGGCCCGCTCTTCGTCCGGATGGCGTGGCATGCCGCCGGCACCTACCGCGCCACCGACGGCCGGGGTGGTGCCGGACACGGTCAGCAGCGCTTCGCGCCGACCAACTCCTGGCCCGACAACGGCAACCTCGACAAGGCCCGGCGCCTGCTCTGGCCGGTCAAGAAGAAGTACGGCAAGTCGCTGTCGTGGGGCGACCTGATGATCCTCGCCGGCAACGTGGCGCAGGAGGACATGGGCCTGCCGATCTTCGGCTTCGGCGGCGGTCGCTCCGACGTCTGGGAGCCGGACGACGACATCTACTGGGGTCCGGAGGCCGAGTGGCTCGAGGACGAGCGCTACACCGGTGAGCGCGACCTCGAGGACCCGCTCGCCGCGGTCCAGATGGGCCTCATCTACGTCAACCCCGAGGGCCCCAACGGGAACCCCGACCCCCTGGCGTCGGCCGTCGACATCAAGGAGACCTTCGGTCGGATGGGCATGACGGTCGAGGAGACCGTCGCGCTCATCGCCGGTGGCCACACCTTCGGCAAGACCCACGGCAACGGCCCGGCCGAGGCCGTCGGCCCCGAGCCGGAGGCCGCGCCGATCGAGGAGCAGGGCCTGGGCTGGAAGTCCTCGCACGCCTCGGGCAAGGGCATCGACGCCATCACCTCGGGCCTGGAGGTCACCTGGACCTACCACCCGACCCGCTGGGACAACGAGTTCTTCCACATCCTGTTCGGCTACGAGTGGGAGCTCTTCGAGTCGCCGGCCGGTGCCCAGCAGTGGCGGCCCAAGAACGGCGCCGGGTCCGACATGGTCCCCGAGTCGTTCGGCGACGGGAAGCGCGAGCCGCGCATGCTGACCTCCGACATCGCCCTGCGCGAGGACCCCGAGATGGCAGCCATCTCGCGCCGGTTCAAGGACGACCAGAACGCCTTCACCGACGCCTACGCCCGCGCCTGGTTCAAGCTGACCCACCGCGACATGGGCCCGAAGTCGCGCTACCTCGGGGCCGACGTCCCGGCCGAGGACTTCGTCTGGCAGGACCCGATCCCCGCCGGCACCGCGCTCACCGACACCCAGGTCGCCGACCTGAAGAAGGCGATCGCCGACGTCGACCTCACCGTGGCGCAGCTGGTGTCGACGGCGTGGGCCTCCGCGTCGACGTACCGCGGCTCCGACAAGCGGGGCGGCGCCAACGGTGCCCGCATCGCGCTGGAGCCGCAGCGCTCCTGGGCGATCAACCGTCCGGCCGAGCTCGCGCCGGTCCTGACGACGCTGCAGGAGATCGCCACCGCCCACGACGCCTCGCTGGCCGACACGATCGTGATCGCCGGCTCCGTCGGCGTCGAGCGGGCCGCCGCCGCGGCGGGCGTGAACGTCACGGTCACCACCACCACGGGCCGTGGCGACGCCACCCAGGAGCAGACCGACGTCGAGTCGTTCGGCTACCTCGAGCCCAAGGCCGACGGCTTCCGCAACTACCTGCCGAAGTCGAGCAAGTACCCCAGCGAGTTCGCGCTCGTCGACCGGGCCAACCTGCTCGGCCTCAGCGCGCCGGAGCTCACCGTCCTCGTCGGCGGTCTCCGGGTGCTCGGCACGAACTGGGACGGCTCGGACCTGGGTGTCTTCACCGATGCCCCGGGCACGCTGACGAACGACTTCTTCGTCAACCTGCTCGAGCTCGACACCACGTGGACCGCCACCGACGCCTCGGAGGAGGTCTTCGCCGGCACCACCGCCGACGGTCGCACCTGGACCGGCAGCCGCAACGACCTGGTGTTCGGCTCGAACTCCGAGCTGCGCGCCCTCGCCGAGGTCTACGCCAGCGACGACGCCAAGGAGAAGTTCGTCCGCGACTTCGTCGCCGCCTGGACCAAGGTCATGGACGCCGACCGCTGGGACCTGCGCTGACCGCGTGACCCGCTGAGGCACCGCACGGAGGCCGTCCCCACGGGGGCGGCCTCCGTGTCTTTTCACCGGCCGACCGGCAGGATGGACGCATGAGCGACGCTCCGGACAACAGCGCCATCACCTACGTCCACGCCCCCGACAAGCACCGCTACGAGATCCGCGACGGCGAGACGCTGGCGGGCTTCACGCGGTACCGCCTGCCCGACGACGTGCACGTCGACTTCGTGCACACCGAGGTCGACGACGCGTACGGCGGCCGGGGGCTCGCCGGCGAGCTCGTGGCCGCGGCGCTGGCCGACGTGCGGGCCCAGGGCAAGCGGATCATCGCGCACTGCCCCTATGTCGCGAAGTGGCTCACCAAGCACCCCGAGTACGACGACATCAACGACCCGGTGGCATGAGCCGACCCGAGACCGCCCCGCTCTACCTCGACAAGGCCGTCCCCGCGGCGTACGCCGCCGCGACCGACCTCGCCCGCGAGGCCGGCGTCGCTGCGGAGGCGGCCGGCCTCGACCGGCTCCTCGTCGAGCTGGTCAACATGCGGGTCTCCCAGCTCAACGGCTGCGCCTTCTGCCTCGACCTGCACCAGCGCCGGGCGGTGCGGGCGGGGGAGTCGGAACGACGTCTCGCCCTGCTGCCGGCGTGGTCGGAGACCGGCCTGTTCACCGTGCAGGAGCGGGCGGCGCTCGCCCTCGCGGAGTCGGTCACCCTGCTGCCCGACGCGGAGCAGCGCCGTCGTACCGAGGAGGAGAGCCGTACGGTCCTCGGCGACGACGCCTTCGCCGCGGTCGCGTGGGTGGCGCTCACGATGAACACCTTCAACAGGATCTCGATGACCAGCCATCACCCGGTGAGATAGCGGAGCACCCCCACGGCCGCCCCGGCCGCGATGAACCAGGCGCTGTTGAGCCGGGTGCGCCACAGCAGCACCAGCGTGCCGAGCGCCAGGGCGACGGTGAGCACGTCGACCAGGCCGGTGCGGCCCAGCTGCAGGGACACGCCCGCCATCAGTGCGAGGGCGGTGGCGTTGAGGCCGTCGAGGAGCGCCGCCGTCCAGGCCCGGGAGCGCAGCCAGTCGGTCAGCCGGGTGAGCAGGCCGACGAACACGAACGACGGCAGGAAGATCGCGACGGTCGCGACGACGGCGCCCGGCAGGCCCGCGACGACGTACCCGAGGAAGGTCGCGGTGGTGAACACCGGCCCCGGCGTGACCTGGCCGATGGACACCGCGTCGAGGAGCTGCTGCTGGGTGACCCAGCCGAGGCGGTCGACGAAGTCGCCCTCCAGGAACGCGATCAGCACGTACCCGCTGCCGTAGAGCACCGCTCCGATCTTGAGCATCGTCCAGAACAGCTCGGGAAGCCGTCCGTCCGGGGTCACCGCCACCGCGAGCAGGGGGAGCCCGAGCAGTGCGTGGTCGCCGCGGCGCGCGAGGGCGCGGGCGGCGTGCGCCACGGCGGCGATGGCGGCGCCCCCGAAGAGGACGGCGAGCTCCGGCGCGCCCAGCAGGTACGCCGCCAGCGCGGCGCCGGCGAGCAGCGCCAGCCAGCGGGAGGCGAGGACCGTCCGGGCCAGGCCGACCAGCGCCCAGGCCACGATCGCGACGACCACCGGCACCACGCCGTACAGCACGGACTCGACGGCGGGCGTCTCGCCGTACTCCACGTAGGCCCAGGCCAGCACGCCGACGATGAGCGCCGCCGGCAGGATGAAGCACACTCCTGCGGCCACGAGTCCGCGCCAGCGGGCCCGGTCGTGGCCGAGGTGGATCGCGAGCTCGGTCGAGTTGGGCCCGGGGATCAGGTTCGTGGCGCCCATCAGGTCGGCGAAGCGCTGGTCGCTCACCCAGCCGCGCCGGCGGACCAGCTCCTCGCGCATCAGCGCGATGTGGGCGGCCGGACCGCCGAAGGCGATCAGTCCGAGTCGCAGGAAGACGGTCGCCACCTCGGAGGTCGATCCCGCCCGGAGAGGGGCCATGGCGTCATGATGCCGGTTCCGATCCACCCCGACGCACGGGGCGCGCGGCCTTCACTGGTGCGTCACCGACGGGTCGGGCGGTGTTCACCGGGCTCTGGTCGCCTACCGCCATGACCTCTGTGCGTCCCGAGAACCGACCGTTGATCGCCATCGCGCCCGAGGGCACCCGGCACGGTTCGCGCTCCCACATGACCTGCTTCTTCCGCTGCGGCAACGCCTGCGACCGCCCGGAGCCCAACCCGACCGACCACGTCCACGTCAGGGACGAGATCGCGAAGGCCGTCGGCCGTCGCAGCTTCCTGCGCGGCGGCAGCATCACCGCCGGTGCCCTCGTCGTCGGTGGGGTCGTCCAGTCGGGCGGCCTCGCCGCCGCCGCCACGCAGGCTCCGCGGCGGCCCGGGGCGCCGACCGGGCACGGTTCACTCGGCCAGGCCGCCTTCGCGCCCGTCGAGCCCAACAAGCGCGACGCCTTCGTCACCGCGAAGGGCTTCGACCACGACGTCGTCATCCGGTGGGGCGACCCGGTGGTCAAGGGTGCACCCGAGTTCGACCCGCACGCCCAGTCCGTCACCGCCGCGCGCCGTCAGTTCGGCTACAACTGCGACTACGTCGGGCTCCTGCCGCTGGACGACGACGAGGCGCTGCTGGTGGTCAACCACGAGTACACCGACGAGAACCTGATGTTCCCGACCGGCGCCTACTCCGCCGACGACATCAAGCGGATCGCGATCGCCAGCCACGGCATGTCGGTCGTCAAGCTGCGCCGGCACAAGCCGGCCGGCTCCTGGAAGCGCGCCGGGCTCGGGCACTCCCGGCAGAACCGGCGCCTCCACGACGCCACGGTCTTCGAGCTCACCGGCCCCGTCGCCGGCGACCCGCGGGTGCGCACCAGCGCCGACCCGACCGGCAGGAAGGTGCTCGGCACGCTCAACAACTGTGCCGGCGGCACCACGCCGTGGGGCACGGTCCTCTCCGGTGAGGAGAACTTCAACCAGTACTTCGACAAGGGCGCCGGGCTCGACTCCCGCTACGCCGCCTCGTACGCGCGGTACGGCATCAACGGCTCCGGCAAGGGCTGGGCGAGCGTGGACCCGCGCTTCGACCTCTCCAAGGAGCCGCACGAGCCCCACCGCTTCGGCTGGATCGTGGAGGTCGACCCGTACGACCCGACCTCCACGCCGCGCAAGCACACGATGCTGGGCCGCTTCAAGCACGAGGGCGCGAACATCGCCCTCGCCGCCGACGGCCGGGCCGTGGCCTACCTGGGCGACGACGAGCGCGGTGACTACCTCTACAAGTTCGTCTCCGCCGGCAGGTACGACGGCCGGGGCACCCGGGCGGCACGGGCGAACAACCTCGCCCTGCTCACGACCGGCACCCTGTACGTCGCCCGGCTGGTCGGCGACGGCACCGAGGACGGCCGGTTCGACGGCACCGGAACCTGGATCCCGCTGGCCAGCGACACCCGGTCGTTCGTGCCCGGCATGTCGGTCGCCGACGTCCTGCTCTTCACCCGCCTCGCCGCGGACAAGGTCGCCCCGACCAAGATGGACCGTCCCGAGGACGTCGAGCCGAACCCGGTCAACGGCAAGGTCTACGCGGCCCTCACCAACAACTCCAACCGCGGCAACGCCGCGATGCCGGTCGACGAGGCGAACCCGCTGGCCGCCTCGCAGGTCCGGGCCAGCATCGGCGCACCGCTGACCGACGCCAGCGGCAACCGCAACGGCTACGTCCTCGAGATGACCCCCGACGGCGGCGACCACGCGGCGACCACCTTCACCTGGGACCTGTTCCTCGTGTGCGGGGACCCGGCGGCGCCCGAGACCTGGTTCGGCGGCTTCGACAAGTCGAAGGTCAGTCCCATCAGCTGCCCGGACAATGTCGCCTTCGACAGTGCCGGCAACCTGTGGATCTCCACCGACGGCAACGTGCTGGGCAGCAACGACGGTGTCTTCCGGGTGCCGGTCGCGGGGCCGAACCGCGGCCAGGTGCAGCAGTTCTGCACGGTGCCCAAGGGAGCCGAGGCCTGTGGCCCGCTGATCGCCGACGACGACCGCTCGCTCTTCGTGGCGGTGCAGCACCCGGGCGAGATCGACGGTGCCACCTTCGAAAACCAGGCCAGCACCTGGCCGCACACCGACGCCTTCCCGCGTCCGTCGGTGGTCGTCGCCTTCAAGGCCCGCTGACCCGTCGCATCTGAACGTCTCAGAGGCGCCGACCCGGCGCGTTCAAACGCGCCGGGTCGGCGCCTCCAGCGCGTTCAGATGCGACGGGTCGATCAGGTGATGGTGAGCCCGCCGTCGACGGCGAGGGTCTGGCCGGTGACGTAGCCGGCCGCGTCGGAGGCGAGGAAGACCACGGTCGCGGCCAGCTCGCGGGCG
Source organism: Nocardioides sp. L-11A (assembly GCA_029961745.1). NCBI lineage: Bacteria > Bacillati > Actinomycetota > Actinomycetes > Propionibacteriales > Nocardioidaceae > Nocardioides > Nocardioides sp. L-11A. The sequence goes on from CP124680.1 coordinate 2,264,125, forward strand.
TCGCCCTTGCGGCCGGCGGGGATCCGCTGCTTCTGCGCGTCGAGATAGCCCGGCGGATAGCTGTCGGTCATCTCGGAGGCGAAGAAGCCCGGCGCGATCGCGTTGACCCGGATGCCTTTGCGTCCCGTCCACTGCTGCGCGAGGTCGCGGGTCAGGCCGATGACACCGGCCTTGGACGCGGCGTACGCGGCCTGGGGGAGGCCGGCCGTGGTGATGCCGAGGACCGAGGAGATGTTGATGATGCTCGAGCCCGGTGCCATCACCCGACCGCAGGCCTGGGCCATCCAGTAGCTGCCGTTGAGGTTGATGTCGATGACCTGCCGGAACTCGTCCGGCGTCTCGCGCGTCGCGGGTACGGCGGTGCCGACCCCTGCGTTGTTGACCAGGATGTCCACCCGGCCGAGCTCGGCGACGGCTGCGTCGACGAGGGCCTGACAGGACGCGGGGTCGGCGACGTCGGTCGCCACACTGACGGCGCGGCGGCCGGCGGCCTCGACGAGGGCTGCGGTGTCGGCGAGACGGTCGACGCGCCGGGCGCCGAGGGCGACGTCGGCGCCGGCCTCGGCGAGCGCCTTGGCGAAGTCGACGCCCAGGCCGGAGCTGGCGCCGGTCACGACGGCGACCTTGCCGTCGAGGCGGAAGAGGTCGGTAACGGTCATGTCCGCACGGTAGTGGGTCATGGCGGCGGGCCGGGATGTGGACCCGCGCGGGCGGCCGCGAGCCGGGTTACTAAGGTGTGCCTCACCTGAGCACCCGGCGTCGCCGGCGTGGCCCCGGTGGCCAGGACCGCAAGGAGATCCGATGACACGGCACGCGCAGCAACCGGCACCCGACGGCTCTCGCGGGCTGCTGCGTGACGCGGTCACCGCCCAGCCGTGGCGGGTCACGCTCGCCACCGTCTGCGCGATCGGGCACCAGACGGGCGAGGCCCTCGTCCCGGTCGTCGTGGGCCTGGCCCTCGACCGCGGCGTCAGCGCCCGGGACGACCAGGCCCTCGTGCTGTGGCTGGTCGTACTCGCGGCGACCTTCGCGCTGCTGTCCTTCTCCTACCTCTGCTTCGACCGCACCGCGACCCGGGTGGTCGCCGATGCCGAGGTGGCCCTGCGCGGCCGGGTCGCGGCCCACCTGCTCGACGTACGTGGCGTCGGGGCCCACGAGGCCGGCTCCGGCGGGCTCGCCGAGGTGGCCTCGTCCGACGTCCGGGCGGTCGCCGAGACCTCGGGAGTGCTGCAGATGTTCGCGGCCGGGCTGGCCGGCATGGTCGTCGCCGTCGTCGCCCTGCTCCGGATCCACCTCGTCGTCGGTGCCGTCGTCGTGGTGGGGGTGATCCTGGTCGCGCTGCTGCTGCACCGGGTCTCCGCGGTCCTGGAGCGCCGGATCATCGCGGACCGCCGCGCCGGCGCTGAGGCCGCCGACGCGGCGTCCGACCTGCTCACCGGTCTGCGGGTGCTCAAGGGCCTCTCCGCCGAGGACGCCGCGAGCCGGCGCTTCCGGCTGGTGAGCGGTCGCGCCCTCGTCGCCTCCCTGCGCAGTGCCCGCGCGAACGCGGGCTTCGAGTCGCTCGCCGCCCTCGCCCCGGCCCTCCTCGTCGCGGCCACTGTCGCCGTCGCCGGCGCGCTGGCCCTCGACGGGCAACTGAGTCTCGGTGCCCTCGTCGCGGCGCTGGGCCTGGCCCAGTTCCTCGCGGGGCCGCTGCAGATGGTGGCCTACACCTTCGCCGAGCTGGCGACCGTACGCGCCGCCGCGGCCCGAGTCGCGGGGGTGCTGCAGAGCACCCCGCCGGCGTACGGCGACGCGGAGGTGCCGTCCGACCCGCAGACGGTCACCGTGGACGGTGCCGTGGTCGGCCTGCCCGGCCAGCAGCTGCGGCTGCGGGCCGGTGCCGCCACCGGCGTCGTCGGCAGCCCGGAGCAGCTCGAGCGCCTCGCCGCCGCGCTGACCGGCGAGCCCCGCCCCGACGGCGACCTGGCCCGGCTGGGGGACCTGCCGTTGAGTGCGGCCGATCCCGCCGCCCTGCGGGCCGCGCTGGTCGTCGCCCCGCACGACGTGCGGCTGTTCACCGGCACCCTCGCCGCCAACGTCGACGGCGCCGGACGGGACCCGGTGCTGGTGGCGGCGGCACTCGACGCCGCCGCGGTCACCGACGTCGTCGCCGTACTGCCGGGCGGCCTCGACGCCGAGGTGGGGGAGGGCGGCCACCTGCTCTCCGGCGGCCAGCGCCAACGCGTCGGCCTCGCCCGCGCGCTCGCCCTCCAGGCCCCGACCCTGGTCCTGCACGAGCCGACCAGTGCGGTCGACTCGGTCACCGAGGCGCTCGTCGCCGAGCGCCTGACCGGCCTGCGGGAGGGACTGACGACCGTCGTCCTCACCACCAGCCCGGTGCTCCTCGACGCCTGCGACGAGGTGGTGTGGCTCACCGACGGCCTGCCCGCGGACACCCACCACGCACTCCTCGCCGACACCGGCTACGCGACGGCGGTGCTGCGATGACGACGCCGACGAGCCAGCCTGCGACCGCCCTGATCGGAGTCGCCTCCGGCCGCGCCACCCTCCGCACGCTGCGCCGGATCCTGCGCCCACGCGCCGGGCTCGCGGCAGGCGCCCTCCTGATGATGGTCGTCGCCGCGGCCGCCGGCATCGCCGTGCCGGTCGTGATCGGCCGAGTCGTCGACGAGGTGCTCGCGCCGGGGGCCGACGGCGGCTCCGTCGCCGGGCCCGTCGTCGTCCTGGTGGCCCTGGCCGCGCTCGCGGGCGTGGCGGGCCTCGTGGCCGAGCTGCTCATCGCCCGCGTCGGCGAGCCCGCGGTCGCCGAGCTGCGGGAGGAGGTGCTCGACCACGCCCTGCACCTGGAGTACGGCGTCGTGGAGGACTCCGGCACCGGCGACCTGCTCGCCCGGGTCAGCCAGGACGTGCGGGCGCTCGCCGAGGTCGTCCGAGCGGTCCTCAGCCGCTTCGGCGGCGCCGCGATCACGCTCGTCTTGAGCCTGGTCGGCCTGGCCGTGGTCGACTACCGCTTCGCGCTGGCCGCGCTGCTCGCCGTACCGATCCAGGTCTGGGCCACGCGGGGCTACCTGCGCCTCGCGGGCCCCACCTACCGCTCGCTGTCCCGTGCCGAGGGGGCCGAGGTGCAGCAGCTCCTTGAGTCGGTCCAGGCCAGCGGGACGGTGCGCGCGCTCGGACTCGGCGAGCGACACCGGGCCACCGTCCGGAGCCGGGCGCTGACCACCCGGGGGCTGCGCCTGGAGGCGGTGCGGATGCGGACGGTCTTCTTCCAGCGCCTCAACCTCGCCGAGTACGTCGGCACCGGCGCCATCCTCGCCGTGGGCGGCTGGCTGGTGGCGCGCGACGCGGTCACGGCGGGTGCGGCGACCGCGGCGGCGCTCATGTTCATCCGGCTCTTCAACCCGATCAACATCGTGCTGGCGCTGCTGGAGGACGTGCAGTCCGCCGCGGCGGGGCTGGGCCGCCTCGTCGGTGTCCTGGAGGTGCCGCGGCGGACCGTGCCACCCGGCGACGTCGCGGTCGCCGACCGGTCGGTGACCTTCAAGGGCGTCGGGTTCGGCTACCACCCCGACCATCCGGTCCTTCATGACCTCTCCCTGGTGATCGCGCCGGGGGAGCGGCTGGCGGTCGTGGGCGCGAGCGGTGCCGGCAAGAGCACGCTCGGCGCACTCGTGACCGGGCTGCGGCTGCCGACCGACGGGACGGTCTGGCTGGGCGGCGCGACCACCGCCGAGCTGGCGCCCGAGGTGCTGCGGCACACGGCCGCGCTGGTGACCCAGGACGTCCACCTCTTCCGGGGCAGCCTGCGCGACGACCTGCTCCTGGCCGCCCCCGCGGCGGGCGACGACGAGCTCACTGCAGCGCTCGACCTGGTCGGTGCGCGGAGCTGGGTCGACGCACTGCCCGAGGGCATGGCCACCCCGATCGGCGCCGGCGGACACCCGCTCACCGCGCTGCAGGCCCAGGAGGTCGCCCTCGCCCGGCTGGTGCTGGCCGACCCGCCGGTGGTCGTCCTCGACGAGGCGACGGCCGAGGCCGGGAGCGCCGGTGCGCGCCAGCTGGAGGAGGCGATCGAGCGGGCCACCGCCGGGCGCACGACGATCGTCGTCGCGCACCGGCTCAGCCAGGCGGCGCGGTGCGACCGGATCGCCGTCATGGAGGACGGCAGGCTGGTCGAGCTCGGCACGCCGCAGGAGCTGGCGGCCGCCGGGGGCGTCTACGCGCGGCTGTGGGCGGCGTGGGCGAGGGGGTCGGCGGAGGAGTAGCATGAGGGCGTGCGGATGATCCTGCTCCTTACCTAGCCGCGTCGGCGACCAGACCGGTCGACGCGGCGGCCCCTCCCTGTCGAGGGGCTTTTCCATGTCCGGAGCGTGGTCTGCGCGACAAGGGATGCGGGACCGAGACGAGAGAGTTGAGATGAGCAGCGAGAACGAGGTCCACTACGACGTCCACGCCGTCGAGGACAAGTGGCTCCCTGTCTGGGAGGAGCTCGACCCGTTCCGGGCCGACGACGCGGCGGTCGTCTCGGGTGAGCGGGAGAAGCGCTACGCGCTGACGATGTTCCCCTACCCGAGCGGCGACCTGCACATGGGCCACGCCGAGGTCTTCGCCATCCACGACGTGATCGCCCGCTATTGGCGGCTGCGCGGCTACGAGGTCCTCAACCCGATGGGCTGGGACTCCTTCGGGCTGCCCGCCGAGAACGCCGCCATCAAGAACGACGAGCACCCGGCGACGTACACCTATGCCAACATCGAGACGCAGTACTCCTCGATGAAGCGCTACGGCGTCAGCTTCGACTGGTCGCGTCGGCTGCACACCTCGGACCCCGAGTACTACCGGTGGACCCAGTGGCTGTTCCTGAAGTTCCGGGAGCGTGGCCTGGCTTACCGCAAGAACTCGCCGGTCAACTGGTGCCCCAACGACCAGACCGTCCTGGCCAACGAGCAGGTGCTGGCCGACGGCACCTGCGAGCGCTGCGGCGCGGTGGTGACCAAGCGCGAGCTGACCCAGTGGTACTTCAAGACCACGCAGTACGCCCAGGAGCTGTACGACTGCCTGGACGAGCTGCAGGGCTCGTGGATCGGCAAGGTCGTCAACGCCCAGCGGAATTGGATCGGCCGCTCCGAGGGCGCCCACGTCACCTTCGCGGTGTCCGATGACGGGGCGAAGGCCCACGACCCGGTCACCGTCTTCACGACCCGGCCCGACACCCTGTTCGGTACGACGTTCATGGTGGTCGCGGTCGACGCCAAGCTGGCCGAGGAACTGGTCACCGACGAGCACCGCGCCGACTTCGAGGCCTACCGCGACGAGATCCGCAAGGCCAGCGACATCGACCGGCTGGCCACCGACCGGCCCAAGACCGGCGTCTTCCTGGGCGTCCACGCGACCAACCCGCTGACCGGCGAGAAGCTGCCGATCTGGGCGACCGACTACGTCCTGGCCGACTACGGCACCGGCGCGGTCATGGGCGTGCCCGGCGGCGACCAGCGCGACTGGGAGTTCGCCACCACGTTCGGCCTGCCGATCGTGCGCACCACGCAGCCGCCGGCCGACTGGGAGGGCGAGGCGTTCAACGGCGAGGGTCCGGCGATCAACTCGCCCGCGCCCGGCGTCACCTGCGCGCTCGACATCAACGGCCTGTCGGTCGCCGAGGCCAAGAGCGCCACCATCGCGCACCTGACCGAGATCGGGGCCGGCGACGGTACGGTCAACTTCCGCCTGCGCGACTGGCTGCTGTCGCGCCAGCGCTACTGGGGCGCGCCCATCCCGATCATCCACTGCCCCAGCTGCGGCGAGGTGGCCGTCCCCGACGACCAGCTGCCCGTCGAGCTGCCCGAGCTGCGCGGCGCCGACCTCAAGCCCAAGGGCACCTCCCCGCTGGGCGCGGCCACCGAGTGGGTCGACGTCTCCTGCCCGCAGTGCGGCGGCCCGGCGACTCGCGACACCGACACGATGGACACCTTCGTCGACTCGTCGTGGTACTTCTTCCGCTATCTCTCCGCCCATGACGACACGCAGGCGTTCGACCCCGCGCTGGCCAAGGCGTGGGGGCCGATCGACCTCTACATCGGCGGCGACGAGCACGCCGTCCTGCACCTGCTCTACGCGCGGTTCTTCACGAAGGTGTTGCGCGACATGGGGCTGATCGACTGGGACGAGCCCTTCTCGGCGTACCTGTCGCAGGGCAAGGTCATCAACAACGGCCGCAAGATGAGCAAGTCGCTGGGCAACGGCGTCAGTCTGGGGGGACAACTCGAGGAGTTCGGTGTCGACGCCGTCCGGCTGACGCTGGTCTTCGCGAGCCCGCCCGAGGACAACGTCGACTGGGCCGACGTCTCGCCGACCGGCTCGGCGAAGTTCCTGCAGCGGGCGTGGCGGCTGGCGGGCGACGTCACCTCCGCGCCCGGCGCGGACGTCACCGGGGGTGACGTCGCGCTGCGCAAGGTCACCCACAAGACGATCAACGAGGCGCAGCAGCTGCTCGAGTCGTACCGCTTCAACGTCGTGGTCGCACGCGTCATGGAGCTGGTCAACGCCACCCGCAAGGCCATCGACTCCGGCTGCGGCCCCGAGGACGCCGCGGTCCGCGAGGCCACGGAGACGGTCGCGATCCTGCTGTCGATGGTGGCGCCGTTCACCGCCGAGGAGATGTGGGAGCGGCTGGGCCACCGGCCCTCGGTCGCGCAGGCGTCGTGGCCCGTGGTCGAGCCCGAGCTGCTGGTCGACGACGCCGTCACGGCCGTCGTCCAGATCCAGGGCAAGGTGCGCGGCCGGCTGGAGGTCGCGCCCGACATCAGCGAGGCCGACCTCGAGGCCGCCGCGCTCGCCGACCCGGCCGTGGTCAAGGCCATCGACGGCCGCGCGGTCCGCAAGGTGATCGTCCGCGCGCCGAAGCTGGTCAACATCGTCGTCTGAGCCCGTCCGGCGATAGCCTCAGTGACATGTCGATCGTCGTGGTCACCGACTCCACCTCGACCGTCCCGGCGGAGGTGGCCGCGGCCAGCGGGGTGCATGTGGTGCCGCTGCAGGTGGTCATCGACGACGACGTCTACGACGAGGGCGCCGAGGAGGTCACCCCGGAGCGGCTCGCCGTCGCGCTGAAGGAGAAGCGCGCGGTCAGCACCTCCCGGGCCTCGCCGGCGGTGTTCGCCGAGCTCTACGCGCGACTCGCGGCCGAGGGGGCGAGCGCGATCGTCTCGGTGCACCTGTCGGCCGAGGTCAGCGGCACCTTCGAGTCGGCCCTCGTCGCCTCCCGCGAGGCTCCGGTCCCGGTGACCTGTGTCGACACCCGGCAGGTCGGGGTCGCGACGGGGTACGCCGTCGAGTCCGCCCTCGACGTGATCGAGGGGGGCGGCACGGCGGCGGACGCGGCCGCGGCCGCCCGACAGCGGGCCGCGGCGGCGACGTCGCTGTTCTACGTCGACACCCTCGAGTACCTCCGCCGCGGCGGCCGGGTCGGTGCGGCGGCCGCGGTCTTCGGCGGTGCGCTCGCGGTCAAGCCCCTGCTCGGCATCGTCGACGGCGTGATCTCGCCCCAGGCGAAGGTACGGACCGCGGCCAAGGCGATCGCCCGGCTCGAGGCGCTCGCGGTCGAGGCCGCGGGCGAGCAGCAGGTCGAGGTCTGCGTCGCCCACCTCGCGGCGGCCGAGCGCGCCGAGGCGATGGCGGCGCGGCTGGTCGAGCAGGTCGGCGAGCGGCTGGTCCCCGCCCGCTCCGGAGAGCCGGTGCGCTGCGTCGAGCTCGGTGGGGTGCTGGGTGCTCATGTCGGTCCCGGCATGCTCGCGATCTGCGTCGCTCCCGTGTTGTCCTGACGGGGCCGAGCGCGTCGCGGATCGAGGGCGGCGCACAGGCCCGGGCCCGTGCTCGCCTCCGATGTGCTGCGCTACCGGCCGCGCTGAGGGCACTCGGAGCCCAGGAGCCCCAGCCGTCACGCCGGGTGACCTCGTTCCTCCCCAGGCCGGAATCCGCCGGGTGCCTGTCCACAGGCTGCCGGCTTCGTCCGGCCCGGCGGGCGGCCGCGAACCTAGCGTGCCTCCATGCCCGTCCGCCGCCCCGCCGCCCGCCCCGATCCACCCGGTGCCGATGCCGCCGCGCGCCGACTGGCGCTGATCGCGGCCGACCTGGGTGTCGCCCGTCCGGCTGTCGCCTCCGCGACGGACGCGGAGCCGGAGTCGGCGGTGCCGGGTGCTGGGTCGGGCGCGGCGAGGGCGGAGGCCGTCGAGCCGTGGTGGGCCGACCACACCCGGGTGGCGGTCCGGGTCTCGGGTGACGGGCAGGGTGCGGGGGTCGCTCCGGAGCGAGGCGCCGGGGGCGCGCCCGCCCTGCCGGTGCCCGGGCGGCACGCGGCCCGCCGCCGACGGCCGGGGCCAGGGGGCGCGCTGGTGCGCGTCGCGGCCCGCCTGCCCGGCCTCGGTCCGCACCAGGTGGCCGTTGTCGCCATCGCGGTCGCCCTCGGGCTCGCCCTCACCACGTGGTGGGTGCTCCGCGACCGGCCGGGCCCACTCGCGCCGGTCTCCGCCGAGCCGGCCGCACCGCTTGTCACCGGCCCGGCCGGCGCTCCCTCCGCGGTCCCCTCCGCCACGCCTTCCGCCGGTGCGGAGCGGGCTGGTGGAGCGGGGGCCGGCGCGGCGGGAGCCGCCGGGCCCGCGGCGACCGTCACCGTCGACGTGGCCGGCAAGGTGCGCCGCCCCGGCATCGTCGTCCTCGGCGTCGGGGCGCGGGTCACCGACGCGGTCGCGGCCGCCGGTGGCGCCCGCAAGGGCGTCGACCTCACTCCGCTCAACCTCGCCCGGGTCCTGGTCGACGGTGAGCAGGTCGTGGTCGGCGCGTCGGCGGCCGCGTCCACCGGAAGCGCCGGGACCGCGGGGAGCACCGGGGCGGCGGGCGGTGCGTCTTCGGGCCCTCTCGTCAACCTCAACACCGCCGGCCAGGCCGAGCTCGAGACCCTGCCCCGGGTCGGACCGGTCACCGCGCAGGCGATCATCGACTGGCGCGCGTCCCGCGGCGGGTTCACCAGCGTCGACGAGCTGCTCGAGATCGATGGCATCGGTGACAAGACTCTCGCCCAGATCGCTCCGCACGTGACGGTGTGAAAGCGGTGCCCCCGACGTCGACCACCTCCGCGGAGACCCGGCGGACCGGTCGCACCGCCCCGGACCTGCGGATGCCCGTCCTCGGCACCGCGGCGTGGCTGGGCGGCATCGCCGCCCAGCGCTTCGATGCGGGTGCCTACCTCGGTCTGCTCGTCCTCGCCGGTGCCCTGGCCGTCCTCGCCGTCGCCGTGAGGTCCCGGCCCGGCCCGAGCGCCCCGAGCGCCGGCGGTGCCCTGCGCCTGGCGGGGGCCGCCCTGCTCATCGCCGGCGCGGCCGTCACCGGCACGGTGCTGCGGCACGACGCGGTCCGCGGGTCGCCGCTGCGCGATCTCGCGTCCGAGCGGGCCACGGTCGACCTCGTCGGCACGGCCGTGTCCGACCCCCGCCTGATCGAGGGCCGTTCCGGACCGCAGGTCGTGGTCCGGTTCCGGGTGCGCGAGCTGACCGCGCGCGGTCATCACCTGCGTACCGGCGGGGTGGTCGTCGTCATCGGCGACCCCGCCTGGGGTCGGATCGCCCTCGGCGAGCGGGTGCTCGCCGAGGGCCGCCTCGCGGTCGCCGAGGACCCCGCGACGGCGGCGCTCCTGGTCGGCGCCCGCGCGCCGGTCCGGATCCGCGGACCCGATCCCTGGTGGCGCGCCTCGGCGGCGGTCCGGGCTTCGATCCGGCGCTCCGTCGCGCACCGGCCACCTGACCAGGCCGGGCTGGTGCCCGCCCTCGTCGACGGCGACGACGCGGGCCTCCCGGCGGAGGTGGAGCAGGACTTCCGGACCACCGGCCTCACCCACCTGACGGCCGTGAGCGGCACCAACCTGACCCTCGTCGTCGGCTCGCTGCTGCTGCTCGCCCGAGCGGTCGGCGTACGCCGGCGCTGGCTCACCCTGGTCGGTCTCGCGGGGATCGTCGGGTTCGTGCTGTTGGCCCGCACCGAGCCGAGCGTGCTCCGGGCAGCGGTGATGGGGACGGTGGGGCTGTTCGCGTTCGGCCCCGACGGGCGTCGGCGCGGGCTGCGCGCCCTCGGGGTCGCCGTGGCCGGGCTGGTGCTGGTCCAGCCCGGGCTCGCGGTCGCAGCGGGTTTCGCGCTGTCGGTGCTCGCCACCGCGGGCATCGTGCTGCTCGGTCCGCCACTGGCGCAGGCGCTCGCGCGCTGGCTGCCGCGCGGCCTGGCCGAGGCGGTTGCGGTGCCGACCGCCGCCCAGTTGGCCTGCACCCCGGTGATCGCGGGCCTGTCCGGCGAGGTGAGCCTGGTGGCGATCGGCGCCAACCTGCTGGCCGGCCCGGCGGTGGCGCCGGCCACGGTGCTGGGCCTGGCCGGCGGCCTGGTCGGTCTCGTCTGGCCGTGGGCCGCACGCCTGTGCGGCACCCTGGCCGGCTGGAGCGTCGGCTGGATCATCGCCGTCGCCGAGCAGGGGGCCGACCTGCCCGGCGCGGCGGTCGGCTGGGGGAGCGGTGGGCTCGCGATCGGCGGACTGGCGCTGATCTGCGTGGCGGTCGCCGTCGGACTGCCCCGACTGCTCCGGTCCCGCACGGCGGGCGTGCTCCTCGCCGTGCTCCTGCTGCTGGTCGTGCTCGGCGTGCCGGGCCGGCTCTGGTCGAGCATGCGGGGCGGCTGGCCGCCACCCGGTTGGGTGCTCGTCGCGTGCGATGTCGGCCAGGGCGACGCCCTGGCCGTCTCGGTCGGCCCGCGTGCGGCGATCGTGGTCGATGCCGGGCCCGATCCGCGGGCGGTCGACGACTGCCTCGACACGTTGGGCGTCGAGCGGGTGCCGCTGGTCGTGCTGACCCACTTCCATGCCGACCACGTCGACGGGCTGACCGGTGTCCTCGACGGGCGCCGGGTCGACGGTGTCGAGACCACCGGGCTGGCTGACCCGCCGGGCGGTGTCGGACTGGTGCGGCGCGCGGCGGCAGAGGCGGGCGTCCCGGTGGCGACGGCGCCCTACGGCACCACCCGGCGCATCGGTGCCGCGCTCGTGCAGGTGCTCCACCCGGACCTGCCGGCGGCGGCAGGACCCGGCGACGGCAGCACCGCCAACGACGCGAGCGTGGTCCTCCTCCTCGAGGTGTCCAGTCTGCGGCTGCTGCTCACCGGTGACCTCGAGCCGCCGGGGCAGGCGGAGGTCGCCGCCCTCGCCGGCCGGCTGGAGGTCGACGTGCTCAAGGTCCCGCACCATGGCAGCGCGCACCAGGACCTCGATTGGCTGGTAGGGCTGGGGAGCGAGGTGGCGCTGATATCGGTCGGTGCCGACAACGACTACGGCCACCCGGCGTCCGCGGTGGTGCGTGCGCTGGAGGACGCCGGTTCTCGGGTGCTGCGGACCGACCGGGACGGAGATCTCGCGGTGGTCGCCGACGGGGCGGGCGGCCTGCGCACGCGCACCCGGCGCTGAGCCCGCCGGCGCGGGCGGGTGGCGCGGATCGTGTCGGAGCGGTGTGGGAAGGTGGGCGCATGCGGGCCGAGGACGTGCTGGGTCGGATCACCCTGGTCACCGGCAAGGAGGAGTTCCTCGGCGCGCGCACCGTCGACGACGTCAAGGCTGCGGTCCGGGGGCACGACGCCGAGGCCGAGTTCGGCGACACCGCTGCGGCCGACCTGACCCTCGCCACGCTCGGCGAGCTGGCGGCGCCGTCGTTGTTCTCGGCGGTGCGCTGCGTCGTGGTCCGCGGCCTGGAGAACCTGCCCGACGAGTCGGTCGACGGCCTGCTCGGGTACGCCGCCGCGCCGGTCGAGGACGTCGCGCTGGTCCTCGTCCACGGGGGCGGCCAGAAGGGCTCCGGCGTGTTGACCAAGCTGCGCAAGCTGCCGGCCGTCACCGAGCACAAGTCCGAGGAGCTCAAGGCGTCCGACTACCCCGGGTTCGTGGCGGGGGAGGTGCGCCGGCTCGGTGCCGGGATCGACCGCGAGGCCGCGGACGCGCTGATCGAGTCGATCGGGCGCGACCTGCGCTCCCTGGCCGGGGCCGCCCATCAGCTCACCAACGACTTCCCGGGGGAGCGGATCAGCGAGGCGCAGGTCCGACGCTACTTCGGCGGCCGGGCCGAGGCCAAGTCCTTCGCGGTGGCCGACGCCGCCTTCGCCGGGCGCGACCGGGCAGCCCTGGAGGAGCTGCGCTGGGCGCTCGACTCCGGGACCGCGGCCGTGCTGATCACCTCCGCCTTCGCGGGCAGCGCCCGCGGTCTGGCCCGGCTGGTGAGTGCTCCGCGCGGGATGCGCGACGCCGACCTGGCCCGCGAGGTCGGCGTCCCGCCGTGGAAGCTCCGCTCGCTGCGTGACCAGGCCCGCGGCTGGACCGACGCCGGGCTGGCCCGGGCGATCCGCGCGGTCGCCCAGGCCGACGCCGACATCAAGGGCGCCGCGAGCGACGCGTCCTACGCCCTGGAGCGGCTGGTGCTCACCGTGACCGGCCTGCGCCAGCGTTGAGTTGCCACTTTCTCACCGTTGAGATGCCAAAGAGCGGCGGTCAATGACCGCCGCTCTCGTATCTCAACGGTGAGAAAGTGGCAACTCAACGCGGCTCCGGACCGGAGCCAGCAGGGTGGTCTCAGAGAGAGGCGGCCTGCTTCGCGATCGACGACTTGCGGTTCGCGGCCTGGTTCTTGTGGATGACGCCCTTGGAGGCGGCCTTGTCGAGCTTCTTGCCGGCCTCGCGGGCCAGGGCGACGGCGTTGTCCTTGTCGCCGGCCTCGGCGGCCTCACGGAACTTGCGGATCGCGGTCTTCAGGCCGGACTTGACGGCCTTGTTGCGCTCGTGACGCTTCTCGTTCTGCTTGTTGCGCTTGATCTGGCTCTTGATGTTCGCCACGTTCTACTCGCCTCTGTGTCAGGTGGGGGATGCTGGTTCTGGTCCGGAGCGCGCCTCGGTCGCCGTGCTCCTGACCACCCCGGCTTCGTCAGCGGAGGGCGGGCAGGCGGGAACGCGGAGACGCGACCAGCAAGGCTAACAGCGGGTCGACATCCCGCCCAAATCAGGGTCCGTCCGACCAGCCGCGCCGCTCGGCCAGCCAGTGGTCGATCACGTCGCGCTGCCAGGCCTGCGCGGCGCGCAGGTGTGGCGAGGTGGGCGGGACCGGCTGATCGGCGCTCGCGGCGAAGTAGCCGAGGATCAGCGCCAGGAAGACGTCGACATGCTCGGCGGGGACCGACGCCAGCAGCGGGTGCGCGGCGATGTGGGCCTCGACGTCCAGGCCGTCGCCCCGCGGCCCGATGAGCAGGAGCAGGGAGTCGAGCCAGGCGGCGCCGACGATCGGCCAGTTCCAGTCGCACAGCAGGGCGGTGCCGTCGGGACGGAGCAGGATGTTGTCGTCGCGGATGTCGGTGTGGACGAGCGTGTCACCGGCGACGACCTCGGCGTACCGCGCGGCGAGCGCGCGGATCTGGCCCGCGCGCGGGTGCGCGATCCGGTCCCACAGCGCCGGCCAGGAGGCGAACTCGGCGACCGCGCTGTCGAGACCCACCCCGGGAGCCGGGGTCAGGGTGTCCGCCATCGTGAGCGCCATCGTGGAGGCGGCGGCGAGGTCGTCGGCCCGCCAGGGCCGGTGCGGCGCCCGGGCGTCGACGTACTCGGTGGCGAGCAGCAGCCAGTCAGCGACTTCGTCGGTCCACAGCAGCGCCGGGGCCGGTACGCCGGGCGGCAGGGCGGCGAGCTTGCGCGCCTCCTCGCGGTAGGCGTCGGCGAACACCCGCTGCGCCTTGACCGACGCCGCCTTCACGAACGCCCGGCTTCCGTCCGCGCAGGTCAGCACGGACGCGAACCCTGGGGTGAACCCGCCGTCCTGCGACACCGCGTCGACCACGGGGGAGCCGAGCCGCCGCTCCACGGCACGCCGCGCGAGCGGCGGCAGGTGCGCCCAGCCCAGGCGGCGGGCGGTCCGGCCGTGGGGGATGACGGTGGGGAACACGCGCCCATCATGGCCGACCGGTCCCGAGGCGCCCCCAACGGTGCGCTCCGGGTTTAGCGAACCGGAGCGGCATCCGGGACAATGGCGGGACCATGCCAGCCTCCGCCCCGCAGCCGGGTCACACCGACCCCGCGATCATCCGCAACTTCTGCATCATCGCGCACATCGACCACGGCAAGTCGACGCTCGCCGACCGGATGCTGCAGCTGACCGGCGTCGTGGGCGAGCGTGAGGCGAAGGCGCAGTACCTCGACCGGATGGACATCGAGCGCGAGCGCGGCATCACCATCAAGTCCCAGGCCGTGCGGATGCCGTGGACGGTCACGGCTGACAACGCGGCGGGCGCCGAGCCGGGCACCTACGTCCTCAACATGATCGACACGCCCGGCCACGTCGACTTCACCTACGAGGTGTCGCGGTCGCTGCAGGCGTGCGAGGCCGCGATCCTGCTCGTCGACGCCGCGCAGGGCATCGAGGCGCAGACCCTGGCGAACCTGTACCTCGCGATGGGTGCCGACCTGCACATCATCCCGGTGCTCAACAAGATCGACCTGCCCAGCGCCAACGTCGAGAAGTACGCCGCAGAGCTGGCCAACCTCGTCGGCTGCGAGCCCGAGGACGTGCTGCTCACCTCGGCCAAGACCGGCGTGGGCGTCGAGGCGCTGCTCAACGAGATCGTGAAGTCGGTTCCGGCCCCGGTCGGCGACGCCGACGCCCCGGCCCGCGCGCTGATCTTCGACTCGGTCTACGACACCTACCGCGGCGTGGTCACCTACGTCCGGGTCGTCGACGGCGAGCTCTCGCACCGCGACAAGATCAAGATGATGTCGACCGGCGCGCTGCACGAGATGCTCGAGGTCGGCGTGATCAGCCCCGAGCCGATGAAGGCGGCCAAGCTCGGCGTCGGCGAGACCGGCTACCTGATCACCGGCGTGAAGGACGTGCGCCAGTCCCGGGTCGGCGACACGGTCACCGTCAACGGACGCCAGGCGGCCGAGCCGCTGGGCGGCTACGAGCACCCCAACCCGATGGTCTTCGCGGGGCTCTATCCGATCGACGGCGACGACTACCCGACGCTGCGCGATGCGCTGGAGAAGCTCCAGCTCAACGATGCCGCGCTCACCTTCGAGCCGGAGACCTCCGGCGCGCTGGGCTTCGGCTTCCGCTGCGGCTTCCTCGGCCTGCTGCATATGGAGATCACCCGCGAGCGGCTGGAGCGCGAGTTCAACCTCGACCTCATCTCGACCGCGCCCAACGTGGTCTACGAGGTCGTCATGGAGGACGGCACCCAGTTCACGGTCACCAACCCGAGCGAGTACCCCGACGGCAAGATCGCCGAGGTCCGCGAGCCCATCGTCGACGCCACGGTGCTCGCGCCGGCCGACTACATCGGCACGATCATGGAGTTGTGCCAGCAGAAGCGAGGCACCCTGCAGGGCATGGACTACCTGTCCGAGGACCGGGTCGAGATGCGCTACGTGCTGCCGATGGGTGAGATCGCCTTCGACTTCTTCGACCAGCTGAAGTCCAAGACCAAGGGCTACGCCTCGCTCAACTACGAGTTCTCCGGCGATCAGGCCGCCGATCTGGTCAAGGTCGACATCCTGCTCCAGGGTGAGCCGGTCGACGCGTTCTCCGCGATCGTCCACAAGGACGCCGCCTACTCCTACGGCGTGATGATGGCCGGCAAGCTCAAGGAGCTCATCCCCCGGCAGCAGTTCGAGGTGCCGATCCAGGCTGCCATCGGCGCCCGGGTGATCGCGCGGGAGAACATCCGCGCCATCCGCAAGGACGTCCTCGCCAAGTGCTACGGCGGTGACATCACCCGCAAGCGCAAGCTGCTCGAGAAGCAGAAGGAGGGCAAGAAGCGGATGAAGATGGTCGGCCGGGTCGAGGTGCCCCAGGAGGCCTTCGTCGCCGCGCTCTCCACCACCGGCCCGGCGGGCGACAAGCCCAAGAAGTAGTCGGCTCAGGGCTCCCAGACCGCGGCGTCGTGGGCGAACACGACGCGCCGCGGATCGAAGGCCAGGATCCGCTCCAGCCACGGGCTCGGCTCGGGCAGCGGGGGCTCGTGCCCGAGCGCCCGGGCCCGCGCGGCCAGCACGTCGGCGGAGAACGCCGAGGCCGTGTCGTGGGCCTGGCCGGCCAGCACCACGCTGCCGTCCTCGCACACGACCACGACCGACTGGTGGCCGTCGACGTGCCCCGGTGTCGGTACGACGTGCACGCCCGCCGCGATCTCGGCCTCGCCGTCGAGCAGGTCGTAGTGGGCACCCGCGAAGTCGACGAGCTCCGGCACCGTGTAGTCGACGACCTCGCGGGCCGTCGCCAGCTCCGCGCGCTGCGTCACGATGGGGACCCGCGGGAACCGGGGGTTGTTGCCCACGTGGTCGAAGTGCAGATGACAGTTCACGACCACCGCGATGTCGCCGGTGGCCAGCCCGACCGCGCCCAGGGCCTCCTCGAGGGGGAGCCGGCGCGGCCGGTACCACGCCTCGGCCTCCGGGCCGGCGTCGCCGAGTCCCGTGTCGAGCAGGAGCGGGCCGACGGGGGTGCGGACGACGTACCCGTGGACGGCCTCGACGCGCGGCCGGCCGGTGCCCGTCTCCGCGGCGGGGCGAACGAAGGAGCCGAACTCGATGCGCCGCACGTCCTCGATCCGCATGTCCTGCACGGTAGCGCTCCCACCGACCCGCTTGTCCCGCTCTGGTGGGATGTCCGGGTGCCTCCCGTCGTCACCGTCCCCGCCGACCTCGACGGCCGGCGTGCGCTCGGGCCGGAGTGGGCCGCCTGGCTCGACCGCCTCCCGGCCATCACCCGGTCCGTCCTCGACGACTGGGAGCTGACGCCGGAGGGCGCGAGCTGGCATGGCTTCTGCTCCCTCGTCCTGCCGGTGACGACCGCCGACGGCGTACCCGCGGCCCTCAAGGTCGGGCTGCCCGACGAGGAGTCCGAGCACGAGCACCTCGCCCTGCAGCGCTGGGGCGGGCACGGCGTGGTCCGGCTGCTCCGCGCCGACCCGGGCCGCCGGGCGCTGCTCCTCGAGCGGCTGGAGCGCGAGGACCTCACCGAGAGCTGGGACCTGGACGCCTGCGCGGTGGTCGCGAGCCGGTACGCCGACCTCCACGTGGCCCCGATGCCGCAGCTGCGATCCCAGGCGTCGTACGTCGAGCGGTGGCTGGACGGGCTCGCCCGCGACGCCCAGGACGTGCCGATCCCGCGGCGGCTGGTCGAGCAGACGCTCGCCCTCGGGCGGGACCTGGTCGCGGAGCCGGCGACGGCGGTGATCCACGGCGACCTGCACTACGGCAATGTGCTGCGCGGCCGGCGCGGCGGCGAGGAGGCCTGGCTGGTCATCGACCCGAAGCCGACCAACGGCGACCCGCACTACGAGCTGGAGCCGATGCTGCGCGACCGGTTCGACGAGTACGCCGCACCGGGGACGGCCGGATCGGTCCGCGACGGCATCCGCCGGCGCTTCCACGCCCTGGTCGATGCCGCCGGACTCGACGAGGCCCGGGCCCGTGACTGGGCGGTGGTCCGCTCGGTGCTCAACGCGCACTGGGCGCACGAGGACGCCGTCCGCGCGCACCGTCCGCTCGACGCCGAGGAGCGGGAGCACGTCACGGCCTGCATCACCGTCGCCAAGGCCGTCCAGGACTGAGGCCGCTGCTCGCCGCGGGTAATCTCGCGCCATGGCGTTCGTCCGGACCATCAGCGTCGGCCTGCCGCGCGCGCGTGCGTGGGCCGGTATCGGGCGCACCTCGATCGACAAGCGCCCGGTCCCCGGCCCGGTGGCGGTGCACCCGCTCGGCATCGAGGGCGACCAGGTCTCCGACACCCGCCACCACGGCGGGCCCGACCAGGCGGTGTACGCCTACGCCCGCGAGGACCTCGACTTCTGGGAGCGGGAGCTCGGACTGCCGATCCGCGACGGTCACTTCGGGGAGAACCTCACCACCGAGGGCATCGACGTCAACGCCCTCGAGATCGGCACCCGCCTGCAGATCGGCGAGCCGGGCGTCGGCATCCTCGTCGAGGCGGTCTACGTCCGGATCCCGTGCAACGACTTCAAGGGCTGGATGGGGGAGAGCGGCTACGACGCGCGCGCCTGGGTCAGGAGGTTCGCCGCGGTGGCCCGGCCGGGACCCTATCTGCGGGTCCTGGAGACCGGCGTGATCGCACCGGGCGACCCGGTCGGCGTGGCGCACCGCCCCGGCCACGGCCGGACGATCCGGGACATGTTCGTCGCCCTCACCACCGACCGGAGCCGGCTGCCCGACCTGCTCGAGGTCGACGGCCTGCTGCCGAAGGTCCGTGCGAAAGCCGAAGAATTCGTCCAGCGGACGGCCGGTTCCCTACCCCCCGCGGAGCCTGTGGCTTAGGTTACTGCCCAGTTGTCCACGATCCACCGGTCCACGGATCGTGGGCACGTCGGTCTCGGACGAGCAGACGCAGGGAGCGCCATGCCCATCAACCACGACACCAATTTCCTGGAGCACATGCCGAAGAACTGCGCGGTGCAGTTCCTCGACCGGGTGGAGAAGAGCGCGGACCGGGAGGCCTTCCGCTTCCCGCGCGGCGACGCCTGGGAGTCGGTGACGTGGCGCCAGGCCGGCGACCGGGTGCGCCGGCTGGCCGCCGGCCTGCTCGCCCTCGGCCTCGTGCCGGAGCAGCGGGTCGGGATCGCCTCGGCCACCCGCTACGAGTGGATCCTCGCGGACCTGGCCGTGATGTGCGCCGGCGGCGCGACCACGACGGTGTACCCGTCGACCGGCGGCGAGGACACGGCGTACATCGTCGGCGACGCCGAGTGCCGGTTCGTCTTCGCGGAGGACGAGACCCAGCTGGTCAAGCTGCGCGACCACCGCGCCGAGCTGCCCGCGCTCGCGAAGGTCATCAGCATCGACGACACCCTGGCCGACGGCGACTGGGTGATCTCCCTCGACCAGCTCGCCGAGCTCGGCGACGCGCACCTGGCCGAGCAGCCGGACGCCGTCGACACCGTGGTGCAGGCCATCGATCCCGAGCAGCTCGCGACGTTGATCTACACCTCGGGCACGACCGGCAAGCCCAAGGGCGTGCGCCTGCTGCACCGCACCTGGGTCTTCGAGGGCGAGGCGATCAAGGCCCAGGACATCCTCCACGAGGACGACCTGCAGTTCCTGTGGCTGCCGATGGCCCACTCCTTCGGCAAGGTGCTGCTCTCCACCCAGCTCGCCTGCGGCTTCGCGACGGCCATCGACGGCCGGGTCGACAAGATCGTCGACAACCTGGGCGTGGTGAAGCCGACCTTCATGGGCGCCGCACCGCGGATCTTCGAGAAGGCCTACGCTCGCATCGTCACGATGCAGGCCGCCGAGGGCGGCGCCAAGGAGAAGATCTTCCTCAGGGCCTTCGAGGTCGGCCGCAAGGTCGATGCGCTCGAGCTGGCCGGCCGATCGGTCCCGTTGCCGCTGCGACTGCAGCACCGGATCTTCGACAAGCTCGTCTTCAGCAAGGTCCGCGAGCGCTTCGGCGGCCGGGTGCGCTTCTTCATCTCCGGCTCGGCCGCGCTCAACGCCGACATCGCGGCCTGGTTCCACGCGGCGGGGATCCTCATCCTCGAGGGCTACGGCATGACCGAGAACGCCGCCGGCGCGACGGTCAACCACCCCGACGCCTACAAGCTCGGCAGTGTCGGCCAGCCGTTCCCCGGCACCGAGGTGCGCATCGGCGAGGGTGGCGAGGTCCAGCTCAAGGGACCGCACGTGATGGCCGGCTACCACAACCGGGCCGAGGCGACGCGGGAGGCACTGACCGACGACGGCTGGCTGCGCACCGGCGACAAGGGCGAGCTCGACGCGGACGGCTTCCTCACGATCACCGGCCGGATCAAGGAGCTCTTCAAGACCTCGGGCGGCAAGTACATCGCCCCGCCGGCCATCGAGGCCAAGTTCAAGGCGATCTGCCCCTACGTCAGCCAGTTCATGGTGTTCGGCGCCGAGCGCAACTTCGTCTCGGCCCTGATCACGCTCGACCCGGACGCCATCGCCGGCTGGGCCGCCGAGAACGGCAAGGAGGGCAAGGACTACACCGCCCTCGTCAACGACGACGCCGTCCAGGCGATGGTCGGGGAGTACGTCGACGAGCTCAACACCCAGCTCAACCGCTGGGAGACCATCAAGAAGTGGAAGCTCCTCGACCACGACCTGAGCATCGAGTCCGGGGAGCTCACGCCGTCGCTGAAGGTGAAGCGCACCGTGGTGGAGAACAACAACGCCGAGCTCATCGACTCCTTCTACTCCTGACACAGCAACTGCACAGACTCGGCCCCGAGACTCGGGGCATGAGCCACCGCAGCCACGACGAGCACGACGAGACCGACGAGCACGACCTGGGGCTGTCCCACGACCTGCCGAAGATCATGGCGCGTCGTGGGCTGCTCGGCCTCCTGGGCGGGGTCGGCGCGGTCGCGGCGCTGAGCGCCTGCGGTGCCGACGACACGACGACGCCGAACGGTACGACGGGCCAGGGCCGGCCGCCCGAGGACGCGCCGCCGGGCGGAATGGGCGGCGACAGCGGGGTCGACGTCGCGGAGGGGGAGATCCCCGAGGAGACCGCGGGCCCGTATCCCGGCGACGGGAGCAACGGACCCAATGTGCTCACCGAGTCCGGTGTCGTGCGCAGCGACCTCACGTCCAGCTTCGGCACAGCCTCCGGTGTCGCCGAGGGGATCCCGACCACCGTCCGGCTGAGGGTCTACGACCTCGACGGTGACGAGGTGACGCCGCTCGCGGGCGCCGCGGTCTACCTGTGGCACTGCGATCGCGAGGGCCGCTACTCGATGTACGACGACGAGGTCGCCGACGAGAACTACCTGCGCGGCGTCCAGGAGGCCGACGCCGACGGGAACCTCACCTTCACCACGATCTTCCCGGCCTGCTACGCGGGCCGCTGGCCGCACATGCACTTCGAGGTCTACGCGAGCCTGGCCGCGGCCACCGGCGCGGAGAACAAGCTGCGAACCTCGCAGCTCGCCCTGCCCGAGGGGGTCTGCGACGACGTCTACGCCACCGAGGGCTATGAGCAGAGCGTGCGGAACCTGTCCCGGCTCAGCCTCGACAGCGACAACATCTTCAGTGACGGCTACTCCCTGCAGCTCGCCAAGGTCACCGGCTCGGTCGAGGACGGCTACACCGTGACCCTGAACGTCCCGGTCTAGGCGTCCGGCTGGGAGGATGGAGCCCGTGCCGTCCGCCCTGCCCGAAGGCGACCCCGTCCCGAGCGACGGGTCGCTCCCGCCCTCCGCCCTGGCCGAGCTCGGCGCGCGTCCCTTCGGGTTCTACGTGCACGTGCCGTTCTGCCGGGTGCGCTGCGGCTACTGCGACTTCAACACCTATACGGCCGAGGAGCTGGGTCCCGGTGTCTCCCGATCCTCGTACGCCGACCAGGCGGTCGCCGAGGTGCGGCTGGCCCGCCGTGTGCTGGGCGAGCACGACCTCCCGGTCGGCACGGTCTTCCTCGGCGGCGGCACCCCGACGCTGCTGCCGCCCGAGGACCTCGGCCGCATCCTGCGCGCCATCGACGACGAGTTCGGGCTGGCTGCGGGGGCTGAGGTGACGACCGAGGCCAACCCGGACTCGGTCGACCTCGGCTACCTCGAGCGGCTCCGTTCGGCGGGCTTCAACCGGCTGTCCCTGGGGGTCCAGTCCGCCGTGCCGCACGTGCTGGCCGTGCTCGACCGCACCCACGACCCACTGCGGGTGCCCGGAGTCGTCGACGCGGCCCGCGCCGCCGGCTTCGAGCAGCTGAGCCTCGATCTGATCTACGGCACGCCGGGGGAGAGCCGTGACGACTGGGAGGTCACCCTGGACGCGGCGCTGGCCTGCGCGCCGGACCACGTCTCGGCGTACTCCCTGATCGTGGAGGACGGCACCGCCCTGGCCCGGCGGGTGCGCCGCGGCGAGCTGCCGATGCCGGACGACGACGACCTGGCCGACAAGTACGTCCAGGCCGACGAGCGGCTCGGGGCCACCGGGCTGGGCTGGTACGAGGTCTCGAACTGGGCCCGCGACGACGCCGCACGCTGCCGCCACAACCTGGGCTACTGGGCGGGTGCGGACTGGTGGGGGATCGGGCCGGGCGCCCACTCGCACGTCGGCGGGGTGCGCTGGTGGAACGTCAAGCACCCCGCGGCGTACGCCGGCCGGCTGGCCGAGGGCGTGACCCCGGCGCACGCGCGGGAGATCCTCGACGCGGAGACCCGCCGCGTGGAGCGGGTGCTGCTGGAGGTGCGGCTGCGCACCGGCCTCGCTGTCGACGTCTTGGACGCGGACGCGCGATCCGCGCTCCCGGCGCTGGCCGCGGAAGGGCTGGTGGAGGAGCGTCCGGACCGGGTCGTGCTCACCCGGCGCGGCCGGCTGCTCGCGGACGGGGTCGTGCATCGCCTCCTCACCTGAACCTCTATTAAATCTAGTGTTACACTCGACTTCATGAAGAAGTCCGGTTTCCCCGTCGGCGCCGTGAACGGCCCGGTGATCGGGTACGTGCCGGGGGCCTTCGATCTGTTCCACGTCGGACACCTCAACGCGCTGCGCCAGGCCCGGCAGTGGTGCGACGTCCTGGTCGCCGGCGTGGTGGCCGACGAGGTGTGCGTCGCGACCAAGGGCGTGCTGCCGACCGTCCCGCTCGCCGAGCGGCTCGAGATCGTCGAGGCGATCGGCATCGTCGACGCCGTCTACGCCGAGAGCACCGCCGACAAGACCGACTCCTGGCGCGACGTCGGCTTCCACCGGATCTTCAAGGGCGACGACTGGCAGGGGACCGCCAAGGGGCGTCGGCTCGAGGAGCGGATGGCCGCGCTCGGCGTCGAGGTCGCGTACTTCCCCTACACGCTGCAGACCTCGTCCACCGCGCTGCGCAAGGCCCTCGCCCACCGCGCCTCCACCGGGGCCTCGACGGCATGAGCGTCGCCGTCGGGGTCGTCGTCTCCGACGACGGCCTGCTGGTCCCGCCCGGCGAGGTGCCGTTGGTCGTCGAGATCGACGGGCACTACGTCTGGTCGCTGACCCCGCTGCGCGACGGTCGGCCCGCCGCCGGGGGAGTCCTGGTGCCCTGGCCGGGCGTGCTCCGCCCCCATCTCAGCGGCCGCGGCCGGGTCCGGGTGACCGACGCCGTCGGCGTCGCGGTCCTGTACGACGACGAGGTCGGCCTCGGCTCCGGCGAGGGCGCGCTCGCGGTGGTCGACCGGGCCGGCCACCGGCTCAGCGTCGACAAGGTCGGCCACCTGACCCGCTCGTTCGCCGCCACCGACGAGGGCGTGCGCGACGAGATCCTGCGCGGGACCAGGCGCGCGATCGACGACCTGCGCGAGCACGCCGGCGTGCCGGCGTACCTCAACTACGGGGCGCTGCTGGGCGCGGTGCGCGAGGGACGGATGCTCGCGCACGACTCCGACACCGACCTGTGCTATCTCTCGGCGCACACGTCGCCGGCCGACATCGTGTTGGAGTCGTACCGGATCACCCGGGCGATGCGGGCCCGCGGCTGGCGGATGCTGCGGATGTCCGGCGGCGACGTCAAGCTGCTGCTGCCGCTCACCGACGGCCGGGTCTGCCACATCGACGTGTTCGCGGCGTTCCACGTCGGGGACACCTTCTTCCAGCTCGGCAACCGCAGCGGCCGCCTGCCACGGTCGGCGATCGAGCCGTTCTCGACCGTCGCCCTGCACGGGCACGAGTTCCCCGCGCCCCGCGACCCCGAGGCGATGCTGGCCTTCCTCTATGGTCCGCGGTGGCGCACCCCCGACCCCTCCTTCAAGTACGCCGACCCGGCGGCCGGGGTCCGGCGCCTCGACGGCTGGCTGCGTGGCTTCCGCACCGACATGGGGCGCTGGACCGAGCTCTACAACGGCCCCCGGCGTGCCGCCATCCCGCGCGGGCCGTCGGCGTTCGCGCGGTGGGTGGAGCCGCAGCTCGGCGACCTGCCGGTGCTGGACGTCGGTGCCGGAACCGGTCGCGACGCCCTGTGGTTCGCCCGCACGGGGCGTCGTACCGGGGCCGTCGACTTCTCCCGTGGCAGCCTCGGGGTGATCCGCCGTGGCGCCCGGCGCCGGCGGCGGGAGGTCGAGATCGACCAGCTGATCCTCGGCGAGCTCCGCTCCACGCTGGTGCACGGCACCCGGCTGGCCCGCGACCCGCACCACCTCTACGCCCGCCATCTCGTCGACAGCCTCGACCCTGCCGCGCTCGACCAGCTGTGGCTGCTGGCCCGGATGGCGCTGCGTCCCGGCGGCGGGCGGCTGTTCCTGGAGTTCGCGACCGACGACGTGGGGTCGCCGGTCGTCCCCTCCGGGGTCTCGGCCGAGGGGGTCCGGGCGGCGATCGAGGCCGCGGGCGGCGTCGTCGAGCGGCTCACGCTCGGCCGCGGCGAGGACATGTTCGACCTGCCCGAGCCGGCCGTGTGCCGGATCCGCGCCGCCTGGCCGGCACCCGACAGCAAGGAGCTGCGATGACGACCACCGACCTGGCCCGCCGGGTGCGCACCCGGATCCGCGACCGTGGCACGCTGCGCGACCGGGTGCGCGCGCTGGAGGCCGAGGTCCAGGAGAACCGGCAGCTCAACCGCCGCATCGCCGAGCTCACCGACGTCGTCGCCGAGCTGCTGATCCCGTTGGACGCCCGTGATCAGGCGCGGGTCGACGAGGTGCTGGATCGGTTCCGCACCGGCCTCTGAGCATGCGGTTTGGTCCCTAACCGCATGAATGGGGGCCGAATCGTTGCGGTTGGGGACCAAACCGCAACTGGTCAGACCAGCGTCACGAAGTCGATCAGCTCCTCGACCCGCCCGAGCAGCGCGGGATCGAGGTCCTGGAAGCCGCGGACGCCGCCGAGGATGTGCTTCCACGCGCGGGCGATGTCGGCCTGGTCGCGGTGCGGCCAGCCGAGCTGCTGGCAGGTGCCCTTCTTCCAGTCGATGCCCTTGGGCACCGTGGGCCAGGCCGCGAACCCGAGTCGGGACGGCTTCACCGCCTGCCAGATGTCGATGAACGGGTGGCCGACGATGAGCACGTCCTTGCCGACCGGCGACCTCATGATGTTCTGCGCGATCCGGCTCTCCTTGGAACCGGTCACCAGGTGGTCGACGAGGACGCCGACGCGGCGGTCGGGTCCAGGCCGGAAGTCGCGCAGGTGGTCGGCGAGGTCGTCGACGCCGCCGAGGTACTCCACCACCACTCCCTCGATCCGCAGGTCGTCGCCCCACACCTTCTCGACCAGCTCGGCGTCGTGCCGGCCCTCGACGAAGATCCGGCTGGCCCGCGCCACCCGCGCCTTCGCGTCGTGGACGGCGATCGACCCGCTCGCCGTCCGCGTCGCCTTCGCGGGCGCGGCCCTGGTCACCGGGGCCGTCAGGATCACCGGCCGGCCCTCGAGCAGGAAGCCGGTCCCGAGCGGGAAGGTGCGCCGCTTCATCCGCCGGTCCTCCAGCGTCACGGTGTCGAGGTCGCGGTCGACGGCGACGATCTCGCCGCACCAGTCGGTGGTGACCTCCTCGACAACCAGGCCGACGTCGGCGGGGGTCTCCACGGCGCGGCCCCGCTTCGGGACCTTCCAGTCCCCTGACAGCACGTCGGTCCCGTAGCGATCCACGACGGACCAGCCTACGGACCCGCGGTCGCCTCCCCGCGCGCTGACACACCGTCGTACCGGACGAATCGGTCGTGAGATCGCCGGATTCGGAGCCGAATCGTCCGGTACGACGGGCGACGGGTCAGGCGAGCGGCAGCTGGCGCCGGGCGCGGGGCAGCTGGGCGTAGCCGCGGGCGATCGCGTGGTGCAGCGCCTCGGCGGGGAACGGCCACTCGGCCGCCCCGTGCGCCTCGGCCTCCGGGACCCCGCGGGTGGCGAGGTCGCGGATCGTCTCGGCCACCGCGCGCAGGTCGTCGCACTGCTCCTCGACGAAGCGCCGGTCGACGACCCGGCCGTGGCCGGGCACGACCACCGAGCCGGGCGTCAGCAGGCCGAGGACCAGGTCGAGGGACTGCGGCCAGTCGAGGGGCCATGAGTCCGTGCCGAGCGACGGTGGTGCGGACTCCTCGACCAGGTCGCCCACGAGGAGCACGTCGGCGTCGGGGACCCGGACGACCAGATCGCCGGCGGTGTGACCGCGACCGGGATGGACCAGCTCCACCTGCCGGTCGCCGAGGTCGATCACCGCCGCGCTGGAGAAGGTCTGGTCGGCCGGCGGTGCCGCGGGATCGGTGCGGGCGGCGGCGTCCTCGGTCGCGTGCACCGGCGGGTCGTCGTACCGCTGGCGGAAGGTGGCGTTGCCGAGCACGTGGTCGAAGTGGTCGTGGGTGTTGACGACCGCGACCACCGCCCCGGCGCGCAGGTCGCCGATCGCCGCGATCGCGGCGCGGGCCTCGGCGGCGGAGGCCAGGGTGTCGACCACCACGAGGCCGCGCTCACCCCCCACGACGGTCAGGTTGACGTCGTACGACGGGACGCGGCGGACCCAGACCCGGTCCGCGACCTCGGTGAAAGCCGGCACGGGGCCAGGGTACGGGCGCTCGTCGCGGAGCCTGGGCCGACCCGGCCGATCGTTCAGCAGAGGCCGGCGTGCAGCTCGGTGCGCAGCAGGTCGCCGAGCTCGGCCGCCGACGCGGCAGGGCGGGGGAAGCGCAGCTCGGCGCTGTGGGCCCCGGTGAGGTCGACCCACCGGAGCGCGACGCCGCCGGCGTGCAGGTCGGCGAGCTGGACGCCGACGACCTCGCCGAGCCGGGTCTGCGTCATCGCCGCGATCGCACGGCGCAGCTCGTCTTGATGACACAGGTTGGCGTGCTCCGTGGAGCGCTGGAGGAAGCCGCGGTTGAGCTCGTGCTCCGGGTCGGCGAACGCGCCGAGGGGTACCCGGACCCGGGTCTCGTCGGGTGCGTCCCGGGGCGCGCTGGTGCGGGAGAGGAGCGCGAAGTCGAGGTGCAGGCCGACCCGCATCCGGACCTCGTCGCAGCATTCGCACTGCTCGAGCCCGAGTGCCTCGAGCCGCCCGGAGAGGGTCAGCGTCGCGTCGCGCTCGGCGGTCCCGGCGGCGCCGAGGCCGCTGGTCAGGGTGAGCAGCGCGCCGCGCCGGTCGGTGGCCGCGACCGCGAGTGCCGAGTCGGCGGTGCAGGTGAGGAGCGGCCGGCCGCCGTGGTCCTGCATCTCCAGGCCCGCGGCGTCGAGACCGGTGGCGGGGTCGTCGGGGTCGGCGGGGTCGTCGATGCCGTCGACGACCAGCTGGACCTCGGCGGGGCAGGCCAGGATGCTGCGCGCCGCCGCGGCGATGCGTCGTACGTCGAGACCGGGGTCGACCGTCATGTCCTCTCCTTCGCCCCGGAGTGGGTCCGGGATCGTCGGCGGGAAGATTAGGTGAGCCTAACCTACTGGATCGCCGACGGTGCGGGAAGGGTGTGTCTCACCGGCGTCCGGATCCGCGGCTCGCTGGTGCGCACGACGCGGCGCTCCCGCGGGTGAGCGCTAGGATTGGCACTCACGGTGACGGAGTGCCAGATCCGGCCGTGCTCGCCGGGACCACGCACACGACAGCAAGGAGGTGGCCATGCAGGAGGACCGCAGGCTCGCCGTCCTGCGCGCGATCGTCGAGGACTACGTGGCGACGGAGGAGCCGGTCGGCTCGAAGGCGCTGGTCGAGCGCCACCACCTCAATGTGTCCCCGGCGACCATCCGCAACGACATGGCGGCGCTCGAGGAGGAGGGCTACCTCCACCAGCCGCACACGAGCGCCGGGCGGGTGCCGACCGACAAGGGCTACCGGCTCTTCGTCGACCGGCTGTCGACGGTCAAGCCCACCTCCTCGGCCGAGCGTCGCGCCATCGCGGGCTTCCTCGAAGGTGCCGTCGACCTCGACGACGTCGTGCACCGCTCGGTGCGCCTGCTCGCCCAGCTGACCCGCCAGGTCGCGGTCGTGCAGTACCCCACCCTGTCGCGCTCCACGGTGCGCCACATCGAGGTCGTCGCTCTCACGCCGGCCCGCCTGCTGCTGGTGCTGATCCTCAGCTCCGGCCGGGTCGAGCAGCGCCTCGTCGAGCTCGACGCCGACATCGATGACGACCAGCTCGGCACCCTGCGCTCCCGGATCAACCTCGCCGCCACCGGTGAGGTGATCGCCGACGCCGCCGCCGCGCTCGACGCGCTGGTCCGCGACGACACGGGCGCGACCACCGCCTCCCCGCCCACGGTCGCCGTCGTCGAGACGCTGGTCGAGGCGATGAGCGACCACCGCTCCGACGAGCGGGTGGTGGTGGGCGGCACCGCCAACCTGGCCCGCTTCGGCGACAGCTTCGAGACGTCGGTGCGCCCGCTGCTCGAGGCGCTGGAGGAGCAGGTCGTGCTCCTCAAGCTGCTCGGCGAGGCCACCAGCGGCGGCGCCGTCACAGTCCGGATCGGCGCCGAGGGCCCGATCCAGGAGCTGGCGTCCACCAGCGTCGTCGCCACCGGCTACGGCCCTGACGACGCGCTGGCCGCGCTCGGCATCGTCGGCCCCACCCGCATGGACTACCCCGGAACGATGGCGGCGGTGCGCGCGGTCGCGCGCTACGTCTCCCGCATCCTCGACGAGAGCTGAGAGAGCACATCACGTGAGTCAGGACCCCTACGAGCTGCTCGGCGTCGGTCGCGACGCCGACGCCGACACCATCAAGAAGGCGTACCGCAAGCTCGCCCGCCAACTGCACCCCGACGTCAACCCCGACCCGGAGAGCCAGGAGCGGTTCAAGCAGGTCACCGCCGCCTACGAGGTGCTGTCCGATCCCGACAAGCGAGCCGCCTACGACCGCGGGGGCGATCCCTTCGGTGGCGGCTTCGGTGGCCAGGGCGCCGGCTTCTCCTTCACCGACATCATGGACGCCTTCTTCGGCGGCAACGCCGGCGGCGCGGGCGGCGGCCGGGGACCCCGGCCGCGGGTGCGCCGCGGCCAGGACGCGCTCATCCGGATCGAGGTGGAGCTCGCCGAAGCCGCCTTCGGCGTGTCCCGCGAGCTCAAGGTCGACACCGCCGTGCGCTGCACGACCTGTGGCGGCGAGGGTGCCGCGCCGGGCAGCCACCCGGTGCCCTGTGAGACCTGCCGGGGCGCGGGCGAGGTCGCCCACGTGCAGCGGTCCTTCCTCGGCGAGATCCGCACCCTGCGTCCCTGCGCCGCCTGCCGCGGCTTCGGCACCGTGATCCCCGATCCCTGCCGCGAGTGCGCGGGCGACGGCCGAGTCCGCTCCCGGCGTACCCTCACCGTCAAGATCCCCGCCGGCGTCGACAACGGCACCCGGGTCCAGCTCAGCGAGCAGGGCGAGGTCGGGCCGGGCGGCGGCCCCGCCGGCGACCTGTACGTCGAGATCCACGTCGCCCCGCACGAGGTCTTCGAGCGGCACGGCAACGACCTGCACTGCGCGGTGTCGGTGCCGATGACCGCGGCCGCGCTCGGGACGACGATCGAGTTGCCCACGCTCGAGGCCGATCTCCCGGCCAGCGAGGACGTCGAGCGGTTCTTCGACCTCCAGATCCCGCCCGGCACCCAGTCCGGCCACCAGGTGGTGCTCCGCGGCCGCGGCGTCCCCGGCCTGCGCGGCGGGCGAGGCGATCTCGCGGTCACCATCGGGGTCGACACCCCGACCCGGCTGGACCCCCGCCAGGAGGAGCTGCTGCGCGAGCTGGCCGCGATCCGTGGCGAGGAGCGGCCCACCGGCGACGTCCGGCCGGCACACAAGTCCGTGTTCGGGCGGCTCCGCGACGCGTTCAGCGCACACTGAGCGATGACCCTCCCGCAGCACCTGGTCCCGTCGCTCGACGGCGTGCGGGCCGGTGACGCCGTCACCGTCGAGGGCGACGAGGCGCACCACGCCGTCGTCGTACGCCGGCTGCGGGTGGGGGAGCGGCTCTCCCTCGCCGACGGGCTCGGCCGGGTCGCCACCGCGGAGGTGAGCGCCACCGCGAAGCGCGCGTTCACCGTCCTGGTCGCCGCGGTCGAGGACCACGCCGAGCCGCGTCCCTCGGTCACCGTCGTCCAGGCACTGCCGAAGGGCGAGCGCGGCGAGCTGGCCGTCGAGGTGCTCACCGAGATCGGCGTCGCCCGGATCGTGCCCTGGGCGGCCGCCCGCAGCGTCGCGGTCTGGAAGGGCGAGCGCGTCGCGAAGTCGCACGCGAAATGGCGGGCCACCGCCCGCGAGGCGGCCAAGCAGGCGCGCCGGGCCTGGCACCCGGAGGTGGTGCCGCTGGCCTCGACGGACGAGGTCGCCGCGCTGGTCGCGGGCGTCGACGTCGCCGTCGTGCTCCACGAGGACGCCACCGAGCCCCTCACCGCCCTCGCACTGCCGTCCGACGGCGAGCTGCTGGTCGTGGTCGGGCCCGAGGGCGGGCTCACCGACGAGGAGGTGGCCCGGTTGGTCGCCGCCGGCGCGGTGTCGGTCCGGCTGGGCGCCGAGGTGCTGCGCACCTCCACCGCCGGGGTCGCCGCCGTCGCCGCGCTGCTGTCCCGTACCTCCCGCTGGGCCTAATCGACCCGGCGCAACTGAACGTCTGAGAGACGCCGACCCGGCGCGTTCAAACGCGCCGGGTCGGCACTCGTACGACGTTCAGACGCGCCGGGTCAGCGGGCCAGCAGTGCCTCCGTGCGGGCGATCTCGGCGTCGAGGCCCGCCTGTTCGGACCGGCTCAGGTCGCGGACCATCCGCACCAGCACCACCCGGCCGTGCTCGACCCGCCAGAGCCCGGCCAGCCAGCCGTCGACGTACACCGACATGGCCTGGGCGCCGTTGACGCCCATCCACAGGCCGCGGTGCTGGGCGGCGGTGACCCGGTCCCGGGCGGCATGGGAGAGCCAGAGGTTGTCATAGCAGCCGAGCAGGCGCACGGGGGCGGGCCGGTCCTCGTCGGCCACGGGGGCGTCGGTGACGTCGTAGAGCGGCCTGCCGTCCTCGTCCTCGTGCACCTCGAGGTCGGCCATCGCCTTGAGCACCGGTCCGAGGCGGGTGATGCCGGACCAGGCGGTGACATCGGAGGCGGTGGCGGGGCCGTAGGCGCGCAGGTAGCGGCGGACCACACCGGGGACATCCGGCTCGGCCAGGGGCAGGCCGGTCCAGCGCGCGGCGAAGTCGTAGGCGACGGCTGTCGAGCCGGCCGGCTTCCAGCACCCGCGTGGCGGCAGCTGGGCGAGCACCGTCAGCAGCCGGGCGACGCCGCCGAGCTGGCCGGCGGTGTGCTGGGGGAACCGTTCGGCCAGAGCTGCGCCCAGCTGCCGTTGGGGGAGCGGGCCGTCGGAGAGGACCTCGTCGACCGCGACCCGGAAGGCCTCGCGGTCGACCGTGCGGGCCTCGCCGACGGTCTGGCTGGCCTTCAGCTCGCGCTCCCGGACCGGTGCGGCCCACACGGGCAGCGTGACGGCATCGGCGGGCCGGTGGAGGTGCACGGTGTCGCGCAGGCTCAGCACGCGCACGAGCGAGCGGTCCTCGATGGCCGCGCTGACGGCGTACGGGTCGAGCTCGTCCAGCCGCGCCGCCAGCGAGAGGTACGGCGACAGCGGCTCCTGTGCCTGGAGGCCGATCAGGTGCTCCACGAGGTCCGCCGGTGCCATCGTCGCGCGGTCGAGCAGGTGCTGGCGCAGCAGCAGGGTCCGGTTCAGCCGGAGCCGGGAGAACCTCACCGCACCGTGATCCGCTTCGTGTCCTCCGTCGGCCCGCCGCCCTCACCGCCGGACGGGTCGTCGGTGCGCGCGACCAGGGTGTAGTCGCCGGGCGCGAGGCCGGAGACGTCGATCTCCGCGGACCAGGGATAGAGCCTCTCGATCCATCCCTCGGCGGTCGCGAAGCCCTCGACGACCACCGCGCCGGAGGAGTCCTGCACCTCCCAGGGCACAGTCGCCTCGAAGGAGCTGGCCAGGCCGCTCGCGGCGACGCTGTCGTCGACCGCGGTGCCGTCGGCCGGGGTGGTGATGTTGACCGCGGCGAGGACGTCGAGCTCCGGCGCGGCCTGCGCGCCGCTGGGGATGCCGAGATAGCTGACCTCCTCGCCGTCGAGGAAGAAGCCGATCCTCGCCCCGGTGCGGGCGCCCGGGTCGGGCGTGGCGCCGTCCTGCACCGAGTTGAGGGTCCACACCAGCTGCTGGACGGCGAGGCGCGCCTGGCGGCGGGACATGCCGTCGGGGCGCTCGGTCCACGACGCGTCGGCGAGCTCCACCTGGAAGAGGCCGTCGGCTCCGATCCCGTCGAAGCTCACGCCGGGCTCGACGCTGCCGGCCGGCAGCAGGGTGCGGTAGTCCGGGTCGACCGGGCCGTCGAGGAGGAGGCCGAGCACGTCGTCGGTGGCGACCTGGGCGTGGGGCTCGGCGTACAGCGCGACGCCTCCGGGCGTGTCGCCGGCGTAGTAGGCCGTCACGGCCACCCGGCCGGCCGGGCCCTCGCTCGCGCCGGGGGTGTCGGACGCGACCGGCGACGTCGAGGGAGAGGTCGAGGGTGTCTCCTCGGCCTCCGGGTCGGAGCCGTCGCCGCAGGCGGCGAGCAGGCAGGCAGCGACGCTCAGCGCGGCGAGAAGGGGGTGCGGACGGCGGGGGCGAGTACGCATCCGTCGATGGTGGCATGGTTGTCCCCGTGACTGCCGCACCCGACTGCCTGTTCTGCAAGATCGTCGCGGGGGACATCCCCGCCGAGGTCGTCCACACCACCGAGCGCACCGTCGCCTTCCGCGACATCAACCCCCAGGCGCCGCTGCACGTCCTGGTCGTGCCGCGCGACCATCAGGCGAACGCCGCCGCCTCGGCCGAGGCCGACGCGGCGATGTTCGCCGAGATCGCCACCACGGCGCGCACCGTCGCCACCGGCGAGGGGTACGACGACTACCGCCTCGTCTTCAACACCGGAGCCGGCGTGGGGCAGACCGTCTTCCACACGCACTGCCACGTGCTCGCCGGCCGGTCGATGACCTGGCCCCCGGGCTGAGCCCGGAGACGCCGGTGGGCGGACCGGGGAAACGAGTGGGCGCGCCGCAGCCCGGCCCCGTACCATGGAGGGGCCGCATCGTCGTACCTGAAAGGCCGCCCGTCCTCGGGCATCCATGACCGACTCACTCCCCAAAGTCAGCGCCGCCGTCACCGCAGCCACGTCGCCCGCTCCCGCCCGCCACACGGTGGTCGTGCCCAACAGCATCGACATGGTCACCCTGTTCGGCCCGGGCGACGAGCACCTCGGCATCATCGAGAAGCGGTTCGGCGTCGAGGTCCACGTCCGGGGCAACCGGATCACGCTGTCCGGGGATTTGCACGAGATCGAGCTCGCCGAGAAGCTGATCGACGAGCTGGTCGCCATCCTGCGCACCGGCCAGGGCATCACGCCCGAGGTCGTCGAGCGCGTGGAGGCCATGCTGCGCGTGCAGACCGCGACCTCCGAGCGGCCGGCGGACATCCTCTCGCTCAACATCCTGAGCAACCGCGGACGCTCGATCCGGCCCAAGACGCTCAACCAGAAGCGCTATGTCGAGACCATCGACAAGCACACCATCACCTTCGGCATCGGTCCGGCCGGCACCGGCAAGACCTATCTCGCCATGGCGAAGGCCGTGCAGGCGCTGCAGGCCAAGCAGGTCAACCGGATCATCCTGACCCGTCCGGCGGTCGAGGCCGGCGAGCGGCTGGGCTACCTCCCCGGCACGCTCAGCGAGAAGATCGACCCCTATCTCCGCCCGCTCTACGACGCGCTGCACGACATGCTCGATCCCGAGTCGATCCCCAAGCTGCTGGCCGCGGGCACGATCGAGGTGGCGCCGCTGGCCTACATGAGGGGCAGGTCGCTGAACGACTCCTTCATCATCCTCGACGAGGCGCAGAACACCACGCCCGAGCAGATGAAGATGTTCCTGACCCGGCTCGGCTTCGGCTCCAAGATCGTGGTGACCGGCGACGTGACCCAGGTCGACCTGCCCTCGGGCACCAACTCCGGGCTGCGGGTCGTGGAGACGATCCTCGACGGCGTCGAGGACCTCGCGTTCGTCCGGCTCACCAGCCACGACGTCGTCCGGCACCAGCTGGTCGGCCGGATCGTCGCGGCCTACGACGAGTTCGACGCCAGGTCGGAGAAGCAGAAGGCGGCCCGCCGGGCGGCGAAGAAGGGCGAGCAGTGACCATCGAGATCCTCGACGAGTCCGGCAGCGGCCTCGATGTCAAGCACTTCTCGCGGCTCGCGCGGTTCGTGATGGACCAGATGCGGGTCCACCCGCTCGCCGAGCTGTGCATCAAGGCGGTCGACGAGGACACCATCGCCGAACTGAACGAGAAGTGGATGGAGAAGGAGGGGCCGACCGACGTGCTCGCCTTCCCGATGGACGAGCTGCGTCCCGGCCTGGTCACCGAGGAGCCCGAGGAGGGCGTCCTGGGCGACCTGGTGCTCTGCCCGGCGGTCGCGGAGCGCCAGGGGGCCACGGCCGGCCACGGCACGCTCGCCGAGCTGGAGCTGCTCACCACCCACGGCATCCTCCATCTCCTCGGCTACGACCACGCCGAGCCCGAGGAGCATGCGGTGATGTTCGGCCTCCAGGACCAGCTGCTGGCCCAGTGGCGCGCCCACGTGGCCGCCTCCTGACGCCGGGGGCGCGGGGATGATCGCCGACAGTCTGTGGCCGCTGGGTGCAGCGGCCGTCCTGGTGGTGCTCTCGGGGCTGTTCGCGGCGGCGGACGCGGCCCTCGCGGGCTTCTCGCGCGCCCGTGCGCAGGAGATGGTGGGTGAGGGACGCGCCGGCGCCCAGCGCCTGGTGGTCCTGCTCGAGGATGCGCCTCGCCACCTCAACACCGCGCTGCTGCTGCAGCTGCTGTGCGAGATCGCGGCGATCGTCGTCGTCACGCTGTACGTCGACGACCGGCTCGACGCCTCGTGGTGGGCCCGCGCGGGCCTCGCCCTCGGGGTGATGCTGGTCGTGTCGTTCGTCGTCATCGGCGTGGCTCCGCGCACCGTCGGCCGCCAGCACGCCGAGACCGTCGCGGTCTGGTGCGCCTGGCCGCTGTCGGCGCTGACCACGGTCCTCGGCCCGATCCCGCGGCTGCTGATCCTGGTCGGCAACGCGATCACCCCGGGACGCGGGTTCCGCGAGGGGCCGTTCCAGACCGAGACCGAGCTGCGCGAGCTCGTCGACATCGCCGAGGCCAGTGAGCTGATCGAGGCCGACGAGCGCAAGATGATCCACTCGGTCTTCGAGCTCGGTGACACCACGGTGCGCGAGGTGATGGTGCCGCGCGGCGACGTGGTCTACATCGAGAACCACAAGAACCTGCGCCAGACCATGTCGCTCTTCCTGCGCTCGGGCTTCTCCCGGGTGCCCGTGGTCGGCGAGAACCTCGACGACGTGCTGGGCGTGGCCTACCTCAAGGACGTCGTCCGCCGTGACTTCGAGGCACCGGACGTCGAGCTGACCCAGAAGGTCGAGGAGGTCATGCGGCCCGCCGTCTGGGTGCCGGAGTCGAAGCCGGTCGACGACCTCCTGCGCGAGATGCAGCTGCGCCGGCTGCACGTCGCGATCGTCGTCGACGAGTACGGCGGCACGGCCGGCCTGATCACCATCGAGGACCTGCTCGAGGAGATCGTCGGCGAGATCACCGACGAGTACGACGAGGCGGAGGTCGAGGTCGAGCAGGTCGGCGACGGCCGCGACGACGAGGTCCGGGTGTCCTCGCGCTACCCGGTCGACGACCTCGACGAGATCTTCGGCTTCCCGATCGAGGAGGAGGACGTCGACTCCGTCGGCGGCCTGCTCGCCAAGCACCTCGGCCGGGTCCCGATCCCAGGCTCGGTGGTCGAGGCGCACGGCCTGCGCTTCGAGGCCGAGCAGGCGGCCGGGCGGCGCAACAAGATCGGCACGGTGCTGATCTCCCGCGTTCCGCAGGTCGAGCCCGCCGCCGACTGAGAGGATTCCGGGCGTGCTCCCGCCACGCCGCGTCGCCGTTCCCGTCGTCCTCGGGGTCGTCGCGACGGCGTACGGATGGTGGCGGGTGCCGGTGGCGGCCCGCAACCGGCTCTGGGCCGAGGACGGCCGGGTCTTCCTGAGCGACGCCCTGGCGGGCGTACCGCCGTGGTCGTCGTACGACGGCTACCTGCACCTGGTCCCGCGCCTGCTCGCCGAGGCCATCGTCGCCGTCATTCCGCCGGCCCGCTACGACCTCGCGACGACGGCCGTCTCCGTGGCGACGGTCGGCCTCGTCTGCGCGCTCACCTACCTCCTCACCGAGGACCTGCTCGACCGGGTCGCGGTCCGCTGCCTGGTCGCCCTGGTGCCGGTGCTCCTGCCGGCGGCCGGGTTCGAGCTGCTCGGCAATCTCGCGAACCTGCACGGATTCGGGCTCTGGCTGGGGTTCTGGTTGGTCCTGCACCGCCCCCGGACGCGTTCCGC
The DNA here is from genome assembly GCA_029961745.1 of Nocardioides sp. L-11A. NCBI lineage: Bacteria > Bacillati > Actinomycetota > Actinomycetes > Propionibacteriales > Nocardioidaceae > Nocardioides > Nocardioides sp. L-11A. The sequence goes on from CP124680.1 coordinate 2,300,516, forward strand.
GGCAGCGTGGTGGGCCGTCGCCGGACTGCTGATCGGGCTGTCGGAGATCGTCGTCGTCCTGCTCGTTCCGCTCCTCGTGGTCGGCTGGCGCGACCGGGAGCGCTGGCTGCCGCGCGGCGCGCTGCTGGCCGGCGGGCTGGCCCAGGTGGTCGTGAGCCGCGTGCAGCCGCGACCGCCGCGGGGTGGCGACGGCTGGTCCCCCGCTGACCTGGCGCTCGGCTTCGCCGGTCAGGCCGGGTCGGCGGCCTGGACCGACACCGGGGGACTGGCCGCCCGGATCGTGGAGATCGCGGGCGCGACCGGCCTCCTGGTGCTCCTCGTACCGCCTGCCCTGGCCCTGGCCGTGCTGCTGCGCCACGGCGATGCGCGGCACCGGGCGCTGGCCGGCGGGCTGCTGCTCACCTCGGCCCTGGTGTGGGCGGTCAGCGTGGTCCTGAACTTCGACTCCTGGATGTCCTTCGGCGCCTGGGAGCCGCAGCAGTGGCGCGCCGTCGGACTGCTCCGCTATGCCACCACCTCCGGACTGTTCTTGTGCGCGCTGCCGGTGGTCGCCCTCGACCTGGTCCGGGTGCGGTGGCAGCGGGCGCTCGCGGTCGGGGTCGGAGTCGTGGTCCTCGGAGCGGGGCTGGCCACGGGACGCTCGCACGGCGTCGCCCGGGAGAGCGGCGAGGCATGGCCCACCACCCAGGAACTCGTCTCCCGCTGCGCGGGCCGGCCGGCCGGTTCGATCTCCGTCCCGATCGCGCCGCCGAGACATCCCTGGGTGGCGACCATCCCCTGCCGCTCCGTCGTGGGCGGGCCCTAGTGGTGTGAGACGCACCACTTGCGTCGCCGACGGCTCAGCCGAGCAGTGCCCAGGGGTCCTCGCGGTGCCACACGGTGGGGAAGTGCAGGCCCACGCCCTGGCCTTGCGCGAGCGGCTCGAGGACCGACATCGTCGCGTGGAGGTCGTCGCCGAGGTAGGGCAGTGCGCGCAGCGGCCGGTCGAGTGGCCGGAAGAAGTCGTCCCAGTGGATCAGGACGACCTGCCGGGCGCCGACCGTGGTGACGGTCTCGGCCCAGTACTGCTCGATATAGGCCGGGTCCTGGACGCCGAGCTGCCCGACGCCGAGGTAGGCGACGTCGGCCCGCCGCCCGGTGAGGGCGCCGGGCCGGAAGCCGGCGCTGCCCTGCACCAGTGCGGTCCGCCCGCTGTCGTGCTCGACGAGGATCGACCACGCCTCGCCGCACTGGTAGGCCGTGGTCCGCACCGGCGGCACGACCGGCGACATGATCCGTCCGGGGTAGCGGTCCGGCGGGCAGTGCTCGCCCTCGACCCAGGTCAGGGTGAACCCGCCGGCCCGGACCGGCTCACCCGGGACGACGACGCCGATCCGATCCTCGGGCAGGCCGCCGCCCCGGCCGATCTGGGCGGCGGAGGTGCCGCCCAGCAACCGGGCGCCGGTGCGCGCGGCGACGGCCGCGGCGTCCATCGCGTGGTCGTAGTGGGTGTGCACCGGGGCGACCACGTCGAGCCGGTCGATGCCGGCGCGGGCGAGGGTCCGCTCGATCAGAGCCTCGTCGGGCGCCAGTCGGCCCAGTGCGACGCGGGGGAGCGACGGCCGGGTGAAGAAGCCGTCGGTGAGCACGGCCGACGTGCCGTCCTCGATGAGGAGGCTGGCGACGCCGAGGAAGGTGACCCCGACCCCGTCGCTCGCCTGCGGGAGGCCGAACCGGGCGGCGTACCGGCCGAGGTCGGGGCGCCCGAGCCGCAGCCGCAGGCCGAGCGCCATCTCAGGCGCCCGGGACGATCCGGATGTCGCGCTCGGCGCCGTCGCCCAGGGCGGCCAGTGCCTCCTGGTAGGCCGGGGAGGCATGCGCCGCGCGCGCAGCCTCGACGGTGTCGAACTCGATGAGCACCGCGCGCTCCTCGAGGCCGGCCTCGTAGACCTGCTCGGGCAGGCCGCGGGCGAGGAAGCGTCCCCCGGCGGCGGTCAGGGCGGGCAGGGCGAGAGCGGCGTAGGCCGCCATCCGCTCGGTGTCGGTGACGGCGCGGTAGCTGCTGATCCAGTAGGCGGGCATGCCCCCATCCTGCCGGACCCGCCGCAGCGGCTGAGAGGATGGATCCATGTCCGACCTGTCCGCCGAGGACCAGAAGCTCGTCACCCTCGCCCGCGCCACCCGCGCCCGCATCCAGGCCACCGAGGGTGCGGCGGTACGCGACACCGACGGCCGCACCTACGCCGCCGCCACCGTCGACCTGCCCTCGCTCCGGCTCACCGCGGTGCAGGCCGTCGTCGCGATGGCCGTCGCCTCGGGCTCCACGGGCGTCGACGCCTGCGTCGTGCTCGGCGACGCGGGGGACCTCACCGAGCCGGACAGCGCCGTGCTCGCCGACTTCGCCGGCGCCGCGGGCGTCGTGGTCCACGTCGGCGACGCCCGCGGCACGATCGGCGCGACCACGACCGCAGGCCCGGGCGGCCGCTGATTCGCCGCTCCCGCCATGACATCTGTCATGCCCGGGTCGTGACACCTGCCCGAGGCGCCGGGCCCGACCGGCGGCGACGCTGGGGTCATGACGACGACGAGCACCAGCCGACGGGCGGTCCGCCTGGCGGGAGTGACCAAGGACTTCGGGCCGGTGCAGGCCGTCCGAGGCATCGATCTGGAGCTGCATCCCGGTGAGGTCGTGGCCTTCCTGGGGCCCAACGGCGCCGGCAAGACCACGACGATCGACATGGTCCTGGGCCTGAGCCGACCGACGAGCGGCACCGTCGAGGTGCTCGACCTGGAGCCGCGTCGGGCGATCGCCCGGGGTCTGGTGTCGGCGGTGATGCAGACCGGCGGTCTGCTCAAGGACCTCACCGTCCGGGAGACCGTCGCCTACACGGCGAGCCTGTTCGCCGACACCCGGGCGGTCGACGACGTCCTCGAGCGCGCCGGGATCACCGGCATCGCCGACCGGAGGGTCGCCAAGTGCTCGGGCGGCGAGCAGCAGCGACTGCGGTTCGCCATGGCGCTGCTGCCCGACCCCGCCCTGCTGCTGCTCGACGAGCCGACCACCGGCATGGACGTCGAGGGCAGGCGGGCGTTCTGGAACGCGATCCGCGCCGACGCCGGCGCCGGCCGCACGGTCCTGTTCGCCACGCACTACCTCGAGGAGGCCGACCAGTACGCCGACCGGATCGTGCTGATCAGCAGGGGCCGCATCGTCGCCGACGGCTCCGGTCCGCAGATCCGCGCCCTGGCCTCGGGCCGCACGGTCCGGGCCACGGTGCCCGGCGTCGACCACGGCGTCACCTCCGCGGTCGCCGCGCTCGGCGGCGTCGAGCACGTCGACGTCCGCGGCGAGTCGGTGACCATCCACGCCAAGGACAGCGACGCGGTCGCCCGCTACCTGCTCACCGAGACCGCCGCCCGCGACATCGAGATCGCCGCCCAGGGCATCGAAGAGGCCTTCCTCACGCTGACCGGAGAGACCGCATGAGCACCACCACCAGCACCGTCGACCCCACGACCCGCCGGGTTCCGCCGATGGGCGGATTCAACCTGACCGTCCTCGGCATCGAGCTGCGCCGGATGCTGCGCAACCGCCGCACCATCGTGTTCACGCTGATCTTCCCGGCGGCCATGCTGCTCGCCTTCGGCGGACAGTCCGGCTGGCAGCAGAAGGCGGGCAGCGGCAACGTGGCGGCGTACATCCTGGCCTCGATGGCGCTGTACGGCGCCGCGCTCACCGCGGCGGCCGGCGGCTCCATGGTCGCCCTCGAACGCTCCCTCGGCTGGTCACGCCAGCTGCGCCTCACCCCCCTCCATCCGGTGGTCTACATCCTGATGAAAGCGCTGGTCGCCCTCGCCATGGGCGCCCTCGCGATCGCCGCCGTCAATGTCGTCGGCGCAATTCAGGGCAAGGCCGACATGCCCGTCCACGTGTGGATCGAGTGCGCCGTGGTGACGCTCTTCTGCACCTTGACCTTCGCCGCCCTCGGCGTCTTCGTCGGCTACGTCGTCCCCGGCGAGAACGCCATGCAGATCCTGGGTCCCGGTCTCGCGCTCCTCTCCTTCCTCGGTGGTGTCTTCATCCCGCTCGACGACTATGCGGAGGTGGTCCGACAGATCGCGTACTGGACCCCGATGTACGGCGTCGCCGAGATCGCGCGCTGGCCGCTGACCCACGAGCTGCCTTGGTACGCCGTCGTCAACGCCGTCGCCTGGTTCGCGCTCTTCGTGGCCGGCGCCGCCTGGCGGATGAGCAGGGACACCGCCCGGGTCTGACCGGCCAGACGACGTCCGGCGGACTAGCGTGACGCCTGTGGACACCGCGGCCCCCCACCCCCTCCAGCGCCCGCTGGGCCGGTGGGCGCCGCTGTTCGCCGCGATCTGGCTGACCTTCCTCGTCGACCCGGTGCGCAGCGCCTGGGGCGACCTGCCCGATCCGCACGCCTGGGTCGGGCTGGTCGCGACGGTGGTCTTCGCCGCGGGCTACCTCGGCCTGTGGGTCACCCTGCGCCGGGGCCGCGCCCGGCTCGCGATGGCGCCGCCCCTGCGGATCCGACTGGCCTGGACCCTCGGCCTCGCGACCCTGGCCGTCGTCATGGTCGCCGCCCTCGGCCAGGTCGGCATGGCGAGCGTCGTCTACCTCGCGGTGACTCTCGTGATGCTCTACCCGCCCCGGGCGTTCCTGCCCCTCGTCCTCGTGCTGACGACGACCGTGCTGGTCCTCGGCCTCACGGTCCCGGGCTGGGAGCACGACACCTGGCTCGCGTTCTCGGTCGTGGCGGCGTCGATCGCGGTGTTCGGCGTGCGCTCGATGATGAACCGCAACATCGAGCTCATCCGCGCCCATGCGGCGAATGCCGCGCTGGCGGCCGAGAGCGAGCGCAACCGGCTGGCTCGCGACCTGCACGACATCCTCGGTCACTCGCTCACCGTCATCACGATCAAGGCCGAGCTCGCCGGGCGCCTCTTCGACGCCGACCCGGAGCGGGCCCGCGCCGAGCTGGGCGACCTCGAACGGCTGAGCCGCGACGCGCTCGCCGACGTACGACGCGCGGTGGAGGGATTCCGTGGCCTCACCCTGCCGGGAGAGATCGCCCGTGCCCGGACCGCGCTGGCCGCAGCGCAGATCGACGCGACGCTCCCCAACAGCACCGACGAGGTCCCGACCGAGGCGCGTGAGCTGTTCGCCTGGACCGTCCGCGAGGCCGTCACCAACGTGGTGCGGCACTCCGGGGCCCGGCACTGCGAGGTGCGGCTGACGTCGCAGGCGGTCGAGGTCCGCGACGACGGCCGCGGGGTTCCCGTCGACGCCGGCCGCGGGTCGGGGCTCACCGGGCTCCAGGAGCGCGCGGCCGCCGGCGGCGCGACCCTCGTGACCCGCAGTCTCGAGCCGGGCTGGTCGGTGGCGGTGGTGCTGTCGTGAGCGACCCGATCCGGCTGCTGCTCGCCGACGACCAGGCCCTGGTCCGCGGTGCGCTCTCCGCCCTGCTCGGCCTCGAGCCGGACCTGGAGGTCGTCGCCGAGGTCGGGACCGGTGAGGAGGCCGTCGCGGCGGCCGGCCGGCACACCCCGGACGTCGCCCTGCTGGACGTCGAGATGCCCGGCCTGGACGGCATCGCCGCGTGCGCTGAGGTCCGCGCGGCGAGCCCGGGCACCCGGGTGCTCATCGTGACGACCTTCGGTCGCCCCGGCTACCTCCGCCGAGCGCTCCGGGCCGGTGCCTCGGGCTTCGTCGTCAAGGACACCCCGGCGACCCAGCTCGCCGACGCCGTACGCCGTGTCCACCAGGGACTGCGCGTGGTCGACCCCGCCCTGGCCACCGACTCCCTGCTGACCGGGGAGTCGCCGCTGACCGCCCGCGAGACCGACGTACTGCGCGCGGCCCGCGACGGGGCCCCGGTCGCGGCCATCGCCGCCGCACTCTTCCTCTCCGAGGGGACGGTGCGCAACCACCTGTCCGCGGCGATCGGCAAGACCGGGGCCGGCAACCGCACGGAGGCCGTGCTGGTCGCGGTCGGGAACGGCTGGCTGTGACGCCGTCGCCGCCACGCCGCCGGGCCCGGCTCAGGTCAGCCGCAGCGTGGTGAGGCAGGTCGGGTCGTCCGCGTCGGTCGTGGACACGGGGACGGTGCCCGACCGTCCGTCGTACCCGATCGTGAGCGTGGCCTCGATGCCGCGCGGCACCCAGAGCCCGGTGAACCCGTTGTCGTAGGTCGTGCGCTCCTCGTCGACCAGCACCTCCCCGTCGGAACGCACCAGGGTCACCCGGACGCCGGCCCCGGAGAGCTCGCCGCGGCAGGTGGTCAGGCTGTGGAAGTGGCACTCGTGCGTCTGCTCGCGGTACGGCGCCACCGACACGTAGACCCGGTCCTCGGGCATCGGCAGCCGGGTCTCGCGACCCGCGTCGTCGCTCAGCACCAGGCTGTCCGGGCGCACCGATGCGAGCAGGTCCGCCGGGCGCTCGGCGACGGGCAGGGCGTCGAGCCGGTCGATCACCTGGCTGACGTCGAGGCCGGCGAGGTCGTGCTCGGTGAGGAGTGGGTCGTCGGCCGAGCGGGCGGCCCCGGGGGCGTCGGACGTGCCGGACGCGCAGCCGCCGAGTGCGGGCCCGGCGAGCAGCAGGGCGGCGGCGGCGATCAGGAGGCGGCGCCGGGAGCGGGTGGGGTGGGACATGGCGGTTCCTTCGAGGAGGGACCGGCGGTCGGTGCCGGGACACCGCGGGGCGTCCCGGCACCGACCGTCCGGTCAGGTCAGCGGGCGTCCAGGAGGTCGTTCATCTCCTGGATCTCGGCGGTCTGGGCGTCGATGATCGTCCGCGCGAGTCGCACGGCGTCCGGGTTCCTCCCGTCCGCGACCTCGGTACGGGCCATCGCGACGGCACCCTCGTGGTGGACGATCATCTGCTCCAGGAACAGGCGGGATGCCTCGGCGCCGCCGGCCGTCTCCAGGGCGGCGAGGTCGTCCTCGCTCATCATCCCGTCGCCGTGGTCCATCCCGGCCATGCCCTGGCCGTCGGGATCGGCGCCCCAGGCGACCAGCCAGCCCCGGAGCTGCTCGATCTCCGGGCCCTGGGCGGCCTTGACCGCCTCGGCCAGCTCGACCACCGCGGGGTCGACCCCGGCCTGGCCGAGGACGATGTCACTCATCTCGATGGCCTGCTCGTGGTGGACGATCATCATCGACGCGAACATGACGTCAGCGTCGTTCGCGTCCGTCGCGTCGGGCGTGTCGGCCTGGCCGGTCGGGTCGTCGGCCGACCGCTCCGAGGAGCCGTGGTCCATCCCGGGCATCGGGTCGTCCTCGGACGAGCAGCCGGCCAGGATCAGGGTGGCCGTCAGGGCCAGGGCAGCGGGCGCTGCCGTTCGTCGCTTCATGGGTCGTGTCTCCTGGTGCACAGTCGCTGGGCGCGCGGGCCGGGACGGCGCCACGCGGGGTGAGGTGGGGGCGGCCGCCCGTCCCGCGGATGCGCGACGGGCGGCTGCCGCTCACGTGCGACTGATGCAGAGGACGTGCAAGGACGGTGCCTGGGGGGCCATCCGTCGGAGGAGGCGGCCGAGGGGAGCGCGCGAGGAGGGCGCATGCATCCACCGGGGCACCAGCCGCGGGGGCGTCAGCACGAGCAGGACGAGCAGGAGGGCCAGGGCGCACGCCACCGCCATGCCCGCCGACCCTTCGCCGCAGCCGACGCAAGCGCCGCCGGCAGAGCCGGAGGCGCCGGGGGCGGGCTCCGCAGCGAACGCGGCCGGCTCGGCGGATCGGTGGGCCGGGTGCCCGTCGGCGCCGTGCTCGTCGGCCCTGTCGCCGTCGAGCGCCGGCCCGGCCGTGGAGACCGGCGCCGCGTGGGCGGCCGGCGTGCCGTGCAGGCTGACGGCGTGCATGGTCACCAGGCCGACGATGACCGCGCCGGCCAGGAGTCCGCCCAGCAGACCGCCGAGCAGCAGGTACCGGACGGTGCCTCGCCGGCCCCTCTCCGGTCGTGCCGCCGTCAGCAACTCCACGCCGGTCAGTCTACGGACCACCGGGCGGACCACCGGGCGGGCCACCGGGCGGGCGATCGGGCGGACCACCGGGCGGGCGATCGGGGAGAGGAGGAGGGCCGACCCCTGCATCCCGTTGTCCCCGGAGAGGAGTAAGTTGCAAGTCATGGCAAACCCTCCCTGGGAGGAGCACGAGCGGGCCGTGCGCCGGCTTGCGGACTCCTACGCAGCCATTCCCCCCGGTCAGCCCGTGCGGCTCGCGAAGCGCACCACCAACCTGTTCCGGGCGCGGACGGCGACCGATGCTCCCGGACTCGACGTCAGCGGTCTCTGCGGTGTCATCGAGGTGCTGCCCGAGAGCCCTGACGGCCCGGTGGCCGAGGTGCAGGGCATGTGCACCTACGAGGACCTCGTGGACGCGACGCTGCCCCATGGGCTGGTGCCCTACGTCGTCCCGCAACTGCGCACGATCACCCTCGGCGGCGCGGTCACCGGACTCGGCATCGAGTCGACCAGCTTCCGGCTCGGTCTTCCCCACGAGTCGGTGCTGGAGATGGACGTGTTCACCGGCAGCGGCCGGGTGGTCACGACCCGCCCGGGCGACGACCTGTTCGACGCCTTCCCCAACTCCTACGGCTCGCTCGGCTATGCGACCAGGCTGCGGATCAAGCTCGCCGCCGTGCCGCCGTACGTCGCGCTGCGCCACCTGCGCATCGACGACCCCGAGCTGCTCGCCAAGACGATCGCCGAGATCACCGCGACCCAGGAGTACGACGGCGAGCCGGTCCACGGCCTCGACGGCGTCTCCTTCGGGCCGGGCGAGCACGTGCTCACCCTCGCCCGATGGACCGACGAGCCGGGTCCGACCTCCGACTACGCCGGACAGCGGATCTACTATCGCTCGCTGCAGACCTGCGACCGCGACCGGCTGACCTTCCACGACTACCTGTGGCGCTGGGACACCGACTGGTTCTGGTGCTCCGGCGCCTTCGGCGCCCAGAACCCGCGGATCCGCCGGTTCTGGCCGCGCCGCTACCGCCGTTCCGACGTCTACATGCGGCTGCTCCACCTCGACCGCCGCTTCGGCATCGCCGACCGCCTCGACCGTCGCGCCGGTCGCCCGCTGCGCGAGCGGGTCGTGCAGGACATCGAGGTCCCGGTCGAGCGGTTGGGCGAGTTCCTCGCCTGGTTCGACGAGGAGGTCGGCATGCGACCGGTGTGGATGTGCCCGCTGGCCACCACCCGGGCCTGGCCGCTGTACCCGCTCGAGACCGGCAAGACCTACGTCAACGTGGGCTTCTGGGGCACCGTCCATGTCGGCCCCGACGCCCCCGACGGCCCCCGCAACCGCGCGATCGAGGCCAAGGTCCATGAGCTGGGCGGGCATAAATCCCTCTACTCCGATGCTTTCTACGACCGGGCGAGCTTCGACGCGCTCTACAACACCGACCGGCTCGAGGCGGTCAAGCGCGTCCACGATCCCGACGACCGACTGACGACCCTCTACGACAAGGCGGTGCGAAGCCGATGACAGTCCAGACAGGCAGGGGCATCGCGCCCACGATCGCTTCCCTCTTCCCGGGCGGCCTGCCCCTGTGGCTCAAGGCCTACGACGGCTCGGTGGCGGGTGACCAGTCCCAGCCCTACGGCGTGGAGCTGGTCAGCGAGCGCGGTCTCTCCTACATCATGACGGCGCCCGGCGACCTCGGCCTCGCCCGCGCCTACGTCGCCGGCGACCTGGTCCTGCACGGCGCCCACCCGGGCGACCCCTACGCCGCGTTCTCGCTGCTCAAGGACCACACCGACTTCGGGATCCCGGGGCCGCTCGAGCTGGTCGGCGTGCTGCGCTCGCTCGGCCTGAGCCACCTGATCCCGCCCGCGCCGCCGCCGCAGGAGCACCTGCCGGCGTGGCGGCACCGGCTCGAGGGCCTGCGCTCGCTGCAGTGGTGGGGCCGCCACTCCCAGGAGCGCGACGCCGACGCGATCCATCACCACTACGACGTGTCGAACACCTTCTACGAGCACGTCCTCGGCCCGTCGATGACCTACACCTGTGCGGTCTTCCCGACGGAGGAGGCCACGCTCGAGGAGGCTCAGGCCTACAAGTACGACCTGATCTGCCGCAAGCTCGGACTGCAGCCCGGCCAGCGTCTGCTCGACATCGGCTGCGGCTGGGGTGGCATGGTGCGCCACGCCGCGAAGCACTACGGGGTCCGCGTGCTGGGCGTGACGCTCTCCCGGGAGCAGGCCACCTGGGCCCAGGAGGAGATCAAGCGGCAGGGCCTCGACGACCTGGCGGAGGTGCGTCACTCCGACTACCGCGACGTCGCCGAGGGCGACTTCGACGCGGTCAGCTCGATCGGCCTGACCGAGCACATCGGCGTCGCCAACTACCCGGCCTACTTCGGGTTCATGCGCGACAAGCTCAAGCCGCAGGGGCGGATGCTCAACCACTGCATCACCCGGCACGACAACGTGGACCGTCGTACCGGCGCCTTCATCGACCGCTACGTCTTCCCCGACGGCGAGCTCGCCGGCTCGGGCACGATCGCGGCCGCGATCGAGGACGCCGGACTCGAGGTCCAGCACCACGAGAACTTCCGGCTCCACTACGCGAAGACGCTCGCCGGCTGGTGCCGGAACCTCGCCGACAACTGGGACGCGTGCGTCGCCGAGACCGACGAGGGCACCGCCCGGGTGTGGGGTCTCTACATGGCGGGGTCCAGGATCGCCTTCGAGCGCGACGAGATCCAGCTCCACCACGTGCTGGCGACCCGGAGCGACGACGGCGTCAGCGGGTACCCGCTGCGGCACGACTTCGGTGTCTGAGCCGTGCCTCGATAGCCTGGGCGGGTGAGCACCCGCGCCCTGCAGTACGACGCCACCGTCCGTGGACGCGAGCAGCTGACGCCGCACCTGGTGCGGCTGACCCTCGACGTCCCCGGCTTCGTGTCGACCGGGATCTCCGACGAGTGGGTGGGCCTGGTCGTGCCCGGCCAGTTCCAGAGCCGCTACTACACCGTGCGCTCCTACGCCGACGGGCGGATGGTCCTCGATGTCGTCGTGCACGACGTCGGACTGGTCACCGAATGGGCGTCGGGTGATCCCGTCGGCCAACAGGTCGTGCTGACCGAGGCCAAGGGATCCTTCCTGCCGCCGGACGACGCGCGATGGCTGCTCCTCGTCGGTGACCTGACCGCACTGCCGGCGATGGCGCGGATCGCCGTCGAGCACGGCGACCGGCTTCCGGTGCGGATCCACGCCGAGGTGCCGGCCGACTCGCGGATCCAGGGCTACTTCCCGCCGGCCGCCGATGTCACCTGGCTCCCGCTCGATGACGAGAGCCGGCTCGCCGGAGTCGTTGAGGAGATCGACTGGCCCGCGGGCGACGGCTACTTCTGGATGGCCGGCGAGTCCGCCCAGATGCGGGCCATCCGCAAGCACCTGATGCGCGAGCGCCGGCTTCCCAGCACCCACTACGACGTCATGGGCTACTGGAGATCGGTCGCGCGGCGGCAGCCCCGCGCCGTCGACCCCGGTCCCATCTGGCGGGCCGGCAAGGCGGCCGGGAAGTCCGACGAGGAGATCTGGGCCGACTATGACGCGGCGCGGGAGCCGTCGAACGAGGAGAGAGTTGCCGAGCAGTGAACGACCAGCATGAGCCCGAGGACGTCGACGAGGTCGAGGACGACGACGAGTTCGACGAGGACTTCGGTGCGCTGCCCCCGCCGGCGGCGCCTGTCTTCGGCCTCGGCGACGTGCCCGACGGCTACCGCAGTGGCTTCGCCTGCTTCGTCGGGCGCCCCAACGTCGGCAAGTCCACGCTGACCAACGCGCTGGTCGGACAGAAAATCGTGATCACGTCCGACAAGCCGCAGACCACCCGGACCGTCGTCCGCGGGATCGTGCACCGCCCCGACGGCCAGCTGGTCCTCGTCGACACCCCCGGCCTGCACCGCCCGCGCACGCTGCTGGGGGAGCGGCTCAACGACCTGGTCAAGACCACCTGGGCCGAGGTCGACGTGGTGGCGGTGTGCTTCCCGGCCGACGAGAAGATCGGCCCGGGCGACCGGTTCCTCGTCACCGAGCTGGCCAAGGTCCGGCGGACCACGAAAATCGCCGTCGCCACCAAGACCGATCTCGCCGCGCCCGACCGGATCGCAGAGCACCTCCTCGACATCGCCGAGCTGGGCCGGGAGACCGGCACCGAGTGGGCCGAGATCGTTCCCGTCTCCTCGGTCGGCGGCGATCAGATCCCGCTGCTCGGCGACCTGCTGGTCCGGCTGATGCCCGAGGGCCCCCCGCTCTACCCCGACGGAGACCTCACCGACGCCCCCGAGGAGATCCTCGCCGCCGAGCTGATCCGCGAGGCCGCCCTGGACGGCGTCCGCGACGAGCTCCCCCACTCGATCGCCGTCGTCGTCGAGGAGATGGGCCTGCGCGAGGGCCGCCCCGACGACAAGCCGCTGTTGGACATCCACGCCAACCTGTACGTCGAGCGGGACTCGCAGAAGGGAATCATGATCGGCCGCAAGGGCGCGCGCCTGCGCCAGGTCGGCACCGCCGCCCGCCAGCAGATCGAGGCCCTTCTCGGCACCCCGGTCTACCTCGACCTGCACGTCAAGATCGCCAAGGACTGGCAGCGCGACCCCCGCCAACTGCGCAAGCTCGGCTTCTGACCGACCCGGCGCATCTGAACGCCCAGAACGCGCCGACCCGGCGCGTTCAAACGCGCCGGGTCGGCGCTCTCAGCAGGTTCAGACGCGCCGGGTCGGTGTCACGCGCAGGACGCTCGCGCCGTCAGCTGGTCGTCCAGCAGCGGCCGAACTTCTGGCCCATCGCCCACTGCTCCTTCGTGGGCCACTCGTAGCCCCACTTGAAGGTCAGCGGGTCCTCGGCGACCTCGGCCGCGGCGTCCTCGCACCGGGTCCGCCCGGCGGCCCGGACCTGCTTGACGCCCGGGTAGTCGGCGGCCTCGAAGGCGACCACGTCGATGGCGCGCCACGAGTGCTTCGCCGAGCAGCGCACCCGCTCGAAGTCCGGCGCGTCCGGGGCGGCGGTGCCGCACATGGCGTACCGGTCCGGCACCGTGGCGCCGCCGAGCACCCCCTCGAGGTCGCCGTCGAGGTCGGCGAGCTTGGAGGCGCCGTCGAGGAGGACCGCGTCGCAGCGGTACCAGGCCGCCCCGGCGTCGGACTCGTCGACGGTCGGTGTGAACCAGATCGAGCGGATCATGGACAGCCGGAGCTGGGGCAGTGAGCCTCCGACGTACGCCAGGAGCTGGTGGGGACAGGCCGACGAGACCTGCGCCTGGACCCGGTCGGAGTCGACGGCGAGCAGGTGGCCGTCGACGACCGCGTCGATGGCACCGGTCGCGAAGGTGACGCTGGTGTGCGGCTGGGCGCAGTCGACGGGCTCGACCGTCGAGGTGGGGGCGACCGCGGCGTCGTACGGCAGCGGGTAGCAGGCGCCGGTCGCGGGACCCGGGTCGGGCTCGGGTGCGGTGGCCTGGGTCGACCGCGGCTGGGCGGGGGGCTCGTCCTGGTCGCCGCCGCTGCAGGCGACCAGGGTGGTCAGGGAGAGCAGGGTCGCCGCGGCGACACCCGCCCGGCGCGCCCAGGGGCTGCGGTTGCTCATGTCGTCACTCACTCGTCCTCGCCCAGCACACCGACCTGCGGACCCCGGCGTCCCACTCCGCCTGGTGGAAGAAGGTGAAGCCGTACTCGAACTCCGCCGGGTAGTTCAGCCACGCCTGGACCGAGGTCGAGCAGAAGGAGCGGGTGCGGCTCTCCATCACCCGGTCACCGGGGTAGTCGTCCTCGGGCTGGCCCAGCTTGACCGTCGTGACAGCGCGCCAGTCGTGCTTCTGCGAGCAGGGCACCTTCTCGCCCTCACCGACCGACGGGCCGCGCGCGCAGCTGAGCCACACGTCGGGCGGGCGGCCGGCGAGCATGCCCCGGGCGGTCTCGGGGAGCGGCCGGTACGCCGGACTGGCGGTGCTGCCGCCGAGCACGTCGCAGCGGTACCAGCGGGCGCCCTTGCCCCACGCCTTCTCCGAGGGCCGGAACCAGGCCCAGCTCAGCGTGGTGCGCAGCACCAGGCTCTCGTCGGCCTCGACGAACTTCGCGAACGCGGTCGAGCACGTGCGGTAGGCGTAGTGGCCGAGGTCGGTGTCGTCGTACCCGGCGTCGTCGAACTCCTCGGGGAGCTCCCCGGTCGCGAAGGTCTCGGCGGTGTGCTCCTCCGAGCAGGGGACGGTCGCGGTCGCGTTGGCCGGCAGCGCGACGTCGTCGGGGGTGAGGTTGCGGCACACGCCGCTCTCGGGGACCTCGAGCGCGTCGACCAGGTCGTCGTCGGTGTTCTTGCCCTGGCTCTCGCTGCCGCAGGCGGCCAGGACCGGAACCAGCAGGAGGAGCGCGAGCATCCCGACCAGGCGGACGGCACGGTCCAGCATCCGGGTGTCAGAGCCCCTCTCGTGACGTCGGCATCCAGGTCGTTGACAGGTCGGTCGCAGGTCGGCGATCAGTCGGTCAGGAGTGCCGCGATCGTAGCGCCCAGGGCATAGGCCGCCTCCAGTGCGGCGTCGTCGACGGCGCCGAGGACGCCGAGCACGTCGTACCCCTGGCGCCAGTCGAGCGCGCCGACGATCGACTGCACCGACCGCTCGGCGCCGGTAAGGTCGTAGCGGCCGTGCAGCCACAGGCCGTACGGGCGCCCCGCGGTCTCACCGCCGCCGTCGGCGGGCGCGCCGGTCGGGTCGAGGGCGCCGCCGACCGCGAGGAAGGTGGAGTCGAAGAAGTGCTTGAGGGCACCGCTCATGTAGCCGAAGTTCGCCGTGGTGCCGAGCACATAGCCGTCGGCGGCCAGCACATCGTCGGCGGTGGCCTCGAGCGCGGGGCGCACCTCGACATCGACCGGGGTGCCTGCCTGGACCTCGTCGTCGTGCGCTCCGGCGACCACCTGCTCGAGCAGCGCCTGCATCGAGCGGCTGGGGGAGTGGTGGACGATCAGGAGCGTCGGCACCCGACCAGGCTAGACGGCCGGGGCGAACCGCTCCCAGGCCCGATGGGTGCCCAGCAGGTCTCGCACCTGGTCGATCACGGCGCCGCCGGTGCTGCCGGCGACGATGCCCGCGGCGTCGGTGGGGATGCCGACCACCTCCAGGGCGTCCAGGCCGGCGCCCCAGGCCCCGATCGCCTTGGCGTGCCGGAAGGCCTCCTCGAGCAGCAGGACCACCCGGGGATCGAGGACCGGGCCGTCCGAGGCTCCGGCCTTGGCGTCGCGGGCCGGGAGGGCGTCGGGGGCCGGCGGCGGGCAGCCGGCGACGAGGACGACGTCGTACTCCACGGAGCGGGCGGTGGCGAACGTGCGCTGCACGGTCAGCTCGCCGACGGTCCCGCCGTGGGGACCGATGAGGAGCGGCACCATGCCGGCGTCGAGCACGCTCGCGCGGACCTCGATGACGTCGTCGAGCGCGCCGTCCGGGTCGATCACGATCCCGACCACGCGCCCGTCCGCGGGCCACGGCCCGCCGGTGAGCTGCGAGAGCGCGGGGCTCGGCACGACCTCCGCGACGTCCGCGCTCGGCTCCGGGACGGGCAGCCCGAGCGCGGTGGCGACCTCGGCGCACAGCGTGGCATCGATGTTCGCCAGCGCCTGCAGCTGGCGCTCCTTGATCGCCTGCTCGTAGCACTTGCCGAGTTCGAAGGAGTAGGCGCGGATGATGTGCTCCTGCTCGACCGGGCTCATGCTCGCCCAGAACAGCCGTGCCTGGCTGAAGTGGTCGTCGTACGACGCCGGCTGGGCGCGCACCTTGCGGCCCTCGACGGCCCGGGCAGCCTCGACGAAGGCGCGGGTCTCCTCGTCGGAGAGGTCGGTGCCTGCGTGGAACGGGCAGCCGCCGTCGAGCGAATTGGGCCGGTACGGCGCCACGCCGGCGTGCACCGCGTGCTGATGGAAGCCGTCGCGGAGCATGTCGTTGACCGGCGCGTGCGGCCGGTTGATCGGGATCTGGTCGAAGTTCGGACCCCCGAGGCGGCTGAGCTGCGTGTCGACGTACGAGAAGAGCCGGGCCTGCATCAGTGGGTCGTCGGTGACGTCGATCCCCGGCACGAGGTGGCCGACATGGAAGGCGACCTGCTCGGTCTCGGCGAAGAAGTTGGTGGGATTGCGGTCGAGGACCATCCGCCCGATCGGCTGCACGGGCGCGAGCTCCTCGGGCACGATCTTGGTCGGGTCGAGGAGGTCGATGCCCTCGAACGCCTGCTCGGCGGTGTCCTCGAACACCTGGATGCCGAGCTCCCACTCGGGGAAGGCGCCGGACTCGATCGCGTCGGCCAGGTCGCGACGGTGGAAGTCCGGGTCGAGGCCCCCGATCAGCTGTGCCTCCTCCCAGGTGAGGGAATGGACGCCGAGCCGGGGCTTCCAGTGGAACTTGACCAGCGACGTCGTTCCGTCGGCCGCGGTCAGCCGGAAGGTGTGGACGCCGAAGCCCTCCATCATCCGATAGGAACGCGGGATGCCGCGGTCGGACATGTTCCACAGGGCGTGGTGCTGGGCCTCGGTGTGCAGCGAGACGAAGTCCCAGAACGTGTCGTGCGCGCTCTGCGCCTGGGGGATCTCCCGGTCCGGATGGGGCTTGCCGGCGTGGATGATGTCGGGGAACTTGATGCCGTCTTGGATGAAGAAGACCGGCATGTTGTTGCCGACCAGGTCCCACACGCCCTCGGCCGTGTAGAACTTCGTGGCGAAGCCGCGGGTGTCGCGCACGGTGTCGGCCGAGCCGCGCGAGCCGAGCACCGTCGAGAAGCGCACGAAGACCGGCGTCCGCTCGCCCTTCGCGAAGAGGCCAGCGCAGGTCACGGTGTCGGCGGTGCCGTAGCCCTCGAAGTAGCCGTGCGCGCCGGCGCCGCGTGCGTGCACGACCCGCTCCGGGATGCGCTCGTGGTCGAAGTGGGTGATCTTCTCGCGCAGGTGGTGGTCCTGCAGCAGGGTCGGGCCGCGCTCCCCGGCCTTGAGCGAGTGGTCGGTGTCACGGACACGGGTGCCGGTCGCGGTGGTGACCCAACGGCCCTGCTGGCCGGCCGTGCTCGGGTCCGCGCCGGTCGCGGCGCCGGTGGGGGTCCGGGGCTCGGGGGCGCCCTGGTCGGGCTTCGGGGGGAGCGGGTCGACCGGGTCGGTCGGCTCGGCGAGGCCGGGCGGGACGGCGGCGGGTGCGCCGGGGATGACGGCCTGCTGGGGGTCCTTCGCGTTCATCGGGGGCTCCTCGGGTTGCGGATCCCCGCGTGGTACCCGAGCGCCGGCTCCGGAGACCGGGTGCTGCTAAGGTGACTCCCATCATGACGCGAGCCCTCCTTCTTAGCGGCCGCAGCGAGGTCTGACTCAACCGGACCCCCTCGCTGCGGAGTGAGTCGTGCGCCCGGTGCCATCTCGTCACTCACGAAACCCGAGGAAGTCATGAACCAGCGCGTCACCATCCCCAGCCAGCAGCCCAGCGGGATGCCGTACCACCGCTACACCGCCTTCGAGCCCGTCACCGTGCCGGACCGCACCTGGCCCGACCAGCGGATCACCCGCGCCCCCCGGTGGCTCTCCACCGACCTGCGCGACGGCAACCAGGCGCTCATCGACCCGATGAGCCCGTCGCGCAAGATGAAGATGTTCGAGCTCCTGGTCCAGATGGGCTACAAGGAGATCGAGGTCGGGTTCCCGGCCGCGAGCCAGACCGACTTCGACTTCGTGCGCCAGCTCGTCGAGGAGGACCGGATCCCCGACGACGTCCGGATCTCCGTGCTGACCCAGGCCCGTGAGGACCTGATCGCCCGCACCGTCGAGTCGCTGAAGGGCGCCGACAAGGCGACCGTCCACCTCTACAACGCGACCGCGCCGCTGTTCCAGCGGGTCGTCTTCGGCGTCACCGAGGCCGAGTGCATCGCGATCGCGACCCGCGGCACCGAGTGGGTGATGAAGTACGCCGACCAGCTGCTGGACGGCACCGACTTCGGCTACCAGTACAGCCCCGAGATCTTCACCCAGACCCCGACCGACTTCGCCATCGAGGTCTGCGAGCGGGTCTCCGACGTGTGGCAGCCGGAGGAGGGGCGCGAGATCATCCTCAACCTGCCGGCGACCGTCGAGATGTCCACGCCCAACACCTACGCGGACCAGATCGAGTACTTCTCGCGCCACCTGACCCGGCGCGCCCACTCGATCATCAGCCTGCACCCCCACAACGACCGCGGTACGGCGGTCGCGGCCACCGAGCTCGGCCTGATGGCGGGGGCGGACCGGGTCGAGGGCTGCCTGTTCGGCCACGGCGAGCGCACCGGCAACGTCGACCTGGTCACCCTCGGCATGAACCTGTTCAGCCAGGGCATCGACCCACAGGTCGACTTCTCCGCGATCGACGAGGTCCGCCGCACGGTCGAGTACTGCACGCAGCTGCCCGTCCACCCGCGCCACCCGTGGGCCGGCGACCTGGTCTACACCGCCTTCTCCGGCTCCCACCAGGACGCCATCAAGAAGGGCCTGGAGGACCTCGACCGGATCGCGGCCGAGCAGGGCAAGCCGGTCGGCGAGATCCCGTGGGAGGCGCCGTACCTGCCGATCGATCCGAAGGACGTCGGCCGCACCTACGAGGCGGTCATCCGGGTCAACAGCCAGTCCGGCAAGGGCGGCGTCGCCTACGTGCTCAAGGCCGAGCACAGCCTCGACCTGCCGCGCCGCGCGCAGATGGAGTTCAGCCGCGTCATCCAGCAGCACACCGACGCCCAGGGGGGCGAGGTGACGCCGGAGGACATCTGGACGATCTTCCGCGCGGAGTACCTCGACCGCGAGGCCCCCTACAGCCTGGTGTCGTTCTCGTCGGTCACCAGCGAGGACGGCGACGACCAGCAGGAGGTGCGCCTCGTCGTCCGCGGTGAGGAGCAGACCTTCACCGGGATGGGCAACGGCCCGGTGGCCGCGTTCGTCGACGGGATGCGCCAGGCCGGCGCCGACATCCGGGTCCTCGACTACGCCGAGCACGCGCTCTCCTCGGGTGGCGACGCCGTCGCGGCGGCGTACGTCGAGTGCGAGGTCGCCGGCGAGGTCGTCTGGGGCATCGGCCTGCACCACAACATCGTCACCGCCTCGCTGCGGGCAGTGGTCTGTGCCGCCAACCGCGCGCGGACGACCACGATCCCGGCCGCGCCTGTCGAGCCGATCGGCTGACCCGGGCATGGCTCGCGCCGCGCTGGCCTCCGAGAAGGTCGGACAGGTCTTCGTCGAGGGCCGGCGCGGCCGCGACCGCCTCGAGTTCACCGAGTACGGCGCCGGCGAGGCCTGGGTCGTGCTGCTCCCGCCGCTGCTGGTGCCCCGGCGGGTGCACGACCGGACCGCGCGGATGCTCGCCTCGAACGGGCTGCACGTCCTCGCCCTCGATCCCCTCGGCCACGGCCGCTCCGACCGCCCCGCCGACCCGCTGTCCTACTCGGTGACCGCGTTCGCCGAGCAGGTCGTCGCGCTGCTCGACCACGTCGGCGCCGCGCGGGCGGTCGTGGGAGGAAGCTCGGTGGGCGCCAACGTCGCGCTCGAGGTGGCGGCGATCGCGCCCGATCGGGTCGCCGGCCTGCTGCTCGACGGGCCGGTGCTGGAGAACGCCCTCGGGGCGCAGCTGGCACTGCTCGCTCCGGTCCTCGCGACGGCGCGGTTCGCGCCCTTCGCCCTGAGTGCGCTGCGGTTGGTCACGCGGCCGCTTCCCCGTCGGCTCGCCCCCGCCTGGGTCCGACTGTCGCTGGAGACCCTCGACGCCTGTCCCGGCGAGGTCGCCGCCGTGGTGCACGGCGTGCTCTTCGGACGGTTCGCGCCGTCCTCGGCCGAGCGCGCCGCGCTCACCGTGCCGACGCTCGTGCTCGCCCGGACCGCCGACCCGTTCCACCCGGCCGGCGACGCCGAGCTGGTCGCCGGCGAGATCCCCGGCGCGGCGCTGGAGCCGGCGGCGGCGCCCCTGGAGTGGCGGCGGCGGCCCGAGCGGCTCGACCTCGTGGTCACCCGGTTCGTCCGGGAGCACGCGCGCCCGGCCCGGCGGGGGCGTCGTACCCGGTCGTCGTGAGGCGCCCGCGCCGGGCCGGAACGTCGCACCCGGCATTCGGGTCGTCGATGGGCCGGATCCGCGACCGAGACGCCGGGTACGACGGACGACGCTCAGGCTGAGGACCGGGGTGGCGCCGGGCTTTCCCCCGGCCGAGGCAGCACAATGGAGAGGTGCCGCTCTACCGTGACGAGGCGATCGTCCTGCGCACCCGCAAGCTGGGTGAGGCGGACCGCATCGTCACGCTGCTGACCCGCGACAACGGTGTGGTCCGCGCCGTGGCCAAGGGCGTGCGCCGGACGACCTCGCGCTGGGGCTCGCGGCTGGAGCCGTTCACCCACGTCGACCTCCAGCTCGCCGAGGGCCGCAACCTCGACACGATCACCCAGGCCGAGACCCGGGCGGCGTACGCCGCGCCGCTGGGCGCCGACTACGACCGCTACACCGCTGGCACCGCGATGCTGGAGACCGCTGAGCGGCTGGTCGTCGAGGAGCGCGAGCCGGCGCGCCAGCAGTTCGCGCTCCTGCTCGGGGGACTCAACGCGATGGCGGCGGGTGCGCGCAACCCCTGCCACGTCCTGGACTCCTACCTGCTGCGGGCCCTGGCCATCGCCGGCTACGCACCCGCCTTCGTCGACTGCGCCCACTGCGCCCGCCCGCCGGTCACCGCGACCGGCGAGCTCGGCCATCACCGCTGGTTCAACCCGTCGATGGGGGGCGTGCTGTGCTCCACCTGCCGCATCCCCGGCTCCGCCACGCCGGCCCCGGAGACGCTGACCCTGCTCGGTGGACTGCTCGCCGGCGACTGGCCGGTCGTCGAGGCCGCCGACCCGCGCCACGTCCGGGAGGCCAGCGGTCTGATCGCGGCGTTCGTGCAGTGGCAGCTGGAGCGGGGTCTCCGGTCGCTGGCTTACGTCGAGCGCTGAGGTCGCAGGAATCGCCGGTCGACCGGCGATTCCGTCACTTGTCGGCCGTTGCAACGCCCGACAAGTGACAGAACTGCCCGTCAAGTGTCACCGGTGATGCCCAGGTGACGCTCCCGCTGCGCCTGACAGACTGCTCCCCGTGACCCGCTCCACCCGTCGTACCCGCGCCGCCACGGCGGCCGCCGCCACCCGCGGCCCGGTCCGCCCGCCCACGCCCCACCCCTCCGGCGCCCGGCCGCCCGCCGTGCCCGCGGAGCTGGTCCCGCATCACGTCGCTGTCGTGATGGACGGCAACGGCCGCTGGGCCAAGGAGCGCGGGCTGCCACGCACCCGCGGTCACGAGGCGGGCGAGTCGAGCCTGTTCGACGTGGTCGAGGGCGCGATCGAGATCGGGGTGAAGGCCATCTCGGCGTACGCCTTCTCCACCGAGAACTGGTCGCGCAGCCCCGACGAGGTGAAGTTCCTCATGGGCTTCAACCGCGACGTCATCCGGCGGCGTCGCGACGAGATGCACGAGCTCGGGGTCCGGGTCCGCTGGGCCGGCCGGGCGCCGAGGCTGTGGAAGTCGGTCATCACCGAGCTGCAGGTCGCCGAGGAGATGACGCGGCACAACGACGTCCTGACCCTGACGATGTGCGTCAACTACGGCGGGCGCTCCGAGCTGGGCGACGCGGCCAAGGCGCTCGCGCGCGACGTCGCCGCCGGGCGGGTGAACCCCGACAAGGTCGACGAGCGCACCCTAGGGCGCTATCTCTACGTCCCGGAGCTCCCCGATGCCGACCTGATCTGGCGCACCTCCGGCGAGCAGCGACTGTCCAACTTCATGCTCTACCAGGCGGCGTACTCCGAGTTCGTCTTCTCCGACGTGCTCTGGCCCGACGTCGACCGCCGTCACCTGTGGGCGGCCATCGATGCGTACGCCCGCCGGGACCGGCGCTACGGCGGCGCGGAGCCGAACCAGGTCTGACTCCGGCCAGTGACGTACCTTCAGCCGGTCGTCGCGGAGCGAAGCCGGCCCGGAGGTGCAGGGAGGCGCCCTTCCGCGAGCAACGAGCGACACGCTCGGCCCATCGAACTAGTGCTCGTCGTAGTGGCTGCCGTGGACCGCGTGCCGATGTCCGTCGTGGACGTAGTCGACGTGGTCGTCGTGGGCCACCGCGAGGTGTCCGCACCCCGGGCCGTGGGCATGCGGGTGCTCCCCGCAGGCGTCGTGCTCGGGTGCGGCCTGCCCGGCCGCGAACGGCTCGCGCAGCCGGGCGCGGCGACGCAGCCAGATCCCGACCGGCCAGGTGAGGGCGTAGAGAGTGAGGGCGAGGAGCACGATCGTGGGTCCCGGCTGGACGGTGACGCCGCTGGGTGCGAGCGCGGCGAGCACGAGGCCGCCGACGGCCGCCAGCGTCCCGAGGAGTACGGCGGCGGCCATCGTCGTGCGGAACGAGCGGGACACCTGCTGGGCGGTCGCCACCGGGATCACCAGCAGCGCGGAGACGAGCAGCAGCCCCACCGTGCGCATGGCGACGGTCACGCTCACCGCGGCCAGCGCCGCCACGAGCAGGTTGTAGGCGCGCACCCGCAGCCCGGCGACCCGCGCGAAGTCGGCATCCTGGGCGATGGCGTAGAGCTGGGGCGCCAGTCCCACGCAGAGCAGGACCACGACCGCCGCGAGGATCATCGTCGTCAGCACGTCGCCGGCCGAGATCGCCGTGAGGGAGCCGAACAGGTAGCGGCCGATGGTCTGCGTGCCCTGACCGTCGAGCCCGGTGATGAGCAGTCCGCCGGCGAGCCCGCCGTAGAACATCAGCGCGAGGGCGACGTCGCCGTTGGTGCGGCCCTTCTCCCGGATCAGCTCCATCAGAAAGGTGGCGAGGACGGTCACCACGACCGCCGTCCAGATCGGCGACGTGCCGGTCACGAGCCCGATCGCGACACCGGTGACGGCGACGTGGCCGATGCCGTCGCCCATCAGCGCCATCCGGCGCTGGACGAGATAGGTCCCGATCATCGGGGCGGCGATGCCGGTCACGAGGGCGGCGATCAGCGCCCGCTGCATGAACGGCAGGGAGAAGAGCTCGGCCGGGCTCACGGGCGTTCCGTTCCGGAGGTGTCGACAGGGGCGGAGATCTGCGGGGACCGGCCATCGGTGCGCGGCTCGGCGACCGGGTGATGGTGGTGCGTGTGCGGCTCGGCGAACCACGAGGAGTGCACCTCGTGGTCGGCCAGCGGGGCGCCGTCGTGTGCGATCCTGCCGTCGCGCATGACGACACATCGGTCGATCAGGGGCGCGAGCGGCCCGAGCTCGTGGGCGACCAGCACGATCGTGGCACCGCCGTCCTTGAGGTGGCCGAGGGTGTCGGCGAGGATCTGCTGGTTGGGGAGGTCCACGCCGGCGGTCGGCTCGTCGAGGAAGAACAGGTCCGGCTCTCCGGCCAGCGCCCGCGCGATGAGCACCCGCTGCTGCTGGCCGCCGGACAGGTCGCCGACCGACTCCCGGCGCCGGTCGCTGAGCCCGACGACGTCGAGCGCCCGCTCCACCGCGGCCCGGTCGGCACGGCTCAGCGGTCGCAGCAGGCGCCGGCGGGTGAGCCGGCCGGAGGCCACGACCTCCCAGACCGAGGACGGTACGCCGGACGCCGCCGAGGCGCGCTGCGGGACGTAGCCGACGCGCCGCCAGTCGGCGTGCCGGTCGAGCGGCGCTCCGAACAGGCGCACCTCGCCCGTGGTGAGCGGGTTCAGGCCGACCAGCGCCCGTACGAGCGTCGACTTGCCGGAGCCGTTGGCCCCCATCAGCGCCACGAACTCGCCGTCGCGCACCACCAGGTCGACCCCGCGCAGGATCGGGCGGCCGCCGAGCGCGACGCTGCCGTCGCGCAGCGCGACGGCAGCATCGGCGACGGGAGCAGAGGCAGTGGTCATGAGCAGCCGTTGGCGGTGCGCAGGGCCGACAGGTTGGAGCGCATCAGCGACAGGTAGTCGAGCTCCGCGGTCTCCTCGGTGAGGCCCTCGATCGGGTCGAGGACCTTGCTCTCGATGCCGAGGTCGTCGGCGAGGGTCTCGGCGAGCTTGGGGCTGACCAGCGTCTCGCTGAACACCGTGGTGATCCCCTCCTGCTCGATCAGCTGCTGGAGCTCCGCGATCGCGGCCGGGGTCGGCTCGGCGTCGGGGGTGAGGCCAGCGATCGGTGCCATGTGCAGACCGTACTTCTCCAGGTAGCCGAACGCGTCATGGGACACCACGATCGTGTCGCGCTCGCACGTGGCCAGGCCGGTCGTGAACTCCTCGTCCAGCGCCTCCAGGTCGCTGCGCAGGTCGGCGGCGTTGGCCGCGAAGTCGTCGGCGTGGTCGGGGTCGAGCTCCGCCAGCGAGGCCGCGACCGCGTCACCGTACGCCGCCACCCGGATCGGGTCGTGCCAGAAGTGCGGGTCGGACTCGCCGTGCTCGTGCTCGTGACCCTCCCCGCCCTCCTCCTCGGCGTGCTCGTCGGCGTGCTCGTCGGCGTGCTCCTCGAACGGCTCCAGGTCGACCACGTCGGTGACATCGAGGGTCGCGCCGCCGGCGTTCTCGGCGACCGTCTCGTCCACCGCGGGCTGGAACTCGCTCTCGAAGACGACGAGATCGGCGTCGGCGATCCGGGCGGTGTCCTGCACGTTGATCTCGAGGTCGTGGGGCTCGACGCCGGCCTTGGTGAGCGAGGTGACCTTCGCGTGGTCGCCGGCCACCCGCGCGGCGACGTACTCGAGCGGATAGAAGGCGGCCACGACGTCGATCGCGCCCCCGCCGGCATCGGACCCGCCGTCGCCGTCCTCCGACAGTGCCGAGCAGCCGGTGGCGGAGAGGGCGAGGGCGGTGACAGCGGTGAGGGCCTTCCAAGAGCGCATGAGAATCATTCTCATCGGACGCGGCCCCGGGCGTCAAGTCGGCCGGCCCGGCCCCGCGTAGAGTGCGGCCGTGCTCGTCGTGAACCGCTTCCGTGCCGGGGAGGACCCGGTCGGCCTCCGTGCCGACCTCGAGCTCGTCCACGGCCTGCTGGCCGAGCAGCCCGGGTACGCCGGCGGCTGGGTCGGGCGCAATGTCGACGACCCGGACCTGTGGACACTGACCACGCACTGGGTCAACGTCGGGGCGTACCGGCGCGCCCTGTCGGCGTACGACCTCAAGCTGCACGGCGTCCCGGTGCTGAGCCGGGCGATCGACGAGCCCGGCGCCTACGAGGTGGTGGAGCCCGGTGGCGTCCTCAATGTGGTGGAGTCTCGCGTAACCTAGGTGGTTGCTCCGCGAGTCAGCTCACACACCCGCTCGGCAGCCAGCCGGGCTCGTCCCATAAGGAACTCCAGTGGCCAAGCCGCCCCCGTCCACCGTCGATCAGGTCGTCTCCCTCGCGAAGCGCCGAGGCTTCGTCTACCCCTGCGGGGAGATCTACGGCGGCACCCGCTCCGCCTGGGACTACGGCCCGCTGGGCGTCGAGCTCAAGGAGAACATCAAGCGCCAGTGGTGGCGCTCGATGGTGCAGAGCCGCGACGACGTCGTGGGCCTCGACTCCAGCGTGATCCTGCCGCGGCAGACCTGGGAGGCGTCCGGGCACGTGGCGACCTTCAACGACCCGCTCACCGAGTGCCTGTCGTGTCACAAGCGCTACCGCTACGACCACCTGCAGGAGCAGTACGCCGAGAAGAAGGGGATCGCGAACCCCGACGACGTCGACCTCAAGGACGTCGTGTGCGCCAACTGCGGCACTCGCGGCGCGTGGACCGAGCCGCGTGAGTTCTCCGGCATGCTCAAGACCCACCTCGGCGTCGTCGAGGACGAGTCGGGCCTGCACTACCTGCGTCCCGAGACCGCTCAGGGCATCTTCCTCAACTTCGCCAACGTGGTCACCTCCCAGCGGATGAAGCCCCCGTTCGGCATCGCCCAGATCGGCAAGAGCTTCCGCAACGAGATCACGCCGGGCAACTTCATCTTCCGCACCCGCGAGTTCGAGCAGATGGAGATGGAGTTCTTCGTCAAGCCGGGCGAGGACGAGGAGTGGCACCGCTACTGGATCGAGGAGCGCACCCGCTGGTACGTCGACCTCGGCATCGACCCCGCCAACCTGCGTCACTTCGAGCACCCGGTGGCCAAGCTGAGCCACTACTCGAAGGGCACCACCGACATCGAGTACCGGTTCAACTTCACCGGCTCCGAGTGGGGCGAGCTCGAGGGCATCGCCAACCGCACGGACTTCGACCTGTCGACGCACGCGCAGCACTCGGGCAAGGACCTGTCCTACTTCGACCAGGCGTCCAACACCCGCTACGTCCCCTACGTCATCGAGCCGGCGGCCGGCCTCTCGCGCAGCCTGATGACCTTCCTCGTCGACGCCTACGCCGAGGACGAGGCGCCCAACACCAAGGGCGGCGTCGACAAGCGGACCGTGCTGCGGCTCGACCCGCGCCTGGCGCCCATCAAGGCCGCGGTGCTGCCGCTGAGCCGCAACGAGGACCTCACGCCGCGGGCCAAGGCGGTCGCCACGGAGCTGCGCGCCCTGTGGAACGTCGACTTCGACGACGCCGGGGCCATCGGCAAGCGCTACCGCCGTCAGGACGAGATCGGCACGCCGTACTGCGTCACCGTCGACTTCGACACGCTCGACGACCAGGCGGTCACCGTGCGCGACCGCGACACGATGTCCCAGGAGCGGGTCGCGCTCGACAAGCTCACGACGTACTTCGCCGAGCGGCTCGTCGGATGCTGACCGTCGTCCGTCCGCTCGCCGTGCCGGCGCTCGCCCTCGCGGTGGCCGCCGGCCTGGCGGCGTGCGGATCGGACGACGGCAAGGACGCCGAGCAGGCGAAGCCGAGCCCCTCGGCGACCAGCGCCGCGCCGGAGACGTATCTCCCGGTGCCCGACGACGTCACGCTCACCGAGCCGGGGACCGCCCTGGGCCTGGGGGAGGAGGGCGTCGTCGCGTTCCAGCGCCGCCAGGACGAGGTCGGCGTCCTGGGGGTCACGGTGCGGCGGATCGAGCGCACCTCGTTCGAGGAGTCCTTCCCGGGCTGGAACGTCGACGACGTGACCGCCGCGCGTACGCCGTACTTCGTGCGGGTCGCGGTGACCAACGTCGGCGACGTCGACCTCGGTGGGATGCGCCTCGACAACGTGCTGTGGGGCGACGACGGCACCACGCTGGAAGCGCCCAACTACTACACCGCCGAGCAGTTGCCGGTGTGCTCGGGCGACCCGCTGCCGACGCCGTTCGCGGCCGGCGCGACCGCCGAGCTGTGCCAGGTCTACTTCATCGCCCCGACCCGGAGCCTGGAGCGGGTCTCGTTCTCCCCGTTCGGCGGCCTCGACGCCGTCGCGTGGAGCGGCGACCTGAGCCCGGTGGGCAAGCCCGGGAAGAAGGGCGGCAAGGGCAAGGGCGAGCAGGACGAGCCGGCATCGTGAGCGGTCTGCGCCTGGGCTCCCTGGAGGTGCCCACCCCGGTCGTCCTCGCGCCGATGGCGGGCATCACCAACGCCGCCTACCGTCGACTCTGCGCCGAGCACGGCGCCGGCCTGTACGTCTGCGAGATGATCACCAGCCGCGGACTGGTCGAGGGTGACGAGACCACCCGTCGGATGCTCGTGTTCGACGACGCCGAGCAGGTCCGCTCGGTCCAGCTCTACGGCACCGACCCGGTCTACGTCGGCAAGGCGACCCGGATCCTGTGCGAGGAGTACGCCGTCGCGCACGTCGACCTCAACTTCGGCTGCCCGGTGCCCAAGGTCACCCGCAAGGGCGGCGGCGGCGCGCTGCCGTGGAAGCGCAACCTGCTGGGACGGATCCTGGAGGAGGCGGTGGCCGCCGCGGCGCCGTACGGCGTTCCGGTGACGATGAAGACCCGTAAGGGCCTCGACGACGACCACCTGACCTTCCTCGACGCGGGCCGGATCGCCCAGGAGGCCGGCGTCGCCGCGATCGCGCTGCACGGCCGGACCGTCGCCCAGGCCTACTCCGGCCAGGCCGACTGGTCGGCCATCGCCGAGCTGGTCGACCATGTCGACATCCCCGTCCTCGGCAACGGCGACATCTGGGAGGCCGCCGACGCCCTGCGGATGGTCGAGCAGACCGGCGCGGCCGGCGTCGTGGTCGGGCGCGGCTGCCTGGGCCGGCCGTGGCTGTTCCGCGACCTCGCCGCGGCCTTCTCCGCAAACGGCCCGGGCGCGACCACCCTGCCGACGCTGGGCGAGGTGGCCGCGATGATGCGCCGCCACGCCGAGCTGCTGTGCGAGCACATGGGGGAGGAGCGGGGCTGCAAGGAGTTCCGCAAGCACGTCACCTGGTATCTCAAGGGCTTCCGTGCCGGCGGCGAGCTGCGCCGCTCGCTGGGGCTGGTCGACTCGCTCGCCTCCCTCGACCGGCTCCTCGCCGACCTGGACCCCACCGAGCCGTTCCCCGCCTCCGAGCTCGGGGCGCCCCGAGGGCGCCAGGGAGCGCCGCGGCACCGGGTCGTGCTCCCGGAGGGCTGGCTGGACGACACCGACGGGCTCTGCGCAGGCGGCGCCGGCGTCCTCGAGGACGTCGACGAGACCACCGGCGGTTGAGCCCCCGGGCCGGACCGGGTGACTCGGCTCACCGCCCGAGCGGTCTCACCAATTGGTTGAAGGCTTGATCTCTGTGCTCTACTCGCACGATGCTCTGGCGCAGGTCAGAGTCCTCGGGATGAATCTGTAAGCGACAGCAAAGGAATCAGCGCGTGGCCACCAGCCACAAGCGGGAAACCGCGCGACGTACGCCCCGAGCCGCCGTCCTGGCCGGCTCCCTCGCCGCCCTCGCGACCACCGCGGTCGTCGCGGGAGGCGTCGTCAACTCCCCGGCCCCCGACGCCGACCTGGTCGCGGTGGACCGCTCGAAGGCCGCCGCCGGCTCGGTCGGCGACAGCGGCGCCCGCGTGCCGGTCCTGTCCCGCAGCACCGACCGCTCGGCCGACGCCATCGGTACCGAGCTCGACGCCCTGCTCGCCGACAGCGCGACCGCGCAGGCGATCGCCACGGCCAAGAAGCAGCAGTGGACCTCCGCGCCGCTCAACCTGTGGACCCGCCCCGACAAGCGGGCCAAGGAGGTCGGCGAGATCGAGGAGGGTGAGAAGATCCTCGTCACCGGCCGCACCTACGGCGAGCGCGCCGAGGTCGTCGTCGAGGGCAAGTCGCGCTGGGTGACCACCGGCTACTTCACCGACGAGAAGCCCCCGACCCTCGGTGGCGCGTGCACCAACGGCACCTCGGTGCCCGCGAACGTGAGCGCCAGCATCAAGAAGGTGCACGCGGCGGTCTGCGCGAACTTCCCCGAGGTCAGCGTCTACGGCACGCTGCGCGGTGGTGGCGGCGATCACCCGCGCGGCCGGGCGGTCGACATCATGATCTCGGGCGGCGTCGGTTGGGAGATCGCCGAGTTCGTCCGGGCCAACTACGCGGCCCTCGGCGTCTCCTATGTCATCTACTCACAGAAGATCTGGTCGGTCGAGCGCGGCGGCGAGGGCTGGCGGGGCATGTCGAACCGCGGCTCGGTCACCGCCAACCACTACGACCACGTGCACGTCTCGGTCTTCTGAAACCCCGGGCATGCTAGCACCCATTGGTAGCATGCAGTCATGCCTGCACTGCACATCAGGGACGTTCCCGAGGAGACCGTGGCCGCCATCAAGAGGCGCGCGGCTCGGCACGGTCACTCGGTGCAGCAGGAGTTGCGCGACGCATTGGAGCGCCTCGCCCATGAGCCAGAACGCGGCCGACCGCCCCGCTGCCTTGCCCTGACCATCGTCGACTCGGGCAACGACATGCCTTTCGACCGCGCAGACATCTATGGCGACGACGGGCGCTGACCGGCCGGCAGCGGTCGATGTGGTGCTCGACTCCAACGTGCTGCTCGCTGCAACAGATGCCGGGCGCCGCAACCATGTCCAGGCGCTCGAATTGGTCCGCTATGACGAGCGTCGGCTCGCCATCACTCCGCAGATCGTGCGAGAGTACGTCGTCGTGGGCACTCGTCCGCCGGAGGTGAACGGGCTCGGCCTGTCGATGTCACAGGCGTTGGGGAATGTTGATGACTTCCTTGTCGACATGAGCCTCCTGTCCGAGGGTGATGCTTCGCTGCGGTGGCTTCGCGACCTGCTTGACCCCCACGAGGTGCTGGGCAAGCAGGTCCATGATGCCAACGTCGTGGCGGTGGCCCTGGCGCACGGTGCCGGCGCCATCGTTACGGAGAACATGCGCCACTACGCCAGGTTCGCTGCTCTGATCGGCATCGAGAGCTTGGGCGACGGGTCCGCTTGACGCACTCGGCCGCGGCCTGTGGATAGCCGTTCACCCGGTCCGCCGCCGCGGGGCATGCTGCACGCATGATCCGACGCGATGCTCGGCCGCGTATCCGCAATCAGCGCGACCTGGACTGGACCTGGCGCGATTGGCTACGCCGCCTCGACCGTCCGCCCGCCGGCACCACCTGCCTGTTCGTGTTCGTCGACGGGAGGGCCACGCGGCGCGCGGTCACGTTCACGGACCTCGACGGCCCGCTGGACGACCTGCAGGTGTGTCGTCTGGCCCGGTGGATCCGGGGTGTCCTCGAGGACACCGACGGCTGGCGCGTCGCCTTCTTGATGTCCCGGTCCGGCGACGAGGCCGTCGACGAGCGCGACCAGGACTGGGCGACGTCCCTGCACGCCGCGGCGCGCCGCGCGGCCGTGGCGTGCGAGGTCGTGCACCTCGGCGTCGGGGCCGAGGTGCGCCCACTCCCGCTCGACGCGCTGCCGGCGCGTGCCTTCGACATCTGAACGACCGGTCGGCCCGCCGGCGTACCCGTCGATAGGGTCGCTGCGTGGATCAGGTGGAGCGGCGGTACGACGCGCACGCGCGGGAGCGGATCGTGCCCGAGCCGCCGAAGCGCGTGGAGGCGCCCGAACGGCTGCCGTTCGAGCGTGACCGGGCACGGGTGGTGCACGCGGCGTCCTTCCGGCGGCTGGCGGCCAAGACGCAGGTCGTCGGCCCGCAGAGCGACGACTTCGTCCGCAACCGGCTGACCCACAGCCTGGAGGTGGCCCAGATCGCGCGCGACCTCTCCCGCGCGCTGGGCACCCATCCCGACATCACCGAGACGGCCGCGCTGGCCCACGACCTGGGCCACCCCCCGTTCGGCCACAACGGCGAGCGGGCGCTGGCCGAGCTGGCGGTCGGGTGCGGCGGCTTTGAGGGCAACGCGCAGACCCTGCGACTGCTGACCCGGCTCGAGGCCAAGACGCCCGGCGCCGGACTCAACCTCACCCGCGCGACGCTCGACGCCTGCACGAAGTACCCCTGGGGTCGCGGTGAGGCCACCGACGGGAACGGCAAGTTCGGCGTGTACGACGACGACCGGCCCGCGTTCGACTGGCTGCGCGCCGGCGCACCATCGGGCGGGCGGTGCCTGGAGGCGCAGGTGATGGATCTCGCCGACGACGTGGCCTACTCCGTCCACGACGTCGAGGACGGCACCGTCGCCGGCAAGGTCGACCTCACCCGGCTGGACCCGGCCGCGGTGTGGGACACCGTGCGGGCGTGGTACCAGCCCGACGCGTCGGATGCCGAGCTCGACGACGTCCTCGACCGACTGCGGGTGGTCGGCAGCTGGCCGCGTGCGCCGTACGACGGCGGACGGGCGGGCCTCGCGGCTCTGAAGAACCTCACCAGCGACCTGATCGGCCGCTTCTGCGGCGCGGTCCAGCAGGCCACCTTCGCCGCGGCGGAGGGCCCGTTCGTCCGCTACGCGGGGGACCTGGTGATCCCGGACGCCACCTGGGCCGAGATCACCGTCCTCAAGGGGATCGCCGCCCACTACGTCATGGAGGACGCCGACAGGGTCGCTCTCCAGGTGCGTCAACGCGAGCTCCTCGCCGCGCTGGTGGACGTGCTCCTCGACCGGGGCCCGGACGCCCTCGACGAGATGTACGCCGCCGACTGGCAGGCCGCGGGCGACGACGCGGCGCGCACCCGGGTCGTGATCGACCAGGTGGCCTCGCTCACCGATGCCAGTGCGGTCGCCTGGCACCAGCGCCTGCTCGGCTGACCCGGCCGCGGACGTGCCGGCTCGAGCCGGGCCGGTCGAAAAGGGATCGACCCGTCGCGTTTGAACGCGACGGGTCGATCGGGTGGAGGTCAGCCGGTGACGGGGACGTGGTCCTTGACCGGCTTCGGAGCCGGGGCGTCGTCGGGCGCGGGGGCCCGGTCGCTGGTGACATTGCCGCAGGTCGCCGAGGCGACGGTCAGCTTGATCTGGTCGAGCACGTTGAGGTAGAGCGCGTCGACGGTGAAGGTGCCGTCGGCGTTGGCCGTCTGGCGGTTCACGACCAGCTCGATGATGGGCGGCACGCCCGCGACGTCGGGGATCTTGATGGACTGGTTGGCCTGCTTCGTGTCGATCTTGACCGGGAGGCCGAGGGCGGCGAGGTCGGCGACGGTGGTGGCGCCGGTGTTGCCCGTGCACCTCGCCTCGACCGCACCGGCGCCCACGATCCTCAGCTTGCCCCGGAGCACGTCGCACAGCCCGTTGAGCTCGAGCTTCGTGAGCTTGCTGATGTCGAGCGCGCCGAGGGCACTGAGGTTGAGGGGAGTCCCCTTGGTCGCTGTACCGACCTGGTCGAGCACGCCCTGCAGGTTGGTGAGCAGCGGCGCGAGCAGCGTGGTGTCGAGCGGCTCCGTCAGCTGGCCGAGGGCTGCGGTCAGGTCGTCGCAGGCCGCGCCGAGCGGCTGGGTCAGCGCGTCGAGCTGCGGGATGGCGAGCAGGCCGTCGCCGACCGCGAGGTCCGTGACGCTGGCCGTGGCCGCGCCGTTCTGGGCGGAGGCGTTGATGATGCCGCCGCTGGCGACCGGGTTCTTGGGAAGACCCACGAGGGAGTCGCTCTTGGGTGCGCCGTCCGTCGAGGTGACGGCAGGGAGCGGCTCGATCACGGAGTTGCCGGCGATCGAGAGCTCGAGACCGAAGGCTGAGGACGGGGTGCCCGCCGCGGTCGCCGAGCTGCCCGCGAGGAGGGACACGGACGCCGCCGTCCCCGCAACCAGGAGGAGCGCGCCGGCCACCGGAGCCAGGTGCCGCTTGTTCTTCATGGGTGTTCCCTTCATCTTCATCATTGGTCCCCGAGATCGAGCAGTACGTCGGGGTCAGGCCTCGTCGACCATGACCACGGTCCCGAGGGGGACGGTGCGGAGCAGTTCGAGGGCGTCATCGGGCACCCGCACGCAGCCGTGGCTGACCGCCTTGCCGAACACCGACGGGTCGGTCCAGCCGTGCAGCGCCACGGTGCCGGGGCCGCCGCCGTAGGAGTCGAGGGTCTCGCTGTGGCTGCCCAGCGGCAGGATCACCGGTGAGAACGGCTGCTTGTCGTCGATGATCTGCCCCAGCACGAAGGTCCGCCCGACCGGAGTCGGGGTGCCGCTCGCCCCGATCGCCACCGTCCAGGAGCCGACCAGCGCGTCGTCCTCGAACAGCTCGAGGGAGCGCTCGCCGAGGTGCACCTTGATCAGGAACCGGCTGCGGGCCTCGGTCAGCTCCGAGCCGCGGATCCACCCCGTCGAGCCGTTGGGCTTCGAGGGCAGCAGCACCTGCACCCAGTCGCGGTTGCGGGTGATGACCGGCAGCCAGGTGTCGCCGAACTGCGTCGCCTTGATCTTCGCGAACGGCGTGCCCTCGGGCTCGTCGTACAGCGCGGTCGTCCGCTTGGGGTGCACCACCGTGCCCTTGGGCATGTTCATCGGCCGCGGATCGGACGGCGCGGCCGCGATCGTGGTCATCGTGGAGCTGGACGGCAGGTCCTTCAGGTCCAGGTCGAGCGAGGAGATCGGCGCGGCCTGCGGCGTCGTGTCGTCCTCGCCGTCCTTGAGCACCATGACCAGTGCGGAGACCGCGAAGAGCAGCACGATCAGGGTCACCGGCCAGCTGGTGCGGCTGCGCGCCGGCGCCTGCTCCATGCCCGGTCCCTCCCCGAACGCTCATGACCCGATGACCCCTTCGTGCGGTCCTCCCGGCAAGCCAACGAGTCACCCGTGGCCGAGGTCACGGGCGGGAGCCGGATCCCGGCCCGATCCACGGGTCGTCCACAGCCCCGTCCACTGCCTGCGGTCCGGTCGCACCCCGTCAGTAGGATCACGGCATGGCCGGCCGGATTCGTGACGAGGACATCGCCGCGGTCCGCGAGCGGGTCAAGATCGACGAGGTGGTGTCGTCGTACGTCACCCTCCGCAACGCCGGCGGTGGCTCGATGAAGGGCCTGTGCCCCTTCCACGACGAGAAGTCCCCGTCGTTCCATGTCACCCCGAGTCGGGGCTTCTTCCATTGTCTGGCCGGGGAGACCCGGGTGTTGACCTGGGACGGGCCCCGCGAGATCCGCGAGCTGGCCGGCGCCACGCACCGGATCCTCGGCGCGCGCGGCGACTGGATCGAGGCCCCCTTCAAATCCTACGGAGTCCAGCGGCTGCATCGGATCACCGTGACCCGCAACCGCCAGCGCAAGGAGCTCTACGCCACCGACGGCCATCGATGGTTCATCCGGTCCGGCAAGACCCAGAAGAATGCACGGGAGGTGCTGACGACCGCGCTGAAGTCCGGTGACCGGCTGGTCTCGAAGTTCCCACGGTCCCGGATCCGGAGGACCACCCCGTCGCCGTTCGGCATCGCGCACGGATTCACCTATGGCGACGGCACTCGCAACGGCACCGGATCGATGGCCCTGATCTGCCCGCCGAAGGACGAGGGCATGCTCAAGTGGTTCCCCAACAGCCACACCACGGACCGCGGTGACGGCAACCTCCTGGTCCATCACCTGCCGAGGTTCTTCAAGGACCGGCCGTCGATGGACGAGTCGGTGCCCTATCTCTACGGCTGGCTGGCGGGCTACTTCGCCGCCGACGGGTGCGTGGCCGCCGATGGCACGGTGATCATGAACTCCGCCGATCGTGACGATCTGGAGTTCTTCCGCACGGTCTGCACCCGGCTCGGCATCGCCACCTACGGCATCACGTCCCAGCTGCGGGTCGGGCTGGGTGAGGTGCCGTCGGAGCTGTACCGCATCCACCTCGTGAACGAGGACCTCGACGGGGGCTTCTTCCTCCTCGAGCCGCATCGCCGGCGGTTCGAGGCGAACGCCAAGGCTTTCGCCCGGCGCGGCTGGGTGGTCGAGAGCGTCGAGGAGACCGATCGGATCGAGGAGGTGTTCTGTGCGGAGGTCGAGGACGGTCACGCGTTCACGCTCGAGGACAACATCCTCACCGGCAACTGCTTCGGCTGCCAGGAAGGCGGCGACGTCTTCACCTTCTTGATGAAGATCGACGGGCTCAGCTTCGGTGAGGCCGTCGAGCGGATGGCCGACAAGTACGGCATCCAGCTGCGCCGCGACGAGGCCGGCCACGACGACCGGCCGAAGGGGCCGCAGCGGCGTCGCCTGGTCGAGGCGCATGCGGTGGCCCAGGAGTTCTACGCCGAGCAGCTCGGCACGCCCGACGCACTGGTGGCGCGGCAGTTCCTGGCCGAGCGCGGGTTCGACCAGCAGGCCGCGCTGACCTTCGGCATCGGCTTCGCGCCGCGCGACGGCGAGGCGCTGTGGCGTCACCTGAGTGGTCGGAAGTTCAGCTCCGAGGAGGCCATCGCCGCCGGACTGGTGGCGATGGGGCGCTCGCTCTACGACAAGTTCCGGGGGCGCCTGCTGTGGCCGATCCGCGAGACCAACGGCGACACCATCGGGTTCGGGGCCCGCCGGATCTTCGACGACGATCGGATCACGGCCAAGTACCTCAACACCCAGGAGACGCCGATCTACAAGAAGAGCCAGGTGCTCTACGGCATCGACCTGGCCCGCAAGCCGATCGCGCTCAAGTCGCAGGCCGTCATCGTCGAGGGCTACACCGACGTGATGGCCTGCCATCTCGCCGGCGTCGAGACGGCCGTCGCCACCTGCGGCACCGCCTTCGGCGACGACCACGCCCGCGTCCTGCGCCGCTTCCTCGACGACCATGCCGAGCTGCGCAGCGAGGTCGTGTTCACCTTCGACGGCGACGAGGCGGGTCAGAAGGCCGCGCTGCGCACCTTCGAGGGCGACCAGCGGTTCGTCTCGCAGACCTATGTCGCGGTCGCGCCCGAGGGCCTGGACCCCTGTGAGCTGCGGATCCAGCAGGGCGACGACGCGGTCCGCGAGCTGATCGCCAGTCGCCGCCCGCTCTACCGCTTCGTCCTCGAGAACGTCATCGGCCGCTACGACCTCGACCGGGCCGACAGCCGGGTCGACGCGCTCCGGGCGGGAGCCAAGCTGGTCGCCAGCGTCCGGGACCGGTCCAAGGTCGACGCCTTCGCCCGCGAGCTGGCGGGGATGGTCGGCGCCGACATCGACCAGGCCCGGACCGAGGTACGCCGCGCGGCCGCCCGGGGCAGTGCCCCCGCGGGTCGGCCCGACCGCAACGGGGCCGCGCCGGAGCCGGTGGCCGCGCCGGCGCCACGCTCCGCCGTACCCGACCTCCGGGAGCCGCGCTTCGGCATCGAGCGCGAGACCCTCAAGCTGGTGCTCCAGGCGCCGCTCGCGATCGGGCGGACCACCGCCGACATCGGAAGCAACGACTTCACCCACCCCAGCTACCGGGCGGTGTGGGACCTCGTCGCCGCCGCCGGCGGCACGGTCGCCGGCCAGAACGACCCCGGCTGGGTGGCCCGGCTGCGCGATGCCGCCACCGACCCGGCGGTGTCGTCACTCGTCAGTGCGCTCGCCGTCGAGCCGATCCCGGTCAACCGCGACATCGACGCGGGCTACGTCGCCCACCACGTCTACCGGCTCCAGGAGCTGACCGTGCTGCGCCGGATCGACGAGGTCCGCTCCCGGCTCCAGCGCACCAACCCCCTCGACAACGCCGCCGACTACAACAAGATGTTCGGCGAGCTCGCGGCGCTCGAGCAGCACCGGCGCACCCTGCGCGAGAAGATCGTGGGTGCTCCGTGAGGCCGATCCGATGAGGTGGGCCCCGCTGCCGTCGCGCCGCCCGCCGTTCCCGGTCGGTCCGGGGGAGCGGCTGCTCGCCTGGGCCGAGGTGCGGCGCCCGGGCGACGGCCCGGCCCTGGTCGGCGGCACCCGCGACGCGCTCTACCTCCCCGCTCGGGTGCCGTGGGAGCAGGTCGCCAGCGCCGACTGGGATCAGGAGGAGTCGACGCTGCGCGTCGTCGAGGTCGCCCGCTTCGGCACGTCCAGCCCGGTCCACGAGCTGCCTCTCGACGACGCCGGCCGCCTGCTGCAGCTGGTCCGCGAGCGGGTCACCGCCAGCATCGCCGTCCAACGCCACGTCCCCGTCGCCGGCCGTCGCTCGGTGCGGATCCTGGCGCGCCGGGCACCCGGCACCCGCGGTGAGCTGGCCTGGTTCGTGGAGTACGACGACGGCCTGGATCCCGCCGATCCTCGGGTCGACGCGGTGGTCCAGGACGCCCTCGCCGCGGCCCGGGCCGATGTCGAGGTCTGAGGACCGCGGCTCCAGAGGCACCTCGATTTCTGGGGGCAGCCCCCGCCTTGCTAGGGTTTCCCCGCTCCACCTCGCGGTGGAGTCGAGCATTCCCCCGTAGCTCAACTGGCAGAGCATTCGACTGTTAATCGAAGGGTTACTGGTTCGAGTCCAGTCGGGGGAGCCGGATGAGGGCCCCTGACCCGCGCAGACGCGGGTCGGGGGCCCTTCTGCATCCCCCGGGGCGCCCGATGCGCCGCTGTCCGGTCGTGGGCGTCGTCCGTCCCGCCGCCGGCGCCCCGTGTCCGCGCCGCGCGCGGCGCCCGTCCCCCTTCACGCGTCGCGGGACCCAGGCTCGCGAACTGCCCATTGACTTCTGTGGTGGCCGCGCTCTACGTTTTGTGAAACGACCATTCCATCTAGTAGAACACGGTGGTTATCCGATGCGCTCGAGGATCACGATGGGAGCAGGGGTTCTGCTCTCCCTGACTCTGTTCGCTGCCTGCTCGCCGACCGGCGGCTCCACGGACGATGCGGGCGGTCCTGCGGACGGCGAGGTCCGGTTCCTGATCGCCGAGAACTTCTGGGCCGACTGGACGCCCTACGCGAGCACGGCACAGAGCCAGCACCGCCTGAACCGCCAGATCTACGACACCCTGATGGACTTCCCGACCGGTCGGCTGGATGCTCCGGAGCCGATGCTGGCGACGTCCTGGGAGCAGGTCGACGAGCGCACCTGGGAGTTCGAGCTGCGCGAGGACGTGACCTTCCACGACGGCCAGGAGTTCGGGCCCGACGACGTGAAGGCGTCGTTCGAGTGGGCGTCGGGCGCCACCGGGGAGGAGTCGATCCTCGTCGACCGCTGGGTCCCGACCCAGGTCGAGGTGGTCGACGAGAACACGGTCCGACTGGTCACCGAGACGCCGCTGGCGTCGATCTTCGATGCGATCCGACAGACCCCGATCATCGCGGCGGAGGACGTCGCGGCGGGAGCCGACGCGATGGCCTCCGAGCCGAACGGGACCGGTCCGTTCAAGCTGGAGAAGGAGACGCCAACCAAGAAGACGATGGTCGCCAACCAGGACTACTGGCGCGACCCGGCGGCCATCGACACCCTCGTGTGGGAGTACGTCGGGGACGCGCAGACGCGGGTGAACGCGCTCAAGGCCGGCCAGGCCGACGTGATCGACCGGGTCCCGGCCGAGCACCACGAGAGCCTGGCGTCGACCGACGGCATCGCCGTGGAGTCGATGACCGCTGCGGAGCAGGTCAACCTGTGGTCGATCCCTGGCCGGGTGGCCGCCTGGGATGAGAACCCCGATCTGCGGCGGGCGATCATGCTGGCGATCGACCGGGCGTCGCTGACCGAGAACCTCGTACAGGGAGAGAGCCGGCCGGCGATGAGCCACATGCCGAGCGAGACCCTGTACTACGTCGAGAACCGACCGAGCTACGAGCAGGACGTCGAGGAGGCCAGCCGGCTGGTCAAGGAGTCCGGTGCCGAGGGGCTGGAGTTCGAGATCTGGGCCGCTCCCGGCTTCCTTCCCGCGGCGGACAAGGTCGGCCAGGCGATCGTGGCCATGCTGGAGAAGGTCGGGCTCAAGCCGAAGCTGGTGACCGCGGACGTCGCGGGCCTCGTGGACGACTCCACCAAGAAGAACGGCACCGGCCTGCTCTACCACATCAGCTGGGCGAGCGGCGGTGAGCCGGCCTCCGCCGTCGGCATCTACACCAGCGCCAATCGCTGGCACCTCGCCGACCCGACCGTCGACGAGCTCGTCGCCGAGGGCAAGCGGACGGTCGATCCGGCGCAGCGGGAGGGCGTCTACGCGGAGCTCCAGGCGCGCCTGTGGGAGACCCTCCCGTCGCTGCCTCTCTACTACAGCGACTTCACCGTCGCCCGGTCCGAGAGGGTCGAGGGCCTGCAGATCCTGCCCAACTACGACACTTACTTCTACCCGGCCACCCTCGGCGAGTAGTCGGCACCCACTGATGCTGTCACTGATCCTGCGCCGGGTGGCACAGATGGTCGCGGTCGCCCTGGCCGTCGTAGCGCTGGTGTTCTTCCTGCTGCGACTGGCCGGCGACCCGGCCCGGCTGCTGAACTCCGCCGACGCCTCGGAGGCGACCATCGCGGCGACCCGCGAGCGGCTCGGCCTCGACGATCCCGTGATCGTCCAGTTCTTCCGCTTCCTCGGCCAGGTGCTCCGCGGCGATCTGGGCAGCTCCTACCTCGGTGGGTACGACGTGAGCTCGATCGTCTTCGGCGCGCTGCCCAACACGATCATGCTGGCCATCGCCATCATCGCGTGCTCGACCGTCCTGTCGCTGGTGCTCGGGATCTCCTCGGCCCTGGCCGCGGGGTCCTGGTGGGACCGATGCGTCCAGGTGTACGTCGCCCTCGCGCAGGCGACGCCGAACTTCTGGCTGGCGGTGATCCTGGTGCTGATCTTCGCGGTGAACCTCGGCTGGTTCCCCGCGGTCGACTTCACCGGCCCGGTCAGCTTCGTCCTCCCCGTGACGACCATGACGGTGGTGCT
Organism: Nocardioides sp. L-11A; assembly: GCA_029961745.1. Lineage (NCBI taxonomy): Bacteria > Bacillati > Actinomycetota > Actinomycetes > Propionibacteriales > Nocardioidaceae > Nocardioides > Nocardioides sp. L-11A. The sequence goes on from CP124680.1 coordinate 2,340,458, forward strand.
CACCCCGATCCTGATCCGGACCGTGCGGCAGTCCTTCCTCGAGACGCTGGACCAGGACTACGTCCGGGCGGCGCGGGCCCGTGGGATCGCACCCCTCCGGATCGTCGGCATCCACGTGCTCAAGGTGGCCTCCCTGCCCCTGGTCACGCTGATCGGGATGCAGCTCGGTGTGGTGCTGGCCGGCTCCTACGTGATCGAGGTCATCTTCAACTGGCCGGGCATCGGCAAGCTGGCCGTCGACTCCCTCAACTCCCGTGACTTCCCCATGGTGCAGGGGGCGGTGCTGGTCGCCGCGGTCACCTTCGTCCTGGTCAACTCGCTGGTCGACCTGACCTACAGCGTGCTCGACCCGCGCGTACGAGCGGAGAACACCTGATGAGCGCCCTGATCGAGCAGGCGGAGGGAATGGCCGCTCCCGACGCTGTCGGCACCCGGCGGCGCCGGGCGCCGCGGGGACTGCGCCTGGTGGGCTGGATCGGCATCCTGGTCCTGCTGCTGGTGGCGGCACTGGCCCCGTGGCTCGCGCCCCACGACCCCCACGCCCAGGACATCGCCCACACCCTGCGCCCACCGGTGTGGGACGGCGGCGACTGGTCGCACCCGTTCGGCACCGACTCGCTCGGTCGCGACGTGCTGTCGCGGATGCTGCTGGGAGCTCGCTCCTCGGTGGTGATCAGCGTGTTCGCCATGCTCCTCGGGGCGAGTCTCGGGGTCCTCACGGGGATGGCGGCCGGATTCCTGGGTCGGGTGGTGGACACGGTGCTGATGCGCCTGGGCGACATCCAGCTGGCACTGCCGTTCATCCTCGTCGCCATCGTCGTCCTCGGGATGATGACCGATCGGCGGCCGATCCACCTGATCCTGGTGCTGGGCCTGCCCGCGTGGATCGTCTACGCCCGGGTGGTCCGCAGCAGGGTCCTCGCGGAGCGCTCCCAGGACTACGTGCTGGCCGCGCGGACCCTCGGCGCCAGCCGGCTGCGGCAGATGACGACCTATGTGTGGCCGCAGGTCCGCTCGGTCGTCCCCCCGGTCGCGCTGGTCGACCTGAGCCACCTGATCATCATGGAGTCGACGCTGAGCTTCCTCGGCTTCGGCCTCACCGCGCCAGCGGTCTCCTGGGGGCAGATCCTCGCCGAGGGACGCCAGAACATGGAGAGCTCGCCCTGGCTCCCGGTGCTGCCGGGTGTGGCCATCATGCTCGCCGTGCTGGCCATCAACCTGGCCGCCGAGCCGGGGGAGCGACGCCGTCGCCGTGCCCGTCCGCGTCGTACGGCCTCCCGTACCGCCGCTGTCGCACCCGAGGGGACCGCCGCGGAGGAGGGCACCGACGCCGACGTGGTCCTGTCCGTCCGGGACCTGCGTGTGGAGTTCCCGGGACGCGACGGACGGGCGGTGCAGGCCGTGCGGGGCGTCTCGTTCCAGGTGCGCCGGGGCCGGATCGTCGGCATCGTGGGGGAGAGCGGCTCGGGCAAGTCGGTCACCGCCTACGCCGTGATGGGGTTGCTGTCGGGCGGTGGCACCGTCACGGGTGGCTCCGTCCGGTTCGACGGCGTCGACCTGGTCGGGGCCTCCGAGGCCAGCCTGCGGCCCTTGCGCGGACGCCGGCTGGGGATGATCTTCCAGAACCCGTCCAGCTCGCTCAACCCGGTCCTGACCGTCGGCTTCCAGCTCGTGGAGGCCCTCCGGAGCTCCCAGCAGGTGTCGAGGTCGGAGGCGGTCGCGCGGTCGGTCGAGGCATTGCGCCGGGTGGGCTTCGGCCACCCGGAGACCGTGATGGCCCGGTATCCGTTCCGCCTCAGCGGCGGGCAGAACCAGCGGGTGATGATCGCGATGACCATGCTGACGGCGCCGGACCTGCTGCTGGCCGACGAGCCGACGACGGCCCTGGACGTGACCACCCAGGCGCAGGTCCTCGACCAGATCGCCGCGATGCGCGACGACCTGGGCACCAGCGTCGTCCTCATCTCGCACGACCTGGGGCTGATGGCCGAGGTGGCCGACGAGATCGTCGTCATGTACGCCGGCGAGGTCTGCGAGGCGGGCCGTACCGAGGACGTCCTGGCGAGCCCGGCGCATCCCTACACCCGTGCGCTGTTGGCCTCCGCCCCCGGGGCCGGTCGGCCCCGGAGCGGCGTGCTGGCCACGATCCCCGGCGACCTGCCGGACCCGGCGACGACGCGGCAGGGCTGTGCCTTCGCCGACCGCTGCCCGGAGGCCATGACGATCTGCCACAGCATCGCCCCGCCGGCCGTGGAGCACGCGCCGGCCTGGGCGGTGTCATGCCACCTGCAGGCGGCGGAGGGCGAGAGCGAACCGACGATGGGGAAGGTGGGACAGCGATGACCCCGCTGCTCGAGCTTCGAGGAGTGGACTCCCGATACACCGTGCGCCGCGGGCTGCGCGCGCCGGTCACCGTGCACGCGGTGAACGGTGTCGACCTGACCATCCAGCCGGGTGAGACGGTTGGACTGGTCGGTGAGAGCGGCTGCGGCAAGTCGACGCTCAGCCGCACCATCCTGCGGCTCAAGGAGCCGACGGCCGGGCAGATCCTGTTCGACGGACGGCCGCTGCCGGAGATGGACGAGGCGGCCTACCGGCGCCAGGTGCAGATGGTGTTCCAGGATCCGTACGCGAGCCTCCCGCGGCACATGACGGCCGGCCGGATCGTCGCCGAGCCGATGCTGATCCATCGCACGGTGAGCGACAAGGCGACCGCCCTGCGCCGGGCCGCCGAGCTGATGCGCGACGTGGGCCTGCCGGCCGGCACCGAGGAGAAGCTCCCCGGCCAGCTGAGCGGCGGCCAGCGCCAGCGCGTCGGCATCGCCCGCGCGCTGGCGCTCGACCCGTCGCTGATCGTCGCCGACGAGGCGGTCTCGGCGCTGGACGTGTCGGTGCAGGCGCAGATCCTGAACCTGCTGGCCGAGCTCCAGCGGAAGCGGCGACTCGCGCTGCTGTTCGTCTCCCACGACATCGACGTGGTGCGCTTCCTGTGTCAGCGGATCGCGGTGATGTACCTCGGTCGCATCGTGGAGGTCGGTCCGGCGGACGCGGTGCACGACCATCCCCTGCATCCCTACACCCGGGTGCTGATGGATGCCGTGCCCACCATCTCCCGCCGGGGGCGGCCCCGGATCGAAGTGCACGGTGATCCGCCGGATCCTCTCGATCCGCCGGCCGGCTGCGCCTTCCACCCGCGCTGTCCCTTCGCCCAGGAGATCTGCCGCACCGAGCGGCCGACCCTCACTCCCCGGAGCGGCGGCGGTAGCGCCGCGTGTCACTTCGGACCCGAGGAGCTGGCGTCGATGGAGGAGCGTCAGCGGGCCGGGAGCGCGTCGACGGACACGCTCGGGCGGGTGCGCTGATGGCCCCGGCGAGCGGCGGACCGGCTCCGGTCGGCGTGGCCGTCGTGGGCCTGGGGTTCATGGGCACCCGGTGGGTGCGGGCACTGGCCGACCACGACGGTGCCCGGGTCGTGGCGGTCTGCGACGTCGATGGTGAGCGGGCACGGAAGGTGGCCGACACCTGCGGCGCTCGGTGGGCCACCGGACTCGAGGCCCTGGCCGACCCGCGGGTGGACGCGGTCGTGGTCTGCACACCGGACCACCTGCACCGCGATGCCGCGCTCGAGGCGATCCGGGCGGGGCTCCCGGTCGCGGTCGAGAAGCCCTTCGCGCACGACATCGCGACGGCCGCGGAGATCCGGGACGCCGCGGCGGCCGCCGGCGTCCCTGTCCTGGCCGGTCACCTCCTCCGGTTCGAGCCACGCTACGCGGCTGCGCAGGCGGCGGTCGCGGACGGGCAGATCGGTCGGGTCCTGGCGATCCGCAGTGAGCGGATCGGGCTGCTCGGCGACCAGAAGGTGCTGGGCGGCCGGGTCAGCGTGCCGTTGTACTACGGCACCCACGAGATGGACATCGCCCGCTGGTTCGCCGGCGACATCGCCGAGGTCGACGCGGTCAGCAGCGGCGGTGTGCTGCGTTCCCAGGGCTTCGACGTGGACGACCTGTACTCGGTCCGCCTGAGCTTCGCCTCGGGTGCCCACGGGACCTCGATGCTGGGCTGGGTGCTGCCGGACGCCTCCCTGGGCGCCGGACTGACCGGCCTCAGCGTGATCGGCGAGCACGGCTACCTGACGATCGTCCAGGGCGGCACCGGGCTGTCCGTGCACGGCGCAGCAGGCCCGGTGCCGGTGGACAGCTGGTACGCGCCCACGATGCACGGGCGGACGTCCGGAGCGATCGGCTACCAGGCCCGCCATCTCGTCGAGGTGGCGCGGGGAGAGCGAGAGCCCCTGTGCAGCGCCGCCGACGGGACCGAGGCGGTCCGGGCCGCCCTCGCCATCGAGCGATCGGCGCAGCGTGGAACCCGCATTCGACTGGAGGAGACAGCACCGTGAGGGAGATCCTGCTGGCGATCGGCGGCAAGCGCCTTCCGGCCGCCGACGGCACCACCATGGATGTACGCAGCCCCGCCACCGGCGAGCTGCTGGCGCGGATGTCGTGCGCGTCCCCGTCCGATGTGGACGCCGCGGTCTCCGCCGCGGGCGAGGCGACCGCGGCGCTGGCCGAGCTCGGGCCGCGTGGCCGGGCGCGACTCGTGGCCCGGGTCGCCGACCTGCTCGGGGACCAGCAGGAGCCGATCGCCCGGGACCTGGCGTCCGAGCAGGGCAAGCCGATCGGTGAGGCGAGGGGAGAGCTCTCCGCGGCGGTCGAGATGTGGCGTGACGCGGCGGAGCTGGTCCGTCACCTCACCGAGGAGATCCTGCCGAGCGACGACCCCGCCCGCGCCATCGTCGTACGGCGGCGGCCGCATGGCGTGCTCGCGGTGGTGACCCCGTGGAACTTCCCGGCGACGATCCCGACCGAGTATCTCTGCGCCGGGCTCGCGATGGGCAACGCCATCGTGTGGAAGCCCTCGGAGCTGACCCCGATCACCGCCGACCGGATCCTGCAGTGCGTCGAGGAGGCCGGCTTCCCGGCAGGGGCGGTCAATCTGGTGACGGGGACGGGCGGCTCCGTCGGGGCGGCGCTGGTCGGTCATCGCGGGGTCAATGCGGTCGGCTTCACCGGCAGCCCGGAGACCGGTGACGCCATCTCCCGGTCGGCCGGCACCAAGCCCCTGCTGCTGGAGCTCGGTGGCAACAACGCGACGGTCGTCCTGCCGGAGACCGACATCGCGCAGGCCGCGGAGGCGCTCGCCGAGGCCGCCTTCGCCAACGCGGGCCAGATCTGCAGCTCCACCGAGCGCATCCTGGTGCACGAGTCGATCCACGACGAGCTGCGCGATGCCCTGGCCCAGGCCGCGCGGGACCGGCGGGTCGGACCATCGCTGGACGAGACGACCCGGATGGGGCCCCTCAACAACGCGGCGGTGCTGGAGAAGGTCCAGCGGCATGTGCGCCAGGCACTGGACGGTGGTGCCGTGGCGGTGGCCGGTGGGCGGCAACCCCAGGGCGCCGCGACGGAGCTGTTCTACGAGCCGACCGTCCTCAGCGGCGTCCGCCCGGACCTCGACGCCTTCACCGAGGAGACCTTCGGCCCGGTCGCGATGCTGGTGCCCTTCGCCGACGACGCGGACGCGGTGCGGATGGTCAACGACCACCGGCTCGGCCTGATCGCGGGGATCATCGGCGACGACATCGACCGTGCCCTCGAGATCGGACGACGGCTCGAGGTCGGCATGGTCAACGTCGACGCGGTGGCGACCGCCTGGCAGCCGCACACGCCGTTCGGCGGGTTCTCCGGTCGGCGCAGCGGCGTCGGTCGGCTAGGGGGTGCCTACACGCTGGACGCGCTCAGCCAGCTCCAGACCTTCGTACTGCCCGCGAGGAGACTGCCGTGAGCGGGCACGTGCTGGGCGAGCTCACCACGGAGGACGTGGCGGCGGCCGACTTCCGGCTCGCCATCGTGCCCGTCGGCGCGGTGGAGCAGCACGGCCCGCACCTCGCGGTGCTGACCGATGCGCGGATCGCCGAACGGTTCGCCGGCCTGCTGGCCGAGCGGCTGGACGGCACCGCACTGCTGTGCCCGCTGCTTCCCTACGGCCTGTCCGAGCACCATGCGGCCTTCGCCGGCACGGTGACGCTGCGGCCGGCCACCTTCATCAGCCTGGTCGGCGACATCATCGACTCGCTGGCGGCGCAGGGGTTCGACAAGGTCGTCCTGGTCAACGGGCACGGCGGGAACATGGAGGCCCTCTCCCTGGTGGCGCGCGACCAGCGGGCCCGCAACGGGGTCCGGGTCGGCTCGCTGATGTGGGCGCGGCTGGCCCACGACGTCTGTGCCGAGGGCACCGCCGGATCCGCCTACGGACACGCCTGCGAGAACGAGACCTCCCTGGCGATGGTGCTGGCCCCCGAGCTGCTCCGGCCCGACCGGGTCCGGGCCCCGGTGGGCGCCCGCATCGACGTACTGCACGCGATGCCGCCGCGTGCGCTCGTGGACACCGCCTACTCCTTCGACGAGCTCACCCCCGACGGCGTGTGGGGGGACCCGCGCTCGGCCAGCACGGAGCGCGGTGAGCGGATCCTCGCCACGGCCCTCGAGCGCGCCGAGGAGTACTGCCGGGCGCTGGCGAAGGAGCCTCCCGCCCGCCGGTGACGACGCCTTGCCGCAGCCCGGGCCCGAGCGGCCCGCGGCCTGTTGCGCGCTGCGCTCCCACAAGTCGATCAAGTCAATCAAGCAACTCCCAATGAAAGGAAAGTCATGTCAGTACGACGAACTGCCGGTCGCCTCCTCGGCCCCGCCCTGTGTCTGGGGATGGCCGCGACGGCGGTCCCCACGGCCGTCGCCGAGGTCGACGGCCCGGCGACGCCGACGGAGGCCGTCCTGGTCGACCAGACGCGGGAGAAGGGCCTGTGGGAGCCGCTGCTGGGGATGTTCGCCCACACCGCGGCATCCGCGGACGTGAACGGCGACGGCTACCTCGACCTGTACGTCGGGGGCTTCTATCAGCAGATGGCCTGGGACAAGTTCTTCCGGTTCGGCACCCGCGGTGCCACCGAGATCTCGCCCGACCGGCTCCTGCTGGGCGGTCCGGACGGCTTCACCGCGGACGACTCCTTCCCCGAGCTGCGCGACGGCAACTCGAGCGGCAGCTCCTTCGCCGACTTCGACGGCGACGGCGACCTCGACCTGCTGGTGAGCCAGTACTACCCCTACGAGTACGTGAACAACGTGCCGCCGCCGACCAACGGGCAGAGCGTCGTGGTCCTGGAGAACGTGGACGGCAGCTTCGCCGAGCCGCGCCGGGTCGCATCCGAGATCGGTGCGCGCACCGTCGCGGTGGCCGACTACGACGCCGACGGCAACCTCGACTTCTTCGTGGTCGAGGACATCTACTACCAGACCCAGCTCGGCCCGTCGTCCAGCCGGCTCTATCTCGGCAACGGCGACCTCACCTTCGACGAGGCCACCGCCGAGTCCGGTCTGCCGGCCGACATCAGCGGACTCGGTGCGTCCGCGGCGGACCTGAACGGCGATCACGCTCCGGACCTGCTGGTCAGCGGGACGCTGCGCAAGCAGTCCGACCCCGCCGGCGCCGGCACCTACGGCCGGGCGCGGCTGTTCGTCAACGACGGCTCCGGGAGCTTCACCGAGGCCGACGCGAGCATGTTCACCATGCGCACCGGCGGCTGGAACGACGAGTCCGCCGGCATGGCCGTGGCCGACCTCAACCGCGACGGCCGGCCGGACGTGGTGATCGGCGCGCACCCCTATCCCGGGCTGACCACGGTGTGGCCGCAGCCGATCCACATCTACCTCAACGAGGGCAACGACACCGACGGCAACCCGCGCTTCCGCGACGTGACGGAGGAGACCGGCATCGGCGCCATCGACAGCAAGTCCGCGCACATCACGCTGGTCGACACCGACCAGGACGGCTGGCTCGACATCGTCTCCGGCGTGTCCGTCAAGGACGGCACCACGCCCGCGGTGTTCAAGCACCTGGGCGTCTCCGGCGGCGTTCCGCAGTTCGCCACGCCCACCGGGCTGGGCTCCGAGCGGGTGCCCACGCCCGAGTTCAGCCAGTGGGAGAACGCCAAGATCCCTCGCTACTGGCCGACCGGGGTGAACGGCGACTTCGACCGTGACGGCGACGTCGACTCGTTCATGGCCGAGTGGTTCCCCGAGCTGCCCTCGCGCTACTTCGACAACCGCACCGAGCGCAACGGCAACTGGCTGACCATCAAGCTGCCCACCACCGAGCTGGCCCCCGGCACGACGGTACGGATCTACGACAGCCCCGGAAACCGGCCGAAGGCCCGCGACCTGGTCTACAGCCGCGAGTTCACGCCCAACGAGAGCTACGGCGGCGGCGTCCCGTACGAGCTGTACGCCGGGGTCGGCCGTGCCCGCGTGGTGGCGGTGGAGCTGATCGCCCCGCACACCGGTGAGCGCACCCTGCTCCGGGCGGTCCGCACCAACCGTGAGGTGACGGTGACGCTGCCGTGACCCCTACCGTCACCCTCGCCGTCCTCGGACTGGGCCACGAGACCAACACCTTCTCCTCGCAGAAGGCCGACCTGGCGCTCTACCAGGACGGCGGCCTGCACCGCGGAGCGGAGCTGGTCGCCCACCACGGGGACGCCCAGACGACGTTCGCCGGGTTCCTGGAGCCCGACGGGCTCGAGGCATCGGTCCGGCTGGTGCCGCTGGTCAGTGCCTGGGTCAACCCCCGGGGACCGATCACGGCCGAGGCGTTCACCGCGATCGTCGGCGAGATGGTGACGGTGCTCGCCGAGCAGGGCCCCTTCGACGGGGTCCTGCTCGGCCTGCACGGCGCCGCCGTCGCCGACGGCTGCGCCGATGCGGACGCCGAGATCACCAGGCGGGTCCGCGAGGTCGTCGGCGACGACGTCCCCGTGGGCGCGGTCGTCGACATGCACGCCAACCTGTCCGAGGCGATGGTGTCCGAGCTCGACGTCCTGGTGCCCTACCAGACCAATCCCCACGTGGACGCCCGCGCGCGCGGCCGGGAGTGCCGCGACCTGGTGCTGGACATCATCCGGTCCGGGCAGCGGCCCGGCCTGGCCCTGGAGCGGCTGCCGCTCGTCGTCGGCATCACCAGCCAGGACACCGCCCACGGGCCGATGGCGGATCTGCTGGCGATCGCTGCCGACCTGGAGGCCGAGGACGGCGTCCTCGACTGCAGCCTCGTCGAGGGCTTCCCCTACGCCGACGTGCCCCAGATGGGGATGTCCGTGGTCGCGTGCCATCGGGACGGGCCGGACGCGGCGCGCGACGTCGCCCGTCGCCTGGCCCGTCAGGTGTGGGGCCGGCGGGAGGAGCTGCGCGGCGACGGGCTCGGCATCGAGGTCGCGATCGACCGGATCCTCGCGCACCGCGACGGGCGCCCGATGCTGGTCCTCGACGTCGGCGACAACGTCGGCGGGGGAGGGCCGGGCGACTCCACGGTGCTGCTCGCCGAGCTGGTACGCCGCGAGGCCGGTGACGTCGCCGTGGTGATCCACGACCCGGCCGCCGTGGCCTCGCTCGACGCCGCGACGGTGGGCGAGCAGGTCGAGGTCGAGGTCGGTGGGCGCAGCATCGAGCAGGACGGGAGCCCGGTCGCGCTGCGGGCCCGCCTGGTCGGGCGCTCCGACGGTCGCTACGAGGAGCCGCGGATGGCGCACGGCGGGCTGCGGTACTTCGACGCCGGCGCGATGGTCGCGCTCCGCGACCGGAGCGGCGTCCTGGTCGTGGTGACCTCGAAGCTCGTGCAGCCGATCACCCCCGCCCAGCTCACCGCCGTCGGCCTGGAGCCGTCGCGGCTGCGCGCCATCGTCGCCAAGGGCGTCAACGGCCCGCGGGCCGGTTACGCGCCGGTCTGCGGCGAGGTGCTGGTCGTCGACACGCCGGGGGTCACCCGGCTCTCCGTCCACGAGTTCAGCTACTCCCACCGCATGCGCCCCATGTACCCCTATGAGCCGGAGGCCACCTATGCCTGACCCGTCCGCTCCCTCCCGACAGGGAGCCACCACCGCCGAGCGCGCCAACGGCGCCGTGAACATCGGGGAGGGGCCGGTGCCCCACCTGTATCCCCCCGCGGTCCGCGCCGGCGACTTCGTCTTCGTCTCCGGGCACGCCTGCGTCGACGAGAGCGGGGCCTACGACCCCCGGCCCTTCGCCGAGGAGATGACCTTCGCGATGGGCAAGGTCGCGCAGGCGCTGGCCCTGGCCGGCTCCGGGATGGACGACGTCGTCCAGGTGCGGGCCTATCTCGGAGACCCACGCCACAAGGACGAGTACAACGCCCTCTTCCCGACCTTCTTCGCCCGACCCGGCGCGGCCCGGACGACGATCCAGCACTGCCTGGGCGAGATCAAGTTCGAGGTGGACGTCGTCGCGTACTCGCCGCGACGCGAGCCGCCGGACCCGAGCTAGCCCCTGTGCGTCTACCGCCAACCCACCCAAGGAAACAGAAGGACTGAGATGCCGATCACCTCATGGCCCGCCTCGGCCGAGGCATGGGAACGAACCAAGCGTTCAGTGGGGGGAGGTGTATCCACCGGACTGCGCGCGCAGATGAAGCCGCACCCCCTCTTCTTCCGCGGGGGATCCGGAGCCCGGCTGACCGATCTCGACGGGCACGACTACCTCGACTACGTGCTCGGCTGGGGCCCGGTGATCCTCGGGCACGGCCACCCCGGCCTCACCGAGGCGGTGGCTCGGCAGATCCCGCGGGGTGCGTCCTACGGCGCGGGCCACCTGCTCGAGCCGGAGGTGGCCGAGCAGGTGTTGGCCCGGATCCCGGGCGCGGAGCGGCTGCTGTGGACCAACACCGGGTCCGAGGCCGCCCAGGTCGCGCTGCGGCTGGCGCGGGCGGCCACCGGGCGCCGTCGCTACGTCCGCTTCGCCGGGCACTACCACGGCTGGTCCGACCCGTTCCTGGTCGGCTACCGGCCCGGGGCCGACGGTGAGCTCGGGCTGGGCAGCCTGGGCCAGCCCGCCGGCGTCCTGGACGACGTCGTGATCGTGCCGTGGGGCGACCTGGAGGCCGTGCGCCGGGTGCTGACCGATCCCGACAACGACTGCGCGGCGGTGTTCTGTGAGCCGGTGCTCTGCAACTCCGGGGTGCTGGAGCCGCCCCCGGGCTTCCTGGCCGGTCTCCGCGAGCTCTGCGACCGAAGCGGCACCGTGCTGGTCTTCGACGAGGTGATCACCGGCTTCCGGATCGACTCCGGGGGCGCGGTGAGCCGGTACGGCGTACGACCGGACCTGATCACCCTGGCCAAGGCGATCGCCGGCGGCTACCCGCTGGCTGCGGTCGCGGGCTCGGCCGAGCTGATCGACCAGAGTCAGCGCGGCGTGGTGCACGCCGGCACCTACAACGGCAACCCGGTGGTCCTGGCCGCGGCCGGTGCCACCATCGAGGCGCTGTCGGCCCCCGGGGTCTACGCGTCGTTCGAGCGGCTCGGCGCGAGGCTGGCCGACGGGCTGCGCGCCGCCTTCGCCGAGCAGGGGCTGCCCGCGTCCGTGCGTCAGGTGGGCCCGGTCGTCCAGTGCTCGCCCGGCGTGAGCGAGGCGGACACCTTCGACGGGTTCCTGGCCACGGACCAGGGGTTCTACGACCGGCTGACCGTGCAGCTCCTGGGGCGCGGGATCTTCGTGCTTCCCGGCGGCCGGTGGTACCTGTCGACCGCCCACACCGAGGCGCACATCGACCAGACCCTGGCGGCGTTCGGGGAGGCACTGGCGGCGACGGTCGCCGAGCAGCCCGTGGCGCTGGCCGGATCCACGAAGGGGGCATAGGCATGCGCATCACCGCGATCGAGGTCGCCGGCGCTCGGAGGTACGCCGCCGTGGAGGGCGACGCGCTGCGTCTGCTCGGGACGGTAGAGGGCCCCGCCCGCGACCTGGTGTCGGCCGCGTCGGCCACGCCCGGCGACCTGGTGTCCGGCGAGGGGCGGCGCCTGGTGCCGGTCACGCCGGGGAAGATCATCGCGATCGGGCTGAACTACCTCGACCACGTCCGGGAGACCGGCATGGCACTGCCGACCGAGCCCCTGCTGTTCGCCAAGTTCCCCTCGACCCTGATCGGCGACGGCGATGCGATCCGGTTCGATCCGGAGCTGGCCACGCGGGTCGACTGGGAGGTGGAGCTGGGCGTCGTGATCGGACGCACCGCCCGCAAGGTCGGCGAGGAGGAGGCGCTCTCGCACGTGCTCGGCTACACGGTCGCCAACGACGTCTCCGCGCGCGACCTGCAGTTCGCCGACGGCCAGTGGACGCGCGGCAAGAACCTGGACACCTTCTGCCCGGTGGGCCCGGAGGTGGTGACCGCCGACGAGGTGCCGGACCCCCAACGACTGCGGATGGGGACCGACGTCAACGGGGAGCGGGTGCAGGACTCCTCGACCGGGGAGATGGTCTTCTCCGTGGCTCGCATCGTCGCCCACTGCTCCCGTGCCTTCACCCTGGAGCCGGGGGACCTGATCCTCACCGGCACGCCCTGGGGCTGTGGGGAGTTCATGTCGCCGCAACGCTCGTTGCGCCACGGCGACCGGGTGAGCGTCTGGGTGGAGGGCATCGGCACCCTGACCAACACGGTGGACGCCGTGGCAGGCGCCGGGTGAGCCGGTGACGGGGTGCGTCGTACCGGGGCCGGAGTCCCGCCCCGTCCCGTTTCAGCAGGCGGAAATGACGTACCATTCACTGGGGCGGGTCAACGAGTGAAGGAGGCGGCGACGATGAGCGGTGACGCCGACAACGGGACCACGGCGTATCCCATCCGGGCGGTGGACCGGGTCTGCGACATCCTGGACACGCTGGCGAACAGCAAGGACGGCGTCTCGCTGTCCGACCTCGCCGAGGCGACCAGGATGCCGAAGAGCTCGACGTTCCGCTATCTCACCGCGCTGGAGGCCCGACACTACGTCGAGCGCTGTGACGACGGTGCGAGCTACCGCCTCGGGCTGGCCTTCCGGCCGCAGGACACGAGGGGTCTGGAGAAGCTCGCCGAGCTGGCCAAGCCCGCGCTGGACCGACTGCGCGACCAGTTGGGCGAGACGGCCAACCTCGGCGTGCTGGACGGCGGGTCCGTCGTGCACACGGTGGTCTCGGAGTCGCCCCACATGATGCGGCTGGCCGCCCGGGTCGGTGAGCGCGGAGCCGTGCACTCCACGGCGCTGGGCAAGGCGATGTGCGCCACGCTGCCGGAGGAGCAGGTGCGGGCCATCCTGCAGATGGCGGGCATGCCGGCGGCGACCGAGACGACCATCACCGACCCGGACCGCTATCTCGAGGAGCTCGCGCGGACCCGCGAGCAGGGCTACGGCATCGATGAGGGGGAGAACCAGCCCTCGGGCCGATGCGTCGCGGTCGCCATCGAGGGCCTGTCGTTCCCGGCCGGTGTCAGCATCAGCGCTCCCGACGACCGGCTTCCGGTCGACCGGATCCCCGAGGTGGCCCGCAGCCTGGCGAAGGTGGCCCGGGCGCTCGGCAACCAGATGCGCTCCTAGACGAGTCCAGCACGCGCGGGCGAACGCTCCACACGAGGGAAAGTCACATGTCAGTGGACAACCACGTCGCCGGCCGGGCGCCGGATCTGTCGGTGCTGGTCGACTCCTTGGGCCAGGGTCAGGTGATCGTCGATCCCGATCGGATGGCGGGCTATCGATGGGACCGCGCGAACGACCTGGGGGCAGGTGTCCCGCTCGTGGTGGTGCGTGCGGAGTCCACCGACGACGTCCAGGTCGCCGTCCGGTTCGCGGCCCTGCACGGCATCGCCGTCGTTCCCCGTGGGGCGGGGTCCGGCCTCTCCGGTGGCGCCTCGGCCGTCGACGGCTGCATGGTCATCTCGACCGAACGGATGCGCGAGCTCGAGATCGATCCACGGACCTCGACCGCGACGGTGGGGCCCGGGCTGCTCAACGCCGAGGTCAAGGCGGCTGCCGCCGAGCACAGGCTCTGGTACCCCCCTGATCCGGCGTCCTTCGAGTTCTGCAGCATCGGAGGCAATGTCGCGACGAATGCCGGCGGCCTGTGCTGCGTCAAGTACGGCGTGACGGCCGACTACGTCCTCGGCCTGACGGTGGTCCTCGCTGACGGCATCGCGGTCGACCTCGGCGGGCCGCGCCTCAAGGACGTCGCGGGGCTGTCCCTGACCCAGCTGTTCGTGGGCAGCGAGGGGACGCTGGGCATCATCACCCGGATCGTGCTGCGACTCGTCCCGGCACAGCGGTCGCCGTCCACGGTGGTGGCGACCTTCCACTCCCTCGACGCCGCGACCGCCGCGGTCCTGGACATCAAGCGCGCGATGCGGCCCTCGATGCTCGAGCTCATGGACCGGACCTCCATCAACGCCGTGGAGGACGTCGCGAGGATGGGGCTCGACCGCGCGGCGGCCGCGATGCTCGTGATCCAGTCCGACGAGCCGGGGGCCCACGCCGCCGAGGAGATCGCGCGGATCGAGGAGATCTGCACCGGACACGCCGCGGACGAGGTCTACGCGACGGACGATCCCGAGACCGGCGAGATGTTCGTCGCGGCGCGGCGGATGGCGGTTCCCGCCATCGAGAAGCTGGGCTCGCTGCTGCTCGAGGACGTCGGCGTCCCGGTGCCGCGGTTGGGCGAGCTGGTGCGGGGGATCGAGCGGATCAGGCGCGAACGGGAGGTGCTCGTGGCCGTGATCGCCCATGCGGGGGACGGGAACGCCCATCCGCTGATCGTGTTCGACCCCACCGACGCCGACGAGGCGGCGCGGGCGCAGCTCGCGTACGGCGACATCATGGATCTCGCCCTGGCGCTCGGCGGCACGATCACCGGCGAGCACGGGGTCGGGCGACTCAAGCGGCCCTGGCTCGGTGCCTACCTCGGCCCGGAGGCGCTCGCGCTGAACCGCCGCGTCAAGAGCGCCCTCGACCCGGCGGGGATCCTCAATCCGGGGGCCCTGCTGTAGGACGGCCGCCCCGGCCGCGGCCCGACGTGGCGGATCGCCGACGCGACTGCGCCCGTCCACTGACAGGTGCGCTCGTCGCTCGTCCGCTGGACCCTGTAGCGCGCCACGGCGTCCTGGCGGTCCTGTTGTCCTTCCGAGGGGGCCAATCCCGGCCATTCGTCCAGAATCGTCCGCGATTCCGCTGTCCACGGTTGACGAAGCAGCCGACCGACCGCTTGTGTGAGCACACACTTTTTGTGAGGTCGCTCACATCTCGGGAGTGTGATCATCCGTCCCCCCACACGCAAAGGCTGATCGTGTCTGCACATCTGAGAAGGAAACGCTTCGCCGCCTACGCCGCCGGACTGGCCCTGTTCGGGCTCGCCGTCGGCGTCCTGCCGAGTGAGTCGACCGCCGCCCCCGCGCCCCGGACCGCGGCACCGCAGGACGACGCCGTCCTGGAGCGCGACGCCGACGAGACGCCCCGGGTCGTCGAGATCGTGGTGCCGGGCACCGCCGAGCTCGACCGTCTCGTCGCGACCGGCGTCGACCTCGACCACGGCGTCCACCAGGAGCCGGACGGCCTCGCGGTCCGGGCGGTCGTCACGCCTGGCGAGATCCGCCAGCTCGAGGCCCTCGGGTTCGAGGTCGGTGAGACCCTGATGAGTGCCAAGGACAGCCAGGCGGCTGTCCAGGGGCGCGACGCGACGATCGCGGCCAACCAGCAGGCGGCCGACGCGTTCGACGCCGAGGCGACCGACCCCGACGTCAGCGACGTCAAGATCCTGCGCGCGGACTACTACACCTCGTTCGGTACTCCGGTCCTCTCCGTGGAGGCCCAGGTCGCCAACGGTGGCAGCCTGCCGACGTTGACCGTCGAGCGGGACAGCGGTCCCGGCACCGCGTTCGGCAGTGGCGGTTCCCAGAACCTCGCGCCCTTCAACGACGCGGGCGTGTACATGTACCACATGGGCGCCAGCTCGAGTGGCCTGACGACGCGACCCGATCGGGTCCGGATCACCAGTCCCAGCGGCGACACGGCGATCGCGAAGGTCGCAGACTGGCTGCCGACCGCGGACGGTGAGGAGGACCCGTTCAAGGGTCCGGGCTACCAGGAGGACTTCATCCAGTCCTACCTCGACCCGACCCAGCTCTACGACCGGATCAAGCAGCTCGCCGACACCTACCCCGACCTGGCCGAGATCGTCGAGCTGCCGTACAAGACCAACGGCTATCGCCGGCTGGCTCAGGCGCTGGTCGGCCCGACGGCGAACAACCCGACGGCCATCTCGCAGCGCTTCGGCGTCGACTCCAAGGCCTGGGGCCACCAGGGCGGGAACGGGATCACGGTCGAGGTGGCCGACCCGGGTGCGCCCGACTCCCCGTTGAGCGTCCACGTGGTCGGCAAGGCGATCAAGGTCTCCGCGGCGACCGATGGCACCGGCGCACTCACCAGCACCGCCGCGCAGATCGTCGCGGCGATCAACGCCAACGTCGTGGCCCGCACGCTGGTCACCGCCTACACCTACCGCAATGACGCGGGTGCCGGCGTGACGCCGGCGACGGCGCTCCCGGTCACGCTCACCGACGGCCTGGGTGCCCCGGCCTCGGTCTCGCGGGACCCGCAGCAGGTCTATGCCATCAAGATCGGCAAGGTGCGGGACGGCTCCAAGCCGGGTGTCTTCTACTACGCGCAGGAGCACGCTCGCGAGTGGGTGCCGCCGCTGGTGACGATCGAGACCGCCGAGCGGCTGCTGCGCAACTACAGCTCGCACGCGGGCACGCGGGACCTGGTCGACAATCTGGAGATCTGGATCCTGCCGTCGGTCAACCCGGACGGCGGGCACTACTCGTTCTACGACTTCGCCAGCCAGCGCAAGAACATGACCCGTCATTGCGCTGTCGCCGACAGCGGCGACTTCAACGGCCGCAACAGCTGGGGCGTGGACGTCAACCGCAACTACACCGAGTACAGCGCCTTCGACGGCTACAGCGGCGCTTCGACGACCAGCTGCACCAGTGGTACGTCGGCCGGCCCCGGCGAGCTGACCGAGCCCGAGGCGAAGAACGTGGACTGGGTGGCGAAGAGCAACCCCAACATCACCTTCTCGATGAACGTGCACAGCTCCGGCAACTACTTCATGTGGTCGCCGGCGTCGTACAAGGCGGCCGGTCGCGAGACCGCGCCCGTCCCGACGCTCGAGGAGGAGGGGCTCTTCTGGGGCGCGTCGTCCCGGATCCTGACCGCCATCAAGCGGCACCGCGGTCTGAGTGTCACGCCCGCGAAGACCGGCCAGGTCGTCGACGTGCTCTACTCGGCGGCCGGCAACTCCGGCGACCTGCTCTGGTACAAGTACGGCATCTACGCCTGGGACTTCGAGGTGGGTGGAACCTTCCAGCCGCCGTTCGAGAACGTGGATCCCAACGGATTCTCCGCCCACGCGGAGAGCCAGGAGTTCGCGAACGGGCTCATCGAGATGGCTCAGGTCGCCCTGGACCACGAGCGTGACGACGTTCCGCCGGTCTCGACCGTCGCGGTCACGCCGTCGAGTGAGGCGGGCAAGGTCAATGTCGAGTTCGAGACCAACGAGCCGGCCGCCATCTTCTACACCCTCGACGGCACCGTCCCGACGCTGGACTCCGAGCGCTACGACGCCGCGGGCCTCCGCAACACCCGGGGCGAGCGCTTGAAGGTCGACGAAGGGGCCGAGATCCGCTGGATCACGGTCGACAGTCGCGGCAACGTCGAGCGACACCTGGTTCCCGGGGAGGCCGGCAACTTCCGAGCCTGGAAGGCGGAGGTCGGCTACGAGGAGCCGCTGGCCTCCAGCGGCACGTCGCTCACGCTGAGCGCGGCGAAGGTCGCGGTCGGTGCGACCGGAGTCACCGCCCGGGTGCAGGTCACGGCCACCGGTCCCGGTGACCAGGAGACGCCCTCGGGCGTGGTCACCGTCCGCGACGGCGACACCGTGGTCGGGACGGGCGAGATCGGCGCCGACGGCGCAGCCACGCTCACGCTGAAGGCATTCCCCTCGGCCGGGTCGAGGTCGCTGACGGCGGAGTACGGCGGCGACGCCAACTTCCAGCCCAGCGTCTCGGCACCCGTCACCCTGGTGGTCGGCAAGACCGCCTCGACCGTCACCGCCAAGGTGAAGAAGGCCAAGAAGCTCACGGTCGGCAAGCGGCCGAAGCTGAAGGTCGCGGTCGCGGCCCCCGGCGCAGATCTGGCGGGCACCGTCACCGTCGCGGTGGACGGCAAGCAGGTCGCCACCACCGCGGTGGGGGCCGACGGTGCCGTGACGGTGAAGCTGCCGAAGGCCAAGGCCGGCAAGCACAAGGTGACCGTCACCTACGTGGGCAGCGCGTCCGCGGAGGGCTCGGTGACGACGGTGAAGCTCAAGGTGCCCCGCCGCTAGCGGGCACCCGGGCTCCAAGGCCACCGGCCGGCGACGTTGCACGTCGTCGGCCGGTGGTGTCTCTCTCAGCTGCTGGAACTGCCCTCCGACGACCCGCCCTGGGGCAGCTCGTCGTCCTGCTGGGGCGTGGTCCCGGGCGGCAGCTGGCCCATCCCGGGCGGCGGGCCGTCCTGGCCGCTGCGCCCGCCCCACCCGGGGAACCCGCCCTGGCCGGGGCCGCCCATCCGCTCCTGCCGGAAGCCGGGGCCGTCGTGGTCGTCCCCGGCCGCCAGGGCCGTGCCGGCCCCCGCCCCGGCGCCGAGGACGAGCCCGGCGAGGGCCACCGCGAGCGTCGCCCGGAAGCTGAACACCCGATCGCGCCACCGGGTCCCGGCCGCCGGCGGGGCGGCCGTCGGCGGGGCGGTCATCGGTGCCGGGCTGGGCGGCGGCGGACCTGCGGCGGGGATCGGGGCCGGCTCGGTCGGCGGTGCCGCGTCGGCCGGGTGGAAGGGCTCCGGTGCAGCCGTGGGATCGGGTGTGGGGTCCGGTGTGGGCTCGTCGCGCTGGGTCATGCCTCCACGCTGGTCCGGCTGTCTGTGCTGACCCTGTGACCGGCCCGTGAAGAGCCGCAGGATCCGCACAAGCGGTCCACAGGATCCGCACAGGTTGCTGGCACAGTCTGGTGCCATGAACCAGATCGCGACCCGCCCGGACGGCACCCCACTGCGTGCCGTGGTGGTCGACGACGAGGTCAACATCGCCGAGCTGGTGGCGATGGCGCTGCGCTACGAGGGCTGGGTGGTCGAGACCGCCCACACCGGCGGGGACGCGGTGACGGCGGTGCGCAGCCACGGCCCCGACGTGGTGGTCCTCGACATGATGCTGCCCGACCTGGACGGGATGGAGGTGCTGCGCCGGATCCGCGCCGGCGACCCGACCGTGCCGGTGCTCTTCCTCACCGCCCGCGACGCCGTCGAGGACCGGGTCGCCGGCCTCACCGCCGGCGGCGACGACTACGTGACCAAGCCGTTCTCCCTCGAGGAGCTCGTCGCCCGCCTCCGGGCGCTGGTACGCCGGGCCGGCACGGCCGTCGAGCAGAGCCGGTCCGCGCTCGTGGTCGGCGACCTGGTCCTCGACGAGGACAGCCGGGAGGTCACCCGGGCAGGCGAGGAGATCGCGCTGACCGCGACGGAGTTCGAGCTGCTGCGCTACCTGATGCGCAACCCGCGGCGGGTGCTGAGCAAGGCGCAGATCCTCGACCGGGTCTGGAACTACGACTTCGGCGGCCAGGCCAATGTCGTCGAGCTCTACATCTCCTACCTGCGCAAGAAGGTCGATGCCGGACGAGCGCCGATGATCCACACCATGCGGGGCGCCGGCTACGTGCTGAAGCCGGCCGGCTGATGACCGACCTGGTCCCGCGGTCGCTGACGTCGCGCCTCGTCGTGACCTCCGTGGCCCTGGTCGCCGTGGTGTCGCTGCTCGTCGGCACCGTGACCACGCTCGGCATGCGCGCCTGGCTGACCAACCGGCTCGACTCCGACGTCGCCTCCCTGACCCGGGGCGGTCCTGCGGGGGGACCCGGGGGTGGGCTGCCCAACATCTTCGGCGCCGACGGCACCGTGCGCGCGTTCTACGCCGACGGGGTGCAGCAGGGATCGGTCCTCTCCTTCACCGGCAACGGGATCCAGCAGCGGACGCTGGAGCCCGACGTGCTTGCGCTCCTCGCGGACAGCGGCCACGACCCGACCACCGTCGACCTGCCCGGCCTCGGCAGCTATCGCGTCGTCCGGTCCCGCGAGACCCGGGACGGCATCGCTGTCGTGGCCGGCCTCCCCACCCAGGATGTCGACGAGGCCACCTCCTCCCTCATCCAGTTGGAGATCGTTCTCGCCCTCCTCGGCATCGTGGTCGCGGCGCTCGCCGGCACCGCCGTCGTACGCCGCCAGCTGCGGCCGCTCACCGAGGTCGCCGCCACCGCGCACGCGGTGGCGGAGCTGCCGCTGGACGAGGGGGAGATCGGGGTGACCGAGCGCGTCCCCGAGCGGCTCACCGACCCGCGGACCGAGGCCGGCCAGGTCGGCCTGGCGCTCAACCAGCTGCTGGCGCACGTCGAGTCGTCCCTGTCGGCGCGACATCGCAGCGAGCAGCAGGTCCGCCAGTTCGTTGCCGACGCGTCCCACGAGCTGCGGACCCCGCTGACCACGATCGCCGGCTACACCGAGCTCGCTCGTCGCCGCGGTGACACCGATACCGCTGCCGTGGCGCTGGCGAAGGTCGAGGAGGAGGCCGGCCGGATGACGGCCCTGGTCGAGGACCTGCTGCTGCTCGCCCGGCTCGACGCCGGCCGACCGCTCGCCACCGAGCCCGTCGACCTGACCCGGCTGCTGCTCGAGGCGGTGGACGACGCCCGCGTCGTCGCGCCCGACCACCGGTGGCGGATCGTGTTGCCTGACGGCGGCGACCCGGTCGAGACGGCCGGCGACGAGCACCGGCTGCACCAGGTGGTCACCAACCTCCTGGCGAACGCGCGCACCTACACCCCGGCCGGTACGACGGTCACCGTGACCGTGCGTGCCGACGGCTTCGAGGTGCACGACGACGGCCCCGGCTTCCCGGCCGACCTGGTCGACACGGCCTTCGAGCGGTTCACCCGCGGCGACAGCTCACGGCATCGCTCGGACGGCGGGGCCGGTCTCGGCCTGGCCCTCGTGCAGGCGATCGTCAGCGCCCACGGGGGCTCCGTCGCGTTGCGGAGCACGCCCGGCGACACCCTGGTCACCGTGCGCCTCTGAACCCGGCGACTCACAGGTCGCTCACAGAGGGACCCGAACCCCGGCACAGTCCGCGCCGACATCGTCGCCCGCGTGATCGTCTCCCTACTCCGACGGGTCCGCCCCCCGTGGCGCGGACGCCGCCGCCTCGTCGTCTCCCTCGCCGCCCTGGTCGCCCTGTCCGCCGTCGCCGGTGGATGGCTGCTGTTGCGCGGCGACGAGCCCGCGGCCGCCACGTCGAGCACGGCCACGGTCGGCACCCAGACACTGAGGCAGACGGTGACCGCGGCCGGCACGGTCGCCGCCGCGCGGACGGCGGAGCTGGCGTTCGACGTGAGCGGGACCGTGACCGCGGTGTACGTGCGTCCCGGCGACTCCGTGACGAAGGGCCAACGGCTCGCGGCGGTCGACGACGAGGTGCTCCAGGCAGAGCTCGACGCCGCGGACAGTGCGCTCGACGCGGCCGAGGCGGCCAGGTCCGAGCATGTCGCGGACGGCGCCTCCACCGAGCAGGTCGCCGCCGACCGGGCCGCCGTCCTCGCCGCCGAGTCCCGGCTGGTCGAGGCTCGCGCGGCGGTGGAGGACGCCGTCCTGCGGGCCACGGCCAAGGGCACCGTCACCGACGTCGGCATCGCCGTCTCCGACACGGTCGGCGGCAGCAGCGGCGGCACCGGCAGTGGCACCGGTAGCGGCGCCGGCAGTGGCACCGGCGACGACAGCGCCGGCACGATCACCGTCGTGTCCACCGGCGCCTTCGTCGTCGAGGCCACGGTCTCCAGCGGTGACGTCGCGAAGGTGACGACCGGACTGCAGGCTGAGATCGCGGTCAGCGGCGTCGACGAGACCGTCTACGGCACCGTGCAGGAGGTGGGACTCGTCGCCGAGACCGACTCCGCCGGCGCCGCGGTCTTCCCCGTCACGATCAAGGTCACCGACCGACGCGACGACCTCTTCGGCGGTACGTCGGCCGATGTCACGATCGTCGTCAGCCAGCGCGCCGACGTCCTCACCGTCGACAGCCGCGCGATCCGTACCGACGGCGACGGCACCTACGTCGAGAAGGTCACCGACGCGGCCACCGGCGCGTCCGCCCGCACCGAGGTCGAGCTCGGCGAGACCAGCGGCATGGCCACGGAGGTGTTGTCGGGTCTCGGCGAGGGCGACCTCGTCGTCGTCCCCGGCTTCTCCGGCCCGGGCGGCGCCGGCGGCGACCGGGAGATGCAGGAGCGGATGCAGCAGTTCCGGGAGCAGATGCAGCAGGGCGGCGGGATGCCACCGGGCGGGATCGTGATCGACGGCGGCCCGGCCGGAGCGACCCGGTGAGCGCGCTGATCGAGCTCACCGGTGTCCGCAAGACCTACCGCTCCGGATCGGTCGAGTTCGAGGCCCTGCGTGGTGTGGACGCGTCCGTCGCGGTGGGGGAGTACGTCGCCGTGATCGGCCCCTCCGGCTCCGGCAAGTCGACGCTGATGAACCTGCTGGGCTGCCTGGACGTGCCGACCGAGGGGCACTACGTCCTCGCCGGGGAGGACACCGCCGCGCTGGACGAGTCGGCGCTGGCGGTCATCCGGAACCGCCGGATCGGCTTCGTGTTCCAGCAGTTCCACCTGCTCGCGTCGATGCCGGCGTGGCGCAATGTCGAGCTCCCGCTCGTGTACGCCGGCGTCCCGCGCGCCGAGCGTCGCGAGCGTGCGGTGGCGGCGCTGACCCGGGTCGGCCTGGCCGACCGCGTCGACCACCGTCCGGGGGAGCTGTCCGGCGGTCAGCAGCAGCGGGTCGCGGTCGCCCGCGCCCTGGTCACCGAGCCGGACCTGCTGCTCGCCGACGAGCCGACCGGCAACCTCGACTCGTCCTCGACCCGCGACGTCCTCGGTCTCTTCGACGAGCTGCACGCCGCCGGGCGCACGATCGTGCTGATCACCCACGAGCCCGAGGTCGCGGCCCGCGCCCAGCGCAACCTGGTCATCGACGACGGCCTGATCACCGTCGACCGTGCCACCGCCGTCGCCGGAGCGACCCGATGAGCTGGTGGGAGACGGTCCGCTCCGGCCTGGCCGCCATCCGCGCGCACCGACTGCGCTCCGCGCTGACCGTCCTCGGCATCGTCATCGGCATCTCGTCGGTGATCCTCACCGTCGGTCTCGGCCAGGGGGCCCAGCGTGAGGTCGAGGAGCAGATCGACGCGCTCGGCTCGAACCTGCTCATCGTCTCGCCGGGCAGCAGCACCAACGGCGCGGGCGTGCGTGGTGGCTTCGGCTCGGCCTCGACCCTGACCATCGCCGACGCCACCGCGATCGCCGACCCGGAGGTCGTCCCCGACGCGGCCGCGGTGGCCCCAGCCGTCACCAGCTCGGTCTCCCTCGTCAACGGATCCACCAACTGGACCACCTCGCTCGTCGGTACGACGCCCCCGTGGCTCGACGTCCGCAGCCGCGAGCTCTCCGCGGGGCGGTTCTTCACCGTCGCCGAGGCCGCGGAGGGCGCCGCCGTCGCGGTGATCGGCGCCGACACCGCGGCGGAGCTGTTCGGTCAGCTGAGTCCGGTCGGCCAGCAGGTCACCGTCGACGGCACCCGGGTCACGGTCGTCGGCGTGCTCGCCTCCTCCGGTGCGTCGGCGACGGGCACGAGCGAGGACGACCTGGCCGTGGTCCCCGTGGGGACGGCGAGCCGCCTCACCGGCTCGACCTCGACCGCGGTCTCGACGATCTACGTCGAGGCCCGCAGCGCGGCGACCCTCGCGGCGGCGTACCAGGAGGTTGAGGCGCTGCTCGCCACCCGGCACGGCGTCGCCGCGGCCGAGGCCGACTTCTCGATCGCCACCCAGGACTCCCTGGTCGAGACCGCCAACGAGACCAACCGGACCTTCACGGTGCTGCTCGCCGGCGTCGCCGGCATCTCGCTCCTGGTCGGGGGCATCGGCGTCATGAACATCATGCTCGTCTCGGTCACCGAGCGGGTCCGCGAGATCGGCCTGCGCAAGGCGCTCGGCGCCACCCCTCGGGTGATCCGGCGCCAGTTCCTCGTCGAGGCGTCCCTGCTCGGCCTGACCGGTGGGATCGTCGGCGTCCTCATCGGCATCGTCGGCGCCCAGGTGCTGCCGCGGTTCATCGACCAGGCGGTCGCGGTCTCGCTGCTCGCGACCACGGCAGCTCTCGCCACCGCACTCGCGCTCGGCGTCGGCTTCGGCGTCTATCCCGCCACCCGAGCCGCCCGGCTGACCCCCATCGACGCCCTGCGCAGCGAATGACCATGTCCCACCCCGACCGAGGAGTCATCATGACCCGCACCCTCGCCCGCCCGCTCGCGGCCACCGCCGCCGGCCTCGCCCTCGCCGTCCTGCTCACCGCCTGCGGGAGTGACGAACCCGCCGCGACCGGCACCGACGACGCCGGCGGAGGCGGCGACGGCGCCGGGACCGACGACGCAGCGGGGATGCGCGTGATGCCCGGCACCTTCGGCCAGATCGCCGCCGTCGACGGCCGGGTCCTCCAGGTCCGCGGCCAGCTGTCCGGCCAGACGGCCGTCACGGTCACCGACAGCACGACCGTCACCGACCAGGTCGCGGGCAGCCTCGCCGACGTCCGGCCGGGGGCCTGCGTCGTGGTCCGCTCCGCCGACACCGGTACGGCGACCGGACCGATCGCCGCC
Source organism: Nocardioides sp. L-11A (assembly GCA_029961745.1). Lineage (NCBI taxonomy): Bacteria > Bacillati > Actinomycetota > Actinomycetes > Propionibacteriales > Nocardioidaceae > Nocardioides > Nocardioides sp. L-11A. Next base: position 2,365,155 of record CP124680.1, read on the forward strand.
ACCTCCGTGGCCGTGACGGCGGCGACCGAGGACGGGTGCGCGGGACCGGGCGGTCCCGGCGGTCCCGGCGGTCCCGGCGGTCCCGGCGATCGGGGCGATCGGGGCGATCGGGGCGGTCCCGATGACGGACCGCGGCCGAGCGCGCTGCCCTCCGACCTGTCCACCGACCGGCCGCCGGGCATGACCGGCGGGTTCGGGGCCGCCGGCGAGGTCAGCGCGCTCACCGACGACGGCTTCGTCATCGAGGGCGGGAACGGCACGGTGACGGTGAGCGTCGGTGGCGACACGACGTACGGCCGCCAGGTCGCCGCCGACGCCGACGCCCTCACCCGGGGGCGCTGCGTGCGGGTGGAGGGCGACGCCGACGACGCCGGCGCGATCACCGCGACGGCGATCCAGGTCAGCGACGGGGTGGACGGCCAGTGCGGACGCTGAACAGGCCGCGGCGGCTCGTCGTACCGCTGGCGCTCCTCGCGGTCGCCGGCACCGGCCTCGCGGCGTACGGCGCGGTCGCGGGCGACCCGGTCCGCTACCGCACCGTTCAGGCCGCCGTGGGCGACGTCGAGCAGGTCCTCGACCTGACGGGGGTCGTGGCGGCCACCGGACGGGCGGATCTGTCCTTCGGCACGGCCGGTGAGGTGAGCAGGGTCCCCGTCGCCGTGGGCGACCGGGTCGAACCGGGTGACGTGATCGCCGTCCTCGACCGGGCGTCGCTGCGCGCTGCCGTCGACCGGGCCCGGGCCGATCTGGCGTCGGCGAAGGCGCAGCTCGCCGACGACCGGGACGCCCAGACCGCCGCGGTGGCCACGACAGCCACGACCGCGGCGACGACCGGGACCGGGCCGACCCCCGGCGCCGTGACGTCGAAGGAGTCCAAGGCCGCGGCGCCGGCCGCCACGCCCGACCTCGGCGCGCTCACCGCGCAGCAGGACGCCGTCCTGGCCGCCCAGACCTCCGCGAGCACGGCGCTGGCGACCTCCACGACGGCCCTGCGGACCCAGCAGGCGGCGTGTGTCGCGACCGAGGCGCCGGTCGCCACCGAGACCCCCGCCGACGCCACCGCGCCCGCTGACGAGTCCGCGGCGGATCCGACCGACGACGCCTGTGCCGAGGCCCTCGCCATCGTCCAGTCCACCCAGGCGGCGACCGCCGCGGCCCAGGACGCGCTCCAACGGGCACTCAGCACCCTGGCGACGACGCTCACCGCCGCGCTCGGCGACCTCACCGTCGGCGCCGGGAACGCCGGGAACGCCGGTAACGCCCCGTCCAGCACCGCCGCCCCGTCCACCGCCGACAGCGGCTCGCCGACGCCCGGCGGCAGCTCCCGCACGGTCACCGCGGCCACCCTGGCCGAGGACCAGGCCGCCATCGACCGCGCCCGCGCCGACCTGACGTCCGCCCGGGCCGACCTGCGGGCCGCGGTGGTCCGGGCGCCGGCGGGCGGCACGGTCTCCGCGCTGTCGGTGGCGCCGGGCGACGACGTCGCGGCCGGCGCCGCGGCCGCCGTGGTGGTCGCTCCCGGCGTGACGACCGTGGCGCTGGAGGCCACGGAGTCGCAGGCCGCGCAGCTCGCCGTCGGCACTCCGGTCGCGGCCACCCCCGCGGGCGCGGGCAAGTCGCTGTCCGGCGTGGTCGGCCGGGTCGCCCGGGTCCCCACCAGCAGCACGGACCCGGGCGCCGAGCCGACCTACCGCGTCGAGGTGGCGCTCGACCGGCACGACCTGACCCTCCCCGACGGCCTGCCGGCCGCGGTCGAGGTCGTCGTCGCGCGCGCCGCGGACGCCGTCACCGTGCCCGCGTCGGCGGTCACCGACGGCACCGTGACGACGCTGGTCGACGGAGCGGTGCGGCAGGTGCGGGTCACGACCGGCATCGTGGGCGGCACCGCGGTCGAGATCCTCGACGGGGTGGACGCCGGGACCGAGATCGTCCTGGCCGACCTCGACGCCGACCTGCCCTCCGGCGACGGTCAGGACCAGGGCCCCGGCGGCTTCGGCGGCGGTGGCCTCGGTGGCCTCGGTGGCGGCGTGCGGATGGGACCGCCGGGTGGCGGCATCACGGTCCGCCGGTAGCTCCGACAGCTCCCGTGAGGAAACCGGTGGCGCCGCCGGGCCCTGCGGGGTGACGCTGGAGGGGTGAGCACGAGCACGTGGACGAGCGCGGTGTGGGCGACGGAGGAGTTCCGCGCCGAGCTCGGCGCGTTCCTGACCGCCGCTGTCGGCGTCCCCGAGCGCGTCGAGCTGGTCAGCCACCGGCCCTGGTCGGCGGTGTGGCGGGTCACGGCCGGCGGCCTGACGTCGTATGCCAAGCAGAACTGTCCGGGCCAGGCCCACGAGGCGCGGTTGATGGTCCGCCTGGCGCGGCTGGCCCCCGAGTACGTCGTCCCGGTCCTCGCCGCCGATCCCGACCGCGACCTGCTGCTGACCGCCGACCTCGGTCCCACCGTCGGCGCCCGCGGGGGTGCCGACCTCGCGACCTGGACCCGGATCGCCTCCGACGCCGCGCTCCTGCAGCGCAGGCTGGTCGGCGCCGTCGACGACCTCGGCCTCACGGTGCTGCCGCCCGGCGACGCACTGACCTACGTCGCCGATGCCGTGGGCCGCCTCGCCGCCCTGCCGCCCGCCGATCCGCGCCGGCTGGCCCCCGAGGTCGCCATCCTGCTCGAGAGCCTGCTGCCCACGGTGCGGCAGTGGGCCGAGGTCGTCGAGGACCTCGACCTGCCCTCGACCCTGCTCCACAACGACCTGCACGCCGACAACCTCGTGACCGCCGCTGACGGGACACTGCGCTGCTTCGACCTCGGCGACGCCCTCCTCGGCGACCCGCTCGCCGGGCTCTACGTCCCCCTCGCCGTGGCCCAGGAGACCCTCGGCCTGCCCACCGACGACCGCCGGCTGCGGCGGATCGCCGACGCCGCCCTGGAGGTCTGGTCCGACCTCGCCCCGCCGGCCGCGCTGCGCGCCGCCCTGCCCGCAGCGCTGCAGCTCGGCCGGCTCGCCCGCGTCGAGTCCTGGCGGCGCTGCGTCGCCACGATGACGGAGCTCGAGCGGGCGGAGTTCGGCTCCGCGCCCGCCCTCCGCCTGGCCTCGCTGCTCGACCCCGCGCCGCTGCGGACCTAGGTTGTGCGTGTGGGACGACAGCAGGGAACCGCGGTCAGCCGATGCCTGCCCTGGGTCCTCCTCCAGGGCGGCCTGCTCCTGCCGGCGGCGGTGGGCATGCTCGGCGACCGCGCGTTCGGCCACGACTCGTGGACGTACGACGCCCTGACGATCCTGCTCGCCCTGTGGCTCACCTACTGCCTGGCGCGCAACCTGGCGCTGATGTGGCTCGCACCCCGGGGTGAGACCCGCCGCTGGCACGTCGCGCCGCTGTTCGTCCTGGGGTTGTTGATGGTCCTCGTCGGGACCGGGCCGCTGCTGGACGGTGCGCCGTCCGACCGACCGGGCGGGTTCGCCGTCCTGGTGACCGCCCTGGCGGTGCTGGCGCTCGGCGTGCGCGAGGTGGCGCGGCTGCGTAGGGCGGGTGGGGCTCGAACCCACGACCCAAGGATTATGAGTCCTCTGCTCTGACCGACTGAGCTACCGCCCCGAGGGACCCCACCCTAGTGCGGCCTCACGCTCCCCAGCCCATGGGGAACACCTCGAACGGCGCGGCGAACGCGACACCCAGCCGCGATCCCGCCACCCGCGCCATGCCCTCGAGGAACTCCCGCGGGTCCCAGTTCTCCCAGCCCAGCCCGTCGATATAGGCCGCGTGTGCCTTCAGCGACTCCACCCCGGCGTCGAAGGTGTCGGTCGTGTCGACCGCGTGGGTGGCCTCGGGGGAGCCGAACGCCCACACCTCCCGTACGCCGCCCCACGGCTCGAGTCCGTCCGGCCCGTCGCCGAGCTGGTCGGCGAACACCCACCGGTTGCCCGCGTCCCGTACGGCGTCCAGGACGGCCCGTCCGACCGCGATGTGGTCGGCCTGGTTGAGGTTCCGGCCGCCCCAGGTGTCGCGGAAGTTGCCGGTGATCACGATGTCGGGCCGGTGCCGCCGGACCTCGGCGGCGATCACGCTCCGCAGCGCGACGCCGTACTCCAGGACGCCGTCGGGCCGGCGCAGGAAGTCGACCACGTCGACGCCGACGACCTCGGCGGAGCGGACCTGCTCGGCCTCGCGGACCTCGCGGCAGGCGTCCGGGTCGAGGCCGTCGATGCCGGCCTCGCCGCTGGTCACCATGCAGTAGACGACGTGCTTGCCCTGTCCGGTCCAGCGCGCGACCGCGGCCGCGGCGCCGAACTCCATGTCATCAGGGTGCGCCACGACGCACAGGGCGCGCTGCCAGTCCTCGTCGAGCGGCAGGAGGGGTGCAGGGGTCTCGGCCATGCACCGAGCATGTCATCTGTCGAGTCGCTCGCGCAGCGCCAGGGCGTCGTGGGGCGCGCGGCCCCGGGCGTCGTTGTCGAAGTACACGAAGACATCGGCCCGCTCCGCCCAGCGCCGACACTTCTCCGCCCACCGGTCGAGGGAGCGCGGCGCGTAGCCGCTGGCGTAGAGCTGCGTGTGACCGTGCAGCCGCACGTGGACGACCTCGCTGGTCACCACCTCGGCCATCGGCCAGCGTCCGGGGGAGTCGGAGACGACACAGCCGACGCCGTGTCGGCGCAGTTGCGTGAACGCCTCGTCGACGCAGAAGCTGCGGTGCCGGAACTCGACGACGTGCCGCATGTCCCCCGGCAGCAACCCGTAGAAGGAGCCCATCAGGTCGGCGTCGTAGGGCAGCGACGCGGGAAGCTGCCACAGGACCGGCCCGAGCTTCGGCCCCAGCTCGCGCACGCCCGAGTCGAAGAAGCGGGTCAGGCCCTGCTCCACGTCCCGCAGCCGCTTGAGGTGGGTGATGAACCGGCTGCCCTTGACCGCGAACACGAAGTCGTCGGGTGCGGCGTCGCGCCACCTGCGGTACGTCGAGGGGCGCTGGAGGGCGTAGAACGAGCCGTTGATCTCGATCGACGACATCCGAGCGGCCAGGTAGGAGAGCTCCTCGCGCTGCACCAGCCCCTTCGGGTAGAAGTCGCCGCGCCAGGAGGCATACGCCCAGCCCGACGTGCCCACACGGATGCGACCCATCGACCCGCGGTACCCGGGCGGCCGCACCCTAGGCTGCGGGGCGTGATCAAGTACCTCGGCTCGAAGCGCACGCTCGTGCCCGTGCTGGGGGAGCTGGCGGTCGCGACCGGGGCCCGGACCGCGGTCGACCTGTTCACCGGTACGACGCGGGTCGCGCAGGAGCTCAAGCGGCAGGGGATGCACGTGACGGCGGCCGATCTGGCGTCGTACTCGGCGGTGCTGAGCGACTGCTTCGTCGCCACCGACGCCGCGGGCATCGACGAGGCGGCCCTCGACGCCGAGCTGACCCGTCTGGCGGCGCTGCCCGGCGAGCGCGGGTATGTGACCGCGACCTTCTGCGAGCAGGCGCGCTTCTTCCAGCCGCGCAACGGCCGCCGGATCGACGCGATCCGCGACGCGATCGAGCGCGACCACCCGCCGGGCAGCCCGCTGCGTCCGCTGCTGCTGACCAGCCTGCTGCTGGCGGCGGACCGGGTCGACTCCACGACCGGCGTGCAGATGGCCTACCTCAAGCAGTGGGCGCCGCGCTCGAACGCCGAGCTCGACCTGCGGCGGCCCGCGCTGCTGCCCGGGCCCGGGCGCACCGTCCACGGTGATGCGATGAGCGTGGTCGACGAGCTCGAGCCGGTCGACCTCGCCTACGTCGACCCGCCGTACAACCAGCACCGGTACTTCGCGAACTACCACATCTGGGAGACCCTGGTCCGCTGGGACGCACCCGAGCACTACGGCATCGCCTGCAAGCGCATCGACGTCCGCGAGCGGCGCAGCGTCTTCAACAACCGCCGCGCGATGCCCGGCGCGCTCGCCGATCTCCTCGGCCGGCTGCGGGCGGAGGTCGTGCTGGTCTCCTACAACGACGAGTCGTGGGTCAGCCCCGAGGAGATGACCCGCTGGCTCCACGACGCGGGCCACCGCAGCGTCGAGGTGCTCGCTTTCGACCGCAAGCGGTACGTCGGCGCGCAGATCGGCATCCACAACGCGGCGGGCGAGCGGGTCGGTCAGGTCGGCCGGCTGCGCAACGTCGAGTACGTCTTCGTCGCCGGGCCGCGGGACCGGGTCGAGGCCGCGATCCGGACCCAGGACGCCACGGCCTAGCGGGCGGTGGCGTCGGCGATGAGCAGCCGCGGGCCGTCCTGCACGAGGAAGAGGGTGATGTCCTCGGTGCGCGAGCCCCCGCCCGCGAGCCGGTAGGCGTAGGTGTAGCTCACCGACATCGCCCGCGGGTCGGCACTGACCGACAGCACCCGCGGGTCGCGGATCGACGACCAGACCTCGCGGTACCGCGGACTGCGCTGCTGGTAGGCCGGGGTGAGCCAGGTGTAGCCCAGCTCCGGGTCCCCGCTCGCGGTCGCGACGTAGTCGCGGGCGAAGTTCGCCAGCTCCGCTGCGGTCGGCGGTGCCGGGCCCTCCGAGGGCTCGGCGCTCGTCGGGTCCTCCTCGGGCTCGTCGCTCGTCGCGGCGGGGCGCTCGGGCCGGGTCCGCGGCTCCTCGTCCCCACCGGCGAAGAGGAGGGCGGCGCCCACGACCCCCAGGAGTGCGAGCACTGCGGCGCCGGCGAGCACCAGCGCGCCGACCGGGAGCCCCCGCGGTGCGGCGGGAGGGGCCACCCGGGCACGGAGGTAGTCGGCGAACTCGGCGGCCGACGGCCGCTCGTGCGACTCCGGGCGCAGCCCGAGCTCGATCAGCGGCGCCAGCCACCCGGTCGTGCGGGGGACGTCGGGCGGCGCGCCGACGGCTGTCGGCGGACGCCCGGTCGTGGCGTGCAGCAGCACGGCTGCCAGCGACCAGACGTCGTCGGCCCCCTCGGGTGCGGTGTAGTCGGGATCGGGCGCGACCCGGGTGCGGTCGACCAGCAGCGCCCGCCCGCCGGCGTCGACCTCGATCGCCGCGGGCGAGATCGCGCCGTGCCGGCCGGAGGCGGCGTGCACCGAGGCGAGCGACTCGGCGACCGGCAGCAGCAGCCGGGCCGCGTCGTCCGCTGACAGCACGCCGTACCCGCTCATTGCGAGCAGGCTACCCAGCGGCGGCGCCGTCGATCAGGAGCTTTCCGAACTCGTCGACGAGCCGCAGGGTGACCCGTTCGGTACGGCGGCCCTCGCCGGGCAGGACGTAGGAGTAGCGGTAAGACACGGTCATCGCGCCGGGATCGCCCGTGACGTCGAGCATCCTCGGGTTCCTCATCCTGCCCCAGAACCCGGCGTAGTCAGGGCTGCTCGCCTGGTAGGCCGCCGTGAGCATCGCGAAGCCGGCGCCCGGGTCGCCGCTGGCCGTGGCGACGTAGTCCCGCGCGAACTGCTCGAGCTCGGCGGCCGTCCACGTGGGCGTGGGGGTGGCCGCCGCGGTCGGCCCACCGGCGCCGGTGGGGCTGTCGGTGCCGGCGGGCGCGCCGTCGTCGCCGTCGGGCCGCAGCAGCAGGACGGCCGTGACGAGCAGGACCAGCACCACGACCGCCGCGACCCCGGTGGCCACCCCGGTCACCCGCCGGGCACGGGGGAGAGCGGGCAGCGTCATCGTCCGATCGGCGGCGACGGCGGTGCGGTCCAAGACGTCGCGGACCTCCGCCATCGTGGGCCGCGCCTCGGGGTCCTTGGCCATCACCTGGGACAGTAGCGGCGCCAGCCAGCCGGCGTCCGCAACGACCGGCGGCTCCTCGTGGGCGATCCGGTAGACCACGGCCAGGGGACCGTTGTCGAGGTCGTCGCGGTGGTAGGGCGGACGCCCCGTCAGCAGGTGCACCAGCGTCGCGCCGAGCGACCAGACGTCGCTCGCGGGCGTCGCCTGACCGCCGATCGCCACCTCGGGCGCCAGATAGGCGGGGGATCCGGTGACCAGTCCGGTCCGGGTGAGCGTCGCGTCGCCGGCCCCGCGGGCGATGCCGAAGTCGGTGAGCTTCGCGCCGTCGACGCCGGCCAGGATGTTCGAGGGCTTCACGTCGCGGTGCACGATGCCGAGCGTGTGGGCCTGGGCGAGGGCGTCGGCCACGGGCGCCAGCAGCCGCGCCGCGTCGTCGGCCGACAGGGGCGCGTCGCGTACGACGGCCGACAGGGCGCGGCCCTCGACGTACTCCATGACGAGCCAGCTGCCGTCCGACTCCGTCACCAGGTCGTAGACGGCGACGACGCTGGGATGGGTCAGCCGGGCGGCCAGCCGGGCCTCGCGCTCGGCACGCACCGCGTCGCCGCCGAGCGCGGAGGTCGAGGCGAGCCGTTTGAGCGCGACCCGGCGGCCGAGGATCTCGTCGTGCGCCGCCCAGACCGCGCCGCCCGCGCCGCGCCCGATCTCGTGGTGGAGCGTGTATCGCCCCGCTACCCGTTGGTTGGTGGTCATCGTCCTCGCAACGTACCCGCGTCCGCCGGGCCGATCCCAGTGGGCGCTCCTGCCGCCCATGGGGCACCCTTGGTGCGGGAACCGTCCCATCTCACCGCACGACGAAAGGATCGACGTGTCCGTCGACACCACGCTTCTGGACGACCTCGAGTGGCGCGGCCTGCTGGCCGAGTCCACCGACCGCGAGGCGCTGCGCTCAGCGCTGAGCGAGGGGAGCGTCCGGTTCTATGTGGGCTTCGACCCGACCGCACCGAGCCTGCACATGGGCAACCTGGTCCAGATCGTCACCGCGATGCGGCTCCAGCGCGCCGGCCACACGCCGTTCGCCCTCGTCGGCGGCGCCACCGGGATGATCGGCGACCCCCGCGACTCGGGCGAGCGCACGCTCAACTCCCTGGACACGGTCCAGGAGTGGACGGCCCGGGTGCGCGGCCAGATCGAGCCGTTCCTGTCCTTCGAGGGCACGAACGCGGCGACGATGGTCAACAACCACGACTGGACCGCCGGGCTGTCGGTCATCGACTTCCTCCGCGACATCGGCAAGCACTTCCCGGTCAACCGGATGCTGGCGCGTGACACGGTCAGGCGACGCCTCGAGTCCGGCATCAGCTACACCGAGTTCTCCTACGTGCTGCTGCAGTCGATGGACTACCTGACTCTCTTCCGCGAGCGTGGTGTCACGCTCCAGTTCGGTGGGTCCGACCAGTGGGGCAACCTCACCGGCGGCGTGGAGCTGATCCGCCGGGCCGAGGGCGCCACCGCGCACGCGTTCGCGACGCCCCTGATCACCAAGGCCGACGGCACCAAGTACGGCAAGACCGAGGGTGGGGCGCTGTGGCTCGACGCCGAGATGATGCCGCCGTACGCCTTCCACCAGTTCTGGCTCAACGTCGAGGACGAGAAGGTCGGGGAGCTGCTGCGGGTCTTCACCTTCCTGCCGCGCGCGCAGATCGAGGAGATCGAGGCCCGGCACGCGGAGAAGCCGTTCCTGCGCGAGGCGCAGAAGGTCCTCGCCGACGAGGTCACGACCCTGGTCCACGGGGCGGGGGAGACCACGAGCGCGAAGGCGGCCGCCGAGGCCCTCTTCGGGGGCGGTGACGTCACGACCCTGTCGGCGGTCACCCTCGAGGCGGCCCTGGGCGAGGCCGGCAGCTTCGATGTCGACGGCACGTCCGGCATCCCGGACGTCGTCGAGTTGCTGACCCTCACCGGTCTGGCCAAGTCCAAGGGCGAGGCGCGCCGCACCGTCACGGAGGGCGGTGCGTACGTCAACAACGTCCGGGTCGACGACCCGGAGCACGTGCCCACGCGCGCTGACCTGATCGCCTCGTCGTGGCTCGTGCTGCGGCGCGGCAAGAAGCGGTTCGCGGGCGTGCGCGTGCGCTGAGCGAGTCCCTCGTGGGCGGCCTTCCGGGGCCGCCCACGAGTGGTTCCGGGGGGCCGCGGAGCACCCCTCGGAGCCCTGTGGCCCGGGTCACGTCGTTTCGATTTGTGCAACTGGGTCGGCTGTGCGTAATGTTCTCTCTGTCGCCGGGTGCGGCGGGAAACAACACGGCAGTCAGCCGGGGGGTTTCCGGCCCCGCGACCACCTAGTCTCGAACACCTGGTTCGGGCGCCGGTCAGAAAAGCAAGCCCTTGCGGGTTTGGCACAGACCGGGGTCAGGCCCTAAGGTTTCGGACTGCATCAGCTCGAAGAAGAACCGGCAACGGGGAACTTCGCGGCGTGTGATGTTTGAGAACTCAACAGTGTGTCATGCATAGATTGTTGTGACGTTTGTGTGCACTCAGGTCCTTTGGGGTTTGGGTGTGTGTTTTCGGCAATGATGATTCTGATGACAGTTTGTCAGCAGTTTCTGTTGCTGGGTATCGAGTTTTCTTATGGAGAGTTTGATCCTGGCTCAGGACGAACGCTGGCGGCGTGCTTAACACATGCAAGTCGAGCGGAAAGGCTCCTTCGGGGGTACTCGAGCGGCGAACGGGTGAGTAACACGTGAGTAATCTGCCCTGTGCTCTGGGATAGCCACCGGAAACGGTGATTAATACCGGATATGACCACTCCGCGCATGTGGTGGTGGTGGAAAGTTTTTCGGCGCAGGATGTGCTCGCGGCCTATCAGCTTGTTGGTGAGGTAATGGCTCACCAAGGCTTTGACGGGTAGCCGGCCTGAGAGGGTGACCGGTCACACTGGGACTGAGACACGGCCCAGACTCCTACGGGAGGCAGCAGTGGGGAATATTGGACAATGGGCGGAAGCCTGATCCAGCAACGCCGCGTGAGGGATGACGGCCTTCGGGTTGTAAACCTCTTTCAGTACCGACGAAGCGTGAGTGACGGTAGGTACAGAAGAAGGACCGGCCAACTACGTGCCAGCAGCCGCGGTAATACGTAGGGTCCGAGCGTTGTCCGGAATTATTGGGCGTAAAGGGCTCGTAGGCGGTTTGTCGCGTCGGGAGTGAAAACCATGGGCTTAACTCATGGCTTGCTTTCGATACGGGCAGACTAGAGGTATGCAGGGGAGAATGGAATTCCTGGTGTAGCGGTGAAATGCGCAGATATCAGGAGGAACACCGGTGGCGAAGGCGGTTCTCTGGGCATTACCTGACGCTGAGGAGCGAAAGTGTGGGGAGCGAACAGGATTAGATACCCTGGTAGTCCACACCGTAAACGTTGGGCGCTAGGTGTGGGGCCTATTCCATGGGTTCCGTGCCGTAGCTAACGCATTAAGCGCCCCGCCTGGGGAGTACGGCCGCAAGGCTAAAACTCAAAGGAATTGACGGGGGCCCGCACAAGCGGCGGAGCATGCGGATTAATTCGATGCAACGCGAAGAACCTTACCTGGGTTTGACATACACCGGAAGCCCCCAGAGATGGGGGTCTCTTTGATACTGGTGTACAGGTGGTGCATGGCTGTCGTCAGCTCGTGTCGTGAGATGTTGGGTTAAGTCCCGCAACGAGCGCAACCCTCGTTCCATGTTGCCAGCACGTCCTTTGGGATGGTGGGGACTCATGGGAGACTGCCGGGGTCAACTCGGAGGAAGGTGGGGATGACGTCAAGTCATCATGCCCCTTATGTCCAGGGCTTCACGCATGCTACAATGGCCGGTACAAAGGGCTGCGATCCCGTGAGGGGGAGCGAATCCCAAAAAGCCGGTCTCAGTTCGGATTGGGGTCTGCAACTCGACCCCATGAAGTCGGAGTCGCTAGTAATCGCAGATCAGCAACGCTGCGGTGAATACGTTCCCGGGCCTTGTACACACCGCCCGTCACGTCACGAAAGTCGGCAACACCCGAAGCCGGTGGCCTAACCCTTGTGGGGGGAGCCGTCGAAGGTGGGGCTGGCGATTGGGACGAAGTCGTAACAAGGTAGCCGTACCGGAAGGTGCGGCTGGATCACCTCCTTTCTAAGGAGCACACCCGCGTCGATGACCGAATGTGTTGTCGTGTATGGGGTGTTCGGATAGTGGAACGCAACGATCGTTGGATGGGTAGTGCTCTGGATGTTGTTCTGGGGTGTTGTTCTGTCTGGTAGGTGTGGCACGCTGTTGGGTGTCTGAGGCATCAGACGCCTGCCCATGTTTGTGGGTGTGGGGCTGGTTGGCTTCTGGTTGTTTGACTTCTTCATAGTGGACGCGAGCATTAATATTAGTGTTTGTTTCGTGATTGTTTTGTGTGTTCTCTTAATTGGTTTGTTCCACATTGCTTGTGAGGGCCTCTGTTTTGTGAGGGGGCTTCTTGTGGGTGGCTGCTGGTGTGCATGCGATGGGTGACTGTTGTTGTGTGTGTTGGTGGTTTGTTGTGGGCAAGTTGTTAAGGGCACATGGTGGATGCCTTGGCATCGAGAGCCGATGAAGGACGTTGGAGCCTGCGATATGCCCTGGGGAGTTGGCAACCGAGCGTTGATCCGGGGATGTCCGAATGGGGAAACCCAGCTGGAGTTATGTCCAGTTACCCGCATCTGAATAAAATAGGGTGTGTGGAGGGAACACGGGGAAGTGAAACATCTCAGTACCCGTAGGAAGAGAAAACAAAAGTGATTCCGAGAGTAGTGGCGAGCGAAATCGGATGAGGCTAAACCCATGTCGTGTGATAGCCGGCAGGCGTTGCGGTGTGGGGGTTGTGGGAGTGTTGTTGTCGTCTCTGCCGGGGTGACGCACAGTAAGAAACTTCAAACGAGGTCGAAGTCCGTTGGAAAGCGGTGCCGTAGCGGGTGATAGCCCCGTAGACGATAGGTTGGAGCTGTGTTCAGCATTTCCCAAGTAACACGCTACTCCTGGAATGGTGTGTGAATCTGGCGGGACCACCCGTTAAGCCTAAATACTCCTCGATGACCGATAGCGGACCAGTACCGTGAGGGAAAGGTGAAAAGTACCCCTGGCGGGGAGTGAAATAGTACCTGAAACCATGTGCCTACAATCCGTCGGAGCTTTGGTCCTTGTGGCTGGGGTGACGGCGTGCCTTTTGAAGAATGAGCCTGCGAGTTAGCGATACGTGGCGAGGTTAACCCGTGTGGGGTAGCCGTAGCGAAAGCGAGTCCGAATAGGGCGTTTGAGTCGCGTGTTCTAGACCCGAAGCGGAGTGATCTATCCATGGGCAGGTTGAAGCGCCGGTAAGACGGCGTGGAGGACCGAACCCACTTCAGTTGAAAATGGAGGGGATGACCTGTGGATAGGGGTGAAAGGCCAATCAAACTCCGTGATAGCTGGTTCTCCCCGAAATGCATTTAGGTGCAGCGTTGCGTGTTTCTTGCCGGAGGTAGAGCACTGGATAGCCGATGGGCCCTACCAGGTTACTGACGTTAGCCAAACTCCGAATGCCGGTAAGTGAGAGCGTGGCAGTGAGACTGTGGGGGATAAGCTTCATAGTCGAGAGGGAAACAGCCCAGACCATCGGCTAAGGCCCCTAAGAGGTGGCTAAGTGGAAAAGGATGTGGAGTCGCAGTGACAACCAGGAGGTTGGCTTGGAAGCAGCCACCCTTGAAAGAGTGCGTAATAGCTCACTGGTCAAGTGATTCCGCGCCGACAATGTAGCGGGGCTCAAGCCATCCGCCGAAGCCATGGCAGTTCCATCTGTTTGAGTACAGGACCCAGGCATCTCTTTGTGGGGTGTCCAGGGGTGGGGCTGGGTAGGGGAGCGTCGTGTCACGGGTGAAGCGCCGGAGTGATCCAGGTGTGGATGTGACACGAGTGAGAATGCAGGCATGAGTAGCGAATCACGGGTGAGAAACCCGTGCGCCGATTGATCAAGGGTTCCAGGGTCAAGCTAATCTGCCCTGGGTAAGTCGGGACCTAAGGCGAGGCCGACAGGCGTAGTCGATGGACAACGGGTTGATATTCCCGTACCGGCGAAATGGCGCCCATGACGAGCCCGGTGATGCTAACCACCCGAAGCACTTTGTACCGATCCCTTCGGGGTGAGGGCTTGGTGTGGAGCGTGGGATCCGATCCGGTAGTAGTCAAGCGATGGGGTGACACAGGAAGGTAGCCCAACCGCCGCGATGGTAGACGGCGGGTAAGCATGTAGGACGTGACTTAGGCAAATCCGGGTCACAGCCCTTTGGTGGGTGAGTCTGAGATGTGATGCCGACCCCGTAGGGGGGAAGTGGGTGATCCTATGCTGTCGAGAAAAACCTCTAGCGAGCCATGAGCCGCCCGTACCCGAAACCGACTCAGGTGATCAGGTAGAGAATACCGAGGCGATCGAGACAACCATGGTTAAGGAACTCGGCAAAATGCCCCCGTAACTTAGGGATAAGGGGGGCCCGAGGCGTGTACCCACTTGCTGGGGAAGCGCCGGAGGCCGCAGAGACCAGGGGAAAGCGACTGTTTACTAAAAACACAGGTCCGTGCGAAGTTGTAAGACGATGTATACGGACTGACTCCTGCCCGGTGCTGGAAGGTTAAGAGGACGGGTTAGAACGTAAGTTCGAAGCTCAGAATTTAAGCCCCAGTAAACGGCGGTGGTAACTATAACCATCCTAAGGTAGCGAAATTCCTTGTCGGGTAAGTTCCGACCTGCACGAATGGAGTAACGACTTTCCTACTGTCTCAACCATGGACTCGGCGAAATTGCACTACGAGTAAAGATGCTCGTTACGCGCGGCAGGACGGAAAGACCCCGGGACCTTTACTATAGTTTGGCATTGGTGTTTGGTTCGGCTTGTGTAGGATAGGTGGGAGACTTTGAAGCAGTCACGCCAGTGGTTGTGGAGTCATCGTTGAAATACCACTCTGGTCGTACTAGATGTCTAACCTAGGGCCATGATCTGGTTCAGGGACAGTGCCTGATGGGTAGTTTAACTGGGGCGGTTGCCTCCCAAAATGTAACGGAGGCGCTCAAAGGTTCCCTCAGCCTGGTTGGCAATCAGGTGTTGAGTGTAAGTGCACAAGGGAGCTTGACTGTGAGACAGACATGTCGAGCAGGGACGAAAGTCGGAACTAGTGATCCGGCCACTGCGAGTGGAAGCGTGGTCGCTCAACGGATAAAAGGTACCCCGGGGATAACAGGCTGATCTTCCCCAAGAGTCCATATCGACGGGATGGTTTGGCACCTCGATGTCGGCTCGTCGCATCCTGGGGCTGGAGTAGGTCCCAAGGGTTGGGCTGTTCGCCCATTAAAGCGGCACGCGAGCTGGGTTTAGAACGTCGTGAGACAGTTCGGTCCCTATCCGCCGCGCGCGTAGGAAACTTGAGAAAGGCTGTCCCTAGTACGAGAGGACCGGGATGGACGAACCTCTGGTGTGCCAGTTGTACCGCCAGGTGCATGGCTGGTTGGCTACGTTCGGAAGTGATAACCGCTGAACGCATCTAAGCGGGAAGCACGTTTCAAGATGAGGTTTCCCACCCCTTTGTGGGTTAAGGCCCCCAACAGACTATTGGGTTGATAGGCCGGAGGTGTACAGCAGTAATGCCTAGCCGACCGGTACTAATAGGCCGAAGACTTGCCACAACAAACCCCCAACACACTCAACAAACTCCTCACGAGACACCACAGTGTTGGTGCGCGCGTCCACGATGAAGATCCAACCCCGACCACCCCGCTGTTCTGCTTGGGGGGTGTGCCTGACAGGGGTTCATAGAGTTACGGCGGCCATAGCGGCAGGGAAACACCCGGTCCCATCCCGAACCCGGAAGTTAAGCCTGCCAGCGCCGATGGTACTGCAACCGAGAGGATGTGGGAGAGTAGGACGCCGCCGGACATACATTCAGGTAGGGGCCACCCATCGGGTGGCCCCTACGCTGTTTTGCACCTAGATTCCTCAATAGCGATCTCGACTCCCAGGAGACAACGTGGCAGACCAGCGTGGCCGTCGTGACGGTGCCGGCGCTCCCCGGAAGGGCGGCCCCCGTCAGGGAGGCGCTCCCCGGAAGGGTACGAGCGCCCGGTCCGGCGGCGGCAAGAGCGGCGATGAGCGGAAGCCCTACGACCGGAAGCCGAGCGGCGACCGCAAGCCGGCGGGTCGGGGCAGCCGGCCCGGCGCCGACCAGCGGCGCGCGCCT
Source organism: Nocardioides sp. L-11A (assembly GCA_029961745.1). Lineage (NCBI taxonomy): Bacteria > Bacillati > Actinomycetota > Actinomycetes > Propionibacteriales > Nocardioidaceae > Nocardioides > Nocardioides sp. L-11A. Next base: position 2,381,090 of record CP124680.1, read on the forward strand.
CGTGCGGATTCGGATCGCAGGTCGCGGCCGGAGGCTGCGGACCGGTCCGAGAAGCAGGCGATCTACGACGGACCTCCGCTGCCGGACGAGGTGACCGGGTCTGAGCTGAGCGCCTCGGTGCGCGCCCATCTCAAGGGCCTGCCGGAGAAGCTCGCCGCCCGGGTGGCCCGGCACATGGCTGCGGCCGGACAGCTGGTCGACGACGAGCCGGAGGTCGCCTACCAGCACACGCTGGCCGCGAAGGCACGGGCGCCGCGGATCGCGGTGGTCCGGGAGGCCGTGGGCGAGGCGGCCTACGCCGCCGGTCACTACGCGGAGGCGCTGGCAGAGCTGCGTGCGGCCAAGCGGATGAACGGCGCCACGGCGTACCTCCCGATCATGGCGGACTGCCATCGTGCGCTCGGCAACCCGACGCGCGCCCTCGAGCTCGCCAAGAGTCCGTCGGTCGTGAAGTTCGCGCCGGCGGCGAAGGCGGAGATGACGCTCGTCGAGGCCGGTGCGCGACGTGACCTGGGTCAGTTCGACGCCGCGCTGCGGACCCTCGAGGTGGCGCCCCTCAACAGCAAGAGCAGGGAGTCGTGGGTCGTCCGGCTCCGGTACGCGTACGCCGACACGCTGGAGGAGGCGGGACGTCTCAACGATGCGCTGACCTGGTTCCACAAGACCAATGCGATCGATGCGGAGGAGATCACCGACGCCGCCGACCGCGCGGAGGCGCTGGAGAAGCGGGTCGAGCGGGACTGAGCGTCCCCGCGGGAGACGGCCGCTAGGGCCGCCCGGCGATCGTCACGATCGCCTGCCGGTGGCCGGCGGGCTGCGTGTCCCAGCGGACGTCCTCGCGATAGGCGATCCTGATCCGATCGACGACGGCGAGGGCGGCCGTGTCCGACTCGATCCGCACGACGATCGAGTCGCCGGCGACGAGGCGCTGGCCTTCGGGATCGACCAGGTCGCTGCAGAACTGGTCGGGCTGCGTGGTGACGCCGATGGTCCCCCGCCGGCAGAGCAGGGGGGTGACCTCGAGGTCGACGTCGCTGGTGGTGCGGACCTTGACGCCGGCGACGCGGAGGGTGCGGCCGAACTCGGCGGGAGCGGCGAACATGCCGACGTACAGCGGGGTCCCGACGACGCCGTTGGCGTTCACGACCTTCTCGCTCACGGGCAGCTCCTCGGGTGTCGTGGCGTACCAGACGAGCCACGTGACGACGAGCGCCAGGGCGACGGCCAGCAGGCCGATGCGCCAGCCGCGGGACTGGAAGGACGGACGCGGCACCCGTGGTGTGCCCAGGCCGCCCGGGCGGCGGCGTGCGGGGCGCTCGGCGCGGCGCCGGCCCGGTGCGGACGCGCTGCTGGGCGCGGATCCTGCGTCGGTCATGGCCGAAGCGTAGGACACCCGGAGCCGGTGACGGCGCACCTGTCACACTCCTGCGCATGACGTTCCCGGCACCCCGCATTCCGCAGCAGCCCAAGCGGCCCACGCTGGAGGGCAGCGTCGCCGTACGGGGCGGGCGCCGGCTGAGCTTCGCGGAGTACGGCTCGCCGCGCGGACCGGCCATCGTGTGGATGCACGGGACGCCGGGAGCGCGCCGGCAGATCCCCGTCGACGCGCGGGCGTTCGCCGAGGAGGCGGGCGTGCGGATCATCGGGATCGATCGCCCGGGGATCGGCTCCTCGACGCCGCACCTGTACGAGAACGTGCTGGACTGGACCGCGGACCTCGGCCTGCTGCTCGATGCGCTCGCGGTCGACACCCTGCGTGTCATCGGGCTGTCCGGCGGTGGGCCGTACGCGCTGGCGGCCGGGGCTGCGCTACCGGAGCGGGTCGCGGGGGTCGGCGTGCTGGGAGGCGTGGCGCCGACCCGGGGGCCGGACGCGGCCGAGGGCGGGATCATCCGGCTCGCCGTCCACGCGGCGCCGCTGCTGGCAGCGACCCGGGTGCCACTCGGCGTGGCGCTCACCGGAGCCATCCGCACGGTCAAGCCGTTGGCCGGACCGGCGCTGGACCTGTACGCCGCGGTGCAGCCACCGGGGGACCGGAACCTCCTGGGGCGCCCGGAGTTCAAGGCGATGTTCCTCGACGACCTGCTCAACGGCAGCCGCTTCCAGACCTCGGCGCCGCTGGCCGACCTGCTGCTCTTCACGCGGGAGTGGGGCTTCCGGCTGGCCGACGTCGCCGTGCCGGTGCGTTGGTGGCACGGCGACGACGACCACATCGTGCCGTTCCGGCACGGCCTGCACTGTGTGGAGCGTCTGCCGGACGCCACGATGACCACGATCGACGGCGAGAGCCATCTGGGCGGCCTCGGCATCGGCAGATCGGTCCTCGAGGAGCTGCTGGCCCTCGGGGGCTCCTCGCGCGTGGTGTGAGGCCAGACACGCGGACGTGGCGCTGGTGTCACGCCGCCCCATGGGCCACAATGGAAGCACAACAACACAGGTGTCACTCAGCAAACGGTGCCCGCACGCGTTCGCGAATCCGACACCTCCGTCGAGACCGCTGGGGAAGGCGTATCTCACGCCGGAGGTAGGAAGAAGCGAGGGATCGTGGTGACCGGAAGCATGAGTGCAGCCAGGGGCGTGTTCTACGTCCACTCCGCGCCGTCCGCGCTGTGCCCGCACATCGAGTGGGCGGTGGGCGGTGTCCTCGGCGTGCCCGTCAACCCCGACTGGACGCCGCAGCCGGCGCAGTCGGGGACCTACCGGGCCGAGTTCTCCTGGACCGGCAGGGTCGGCGCCGCCGCCGAGATGGCCTCCGCGCTGCGCGGGTGGAACCACCTGCGCTTCGAGGTGACCGAGGAGCCGACGTCGTCGACCGAGGGCGCCCGGTTCTCCTACACCCCGGACCTCGGCGTCTTCCACGCCGTGATGGGCCTGCACGGCGACATCATGATCCCGGAGGACCGGCTCAAGGCATCGGTGGTCCGCGCGGCGCTCGGCGAGGTCACCCTCGAGAACGAGATCGACAAGCTCCTGGGCAAGCCCTGGGACGACGAGTTGGAGACCTTCCGGCACGCCGGCGAGGGCGCCCCGGTCCGCTGGCTGCACCAGGTCGTCTGATCCGATCCGTCCGCAGCAACCCGAAAGCGCCCCGGCTCTGGTGAGCCGGGGCGCTTTCGTCTGGGGGAGCAATCCGTAGTCAGGACCGCTGGACGGGAGGTGTTCCAGCGGCCCTGGCACGTGGAGCGCGGTGAAGCGCTGGGGACGGCCGCCGAGCCGGACGCACGGGAGTCAGCTCGGCGAGCCGAACACGACGGCGACGTTCGCGCCGCCGAATCCGAAGGAGTTGTTGATCGCGGCGATGTCCCCGATCGGCAGGTCACGGGGCTTCGTGGCGACGTCGAGCTCGACCTGAGGGTCCTGCTCGTCGAGGTTGATCGTGGGCGGCGCGGTGCGGTGGTGGATCGCGAGCACCGTGGCGACGGCCTCGAGCGCGCCGGCGCCGCCGAGCAGGTGCCCGGTCATCGACTTGGTGGCGGAGACGACGAGGTCGTCGGCCGCCGAGCCGAGGACGGCGTGCAGCATCAGCGACTCGGCGACGTCGCCCTGGGGGGTCGAGGTCGCGTGCGCGTTGACGTGGGCGATGTCGCCGGGGGCCACGTCGGCGTCCTGGACCGCGGCACGGATCGCGCGGGCGCCGCCCCGGCCGGCGGGGTCGGGCTGCGCGATGTCGTGCGCGTCGGCCGTGATGCCGGTGCCGAGCACCTCGGCGTAGATCCGGGCGCCGCGGGCCTGGGCGTGCTCGAGGGACTCCAGCACCAGGGCGCCGGCACCTTCGCCGAGGACGAAGCCGTCGCGGCCGGTGTCGAACGGACGCGAGACCGTCGTCGGGTCGCCGTCGTTCTTGGACAGGGCCATCATGTTCGCGAACGCAGCGATGGGCAGCGGGTGGATCGCCGCCTCGGTGCCACCGGCGATCGCGACGTCGACCCGGCCGAGCCGGATCTGGTCGGCGGCCAGGGACACCGCCTCGTTGCCCGACGCGCATGCCGAGACGGGCGTGTTGACCGGGCCGCGGGCGCCCAGCTTGAGGCTGATGGTCGCAGCCGGCGCGTTGGCCATCAACATCGGGACCGCGATCGGGGAGACCCGTCGCGGTCCCTTCTCGAGCAGCGTCGAGTGGTTGGACAACAGCGTGTGCACGCCGCCGATGCCCGAGGCGAAGGCGACACCGAACCGGTCGCCGTCGAGGGCGCCGGACTCGCGGGCCGCCTCCAGGCCGGAGTCGGCCCACGCCTCGAGCGCCGCGACGAGCGCGAACTGCGAGGAACGGTCGAGCCGCCGGGCCACGACCCGGTCGAGGACCTCGGACGGGTCGACGGCGGCCGTGGCGCCGATGGTCACGGGCAGACCGTCAGCCATGTCGCCGAGGGGGCGGACCCCCGAACGACCGGCGAGGAGGCCCTCCCAGGTGCTGGCGACGTCGCCGCCGAGCGGGCTGGTGGTGCCCAGGCCGGTGACGACGACACGAGTGCGGGACATGGCTGTCGGTCTCCCTTGGTGAGTCAGCGGATCAGAACGATCAGGCGGCGCGGTTGCGCTCGATGTAGGCGACGGCGTCGCCGACGGTCTTGAGGTTCTTGACCTCGTCGTCGGGGATGGTGACGCCGAACTTCTCCTCGGCCTCGACGACGACCTCGACCATCGAGAGCGAGTCGACGTCCAGGTCGTCGCTGAACGACTTGTCCAGCTGCACGCTGTCGGCCGGGATGCCGGCGACCTCGTTGACGATCTCGGCGAGGGCGGCGCGGATCTCTTCGGTGCTCATTCTTCGTGTTCTCCCGTGGTTGATGGGTGGTGCTGGGTGGTGCGGATACGTGGGCGGGCCGGAGCCCGTCAGGGGATGACGACGACCTGCGCGGCGTACGCGAGCCCGGCGCCGAAGGCGATGAGCAGGGCGGTGTCGCCCGACTTCGCGTCGCCGTCGTCGACCATGCGCTGCAGCGCCATCGGGACGGAGGCGGCGGAGGTGTTGCCGGCGTCGATGATGTCGCGGGCGATCCGGACGGTGTCGGGCAGCCGCAGCGCGCGCGCCATCGCGTCGGTGATCCGATTGTTGGCCTGGTGCGGGACGAAGCAGTCGAGCTCGTCGACGGTGATGCCCGCGCGGTCGAGCGCCTGCTGGGCGACCTTGGCCATCCCGTAGGAGGCCCACCGGAAGACCTCACTGCCCTTCATCGTGATCGCGGCCTGGCTGAGGTCGCCGGAGGCGACGACCTCCTTCCAGTCCCTGCGTGAGCGGATGTGGTCGTAGTGCTCCCCGTCGGAGCCCCAGACGACCGGTCCGATGCCGGGCCGCTCCGCGGGACCGACGACCACCGCACCCGCGCCATCAGCGAAGATGAAGGCCGAACCCCGGTCGGTCGGGTCGGTGATGTCGGAGAGCTTCTCCACACCGATCACCAGCACGTGACGGGCGGTGCCGCCCCGGACCATGTCGTTGGCGAGGGCGACGCCGTGGCAGAAGCCGGCGCACGCGGCGGAGATGTCGAAGGCGGCCGGCTGCGCGGCGCCGAGCTCGTGGGCGATCATCGCCGCGGCGGACGGCAGCTGCATCAGGTGGCTGACGGTCGCGACGATGACGGCATCGACCTGCTGGACGTCGATGCCGGCACGCTCGATGGCCACCTTCGACGCCTCGACCGACATCGACACGACGGTCTCGGACTCGCCGGCGATGCCGCGGGTGCGGATGCCCGAGCGCTGCTGGATCCACTCGTCGCTGGAGTCGATCGCGTCGACGATCTCGGCGTTGGGGACCACGCGCGCCGGGCGGTAGGCGCCGATCCCGAGGATCGCGGCGTGGGCGGACGCGGTGTCGGCGACCTGGAGGCTCATGCGGACACGACCTCGGGACGGGTGGCAGCGGCGTGCCGCTCACAGAAGGCGCGTGCGTCGTCGAGCTGGTCGGGTCCGGCGAGGGCGAAGGGCTCGACGCCCGGCTCGCGGCCCCGGAAGTAGCGCTTGGCGATGCCGGTCAGGGTGCCGGACGGCGGCAGCTCCAGGACGCCGGTGACGCCCAGGCCCGCCATCGTCTCCAGGCACAGGTCCCAGCGCACCGGGCGGGCGATCTGGCCCACGATGCGGTCGAGCGCGTCGCGGCCGTCGCGGACCACCGACCCGTCGGAGTTGCTGATGAAGGGGGTGCGTGCGTCGCCGACCGCCACGGACCGCGCGAGACCGGTCACGTGGTCGACGGCGGGCGCCATGTGGGGCGAGTGGAAGGCGCCGGCGACCGAGAGGGAGCGCAGCCGGGCGCCCGGAGGCGCGTCATCGGCGAACGCGGCGAGCTGCTCGGTGGTGCCGGCGGCGACGATCTGGCCGGGGCCGTTGTCGTTGGCGGCGGTCAGGCCTTGGGCTGCGATCGCGGCGAGGACCTCGTCGCGGTCGCCGCCGAGGACGGCGGTCATGCCGGTGGGGGTGACCGCGGCGGCGTCGGCCATCGCGTTGCCCCGCTCCCGGACCAGGACCATGGCCTGCTCGGCGGTGATCACCCCGGCACCGACCGCGGCGGTGATCTCACCGACGCTGTGACCCGCGACCGCGCCGGCGACGGCAGGAGCCAGACGGCGTGCGGCGATCAGGCCGGCGGCGACGAGCAGCGGCTGCGCGATCTTCGTGTCGCGGATGGTGTCCTCGTCGGCCTGGGTGCCGTAGTGGGCGAGGTCCAGGCCCGAGACCGCGGAGAGCCAGTCGACGTACGCGGCGACGGCCGGGTCCTCCAGCCACGGGGTGAGGAAGCCTGGGGTCTGCGCACCTTGTCCGGGGGCCACGATCACGAGCACCCCACCAGCCTGCCGCCCGGGTGGTGAGAACCGCGCCTGCACCGTCCACGAACTTGACGGCCGGACCTTGTGGGAGTCCTACAAGGCCGTGGGCGACCGGCCGAAGGCTACGCCGACGAGGGCGGCGCGGTGCCGCGGTTGGAGCCCGCGGCCGCCTGCCGGCCCAGGGCGAGCGCGAGCTGGAGGGTGAGCGCGTCGCGGGGGACGGAGGGTGTGAGGCCGGTGAGATCGGCGATCTGGCCGAGGCGGTAGCGCACGGTGTTGGCGTGCACGAACAGCGAGCGGGCGGTGGCCTCGATCCCGCCGCCGTTGGCGAAGTAGGCGACAAGGGTCTCGACGAGCTCGCCGCGGGAGTCGTCGAGGGGGCGGAACAGGTCGTCGACCGCCTCGCGCCGGGCGCGGTCGTCGCCGGCGAGGATCCGCTCGGGGAGGAGGTCGTGGGCCGAGACCGGACGGGGTGCGTCGGGCCAGCCCACCGCCGCGCGCAGCGCGTCGAGCGCGACCCGGGCCGAGAGGTGGGCATGGGCGAGGTCGGCGGCGGTCGGGCCCACGACGACGGCGCCCTCGCCGAACAGCGGTGCGACCGCGCTCGCGTCCTTCTCGAGCTGGTCGACGCCGCCGAGGATGACGACGAGGAGGTGGCCCTGGACGGCGCTGAGGGCGTCGAGGCCGTGCTCGCGGGCCGCGCGCCGCACGTCCTCGAAGACGCCGGTCGTGGCGCCCGAGGCCTCCGGAGGGGCGGTGCCGACGACGACCGCGACCTCGCCGCGGGAGGACCAGCCGACCGCGCTGGCGCGGGACAGGACGGCCTCGTCGGTCTCGGCCCGGAGCACCGCGTCGACGGCCAGGGCCTCGAGGCGGGCGTCCCAGCGGCCGCGCACCTCGGCGGCGCGGGCGTAGACCTCCGCGGTCGCGAAGGCGACCTCGCGGCCGTAGCGCAGCACCGCCGCGTGGACGTCGGGCAGCACCTCGGGGGCGAGCAGCCGCTCGATATTGGCCTCGACCTCGTCGATGGTGAGCTTGATCAGCTCGACGGTCTGGTGCAGGTCGACCGTGCCGGCCATCGCGCGGGGCGCGGCGCCGAACACCTGGCCGACCAGGGCGTGGTCCTGCGGGTCGGCTCCGCCGCCGTCGGCGAACCAGTCCACGAAGCCCCGCACACCGGCCTGGACGATCATCCCGACGTACGAGCGCTCCTCGGCACTCAGGTCGCGGAACCACGGCAGGTCGGCGTCCATCCGCGACGTCGCCGCCGTGCTCAGGGAGCCGGTGGCCGCACGCAGCTGCCGGGTGGCCTCGGCCCGCTGTGCCGAACCGGTGGGGGACATGGCGCCAGCCTATTGCGCGCCGCCCCGGCCGGTGCCGGAGGCGGGGTGTCGAGGCCCCGGGACCCGTGGTTGAATCGTGCACGACCGCTAGCAGGAGTACGCATTTGCTAGCCGAGAGCGAGGGGGCGCGGCGATGTCGGTGGGGAGCGAGGACGTCCGGTACGTCACGCTGCACGGCAAGCGCCGCGCGTACGTCCACAAGGGCTCGGGGCCCGCGGTCCTGCTGCTGCACGGTCTCGCCTGCGACCACACGACGTGGGCGCCGGTGATCGACGAGCTGGCCGAGCGCTACACCGTGATCGCCCCGGACCTGCTCGGGCACGGCCTGTCCGACAAGCCGCGCGCCGACTACACGCTCGGCGGCTACGCCAACGGCATGCGGGACCTGCTGACCGTCCTCGGTATCGACAAGGTCACCGTCGTCGGGCACAGCTTCGGCGGCGGGGTCGCGATGCAGTTCGCCTACCAGTTCCCCGAGCGCACCCAGCGGGTGATGCTCGTGTCCACCGGCGGCCTCGGCGCCGAGGTGACGTCGCTGATCAAGCTGATCCAGGTGCCCGGCTGGTTCCGGGTCGTCGGGCTGCTCACGCTGCCGGGCATCCGGCACGTGGAGACCCTCGCGCTGCGCTCGGCGGCCGGGCACCTCACCTTCGGGCCGCTGCGCAAGTACACCCGCGACCTCGACGAGATCGCCGACATCGTCGAGTCCTGGAAGGACCGGCGCACCAGGTTCGCCATCCGGCACCTGGTGCGGGCGGTCATCGACTGGCGGGGCCAGATCGTGACCATGTCGGACCGCGCCTACCTGAGTGAGGCCATGCCGATGGCCGTGCTGTGGGGCGCCGAGGACCAGGTCATCCCGGTCGGGCACGCCGGCAACGCCCGGACCCTGGCGCCCGACGTACGCGTCGACGTGCTGGCCGACGCCGGGCACTTCCCCCACAAGGACCATCCCGAGGAGTTCGTGCGCCTCCTCGACGACTTCGTGTCGACGACCGAGCCGGCGTCGTACAACCGGGCCCGGTTCCGGCGGATGCTCAAGGCCGGCGCCACCGCCCCCCTCGGCCCACTGGCCGCCGTCGCCGCGGCCGAGGCCCGCGACGAGGCGGTCACCCCCGCCTGACCGTCCCGTGGTCACGACCCTGGCGAGCGTCTTCTGCCTGCTCGCGGTGGTGCGCGCGCTGGACGGAGTGCACTTCTTCGGCGCGGTCGCCGAGCGGATCGTCGAGCTGCTGCGCACCCGCCGCTCGCTGGTGCTGGGCCTGGTCCTCCTGACGCTGCTGGCGTCGATGCTGATCACCAACGACATGGCGCTGCTCACCCTGCTGCCGCTGACGGCCGTGACGCTGCGCGCGACCGGCAACGACGACCTGTTGGCGTACGTCTTCGTGCTGGAGGCGGTCGCGGCGAACCTCGGCGGGATGATCACGCCCTTCGGCAGCCCGCAGAACCTCTACCTCTACCAGCACTACGCGCTCGGGATCGGCGACTTCCTGCGGATCATGGCGCTGCCCTTCGCGGCGTCGGTCGTGCTGATCGTGCTCGCCTGCCTGCCGATACGCCGTACGCCGCACGAGCCGGTCGCCTTCCCACACCGGACGGCGGTGGGCCGGAGCCTGCTCTACCTCGCGCTGTTCGCGGTGACGGTCGCGATCGTGCTGCGGGTGCTGCCGTGGTGGGCGGGTCTCGGCGTCGTCGCGGTGCTGCTCGTGGCCGACCGGTCGGCTCTGCTGAAGGTCGACTATCTCCTGATCGGGGTCCTCGCGCTCTTCTTCATGGTCGCCGAGGCCCTGGCCCGGGTGCCGAGCATCGCCGCGGCCCTGGGCGACCTGCTCGCCCACGACCCACTGCTGGTGAGCGCGCTGGCGAGCCAGGTGCTGTCGAACGTGCCGACCGCCGTGCTGGCCGCGCCGTTCACCGCCGAGCACGCGCAGCTGCTGGTCGGCGTCAACGTGGGCGGGGTCGGGACGGTCGTCGCGTCGTTGGCGAGCCTCATCGCGCTGCGCCACTACGCCGCCCTGCGGCCCGGGGGAACGGGCGCCTTCCTGCGCGTCTTCACGCTCGTCAACGTCGTCTTCCTGGTCGCCCTGCTGGTGACGACACGAGGGGCGGTCGCAGCCGGCTGGCTGTGACCGCCCCTCGTGGGGTGTGCGGGCTCCGGCCCGGGCGACGTCAGGCGTCCCCGCCCTCCTGGAGGACGCCGGAGACGGCGGTCGGGTCGTCGATGCGGTAGCGCTCGACGGCCTCCTTGACCCGGCCCGGGTCGATCTCGCCGGCGTCGGCGAGGGCGGCGAGCGCCCGGACGACGACCGACTGCGCGTCGACCTGGAAGAACCGGCGCGCGGCGGGGCGGGTGTCGGCGAAGCCGAAGCCGTCGGCACCGAGGACGTGGTAGTCCGCCGGCACCCACTGCGCGATCTGCAGCGGCACCGCCGTCATGTAGTCGGAGACCGCGACGACCGGCGCCTGGCCGGCCTCGCCGGCCGCCAGCACCTCGGTGACGTACGGCGTGCGGTGCGCCTCGCCCGGGTGGAGAAGGTTCCACTTCTCCGCGGCGATGCCGTCACGGGCCAGCTCGTTCCACGAGGTCACCGACCAGGTCTCGGCGCGGACGCCCCAGTCGTCGGCGAGGATCCGCTTGGCCTCGTCGATCCACGGCAGCCCCACGCCGGAGGCGAGCAGGCGCACCATCGGGCCCTGGCCCGCGGCGCTCTCGAGCCCGCTCACGCGGTACATGCCCTTGAGCAGGCCGGCCACGTCGAGGTCCGCGGGCTCAGCCGGCTGCGCGACCGGCTCGTTGTAGACGGTGATGTAGTAGATGACGTCCTCGCCGCGAGGATGCTCGGCACTCGCGCCGTACATCCGCTCCAGGCCGGCCCGCATGATGTGGCCGACCTCGTAGCCGAACGCCGGGTCGTAGTGGACGACCGCGGGGTTGGTCGCCGCCAGCAGCGGCGAGTGGCCGTCGGCGTGCTGGAGACCCTCGCCGGTGAGCGTCGTGCGGCCGGCGGTGGCGCCGATCAGGAAGCCGCGGGCGAGCTGGTCGGCCATCGCCCAGATCGAGTCGCCGGTGCGCTGGAAGCCGAACATCGAGTAGAAGATGTAGAACGGGATCATCGGCTCGCCGTGCGTCGTGTACGCCGACCCGGCGGCGGTGGCGGACGCCATCGCCCCGGCCTCGGAGATGCCCTCGTGCAGCATCTGGCCCTGCGTCGACATCTTGTACTGCAGGAGCATGTTGCGGTCGACCGACTCGAACTGCTGTCCGTGCGGGTCGTAGACCTTCGCCGAGGGGAACATCGCGTCCATGCCGAAGGTGCGGTACTCGTCGGGGGCGATCGGGACGATCCGCTGCCCGATGCCCGGGTCCTTCATCCAGTCCTTGAGCAGCCGGACCGCGGCCATCGTGGTGGCGACCTTGTTGTTGCCGGCGCCCTTCTTCAGCTCGGCGTACACGCTGTCGCCGGGCAGGGTGAGCATCGTCGAGCGGTCCACGCGCCGGGGGAGCGACCCGCCCAGCTGGCGACGCCGCTCCATCATGTACTCCATCTCCGGCGAGTCCGCGCCCGGGTGGAAGAAGGGCGCGGCTCCGGTGGCCTCGTAGGCCGACTCGAGGTCCCGGTCGCTGATCGGCAGGTAGAGCCGGTCGCGGAACTTCTTGAGGTCGTCCTGGGTCAGCTTCTTCATCTGGTGGGTGGCGTTCTTGCCCTCCAGGGCGTCGATCGTCCAGCCCTTGACCGTGTGAGCCAGGATCACCGTCGGTTGGCCGACGTGCTTGGTGGCGGCGTCGAACGCGGCGTACACCTTGCGGTAGTCGTGGCCGCCCCGGGGCAGCTTCTCGATCTGCCGGTCGCTCATGTGCTCGACCATGGCCCGCAGCCGCGGGTCGGGACCGAAGAAGAACTCCCGGTTGTAGGCGCCGCTCTCGACCGAGAACGTCTGGAAGGCGCCGTCAGGTGTGGAGTTCATCTGGTTGACCAGCACGCCGTCGACGTCACGGGCGAGCAGGGCGTCCCACTCGCGGCCCCAGATGACCTTGATGACGTTCCAGCCCGCGCCGCGGAAGTTGGCCTCGAGCTCCTGGATGATCTTGCCGTTGCCGGTCACCGGTCCGTCGAGCTGCTGGAGGTTGCAGTTGACGACCCAGGTCAGATTGTCGAGCTCCTCGCGAGCCGCGATCCGGATCGCGCCCAGCGACTCCGGCTCGGCCATCTCGCCGTCGCCGAGGAAGGCCCAGACGTGCTGCTGGGTGGTGTCCTTGATGCCGCGGTTGTGGAGATAGCGGTTGAATCGCGCCTGGTAGATCGAGTTGATGCCGGTCAGGCCCATGGAGACCGTGGGGAACTCCCAGAAGTCCGGCATCAGCCGCGGGTGCGGGTACGACGGGAGGCCGGCGCCCTTGCCGTGCTGGACCTCCTGGCGGAAGCGGAACAGCTGCTCCTCGCTCAGCCGGCCCTCGAGGAAGGCGCGGGCGTAGATGCCGGGGGAGGCGTGGCCCTGGATGAACAGCTGGTCGCCGCCACCGGGGTGGTCCTTGCCGCGGAAGAAGTGGTTGAAGCCGACCTCGTAGAGCGAGGCGCTGGACTGGTAGGTGGCGATGTGACCGCCGACCTCGAGCCCCTTGCGGTTGGCGCTGGAGACCATCACCGCGGCGTTCCAGCGGATGAAGGCCCGGATCCGGCGCTCGACGTCCTCGTCGCCGGGGAACCACGGCTCGCGCTCGGGTGGGATGGTGTTGATGTAGTCGGTGCTGCGCAGCGCCGGCACGCCGACCTGGGCCTCGCGGGCCCGCTCCAGCAGGCGCAGCATGACGTAGCGGGCGCGCTCGCGGCCACGCTCGTCGACCAGTGCGTTGAACGAGTCGATCCAGTCCTGGGTCTCGTCGGGGTCGATGTCGGGAAGCTGGGTCGGCAGGCCCTCGTGGATGACGGAGGGCGTCGACGCCGCGCGCACGGCCGGGGTGGTGCCGTCGGAGTGGGTGTCGGAGGTCACGTGCCCCATCGTTGCACCTCGTTGGTGGGCGGAAAATCTACCCGCCAGTACCCGAAGTGGGCCGTTCTGCGGGCGAGAGGGTTGCGCCGCGCACCCTGACTCCGCTGGACTACTCCCCAACCCGCACGCAGCGGGATGTTCGTCGTACCCGAAACCCTGGAGGAAACACCGTGACTTCGACCGCCACCGGCGGCACCAGCGCATCCGGCCCGACCGGACCCGCCGAGAGGATGGGCCTCCAGCAGGGGCAGGTGGTCCAGGAGCTCGGCTGGGACAACGACACCGACGACGAGCTGCGCGTCGCGATCGAGGACGCCATCGACGGCGACCTCGTGGACGGCGACTACGGCAACGTCGTCGACGCCGTCCTGCTGTGGTGGCGCAACGACGACGGCGACCTGGTCGACGGCCTGGTCGACGCGCTCACCGACCTCGTCGGCGGTGGCGTGATCTGGCTGCTGACCCCCAAGATCGGGCGCCCCGGAGCGGTCGACGCCGCCGACATCGCCGAGGCGGCGCCCATCGCCGGTCTCTCCCAGACGACCGCCGCGGCCGTCAGCAAGGACTGGGCGGCGACCCGACTGGTGGCACCGAAGTCGATCACCTGAGTCGGTGGGCTCTAATAGAGGCATGGGGAACCTCGCCAACCGGCTCACCGGCCGGGTCAAGGACGCCGGCACCAGCCTCAGGATCCTGACCGAGTCGGGCATCGTCCGCCCCTACTCGCCGGTCGTCGTCGCCGGGATGGCGAACGCCCTGCGCCAGTGGAGCACCACTCCCGCGGGCGGGTTCAAGACCATCGCGCTGCGGATGCCGGCGCAGACCGCGATCATCGACGAGCGCGGCTCGCTCACCTTCGGTGAACTGCAGGCCCGCACCAACGCTCTCGCTCACGGTCTGCGCGCCCGCGGCGTCCGCCCGGGTGACGGCGTCGCCGTCATGTGCCGCAATCACCGGGGGTTCATCGAGGCGTCCATCGCGATCAGCAAGCTGGGCGCCGACGTCCTCTACCTCAACACCGCCTTCGCGGGGCCCCAGCTGGCCGACGTGATCGAGCGCGAGAAGCCCCGGGTCGTCGTCCACGACGAGGAGTTCACCGGGCTGCTCGCCGGCGCCGACATCGCCGACCGGGTGCTCGGCTGGACCGACGACGACGTGCCGGACAGCCTCGAGGGCCTGATCTCCGCCGGGCTGGCCGCCGGCCGCACCGACGACCTGGCACCGCCGGCAGCCAAGGGACGCACCATCATCCTGACCTCGGGCACGACCGGTACGCCGAAGGGCGCGCCGCGCCCCCAGGGCGGTCTCCCCGCGGCGATCTCGCTGCTGTCGCGGATGCCGCTCAAGAGCGGCTGGAAGTGCCACGTGGCAGCCCCCCTGTTCCACACGTGGGGGTTCGCGCACTACCAGCTCGCGATGATGCTCGGCACCACGCTGGTGCTCACCCGCCGGTTCGACCCGGAGGACGCGCTGCGCATCCTGCACGAGGAGGAGTGCGACTCGTTCGCCGTCATCCCGGTGATGCTGCAGCGGATCCTGGCCCTGCCCGCCGAGGTGCTGGACCGCTATCCGCTGCCGCGCCTGGTGGCGGTCGCGTCGTCCGGCTCCGCACTGCCCGGCGACCTGCCGACGCAGTGGATGGACCGCTTCGGCGACAACCTCTACTCCATCTACGGCTCGACCGAGGTCGCCTGGGCGTCGATCGCGTCCCCGCAGGACCTGCGCGAGGCCCCCGGCACCGCCGGGCGGCTGCCACACCAGACCGTGGTGCGGATCCTCGACGCCGACGGCCGCGAGCTGCCGGTGGGGGAGTCCGGGCGGATCTTCGTCGGCAACAGCCTGCAGATCGAGGGCTACACCGGCGGTGGCGGCAAGGAGGTCATCGACGGCCTGATGTCCTCCGGCGACGTCGGCCGCTTCGACGCCGAGGGTCGGCTCTACGTCGAGGGCCGCGACGACGAGATGATCGTCTCCGGCGGCGAGAACGTCTTCCCCAAGGAGGTCGAGGACTGCCTGGCCGCTCACGAGCGGGTCGCCGAGGTCGCCGCCATCGGCATCGACGACCCCGACTTCGGCAAGCGGCTGCGGGCCTTCGTGGTCCGGGTCCCCGAGACCGAGCCCGTCTCCGCCGACGAGCTCAAGGAGCTCGTCAAGCAGAGCCTGGCCCGGTTCAAGGTGCCGCGCGAGATCGTCTTCCTCGACGAGCTGCCCCGCAACGCGACCGGCAAGGTGCTCAAGCGCGAGCTCGCCGCCCTCGACCCGACCGACGACGCCTCCGGGGCCACCGCGTGAGGCCGGACGTGGCGGGGCCGGCCAGCGCCGCGACGGGCATCGACCTCGGCGGCCTCGCTCCCGACTTCACGCTGCGCGACCAGTTCGGCCAGGACGTCACCCTGTCGTCGTACCGCGGGGTGAAGGCGGTGGCGCTCGTCTTCTACCCGTTCGCCTTCAGCGGCGTGTGCAGCGGCGAGATGCACGGCATCCGCACCCGGCTCGACGAGTTCCTGACCTTCGACACCGAGGTGCTCGCCATCTCCTGCGACCCGGTCTACGCCCTGCGGGCCTTCAGCGACGCCGACGGCCTGAACTTCGGGCTGCTCAGCGACTTCTGGCCGCACGGCGAGGTGGCCCGGGCCTACGGCGTCTTCGACGAGCGCGGCGGGAGTCCCGAGCGGTCGTCGTACGTCATCGACCGGGCGGGCCGGCTGAGCTGGGCCGTGCACAACCCGAAGCCCGCCGCGCGGAGCGCCGACGACCTGCTCGCGGCGCTCCGGGCCGCCGCGGGTTAGGCCGTTCGGCCTGTCCGCCTAGTCCGTTTGGGTCATTTTTCAACTATTTCCTCGTGATCGGTTGGAAGGACCGGATCCGGCCGGTACTGTTCATCTCGTTGAGCCGCTGGTGACCCGAGACGCCAGCGGCTCAGCCTTTTTTGGCGCGAGCGTGTCGGAGATCGAGCTCGCCGCACAGACCTCGCTGCGCTCGGCCTGCGGCCGTCGCTCGATGCGGCTGCGCCGCCGTCCGCCACGCTGCCGCGCTGGGCCCCACCCGATGCGCTGCGCGCGGGCGCCACGCTGCCGGCCCGAGCGGCTGCGCCGCCGTCCGCCACGCTGCCGCGCTGGGCGCTCGCTGGTCGTTTCGGCGGTGGGCCGGGGCTTCGGTACGCTGTCCCGGCTTCGGGGCGTATAGCTCAGCGGTAGAGCCCCTCGCTTACAACGAGGTGGTCGGGGGTTCGATCCCCTCTGCGCCCACCATGGCCGGTCATGTGGATGTCACGTGGTCTCGGCGTCGATGGCCGAGCGCATCACCGTGTGCACCGGCACCGGCGGAGCGCCGTGGATGCGGGTCGTCCCGGCGAGTCCGACGCCGAGCATGAGCAGCCGGGCGGCCGCGTCGCGGGCCGGCGCGGGGTCGGGGTGGAGGTGCGCCAGGACCGCGGCCAGGACGTCGGTGAGCTGGGCGAGCGTCTCGAGGTAGCCGGCGCCGACGAGGGGACGCAGCTGGGCGTGCGCCCCCGCCTCGGCCCAGCGCGCCAGCGCGGTCCCGTCCTCGCCGTCGCTGCCGTCGCTCAGCAGGTCCGCGAAGAACAGGGTGAGCGCCGCCTTGGGGTCGAGGCCGGCGATCTCGTCACGGTAGGACTCGATCTCCGCCTGCGCGAAGTGACGCCAGGCCTCCGCGGCCAGCTCGTCGGTCGAGGCGAAGTGGTGGTGGATCTGGCCGGGGGAGCCGCGGAGCTCCTCGGCGACGGTCCGGGCGGTCACCGCGCTCAGGCCGTCGCGGGCCACGACGGAGGCGGCCGCCGCCACGATCGAACGGCGACGGTCCTCGCGGGCCAGGTAGGTCATCGGCTCGACCGTCGGGTCGCGGCGGTGTCGGGAACCGAGCGCAGGAAGTCGGCGGTGCGTTCGCGCAGGCCGCTGCGCCGGGCCGCGACGATCTGCTCGGCCGGCGGGTCGTGCGGCCCGGTCGTCGGCGTGCGGTGCACGTTGCGGACGCAGTCCAGGTCAGCGCACAACAGGAGTCCCACGGCGCTCAGCCGCCGACGCTTGTCCGTGGAGGCGCGCGGAGCGGTGAAGAGCGCGACCTCGTTGAACCTGCGGGTGAACCGGCACAGATCGCACATTACTGCGCGTGTGGCGAGGGCGGGCTGGCTGGGGTTCTGGCGCAGCATCACGCCTTGGGCCGCGCCGTCGATGTCCGCGACCAGGTACGCGCGCTGCTGGGCCCGGGTGTCGCGCCAGCCGAGGTAGTCGATCCGATCCCAGCGGGTGTCGTCGAACCAGGCGGGCAGCCGGACCCGGGCGGTCGCCGGGTACAGGTTCACGATGCAGTCGCGCACCTCGGCACGGGTCAGGGGGCGCATCGGCTTCTCCTGGGATCGAAATTGTACATGGATACAAATTGTATCAGTGTCCAAATCTAGCGCGCACCGATCGCCCGGCTAGCCTGCCGCGGTGAGTCGGATCCCCAGCGTCGTGACGTACGACGGCCTGCCCGCCGCCTCGGGCGGCGCCCACGGACTGCGCACCCGGCGCCCCTCGGCGGCGTACGCGAAGGTGCGCTCGTTCCTGGCGGCGTGCACCGAGCCGGCCGCGGAGCCGACGCTGAGCCTCCAGGTCTGGGCCGGCGGCACCGAGGAGGCCACCGAGCGCTGGCGGGGGCTCGCCGCCGACCTGCTCGGTGGTCCGCGGCGCAGCGAGCGCACCCATCGGGAGTGGGGCGTGCGTCCGGACCGACTGGACGCCGTCCTCGACGCGCTCGACGACGCCGGCCCCGCGGACGTCACCCGCTACGAACGATCGCTCGCCTGCCTCGTCCTGAACGCGCCGGTCCGGCTCGTCGCGGCCGAGGGGGGCGCGTCGTACGCCGGGGTCTCGGCGGAGGCCACCGGTCGCTTCGCGACCGACGGCTACGGACGCGTCCTCGGCGCCTCCGGCGTGCGGGCGACGCTCGGCACGGCGGCCTCGTCCCTGTCGCTGTGGCTCTCACTGCCCGACGACGAGCGACTCAAGTCTGCCGCCGCCCGCGTGCAGGAGCACGCGCCGGTCCGACTGTCGGCCAAGCACTGGCGGCGGTGGACCCTCACCCGGGACGGCAGCGGGTACCGGTCGGCCAGGCTGGCGTCGCCGTTCGTCTGAGTCGTGGCGACGATCGCCCGAGTTCTGCCAACAGGTCGTCAGAACTGTGTCAGGGTGACCGCCATGAGCCGCTCTCTGCCCCGCGCCGCCTTCGCCCTGCTCCTGTCGCTCGTGCTGACCGGGGCCGCCGTCGCGGTGGCGGGACCGGCCCGGGCTGACCGCTGGACGTACGACGACGCGGTCGGCGACGTCACGACGCAGGCGACGACCGACACCTCGATCACCGTCACCCCCGTGCTTGAGCAGGCGAACGGGGACATTGTCCAGGTGACGGGCACGCACAAGGCCCGGAAGGTGAGCATCACCATGCGGATGCGCGCGCCGCTCACCGGGCCGTTCATGGTCAGCGCCATGCTGCGCGTCCCGGGCAAGCGGTTCATGGTGATGGCCCCGAAGATGCCAGGGTTCTCCAGCACCGAGTTGATGGAGCTCTCGATGGACGAGGACGCGTCCCGCTGCCGCGGGATCAAGCGCACCGTCGCCGGCGACCGGATGTCGGTGCGGATCACCGTCCCCCGCTCGTGCCTGGGCAACCCGCGGTGGTTCAAGTTCGGCGCGATGCTGACGACCGTCGCCCTCTTCACCGACGCGAGCTACGACGACGACGCGCTGGCGACCGGGACGTCCCTGTACGGCAACGCGGCGATGTCGCCGAAGATCAAGCGCTGAGCCGGTGCCTGCGCTCCCGGACCCGTGAGCGCAGGACGGTGATCGCGACGCCGAGCCCGGCCAGACCCCCGACGCCCATCAGGACGATGCCCTGCCGGTAGCGGGTCCGGCCGGCCTCCCGGCACTTCGCGGCGATCGACTCGCTGTTGAGCGGGAGCTCCCCGCCCGGAAGGTTGTCGGCTCCATCGAGCACGGTGTGGAACGGCGCTTCGCAGGAGGACGGCTCCTCGGCGCTACCTCGTGCCTGCCGTCCCTCGTCGATCGTCGGGTGGATGACGGTGAGGAGGAAGCCCGCGACCGTCACGACGATGGCGGTGCGGAGGACCCACCGGCGTGGGATCCGCCGACGCCGGTGCTCCTCCGACCGCTTCGCGTCCATGGCGGAACTGTAGAAGGCACCCCGATGAGAACCCTCTCATCGGGGACTCATGCCTGCCTCACCCCCGCTAGGGAGGGTTGCGGTGTCGACGAGGAGTCGACACCCACCGATCGAGGAGGAACCCATGAAGAAGCCCCTGATGCTCGCGGTCAGCGGCCTGGCCGGCGTGACGGCGACGGGCGTCGCGGTCAGCGTGCTGGCGTGGCCCGCCCAGGCGGGCGGTGAGACGAAGGTCGCGGTCAAGCGCGAGCAGGACACGCCGGACATCGTGCTCGTCGCCGATGACGACGACCCGGACGGCGATGACCTGCGGGCCCGGGCCGCGGATGACGACACCAACGCGACGAACGAGGACACCCGGACCGCGAACACGGCGAACACGGCCAACACGCGCAGCGACCGCAGCCGGACCGGCAACCGCAGTGGTCGTGACAACAGCCGCACCGGCCGGGCCAAGGTGGACTGGACCAACGACGGCCCGGGGCCCAAGACCCGCGACTGGTCGCGCAACCACACCAATGACCGCAGCCGTAACAACACCCGGGGCTGACCTGCGATGAGCGCCTCGCTGTCGTCCTGGGACCTCGCCGAGGGTGACGCGATCACCCCCGAGCTGACCGCGCTGCGGCTGCTCGGGGGTGGCTCGGCCTACGAGGCCTATCTCGCCTTCGACGAGATCACCTACGGCCCGGTGGTGGTCAAGGTGGTGCGCCCGGCGGAGGTCGAGGACGGGCACACCCTGGACAACCTGGTCCGGGAGGCCACCGCCCTGGACGTGGCCCACCATCCGGTCACGGTCCGCGGCCTGCGGTACGACGTGGAGGGGGCCCGCCCGCACCTGGTGCTCGAGCACGTGGAGGGTCCCAGTCTGTCCGCGCTGATCCGCCGGCACCGACGGCTCTCGCCGCAGCAGTACCTGCCGCTGGCGGTCGACCTCGCCTCGGCGCTGCACTTCTTCCGCCACGCCGACGTGTGCCATCTCGATCTCAAGCCCAGCAACGTGATCATGGGCTCGCCGGCGCGGCTGATCGACTTCTCGGTCGCCCGGCAGGCCACGCACGCGGCGGAGATCACCGGCCACATCGGCACCGACGCCTACATGGCGCCGGAGCAGGCCGCCCCTGGCGCCGCGTACGGCGCGCCCGGCCACGCGAGTGATCTGTGGGGCCTCGGGGCGACCTTGTTCCACGCGATCGCGGGCTATCGCCCGTTCCGGGTCGGCGATCCCGACGCGCCCGAGGCCCGGGACCGCTTCCCGCAGCTGCTCGAGGCGCCGGCGGAGCTGCCCGACGACGTACCGGGCGCGGTGGCGAAGGTCGTCCACGCCCTGCTCGAGCCGGACCCGGCCGACCGACCGCTGCCGCGGGAGGTCGCCGAGGCGCTCGAGCCCGAGATCGCCGCGCTGCCCGCCCCCCGGCTGCACTGGAAGGGTTGAGTTGCCCCATCCTGACCGTTGAGTTGCCGCATCCTGATGGTCGAGTCGCGAGCTCAATGGTGAGGATGGGGAAACTCAACGGTCGGGATGGGGCAACTCAACGGTCAGGATGGGGAAACTCAACGGTCAGGATGGGGAAACTCAACGGTCGAAGCGGTAGCCCATGCCGCGCACGGTGGTGATCGAGCGGGCGCCGAGCTTGCGGCGCAGGTAGCCGACGTAGACGTCGACGACATTGGAGCCCGGGTCGAAGTCCAGGCCCCAGACGTGGTCGAGAAGCTGCTCGCGGGACAGCACCTGGCCGGCGTTGCGTAGGAAGATCTCGGCGAGCGCGAACTCCCGTGCCGACAACTCCACCTCGTCCCCGGCCACGCTCGCGCGGCGGGTGCGTAGGTCCAGCTCGATCCCCCCGGCGACGAGCTGGTCGCCGGTCCCGTTCGCCCCGGCCGCCGCGGCCGCGGTGGACTGACGCAGACGCAGCCGCACCCGGGCACTGAGCTCGGCGAACCGGAACGGCTTGGGCATGTAGTCGTCGGCGCCGCCCTCCAGTGCGGTCACCGTGTCGGTCACCGAGTCCCGCGCAGTGAGCACGATGACGGGGATCCGCGAGCCCTGCGAGCGCAGCTGGTCGAGCAGGTCGAAGCCGTCGATCCCGGGCAGGCCGATGTCGAGCACGACCAGGTCGACGTCGCCGGCCAGCGCGTGGTCGAGGCCGGTGGTGCCGTCGGCGGCGACCGTCGTGCGGTGCCCCTCGGCGCGCAGGCCCTTCGCGACGAAGGAGGCGATCCGCTCCTCGTCCTCGACGATCAGGATGTGGGCCATGGGGCTCCCTTCGGCGCCGCGGCGCCCGTGGCGGTGTCGGTGGAGGCATCCGCGGGCGCGGGCGGGACGACCGGCAGCACCGCGGGTACGTCGAGCACGAACCGCGCTCCGGGACCGGCCCGGTGCGGGTCGACGTACGCCGTGCCGCCGTGGGCCTGGGCGATGGCACTGACGATGGACAGGCCGAGGCCGAAGCCCTCGTCGCCCGGCGGGACGGCGGCGCGGCCGAACCTGCCGAAGATCCGCTCCCGGTCCTCCGGGGCCACACCGGCGCCGTCGTCGTGGACCCAGCAGCGGAGGGTGGCGCCGACGACGGCCGCGCCGATCGCGATCCGGCCGCCCGCTGCGGTGTGCTTGACGGCGTTGTCGGCGAGAGCCAGCAGCGCCTGGGTGATCCGCTGGCCGTCGAGCACGACCTCGGTCGGCAGGCCGGGGGATGCCTCGAGCACCCAGTCGCGGCGGCCGAGGGCGCTGGCCTTGCTGAGCACCGTGGCGAGCAGCGCAGACGGATCGGTGGGCCCGGGGGAGAGGAAGTCCGGCCGGTCGCTCTTGGCGAGCACGATCAGGTCGCCGACCAGCCGCGCCATCCGGTCCACCTCGTCGAGCAGCAGGGCCCGGGTCTCGGCGACCTCCTGGGGACTACCGACGTCGAGGAGCTCGAGGTGCCCGCGCAGCACCGTGAGCGGGGTGCGCAGCTCGTGCCCGGCGTCGTCGAGGAACTGGCGCTGCCCGGCGAAGGCGTGCTCGAGCCGGTCCAGCATGCCGTTGACGGTGCGGGTGAGCGCGGTGATGTCGTCATTGCCGCGTTCAGGCAGACGCCGCGACAGATCGGTGGCGCTGGTCGCCTCGGCGGCGACCCGCAGCGTGCGCAGCGGGCGGAGCAGCCGCCCCGACACCCAGGCCGCGGTCCCGGTCACGAGGATGGCGGACAGGGCGGCGACGAGCGCGTAGGTCCGCATCGTCTGGAGCAGCTCGTCACGGTCCTCGGCGAGGAAGGTGGCCACGAGCAGCGCACCGCGCTGGCTGCCCTGGGTGACCGGCTGGGCGGTGATCCGCACGTCGCCGCGGTCGGTGTCGAGATAGGTCGTGCCGCCGTCGACGACCAGCGGGGCCACCGCCTCCAGGAAGGCCGGGTCCTCGACCAGGGCGTCCTTCGGGAACTGGACCAGCCGGCCGTCGCCGATCCAGCCGACGAGCAGCTCGTCGTCGTCGGGCACATTGCGCTTGAGGAAGCCCTCCAGCAGGTCCTGGACTGTGGCGAAGTCGCCGGTGCGCTGCAACGCGACGAACTCGTCGAGCTCCTGCTCGACCTCTCGCTGGACGGCGTCGGTGACCGCACGGTTCTCGACCCAGTAGACGATCAGCCCGGCGCCGGCGAGAGCGACCGTCACCAGGAGCGCCACGGCCGCGGTGATCCGGGTCCGGACCGACAGGCCCGCCCGGTCCGGTCGGCGCTCAGTCGTCATCGGGCTCGTCGGGCTCGTCGGGGTCGTCGTCGGCATCGTCGGGCTCGTCGTCGCGGTCGCCCCGGTCGTCGCGGTCGCCGTTGCCGCGCCGGTCGTCGCCGCGGCCCCGCCGGTCGTCGTCATCGTCGTCATCGTCGTCGTCGATCTCGGGCTGCGGAGTGATCACCGTGGCCCGCGACGGCGTGGGCTCGCTCGCCGGCGGAGCGGGCGGCGAGGCGGGCGGCGCGGCCGGGTCACCAGGCGGCAGCGAGCCGAGGTCGACCGGCGGCCGCGGGGCCGGCTCGTCGGCTCCCGCGCGGACCACGGCCGCGACGACGAACCCGGCCAGCAGCAACAGCACGGCGACCGGCAGCAGTACCTTCCCCACCCGGCTCATGACGCCACCATCCTGCCTGATCGTGGGCCGCCGGTGAGAGGCCGATGAGAGTCCTCTCATCTCTTGATGGGCCGAGCGTGTCGCCCATCGAGCGCTGCGGACAGACCCTTCGGGCCCGCCCTTGCCCTCGATGCGCTGCGCGCGGGCGCCACGCTGCCGGCCGCGCTGCGCTCGGACCGCGGGCTTCGGTCGATGCGGCTGCGCCGCCGTCCGCCACGCTGCCGGCCGCGCTGCGCTCGGACCGCGGATGCCTCCTTTCGAAGGCACGCAGGAGGGGCAGCGGGGCCTAGGGTGGTAGGCGTCACATCCGTCTGCCCTGGGAGGCCCCGCGTGTTCGTCCCGTTCAGCGTCAACGACTTCCTCGACCGGGCCGTCCAGGTGTACGGCGAGCGGGTGGGTGTCGTCGACGAGCCGATGCAGCCCGCGCCGAGCCAGGGCGAGCTCACCTACGCACAGATCGGCGAGCTCGCCCGCCGCCAGGCCGCCAAGCTCGACGAGCTCGGGATCGGCGTGGGCGAGCGGGTCGCCGTCGTCAGCCACAACAGCAGTCGGCTGCTCACGTCCTTCTTCGGCGTCAGCGGCTGGGGTCGGGTGCTGGTGCCGGTGAACTTCCGGCTCAGCCCCGACGAGGTGCAGTACATCGTCGAGCACTCCGGCGCCCGCGTGCTCTACCTCGACCCCGAGCTCGAGGAGTCGCTGGCCGGGGTCACCTGCGAGCAGAAGTACGTCCTCGGTGACGACGACGCCCTCTACGCCGCTCCGGGCGCCGAGCCCAAGGCCTGGGCGTACGACGAGAGCGCGACCGCGACGATCAACTACACCTCGGGCACGACCGCGCGCCCCAAGGGCGTCCAGATCACCCACCGCAACATCTGGGTCAACGCGCTGACCTTCGGCCTGCACGCCGGGATCAGCGACCGCGACGTCTACCTGCACACCCTCCCGCAGTTCCACGCCAACGGCTGGGGCATGCCGTTCGCCATGACCGGTGTCGGTGCGCGCCACATCATCCTGCGCAAGGTCGACGGCGCCGAGATCCTGCGCCGGGTCCGCGACCACGGCGTGACCGTGATGTGCGCGGCGCCCGCGGTCGCGGCGGCCGTGCTCGAGGCGGCGGCGACCTGGGAGGGCGAGATCCCCGGGCGGGACAAGGTGCGGATCATCATGGCCGGCGCGCCCCCGCCGACGAAGACCGTCATCCGGGTCCAGGAGGAGCTCGGCTGGGAGTTCATCCAGATCTACGGCCTCACCGAGACCTCGCCGCTGCTGACCATCAACCGCACCCGCGCCGAGTGGGACGACCTGTCCGCCGAGGAGCGCGCCACCCGGCTCACCCGGGCCGGCGCGCCGGCGATCGGCGTCCGGCTGGCGATCGATGAGTCCGACGAGGGCTCCGGCGAGGTGCTCGCCCGGTCGAACGTCATCCTCGAGGGCTACTGGGAGCAGCCCGAGGAGTCCGCCGCGGCGCTGAAGGACGGCTGGTTCCACACCGGTGACGGCGGCTACCTGGGCGACGACGGCTATCTCACCATCGCCGACCGCAAGAAGGACGTCATCATCACCGGCGGCGAGAACGTCACCTCGATCGAGGTCGAGGACACGCTCTTCTCGCACCCCGCGGTCGCCGAGGTCGCCGTGATCGGCGTGCCGAGCGAGAAGTGGGGGGAGACGATCAAGGCGCTCGTCGTACTGACCGCCGACGCGACCGCCGGACCTGAGATGGAGGCCGAGCTGATCCGCTGGTGCAAGGACCGGCTCGCCGGCTACAAGGCCCCGACGTCGGTGGAGTTCCGCGACGAGCTGGCCCGGACGGCGACCGGCAAGCTGCAGAAGTTCAAGCTGCGCGCGCCCTACTGGGAGGGGCTCACCCGCCAGGTGAACTGATCGGCCGGCACGAGCGTGGCGGCCCATCCGGCGGCCCGCCACGCCGTCACGGTCGTGTCCGGCCATGCGCCGTCGCCCGACGCGACGACGTCGACCTCGGTCGTCACCTGGTCGGGCCGCGCCGCCGGTACGCCGAGCGGCTCGCCGCTGATCGGGTCGTTCAGGTCCGCGGCGCCGTCGACGCACGTCACGCGGCGCAGACCGATCCCGAGGCGGCGCTGGTGCTGGGCCAGGCTCAGCGCGGCGACGCCGGCCTCGCCGTACCCGACGACGGTGAGCTGGTCCGGCGGGTGCACCGCCGACCCCCGGGCGTAGCGCACCGAGCGCAGCAGGTCGCGCCCGTCCTCCCAGGTCGGCACGACGACGCGCACCCCGCCGCGGGTCGCGATCCGGCTCGCCAGGGCGCCGACGGCGTCGGCGTCGGTGCGGACCGCGGGGTGCCACAGCAGGAGGGTGTCCAGGTTGGGGTGGCCGTGCACGGCCACGGGGATGCCGGGCGCCTGCGGGGAAGTCACGGGACCACCGTAGGCTGAGCCCCCACAGGTCCGCGGCCCAGGAACCCGGTGTGAGACCGGGGCGGTTCCGCCACTGTGACCCTGTCAGCCTCCGCGAGGGCGCTGCCGGGCAGCCAGACACTGGCCGCGGACACACCTACCGATGAGGGGCGAGAACCCCGAGGAGGCCTTGAGCGTCATGGCGCGCATCGCACTGCTGTCCACGTCCGACACCGACCTGCTCTCCGCGCGAGCGAGCGGCGCCGACTACCGCTGGGCCAACCCGAGCCGCTCGGCGCTCGACGGGCTCGTCGCGCTGGCCGGTGAGAGCGACCTGGCCGTGATCCGGCTGCTCGGCTCCCCCCAGCAGTACGACGCCGAGCTGGCCGCGCTGCGGGCCACCGGGCGCCCGCTCGTGGTGCTCGGCGGCGAGCAGACGCCGAGCGCGGAGCTGATGGAGACCTCGACGGTCCCGGTCGGCGTCGCCGCCGAGGCGCACCGCTACCTGGCCGAGGGTGGCCCGCGGAACCTGGCCCAGCTCCACGCCTTCCTCTCCGACACGGTGCTGCTCACCGGTGAGGGCTTCGAGGCGCCGGAGGTGATTCCCGCCTGGGGCCTGGTCGAGCGGCCCGGCGCGCCCACGGGCGACACCAAGGCCCGGGTCGGGGTGCTCTTCTACCGCGCCCACCAGGCCAGCGGGAACACCGCCTTCGTCCACGCCCTGTGCGACGCGATCGACGCGACCGGGACGGCGGCGGGTGTGCCGATCTTCGCCGGCTCGCTGCGCGCCGCGCCCGACGAGCTGTTCACCGCGCTCGGCGAGTTCGACGCGCTGGTCGTCACGGTCCTCGCCGCGGGCGGCAGCGTCCCGGCCGGCGCAAGCGCGGGCGGCGACGACGAGACCTGGGACGTGGAGCGGATCGCCGCGCTCGACATTCCTGTCCTCCAGGGCCTGTGCCTGACCAGCAGCCGGGCCGAGTGGGAGGCCTCCGACGACGGCGTCTCGCCGCTCGACTACGCCAACCAGGTCGCGATCCCCGAGTTCGACGGGCGGATCAGCACCGCGCCGTTCTCGTTCAAGGAGATCGACCCGAGCGACCCGGCCGGCCTGCCGTCGTACGTCGCGGACCCGGAGCGCGCCGCGCGCGTGGCTGGTCTCGCGGTCAACTACGCGCGGCTGCGCCGGGTGCCCAACGCCGAGAAGCGGATCGCGCTGATGCTCAGTGCCTACCCGACCAAGCACTCGCGGATCGGCAACGCGGTCGGCCTGGACACCCCCGTCTCGGCGGTGCGGATGCTGCGCCGGCTGCGCGACGCGGGCTATGACGTCGGCGACGGCTTCGGCGTCCTCGACCTGGACGATGACACGGTCGCCGGCGACACCCTGATCCACGCGCTCATCGCGGCCGGCGGCCAGGACGAGGAGTGGCTGACGTCCGGCCAGCTCACCGACGCGCACGTGCGGATCACCAAGGCCGACTACGACGCGTGGACCGCCGACCTGCCCGCCGACCTGCGCGCCGACATGGTCGAGGCGTGGGGCGAGTCGCCCGGCACGCTCTTCGTCAACGACAGCAACGAGATCGTGCTCGCCACGCTCCGCGCCGGCAACGTCGTGCTGATGATCCAGCCGCCCCGTGGGTTCGGGGAGAACCCGGTCGCGATCTACCACGACCCCGACCTGGCGCCCTCGCACCACTACCTGGCGGCGTACCGCTGGGTGGAGCACGGCTTCGGCGCGCACGCCGTCGTGCACCTCGGCAAGCACGGCTCGATGGAGTGGCTGCCGGGCAAGAACGCCGCGTTGTCGGCCTCCTGCGGCACCGACGCGGCGATCGGCAGCATGCCGCTGATCTACCCGTTCCTCGTCAACGACCCGGGTGAGGGCGCGCAGGCGAAGCGCCGCGCCCACGCGACGATCGTCGACCACCTGGTGCCGCCGATGGCGCGTGCGGAGAGCTATGGCGACATCGCGCGGCTCGAGGGCCTGCTCGAGGAGTACGACAAGATCTCCGCGATGGACCCGGCCAAGCTGGCCGCGATCCGCGGCGAGATCTGGCAGCTGATGCACGCCGCCGAGCTGCACCGCGACCTCGGCCTCGACGCCCAGCCCGGGGACGACGACTTCGACGACTTCCTGCTCCACGTCGACGGCTGGCTGTGCGAGATCAAGGACGTCCAGATCCGCGACGGGCTGCACGTCCTCGGGCAGGCGCCCGAGGGGGAGGCCCGGGTCAACCTGGTGCTCGCGATCCTGCGCGCCGCGCAGGTCTGGGGCGGGCGGTCGCACGCCGTACCGGGGCTGCGGGCGGCGCTCGGCCTCGCGCCCGAGGCGCCGACCACCGAGGTCGACCGGGTCGAGGCCGAGGCGCGCGAGCTGGTCGAGGCGATGGAGAAGGCGGGCTGGGACCCGGCCCGCGTCGACGACCTGCACGAGGACGCCGACGTCCGCGCCGTGCTGGCGTTCGCGGCCACGCAGGTCGTCCCGCGCCTGGCCCGTACGACGGACGAGCTCGACCACACCCTGCACGCGCTGAACGGCGGCTACGTGCCCGCGGGGCCGTCCGGCTCGCCGCTGCGCGGGCTGGTCAACGTGCTGCCGACCGGCCGCAACTTCTACACCGTCGACCCGCGCGCGGTCCCGTCCCGGCTGGCCTGGCAGACCGGCCAGGCGATGGCCGAGTCGCTGCTCGCGCGCTATGTCGATGAGGAGGGCGGCTATCCCGAGTCGGTCGGCCTCTCCGTCTGGGGTACGTCGGCGATGCGCACGTCCGGCGACGACATCGCCGAAGTGCTCGCGCTGCTCGGCGTACGGCCCGAGTGGGACGAGGCGTCCAAGCGGGTCCACACGCTCACCGTGATCCCGCTCGAGGAGCTCGGCCGTCCGCGGATCGACGTCACCGTGCGGATCTCCGGCTTCTTCCGCGACGCCTTCCCGCACGTCGTGGCGATGCTCGACGACGCGGTCCGGATGGTCGCCGAGCTCGACGAGCCCGCCGACCAGAACTTCGTGCGCGCCCACGCCGCCGCCGACCTGGCCGAGCACGGCGACGAGCGGCGCGCCCGGACCCGGATCTTCGGCTCCAAGCCCGGCTCCTACGGCGCCGGCATCCTGCAGGCCGTCGAGTCCGGCTCCTGGCGCGACGACGCCGACCTCGCCGAGGTCTACACCGCGTGGGGCGGCTTCGCCTACGGACGCGACCTCGACGGCGTACCGGCCTCGGACGACATGCGTGCCAACTACCGGCGGATCAAGGTCGCGGCCAAGAACATCGACACCCGCGAGCACGACATCGCCGACAGCGACGACTACTTCCAGTACCACGGCGGCATGGTCGCCACGATCCGCGCGCTGACCGGCGCCGACCCCAAGGCGTACGTCGGCGACTCGACCTCGCCCGACGCCGTCCGCACCCGCACCCTGCAGGAGGAGACCAACCGGGTCTTCCGCGCGCGCGTCGTCAACCCGCGCTGGATCGGCGCCATGCAGCGGCACGGCTACAAGGGCGCCTTCGAGCTGGCCGCGACCGTCGACTACCTGTTCGGCTTCGACGCGACCGCGGGTGTGGTGCACGACTGGATGTACGAGTCGCTGGCTCAGTCCTATGTCTTGGACCAGACCAACCAGGAGTTCTTGCGGAAGTCCAACCCCTGGGCGCTGCGCAGCATCGTCGAGCGGCTGCACGAGGCCAAGGACCGCGGGCTGTGGGAGTCGCCCGATCCCGAGGTGCTCGCCGCGCTGCAGGCGGCGTACCTCGAGGTCGAGGGAGATCTGGAGGACCGATGAGTGCCGCTCGGAGGACCGCGGTTTGGGACCAATCCGCAACGACACGCCGTACGAGCCTGTGGTTTGTGCCCAATCCCGGACTGGTCGGACCAGTTCGATGACCGCCACGGGAGTGCGCATCCTCGGCGTCGGGATGGGGCCGCAGCACGTCACGCCGGAGGTGGCCACGGCGCTGGGGGAGTGCGACTACGCACTGGCGGTGGCCAAGAGCGAGGACGACCCGCTGCTCGCCGTACGGCAGGCGGTGTGTGACGCGCACGGGATCGAGCTGGTCGTCGTCCGCGACCCGGAGCGCGACCGCTCACCCGGCCTGGACCGGGCGGGCTACGAGGGCGCCGTCGCCGACTGGTACGCCTCCCGGCTGGCCGCCTACCGTGCGGTGCTGTCGGAGCGGGGCGGGGTCTGCGGGTTCCTGGTCTGGGGCGATCCCTCCCTGTACGACGGCACGATCCGCCTCGCGCGCGAGCTCGGCGTGCCGTTCGACGTGTTCCCCGGTGTCAGCGCGCCGCAGGTGCTCGCGGCGCGGCACCGGATCGTGCTGCACGAGGTCGGCCAGGCGGTCCACGTCACGACCGCCCGCCGGCTGCGTGCCGACGTCGCGGCCGGGCAGCGCAATCTCGTCGTGATGCTCACGGCCGGGGTCGACCTCGACGGCTTCGCGGACTGGGACATCTGGTGGGGGGCCAATCTCGGCGGCGCCGGCGAGCGGCTCGTCGCGGGCCGGGTCGGCTCGGTCGTGGGGGAGATCCAGGCCGCGCGGACCGCGGCGAAGGTCGAGGCGGGCTGGGTGATGGACCTCTTCCTGCTCCGCGGGCCGGAGGCCTGAGGTGGGCCTGCCCGAGCGCGACGTCCTGCTCTGTCGCGACTGCTGCTGCGGGACGAGTGCGAAGCACCCTGACGCGGACCACGCCGCCCAGCGCGACGAGATCGAGGCGCTCGACGACCCGGCCGGACGGCGCGGGCCGCGGGTGCGGGTGCGCGTCGTCGACTGCCTCGACGAGTGCGACCGGTCGAACGTCGTCCTGGTGCGGGACTTCACCTGGTTCCCCGGCGGCCGGCGCCCCCGGGACTTCTGGCTCGGTGGCGTCCTCTCGGGTGCTGCCACCGAGGCGGTCGTCGATTGGGTGCGCGCGGGTGGGCCGGTGCCGGACGCGCTGGCCCGGCACGTGTTCCGGGGGAAGCGGGCATGAGTCACAGGGGCACCAGGCATCCCACTGGACGGGCATTTCCTGCACTTGTCGGGCGTTGCAACGGCCGACGAGTGCAGGAATCACCGGTCGACCGGCGATTCCTGCACCCCGCCGGGAGCCCGCGATGAGGGGCGCGGCGCTGCTGGTGGCGGGGATGACCTCGGATGCCGGCAAGAGCGTGGTGACCACCGGGCTGTGCCGGGCGTTCGCGCGGCGCGGGATCCGGGTGGCGCCGTACAAGGCACAGAACATGTCGAACAACTCGATGGTCGTCACGGGCCCCGACGGCGAGCCCGGCGAGATCGGCCGCGCCCAGTGGGTGCAGGCGATCGCGGCCGGCGTCACGCCCGAGGTCGCGATGAACCCGGTGCTGCTCAAGCCCGGCAGCGACCGGCGCAGCCACGTCGTGCTGATGGGTCAGCCGGCGGGCGAGGTGTCCGCGCGCAACTGGCAGGACGGCCGCGCGCACCTGGCCGAGACGGCGTTCGCCGCGTTCGACGACCTGCGCGCGCGCTTCGACCTCGTCGTCGCCGAGGGTGCGGGGAGCCCGGCCGAGATCAACCTGCGCGCCAGCGACTACGTGAACATGGGACTGGCCCGGCACGGCGACGTCCCGACGATCGTGGTCGGGGACATCGACCGCGGCGGCTGGTTCGCCTCCGCCTACGGGACCCTCCTGCTGCTCGACGCTGCCGACCAGGCGCTCGTGAAGGGGTACGTCGTCAACCGGTTCCGCGGCGAGGTCGACCTGCTGAGGCCCGGACTGGCCGACCTGGAGCGGCGCACCGGCCGCCCGACGTACGGCGTGCTGCCCTGGCACCCCGACCTGTGGCTCGACTCCGAGGATGCGCTCGACCTCGCCGGCCGCCGGGCCGAGGTGGGCGCGGACGTGCGCAGGGTGGCCGTCGTCCGGCTGCCGCGGATCAGCAACTTCACCGACGTCGACGCGCTCGGCCTCGAGCCGGGGCTCGACGTGGAGTTCGTCTCCGACCCGGCGCGCCTGGCCGACGCCGATCTCGTGGTGCTGCCCGGCACCCGGGCGACCCTCGCCGACCTGGCGTGGCTGCGCTCGCGCGGGCTGGACGTGGCGATCCGACGGCATGCCGCGGCGGGACGGCCGGTGCTGGGGATCTGTGGCGGCTGCCAGATGCTCGGCCGTGTGATCGAGGACCCCGAGGGCGTGGAGGGCACGCCCGGCGCGGCCGTGGACGGGCTCGGCCTGCTGGACCTGACCACCCGGTTCGGTCCCGAGAAGCGGCTGGTCGTGCACGAGCCGGCCGGCTACGAGATCCACCACGGTCGGGTCACCGGCACGACCACGAACGCGACGGTGACCGGCACGATGGTGCACGGCAGCCTCGAGGACGACGCCACCCGGGCGGCGTACCTGATGACGTATCTCGGCGTCACGAGCGGCGCGTCGTTCCCGGCGGCGCGGTCGGCCCGGCTCGACCTGCTCGGCGACCTGGTCGAGGAGCACCTGGACCTCGACGCGATCCTGGAGCTGACCCGATGAGGGTGCTGCTGCTCGGCGGCACCGGCGAGGCCCGCGATCTCGCCGCGCGCCTGGTCGCGGACGGCGTCCCGGTCGTGTCGTCGCTCGCCGGCCGGGTGGCGCGGCCACGGCTTCCCGTCGGTGAGGTGCGGATCGGCGGCTTCGGGGGAGTGCCCGGACTGCAGGCCGCACTCGCGGGCTTCGATGCCGTGGTCGACGCGACGCACCCGTTCGCCGCGGGCATCTCCCGCAACGCGGCAGCGGCCTGTGCCGCGGCCGGCGTACCGCTGCTGCGGCTCGAACGGCCCGGCTGGGCCGAGCGGGCCACGCCGTCGTGGATCTGGGTGCGCAGCCACGAGGAGGCCGCCACGGTGGCCGGCGAGCTCGGCAGCCGGCCCTTCCTGACCGTCGGGCGCCAGGAGCTCGGCCGGTTCGTCCCGGCCCTGGCCGAGCGACAGGTGCTGGCCCGGGTCGTCGATCCGCCGGGCCTGACGATCCCCGCGGCCTGGGAGCTGCTGACATCGCGGGGGCCCTACACGTTCGACCGTGAGCGGGAGCTGATGGCCGACCGCGACGTCCTGGTCACCAAGGACTCCGGCGGCGAGCACACCTGGCCCAAGATGGCGGTCGCGGCGCAGCTCGGCATCCCGGTCGTCGTCGTCCGCCGGTCGGCCGCTCCGGAGGGTGTGGTCACGGTGGCCGGTGTCGACGAGGTCATGGTCTGGCTGGGCGGGCTCAGCGGTGCCGTTCACCTACCGGATTTGTCGTGAGAGCGGAGCTGGGACGACGAATTCGGTAGGTGAACCGCGCACACCCGGTCCAGCAGCTAGCGGTGCCGCTGGTCCTCACGCAGCCGGGCCGCCGCCGTGTCGAGCGAGGCGATCAGGGCCTCGGTGGCCGGGCCCAGGCGCCGGTCCGCCGCGAGGGTCATCCCGACGCTGTGGCCGATCGGCTCCAGCGAGACGGGCAGCGTCGTCAGCCGCGGGTCGTCGGCGCCGATCAGGCCGGGGAGTGCGGCGATCATCTCGGTCTCGTTGAGCAGCTCGCGGACCGTCAGGAAGGACGTCGCCTCGACCCGGTTGCGCGGCACCTCGAACCCGCGCGCGGCGAAGAAGGTCTCCAGCTCCTCGCGCAGCACCGTCTCGGCCCCGGGCAGGATCCACGGGTACGCCGCGAGGTCGGCCAGCGCGAGCTCGGCGTGCCCGGCGAGCGGATGGTGGGCGCCGACGACGAGGCGGATCGACTCGTCGTACAGGGTGCGGCGGCGGGTGCCCTCCGCGACCGGGCCGGTCAGCCGCCCGACGATGAGGTCGACGCGGCCGGCGGTGAGCTCGACGAGGAGGGAGTCCGGCGTGCCCTCGCGCACGATCACGGTCAGCAGCGGGCGCGACGTCTTCAGGTGGGCGATCGCCCGGGGGAGCAGCAGGTTGGAGCCGGCCAGGTGGGTGCCGACGACGACGTGGCCGCGTCGCGCGTCCGCGATCTCCTCGACGTGGCGGGTCGCCTGGGTCAGCTGCGCGAGGACCGCGCGGGCGTGGCCGGTGAAGGCGGTGCCGAACTCGGTCGGGCTGATGCCGCGCGGACCCCGGTCGTAGAGCCGCACCCCCAGGATCGTCTCCAGGTCGTGCAGCCCCCGGGTCACGACCGGCTGCGTGACGTGCAGCGCGGCGGCCGCGCCGACCACACTGCCCTGCTCGGTGAGCGCGTCGACGATCAGCAGGTGCCGGAGCTTGAGCCGGCCGTCGAGCAGTCGCGGGCTGTGCATGGCCGAACGCTACGACAGGCCCGCGCCGGTTGCCATGCCCACAGGACATGGCAAACCCTGCAAAGAGCATTGGTCAGGCATGCCCCCGGTTCCTACGCTCGGTGTCATGACATCAGTCGAGCTGCGCAACGTGGTGGCCGGGCGGCCGGTCGACGGGCGGCGTACCTTCCCCAAGCACAGCCCGGTCGACGGCGCCCTGGTCGCCCAGGTCCACGAGGCCGGGCCGGAGGTCGTGGACGCCGCCGTGGCCGCGGCCCGCGAGGCCCTGGCCGGCCCCTGGGGGAGCCTGCCCGTCGGCGAGCGGGCCACGGTGCTGCGCCGGGTCGCCGAGCGGATCGAGGCGCGCTTCGAGGACTTCGTCGCCGCCGAGGTCCGCGACACCGGCAAGCCGGAGCACCTGGTCCGCCAGCTGGACGTCGCCCGGGCGGCGCTCAACTTCCGCTCCTTCGCCGACACGATCGCGGCGCAGGGACTGGACGCCTATCTCACCGACCTCGCCGACGGCCGCCAGGCGCTCAACTACGCGGTCCCGAAGCCGCTCGGCGTGGTCGCGATCATCGTCCCCTGGAACCTGCCGCTGCTGCTGCTCACCTGGAAGGTCGCGCCCGCCCTCGCCTGCGGCAACGCAGTGGTGGTCAAGCCGTCGGAGGAGACACCGTCCACGGCCACCCTGCTCGCCGAGGTGATGGCCGAGGCCGGCGTGCCGGACGGCGTCTACAACGTCGTGCACGGGTTCGGTCCCGACTCGGCGGGCGAGCTGCTGACGACACACGAGGGCGTCGACGGCGTCACCTTCACCGGCGAGTCCCGCACCGGCTCGGCCATCATGCGGGCGGTCGCCCCGCGGGTGCGACCGGTCTCCTTCGAGCTCGGCGGCAAGAACGCGGCCGTCGTGTTCGCCGACTGCGACCTCGAGCGCACCCTCGACGGACTGACCCGCTCGATCTTCCTCAACACCGGTCAGGTCTGCCTGTGCACCGAACGCGTCTACGTCGAACGCTCGATCTTCGACCGGGTCGTCGACGGCCTCGCCGAGCGGGCCCGGGCGCTCCGGCTCGGTCGTCCGGACGCCGAGGGCACCACCACCGGACCGCTCATCTCCCGCCAGCACCGCGCGAAGGTGCAGTCGTACCTCGACCTCGCGATCGAGGAGGGCGCGAAGGTGGTCGTCGGCGGCGGCGTCCCCGAGCTCGGTGAGGACCTCCGCGACGGCGCCTGGATCGAGCCCACCCTCTGGGTCGGGCTCGACAACAGCAGCCGGGTGGTGCGCGAGGAGGTGTTCGGGCCGGTCGCCGCGCTCATCCCGTTCGACACCGAGGAGGAGGCGATCCGGCTCGCCAACGACACCGACTACGGCCTGGCCGCCGCCGTCTGGACGACCGACCTGGAGCGCGGCCACCGGGTGGCACAGCAGATGCGGGTCGGCATGGCCTGGGTCAACACGTGGTACCTGCGCGACCTGCGCTCACCCTTCGGTGGCGTCGGGCTCTCGGGCATCGGCCGCGAGGGCGGCACCCACTCGCTGCACTTCTACGCCGAGCCCACGAACGTGTGCGTGCAGCTGTGAGCGCCCGGATCGAGGACCTCGCCGCACGGCTCGACGCGGCCGTGCGCGGCGGCACGGCGATTCCCCAGCTCGCGGCCGAGGCCGGTCAGCCGGCCCTCGGCCTCGACGACGCGTACGCCGTCCAGCGGGCCGGCGTCGTGCTGCGGACCGCCCGCGGCGAGCTGGTCAGCGGTGCCAAGCTCGGCTTCACGAGCAGGGCGAAGGCCGAGCAGATGGGCGTCTCCGACGTGATCATCGGTGTGCTCACCGACGCGATGGCGGTTCCGCAGGGAGCCGAGCTCGACCTCGGCCGCGCCATCCACCCGCGGGTCGAGCCGGAGATCGCCTTCCTGCTCGGCGGCGACGTCGACCCGGCCGTGGCCACCGCCGATGAGCTGGCCGCAGCGGTGACCCACGTGGCCCCGGCGCTCGAGGTGATCGACAGCCGCTACCGCGACTTCCGGTTCAGCCTCGCCGACGTGGTCGCCGACAACACCTCGGCCTGTGCCTACGCCCTCGGCGCGTGGGTCCCGGTCGCCGAGGTGCGCGAGCGGCTGGACCTCGCCGCGCTCGACGTGATCCTCACCATCGACGGCGCCGACGTCGCGCAGGGCTCCACCGCCGACATCCTGGGCGATCCCTGGGCGGCGCTGCCCGCCGTGCACCGGATGGCGCGTCGTCACGGCCAGGCCCTGCGCCGGGGCGGCGTGCTGCTCGCGGGGGCGGCCACGGCCGCCGTACCCCTGCCGGCCGGAGTGGCCGTCACCGCGGCGATCGCCGGACTCGGATCCGTCACCCTACGCACCCGAGGAGAAGCCTCATGACCGGTCCCCACGGGTCCCCCGAGGCCCACGTGGTCGCGGGCAAGGCCACCCCCCGCGGCCGGTTCCCGCACGTGAAGGTCGTCGGCGACCTGGTCTTCGTGTCCGGCACCAGCAGCCGTCGCCCCGACAACACCTTCGCCGGCGTCCGCGTCGACGAGCTCGGCGTGACCGACCTCGACATCCGTGAGCAGACCCGCGCCGTCATCGCGAACATGGGCGACCTGCTCGCCGCGGTCGGCGCGCGGCTCGAGGACCTGGTCCAGGTCACGACGTACCTGGTGAACATGAACGACTTCGGCGGCTACAACGAGGTCTACGGCGAGCACTTCGACGAGACCGGACCGACCCGCACCACAGTGGCCGTCCACCAGCTCCCGCACCCGCACCTGCTCATCGAGATGCAGGCGATCGCCTGCCTGCCCGCCCCCACCCACGCACAGGAGAAGCCATGACCGCCATCCCGCCCGTCCTCGACTTCGAGCGCTGGATCGCCGAGCACGAGGACCAGCTCAAGCCGCCGGTCAACAACCAGCAGATGTGGGAGCCGATGGGCGACTTCATCGTGCAGGTCGTCGGCGGCCCCAACCAGCGCACCGACTTCCACCTCGACCCGTACGAGGAGTGGTTCTACCAGTACCGCGGCGACATGCATGTCGACCTGATGACTGACGAGGGGCCGCGCCGGATCGACATCCGCGAGGGTGAGATGTGGATGCTGCCGCGCAACGTCTACCACTCGCCGCAGCGTCCCGACCCGAACTCGATCGGCATCGTCATCGAGCGGATCCGCGAGGAGGGCACGCTGGAGAAGTTCAACTGGTTCTGCATGGAGTGCGACCGCCTCGTGCACGAGGTCGAGCTCCAGGTCCGCGACATCGTCGCCGACCTGCCGCCGGTCTTCGAGCAGTTCTACGCCTCCGAGGAGGCGCGCACCTGCGGCCACTGCGGCGCCCTCCACCCCGGGAAGGGCTGACGGCCGCGGTGGGCGGTCCGAGCGACGCCGACGACGTCTCGGGCGTCATCGACGTCCACACCCACTATGTGCCCCAGGGCTGGCCCGACCTCGGCGAGCACCAGCCCTGGCTCCGGGTGGAGTCGGAGGCCGAGGCGATGATCATGGTCGGCTCGCGGGAGTTCCGTCGGATCCAGTCGGACTGCTGGGACGCCGACGTCCGTCTGGCCGACATGGACGCCGACGGCGTCGACGTGCAGGTCGTCTCCCCGACCCCGGTCTTCTTCGGGTACGAGCAGCCGAGCGGCGAGGCCGAGAAGGTCGCTCGCATCTTCAACGACCTCGCCCTGGAGATCTGTGCGCCCGGCGGCGGGCGGCTGGTGCCGTTCTGCCAGGTCCCGCTCCAGGACACCGATGCCGCCTGCCGCGAGCTCGAGCGTGCGGTGGCCGCCGGGCACCGCGGTGTCGAGATCGGCAACCACGTCGGCGACCGGGATCTCGACGATGCCGGCATCGTCACCTTCCTGCAGCACGCCGCCGCCCTCGGCGTACCGGTGTTCGTGCACCCGTGGGACATGGCGTCGTCCCCGCGGCTCGACCGATGGATGGCGCGGTGGCTCGCCGGCATGCCCGCCGAGACCCACCTCTCGGTCATCGCGATGATCCTCGGCGGCGTGTTCGACCGGGTGCCGGACAGCCTGCGGATCTGCTTCGCCCACGGCGGCGGTTCCTTCGCCTTCTGGCTCGGCCGGTTCGAGAACGCGTGGCACCACCGCAACGACGTCATCGGCACGTCGGCGCAGCCGCCGTCGGCGTACGTCGGGCGTTTCTCCGTCGACTCCGTGGTCTTCGAGCCCGCCGCCCTGCGGACCCTGGTCGACGTGCTCGGCCCCCGCCAGGTCATGGTGGGCAGCGACTACCCCTACCCGCTCGGCGAGCGGCCGGTCGGCAGCGTCGTGCACCGGTCGACCTTCCTCGACGCCGACGACCGCCGGCTCGTCCTGCGGGACAACGCGCGCCGCTTCCTCGACGGCTGACAGGAGTCCGACGAGGGGTCTCCAACAGGTGGGCACGCCTCGATGACCGGGCGCACGACTGGTGGGATGGAACCCCACCCACACGTACAGCGAGGAGTCATCCACTTGTTCTCGAAGGTTCTGGTCGCCAATCGCGGAGAGATCGCCATCCGAGCGTTCCGCGCGGCGTACGAGCTGGGCGCCACCACCGTGGCCGTCTTCCCGTACGAGGACCGGGGTTCCGAGCACCGTCTCAAGGCCGACGAGGCCTACGAGATCGGTGAGCGGGGACACCCGGTCCGCAGCTACCTCGACCCGGACGCGATCGTCGCGGCCGCCGTGCAGTGCGGCGCCGACGCGATCTATCCGGGATACGGGTTCCTGTCGGAGAACCCGGCGCTCGCGGAGGCGTGCGCCGCCGCCGGCATCACGTTCGTCGGACCGTCCGCGGCCGTGCTCGAGCTCACCGGCAACAAGGCCCGCGCCATCGCGGCCGCCAAGGCGGCGGGTGTGCCGACGCTGCAGAGCGTCGATCCGTCGACCGACGTCGAGGCCCTGCTGGTCGCGGCGGAGGCGATCCCGGCGCCGCTGTTCGTCAAGGCCGTCGCGGGCGGCGGCGGGCGCGGCATGCGCCGCGTCGACGACCGCTCGCAGCTGCGGGAGGCGATCGAGACCTGCATGCGCGAGGCCGAGGGCGCCTTCGGCGACCCGACCGTCTTCATCGAGCAGGCGGTCGTCGACCCGCGGCACATCGAGGTGCAGATCCTCGCCGACGGTCAGGGCAACGTGATCCACCTCTTCGAGCGGGACTGCTCGGTGCAGCGCCGCCACCAGAAGGTGGTCGAGATCGCGCCGGCGCCGAACCTCGCGCCCGAGCTGCGGGACCGGATGTGCGCCGACGCCGTGCGCTTCGCGCGCGAGATCGGCTACGCGTGCGCCGGTACGGTCGAGTTCCTGCTCGACCCTGACGGCAACTACGTGTTCATCGAGATGAACCCGCGGATCCAGGTCGAGCACACGGTCACCGAGGAGGTCACCGACGTCGACCTGGTCCAGTCCCAGCTGCGGATCGCGGCGGGCGAGACGCTCGCCGACCTGGGCCTGTCCCAGGACAGTGTGCGGCTGCGCGGGGCCGCGCTGCAGTGCCGGATCACGACCGAGGACCCCGCCAACGGGTTCCGTCCCGACACCGGCACCATCACGGCGTACCGCTCGCCGGGAGGTGCGGGGGTCCGGATCGATGGTGGTACGACGTTCACCGGAGCCGAGGTCAGCCCCCACTTCGACTCGATGCTGGCCAAGCTCACCTGCCGCGGACGCACCTTCGCCGATGCGGTCGGCCGGGCGCGGCGTGCCGTGGCGGAGTTCCGGATCCGGGGCGTCGCGACGAACATCCCGTTCCTGCAGGCGCTCCTCGACGACCCGGACTTCGCATCGGGCCGGGTGACCACCAGCTTCATCGAGACCCACCCGCAGCTGCTCACCGCCCGGGCCTCCGGCGACCGCGGCACCCGGCTGCTGACCTACCTGGCCGACGTCACCGTCAACCAGCCGCACGGCGCCGTACCGGTCTCGGTGGCCCCGCGCGCCAAGCTGCCGGCCATCGACCTGTCGCTGACGCCGCCGGACGGCACCCGCCAGCGGCTGCGTGCCGTGGGACCGGAGGCGTTCGCCGCGGAGCTGCGGGCGCAGACCGCGGTCGCGGTCACCGACACCACCTTCCGCGACGCCCACCAGTCGCTGCTGGCCACCCGGGTCCGCACCCACGACCTGCTCGGCGTCGCCGGGCACGTCGCCCGGACCACGCCCCAGTTGTGGTCATTGGAGTGCTGGGGCGGGGCGACGTACGACGTCGCGCTGCGCTTCCTCTCCGAGGACCCGTGGGACCGGCTGGCCAAGCTGCGTGCGGCCGTGCCGAACATCTGTCTGCAGATGCTGCTGCGCGGGCGCAACACGGTCGGCTACACGCCGTACCCGACCAGCGTGACCAACGCGTTCGTCGAGGAGGCCGCCGCGACCGGGATCGACGTGTTCCGGATCTTCGACGCCCTCAACGACGTCGAGCAGATGCGCCCCGCGATCGAGGCGGTCCGGGCCACCGGCACGAGTGTCGCCGAGGTCGCGCTGTGCTACACCGGCGACCTGTCCGACCCGGGCGAGCAGCTCTACACGCTCGACTACTACCTGCGCCTGGCCGAGCGGATCGTCGAGGCCGGCGCCCACGTGCTCGCGATCAAGGACATGGCCGGGTTGCTGCGCGCCCCGGCCGCGACCACGCTGGTCACGGCGCTGCGCGAGCGGTTCGACCTGCCCGTCCACCTGCACACCCACGACACCGCCGGCGGGCAGCTCGCCACGCTGACCGCCGCCATCGCGGCCGGCGTCGACGCGGTGGACGCGGCGACCGCATCGATGGCCGGGACGACGTCCCAGCCGCCGCTGTCGTCGCTGGTCGCGGCGACCGACCACCCGGCCCAGGAGGGCCGGTCGACCGGCCTCGACCTCGCCGCGGTCAACGCGCTCGAGCCCTATTGGGAGGCGGCCCGACGGCTCTACGCCCCCTTCGAGTCCGGGCTCCCGGCGCCGACCGGCCGGGTCTACCGCCACGAGATCCCGGGCGGCCAGCTCTCCAACCTGCGCCAGCAGGCGATCGCGCTGGGGCTCGGGGAGAAGTTCGAGCAGGTCGAGGACATGTACGCCGCGGCGAACGACATCCTCGGTCGGGTCCCGAAGGTCACTCCCTCCTCGAAGGTGATCGGCGACCTCGCGCTCGCGCTCGTCGCGGCGGGAGCCGATCCGGAGGCGTTCGCGGCCGACCCGGCGTCGTACGACATCCCGGCGTCGGTGATCGGCTTCCTGCACGGCGAGCTGGGCGACCCGCCCGGTGGTTGGCCGGAGCCGTTCCGCAGCAAGGCGATCGCCGGGCGCTCCTGGACGCCGCCCGACGAGGTGCTGGCCGCCGAGGACGAGGCGGATCTGGCGGGCGACGCGCCGGTGCGCCGGGCGACCCTCAACCGGCTGCTGTTCCCCGGCCCCACCCGGGAGTACGACGAGGCGCGGTCGCAGTGGGGCGACCTGTCCGTCGTACCGACCCGGGAGTTCCTCTACGGCCTCCAGGCCGGCGAGGAGCACGTCGTCCAGCTCGCCGAGGGCAAGCAGCTGCTGCTCGGCCTGCAGGCGGTCGGCGAACCGGACGAGCGCGGCTACCGGACGGTGCTCTGCACCCTCAACGGCCAGATCCGCCCGGTCAGCGTGCGGGATCGCTCGGTGTCCGCCGAGGTCGCCGCCGCCGAGAAGGCCGACCCCGCGCAGCCCGGCCACGTCGCCGCGCCCTTCCAGGGGGTCGTGTCGGTCGTGGTCGCCGAGGGTGACCAGGTCAGCGCCGGCGACACGGTCGCGACCATCGAGGCGATGAAGATGGAGGCCGCGATCACGGCCCCGGTCGACGGCACCGTCCAGCGGGTCGCGCTGGCCGGCCCGAAGGCGGCGGAGGGCGGCGACCTGGTGCTCGTCGTCGGCTGACGGACTCGACCGATCAGTCCCCGGCCGCGGGCTCGCGCTCGTGGCCGGGGCGCCCGTGGGTACGCCGGTCCTCCTTCATCTCGGCCTCGTAGAGGTGGCGCCGCCCGGCGACGAGCTCGTCCCGGGCGGCGCCCTCGAGCCGCTTGAAGTCGGCGTAGTAGCCGTCGTCGTACTCCTCGACGATCTGGAAGGTCCACCGGCCCCGCAGCACGTTGCGGCCGACCAGCTCGGTCTCGATCCGGTCGGCGAGCGCGCCGTGGCCGGCCGCCCGCAGCTGCTCGACGCCCTTGCCGAGGGTGAGGTCGGCGGTGCCGCTGAGCCGGTGGAAGGCGTAGAGATGGCCGCGAGCCACTTCCACCGCCTCCAGGGCTTCGGAGATGTTGCCCAGCGCCTCGACCGTCAGGTCGTCGACGCCCTCGGGCCGGGTGTGCTCCTCGTCGCTCGCCATGCATCGATGATGCCCACCGGCCGGCACGGCACACGGGTGGCCGTTGACCTCAAGATCACTTGAGGTTCTAGCGTCGATCCCGACGAAGGGAGATCGACGATGACGACACTCGTGACAGGTGCGACCGGCAACACCGGGCGCCACGTGACGGCAGAGCTGGTTCGACGCGGGGAAGGCGTGCGGGCGTTGACCCGCGACCCGGGGCGGGCGGCCTCGGTGCTGCCGGACGGCGTCGAGCTGGTGGCCGGCACACACACCGATCTCGCGATGCTCGGCGGCGCACTCGACGGGGTGGACCGCCTCCACATCACGGCGACGGCGGGACTCGTGGAGACCGGGCCGGAGCTGGTGCGCCGGGCCGTGGCCGCCGGGGTGCGCCGGATCACCGTGCTCTGGGGCGGCTATGTGGGACCGGTCGAGGAGGCGGTCGCGGACTCCGGCGTCGCCTGGACGCGGCTCGAGCCGCAGGAGTTCATGTCCAACGCCCTGACCTGGGTCGACTCCGTCCGGACCGAAGGTGTGGTGCGCGAGCCGTTCGACCTGCCGAGCGCCGTGGTGCACGAGGGCGACATCGGGGCGGTCGCGGCGGCGGCGCTGCTCGAGGACGGCCACGCCGGCAAGGCCTACAACCTGACCGGGCCCGAGGCGCTGCGGACGTCAGAGCGCGTCGCGCTGCTGTCCGCGGCCATCGGGCACCCGGTCGACCTCGTCCGGATCACCCGCGAGCAGGCGGTGGCCCGGTTGGTCGCGGACGGCGTGTCCCCGGCCGACGCGGAGTACGTCGTCGGATGGCACGCCGACCCGCCGGCGGCGTCGTGGACGCCGGTCGACACCGTCGCGCAGGTGCTGGGGCGCCCGGCGCGGACGTTCGCGGACTGGCTGGCGGAGCACGCCGATCGGTTCGACGTGCCTCGCCTCGCGTCCTGAGCCCGCGGACTCGCGACGGCCGCTGTGCGACCTGCTCGACGACCGGGGTGCCTCAGAGTGCGGCGCGGAGGGCGTCGGCCAGGGAGGTGCTCGGGCGCCCGAGCAGCGTCTCGAGGTCGCCCGGCTCGACGTACAGCTCACCGCGGCCGAGGCCGAGATCGGCGTCGGCCAGGATCGCGGCGTACTGCTCGGGCAGACCGGCGCGCACCAGCGCCTTCGTGAGCTCGTCGGCCGGCAGGTCGGTGTAGGTGACCTCCCTGTCGAGGACGTCGCCGACCGTGGCGGCGAGCTCCTTCAGGCTGAACGCGGCACCGCCGAGCTCGTAGACCGCCTTCGGCCGGTCGAGCAGGAGCGCCGCCGCGGCCGCCTCGGCGAAGTCGGCGCGGGTGGCGGCGCTGACCCGGCCGTCCCCGGCGGCGCCCAGCACCGTGCCGTGCTCGGCGTACGTCGGGAGCTGGTCGGTGTAGTTCTCGAGGTACCAGCTGTTGCGCAGGAAGGTGTGGGGGAGCCCGGACGCCACGATCGCCTCCTCGGTCGCCCGGTGCTCGGCGGCGAGCGCGATGCCGGTCGTGTCGGCGTGGGGGATGCTCGTGTAGGCGAGGAGGTCGACCCCGGCGGCGCGTGCCGCGTCGATGACGTTCTGGTGCTGCGGGAGGCGCTCGCCGACCTCGCTGCCGGAGATGAGGAGGACGCGCTCGGCGCCCGCGAAGGCATCGGCGAGTGCGGCCGGGGCGGCGTAGTCGACGCGACGGGTGGTGACGCCGAGGTCGGCGAGACCGGCGAGCCGCTCCTCGTCGCGGCCGAGCGCGACGATCCGGTCGGCCGGCACGCCCTTGGCGAGCAGGGAGGTGACGACGAGTCGGCCGAGCTGGCCGGTGGCTCCGGTGACGACGAGGGACATGGTGGGCGCCTTTCGAACGGTGGGAGATCGTGCTGTCGACGTCCTCAACGGACCGTTCGGGAAGTTGCTTCCCATTGGATAGTACGCACTTCGAAGTAAGGTACTTCCGTGGCGGAAAGTACCGAGACGATCTTCGAGCAGTTCCCCGGCGGGGTGTTCCCGGCCGCCTGCTCGAGCCGGATGCTGCTCGACCACGTGATGAGCAAGTGGGGCGTGCTCGTGCTGGTGTCCCTCACCGAC
The DNA here is from genome assembly GCA_029961745.1 of Nocardioides sp. L-11A. NCBI lineage: Bacteria > Bacillati > Actinomycetota > Actinomycetes > Propionibacteriales > Nocardioidaceae > Nocardioides > Nocardioides sp. L-11A. The sequence goes on from CP124680.1 coordinate 2,425,465, forward strand.
GGGCCGCAGCGCTGGAGCGAGCTGCGCCGGCGCGCGCAGGGGATCAGCGAGAAGATGCTCGCCCAGACGCTCAGGACCCTCGAGGGCGACGGCCTGGTCCACCGGGAGCAGCAGCCGGTGATGCCGCCGCGGGTCGACTACAGTCTGACGCCGCTCGGCGAGGAGCTGGCCGAGGTGATGGTTCCGCTGCTGCGCTGGGTCGGGCGCCACGCCGACGAGATCATCGGGAGCTGACGCCGTCGTACCGGACATCCGGGTCGTGTTCTCGGTGGATTCACGACCGTTCTGTCCGGTACGACGGGGCCCGGAGGGCGAGTGCCGCGGCGACGAGGGCGGCGGCCGTGCCGATCCGCCGGGCCAGGGTGCGGGCGCGGTCGAGATCGGCCCGCCCGGGCAGCGGTCCGTCGCCCATGACCGCCCGGTGCTCGATCCGGCCGCCGTAGTCGTTGGTGCCGCCCAGCCGGATGCCGAGGGCGCCCGCGAACGCCGCCTCGACCGGTCCGGCATTGGGACTGGGATGGCCCGCCGCGTCGCGCCGCCACGACCGCCACGCGCCGCGCGGGTCGGGGCCGAGCAGCGCCGCGAGGGCGGCCGTCAGCCGGGAGCCGGGCAGGTTGAGCAGGTCGTCGAGGCGGGCCGCGGCCCAGCCGAACCGCTCGTAGCGGGCACTACGGTGCCCGACCATCGCGTCGAGGGTGTTGGCGGCGCGGTAGCCGAGCAGCCCCGGGACGCCGGCCACGGCACCCCAGACGAGCGGCGCGACCACCGCATCGGAGGTGTTCTCCGCCAGCGACTCGAGCGTCGCCCGGACCACCTCCGCCCCGTCGAGCCGGGTGGTGTCGCGCCCGACCAGGTGGGTGAGCCGGATCCGGGCAGCCGGGAGGTCGGCGGCCGCCAGGAGGCGGGACACCGCCGCGGCCTCCCGATCCAGCGAGGTGCCGCCGAGCACCGCCCACGTGGCGACCGCCGTGACCAGGGTTCGGGGGACGGCGTGGGGGAGTGCCCGCTCCGCCGCGACGCCGAGCACGACGGCGCCGCCGACCAACGTGCCGGCGTACCGGACGCCGGCGGCGCGGTCGTCGCGCCAGACCCGACGCTCCAGGGCGGCCGCGACCTGCCCGAAGCCAGCGACCGGATGCCGCCGCCGCGGATCGGCGAGGAGCCGGTCCGCGGTGTACCCGAGCAGCAGTCCCGCAGCCCTCACAGGCTCGCGGCGAGCTCGCGGCGGGCGAGGTCCGCCGCCGCGCGGTCGTGGAGCCGGCCGACCAGGACGGTCAGACCGACGCCGATGCTCGCCCACAGGGCGGCGAGGGTGATCAGCGACGAGCGGCGGAAGTACCAGAGCGTGTCGGCCGGGAAGTCGCCGAGCTCGTCGACCGTGGGCAGCAGCAGCGCGGTGACCGTCACGATCGCCAGGTAGGCGCCGGCCGCGAGGAAGGCGGCGGTCCAGCCGTCGTACCTCGAACGCAGCCGGTGGGCCAGCACCACGACCGCGATCGCGGCGAGCACCGAGACCAGGAGCAGGGCGAAGTACGACGCCGTGCGGCCGCCGATCGTGTCGCCGCTGCCCACCGCGGGTGGCGTCGCGGGGTACTTCGTGAACGGGACGAGCGCGACCGCCACGAACCCGATCAGCGCCACCAGCGCCGTGGAGCCGCGCGCGGAGAGGCCGAGGCGGCCCAGGACGGCGGCCGCGGCCAGCGCGGTCAGCCCGCCGAGGGCCGTGCCGATGGCGAGGGTGCCGGTCAGCAGGCCCCAGCTCTTCTGGTTCTCGCGGGAGACCTCGACCAGGCCCGCCTCGTCGGCAGCTGCGTCGGCGTGGTCGTGCTCGGCGGGGTCGGCGGGGTCGGCGGGGTCGGCGGGCGTCTGCGCGGCGGCCGCCTCCTCGAGGGCGATGGCGTCGTCGACGTACGGCTCACCGAAGGCGAAGGCCACGACGAAGGCGATCAGGCCGGCGGCCAGCCCCACCGCGAGTCCGCGGACGAGGAAGGCGGCCGGGCTCAGGACAGACCTGTCCCCGGGAACGGTGCTCATCAGCTTCGCCCGACTCAGTGGCAGGGGTAGCCGAGCAGGTGCCGGGCGTCGTGCACCCATTCGTGCACGGCGTTGCCGGCCGGGATCGAGATCGCGCCCTGGTCGGCGCTCACGAAGAAGATCGCGAGCATCGCGAGCAGGCCGAAGAAGACGACCCAGGTGCCGAGCTGCAGCAGCGGGACGACCGGGACGACGGCCGGGACCTGGATGACGGGGCCCGCGGTCGGGGCGAGAGGGGTGGCAGGGGACTGCGACATGGTGCCTCCTCAGGGATTCAGCGTCCCTGGACAGTGGATGTGAGGTGTGCAGGCACTCGTTCCTGACTTCACCGCACCCGTCCGAGGGCGGAGGCGGTGTCACAGTAGCGCGACTGTGCCGGATTCCCACCGGCTTCCTCGTGCCTGCGAGAGCGAGCCTAGGGCATGGCGGGCGGTGGTGGGCAGCTGTCCGGGCTGCGGGTGTCCGGACGCTGCGGTTTGGTCCCAAACCGCAGCAATTCAGGCCTTCTGCGTGCGGTTTCTGCCCAATCGAGGGCCTCCGGAGTCCCGGGAGTGGCCGATGCTCGCGCTGCTGGGGCGGGCCGAGCCGGACGAGGCGACCGGTCCGCTGATGGGACTGCTGTCGTCGGCCGGAGCCGTGCCCGAGCTGGGTGGCCGTGGTCGCGCCCGCGGCAGGCGGGGCGGCCGGGGCTCCTAGCCCGCCGACCCCGCCAGGCCCGCCAGCAGGAGGTCGGTCGTGTCCGGCGGACGCACCGCGATCCGGATCCAGCTGCCGTCGAGGCCGGGGAAGGTGTCGGCCCGGCGGACGGCGATGCCGGAGGCGCGCAGCCGGGCGTGCACCCCGTCGCCCACCCGGGCGAGCACGAAGGACGCGGCGGACGGCAGGTGGGGGATGCCGAGGTCGGCGAGCCCCTTCTCGAGATGCTCGCGCCAGTCCCGGATCAGCTCGGCCCGTCGCCGGGCCTCGCGGCCCGCCTCGACCGAGGTGCACGCCACGACCGCGGCGACGGCCGTCGTGCCGACCGACCAGGGCGTCTGCGCCCGGGCCAGGTCCGCGATGACGGCGGGGCCGCCGACGACATAGCCCGCGCGGATCCCGGGGATTCCCCAGTGCTTCGTCAGCGAGCGCAGCACCAGCAGCCCGTCGAGCGGTACGCCGGCCAGCGACTCCGGCTCGCCCGGGACGCAGTCCATGAACGCCTCGTCGACCACCACCAGCCGGCCCGGACGACGCAGGCCGGCCAGCAGGTCGGCCGGGTGCAGGACCCCGGTCGGGTTGGTGGGGTTGCCGATCATGACGAGATCGGCGTCCTCGGGGAGGAGCGCCGGGTCGAGCGCGAACGGCTCCGGCAGCACCACCGGCGTCACCTCGTGGCCGGCCTGCGCCAGCGCCGCGTGCGGCTCGGTGAACTGCGGGTGCACCACCACCGGTCGCCGCCAGGAGCGCAGCCGCGCGACCAGCGTGAACGCCTCCGCGGCACCGGCGGTCACGAGCACCTCGCCCTCGGCCCGCCCGTGGTGCGCAGCCACGGCCGTCCGCGCGGCGCTCGGGTCCGGGTAGGCGCCGACCGCGTCCAGTGAGCCGCGCAGGGCGTCGTCGAGCCAGGGCGGTCGCGTGCCGTCGTACACGTTGACGGCGAGGTCGAGCATCCCGCGGGCCTCGACGTCGCCGTGGTGGCGCAGCGGATCCGGCTCAGCCACGAGCATGCACCGCCTCGGCGAACCGCGCGGCCAGCCGGGGGTGACCCGCCCAGTGCGTGTGGAGGTACGACGCGTGCAGCGTGTCCGACGCGAAGCCGACGTCCTCGCCATCGACGGTCCAGGCGGGGGTCCGGGCGGGCGGCCCGGCGACCGCGGGGGTCACGGTCGTGCGGTGGAACTCGTGTCCGGTCACCTGCTCGCCGGCCCGGGTCAGCAGGGTGTCGACGGGCGCGGTGGCGGCCGGGTAGCGCAGGGTGAGCCGCTCGCTCATCGCGGCGTCGGCATCGAGGACCCCGGCCATCGGGGCGCCGTCGAGTGTGCGGCACAGGTAGAGCAGGCCGGCGCACTCGGCCACGGTCGGCAGGCCGTCGAGCACGGCCTCCCTGATCTGGCGCCGTAGCGCGGTGTTGGCGGCGAGGTCGGCGGCGTGGACCTCGGGGAAGCCGCCGCCGAGGTACAGGCCCGCGGTCCCGGCCGGCAGGGCGGGATCGAGCGCCGGGTCGAAGGGTGCCACCTCGCAGCCGTGGGCGGCGAGCAGCTCGGTGGTCTCGGCGTACCGGAAGGTGAAGGCCCGGCCCGCCGCCACGGCGACCCGTCGCGTTTGAACGCGCCGGGTCGATGCCCCTGGGGCGTTCAGATGCGCCGGGTCGGTGGACCAGGGGACCGCGTCGAGGTCCGGGGCCGACCGGGCGATCGCCAGCACCGCGTCGAGGTCGACGTGCTCGGCGACCACCTCCGCCAGCCGCGCGACGACGGTCGCGGACTCGCCGCGCTCGGCGGCGGTGACCAGCCCCAGGTGCCGCGAGGGGGTGGCGATCGAGGCGTCGCGGGGGAGCACGCCGAGCACGGGCAGGGCGATCGAGGAGCGGACCTCGTCGGCGTGCCGCGCCGAGCCGGCCTGGTTGAGGATCACGCCGGCGACCTCGACCGACGGGTCCCAGGTCGCCATGCCGTGCACCACCGCGCCGATCGAGCGGGAGGAGCGGGAGATGTCGACGACGAGCACGACCGGCGTCCGGGTCAGGGCCGCGACATGCGCGGTGGAGGAGAAGCCGTCGCTGCCGATCCGGCCGTCGTACAGGCCCATCACGCCCTCGACGACCGCGACGTCCGCGGGCACGGGGGTGGCCGCGCCGTGCAGCAGCAGCGGGGCGACCAGGTCCTCACCGACGAGATGGGGGTCGAGGTTGCGGCCGGGACGTCCGCAGGCGAGTGCGTGGTAGCCGGGGTCGATGTAGTCCGGCCCGACCTTGTGCCCGCTCACGACGTGTCCCGCCGCCGTCAGTGCGGCCATCAGGCCGGTCGCGACGGTCGTCTTGCCCTGCCCGGTCGCCGGGGCGGCGACGACGACACGGGGCAGCCGGGGCAGCCGGGGCAGCCGGGGCAGCTGGGGCAACTCAGCCACGGCCGGTCACCACTCGATGCCCTTCTGGCCCTTCTGGCCGGCATCCATGGGGTGCTTCACCTTGGTCATCTCGGTGACCAGGTCGGCCAGCTCGACCAGCTTCGGATCGGCCCGGCGGCCGGTGATCACGACATGCTGGTGGCCGGGCCGGTTCGCGAGCGTCTCCACGACGTCGTCGATGTCGACCCAGCCCCAGTTGATCGGGTAGGTGAACTCGTCGAGGAGGTACAGGTCGTGCTGCTCGGCCGCGATCCGCCGTTTGATCTCGGCCCAGCCCTCGACGGCGTCGGCGGCGTGGTCCTCCGTGGACCCGGCCTTGCGTGACCAGGACCAGCCCGAGCCCATCTTGTGCCACTCGACGGTGCCGTTGCCCGGGGGGAGCCTCTCGAACGCCGTCTGCTCGCCCAGGCGCCACTTCGCGGACTTCACGAACTGGAACACCCCGATGTCCCAGCCCTGGTTCCAGCCGCGCAGCGCGAGCCCGAAGGCCGCGGTCGACTTCCCCTTGCCGTCGCCGGTGTGCACCATCACCAGCGGTCGGTTGCGGCGTTGGCGCGTGGTGAGCCCGTCGTCCGGTACGACGAGCGGCTGGCCCTCAGGCACGGTTCCTCCAGGTGTCTTCGTGGATGGCGTCGGCGAGGGGGCGGCGCGAGCGCCAGCCGTGCCGCTCGAGGTCGGGCACCGTCTCGAGGTGGCTGACGGTGCCGAGGCAGAGCCAGGCGACCGGGCGGACGCCGGGCGGGATCCCCAGCAGTTCCTGCAGGAAGGACTCGCGGTAGAAGGAGACCCAGCCCAGGCCGAGCCCCTCCGCGGTCGCGGCGAGCCAGAGGTTCTGGATCGCCAGGACGGTCGAGTAGAGGCCGGCGTCGGCGATCGCGTGCCGGCCCAGCACGTGCTGCCCGCCGCGGGCCTGGCTGTGCGTCACGACGACGCCGAGCGACGACTCGCAGATCCCCTCGACCTTGATCCGGTCGAACGTGCTGCGTCGCTCGGGCGGAAGCGAGGCGGCGAAGGTGGCGCGCTCGGTGGCGACGTGGTCGCGGAAGGTACGGCGCAGTGCGGGATCGCGGACGACCACGAAGTCCCACGGCTGGCTCATGCCGACGCTCGGGGCGCGGTGCGCGGCCCCGAGGACCCGGAGCAGCATCTCGTCGGGGACAGGGGAGCCGGTGAACTCGGCGCGGACGTCGCGTCGGCGCTCGATGACGTCGTACAGATCCGCGGTCACGGGAAGGCTCACGCGGCCCTCCGGGTGACGTCGACCAGCGCCTCGGCGCTGACCTCGCCGATCGGGACGTGCTCCGCGCCGAGGTGCTCGGCGAGCGCGCCGGCCAGCCCCATCCGCATCGGTCCGGACTCGCAGTCGACGACCACGCTGGCGACGCCGGCCTCGGCCAGCAGGCCCGCGGCCGCGCGCGACCGCTCCACCGCGTGCGGTCCGGACGTGGCCCGGCCATCGGTGACCACGACGAGCAGCGCGCGGCGCTGGGGGTCGCGGGTCCGCTCGACGGCGAGCAGGTGCGCGGCTTCGAGCAGGCCCTCCGCCAGGGGCGTCCGGCCGCCGGAGGGCAGTTCCTCCAGTCGCTGCGCGGCCGCGTCGACGGAGTGCGTCGGCGGCAGGGACACCTCGGCGCCGGCGTCGCGGAAGGTCACCAGGCCGACCTTGTCGCGGCGCTGGTAGGCGTCGAGCAGCAGGCTGAGCACCGCCGTCTTCACCTGATCCATCCGCCGTCGTGCGGCCATCGACCCCGAGGCATCGACGCAGAAGAGGACCAGGTTGGACTCCCTCCCCTCGCGTACGGCGACGCGCAGGTCGGCCGGTCGCAGCCGGAGCGGCCCGGCGGTGCGGCCCCGCGCGAACTGGTGCGGCACCGCCGCGCGGATGGTCTCGGTCAGGTGGATCGCCCCGCCCGCCCCGCCCCCGCCGCCCGCGCCGCTCGGGGCGGTCGCACCGATCCGGCGACCGTTGCTGGTGCGGGCCCGACTGCGGCGGCCCGCCGTACCCGCGCCGACGCCGCGCACCGACAGCAGCCGGGTGCGGTACGCCGACCCGGTCGGTGCGACGCTGCTCGGGGCTTCTCCCGGCGTAGCGTCATTCGCTCTGTGGGCTTGAGCCCCCGGAATGTATGACGTTACGTCCGGGTGGGCCGAATCAGGGGGGGTGGGGTCAGCCTCTGCTTGGGATCCGTCCGGTTCGGGGCCGTCCGGTTCGGGACCGTCCGGTTCGGGACCGTCCGGATCGGGGCCGTCCGGTTCGGGGCCGTCCGGTTCGGGGCCGTCCGGATCGGGCTCCGGCGGGAGATCCTCCTCGCCGAGGGCCTGCTCCAGCAGGTCCTCGTCCATCCCCGGCGCGTCGAACGGCTTGCGCCGGCGCCGGTGCGGCAGCGCCAGCCGGGCGGCGACCCGGATGTCGTCGAGGGTGACCTGGGCACGACCGGACCAGGCGGCGTGGGCGACCGCGGTCCGGGCGGTGACGATGTCGGCCCGCAGCCCGTCGACGTCGAAGACGGCGCAGACCTCGGCGATCTTGAGGAGTGCGGCGTCGGTGAGCCGGACCGTGCCGAGCAGATCCCGGGCGGCCGCGATCCGGGCGCGCAGGGCAGCCTCCGCGTCGGCGTAGGAGGCCGCGAAGCCGGCCGGGTCGGCGTCGTAGGCCATCCGGCGGCGGACCACCTCGGCCCGCAGCACCGGATCGCGCGGCGCGGCGACCTCGACGGTCAGGCCGAACCGGTCGAGCAGCTGCGGACGCAGCTCGCCCTCCTCGGGGTTCATCGTGCCGACCAGGACGAACCTCGCCTCGTGGGTCATCGAGACGCCGTCGCGCTCCACCGTCGCGCGGCCCATCGCCGCGGCGTCGAGCAGCAGGTCGACGAGATGGTCGTGCAGCAGGTTGACCTCGTCGACGTACAGGAGTCCGCGGTGGGCCTTCGCGAGCAGGCCGGGCTCGTACTCCGCCCTGCCCTCGGCCAGCGCGCTCTCGAGGTTGATCGAGCCGGTGACCCGGTCCTCGGTGGCGCCGATCGGCAGCTCGACCAGGGGGACGGGGCGCTCGTCGACCGGGGGCAGGACGGCCGCGAGCGCGCGCACGATCGTCGACTTGGCGGTGCCCTTCTCGCCGCGCACGAGTACGCCGCCGACATCGGGGGCGATCGTGGTCAGGATCAGGGCCAGGGCCATCGGGTCCGGTCCGTCGGGACCGTCGGCCCCGACCACGGCGCTGAAGGGAAAGTGCTCGATCGTGGGGGCATGGTTCATCGCAGGCGCTCCTTCCGGGCGACGCGTTCGGGCGAGTAGAGGTAGGACTCGGCGTCGGACCGTTGACGGTCGGGCGCGAGCGCCGGGCCGACCAGGATCACGGCGGCCTGGCGGAGACCGGCCTCCTCGACGAGGCCGGCGATGGTGCCGACGGTGCCGCGCAGCACCAGCTCCTGGGGCTGCGAGGCACGGGAGACGACCGCGACGGGGCAGCCGGCGCCGTAGTGGGGCGTGAGCTCGGCCATCAGCGCGGCCGTGCGGGTGATCGCGAGATGCAGGACCAGCGTGGCGCCGGTCGCGGCGTACGCCGCCAGCGACTCGCCCTCGGGCATGGCCGTCGAGCGCGCCTGGGTGCGGGTCAGCACGACCGACTGCGTGACCAGGGGGACGGTCAGCTCGCGGCCGATGATCGCGGCCGCGGCGGCGTACGCCGGCACGCCGGGTGTCACGTCCCAGGGCACGCCGGCCGCGTCGAGGCGGCGGGTCTGCTCGTGCAGTGCGGAGTAGAGGGACGGATCACCCGACGTCAGCCGGACGACGTCGTGCCCGGCGACGTGTGCCTCGACCATCGCGGTGGTGATCCGGTCGAGGTCGAGGTCCTGGGTGTCGATGCGCCGTGCGCCCTCGCGGCAGTGGGACAGGACCTCGGCGTCGACATAGGTGCCGGGGTAGAGCACCACGTCCGCCCCACCGAGCAGGGTCGCCGCGCGGAGGGTGATCAGGTCGGCCGCGCCGGGGCCGGCGCCGACGAAGTGCACGGTGGCGCTCACTGCTGGCTCTCCTTGGTCCAGGACCACTGCACGACGGCGCGGGCCGGCGTCCAGCCGGTGAACCGCCCGCCCAGCGGCGTCACGTGCTCGACGCCCAGCCGGGTCAGCTCACCGCCATGGCGGTGGAAGGCGTCGACCAGCATCCGTTCGGTCTCCAGGGTGACGCCGTGCGCGACCAGCCGGCCGCCGACCGCGAGCCGATCACGGCACAGGTCGAGGAGTCCGTCGGCCGTCGCGCCACCGCCGACGAAGACCGCGTCGGGGGTGGGCAGGGCGGCGAGGGCGTCGGGCGCCCGGCCGGTGACGACGTCGAGACGGGGTACGCCGAGCCGGCTCGCGTTGCGGCCGATCCGCTCGGCCCGCTCCTCGTTGCACTCGACGGCGTGGGCCGAGGTCAGCGGGTGTGCGCGCAGCCACTCGATCGCGACCGAGCCGGCGCCGGCGCCGACGTCCCACAGCCGCTGGTGGGGTGCGGGGGCCAGCCGGGCGAGGGCGCTCGCGCGGACATCGCGCTTGGTGAGCTGGCCGTCGTGCTCGAAGGCGTCGTCGGGCAGGCCGGAGGCCCAGCTGGCGAACCCCTCGCCGGCGACCTCGATCGCCAGGACGTGCAGTCGCGGGACCGGCCCGTCGGGGTACGTCGTGCGGCTCTCGTCCGGGCCGCCCAGATCGCCCAGCACGTGGATCGCGCTCGCGCCGAACCCGGCGTCCGCGAGCAGTGCGGCGACCGCCGTGGGGGTGCGCTCGTCCGACGACAGCACCAGCAGCCGGCGGCCGGGGGCGAGTTCGCGGCGCAGCGCGTCGACGTCGCGGCCGACCAGCGTGACGACCGCGGACTCCTCGGCGGACCAGCCCATCCGGGCGCGGGCGAGGGACGCCGACGACACGGCGGGGACGATCTCGACGGCCTCGGCGCCGAGCAGGCGCACCAGCGTCGTACCGATCCCCGACACCAGCGGGTCGCCCGACGCCAGCGCGACGACGCGGCGGCCGGCATGCTCGCGCAGTACGCCGGGGAGCGCGTCGAGCGGGCGCGGCCACGGTCGTCGTACCTGGCCCGGCACGTCGGGGACGAGGTCCAGGTGACGTTCGCCGCCCAGCAGCACCTCGGCACTGCCGACCAGGCCGCGGGAAGGTGGGGGGAGATGGCCGTCGGCGCCGATGCCGACGACCGTGATCAGTCCACCCATCGCGGCGTCCAGACCGTGCCGTTCGGCTCCACCCGGGTCGAGGAGGCGCCGATGATGAGCAGGCACTTCATGTCGATGCTGTCGGTGTCGAGCAGCCCGAGCCTGGTGACCGTCAGCGACTCCTCGCCGCGGCCCACGTCGCGGCCGACGATCACGACGGTGTCGGGGGAGCGGTGCTCCAGCAGGATCTTCTGCATCTCGACGACCTGCTCGCGTCGCGAGCGCGAGGCCGGGTTGTAGACGCCGAGCACCAGGTCGGCCTCCGCGATCGCGCGCAGCCGGCGCTCGACGACCGGCCACGGCTTGAGCCGGTCCGAGAGGCTGAGGACCGCGAAGTCCGCGCCGATCGGGGCGCCCGCGCGAGCGGCGACGGCCTGCACCGCGCTCACGCCCGGGAGGACGCGGACCGGCACGGTCGCGTGCTCGGGGTGCGCCGGGTCGGCGGCCGCCTCGAAGACGGCGGCGGCCATGCCGAACACGCCGGCGTCGCCGCCGGACACCACGGCCACCCGCTCGCCGCGCAGCGCGAGGTCGAGCGCGAACCGGGCCCGGTCGACCTCGACGGTGTTGCCCGACGCGTGCCGCTGGAGTCCGGGGCGCTGGGGCACCCGGTTGACGTACGGCGCGTAGCCGACCACGTGCTCGACGTCCGCCAGCGCCGCGTTCGCCTCGGGGGTCAGCCAGCCGTCCGGGCCGGGGCCGAGACCGATGACGAGGAGCTCCGCGGGCTGCGGTTTGGTCCCAAACCGCAACATTTCGGGCCCTGGAGCTGCAGTCTCTGCCCAATCGGTGCGTTCCCGGCCCGCCCGCATCCGGTCCGCCGAGACCGCGCGGGCCGCGTCACCGGGCACCACGATCAGCGAGAAGTACGGCACCGCGTCGGCATCCACCTCGGCGACCGGCAGCCAGCGCTCCTCGGGCTGGGAGGCGCGCTCGACGTACAGCGCGCCCTCCAGCCGGCCCGCGGCGGCGAGCGCGGATCGGACGGCGGGGAAGGTCCGGCCGAGCTTCATGATGACCGCGCCGTCGGTGTCGGCGAGGCGCCGGGCGAGCTCCGGCTCCGGCAGCGTGCCGGGCAGCACGGTGAGCACGTCGGTCTGCCGCACCAGCGGGGCCGGGACGGTCGCGGTCGCGGCGGCGAAGGCCGGAACCCCGGGCACCACCTCGACCTCGAACCGGTCGCGGAAGCGGTCGACGAGGTACATCGACGAGCCGTAGAACAGCGGGTCGCCCTCGGCGAGGAGGACGACGTCGCGGCCCGCGTCCAGGTGCGCGGCCAGTCGGTCCTCGCAGGCGTCGTAGAAGGCGGCCAGCGCGCCGACGTACCCGCCGGGGTGGTCGGTGGTCCCGGTGGTGACCGGGTAGCGCAGCTCCTCCTCGATCGCCCCGGTGGGGATCAGGCCGGCGGCGATCCGCCGCGCGTGGGACTCCTTGCGCACGCCGGCGTGGAAGGCGACGACCGGCGCCGCGCGGATGAGCCGCTCGGCCTTGCGGGTGATCAGCTCGGGGTCGCCGGGGCCGATGCCGACGACGAGGAAGCGGCCGGGCACCGTGGTCACTCCTCCTCCTGGGCGAGGGCGTTGACCGCCGAGGAGGCCATCGCGGAACCGCCGCGGCGACCGCGCACGGTGACGAACGGGATGTCGATTCCGTGCTCGTCGGCGAAGGAGGCGAGTGCGTCCTTGGACTCGGCGGCGCCGATGAAGCCGACCGGGCAGCCGACGACGGCGGCCGGTCGCGGGCCACCGGCCAGGATCAGCTCGAGCAGGTGGAAGAGGGCGGTGGGGGCGTTGCCGATGGCGACCACCGCGCCGTCGAGGAGCGGTTCCCACAGCGACACCGCAGCCGCCGTACGGGTCGTCGACCACGTGGCCGCCAGCGACGGCACCCGCTCGTCGGTGAGGAAGCAGTGCACCGGGTTCTCGGCGGGCAGACGGCCGGCGGTGATCCCCATCGCGACCATCCGGGCGTCGCACAGGATCGGCGCGCCGGCGTCGAGCGCCGCCCGGGCAGCGGGCACCAGCCGTGGGTGGATGACCAGGTCGCGGACCAGGTCGGTCTGCCCGCTGCCGTGGATCATCCGGACCGCGACCTTCTCGGCCTCGGCCGGCACCCGGGACAGGTCCGACTCGCGGCGGATGGTCGCGAACGAGTCGACGTAGATCGCCGGGCCGTCGGCGACATAGTCGTAGCGTCGCGGGGGAGCGGTGAGCTCGGTCATCGGTTCTCCTCGGGGATGAGCACGCCGTGCCAGGGCGTCACGATCACGGTCGGTGCGGTCCAGGCCGCGATGGTCGTCGGGTCCAGCCCGTCGTCGGGGACGGCGAGATGCCGGCCCCCGGCGACCGGGCCGAGGGGGAGCGGCCCGGTCGCGGCGGCGGCGCCAGGTGCGGGCGGGACGGGCGGCGCGAGGGGGACGGACAGCTCGGGGACGTGCCACGGGGCATGCGGCCCGGTGCCGCGGGCGGCGAGGAAGGCCCGCGCCAGCGCGACCAGGGCGGCGGGCGCGTCGTGGAGAGGGACCACGCCGCCCCACCGCTCGCCGACCCGCAGCTGGGCGGTCGCGGCGTCGAGCGCGACCAGGCCGAGGTCGAGGTGCTTGTCGGCGAGGTCACCACGGCCGTCGTCGAGGGTGAACAGGAACCGGCCCGGCAGGCCGGCCAGCGCGTCGTCGGCCAACAGCAGCGCGTCGAGAGCGGCGAGCACGGGCCGCAGGTCGGCGCGGCCGCCGGCGAGACCGGTCTGCGGCGAGACCAGCACGTTGCGGACCCGGTCGTGGGCACGTGAGGGCAGCAGTCCGGTCGCCTCGAGCGCGGCCAGCGCGTCGTCGTCGAGGAGGCCCGCGGGGGACAGCGGCATGGCCCGCACCTGCAGGTTGGCCCGCCCGGTGACCCGCACCCGGCCGTCGCCGTACCTCTCGGCGACCTCGGCCAGCGCCCGTAGCGCCGGCAGCGCGACCCGGCCCCCGGGGACCCGGATCCGCACCAGCCCGCCGTCGTCGGCGGGCCACGGGTGCACGACACCGGGGCACCGGTCGGGTCGGCTCCGCGCAGTCTGCGCCATGGTGGTCCTTCGAGGCCGGGGCTCCTCGCGATCGCCCCTCATCGACCTCGCGACGGGTGGCCGCAAGGGCCAGCAGGTCTTCGGACTCGGGATCACCCGGTTCGGAGCGTCTTCCCAGACCCCTGGAGGTCCAGTGACATCAATGCTCCGGCCGTCACCCACACCGCTGCGCGTCAGTCCCGGACTCACACCGGGTTCCCTTCGCTGGCACCGGCACCATAGCAACCTCGGCGTCGCGACCTCTCGGTAGCCTGACCGCCATGCCTTCCCTCAAGGACGTCGTCGACCTGGTCCACGGCTGGTACCCGCCCGCGACCGCCGACAGCTGGGACGCGGTCGGGCTCGTGTACGGCGACCCGGAGCAGCCGGTGAAGAAGGTGCTGCTGGCCGTCGATCCCACCCCGGAGGTCGCCGCGGAGGCTGCGGACTGGAAGGCCGACCTGCTGCTCGTCCACCACCCGCTCTTCCTCAAGGGCGTCCACGGCGTCGCGGCCACCACCCCCAAGGGCCGCACCCTGCACACGCTGGCCAAGGCGGACTGCGCGCTGCTCACCGCCCACACCAACGCCGACCAGGCCGTCGGCGGCGTGTCCGAGGCGTTCGCCGTCGCGCTGGGCCTCAAAGACCTCAGCCCCATCATCCCGGCGCCGACGGGGCCCTCGGGGCCGCTCGACAAGCTCACCGTCTTCGTCCCCTCCGACGCGGCCGCGCCGGTGCGGGCCGCGGTCGCCGAGGCCGGGGCCGGCCGGATCGGCGACTACGACTTCGCGTCCTTCACCAGCGCTCCCGGTGAGGGTCGGTTCCGGCCTCTCGACGGCGCCAGCCCGATGATCGGCACGGTCGGTGAGCTCGAGACCGTCGACGAGGTCCGGATCGAGGTCGTCCTGCCACGCGGACGCCGGGCGGCCGTGGTCCGCGCGATGCTCGCGGCCCATCCCTACGAGGAGCCGGCGTACGACGTCGTGGAGCTCGCCGACCCGCAGCTCGCCGACGTGGGGACCGGTCGCGTGGGCACCGTCGAGCCGACCACCCTGGCCGGCTTCGCGGAGGCGGTCGCCGCGGCGCTTCCGCCGACCCGGCACGGCGTGCGGGTGGCGGGCGACCCCGACCGCCCGGTACGCCGGGTCGCGGTCTGCGGGGGCGCCGGCGACTTCCTGCTCGACCGGCTCGCCGGCTCCGACGCCGACGTCTACGTCACCAGCGACCTGCGCCACCATCCGGCCGCGGAGTTCCTCGAGAAGGGCGGCCCCGCGCTCATCGACGTCGCGCACTGGGCGGCCGAGTGGACCTGGCTGCCCGTCGTCGACCAGCTGCTGCGCGGTGCGCTCGGGGCGCTCGGCGAGACGGTGGAGACCCGGGTGAGCGCGATCTCCACCGACCCTTGGACAATGCGCCTGTGAGGATGCACCTGTGAACGCCGACCCCGCCGCCCAGCTCCGCCTGCTCGATCTGCAGGCCCTCGACGCGCAGGTCGACCAGCTGCGCCACCAGCGCGGCAACCCGGCCGAGGCCGCGGAGATCAAGGACCTGCTCGGCAAGCGGGTCGACGTCGACGGCCGGCTGCGCGACCAGCGCATCGTCGTCGACGACCTCGCCACGGCCCAGGCCAAGGCCGACGCCGACGTCGAGCAGGTCCGGGCCCGCCGGACCCGCGACCGCGAGCGGATGGACTCCGGCGCCGTCGCCGACCCCAAGGCCCTCGAGCGCATGCAGCACGAGCTCGAATCCCTGGAGCGCCGGATCACGACCCTGGAGGACGAGGAGCTCGAGGTCATGGAGCAGCTCGAGGAGGCGCAGTCGGCGCTGGCCGAGCTGACCGCCGCGGTCGAGGACCTCGACGGCAGGCTGGGCGTGCTCACCACCTCCCGCGACGAGAAGATCGCCGCCCTCGACGCCGAGATCGCGACGGTCTCCGGCGGCCGCGAGACGATCGTCGCCGAGATCCCCGCGGACCTGCTCGCCCTCTACGAGAAGCTGCGTGCCAGCAAGGGCGGCATCGGCGTCGGCGCCCTCCGGGCCCGCCAGTGCGGCGGCTGCCAGCTCACCCTCGACGCCGGCGAGCTCGCGGCCATCCGGGCCACCCCCGCCGAGACCGTGCTGCGGCACGAGGAGTGCCAGCGGATCCTGGTCCGCACCCCCGAGAGCGGTCTGTGACCGACCGGGCCGTGTCGCGCGTCGTCGTCGAGGCCGACGGCGGGTCCCGCGGCAACCCGGGCCCCGCGGCGTACGGCGCCCTGCTGCGCGACGCGGCCACCGGGGCGGTGCTGGCCGAGGACGCCCGCACGCTCGGCATCGCGACCAACAACGTCGCGGAGTACTCCGGCCTGGTCGCCGGCCTGGCCCTCGCCGTCGAGCACGCGCCCGGCGCGCGGGTCGAGGTGCGGATGGACTCCAAGCTCGTCGTCGAGCAGATGTCGGGACGCTGGAAGATCAAGCACCCCGACATGCAGGTACTCGCGGCCGAGGCACGGGCCCTCGCCCCCGCCGGTACGACGTACACCTGGGTGCCGCGCGCCCGCAACGCCGACGCGGACCGGCTCGCGAACGAGGCCCTCGACGGCACCCGCTCCGGTGTCAGCGTGCCGGGCGACGGCATCCCGGACGAGCCGGAGTCCGCGGCCGAGGAGGCCTCGTCGCCCTCGACCGGCCCCGGGCGGGCGACCACGATCGTGCTGGTCCGCCACGGCGTCACCCCGCACACGACCGGGCGCCGGTTCTCCGGTGGGCTCGGTGGCGACAACCCGGCGCTGTCGGAGGAGGGCCGCGCGCAGGCCAGCGAGGTGGCGCAGTGGCTCACCGAGCTGAAGGAGAGCGTCGACGTCGTCGTGGCCTCGCCGGTCCGGCGTACCCGCGAGACGGCGGACATCGTCGCCGCCGCGCTCGGTCTCGGCGTCGAGGAGGAGCCGGCCTTCGCCGAGATGGAGTTCGGCGAGTGGGACGGGCTGAGCTTCGCCGAGGTCGCCGAGCGCGACAAGGAGCGGATGGAGGCGTGGTTCGCCGACCTGACGGCCGCGCCCCCGGGCGGCGAGTCGTTCGTGACCGTGCAGCAGCGGGTGCTGGCCGGCCTGGCCCGGCTGCTGGAGGCCCACGCCGGCCGCACCGTGGTGCTCGTCAGCCACGTCACCCCGATCAAGACCCTCGTCGCGCACGCGCTCGACGCCCCGCTGGAGACGCTGTTCCGGATGGAGCTCGCCCCCGCCGCGGTCTCCGTCCTCGCGTTCTACGCGGACCCGCGCACCGGCGAGCAGAAGGGCTCGATGCGGTTCTTCAACGCGCTCGCGCCGGGCCGGCGTACCTTGCGCGACACGGGGCGCTGGTAGCGGCTCGGTCTGCCGTCGTACCGGACATTCCTGTCGTGATCCGGGCGAATTCGCGACCGGGATGTCCGGTACGACGGTTCAGAGTTCGCTGACGACCACGTCGAGCTGGGTCCCGGTCCGGCCGGACGCACCGACCTCGACGGTCCAGCCCAGCCGCTCCAGGGTGCCGGCGAGGGCGGCCGGGGTGCGCGGATCGGCCCCGTCCTCCAGCAATGCCCGCACGATCCGGCCCTTGGTGGCCTTGTTGAAGTGGCTGACCACCTTGCGGGTGCCGCCCTGCTCGTGCAGCACCCGCACGGTCGCCACGCGCGGGGCCAGGTCGGGACCGGGCCTCCAGAAGCTCGCGTACATCCCCGAGCGCAGGTCGACCAGCAGCCCGCGGCCGAGCGCCTCGGCCATCGCGTCCGGCAGTGCGTCGCGCCAGACCGCGGCGACCGGACCGAGGCGGGGGAGGGAGGCGTCGCCGGAGAGCCGGTACGACGGGATCCGGTCGCCCAGGCGGACCATGCCGAACAGGCTGGACGCGACCGCGACCCGCGCGGTGGCCCGCCGCTTGGCGCCGGCCGACAGCGTGGCGACGTCGAGGGCGTCGTACAGGACGCCGGTGTAGATCCGGTCCGCCCGCGCGGTCGGCGCGCCGGGCAGGGCCGCGTTGCGCGCGACGAGGTCGGCCTGGCCGGCGGAGAGGCCGAGCACCTCGGCGGCCTTGGCCGGGTCCTCCCGGCACAGCGTCACCAGGGCGTCGAGCACCTCGCCGCGCGCGTCGGTGAGCGCGGGCGAGGACAGCGAGGCGAGGTCGAGCACCCGGCCGCGTCGCGGAACGGCCTTGCCCTCGCTCGGTGGCAGCAGGATCAGCACGGGCGCAAGGATAGGGTCGCAGGCATGCCGAGCAATCTCGTGGTCCGGGTCAAGGCGAGCTCCCCCGAGATCCAGGAGGGCCTGGCGGCCATCGCCGCGGAGCTCGACCTGCCGGCCGGTTTCCCGGCCGAGGTCACCGCCGCGGCGGAGCGCGCGGCCGACGAGGTCGTCCTCCCCGAGCTGGACCGCACCGACCTGCCCTTCCTCACCATCGACCCCGAGGGATCGATGGACCTCGACCAGGCACTGCATCTCGAGCGCGGCCGCCCCGGCGACAAGGACAGCGGGTACGTCGTCCACTACGCGATCGCCGACGTCGCCGCGTTCGTCCGTCCCGGCGACCCGGTCGACGTGGAGGCCAACAGGCGCGGCGAGACGCTCTACGGCGCCGGCACCCGGATCCCGCTGCACCCGCCCGTCCTGTCCGAGGACGCGGCGTCGCTGCTGCCCGACCAGGTCCGCCCGGCGCTGCTGTGGACGATCCGGCTCGACGCGACCGGCGCGCAGGTCGATGTCCGGGTCGAACGGGCCCGGGTGCGCTCGACCGCCCGGTGGTCCTACGTCGAGGCGCAGCGGGCGCTCGACGACGGCACCGCCGGCCCCGGAACGGAGGTGCTCGAGCTGCTCCGTGAGATCGGCCGGCTCCGCGAGCAGCAGGAGGTCGCCCGCGGCGGCATCTCGCTGCCCCTGCCCGAGCAGGAGGTCGACGAGACCGACGGCGGCTTCCAGCTGGTGTTCCGCGAGCAGTTGCCGGTCGAGCTGTGGAATGCGCAGATCTCCCTGCTGACCGGCATGGCCGCGGCCTCACTGATGGCCGGGGCCCGGGTCGGGATGCTCCGCACCCTGCCGCCGGCCGACCCGCGCGACGTCGCCCGGCTGCGCCGCGTGGCGAAGGGCCTGCGCATCTCCTGGCCGCAGGACATGGACTACCCGGCGTTCGTGCGCTCCCTCGATCCGGAGGTCTCGCAGCACCAGGCGATGGTGGTCGCCTGCACCCGCCTGCTGCGCGGCAGCGGGTACGCCGCCTTCGACGGCGAGCTGCCCGAGCAGAGCCGCCACTCCGCCATCGCCGCCGAGTACGCCCACGTCACCGCGCCGCTGCGCCGCCTCGGCGACAGGTACGCCGGCGAGATCTGCCTGGCGATCTGCGCCGGCACGCCTGTCCCCGACTGGGTGTCCGCCGCGCTGCCCGGGCTGCCCAAGGTGCTGCAGGACTCCGCCAGCCGGGCCGGGTCCTACGAGCGGGCGGTCCTCGACCTGATCGAGGCGGCGGTGCTGGCCGACCGGGTCGGGAAGGAGTTCGACGGCGTCGTCACCAGTGTGCGCGACGACGAGCTGACCACCGGCGTGGTCGTCCTCGCCGAGGTCGGGGTCGAGGCCCCCGTCACCTCGGAGCAGCCGCTGCCGCTCGGGGAGGACGTCACCGTCACCCTCGCCACCGCCGACCTGGCGACCCGCAAGGTCGCCTTCACGCTCCCGTGAGCGGGGCGGCGAAGGTCCTCGTCACCGGCGGCGTCCGGTCCGGGAAGTCCCGCCACGCCGAGTCCCTGCTCGCCGACGCCCCCAGCGTCACCTATGTCGCTGCCGGACCCGCGTACGACGACGCCGACTGGGCGGCGCGGATCGCGGTCCATCGCGCGCGCCGGCCCGTCACCTGGTCCACCGCCGAGACCCGGGATGTCGCGGGGGTGCTCGGCGCGGCCGACGGCCCCGTCCTGGTCGACTGCCTCGGCACCTGGCTGACCGGGGTGATCGACGACGCCGGGCTGTGGGAGGCGGCGGCGGGGGAGATCGAGACCCATGTGCTCGGGCACCTCGACGCGCTGCTCGCCGCGGTGACGGGGACGGGGCTCCCGGTCGTGCTGGTGACCAACGAGGTCGGCCTCGGCGTCGTACCCGCGCACCGGTCGGCGCGCCTCTTCCGAGACCTGCTCGGCACGATCAACCAGCGCGTCGCGGCGGTCTGCGACGAGGTGCACCTGGTGATCGCGGGGCGGGTGCTGAAGCTCTGACCCAGGCGCGCCACCCCAGTAACACGCTGTCCGCCCGTCTGTCCGGCGGTTGTCCGCAGAATCGGTCCGAGATTCGCAGGAGATCCGCTGAGAAGCGTTGGGTAGTCGGGGAGACAGCGTGTTACAGCGCGCGGTCCTAGACCCCTGCCAGTCCGATCAGCAGCACCGCCAGCGCGAGCTCGATGCCCGCACCGAACACGTCGCCGGTCACCCCGCCGAAGCGGCGGACGGTGTGGACCGTCAGGGCCGCGACGAGCAGCGCCGCGACGGCCACGGTCACCGGCCCGCGCACCGGGTCCACCAGCGCCGCGAGCGCGGCCAGGCCGACCCAGCCCACGACCGCGACCAGGACCGGAACCCGGCGGGTGAAGGTGACGCCGAGCCCGTCCACGCGGGCGGGAGGAGCGAGCGTGCAGGCGGTGATCCACAGCGCGGCGCGGGAGGCGCAGACGGCGGCGCCGGCGACGACCGCGGTGCGCACCTCCCCGCCGAGGCCGACGAACCAGGTCAGCCCGGCGGCCTGCGCCCCGAGCACGAGGACGAGGGCGGCGACACCGGCCGGGCCGGCCGTACCGCCCTTCATGACGGCCAGCGACCGCTCCCGGTCATAGGACGCGGTGAGCCCGTCGGCGACGTCCGACAGGCCGTCGAGATGCAATGCCCGGCTGCCGACGGCGAGCGCGGCGAGCGCGGTGAACGCCACCGCGAGCGCGGGCAGGTCGAGACGGCCGCCGGCCCAGATCACGCCGCCCACGACGGCGCCGAGGGGGAGGACGGCGAGCGGGGCGAGCAGGAGCGCGCCGGTGGCGACGCCGGGCGTGACCCGTAGGACCGCGGGCACGCGCAGCGCGGTCAGCATCCCGATCGACAGCCGCAGGCTGCGACCGACGACGGCGACGCTCATTGCGCCGGGGGCATCAGGTCGGCGAGCAGCGCGACGTCGCGCAGCAGGGCGACGGCCGAGCGGAGCACGGGGACCGCCGCCACCGCGCCCGAGCCCTCGCCCAGGCGCAGCCCGAGATCGAGCACCGGCTCCAGCCCGAGCTTCTCCAGCGCCAGGGCCTGGGCGGGCTCGGTCGAGCGGTGACCGGCGGCGAACCAGGCGGACGCGCCCGGCGCGATCCGCTCGGCGTACAGGGCGCAGGCGACGGACATCAGCCCGTCGAGCAGGACCGGTACGCCGCTCTCGGCCGCCCGGACGAGGTAGCCGACGGTCGCGACGAGGTCGGCGCTGCCCAGCGCGGCGAGGGTGTCGAGCGGATCCGCGGAGCGGGGGTCGGCCCGGTCGCCCACCCGATCCAGCGCCTGCTGGACGAGGGCCTGCTTGAACGCCAGCGCGGCGTCGTCGACGCCGGTGCCGCGGCCGGTGACGTCGGCCGCCGGAAGGCCTAGCGCCGCGGCCACCATCGCGGCGGCCGGCGTGGTGTTGCCGATGCCCATGTCGCCCGACAGCAGCAACTGCGCGCCCGCGGCGATCTCCTCACCGGCGACGGCCCGACCCGCGGCGTAGGCCCGTGCGCACTCCTCGGCCGTGAGCGCGTCCTCGACGTGGATGGCCCCGCTGCCGCGCCGTACCTTGTGGGCCCGGACCTCCGCCGGCACCCCCTCCAGGTCGTCGTCGACGCCGATGTCCAGGACCCGCACGTGGACACCGTGGGCGGCGGCGAGCGCCGAGACGCCGGCCTTGCCGAGCACGAAGGTGCGCACCATCGCGGGTGTGATCGCCGGGGGATAGGCGGAGACGCCATGCTGCGCGACGCCATGGTCGCCCGCGAAGATCACCAGTCGGACGTCGTCCAGGGGGCGGGGCGGCACGGCGGCCTGGGTGGCCGCGAGCCAGACGCCGAGGTCGCCGAGCCGACCCAGCGCGCCGGCCGGGGTCGCCAGCCCGGCGAGGCGCTCGGCGGCTGCGGAGCGGGCGTCGGGATCGGGGGCGGGGATCGCACTCATGGTGCCGAACGCTACCGCCGGGGCGGCCCCGCACGGCCGTGCGCTCAGGTGAAGAGCATCACCAGCGCGGCGGAGAGGGCCAGGAGGGTGAGGACGAGCACCAGGCCCGACCACTCGTGCTCGTCGGCGTCCTCCAGTTCAGGCAGCTTCGCGGTCATGGTCTCCCCCCAGGGGCGCGGTCCGAGGCTGGTCGCGGCCCGCGGTCGCCGCGGTCCGAGGAGCCGGCGGCGGTCGCACGACCCCGCGCCATTAAGGTCCGCGTGTGGCCCACACCGTGCTCCTGGTCCCGGTACCCGCCCTGGAGGGCTACATCCGCGGCCGCTGGGAGCACTACGACCCGGCCTGGGTCTCTCGCGACCCGGCCTTCACCCACGCCCACATCACCGCACTGGCGCCCTTCCTGCCGGCGCCGTCGGAGACCGACCTGGCCCGGGTCGCGGCGATCGCCCGCGCCCGCCCGGCCTTCGACTTCGTGCTCGAGGACGTGACCGCGTTCCCGGACGGGATCGTGCACGCCGTCCCCACGCCCGCCGAGCCGTTCGCCGAGCTCACGGACCGGCTGTGGCGCGAGTTCCCGGCATGCCCGCCCTATGCGGGGGAGTTCGCGGACGTCGTCCCCCACCTGACGCTGGACCGGCTCGGCCCCGCGGTGTCGACCGCCTCGGTGGCGGCCGACCTCGCGGGACTGCTGCCGGTGCGGGCCCGCGCCGAGCGGCTCGAGCTGCACCGGTACGCCGAGGGCGATTGCCGGGTCCTCGCGAGCTGGCCGCTCGGCTGACGGCTTGCTCAGCGGGCTGGACCGGCGATCCGGTCCCGCAGCCAGGTCGTCGTCCCGTCCGGCAGTCCCTTGAGCTTGGGCCGTTCGGCCAGCGGGGCCACGAGCAGGGCCGTCCCCTCGGGCAGCGCCCACTTCAGCTCGTGGTAGACCCGGGACAGGCCTTCGGTGCTCTCGACCAGCGTGAGCCCGTCGGCGAGCCGGAGCAGCTGTGTCCATGGGCCGCTCACGTCCGCGGGCACGACTGCGGCGGACCAGGCGAGGAAGACGGCCATGCCGGGGCAGTACCCCGGCGACCGCCCGGGGAACCCGGTCAGTGGGCCAGCTTGAGCCCGATCACACAGCCGATCAGGCCCAGCAGCAGCAGGATCCGCAGCACGCTCACCGGCTCCTCGCCGCTGACCATGGCGACGACCACGGTGAGCGCGGCGCCGATCCCGACCCAGACGGCGTAGGCCGTCCCGACCGGCAGGGTGCGCATCGCGTACCCCAGCCCGACCATGCTCGCCACCAGCGCGACGAGGAACACCACCGACGGGGCGACCTTGCTGAATCCCTCGGACCGGGACAGGGCCGTGGCCCACACCGCCTCGAGCACTCCCGACACCGTCAACACCAACCACGCCACGACGACCACACCTCTCGTGGCCGTCTTGTCGCGCTCCGGGTACGGCTCCATCGTCCGGCAGTCGATTTTCGACTGTGTCGAGATCCTAGACGTACGGCGATGCGGTGCTAGGGTTGTCGTCGTTGAAGTGGTTCCCCCGGGAGCCTTCTGCAGCCACAGTGGATGCAGCTCATCTTGTGCTCTTGGTCTTCGGTTTCAGCTGGGCATCAGGCAAGACGGATGTCTTCAGCACCAAGCCCGACACGTCGTCGGGTGACGAACACCAAGGAGAAACAAATGGCTCAGGGCACCGTCAAGTGGTTCAACAGCGAGAAGGGCTTCGGCTTCATCGCCCCGGCCGACGGCACCCCGGACGTCTTCGTCCACTTCTCGGCCATCCAGGGCACCGGCTACAAGTCCCTGGACGAGAACCAGCAGGTCGAGTTCGACGTCACCCAGGGCCCGAAGGGCCCGCAGGCGGAGAACGTCCGCGCGATCTGACGTACCCCGTCTGACGCTTGAGAGGGCCCCCGGCACCGTTGTGCCGGGGGCCCTCGTCGTACCCGCCGTTCGGGTCGTGAAAGTGCCGGCAGGCGGACCGGAATGCCGGGTACGACGGCGCGGTGCCCGTTGAGCCGGCCCCCCGCGGCAGGGGAAGCGCGCCTCAGCGGATCTCGTAGTTGGCCATCATCCCCATGTCCTCGTGCTCGAGGTTGTGGCAGTGCAGCAGGAAGCGACCCCGGTAGGAGTCGAACCGGGTGATGATCCGGCGTCGGTCGTTGACGCCGAGACTGACCACGTCCTTCCAGGCGAGTGGCCCGTCGTCGCCGAGGAGCTGGAAGTGGCAGTTGTGGACATGGACCGGATGCTGCTGGTCCGTGGTGAGCTCCCAGATCTCGATGTCGCCCTGCCGCGGAGCCGCCGCGACCCGGTCCGGATCGAACATGTGGTGGCTGATCCGGAAGGTCGGTCCACCGGCGGTCGGGACCTTGCTGAAGAAGAACGACCGCGTGCGTACGGCGGCTGCCGGGTCGAGGCGCTCGATTCGGCTGAGCCGGGCCGGCGGGCGCCAGGCCGGCCGGTCGTCGGGGCCGGTCACGCGGAACTCGACCAGGGCGGTGGTCCCGCTGCCGCCGGAGAGGTTCTGCAGGCGGACCTTCGCCCCGACCGGGTAGCCGGTGAGGTCGAGGACCACGTCGACGCGCTCGGCGGGCGCCAGCACGAAGCTGCGCACCGGCATCGGGTGGCTCATCAGGCCGCCGTCGGTGCCGATCATCGTGAACGGCTCCCCGGCCACGGGCGGCCGGTCGAGGCCGATGCGGTAGTGGCGGGCGTTGCTCGCGATCGCGATCCGCAGCCGGTAGGTCCCCTGTCGGACCTCGTGGAAGGGGGCATGCACGCCGTTGACGAGGACGGTGTCGCCGAGGACGCCGTTGGCGAACTCCGGCAGCACGCCGGGGGTGCTGGCCAGGTCCGGGTCCAGGGAGGGGTAGCTGAGCTGACCGTCCGGGCCGAAGGAGCGGTCACAGAGCAGCAGCGGGATCTCGTGGTCCCCGTCGGGCAGGCCGAGCGCGGCCTCCTCGTCGTCGCGGTGGACGTGCAGCCCGACCAGCCCCTGCCACACCTGCGGACCGCTGAAGTCCATCCGGTGGTCGTGGTACCAGAGCAGCCCGGCCCGCTGGTCGAGCGGGTAGACGTAGTCGAACGCACCGTGGTGGACCCGGCCGCCGGGATGGAGGTGATGCTCCCCGGCGGTGGCCGCGGCGCCCGCGGGCAGGACGTAGTCGAGGGGGTAGCCGTCCGACTCCTGCGGCGTGTGCCCGCCGTGCAGGTGCCGCACGGTCGGCACCGGCAGCTCGTTGCGCAGCCGCACCCGCACCGACCGGCCACGGTGACTCTCGAACAGCGGACCGGGGAAGCTGCCGTCGTACCCCCACACGGGGGTGTCGACGTCGTCGAGGATCCGCACCGTGCCGGGGCGCGCGGTCAGGTCGTAGACGTCCTCGGTCGCCGTGGTGGCGACCGGCCGCAGCGGCGTGGGGACGGGCAACGGACGGACGTACGGCGTGGGCCGGGGCCGCTGGCTCCGCAGGACCGGACCGAGCTGACCGGGCTCGCTCCCCGCCTCGTAGGCCGCCGACCCGCCCCGGCCGGCGGGGGCGGGTCGGCGGACAGGAGCCGTTCGGTCGTCGCAGCCGGTGAGGGCGAGCAGCGGCGCCGCCGTCGCGCCGCCGACCGCGCGGAACAGCCGGCGGCGCGACCAGATGGGCGCCACTCTGGCCGTGGGCTCGCCGCTCAGCTGACCGTCACCTCGTGCGCCATGCCGACGGTGTAGTGCCAGACCGGCCCGGATGCGCCCATCTTCGGTTGCGCGTCGGGACCCGCGCCGTCCATCACGGGGATGTGACACAGCACGACATAGCGGCCCGCGGTCAGGTCGACGTTGGTGAACGCCGTCGCACCCGGCGCGGTCATCGTCGCCGCGACGATCTCGGCGGCCTGCATCATCGCCTCGTCGTCGAGCTGGAGCAGGTCGTCCATCGTCCCGGTGTAGGAGTCGCTGACCTTCATGATCAGGGCCTCGTGGAAGTCCTGGCCCTCGTTGGTCAGCCCGAAGCTCGTCCGTGCGGCGGGCAGCGCGTCGGGCAGGCCCATGTACGCCATCTCGGGATCGCCGTCGGCGCTCGCCGCCGGCGTCTCGTGGGCCATGAAGTCGACGGGTGCGTAGTCGCACAGGGTGCGCCCCGCGGCGGCGGGGGCGAGCATGCTCCCGAGGAGGCTCTCGTCCTCGAGCAGCTTCGTGTTGCCCGTCTCCACCACCTCGTCCAGGGTGGTCGCGACCGCGGTCGCCGCGGTCTGCTCGTCGCCGGACAGCCCGGAGGCGAGGCCCTCGAAGAGGTCGCCGAGCTGGGTCAGCTGCTCGTCACTCGGGCCCTCGTCGCCGGAGCCGCCGAGGTCGAGCAGTGCCGTGGCCGCCTCGAGCAGCCCGTCGCAGGCCGCCTGCTGGGCTGCCGTGAGGCTCGGCTCCACGGTGGCACTCGGCGGTGCCGGGTCCGCGGTCACCGGCTCGTCGTCGGAGGAGCCGCACGCGGTGAGGCCGGCGGAGAGGACGGCCGCGGTGGTCAGTGCGAGCAGGGCACGGGACAGCGCGGCAGGCTTGATGTCGGTCATGGGTGTGAGCCTCGGTGTCCCGGCGACCCGGGTAGCAGGTTCACTGGTCACGACTTTCCGGGATGCCGGACCCGGCTGCGACTCAGTCGGCGACGCCGACCGCCCGCAGCGCGAGCCGGCCGTGGTGGTGGCCGATCTGCTCGGGGGTCCAGGCCCCGGTGGGGCGGTACCAGCGCGCCACGTCGATGCCGAGGGAGGTCAGGCTCATCGCGGTCATCTCGGCGTCGGCGACCTGGAACACGCCCTCGTCGACGCCGGCGCGGATCAGGTCCCCGAAGAGCCCCTGGATGGCCCGGCGCAGCACCGTCACCTCGGCGAGGTGCTCCGCGGTGAGGGCGTTGAGCTCGTACTGGACGACGCGCGCCTGGGTGTGGAACTCCGCATGCCACTGCCCGAAGCAGGATGCCGCGGCCCGCAGCCGGTCGGTGTTGGAGGCGTGACGCCCGACCTCCGCGTCGAGCAGGACCTGGACCGAGCGGTGGCCGTCGAGGGACAGCTCGAAGAGCAGATCCTCCTTGGTCGCGTAGTGCGCGTACATGACGGCCGGACTCATGTCGGCGGCCAGTGCGATGTCGCGGGTGCTGGTGCCGTGGAAGCCGCGGTCGGCGAACGCGCGGACGGCGGCGGCGAGGAGGACCGAGCGGGTCTGCTCGCCGCGCGCGTTGCCGCGGCGGCGGCGTGCGGGCGCCGGGCTCTGCGACATCAGCTCTCCGCTCCCGTCTCGTGGTGGGACCACCCACGGGCCGACTGTAGTGGCCGGGGTGCTGTGACGGGTGGCACAGGCCGTCGTCCTTGACGCCGGATGCGCGGAGGCGGTCCAATCGTCCCGGAATCTAAGCAGTCGCTTAGAAAATCACGCGGTCCGGCCGCACCCTCTTCTCCGACCTTCTCCGACCCCGATGGGATACGTCATGGCAGAACTCGAAGACATCGTCGTGCTCGGTGGCGCGCGCACCCCGATCGGCAGCTTCGGCGGCACGCTCGCCGACGTCCCCGCCCATGAGCTGGGGGCGACCGCGGCCCGCGGCGCGCTGGCCCGCTCCGGCGTGGCGGCCGAGGACATCGAGGAGGTGGTCGTCGGCTGCATCGGCCAGGTCGGCGGGGACGGGCTGATCGCCCGCCGGGTGTCCGTCGCGGCGGGACTGCCGTACGGCGTCCCGTCGTACAGCGTGAACCGCCAGTGCGGGTCGGGCCTCCAGGCGATCTGGTCGGCGGCGATGCAGCTGCAGGTCACCGGATCGTCGTTCGCGCTGGCCGGCGGCAACGAGTCCATGTCGCGGATGCCGTTCTACGACTTCACGCCGCGCGGCCGCAAGGGCCTCGGGGACCGGCGGCTGGTCGACGGCACGCTCGCGATGCTGACCGACCCGTTCCTGGACGTGCCGATGGGCGTGACGGCCGAGAACGTCGCCGAGACCTACGGCGTGTCCCGGCGCGACCAGGACGAGTTCGCCGTGCTCTCGCAGGCGAAGGCGGCCACCCCCGCGGCGACGGCCGCGTTCGCCGAGGAGATCGTGCCGGTGGAGACCGGCGGGCGGCGCAGCACGACCGTCACGACCGACGAGCACCCCCGCCCCGAGACGACCCTGGAGATGCTGGCCGGCCTCCGCCCGGCCTTCCGCGAGGGCGGCTCGGTGACCGCCGGCAACTCCTCGGGGATCAACGACGGCGGCGCGGCCGTCGTCCTCGCCCGCGCGTCGGCCGCCGAGCAGGCCGGCCTGACGGGCCTGGCGCGGCTCGAGGCCGTCGCGACCGCGGGCAACGAGCCCGGCCTGATGGGCTACGCGCCGGTGTTCGCGCTGAAGCGGCTCTTCGCCCAGACCGGGCTCGGCCCCGGCGACATCGACGTCTTCGAGGTCAACGAGGCCTTCGCGGCCCAGGCGCTCGCTGTCATCCGCGACGCCGGGCTCGACCCGGAGAAGGTCAATCCCTACGGCGGCGCGATCGCGCTGGGGCACCCGGTCGGCGCGACCGGCGCCACCCTGAGTGTGCGCGTCGTCCACGACCTCGCCCGCCGCGACCTCGAGCTCGGTGTCGTGACCATGTGCATCGGCGGCGGCCAGGCGCTGGCCGCGCTGTTCCGGAGGATCTGATGGTGAAGCGCACGCTCTTCGAGACCGAGCACGAGGACTTCCGTGCGGCGGTCCGCGAGTTCCTGGCCCGCGAGGCCTGGCCGCACGTCGACCAGTTCATCGACCAGCGCCAGCTGCCCCGCGACTACTGGCTCGCTGCGGGCAAGCAGGGCTTCCTCGGCCTGGAGATCCCCGAGGAGTACGGCGGGTCGCTCGCCGAGGACTACCGGTTCAACGCCGTCCTCAACGAGGAGTTCGCCCACGTCAACATGGCGCTCGCGTCCTCCACCGGCATCCACTTCGACGTCGTCATGCCCTATCTGGTCAAGCTCACCACCGAGGAGCAGCGCCGCCGCTGGCTGCCCGGGTGCGCGACCGGCGAGATCGTCACGGCCATCGGGATGACCGAGCCGTCGGGCGGCTCGGACCTGGCCGCGCTGCGCACCAGCGCCGAGAAGGTCGCGGGTGGCTGGCTCCTCAACGGGGCCAAGACCTTCATCACCAACGGCTACAACGCCGACCTGGTGATCGTCGCGGCCCGCACCAGCCCCGGCACCCGGAGCAGGGGGATCAGCCTGCTCGTGGTGGAGCAGGGGATGGAGGGCTTCAGCCGTGGCCGCAAGCTCGACAAGGTCGGCCAGCCGGAGGCGGACACCGCCGAGCTGTTCTTCGACAACGTCCACGTCCCCGACGAGAACGTGATCGGCACCGTCGACGGCGGCTTCGGCCACATGATGTCGTGGCTGCCGCAGGAGCGGGTCGGGTCCGCGGTCACCAATGTCGCCCACGCCCGCCAGATCCTGACCGAGACGATCGCCTACGCCCAGGAGCGCCAGGCCTTCGGCGCCTCCATCGGCAGCTTCCAGCACAACAAGTTCCTGCTGGCCGACCTGGTCACCCGGATCGATGTCGCCCAGGCGTTCGTCGACCAGTGCGTGCTGGCCCACACCCACGGGGAGCTCAGCAGCGTGGACGCCGCCAAGGCGAAGTGGTGGTCGGCCGAGGTCCAGAACCAGGTCCTCGATCACTGCGTCCAGCTGTACGGCGGCTACGGCTACATGAACGAGCAGCGCGTCGCCCGGGCCTGGCGCGACGCCCGCGTCACCAAGATCTGGGCCGGCTCCAACGAGATCATGAAGGAACTCATCGGCCGCGAGCTCGGGTTCTGACCGAAGGGATAGACACGACATGGGCAACATCAGCTTCGACTTCACCGGCCGGACCGCGATCGTCACCGGCGGGGCCCGGGGGATCGGCCTCGAGATCGGCCGGACCCTGCGGGCCAGCGGCGCCGCCGTCTACCTCGCCGACGTCGACGAGGCCGCGGTCACGGCTGCCGCCGGCGAGATCGGCGCCGTGGGCGTGCGCGCCGACGTGAGTGACACCGAGGACGTCGAGCGCGTCGTCGCGACCGCGGTCGAGGAGACCGGTCGGCTCGACATCGTGGTCAACAACGCGGGTCTGCTGCGCGACGGCGTCCTGTGGAAGACCTCCGACGCCGATTGGGACCTGGTCCAGCAGGTGCACCTCGGTGGTGCGTTCCGGCTGACCCGGGCCGCCGTGCCCCACTTCCGGGCGCAAGGCGGCGGCCGCGTCATCAACGTCACCTCCTACAGCGGGCTGCGCGGCAACGTGGGGCAGGCGAACTACTCCGCGGCCAAGGCCGGGATCATCGGGTTCACGAAGACCGCGGCCAAGGAGCTCGGCCGATTCGGCGTCACGGTCAACGCGATCTCGCCGAACGCCGAGACCCGGATGATCGCCTCCATCCCGGCCGACAAGCTCGCCGAGCTCGCCGCCGCCATCCCGCTGGGCCGGTTCGGCGCGCCGCAGGAGATGTGCGCGGCGGTGAGCTTCCTGGCCTCGGAGGAGGCCGGCTACATCACCGGCGTCGTCCTCCCCGTCGACGGCGGGATGTCGATGTGAGCGCGGTCGCGACCAGTTGCGCGGGACTCGCCGACCTCGTCGGCGTACCGCTGCCGCACTCGGACTGGATCGAGGTCGACCAGGCCCGCATCGACGAGTTCGCGCACGCGACCCTCGACGACCAGTGGATCCACGTCGACGCCGAGCGGGCCGCCACCGGTCCCTTCGGTACGACGATCGCCCACGGCTATCTCACCCTCTCGCTGGTGTCGCGCTTCCTCTTCGAGGCGTTCACGGTCGACGATGCCGAGTCGGCGGTCAACTACGGCCTCGACCGGGTTCGCTTCATCGCTCCCGTGCCCTCCGGGTCTCGCATCCGGGGGCAGGTGACCGTGGCCGAGGCCGACGTCCGCGGGGGTGGCTACCAGGTGAAGAGCAGCGTCGTCGTGGAGTGCGACCGGGTGGAGGGGCCGGTCGCCGTCGCGGAGGTGCTGACCCGGTTCGTGGCGCGCGCCTCGTAGTCTGCGCTCATGGCGACCTTCACGCTGACCTGCATCGGAGACGACCGGCCCGGGCTGGTGTCGGACCTGTCGGCGCCCATCCACGCCCACGGTGCGAGCTGGAACCGCAGCCAGATGGCGCGCCTGGGTGGCAAGTTCGCCGGGATCCTGCTGCTGGACGTCCCCGACGCCAAGGCCGACGACCTCGTCGCCGCGCTGACCGCGCTGCAGGACGTCGGTCTCCTCGTGACGCTCGAGCGGACCGACGTACCCGTCGACGAACCGGCGCTGCGCATCAACCTGGAGCTGCTGGGGGCCGACCGCGCGGGCATCGTCGCCGAGATCTCCGCCGCTCTCGCCGGCCGGGGAGTGAGCATCGAGGAGCTGGTCACCGACGTCCGTGAGGCGCCGATGGCCGGCGGGAGGCTGTTCGAGGCGAAGGCCGTTCTCGGCGCGCCCGCCACCGTGAGCACGGACGACCTGCGTTCGATGCTCGAGGCCCTCGCCGACGAGCTGATGGTCGAGATCAACCTCACGGACGCCGACGGGGCCTAGAGCGGCCGGCCGGGCGAAATGCCCGAACCGCTGAGACGCCGGCGGGCTCCTCAATAGTCTGCGTCCGTGAAGACCGACGTGCTCACGCCGCAGGCCGTGTTCTACCTTCCCCAGCACCTCGTCGTACCGCTGTTCCAGCGTCCCTATGTCTGGGACGAGGCCGACCAGTGGCTGCCGCTGTGGCAGGACATCGCGCGGCTGGCGGAGCTGCGGCTGAAGGATCCGTACACGCAGCCGTCGCACTTCCTCGGAGCGGTGGTGCTGCAGGCGGTCGACGGTCAGCACGGGGCCGTGCCGGCGAAGAACGTCATCGACGGCCAGCAGCGGCTCACGACGCTGCAGCTGTTCATCGACGCCTCGGCGGCGGTGTTCGAGAGCAGGGGGTTCGACGGGCTCGCCGATCAGTTCGGCGATCTGACCCACAACCGGGCCTACGGCGGGGTGGTCGAGGCCAGTCTCAAGCTCGTGCACTCGAACCAGGACGGCGTCGCGTTCCGCGAGGTGATGAACGCGGAGGCGCCCGTGCACCATGCCTCCCTCACGCATGCGGGCTCGCGGATCACCCGGGCGCACGCGTTCTTCGCAGCGCGGATCGACGAGTGGCTGGGTGCGGGCGACGAGGTTCGGTCCCGGGCGGACGCGCTGGCGCAGGCGGTCGGCCAGGGCCTGCAGCTGGTCGTCATCGACCTGCAGGTGCAGGAGAACTCGCAGGAGATCTTCGAGACGCTCAACGCCCGTGGCACGCCGCTGACCGCCGCGGACCTCATCAAGAACTTCGTCTTCCAGCGCCTGGAGGCCGAGGGTGCCGACACCCGGCGCGCCTATGCCGAGGACTGGCCCTTCGAGGCCGCCTTCTGGGAGCAGGAGGTCAGCGTCGGGCGCTACACGATGAGCCGCGGATCGCTGTTCCTGAGCCAGTGGCTGGGCAGCCGGCTCGGCGAGGAGGTGAGCCCGCGACAGACCTTCATCCGGTTCAAGACGTACGTCGACTACGAGGCCGGTTCGAAGATGGGCGAGCTGCTCCTGGCGATCAAGGAGCAGGCGGGGCTCTATCGCACCTGGACCGAGCACGCCGGCGACAGCTCGCGGATCCTCACCCGGCCGGAGCTGGCGTTCTACCGGATGAGCGCCGGCGGGGTCGAGGTGCTCAAGCCCGCGATCATCTGGCTGTACGACCCCGCCGGGGAGATCCCGTCCGACGTCGCCGACGACGTCCTCGCGATGCTCGAGTCGTGGGTGGTACGCCGCCAGCTGCTGCGGCTCACGTCGGCGGATCTCGGCCGGATCGTCGCCGAGATCATCAAGTCCAACCGCACCACGCCGGTCGCGGAGTTGGTCGACAGCGTGCGCCACCACCTGTCCCGGCTGAACGTGAACTCCAACTACTGGCCCGGCGACGACGAGGTCCGCTCGCACCTCGCCACGGAGCAGTCGTACCGCCGCTACCCCCGCGCTCGGATGCGGTTCTACCTGGAGGCGGTCGAGGACCACCTGCGCTCCCGCCACGACAACCCCCAGGTCCCGCGCCTCGGCTATCACGTCGAGCACGTACTGCCGCAGAAGTGGGAGACGCACTGGGCGGTCGAGGGACTCGAGGCCGAGCTCGCCCGGGGCGAGCACGTGCATCGGCTGGGCAACCTGACCCTGCTCACGGCGAGTCTCAACACCACCGTATCCAACGGTCCCTGGCACAGCAAGAAGGAGCATGTCGTCGCGAACGACGTCTTCCTCCTCAATCGCCACTTCCGCGAGGCCGACCGCTGGGACGAGGCGACGATCGACGAGCGCACTGGCGTACTGACAGACCTGCTGTTGGCGGTCTGGCCTGTGCCGGAGGGACACACCGGGGCGATCAGCGACGGCTCGACCAAGGTGAACGCCTGGGTCGAGGTCAAGCATCTCGTCGCAGCGGGCCTGCTGCCGGCCGGCACGGTCCTGCACTCGCGTCCCGGGCAGTGGGAGGGACGCCGGGCGACGGTGCTGGCCGACGGGCAGGTCGAATTCGAGGGCACGACGTACACCAGCCCGTCGAGCGCCGGCTATCACGCCAAGGGAGGCCGCGGCGCCAACGGCTGGAACTTCTGGTTGCTGGAGGACGGTCGTCGCCTCGGCGACGTCCGCGCGCAGTACCGCGGGGAGAAGGCGGACCGGCCGGCGGGATTCGACTGGTCGAGCCTCCACGAGATCCTCGAAGCCGTGCCCCCGGGCCGGTGGACCTCGTACCGCGACCTCGCGGACGCCGTCGGCACCGCCCCGCAGCCGCTCGGCGCCCACCTCTCCAAGTGCACGCAGTGCGCCAACGCGTGGCGGGTCCTCTCCTCCGACGGACGGATCGCCCCCGGCTTCCAGTGGTCGGACCCGGACGACGACCGCGACCCCGCGGACCTGCTGCGCGAGGAGGGCGTGACGCTCGTCGGCGGCGTGGCGGCCGCTGATCAGCGGCTGGACAGCGAGGCGCTGGGACTGCTGATCGCGGAGGGCGAGTAGCGGGTCGCCGTCGGGCCCGAGGGTGCAGGACGCCCCGGCCAGTAGGGGACGGGCTGGCCTGTAAGCCGGGTTCTGTCCCCTGTCTCCAAGGGGGCGACCATCCATCTAGGGCTGCCGTTGCCGACAGCCTCCAGCGACCTACCCGCACACTCGGGCGAGCCGCCCTCGAACGTGTGCTGTCTGGTCTTGCTCCGGGTGGGGTTTGCCTAGCTGCGCCGGTCGCCCGGCGCACTGGTGGGCTCTTGCCCCACCGTTTCACCCTTACCCCGCCCCTCGAGAGGGGTGGGGCGGTCTGTTCTCTGTGGCACTGTCCCGCGGGTCACCCCGGGTGGGTGTTACCCACCACCCTGCTCTGTGGAGCCCGGACTTTCCTCGGGATCCGACGCCTCGCGGCGATGGATCACGCGGTCGCCCGGCCAGCCCGTCCGCCGCACACTCTAGGGAACAAGCGGACCGCCGGGACAGTTGAGGCCGACATGAACGAGATGCCCGAGATCAAGGTGCTGCCGCCGATCATCTTCCCGGGTACGACGGCACGGCACGAGGTGGCGTACCGGACCGCCCACGACTTCCTCACCCGCCGTGCGCCGCGCGAGGCGCTCGAGGTCCTCGAGCCGGCGCTGGACAAGGAGCCCGACAACCGCGGACTGCGGTCGCTGCGGGCGTGGGCCTACCTGATGCGGGCCCAGCTGCAGAAGGCCGCCGACGAGCTCACCGGCTTGGTCGCCGACGACCCGGCCGACGCCTGGAGCCGGCACGCGCTCGGGCGGGCGCTGGAGCGCCAGGCGAAGTACGCCGAGGCGCTGCCGCACCTGCGGCTGGCGGCGGCGATGACCGGCGACCCCGAGCACGAGTACGACGTACTGCGGGTCGAGCGGCTGGCGGGCCGCCTGGAGTAGGTTCGGGTCATGTCCGCGGACGACGAGTACTGGTTCTGCCTGACCCACCACCGGGTCGAGGGCGTCGAGGGATGTCCCAACAAGGACCGTCTCGGTCCCTATCCCACGCAGGCCGAGGCTGCCCGCGCGCTGGAGAAGGCCGCCGAGCGCACCGAGGCGTGGGACGAGGACCCGGCCTGGAACGACGACGTCGAGGACAAGTAGTCCGTTGGCGTTCTCCCGCCGCCGCCGGATCCGCCCGGTGGCGATCGACCCTGTCACCGGGCAGCGGATCTCGCCGTGGCCGTTCGTGGGTCTGGTGCTGCTGGTCTCGTCGTTCTTCCTGTACGCCGCCGCGGGACTCCTCGCGCCGGCGTGGGCGGTCGTCGTCCTGCTGCTGACCTGGCTGGCCATGTTCGTGCTGTGCTTCGTCTGGTGGAGCTCGCACCCGAAGCGCACGGTCGTGCTCGGGATCGTCTCGTTCCTGTGGTGGTGGGTCGCCGTGACCGCTGGCGGCATCCTGCTGGACTGGCGGGCCTGACGCCCCACCCACTCGCCGGGGCCGGCGGGTGTCAGCCGCGCTGGGCGCGGAACGCCCCCGGTCCGTTGCGCAGGCCCAGCCACAGCGCCGCCTCGGCCCACGACCGGCCCGGATCGGGCTCCTTGCCGGCGCCGAGCCGGTGCAGCTGGTCGGTGTGCCAGGACAGGTCGAGCGCTCCGTCGAGCTGCTTGAGGTTCGCCACCTTGCCGAGCACCGGCCGCAGGCCGGCCCTCACCCGGGCGCTGGGCAGCGTCGCGAGCCCGTCGCGGAGGATCGCGCGGGGGGCGTCGGGGAGCAGGCAGGTCGGGCGGCCCAGGCCGACGAGGTCGCAGTCGCCCGACGCGATCGCGGACTCCATGGCCGCGGTGGAGCGGAAGCCGCCCGTCACGGCGATGGGTACGTCGCCGGCGAGATCGCGCACCGACGCGGCGTACTCCAGGAAGTAGGCCTCGCGCGCGGCGGTGGAGGCGCGGACGGTGCCCATCATCGCGGGCGCCTCGTAGGAGCCGCCGCTGATCTCGATCAGGTCGATGTCGTCGGCGACGAGGGCCGCGACGACCTCGCGCGACTCCTCCTCGGTGAACCCGCCGCGCTGGAAGTCCGCGGAGTTGAGCTTGATCCCCACCCCGAAG
This sequence comes from Nocardioides sp. L-11A, assembly GCA_029961745.1. NCBI lineage: Bacteria > Bacillati > Actinomycetota > Actinomycetes > Propionibacteriales > Nocardioidaceae > Nocardioides > Nocardioides sp. L-11A. Next base: position 2,461,103 of record CP124680.1, read on the forward strand.
CCGCGCGAGGTCGTCGCGCGGATCGCGCGCAGCACCTCGAGCACGAACCGACGCCGCCGCTCGGGGTCGCCGCCCCACGCGTCGTCGCGCTGGTTGGTGCGCGGAGAGAGGAACTGGGTGACGAGGTAGCCGTGGGCGCCGTGGATCTGCACGCCCGCGAAGCCCGCCTGCTCGGCGACGGCGGCCGCGGCGGCGTACCTGTCGACGATCTCGCGGATCTCCGCGTCCTCCAGCGCCCGGGGCCTCACCGAGCCCGGCACCTTGGCCTGGACCGCGCTCGGAGCGACCGGACGGTGGCGCCCGACGAGGGCGTTGGCCTGGCGGCCGGGGTGGTTGACCTGCATCCACAGGGGAGTGCCGCCGTCCTGGAAGCCGGAGGCCCAGGCCCGCAGCCGGTCGAGGTGGCGGTCGTCCTCGATCACGACGTTGCCGGGCTCGCCGAGGTGGCGGCGGTCGACCATCACGTTGCCGGTGACGACCAGGCCGTAGCCGCCGTCCGCCCAGCGGCGGTAGAGCCGCTCGAGGCGCTCGGACGGCCCGCCGTCGCGCTCGCCGAGCGATTCGCTCAGTGCGGACTTCATGAACCGGTTGGCCAGCTTCTGGCCGTGCGGCAGGGCGATGGGGGAGCCGAGGTGGGTGGTCATGCCGAGGCCTTCTTCCGGGAGCGAGGGACCGCGGGACGGGCGGCGGGAGCCTTGAGCGAGGCGGTGAGGCGGCGGGACACGGCCGCGAACGGGCGTTGGTACGCCGCTCCCAGGACGCGTACGACGAGGTCGACCGCGACGGCGTCGGCGCCGATGAGCACCTTGGGTCGGCGAGCTCGGACGCCGCGCAGGATGGTGCGTGCGGCGGCCTCGGGCGACGTCCGGGTCAGCCGCTCCTCGAAGACGCGTGCGATGCCGGAGATGTCGGCGGCGTTGCTGGCCGTGGCGTTGTTGACGATATTGGTCCGGATCCCGCCCGGGTGGACGCAGGTGACGCCGACCGGGTGACCGTCGACGAGCATCTCCTGGCGCAGCGCCTCGGTGAACCCGCGGACCGCGAACTTGGCGGCGTTGTAGGAGCTCTGGGTCGGCACGCCGAACAGCCCGAACACGCTGGAGACGTTGACCACGTGGCCCTCGCCCGACGCGATCAGGTGGGGGAGGAACGCCTTGGTGCCGTGCACGACGCCCCAGAAGTCGACGTCGAGGACCTTCTCGATGTCCTCGTAGGGGCTCTCCTCGACGGTGCCGAAGATGGTGATGCCGGCGTTGTTGACGACCAGGTTCACGCCACCGAAGTGGTCGGCGACCGCGTCGGCCCACGCGTGCACCGCCGCCCGGTCCCGTACGTCGAGCACGGTGCTGTGCGGCGTCGCGCCGGCCCCCTCCAGGAGGGCGACGGTCGCGGCGAGGCCGGCGGCGTCCCAGTCGCTGACGGCGACCCGGGCCCCCTCGTCCGCGAGTTGCAGCGCGAGGGCCCGGCCGATGCCCGAGCCCGCGCCGGTGATGGCGGCGACCCTGTCCCGGAAGTCCTTCATGGCCGCGAACGTAGTTCCCAGTCAGGCGACTTGACAAGTCATTCGACTTGCAAATGCGACGAGACGTGCGCCACGATCGCGCCATGAGCACGGGGACGAGGGCGAGCCGGCGCCAGGTCGACCGCCGCGCCGCGACCACCGAACGGCTCCTCGACGCGACCATCGAGTGCCTCGCCGAGGACGGGTACGTCGCCACAACCACCCGCCGCGTCGCCGAGCGCGCCGGGGTCAGCCAGGGCGCGCAGCAGCACTACTTCCCCACCAAGGCCGCTCTCGTCGACGCCGCGATGGTCCGCCTCGTCGACCAGCTCCTCGCCGACGCGGTCTCCCGCGGCCTGGACGTCGGCACCGAGCCCGAACGTGCCGGCGCCCTGCTCGACCTGATCTGGGAGATCCACCACCTCCCGGTCACGCCGGCCGTCCTCGAGCTCTTCAACGTCGCTCGCACCGAGCCGGCCATGGCCAAGCGCGTGGCCGAGATCGTGTGCGGCGGCATGGGTGAGGTCCAGGACCTCGCCGCGACCGCCCTGCCGTCGTACGCCGGGCGCGCGGGTTTCGCCGACTTCGTCCAGATCGCGATGGCCACCGTCCGGGGCACCGTCGTGGTCGCCAACATCCCCGGCGCCGCCGGCGCCCATCCCACCTGGCCGGTGCTGCGGGCGCACCTCCTCGAGAGCCTGGAGCGGCTAGGCTCGCCGGCATGACCTCCCGGGACCACTAGGACGCCGCTGCGGCCCGACGCCTCGCGCCGGCCGCGTTTTCACCGTCCCCTCGTCCCCTTCCGTTCCGGAGGAATCCCCATGTCCGGCGTCACCGACGCCGGGAGCGCCCGCCTGCTTCTCGCCGGCCCCGGCGTGGCGCGCACCTTCGCGTGTGCGCTGCTCGGCCGGCTCGCCTACGGCGTGCTCCCGCTCTGCTTCCTGTTCACCGTCCGCGACGCGACCGACTCGTTCGCCGTCGCCGCCACCTGCTCGGCGACCGTCGGGCTCGCGGCCCTCGTCATGCCGATCCAGGCCCGCTGGCTCGACCGTCACGGACAGCACCGGGTGCTGCCGGTCGCCGCCGGCTGCTGGTCCGGGCTGCTCGTCGCCGCCACGCTCCTCGCCCAGGGCGACCACCCGGTCGCCGTCTGGCTCGGCCTGTCCCTCCTGCTCGGTGTCACCGGGCCGCTGCTCGGGCCGTCGATGCGTGCGCAGTGGCGCGAGATCGCGCCCGGGGGAGGGCAGCGCCGCCGCGCCTACGCCCTCGACTCGGTCGGCGAGGAGGCGCTGTACCTCGTCGGGCCGGTCGTCGCCGGCATGGTGCTCGCCCTCGGTCCGGTCTGGGTCGGGCTGCTGCTCGCCGCGGCGCTGGTCTGGTGCGGCACCACCGCGCTGGTCGCCTCGCCGTACCGGCCGCGGGCGAGCGACCCCGTCGCCACCGCGCCGGTGCCGGTACCGACGCGGGCCGGTCCATCCGGACTGCTCGGGCTGGTCGCCGCGCTGCTCCTCTTCGGCGCCGGTAACGCGGCCACCTTCGTCGGTATCGCCGCCCTGGCGGACCGGGCGGGTCGACCCGGCCTCGCCGGTCCGGTCGAGGCCGCCCTCGCCACCGGCGCGGTCGCCGGCGGCCTGCTCTGGGCCCGCCACGGCCGCAGCCGTCCCGCGGGCCGGGTGCTCGCCCTGCTCCTCGCCTGCCTCGCACTCGCCCAGGGCGTCGTCGTGCTTGCCGACAGCCTGCTCGTCGCGGGAGTCGTGCTGGCGGTCGGCGGCCTCGCGCTGTCCCCGGTGTTCGTGGTCGCCTACGCCGCCGTGGACGAGCGCGTCGCGCCGCAGCGGCGGACCGAGATGTCGACGTGGGTCAATGTCGGCGTCAACAGCGGCAGCGCCCTCGGCGCCGCGGGCGCGGGACTGCTCGCCGGTGGGGGAGCGGCCCTGCCCTTCGCGCTCGCCGCCGCCCTCTCCGCGGGCGCTGCCGCGGTCGCGGTGGCGTGGGGCAGGATGTCCCCATGGCGATCCACATCACCGACGATCCGGCGGCCGACGAGCTGCTGAGCTCCAATCCGTTCGCGCTGCTCGTCGGGATGATGCTCGACCAGCAGTACCCGATGGAGCACGCCTTCCTGGGCCCGCAGAAGGTGATCGGGCGGTTCGGCAGCTTCGACCCGGCCGCCATCGCGGTGGCGGATCCCGAGGAGTTCGCGGCGCTGTGCTCGACGACGCCGGCGATCCATCGGTTCCCGGGCTCGATGGCGGCGCGGCTGCAGGAGCTGGCGCGCATCGTCGTCGAGGAGTACGACGGGCATGCGGAGCGGATCTGGACCGAGGCCGCCGACGGCAAGGACCTGATGAAGCGGCTGCAGGCACTGCCCGGGTTCGGTGCCCAGAAGGCGAAGATCTTCGTCGCGCTGGTGGCCAAGCAGCTCGACGTGCGGCCGGCGGGCTGGGAGAAGGCGGCGGGCGACTACGCGCTCGACGGCTTCCGCTCGGTCGCCGACGTGGTCGACCCGGTGTCCCTGCAGAAGGTCCGCGACCACAAGAAGGAGATCAAGGCCGCCGCGAAGGCCAAGGCCGCCGGTTCCTGAGCGGACCCTGAGCCGACGCTGAACCGGCGCTGAGCCCCGATGCGCGAGTGGCTGGGGGTGCCGTGGCAGAATGACGGAAGCGGTCTTGACACCTCCGGTCTTTGCCGCGCCCTAGATCCATCAGCATCGAGAGGTGTTCGTGTCTTCGAGCCATCGTTCGGTCCCGCCCGCCCTGCTCAGCCACCCGTCGATCGCCGCGCTGATCGAGCGCGCCGCGCCGGTGGGTCGTGTCGCGGCGGAGGACCTCCGCCAGGCATTCGCCGCCGCTGAGGTCGCCCCGGCCCAGCTGAAGGCCCTGATGGCCCACCTGTCGGGCCTCGGCATCTCCGTCGAGCTCGGCTCGCCGGTCGAGCAGCGCGCCGTGGCCGCGGCCGCGCGCAAGCCGGCGTCGGCGACCGCGACGACCGCCAAGAAGGCGCCGGCTCCCAAGCCGCCCGCCGCTCCGAAGCCGCCGGCGGCCGCGAAGAAGGCCGCCCCGGCTCCCGCCCCCAAGGCGGCGGCGCCGAAGGCCGGCTCCGGCGAGGCGGAGGCGCCCGCGGTGGGTCCCGACGGCAAGAAGGTGCTGCCGGACATCTCCGACGAGCAGTTCGAGAAGGACGTCGCCGCCGACCCCACCATCAAGGAGGACGAGGAGGAGGCCAGCGCCACGTCCTCGTTCGTGGTGTCGGCTGCCGACGAGACCGACGAGCCTGCCCAGCAGGTGATGGTCGCCGGCGCGACCGCCGACCCGGTCAAGGACTACCTCAAGCAGATCGGCAAGGTGCCGCTCCTCAACGCCGAGATGGAGGTCGAGCTCGCCAAGCGGATCGAGGCCGGCCTGTTCTCGGACGAGAAGCTCGCCAAGGGCGGCAAGCTCTCGCCCAAGGTCAGCGAGGAGCTCGAGTGGATCGCGGAGGACGGACGCCGCGCCAAGAACCACCTGCTCGAGGCCAACCTGCGCCTCGTCGTCTCCCTCGCCAAGCGCTACACCGGTCGCGGGATGCTCTTCTTGGACCTCATCCAGGAGGGCAACCTCGGCCTGATCCGCGCGGTCGAGAAGTTCGACTACACCAAGGGCTACAAGTTCTCGACGTACGCCACCTGGTGGATCCGGCAGGCGATCACCCGCGCCATGGCCGACCAGGCCCGCACCATCCGGATCCCGGTGCACATGGTCGAGGTCATCAACAAGCTCGCCCGCGTCCAGCGCCAGATGCTGCAGGACCTCGGTCGCGAGCCCACCCCGGAGGAGCTCGCCAAGGAGCTCGACATGACTCCGGAGAAGGTCGTCGAGGTCCAGAAGTACGGCCGCGAGCCGATCTCGCTGCACACCCCGCTCGGTGAGGACGGCGACTCCGAGTTCGGCGACCTGATCGAGGACTCCGAGGCGATCGTCCCGGCCGACGCGGTCAGCTTCACGCTCCTGCAGGAGCAGCTGCACGCCGTCCTCGACACGCTCTCCGAGCGCGAGGCCGGTGTGGTGAGCATGCGGTTCGGCCTCACCGACGGCCAGCCGAAGACCCTCGACGAGATCGGCAAGGTCTACGGCGTGACCCGCGAGCGGATCCGCCAGATCGAGTCCAAGACGATGTCGAAGCTGCGGCACCCGTCGCGCTCCCAGGTGCTGCGCGACTACCTCGACTGAATCCGTCCGGCGCGAGCGTGTCGCAGGTCGCGCGTGAATCCGTCCGGCGCGAGCGTGTCGCAGGTCGCGCTCAGTCGCCGGCCGGCACGATCATCGGGGTGCCGGCCACCGGGTCCGGGACGACCACGCAGGGTAGGCCGAAGGCCCTCTCGACCACGTCCGCGGTGACGACCTCGGCCGGCGGTCCCTCCGCGAGGATCCGGCCGCCCGCCATCACGACGAGGTGGTCGCTGTAGCGGCAGGCGAGGTTGAGGTCGTGCAGCACGGTGACGATGGTGCGCCCGGTGGCCCGGTTCAGGCTGCGCAGCAGCCGCAGCAGGTCGACCTGATGACTGATGTCGAGGTAGGTCGTCGGCTCGTCGAGCAGCAGCAGGTCGGTCTCCTGCGCCAGCGCCATCGCGATCCAGACCCGCTGCCGCTGACCGCCGGAGAGCGCGTGCAGCGGCCGGTCGACGAGCTCGACCACGTCGGCGGCGGTGAGGGCCTCGGTGACCGCAGCCTCGTCGCGGGCGCTCCAGTGGCGGAACCACCCCTGGTGCGGATGCCGCCCGCGCGAGACCAGGTCGGCGACGGTGATCCCGTCGGGTGCCACCGGGGTCTGCGGGAGCAGGCCGAGGATCCGGGCGACCTCGCGGGAGCCGCGGTCCAGGATCGGCGTGCCGTCGAGCAGCACCTCGCCGGAGGAGGGGCGCAGCAGTCGGGCGAGGCCGCGCAGCAGGGTCGACTTGCCGCACGCGTTGGCGCCGACGATGGCGGTGACCCGGCCGTCCAGCACGTCGAGGTCCAGGCCGTCGACGACCACCCGGTCGTCGTACCCCAGGGACAGGCCGCGGGCAGCCAGGCGGGGCGACGCGGGGGACTCGGTCAGGGTCATCCGCCCATTCCTCTCCGGTTGGTGGTGGCGATGAGCCACAGCAGGTACGGCGCGCCGACGGCGCCGGTGACGACACCCGTCGGGACCTCGACGGGCAGCAGGTACTGGGCCACGTAGTCGGCGACCAGACACAGGATGGCGCCGACCGCGCCGGCGGCGACGATCCCGCCGCGGGCACTGCCGAGCAGCCGGTCGGCGACCGGGCCGGCGACGAGGGCGACGAACGTGATCGGGCCCGCGACCGCCGTGGCGAGGGCGGTGAGCAGGACCCCGGCCCCGATGAGGACGAGCCGGGTGGGCTCGATCCGCACCCCGAGCCCGCGCGCGGTGTCGTCGCCCAGCTCGATGGCGCGCAGCATCCGCTGGAGCAGCGGAAGCAGCGGCACCAGGACGAGGAGCGCGACCAACAGGACGTCGTTCTCGGCGTCCCCGGCCTGCCCGATCGACCCGGTCAGCCAGTGCAGCGCCGCCCGGGCCTCGGTGAGCGAGGTGCGGGTGAGCAGATAGCCGGTGACCCCCGTGCAGAAGGCCGCGGTGCCGATGCCGATGAGGACGAACCGGTAGCCGGTGATGCCGTCGCGCCAGGCCAGCACGTACATCGCCGCCGCCGTCACCAGCGCACCGGCGAAGGCGAGCACGGGCAGGCTCGCGCCGGCGAAGGCGGGGACGGCGATGCCGGCCACCGCCGCGACGCTCGCGCCCGCCGAGATGCCGACGAAGTCGGGCGAGGCCAGCGGGTTGCGCAGCAGCTGCTGGAAGATCGTCCCCGCCGCGCCGAGCGCCAGGCCGACGCACAGCGCCGCCTTGACCTGCGGGCCGGTCAGCTCGCGGACGATGAAGTCGACGGCGCCGTTGTCGCCGGTCCCGAGGAGGGAGGCGACGACCTGGTCGAGGCTGAGCCGGACCGAGCCGAAGCACAGCGTGAGGAGGGCCAGCAGCGCCGCCACAGCGAGCAGCGCCGCGGGGACCAGGCGCGCCCGGAGCCGGCGCCCGCGGCGGGTACGGCGCAGCGCGGTCGCGGCGGACTGCGTGGGCTCCGACGTCGACTCCATCGCGAGAACGGGGGCGCTCACAGCTCCGCCAGCCGGGCGTAGCGGACGAGGAGCACGAAGAACGGCGCCCCGAGGATGCCGAGGACCACGCCGACCTGGAGCTCGCCGGTGCCGCCGAGCACCCGGCCGAGGATGTCGGCGCCGAGCAGCAGCAGCGCGCCGAGCACCAGGGCGTAGGGGAGCAGCCAGCGGTAGTCGGGGCCGCACAGGAAGCGCGCGACGTGCGGCACGACCAGGCCGACGAAGACGATCGGGCCGCAGGCGGCGGTCGCGGCGCCGCAGAGCAGGCCGACGACCAGGAAGCTCAGCACCCGGGTGCGGGTCAGCGACACGCCGAGGCCGCGGGCCGCGTCGTCGCCGAGGGCCAGCGCGTTGAGCCAGCGGCCGCACAGCAGCGCCAGCACCAGCCCGACGAGCAGGAACGGAGCCACACCGGTGACGATCGGGGCGTAGCGACCGGCCAGCGAGCCGACCTGCCAGAAGCGGTACTGCTGTTGGGCGGCGAGGTCGGTGAGCAGCAGACCGGTGGTCACGGCGGTCAGTCCGGCCGTGATCGCGGCACCGGCCAGGGCCATCTTGACCGGTGTCGCGCCATCGCGGCCCAGGGAGCCGACGGCGTACACGAGCACGGTGGCGGCGAGGGCGCCGACGAACGCCGCGGCGACGTGGAACGCGAGGCCGCTGACGCCCAGCAGGGTGATCGACCCGACGACGGCGAAGGCGGCGCCCGCGTTGACGCCCATGATCCCCGGGTCCGCGAGGGCGTTGCGGGTCAGCCCCTGGAGCAGGGTGCCGGCGAGTCCCAGCGCGGCGCCGACGAGCAGGCCCAGGATGGTGCGGGGCACCCGCAGCCGCACGGTGACGGTGTCGTCGACCGACGAGGACTGGGTGAAGTGCCCGAACGCGTCGAGGACATCGCGCAGCGCGATGTCGCGCGAGCCCTGGGTGACGCTGAGGAACGCCAGCACCGGGACGAGCGCGATGAGCGCCGCCAGGCCGGCGGCGAGCCCGGAGGCCCGCCGCCGGCGGGGTGCCGCGGTGGCGGTGGTGGTTGCTGCGGACACCCGGCGATCAGTCGCCGATGGTGTCGTCGACGGCGGCGAGGTCGGCGGTCAGCTTCGTCAACGCGTCGGCGTAGTCGGCGTAGGTGTGCAGCCAGAAGGCGGGCCACTCGATGAGCTGGCCGGCCTCGGCGGCGCGGATCGAGGTCCAGGTCGGCTGGGCCGCGACGGTCTTCTTGGCCTCCTCGAAACTGCGGCTGTCGATGAGGAGCACGTCGGGCTGGTACTTGTCGGCGTTCTCCCAGCTCAGGTTCTCCCAGTACGGGAAGTCCGGGTCGGGCGCGTCCGGCGCGACGACCTGGAGGCCCCACTCGGTGAAGTCGAGCAGCTCGGGAGCGAACTCCGGATTGGCGGCGTAGAGCAGGTCGGCCGTCGGCGAGACGGCCAGGGCGGTCAGGTCCTTGTCGGCCATGGCTGCAGCGAAGGCGTCGCGGGCCTCCTCGAAGGCGGCCTTGTCCTCGGCGCCCGGGGAGTTCTCGACGTCCGCGCCGAGGCTCTCGGCGAGGTCCTCGTAGCCCTCGGCCAGGTTGAGGATGGACCCGCCCTGCGACGGCCCGACGACCGGCGCCAGCTCGGCGAGCTTCTTGCTCTTCGCCTTCACGCTGTTCTCGAGACCGGAGTGCGCCTTCTCGGCGGGCCACCAGTCGGCCACGATGAGATCGGCGTCGAGGGTCGAGGCCTTGGCGACGTCGATCGAGCCCCACTCCTCGCCGAGGATCTCGATGCCGGTCAGGTCGACGCCGTCGAGGTTCGGGTCGGTGCTGACGGGCTCGTCGCCGTAGATGCCGACCGGGCGGATGCCGTAGGAGATGAGCGCTGCCGCGGCGGGCGCGTGCGCGATGATCCGGGTCGGCACCTCGTCGAGCTCGACGACCTCGCCCGAGCCGTCGGTGAAGCTCCACGGGCCCTCGGGCGTCGCGGACGCGCCGGACGCAGGCTCGGCCCCGTCGTCGTCCGCGACGTCGGAGGAGCAGGCGGACAGGGCCAGGGCCAGGCTGGCGGCCACGGCGACGGCAAGGCGGGTTCTCATGAGGTAAGGCTAACCTGCACGGCGCGGTCGGCGTGAGGGGATCCCAAAAAGCCGCCAGGCCCCGAGGAGCTCGGGGCCTGGCGCGGTGGTCGGGGGTGGCCGGTGCTCGGTCGACTGACCGGCCGGCGACCGGTCAGTCGACGGCGGGCGCCGGCTTGTCGGTGAGCTTGTGGGTCTCGTCGTGGAACCGCACGGCGATGTCCTTCAGCGCGTCTCCGTGCTCGCGGGCGTGGTGGGCGCAGAAGAGGAGCTCCCCACCCGACGCGAGCTCTACTCGGAGGTAGGCCTGGGCACCACAACGGTCGCAGCGGTCCTCCGCGGTCAGCGCGGCGCTGGGAGCAACAGCAGTTGTCATCTCGGCCCTCTCAATCGTTGCGATGACATCCTCATCGGGTGTCGTCCGGATCAACGTAGCGGCCGGGGCAAAAGATTCCCGCCCGCGTGTGGTCCATTCCACTTGTTCTTCCCGACCATCCAAGCACCCGTCCGAGGATCGTTCGGCTATTTTCCACTGCTCGAAACCAGCTTGTGACCATCGGGTCGGGCGGATCGGGTGATCCGTCCGGGGCCGGTCCCGGTCCTGTCGCCATTCGACATCGCGCGGCACCCGTGTCCCTGCACCGACGCCCGGCGTGTCGCGGGTAGATTCAGGTCCTTGGAAGCACCCGTGATCCACCCGTGAGGAGCCGGCCATCGCCGACAACACCTACAACGCAGCCCACCTCCTGGTCCTCGAGGGCCTCGAAGCCGTGCGGAAGCGTCCCGGGATGTACATCGGCTCCACCGACACCCGGGGGCTGATGCACTGCCTGTGGGAGATCATCGACAACGGCGTCGACGAGGCCCTCGGCGGCAACGCGCACCGGGTCGAGGTCATCCTGCACGCCGACGACTCCGTCGAGGTGTACGACGACGGGCGCGGCATCCCGACCGACAAGGAGCCCAAGACCGGGCTGCCCGGCGTCGAGGTCGTGGCGACCAAGCTGCACGCCGGCGGCAAGTTCGGCGGTGGCTCGTACGTCGCCACGGGCGGCCTGCACGGCGTCGGCCTGTCGGTCGTCAACGCGCTGTCCAGCCGGATGGACATCGACGTCGACCGCTCCCCGGCGAGCCAGGGGATCAGCTTCCAGCGCGGCGTCCCCGGCGTCTTCGACGGCGACGGCCCGAAGGCAGCCTTCACCCCGCAGTCCGGCCTCAGCCGCAAGGGTGGCCGGGTGGCGAAGGGCAGGTCGGGCACCCGGATCCGGTTCTGGCCGGACCGCCAGATCTTCACCAAGGACGCCGAGTTCGTCCTCGACGGGCTGATCGGGCGCGCCCGGCAGACGTCCTTCATCGTCCCCGGCCTCGAGCTGGTCATCAGCGACCGGCGCGCCGCCGACCAGACCGAGTGGACCGAGGAGAAGTTCCGCCACGACGGCGGCATCGGCGAGTTCTGCGACTACCTCGCCACCGGCGAGCCGGTCACCGAGGTGCTCCGCCTGCAGGGCAGCGACGTCTTCACCGAGACCGTCCCGCTGCTCGACGACCAGGGCCACATGACCCCGCAGGACGTCGAGCGCGAGCTGAGCGTCGACGTCGCGGTCCGCTGGGGCACCGGCTACGACACCGAGTTGCGCTCGTTCGTCAACGTGATCGCCACGCCCAAGGGCGGCACCCACGTCTCCGGCTTCGAGGGTGCCCTCACCAAGACCTTCAACGACGCCATGCGCGCCTCGAAGGCGCTCAAGGTCAACGACGACGACGTGATCAAGGACGACGTCCTCGAGGGGATGACGGCCGTCGTCACGGTGCGCCTCGCCGAGCCCCAGTTCGAGGGCCAGACCAAGGAGATCCTCGGCACGCCGGCCGCCCGGACCGTCGTCCGCAAGGTCGTGGCCAAGGAGCTCAAGGAGTTCCTCACCTCGACCAAGCGGGCCGAGAAGGCGCAGGCCAAGCTCCTCATGGAGAAGGTCGTCGCCGCCTCCAAGACCCGGATCGCGGCGCGCCAGCACAAGGAGACCCAGCGCCGCAAGAGCGCTCTGGAGTCCTCGACCCTGCCGGCCAAGCTGGCCGACTGTCGCTCGGGCGACAACGAGCGCACCGAGCTGTTCATCGTCGAGGGCGACTCTGCGCTCGGCACCGCCAAGCTCGCCCGCAACGCCGAGTTCCAGGCGTTGCTGCCGATCCGCGGCAAGATCCTCAACGTGCAGAAGGCGTCGGTGGGCGACATGCTCAAGAACGCCGAGTGCGCCTCGATCATCCAGGTCGTCGGCGCCGGCTCCGGGCGCACCTTCGAGCTCGACGCCCGGCGCTACGGCCGGATCATCTTCATGGCCGACGCCGACTCCGACGGCGCGCACATCCGGACGCTGCTCGCGACGCTCTTCTTCAAGTACATGCCCGATCTGGTCAAGGCCGGCCGGGTCTACTCGGCCGTCCCGCCGCTGCACCGGATCGAGATCTCGAACCCCAGGAAGGGCCAGGACAAGTACGTCTACACGTACTCCGACGACGAGTTGCAGCGCAAGCTCGCCGAGCTCAAGAAGAAGAACGTCCGCTGGAAGGACCCGGTCCAGCGCTACAAGGGCCTCGGTGAGATGGACGCCGACCAGCTGGCCGAGACCACGATGGACCCGCGCCGTCGTACCCTGCGACGGCTGACCGTCGACGAGCTCGAGGTGGCCTCCGAGGTGTTCGAGCTGCTGATGGGCAGCGACGTGGCGCCGCGCAAGGAGTTCATCATCCAGGGCGCCTACGAGGTCGACATGGAGACGCTCGACGCCTAGAGTGCGTCGATTCCACGGGATCGTGCGAGCCCTCGGCCCATCAGCTGGGGGCGGCCGGCTGCTCGAGCCGCAGCGCGAGCTGCGGGCAGACGGCGACGGCGCGCCGGGCGTGAGGGATGAGTGGGCCGGGGATGGTCCGCTCGCCGAGGACCGGGTATCCGTGCTCGTCCAGGGTGATGCGCTCGGGCAGCAGCCGGGCGCACAGGCCGTGGCCGTCGCAGCGGGTCCAGTCGATCTCGAGGACGGCGGCGTTCATCTCCCACCTCCGGTAGTGGCTCGGGTGGGCAGGACCTCGAGCCAGGGGCGGCCGCAGCTGCCGTGGGCCCGGTGGGCGCGCACCTCGTCGACCAGCACGGTGAGCGCGGAGGCCACGAAGGCCGAGGCGCCGTCGGGGTGGGCACAGGCGCCACGACCGCGGAGCAGCCCGGTCCGGGCCCGGACCTCGTCCTCGACGGGCGCGCCGCCGAGGAGCTGGTGCAGGGTGCGGGCGAGCGTGGGGAGCCCGAAGTAGCAAGGACCGCATTGGCCGGCGCTCTCGCCGGCGAGCCAACCCGCGACCGCGGTGACCTCGCCGAGGGCACAGGTGGTGGTGGGCAGCCGGGCCAGGATGCCGGCGTTCAGCGGAACTCCGGCGGCGCGCAGCGTGGGCCGGCTCAGTACCAGGTCGCGCGGACCGTCGATCCAGGTGCCGTGATAGCCGCCCACCAGCACCGGGCCCCCCGCCGCACCGACGAGGACAGCGAGTGGCAGGCCCGTCGGCACCTCCACGACGGCCCCGCCGTCCAGTCCCGCGTGGGGGACGTCGCCGATGAGAGTCAGCAGCGTCGTCCCGGGCTCGTCAGAGGCGCCGACAGAGGCGAACTCGTCGACGCCGAGGCCGGCGAGCAGCCCGATCTGGGCGAAGGTCTCGACGTTCGAGGCGAACGTCGGCCTCCCGTGCACGCCGTGCACGGTGGGCAGCACGCGCCTGCCCGGTGGGAGAGCCGGGGCGCCGGAGAGGGCGCGGGTGACGGCGCGGACCTCGCCGGCGACGTACCCGTGGTCGTGCGGGACGACCCGCACGGTCCGTGCGTCCTCACGTTCGCGTACAGCGGCTACGAGCGAGATGTACGCGGCAGGGTCGGCCACCACGATGTGCACCCGGTCGGTGTCCAGGGCCCTGGCGACGGTGAGGGCGCCGTCGAGGACCAGGTGGGGTGCGCGGCGCATCAGGGTGCGGTCCTTGTGCCCGGCGGGCTCGCCCTCGGAGCCGTTGACCACCACCGAGGTGCGGGGGCCCGATCGGGTGGCGCGCAGCTTGGTGGCGACCGGGAAGCCCGCTCCGCCGCGCCCCAGCAGACGGACCGCCTCGAGGGCGGCGGTCAGCCGGTTCCGGTCGTAGGGGTGGGCAGGGTCGTGGGCCGCGCGGTGGGCCGCGAGGTCGGCGCGGCCGGCGGTGGTGCCGGCCAGCAGCCGAGCAGTGCCCCACGACAAAGCGGGCAACGGGCCGGGTGCGACGGGGGTGGTGATCATCGGGTTCCTCCTGAGACAGGGACGGCCGCGCGGTGGCGCGCCCGGGCGAGGGGCCGGCGCCGGTCGCGGACCAGTCGGTTGAGGCGGACGGCGGCGGCGCCGGCGACCAGGACGCCGCAGGCCGCGTAGAGAGCAAGCGCCCAGGTGAGTCCGGTGTCGGTGCCGGCCAGGATGCCGTGCAGCATCGCCAGCCCCCAGGCGCCGTACGCCGTGACGTGGATGCCGCGCCAGGTGCGGACCGCGGCCGTGCTGGTGGCCAGCCGACCCCGTAGCGCGCCGCTGAGAGAGACCACGGCGAAGCCGTAGACCGCGAGGGTGCCGAGTCCGAGCGCCACGCCGCGGTAGTGGGCCGTGAACGGCACGAGTGCCCCGCCGACGCCGACGTCGACGTAGCGGTCGGTGACGAGGAGCACCGCGTGCAGGCCGAGCATGGCGAGGGTGAGCACGGCTGCGGAGCGGTGGACGAGGTGCGTCATGATGCGCCGTCCGTCCCAGGACGACGTGCCGAGCGCGCCGAGCGCGACCGTGGTCGAGGCAGTCAGCAGCGCGACGAAGCCTGCGGCGCGGGCGAGATACCACAGTGTCATGCCGCCGTCCCTTCGTCGGACCGGTCGACGGGCCAGGTCGCGGTGGTGGTGACCGAGCCGTGCGCGTCGACGAGACGGGCGGCGTGTGCCCGGAGCCGGTCCGGCGCGGTCGCACCCCAGACGAGGGCGGCGGTGCTCAGCGCGTTCGCGGCGACGCAACTGGGGGCCAGGACGGACGCCGTCCGTACCTGACCTGTGGTCGGAGCGCCCGTGCCGGGGTCGATCACATGATGCCGCTCGCCGTAGGGCCCCCGCCAGCGACGTGCCTGGGTCGACGAGGTGGCCAGTCCGCCCTCGCGCACGATCACGATCTGGCCGGGGCCGCCGTCGTCCTCGCTGACGAGCACCCGCCAGTCCACCTGCCCACGGGCGGCGATGTCGCCGCCCAGCGCCACGAGCGCGGCCATGCCGGTGGCGTGCTGGAGGCGAGCGGCGGCCTCGTCGGCGGTCCACGCCTTCGCGGTCGCGCCGAGGTCGAGGGCGAGCCCCGCCGGCAGCCCGAGCCGACGCAGTGACCGGTCGACCCGGACCGTCCGCCAGTCGGCCCGGCGCGACACGGTCGCGGGCGTGCGGTGGGAGATCGGGCGGGTGCGGAGGACGTCGATGTCGGCGTCGTACCCGGCGGCGAGGAGATGCCTGCCGACGGTCGGGTCGCATGCACCCCCGGTGTCGCGAGCCGTGGCCAGCGCCAGCTCGACGAGCTCGAGGGTCAGCGGGCGGACCGGGATCAGCCGTCCGGCCGCGGCGTTGACCCGGGAGAGATCGCTGGTGGGGGTGAACCGATCGACGGAGCGGGCGACGTCGTTCATCAGGCCGCGCACGAGACGCTCCTCGTCGGGCGCCGACGCGCGGGACCGCCCGTCGGCGAGGACGACACGGACCGAGCAGGACCAGTCCCGCCATTGCAGGGTGGTCATGATGCGTGGCTCCCGGCGACAGGTCCGCCTCTGCCGCCGGTGTCGCTGCTCCAGCTGCCGGCCGTGGTGCCGGGCGCGGTGTCGGAGCGGGTGCCGGTGGCTGAGTCTGAGGTGCTGCTGGTGCTCGCCCCGTGCTGGCTGGTCGATGTGGCATGCGCCGCGGCGACGGTGAGGAGTCCGGTGGCGGCCGCGGCCGCGATCAGCACGCCCGCGCTGGCGGCCCGGGCCCGGGTGAGCAGGTTGCGACGCTGGTTGGAGAGGCGCTCGGTCATGCGTCGAGCGTGGCGCGCACGACGTCAGACAGCCGCCAAGGCAATCTCAAATCGAGGTCAAATGCCCCTGTGCGATTGCTGTGCCGGTCCGGGGGCCGCGGGTCCCAGCCTCAGCCGCACAACGGTCCAGCCGGCCTCGCGTGCCACGACCAGCTCGCCGCCGGAGGCGCGAGCGCAGCGTCGGGCGATGTCGAGCCCCAGGCCGGTCGAGCCGCGGTCGCTGCGTCCGCGACGGACGGCGTCCGCGGCGAACCCGGGGCCGCGGTCGGCGATCTCGATGACCACCAGGTGCGGCGCGTCCGCATCGACGCGTGCCCGGATGGCGACGGCAGTGCGGTCCGGGGTGTGGGCGATCGCGTTCTCGATCAGCGCGTCGATGGCGGCGCGCAGGTCCTCCGCGGCACAGCGGACCTCGGGAAGCTCGTCGGCGACGGCGACCTCGACCGGGCGTCCCTGGTCTTCGATGAGCGGCTGCCAGTAGGCCGCGGATGCGGTGAGGACCGGTCCTGGTCGGCAGCCGGCACGGGCGCCCTCGCGCGCCGTGCGACGGGCTTCGTGGATGACCGCGGTGAGAGTCCGCTCGAGGTTGTCGACGTGGCTCTCCAGGTCCGTGCGCTGCCCGTCCGGGAGGAGCTCCACGTCGAGGCGCAGCGCGGTCAGCGGTGTGCGGAGCCGATGAGACAGGTCGGCGGCGGTCTCTCGCTCGGCGGCGAGCAGTTCGTCGATCCGGCCGGCCAGGCCGTTGAGCGCGTGCGCGACGCGCCGCACCTCGGGTGGGCCGGTCTCGGGGACGCGGGCGACGATGTCGCCGGCGGCGATCGTGTCGGCCAGGTCCGCGGTCCGGTCGAGGTCGCGCACCAGGCGCCGAGAGACGAGCTCGGCCGCGCTGCCGACGAGCAGGACCAGAAGGGTGGCCGCGCCGGCCAGCGGCCACAGGTGGGCGGCCGCGGCGGACCGTACGTCAGCGTCACTGACGTAGGCCAGGACCGTTGTCGGAGCACCCTGGGTGCGGACCTGGACACGGATCAGGCGGCCGCCGGCGACCGTGACGACATCGGCTCCGCTCTGTTGCAGGAACGGGCCGTCGCGATCGCCGTCGGCGTCGGGGTCGGGGTCGTCCGGCGTGCCGGACACGGCGGCGGTCGTGGCGCCGGGGAGGTCGGCACCGTACGTCGTGCCGTCGGGGGCGACGACGGCCACCGGGGTGTCGTCCTCACGTTCGTTGACCCGGGCGACGTAGGCCGCGACCTCGCTGCGGTCTGAGCCGGAGGCCGAGACGTAGTCGGCCACGCCGCGCGCCGTCGCCGTCGCGGACTGCTCGAGGTCGTCGGACGCCGAGCGCGCCTCGAGGAGCAGCAGCGGTACGGCGAACAGCAGGAGCACGGCCAATGCGGCGCCGAGCGCCAGCGAGAGGATCCGCAGCCGGAGAGTCACGACGCGTCCGGCGCCACGAGCTTGACCCCGACGCCGCGGACGCTGTGGAGGTACCGCGGCGCGGCCGCGGACTCCCCGAGCTTGCGGCGCAACCAGGACAGGTGGACGTCGACGGTTCGGTCCGCGCCGCCCCATGGTTGCTGCCACACCTCGGAGAGCAGCTGACGCTTCGACACGACCTCCCCGGCCCGACTCGCCAGGGCGAGCAGCAGGTCGAACTCCTTGCGGTTGAGGTCGAGGGAGCGCCCGTCGAGGGTGCTGGTCCGGGCGAGCGGGTCGATGACCAGGCCTCCGATCTCGATCCGCCGACTCTCGGGGGTGCTGGGGGCGACCCGCCGGAGCACGGCGCCGATCCGGGCCATCGCCTGGGCCGCGGAGAACGGCTTGACCAGGTAGTCGTCCGCACCGGCGTTGAGCAGCCGGACGATCTCGCGGTCGTCATCGCGGGCGGTGGCGACCACGACCGGGAGGTCGCCCTGGGCCCGGATCAGGGCCAGGACGTCGGCGCCGTCGAGATCGGGCAGCCCCAGGTCGAGCATCACCGCGTCGGGGCGGTCGGTGGACACCGCCTTGATCGCCTCGACCGCGGTGCCGACCGCTGTCACTGCTGCGCCGTGCTCGGACAGCCCGCGGGCGAGAGCCCGGCGGATCGCCTCGTCGTCTTCCACCAGCAGGACATGCACCACGACGTCGAGCGTAGGACGCCCACGCCAGCGGCGGCGGTGGATCCGTCGGACGGTGCGGGTCTGTGGGTGTCGACCTGTGTCAGCATGACGACATGAGCGCCGACCGGACCGCCCTCGTCAAGCTGCTCAAGGCGCGGGGCGCGAAGGCTCGGCGGGGGCATCTGCGGATCCCGGCCGGTGAGCTGTTCTGGTATGTCGACGTGCTGGCTGACGGACACGGGCCGACTCCGCCGCTGCGGCTCGAGGTCGGCTGCTGGACCGCCGCGCTGCCGCCCGAGCCGGACGGCGGTGCCGTCGACTGCCCGCTGCTGATGGACGTGCCGCTCGGCGCAGACCCGGTCGGCACCACGACCGCCCTCCTCGACCGGGTCACCGCCATCGGCGACCTGGGCGCGCTCGGCGCCCGTCTGGGCGACCTGCCCGGCGCGCTCGTGGACCAGCGCCTGCGCGACCTGCTCTGACCGCGCCCGGGTGAAGCCGGTCAGACGACCTGGTCGAGCAGCCCGGTGTCGACGTCGTAGATGAACCCGCCGACTTTGACCGAGTCGGGGACGAGCGGGTGCGAGGTGACCTTGCGGACGTCCTCGGCCAGCGCTGCCCTCTGGTCGGCGATCACGTGGAAGGCGTGCCAGGTGACGTCGTGACCGACCGCGGCGCCGATCTTGTCGTGGATCTCGGCCTCCGTGCTCGACGCCATCGCGCAGCGGGTGTGCGGGATCACCAGGACCCGGTCGACGTTGAGCAGGTGGGCGCCGAGGACGAGGGCCTCGAGGGCGGCCTCGGTGATCCGGCCACCGGGGTTGCGGAAGATCTTGGCGTCGCCGTAGTCGAGCCCGAGCATCCGCAGCGGGTCGATGCGGGAGTCCATGCAGGTCACGATCGCGACGCCGGCATGGGCCTTGCCGTCGAAGCCGGCATGGTCGAACGTCTCGGCGAAGTCGCGGTTGGCCTTCAGCAGATCGTCGAAATCACCCATGTCCAGCAGGTTATCCCCCCGCGCGCAGCGCCTCCGCGGTGTCCACGTTCTGGGTGCGCACGCGGGAGAGCACGATCACGGCGAGCACGGCCGCGGCGAGGGCCGCGACGGCGGCGCCCCGGAAGACCGCCTGCTCCTGGACGATGCCGAGCTCGGTGATGCCGAGGCCGGGGTCGGACTCCTGCGCGGCGTAGAGCCGGCGCAGCCCGATCGTGGTCAGGGCGGAGATCCCGACCAGCATCCCCACCATGCGCGCGACGACGACCAGCGCACTGGCCAGGCCGTGGGTGTCGTCGTCGGTCACGGCCAGGATGGCGGCGTTGACCGGGGCCAGAGCCAGCCCGAAGCCGAGGCCCCCGAGGACCAGGGGGATGTTGGCGGCGAACCCGTGGAGGCTGTCGGCGTCCCACTGGCCCATCGCGAGGAAGGCGCCGCCCGCGGCGGCCATGCCGACCGCGGTCAGGACGCCGGCGTCGACCCGGCGCAGCAGCCAGCCCCCGACGACCGCGCCCACGGGCAGTGCGGCCAGGAACCGCAGCAGGACCAGCGCGGCGCCCAGCTGGGAGTCCTGCTCGGTGGTGGTGCGCGCGAAGAGCGGGATGTCGACCAGGGCGGCGATCAGCGCCCAGCCGACCAGGAAGCTGACCGCGAGGGCGCCCCACGCCGGCATCGGGCGCAGCGTGCCCCGCGGCACGATCGGCGCCGGGGCCCGGCGCAGGTGCAGGACGAGGAGGACGACGGCCACGGCCGACCCGGTGAGGAACCACGGCCCCTGCGGGGAGAAGACGGCGACCTCGGGGTCGGCCGTCGCGAAGGCGAGCACGATGCCGCCGAGGACGACGGCCAGCAGACCGGCCCCGAGCAGGTCGGCCGCACGCAGGTGGTCGAGCCAGCCGCGGAGGTCGACGAGGGCACGCGGCCGCAGCCAGCACCACCCGACGAGTACGACGAACGCGGCGATCGTCGTGACCCCGACCGGCGTCACCCAGCGGCTGCCGCCGTCGACGTACGGGATGAACAGGCGGCCCCAGCTCAGGTCGCGCTGCAGGGAGCCGGGCCGGACGAAGGTGAGGAGGCCGGCGCCGAGGGTGACGGCGAGCAGGAGCAGGCCGACCAGGTCGGGAACGCGGCGGCGAGCGCCTCGAGACGCCGGCTGCGCTCCTTCGTCGCTCCGGTGTCCACTCGACGAGCTCACGAGTCCGACCGCGGCGACGAGCAGCGCGCCGACGGCGAGGTTGATCGCGAAGATACCGCGCCAGGAGGTGAAGGAGAGGACGAAGGCGCCGAACAGCGGGCCCAGCACGCTGCCGAACTCCTGGACCGCGGAGACGATGCCGAGCGGCAGGCCGCGCCGGTCGACGGGGTAGAGCGCCGCCACCAGCGACATCGTGGCGGGGACCAGCCCGCCGCCGCCCACGCCCTGCAGGAAGCGGCCCGCGACCATGCTGGGCAGGTCGTAGGAGACCGCGGTGACCAGTGAGCCCGCGGCGAACACGACCAGCGACATCGCCAGCACCGGCACCTGTCCGCGCAGGTCGGCGATCCGGCCGATCAGCGGCAGCATCGCGACGTAGCCGAGCAGGAAGCCGGACACGATCGGCGCCGCGCGCTGCAGCTCCTCGACCGGGATCCCGGCACCGGCCATCATGTCCGGCAGTGCCAGGACGACGACGTAGGTGTCGACGGCCGCGAACGCGACGGCGACGGCGCAGAAGGTCAGCAGCAGCCGGTTCGCCCCGCTCATCGGTGCCGCCTCACTTCGGGGCCGTGATGTCCTTCTCGACGTCGTACGCCGTGATGTCGATCGTGTAGGTGACCGACTCGGAGTCGGGGAAGAAGACGCCGGTCAGCCGGGCGGTGCGCAGGTAGCCGTCGTCGTCGACGCGATAGGTGGCCTCGAAGTCGTCGCCCTCGGCACAGGGCAGGATCGCGCGGATCGAGTCGCCCGTGGCGGTGCCGGAGTAGGTGTGGAAGACCTCCTTGTTGTCCTCGCCGCCGCGCTCGGACTCGCCAGCCTCGACGTCGGTGCTGCTGGTCAGCACCGAGGAGACGCCGACCGAGGGGTCGAGGAGCTTCGCCGGGTCGGGGGCGCAGAGGTCCTCGGGCTGGAAGCGGTCGCTCCAGCCGCCGAGCGCGATGTGCTCGATCCACAGCGTGCCGTCGACCGAGATGACGGGGACGCCGCTGACGGAGAAGCCGGCCACCTTGCCGCTGACCTCGCCCTCGAAGGCGGCCGGGTCGGCGATGATCGTGCCGCTCGCGGACTTGAGGTAGTCGACGCCGGGGTCGTCGCCCGTCGAGAGGGTCACCTCGACGCCGCTGGTGTCGTCGAGCAGCTCCTTGGCCTTCGCGCCGGCGTCGGACCACGACGTGGCGTCGGGGGAGTCCTCGCCCCCCGAGCAGGCGGTCAGGCCGCCGACGGCGACGAGTGCGGAGAGCAGGCCGGCGGCCGCGCGGGTCGAGGTCGTCATGCGCTCACCCTGACACACCCAGGGTGACCTGGAGCGGTCCGGCAGCCGCCGCGAGCGCCTGGCTGCCCGGGACGCCGGAGCCGTCGCGCCGGCCGTTGGCCTCCGGCAGGTCGACCGGCGCACCGCTGGTCGCCGCGGCGCGCGCGGGCGCCGGCCCGGCCCAGGCGAACACCAGGGCGTCCTCGCCCTTGAGGAAGCGGTGGCAGCGCACACCGCCGGTGGCCCGGCCCTTGGCGGGGTACTCCCAGAAGTCGGTCACCTTGACCGAGCCCGGCTCGGTGCCGGGCAGCGCGGTCGAGGAGCCGGACGCGGTCACCAGGACGACGCCGCCGGGCGAGTTGAGGTCGAGCACGCCGAACCAGACCACTCGCTCGCCGTCGGTCACCCGGACGCCGGCCATGCCGCCGCCCGAACGGCCCTGGGGGCGCACCGTGTCGGCGGTGTAGTGGAGCAGCTGGGCGTCGGAGGTGACGAAGCACAGCTCCTCCTGCCCGGTGCGCAGCTCGACGGCGCCGACCACCTCGTCGCCGTCCTTGAGGCTGATGACGTCCCACTCGTCCTTGCTGAGCACCTCGGGGTTCACCCGCTTCACGACGCCCTGCCTGGTGCCGAGCGCGAGGCCCGGGCCCTCGGTGGTCAGCGTGGTCAGGGCCAGCGCCCGCTCGCCGGCGGCGAGCTCGAGCACCTCGGTCAGCGGGAGGCCGCCCTGCAGGTTCGGCTCGTTCGCCGACGGCGGGATGGCCGGCAGGTCGAGCACGCCCAGCCGGAGCAGTCGTCCGGCCGAGGTGATCACGCCGATGTCGGAGCGGGCCGAGGTCCGGACCGCCGAGATCACGACATCGTGGTTGGCGCGGCCGCCCCCGGTGCCGATCTCGTCGGCGTTGCTGGTGCGGGCCAGCAGGCCGGTCGACGAGAGCAGCGCGAAGCAGGGGTCGTCGGCGACCTCGAGGGGCGTGGCCGCGGCTGCCACGGCGGTGCTGCCGGCCGACTCGAGCAGGACGGTGCGGCGCGGGGTGCCGAACGTCTTGGCGACCTCGGCCAGCTCGGAGGAGACGAGCTTCTTGAGCAGCGTCTCGTCGTTGATGATCGCGTCGAGCTCCTCGATCTCGCGGCGCAGCTGCTCCTGCTCCTTCTCCAGCTCGAGGCGGCTGAACCTGGTCAGCCGGCGCAGCTGCATCTCGAGGATGTACTCGGCCTGGATCTGCGAGAGCTCGAAGACCGTCATCAACCGGTCCTTGGCGGCGGCGGAGTCGTCGCTGGTGCGGATGACCTGGATGACCTCGTCGATGTCGAGCAGCGCGATGAGCAGGCCGTCGACGAGGTGGAGCCGGTCGGCCTTCTTGCCGCGGCGGAACCGCGAGCGGCGGTGGACGACGTCGTAGCGGTGCTGGAGGAAGACCTCCAGCATCTCCTTGAGGCCCATCGTCCGCGGCTGGCCGTCGACGAGGGCGACGTTGTTGATGCCGAAGGAGTCCTCGAGCGGGGTGAGCTTGTAGAGCTGCTCCAGCAGCGCCTCGGGGACGAAGCCGTTCTTGACCTCGATGACCAGCCGCAGGCCGTTCTCGCGGTCGGTGAGGTCCTTGATGTCGGAGATGCCTTGCAGCTTCTTGGACTGGACCAGGACCTTGATCCGCTCGACGATCTTCTCGGTGCCGATGTTGTAGGGCAGCTCGGTGACGACGATGCCCTTGCGCCGGCCGATCGTCTCGATCCGGGCGGTCGCGCGCATCTTGAAGATGCCGCGGCCGGTCTCGTAGGCGTCGCGGATGCCGTCGAGGCCCACGATCTTGCCGCCGGTGGGCAGGTCGGGGCCTGGGATGAACCGCATCAGCCCGTCGAGGTCGGTCTTGGGGTGCTGGATCAGGTGGCGCAGCGCCTGGACCACCTCGACCAGGTTGTGCGGCGCCATATTGGTCGCCATGCCGACCGCGATGCCGGTGGTGCCGTTGACGATCAGGTTGGGGATCGCCGAGGGGAGCACGGTCGGCTCGTACTCGCGGCTGTCGTAGTTGGGCTTGAAGTCGACGGTGTCCTCGTCGATCGACTCGGTCATCGCGACCGCCGGCGGCGCCATCCGGGCCTCGGTGTAGCGCATCGCGGCGGGCGGATCCTCGCCGCCGGGCGAGCCGAAGTTGCCGTGGCCGTCGACCATCGGCAGCCGCAGCGCCCACGGCTGCGCGGTGCGCACCAGGGCGTCGTAGATCGCACCGTCGCCGTGCGGGTGCAGGCGACCCATGACCTCGCCGACGATGCGGGCGCACTTGGAGTGACCGCGATCGGGCCGCAGGCCCATGTCGTTCATCGTGTAGAGGATGCGGCGCTGCACGGGCTTGAGCCCGTCGCGCGCATCGGGGAGCGCCCGGGAGTAGATGACGGAGTAGGCGTACTCCAGGAAGGACGACTGCATCTCGTCGCGGATGTCGGTGTCGAGGATGTGCTCCTCGAAGTCCTCCGGAAGGGGCTCCTGCTTCGTACGCCGTGCCATGGGCCTCATTCTTCCGGGTGCCCCCGACGAGCCGGCCGGGGGCTCGCGGGCGACCCGATAGATTTCTCCCTGTGAGCCCCGTCGACCCGACCCCCACCGACGAGATCGAGGCGCCCCCGGCGCACTGGGAGGGCGACGTCCTGCTCCGGGACGGCCGCACGGCGCACATCCGCCCGATCCGCGCCGAGGACGACGCGCTCCTCGTCGAGTTCTACGCACGGGTCTCCGACGAGTCGAAGTACTACCGGTTCTTCTCCCCGATGCCGGTCCTCTCCGAGCGCGACGTGCGCCGGTTCACCCATGTCGACCACCGCGACCGGGTGGCCCTGGTCCTCATCCTCCAGGAGCGGATGATCGCGGTGGGCCGCTACGACGTCGTGGGCGACAACGAGGCCGAGGTCGCCTTCCTCGTGGAGGACGAGCACCAGGGGCGCGGCATCGCGCAGCTCCTGCTCGAGCACCTCGCCCAGGCCGGCCGCGAGCGCGGCGTCGAGCGGTTCACCGCGGAGGTGCTGCCCGACAACTCCCGGATGATCCAGACTTTCCGCGACGCGGGCTACCGGGTCGTGAGCGGCTACCACGACGGGGTCATCACCCTGGAGTTCCCGATCGACCCGACCGACACCGCCATCGGCGTCATGCGCGACCGCGAGCACGCCGCGGAGGCCGCCTCGATCCACCGCTTCTTCCACCCGCGCTCGGTCGCGATCATCGGTGCCAGCCGCCGGCAGGACACGATCGGGCAGGTGCTGGTGCGCAACCTGGTCAACGGCGACTTCACCGGCCGGGTCTACGTCGTCAACCCCAGCGCTCCCGCCGTGTCGGGCATCCCGGCCTACAAGAACGTCAACGAGATCCCCGACGACGTCGACGTCGCGATCGTCGCCGTCCCCGCCGACGCGGTCACCGACGTGGTCCTCGACTGCGCCAACAAGGGCGTGCACGGCCTGATCGTCATCTCCTCAGGCTTCGCCGAGACCGGCGAGGAGGGCCGCAAGCGTCAGCGCCACCTGGCCGGTCTGTGCCGGTCCTACGGCCTGCGCCTGATCGGCCCCAACTGCCTGGGCGTGCTCAACACGGACCCGGTCGTGCAGGTCAACGCCTCGCTGTCGTCGGTGATGCCGGCTCGAGGTCGTGCGGGCTTCTTCTGCCAGTCCGGCGCCCTCGGCTCGGCGATCCTGGAGAAGGTCAAGAACCGCGGCCTCGGCATCTCGACCTTCGTCAGCGCGGGCAACCGCGCCGACGTGTCCGGCAACGACCTGCTGCAGTACTGGGAGGAGGACGACGCCACCGAGGTCGTCATGATGTATCTCGAGTCGATCGGAAACCCGCGCAAGTTCTCGCGGATCGCGCGCCGGGTCTCGGCCCGCAAGCCGATCGTGGCGGTCCGTTCCGGACGCACGACGCAGGGCGTGCCGATGGGCCACACCGTCCGCCGGATCGGCGCGCCGCAGGCCGCGGTCGACGCCATGTTCCGCCAGGCGGGCGTGATCCAGGTCGACACCCTCGACGACATGTTCGACGTCGCCCAGCTGCTGGCCCACCAGCCGCTGCCCCGGGGGCGGCGGGTGGCCATCGTCGGCAACTCCGACGCGCTCGGCCTGCTCGCCGCCGACGCCGCGTCCGCCGTCGGCCTGGTCGTCAACCGCTCGGTCGCGCTCGGCGCCGACGCCACGGCCGAGGACTTCGAGGACGCCCTGGACGACGCGATCGACGATCCCGACGTCGACTCGGTGATCGCCGTCTACATCCCGCCGCTCGACGTTTCCGGCGAGGAGGTCGCCAACGTGCTCGCGGCGGTGGGCGAGCAGTCCGACAAGCCGCTCGTCTCCTCCTTCCTCGGTGCGGAGGGCATCCCCGAGCTGCTGCGGGTCCCCGACGTCGCGGGCTCCTCGGCGGGACGCGGCTCGGTGCCGTCGTACCCCGCGGTGGAGGCGGCGGTGCGGGCCTTGGCCCGGGTCGTCGAGTACGCCGTGTGGCTGCACGCGCCCGACGGACCGGCCGCCGACGCCGGCGAGGTCGACGCCCGCAGCGCCAAGCGGCTCGTGGACCGGATCCTCGCGGACCCCGAGGTGGTGGCCTCCGGTCGCGAGGTCGAGCTCGACCAGGACCAGGTGGCGGTGCTGCTGCGCGCCTACGGCATCGAGCTGTGGCCCTCCGAGGAGGTCGCCGACCTGCCCGCGGCGGTCGCCGCGGGGGAGCGGCTCGGCTGGGACGTGGTGCTCAAGTCGACGCTCGCGTCGGTGCGGGAGCGGCCCGACCAGATCCACGTGTGGCGCAACATCCCCGACGCGCAGGACATGGAGGAGGCCTGGCACTACCTGGCCGGGCTGATCGACCCTGCCGTCGGCAGGTTCGTCGTGCAGCGCAACGCGCCGACCGGCGTACCCATCGCGGTGCGGTCCTTCGAGGACCCGCTGTTCGGGCCGGTCGTGTCCTTCGGGGTCTCCGGGCCGGTCATCGACCTCGTGGGGGACTGGTCCTACCGGATCCCGCCGCTGGGCGCCCACGAGGTGGCCGCGATGGTGCGCGAGGTGAAGGCGTCGCCGCTGCTGTTCGGCTACCGCGGCGCCGACCCGGTCGACGTCGCGGCGGTCGAGGACCTGATCACCCGGGTCGCGGTCCTGCAGAACGACCTG
Source organism: Nocardioides sp. L-11A (assembly GCA_029961745.1). Classification (NCBI taxonomy): domain Bacteria; kingdom Bacillati; phylum Actinomycetota; class Actinomycetes; order Propionibacteriales; family Nocardioidaceae; genus Nocardioides; species Nocardioides sp. L-11A. The sequence continues at coordinate 2,487,573 of CP124680.1, forward strand.
CCGCAGGTGAGCTCGGTCGAGCTGTCCCTGGTGCTCGCCGGCGTCGACTCGGCGTCCGTGCTGACCGCCTCGGCACGGGTCGCGGCCGTGAAGGACCCGCGCCCCGACTCGCTGGTCCGCCGGATGCCGGACCTGGTCACCACGATCCCGGAGTAGGTGCCGCAGGGGCGGCATGTCCGTCGTGCGAGGATGCGCGCATGACTGACCGGGACCGGATCGCCGACCTGCGCTCCGCGATCAACCGCACCGGCTACTACCCGGAGGTCGTCACCGACGCGGTCGTCGACGCGGTCGCGGGCGAGCCGGTGGTGTCGTACTACGTCCACCACGAGCCGACGTTCGAGCGCGACGAGGTGCGCCGCCACCAGACCGTCATCGTGCTGACCCCTTCCCGGCTGATCCTGGCCCACACCGACGAGCACGCGGGCGACGACCTGCTGCCCGAGCCGTACACCTCGACCTCGACCGAGGCGGTCACCCTGCGCTCCGTGGCCTCCGTCGTCGTCACCCGGATGACGACCGACCCCACCGCGGGCCCGCGGCCTCCCGCCGAGGCGGTCCTGACCATCGGGTGGGGCGCGGTCAACCGGGTCGACCTGGAGCCGGCCGGGTGCAATGACCCGCAGTGCGAGGCCGACCACGGCTACACGGGCACGATGTCCTCCGACGACTTCTCGCTGCGGGTCTCCGCCGCCGCCGACGGCAAGGACGCCGTCGGCGGCCTCCTCTCCTTCGCCGCGTCGCTCTCGGCGCTGACGAGGGGCTGACCTAGGCCATGTCTCCCAAGTCCCCGCCTGCTACGCGACGTTTCCGACTCGATCTGGCTGCGTTGGTGTCGCTCGAAGGGCGATCCGGCACGACATCGCTCCACCGCCTTGCCAGATCGGCCGGAAACGCCGCTCGCGACGGCGCTGACTTGGGAGACACGCCCTAGTGGCGGGCGCGGATTTCTGCGCGCCGGCGTACGGCGACCGATCGCTCGGGGACATCGTCCCCGCGGCCGCGCACGCCCTCGGCAGCCCCCTCGGCCCGGCCCCGACCGGGCTGGTGCTGCCCGACGCGTCGTCGTACGTCGTCTTCCTCATCGACGGGCTCGGCGCTCGGCTGCTCGAGCGGTACGCCCACGCGGCGCCGTACCTCTCAGCTCTGCTGGAGACCTCGCCGCCGGCGACCGCCAGCGTCCCGTCGACCACCTCGACGTCGCTCACCACACTGGGCACCGGTCTCACCCCGGGCGCGCACGGCCTGGTCGGCTTCACCACCCGGATCCCGGGCACCGGCGACCTGCTCAACGCCCTGCTGTGGGACGGCGACGTCGACCCCACCGAGTGGCAGCCGCACCCGACCGCGTTCGCGTCGCTGCAGGCGGCCGGCGTGCGGGTCACGGTCGTCAACAAGAGGGAGTTCAACGGGAGCGGCCTCACCGTCGCCGCCCACCGCGGTGCCGAGTACGTCGGCGTCGACCGGGTCGGCGAGCGGATCGCCGCCGTGGTGGCCGCCTCCACCCCCGCGCCGCGGCAGCCCGCCCTGACCTACGTCTACGACGGCGACCTGGACTGGACCGGCCATCGCTGGGGCGTGGCCTCCAGCCAGTGGCTCCAGCAGCTCGCCATGATCGACCACGAGGCCGAGCAACTGCGCGAGGCACTGCCGGCCGACCGGCGGCTGGTGGTGATCGCGGACCACGGGATGGTCGACGTGCCGGCAGCGGCCCGCATCGACGTGTCCGCCGACGACGACCTGCGCTCAGGCGTCGCCCTGGTCGGCGGTGAGGCGCGGTTCCGCCACCTCTACTGCACCGGCGGTGCGGTGCCCGACGTCGTCGCCACCTGGCGCGAGCGGCTGGGGGAGCGGGCCGAGGTGCTGACCCGGGCCGAGGCGATCGGCCAGGGCTGGTTCGGCCCGGTCGACCCGTCGGTCCTGCCGCGGATCGGGGACGTCGTGGTGGCCTGCCGGGGCGAGTTCGCGGTGCTCTCGACCGAGGGCTTCCCCTATGAGACCAAGCTGATCGGCATGCACGGCTCGCTGACGCCCGAGGAGATGCTGATCCCGGTGCTCGTCGACTGAGACTCGCGACCGGTGCCGGTCAGGTGAACGGCAGCGGCTCCGGCGACAGGCTGACCGCGCGCGCCCGCGCGGCGGTCAGCCCGCGGCGGTGGTGCTGGCGGCAGAGCACCTCGTAGGCGACGTCGACGTCGTCGGCGACCTCGGGCACCGGCTCGGCGGCGTCGTCGACGTCACCGACCACGATCACCTCGCCCTCGGTGACCATGACGCCGTTCTCGGTGCGTGCGTTGTGGGTGGCGCGCTTGCCGCACCAGCACAGGGCCTCGACCTGGAGCACCTCGGTGCGGTCGGCCAGCTCGACCAGCCGCGCGGAGCCGGGGAAGAGGCGGGTCCGGAAGTCGGTGAGGATGCCGAAGCAGAAGACGTCGATCTGCAGCTCGTCGACGATCTTGGCCAGCTGGTCGATCTGCTCGGCGGTGTAGAACTGCGCCTCGTCGCAGATGAGGTAGTCGATCCGGGCGCCCTGGGTCAGGGCGTCCACCGTGGAGCGCCAGAAGTCGAAGTCGGGGGCCACCTCGTGCGCGTCGGCCACCAGGCCGAGCCGCGAGGACACCATCGCGGTGCCGGCCCGGTCGTGGGAGGTGAACAGCCGGCCCCGCCGCCCGCGCGCCGCGTGGTTGTGGTTGGTCTGCAGGGCCAGCGTCGACTTCCCCGTGTCCATCGTCCCGGTTCGGAAGATCAGCTCGGCCACCCGCGCATCCTCCTCTGCCCCTCACCTGGGTGACAACTTCGTGACCAACGGGACAAGTTCTGACGGTTTGCGTGAGCGCGGCAGGATTTCGAGCGAGACTAGTGACTCTCTGACCAGGAAGCAGGTGGATCCATGGTGGTCGTCGTCCGGCCGTCCGGACGTGTCGTCCGACGGGTCGTCACGATCGTGTCGGTGCTGGCCGCCGTCGCCGTCGTGCTGACCACGACCGGAGTCGTGGGTGGGCGCACGTCCTCCGACGCCGACCGCCCGGCCGCCGCGACCCCGGCGGAGACCACCGCCCCGGCCGTCCCGGCCCCCGTGCCCCCGGCCGCCCTGGAGCCCGCCGCCGAGAGCGTCCCGGACCTCGTGGTCCGCAGCGTCGCGACCCGCACCCGGTACGACGACCGGCTGGCCGAGGCGCCCACCGAGGTCGTCATGGCCTATCAGCGGGCCGCGACGGTCATCAACGCCGCCGCCCCGTGCAACCTGGACTGGATGGTCCTGGCCGCGCTCGGCAAGCTGGCCTCGAACCACGGCCAGGGACCGGCGGTCGGCCGGCCGCTCAACGGCAGGGCGGGACGCAGCCGGGTCTCCGACACCGACGCCGGTGCGCTCGACGGGAACCCGCGCTGGGACGCACCGGTCGGCCCGATGGGTCTGCTGCCCGAGGTCTGGTCCCGGGTCGCGGTCGACGCCGACGGCGACTCGGTGCGCGACGTCAACGACATCGACGACGCCACGCTGGGCGTGGCGGTCCTGCTGTGCGCGGGCGGTGCGGACCTGTCCGACGCCGAGGCGCTGGGCGCGGCACTGCGCGGCTACGACGCCTCCCCGGGCTTCCCCCGCAGCGTGCGCCGCCTCGTCGCCGGCTACCAGGCCGAGGCGGTGGAGATGTCGGCGGCCGCGCTGGCGCTCGCCCGGACGACGACCGTCCCCGTCGCCACACCTCTCGATGGCGCGGTGCCGCCGGTCTGCGCCTGCACCGACATCGTCTCCACCCTGGCCCAGGTCGTCGCGGTGCTCAACGCCCCGGTCGGCCTGCCGCAGCCCTCGCCGATGCCGGCCGGGCAACCGGTCGCCGCGGGTCCGCCGCCCACCACCGGGCCCACGCCGCAGCCCAAGCCGGACCCGAAGCCCCAGCCGGAGCCCGACCCGGAGCCCGAGCCGGAGCCCGAGCCGGAGCCCACCCCGGAGCCCGTGCCCGCCACGGTGCCCGCGACGGCGGCGGAGCAGACGCCCGCGACCGAGCCCGGCGACGAGGCGGGCACCGAGGCCGAGACCGACGCCGAGACCGACGCCGACGCCGAGGCCGACGCCGAGGCCGAGATCGTGCCCGGGACCGAGCCGGAGGTCGGACCGATCTCCTAAGGTGAGTCCGTGACGACGGACGCACTTCTCGGGTCCAGCGACCTCCCGCACCGACTGCCGCGGTTCGCGGACATCGACGATCATGACTACGCCCCGGCGATCGAGGCGGCGATGGCGGAGCAGCTCGCCGCGGTCGCCGCGATCAGCGCCGACCCGGAGCCGCCGACCTTCGCCAACACCCTCGTCCCGCTGGAGCTCAGCGGGACGACCCTGGCGCGGGTGCTCCGGGTGTTCTGGAACAAGGCCAGCGCCGACGCCAGCCCGGTGGTCGACGCCGTCCGCGCGGAGTTCGCGCCGCGGCTCGCCGCCCACGGCGACGCGATCCTGCTCGACCCGGCGCTGTGGTCGCGGCTGCAGGCCGTCGCCGCGGACCGCGCGGGACTGGATCCGGAGGCGGCCTACCTCGTCGAGCGCTATGTCACCGAGTTCCGCCTCGCCGGCGCCGCCCTCGGCGACGGCGACAAGACCCGCCTGCGCGAGCTCAACGAGCGGATCTCCAGCCAGGAGACGGCCTTCGAGCTCGCGCTCCAGGCCGACAGCAACGATCTCGCGGTCGTCGTCGACGACCCGGCCGCGCTCGACGGCCTGACGCCGGGGGAGATCTCGGCGGCCGCCGCCGCGGCCGAGACCCGGGGCCTGGCCGGTCGCCACCTGCTGACCCTGGTGCTCCCGACCGCCCACCCGCACCTCGCCGCGCTCACCGACCGCGACCTGCGCCGCCGGCTGTCCGAGGCCCAGCGCAGCCGGGGCAGCCGCGGCGGGGAGCACGACACCCGCGCGATAGCCCTCGACATCCTGCGGCTGCGCGCCGAGCGGGCCCGGCTGCTCGGCTTCGACAACCACGCTGCCGCCGTGACCGCCGACAACACCGCCGGCACACCGAAGGCGGTCCGCTCCCTGCTCGAGCGGCTCGCGGTCCCGGCCGCCCGCAACGCGCGTGCCGAGCAGGAGGCGGTGTCGGAGCTGGCCGGCTTCCCGGTCGAGCCGTGGGACTGGCCGTTCTACGCCGAGCGGGTGCGCAGTGCCCGCTACGACGTCGACCTGGCCGCGCTGCGCCCGTGGTTCGAGGCGGAGCGGGTCCTGCGTGACGGGGTCTTCTTCGCCGCCGGTCGGCTCTACGGCCTGACCTTCGAGGAGCGCCCGGACCTGCCGGGCTACCACGCCGACGTGCGGGTCTTCGAGGTGAGTCGCGACGGCAGCCCCATCGGCCTCTACCTGCTCGACCTCTACACCCGCGACACCAAGCGGGGCGGCGCGTGGATGAGCAGCTTCGTCACCCAGTCCGGCCTGCTCGGCGTCGAGTCCGCCGTCGTGGTCAACAACCTCAACGTGCCCAAGCCGGCCGCGGGGGAGGCGACCCTGCTGACCTGGGACGAGACGCGCACCCTGTTCCACGAGTTCGGCCACGCGCTGCACGGACTGCTCGCGCGGGCGACGTACCCGAAGTTCGGCGGCACCGCGGTCTTCCGCGACTTCGTGGAGTACCCCTCGCAGGTCAACGAGATGTGGGTGCTGTGGCCGGAGGTGCTCGCCAGCTATGCCGTGCACCACGAGACCGGCGAGCCGATCCCCGCCGATGTCGTGGAGCGGCTGCGGGCCGCGGAGACGTTCAACGAGGGCTTCGCGACGAGCGAGTACCTCGCCGCGGCGCTGCTCGACCTCGCCTGGCACGAGCTCGGTCCCGACGACGTCCCGACCGACCCCGCCGAGGTGGCCGCCTTCGAGCGACGTGCCCTGGCCGCCGCGGGGCTCGACAACCCGGCCGTGCCCCCGCGCTACGCCACGCCGTACTTCGCTCACAGCTTCAGCTCCGGCTACGCCTCGGCGTACTACTCCTACATCTGGAGCGAGGTCCTCGACGCCGACACCGTCGCCTGGTTCCGCGACCACGGCGGGCTGACCCGCGCGAATGGCGAGGACTACCTGCGCCATGTCATCGGCATCGGCGGCACTCGCGACCCGCTGGAGTCCTACGAGGCGTGGCGCGGCCGGCCGGCACCGATCGAGCCGTTGCTGGCGCGGCGCGGGCTGGCCTGAGGCTCGCGCCGGCCCACCCGGATCGCTCAGGCCGGCCGGATCCGCAGCACCAGGTCCCGCCCGTCACCGTTGTCGGTGGTGACGAGCAGGGCTCCGTCGGAGCCGGCGGTGACGTCGCGCAGCCGGCCGAAGTGGCGCAGCTCCCGCGGGGCGCGGGTCCACCGCACCCGTCCGCGGTCGTCGAGCTTGATGAACAGCAGCCGCTGGCGCTTGAGGACGGCGACGGCGAGGCAGCCCGCGAAGCGGCCCCAGCCGGGGCCGGCCACGAAGGCGGCGCCGGAGGGGGCGATGGTGGGGCGTCCGGAGCGCCACCGTGCGGCGTACTGGCGCCCGGGCAGGCGGCGGTCGGTCATCGGGCGGGTCTCGTCATAGCCCGGGCCGGGGTTCCAGCCATAGTTGCGGCCGGGACCCAGCAGGTTGACCTCGTCGTCGCGGTCGGTGCCGTGCTCGACCGACCACAGGGAGCCGTCGGCCCGCTGGGCGAGGCCCTGCACGTTGCGATGTCCGTAGGTGAGCAGGTAGCGGCGCTTGCCCGACCGGTCGGCCCACGGGTTGCGCGGATCGGGACGGCCGGTGAACCGGTCGAGGCGCAGCACCTTGCCGCCGAGCGAGCGCCGGCTCTGCGGGGCGCGGGACCGCGTGGCGTCGCCGGTGCCGACGAGCAGCGAGCCATCGCGCGCGACGAGGAGCCGGCAGCCGCCGTGGCGTCCGCTCCGACTCGTCGGCAGACCGGACATCAGGGGGCCGACGAGGGTCGCGGTGCGCAGGTCGGCGTCGAGGGTCCAGGCGTTGACCCTGATGTCGTGACCGCCGTCGTCGGCGAGCCAGCCCGAGCAGGTATAGATGCGCCGGTTGGTCGCGAAGCCGGGGTCGACGGCGAGGCCGAGCAGGCCGGTCTCGCCGAGGTTCCAGACCCGGGAGCTCGGGAAGTCGAGGTCGCGCGGGGCGCCCCCGCCGGAGGGCACGAAGGTCAGGGTGCTCCGGTCGCGCTGGGTGACGAGCAGGTCGCCCGTCGGCAGCTCGGCCACCTCCCACGGGTGGTCAAGGCCCCCGGCGACGACCTCGACGCGGAACGACGTCGCGCCGGCCGGTGGTGCGACGAGGGTACCGGCGACCAGCGTCGCGACCAGGGTGAGGACCGACAGGACGGCGGGACGCGCACGCATGCAGCGACGGTACGCCGCCCTGCCGGTCTCAACCGGGCCTGATCCTTCAGAAGGTGTGCTCCGGGCCGGGGAAGCTGCCGTCCTTGACCTCGGCGTCATAGGACCGCGCGGCGTCGAGCAGGACCGAGCGCAGGTCGGCGTACTGCTTGACGAAGCGTGGCATCTTGCCGGTGCGCAGCCCGAAGGCGTCCTGCCAGACGAGGACCTGACCGTCGCAGCGGTTGCCGGCGCCGATGCCGATCGTCGGGATCTCGAGCTTGGCGGTGACCTCGGCGGCCACGTCGCCGGGCACCATCTCCATGACGACCGAGAACGCCCCGGCGTCCTGCACCGCGAGGGCGTCGCGCAGCACCCGGTCGGCGGCCTCGCCGCGGCCCTGGACCCGGTAGCCGCCGAGGGTGTGCTCGGACTGAGGCGTGAAGCCGATGTGGGCCATCACCGGGATGCCGCCGCGGGTCATCCGCTCGATCTGCGGGGCCATCTCGACGCCGCCTTCGAGCTTGACGCAGTGGGCTCCGCCCTCCTTCATGAACCGGGCGGCCGTCAGGTAGCCCTGCTCGGGCGAGGCCTGGTAGCTGCCGAACGGCAGGTCGCCGACCACGAGGGCCCGGGTGACCGAGCGACTGACCGCCCGCGTGAGCGGGATCAGCTCGTCGACCGTGACCGGCAGGGAGGTGGTGTTGCCGAGCACGTTGTTGGACGCGCTGTCGCCGACGAGGAGGACTTCGATGCCCGCCTCGTCGAAGATCTGCGCGGTCAGCTGGTCGTAGCTGGTGAGCATGGAGAAGCGCTCGCCGCGCTGCTTCATGTCGCGCAGGTGGTGGGTGCGGATCCGCCGGATCGGTGCCGGGGTGGGGGCGCCGCCGTACGGCGCGGTCTCTTCGGGGGTACTGCTGCTCATCGTCGAGCTCCGTTCCTGGTGACTCGCGGCCCGCTGGTGCGGGTCCACGTTCGTGTGACGGGCACTGACGAGGCTAGTCGCGCGGAGGGGCCGGGCGCGCTGTGTGCTCGGTCACCCCGGGCCCGCCGCGTCGGCGGCCGCCTCCAGTTCCGCGACGACGAGCCGGCGCATCCCCAGCATCGCCCGGCCGACCGCGAGCGCCCGCTCGGGATCCGGGTCCGCGACCAGCTCGTAGAGGCGCTCCGGCACGACCTGCCAGGACAACCCGAACCGGTCCCGGAGCCACCCGCACACCGACTCCTCGCCGCCGTCGGCGAGGGAGTCCCAGTAGTAGTCGACCTCGCACTGGTCGGCGCAGGAGATCGCGAAGGACACCGCCTGACTGAACGGGAAGGCCGGCCCGCCGTTGATCGCCCGGAAGGTCAGCCCGTCGAGGGTGAACTCGCCGGCGCCCGCCCCGAGGTGGTCGATCGAGGAGTTGGGGAAGATCGCGGTGTAGAAGCGGACGGCCTCCTCCAGGTCGTCGTCGAACCACAGGCAGGGCTGGATGTGGCTGCTCGCGATGCTCATGGCGGTGCAGACCGGTGCCGCGCCGCCGACTCATCGCGAAGTCGTGCCAACCATCGGACCCGCCCGTGGCGTTGGATGGACAGAGCACCGCAGACGCAGGGGAGCACCGGGAGCACGATGGACGACGAGTTCAACGCATGGGCCGCAGGCGCCGAGGCGCCGCTGCTGCGCTCGGCGTACCTGCTCACCGGCGATCTGCACCGCTCCGAGGACCTGGTCCAGGAGGCCCTGGTCAAGGTCGCCCTGCGCTGGCGCCGGCTGCGGAGCGGGCACCCCACGGCGTACGCGCGGCGGGTGATCGCCCGCGACCACGTGTCCCTGTGGCGCCGGACCGGGCGTGAGGTCCCGGCGTCGGATCCGCTCGCCCCGCCGGCCACGGTGTCCTCGGACCCCGACGCCGTGCTCGTCGTCCAGAAGGCGCTGGCCCGGCTGACGCCGGCTCAGCGGGCGGTCGTGGTGCTGCGGCACTTCGACGACCTGACCGAGCGGGAGACCGCCGAGGTCCTCGGCGTCGCTGTCGGCACCGTGAAGAGCCAGAACGCCGCCGCGCTGACCCGGCTGCGCACCGGGGCGCCGGAGCTCCTCGACCTGATCCGGCCGACCGGCCGGGGCGAGGTGGCCGCGCGGGAGGCCCGGCAGCGCCGTACCCAGCAGCGGGTCGTCGGCGGTACGGCGCTCGCCGTGGTGCTCGTCGCGCTGCTCGCCCTGGTGGTCACCCGGGGCGGCGGCGACGCCGAGCCGCCGCCGGTCGCGCCCACGAGCGGTGCGACCACCGAAACCGGCAGCGAGGTGCGGGTCGACGCCTGGGATCCGCACACGCTGCCCGACGCCCCGCTGCGGACGTCGCTGCTGCCGGAGCGCATCGAGCCGCCGGCGAGCGCTCCGAGCATCGCCCGGCAGCCGCTCGACCGGGCCCTGCTGGCCTGGGCGGAGCCCAACCGGGAGGTGCTGCTGCTCGGCGCCGGCGGGCAGTGGCGCAGCGTCCCCGGGACCGACGACCGGAAGCTCACCACCGCCCTCGCGTACGACGGCCGGCGGCTGGCGCTCTCGAGCGACGACGGACTCCGGGTGCTGGACGTGACCACGGGCGAGGACACCCTGCTGCCCTGGCCCGACCCGATCGCACCGCCCTCGGACGGCCCGCCCGAGCTGCGCTGGCTCCCCGGCGGCGAGGAGTTGGCCGTGCTGCACTGGCGGGACACCTGGGTGATGGGGCTCGATGGCTCCTCGCGCAAGCCGCCGTGGGGCGCGGGCTACGGCCTCGGCCTCGGGATCGACCCGCGGCCCGGTGGCGAGATCGTCGAGCAGGCCGAGGCCTACACCGGCTTCGACGTGTGGCAGGGGAGCAGCGAGGTGCGCAGCCTGCCGTCGAACCTGTGGACCAACAGCGTCGCGACCGGGTACGGCCGGGTCGCTGTCGTCGGTGCCGGCACCCGGCTGCCGCTGGAGACGACCGGACCGCTGCTGCTCGACGCCACGAGCGGGGAGCTCGTCGCCGCCGCGACCGCCCCTGACCCGAACGGCGCCTACGGCAACGGGCACTACCTCTTTGTGGTCGACCTGCTCGATGCCGACACCGTCCTGCTGCGCGCCTCGCCCATCGCGAATCGGACCACGGAGCCCGGACCCGAGACCTGGTACCTCGCGGTCTGGCATGCGGACACCGGCGCCTTCGAGCGGGTCACCAGCGGCTCCGAGGCGCTGCGGGTGGCCAGCATCGCGGTCGGCGCGCTGGCCGATCCCTAGACTCGCCCCGTGGACTTCTACTCGGCCTACGCCCACGGGTTCGCCAGGGTCGCGGCGGTGACGCTGCCCGTCGCCATCGCGGACCCGGCGACCAATGCCGCCCGCACCCTCGAGCAGGCGCGCGCCCTCCACGACGACGGGGTCGCGGTGGCGGTGTTCCCGGAGCTGGGCCTGACCGGGTACGCCGTGGACGACCTGTTCCTGCAGGACACCCTCCTCGACGCGGTGCGGGAGGCGATCCTCGATCTGACCGTGGCCTCGGCGGACCTGCGCCCGGTGCTGGTGGTCGGGGCGCCGCTGGCGAACGGCAACCGGGTCTACAACTGCGCGGTCGTGATCCACGGGGGGCGGGTGCTGGGCGTCGCGCCGAAGTCGTTCCTCCCGACCTACCGCGAGTTCTACGAGGCGCGCTGGTTCGCGGCCGGGGCGACGCGAAGCGCCGCCGAGGATGTCATCGAGCTCAACGGCGAGAACGTCCCGTTCGGCAACGACATCATCTTCTCGGCCAGCGACGTGCGCGGTCTCCATCTCCATGTCGAGGTCTGCGAGGACATGTGGGTGCCGGTACCGCCGAGTGCGACCGCCGCGCTCGCCGGCGCCACCGTGCTCGCCAACCTGTCCGGCAGCCCGATCACGATCGCTCGCGCGGAGGACCGGCACCTGCTCGCGCGCAGCGCCAGTGCCCGGTGCAATGCGGCGTACGTCTATGCCGCCGCGGGTCAGGGCGAGTCGACGACCGATCTGTCCTGGGACGGCCAGACCATGGTCTACGAGCTGGGCGAGCTGCTGGGGCAGAGCGAGCGATTCCCCGACGGGCCGCGGGCCACCGTGGTCGACGTCGACCTCGACCGGCTGCGCCAGGAGCGGATGCGCCAGGGCACCTTCGACGACAACCGGGTGGCCGAGGGCGTCGAGCCGGCGCACTTCACCTGGGTGGAGTTCGAGCTCGAGCCGCCCGTCGGCGACATCGGGCTGCGGCGCGAGGTCGCCCGGTTCCCGTTCGTGCCCGACGACCCGGTGCGCCTCTACCAGGACTGCTACGAGGCCTACAACATCCAGGTCTCCGGCCTGGAGCAGCGACTGCGCGCCATCGGTCAGCCGAAGATCGTGATCGGCGTCAGCGGTGGCCTCGACTCGACCCACGCGCTGATCGTCGCGGCCAAGGCGATGGACCGGCTCGGCCGCCCGCGCAGCGACATCCACGCCTTCACCATGCCGGGCTTCGCGACCGGCGACACCACGAGGTCCTACGCCACCCGGCTCTCCCAGGCGCTCGGCTGCACCTTCGAGGAGCTCGACATCAAGCCGGCCGCGCGGACCATGCTGGAAGGTCTCGGCCATCCGTTCGCGGACGGCGAGCCGGTCTACGACATCACCTTCGAGAACGTCCAGGCCGGCCTGCGCACCGACTACCTCTTCCGGCTCGCCAACCACCGCGGCGGGATCGTGCTCGGCACCGGCGACCTGTCCGAGCTCGCGCTCGGCTGGTGCACCTACGGTGTCGGCGACCAGATGTCGCACTACAACGTCAACGCCGGTGTGCCGAAGACCCTGATCCAGCACCTGATCCGTTGGGTGATCGACACCGACCAGCTCCACGACGGGCACTACGACGACGAGGCCGATCAGGTCCTCCAGGCGATCCTCGAGCAGGAGATCACCCCCGAGCTGATCCCCGGCGGCGAGCAGCGCACCGAGGACTCGGTCGGCCCGTACGCCCTGCAGGACTTCACGCTCTACCACGTGCTGCGGCGCGGCTACCGACCCGGCAAGATCGCCTTCCTGGCCCAGCACGCGTGGGGGAGCGGCGAGGCGTCGTACGACCTCGCGACGATCCGCCGGTGGCTCGAGGTGTTCGTCCGGCGCTTCTTCAGCAGCCAGTTCAAGCGCTCGGCGCTGCCGAACGGCCCGAAGGTCAGCCCCGGCGGCACCATGTCGCCGCGGGGCGACTGGCGGATGCCGTCGGACGCCAGCCCGGCCGCCTGGCTGGCCGAGCTGGCGGCCGACGTCCCTGTGGAGTGACGGGAGCTATGCCTCCCTGCGGTGGTCGCCGCGCATCATTCGGGCCATCGCGAAGCAGCACACGGCCAGCGCGAGCATGCCCAGCCCGAGGTGGGCCATCTGGTCGACGCTGAACAGGTTGGCGGTGAGCAGGACGAGCCAGATGCCGAGCACGTCCCCGCCGAACTGCGGCACGGCGGCGACGAGCAGTCCGAGCAGCAGGGTGATCGCGCCGACCCACATCACCGCGTCGGCGGCGCTGCCGGGCAGCAGGTTGTCGGCCCACGTCGAGATCGTGCTCTCCCACGTGGTGCTCTCGGTGACGGCGTTGGTCATCATGTCGAGTCCCCACAGGACGGGGAGCGCGACGAAGGTCGCCCAGAGAGCCACGCGGCTCTGGTGGGCGGCGTCGACGGTGGCGAAGTGCGTGAGGTCGTGCATCTCCTCGCGCATGTCGTGGGTGAGGTGGTCCCACGCGTGGGTGCTGGCCATGATCGGCCCCTTTCTCGAGCGGTCCCGTGGTGGGGGACATCACGATCGACGGTAGACCCGTGGCGATCTTTCGACAAGACTCTTGTCCGCTAGAAGACGAGGGAGGGAGCAGGCCATGGACGAGGCGTTCGGGCAGCGGGTCGCGCGGGTCGGCTCACTCGCCGATCCGGTACGACGCGCGCTGTACCGCTTCGTCGCCGAGCAGCCCGGCGCGGTGAGCCGCGACCAGGCGGCCAGTGGCGTCGACGTACCCCGGCACACCGCGAAGTTCCACCTCGAGCGACTCGTCGCGGAGGGGCTGCTGGTCGCCGAGTTCCGCCGGCTGACCGGCCGGACCGGCCCGGGCGCGGGACGTCCGGCGAAGCTCTACCGCCGCTCGCGTCGCGAGCTGAGCGTCAGTGTGCCGAGCCGGCGCTACGACCTGGCCGGACAGGTGCTGGCCGACGCGGTGGAGCGCACCCTGTCCGGGGCGCCGATGGCCGAAGCGCTGGCGGCCGCCGCCGAGGACGCGGCCGAGCAGGTGGCACTGCGGCAGCAGCCCGGGTGCTCCCTGGGCGACGCGCTGAGCGTGCTGGGGTACGAGCCCCGCGCCGACACGGACGGTCTGGCGTTGGCGAACTGCCCCTTCGACCGGCTCGCGGCCGACCACCGCGGCCTGGTCTGCGGTGTCAACCACGGCTTCGTCGCCGCGCTGGCCCGCCGGCTGGATCCGGGGGCGGCGGTCGAGACCGTCGCCCCCGGTCCGGGATGCTGTGTCAGGACAGCGGAGTCGCGGTCAGCGTCGCGTCGATGACCTTGATCTCGCCGCTGCGGGCCTCGCTCTGGTCGCTGGCGTAGCCGAACGCGAGCAGGCCGACCCTGGTCGGCTGGGTCAGCGTCAGCACGGTCGTGCCGCTGACCGAGATGTGCAGGTTCTTGGCGGTCGGCATCAGCGCGTTGGGGCTGATGTCGCCCTCGCCGTCCTGCCAGCGGAACTTGTTGTCGCCGTTCTTGTCGAGCCACAGGGAGAGCTGCGGGAAGACGTCGGCGGCCGAGGACGAGGCGACGGCGCTCTCGAAGGCTCCGTCGACCGTGACGACGTACTTCCCGGCGGGCAGGGTCAGGCCGGTGTTGAGGTTGGTGTTGTTGTCGTTGATCGGTCCACCGATCTTCGCGATCGTCGTGTCCGCGGCCAGCGTCGCGACCTGGACGCCGCCGACGCCGGTGGTCAGCGCGGCCTTGGCCGTGGGGGCGAGGTCCGCGACCTCGAGCGAGCCGTCCTTGACGTCCTTCGCCTTGATCGCGCCGTTCTTGATGTCCTTCGAGGTGATCGTGTTGTTCTTGATGTCCTTGGACGTGATCAGCCCGGCGGCGACGGAGCCGCTCGCGCCGAGCCCGACGACCAGGGTGGCTCCGACGGCGACAGCGATGGTGCGGCTCTTCCAGACAGACATGCGTTCTCCCCACTGATGGTTCTTCGAGGGCCGGGAGTGCCCGGCCGGGACCATGGTCCTGGGTGGGCGGGGGTCGTCACTGGAATGTTTCAAGAAACCACCGTGCTGCAACACGGCGGTCACGGACCGACACTAGGCTGCGGCCATGGGTAAGCAAGAGGACTTCGTCCTGCGCGCTCTCGAGGAGCGTGACGTCCGGTTCGTGCGCCTGTGGTTCACCGACGTCCTGGGGTTCCTCAAGTCGGTCGCGGTCGCCCCGGCGGAGCTCGAGGGCGCCTTCTCCGAGGGCATCGGGTTCGACGGGTCCGCGATCGAGGGCTTCGCGCGGGTCTACGAGGCCGACATGCTCGCGCTGCCCGACCCCACGACCTTCCAGATCCTGCCCTGGCGCAGCAGCGAGGGGCCGGCCACGGCGCGGATGTTCTGCGACATCGTGATGCCCGACGGGTCCCCGTCGTACGCCGACCCGCGCAACGCGCTCAAGCGCACCCTGGGCAAGGCGGCCGAGCAGGGCTTCACGTTCTACACCCACCCCGAGATCGAGTTCTACCTGTTCAAGGACGAGCCGCGGGCCGGTGACGAGCCGGTGCCGATCGACCGCAGCGGCTACTTCGACCACGCCGCCCACTCGCACGGCTCGGACTTCCGCCGTGAGGCGATCACGATGCTCGAGGCGATGGGCATCTCGGTCGAGTTCAGCCACCACGAGGGTGGTCCGGGGCAGCAGGAGATCGACCTGCGCTACGCCGACGCGCTGACCACCGCCGACAACATCATGACCTTCCGCACGGTGATCCGGGAGGTCGCGCTCAACCAGGGCATCTGGGCGACCTTCATGCCCAAGCCGTTCACGACCCACCCCGGCTCGGGCATGCACACGCACCTGTCCCTGTTCGAGGGCGACCAGAACGCCTTCTACGAGGCCGGCGCCGAGTACCAGCTCTCGCGCACCGGTCGCCAGTTCATCGCGGGCATCCTGCGCCACGCCAGTGAGATCAGCGTCGTGACCAACCAGTGGGTCAACTCCTACAAGCGGATGATGTTCGGCGGCGAGGCGCCGTCCTACATCTGCTGGGGCCACAACAACCGCTCCGCGATGGTGCGAGTGCCGATGTACAAGCCGATGAAGGGCCAGTCGACCCGCGTCGAGCTGCGCACCATCGACTCGGCCTGCAACCCCTATCTCGCCTACGCCGCCGTGCTGGCCGCCGGCATGAAGGGCATCGAGAACGACTACGAGCTGCCCCGCGAGGCCGAGGACGACGTCTGGGCGCTGACCGAGCGCGAGCGTCGCAGCCTCGGCATCGAGCCCCTCCCGAAGAGCCTGCACGACGCGATCGCGATCGCGGAGCACTCCGAGCTGCTCGCCGAGACGCTGGGGGAGCAGGTCTTCGACTTCTTCCTGCGCAACAAGCGCGCCGAGTGGGACGAGTACCGCGGCCAGGTCTCGGCCTTCGAACGGGACCGCATGCTCCCGGTCCTGTGATGCTGGGGCCGAGCGTGTCGGCTATCGAAGGCTGCGCACGGACCCTTCGGGCCCATGCTTGCGACCGCCTGGCGGCAACACCAGGGAAGGGGCTCTGGTGAACCGGGCGACTCCGCGCACCGAGCTGCTCCGGCTCGGCTTCGTCGATCTGGACCGCGCGCTGGTCGATCTCGACCACCTGGGGCCGGGCTCCGGTGACCTGCTCGCCCTGTTGGGGCGCACCGCCGACCCGGACGCCGCGCTGCGGGGACTGTGCCGTCTGGCCGATGCCGCCGATGCCGCCGGCGAGCGCGCCGCGCTGCTGGCCGCCGTCCGCGACGACGAGGGGACCGCGATGCGGCTGCTCGGTGTCCTCGGCGCGAGCGTGGCGCTCGCCGACCACCTGGCCACCCACCCGGCGCACTGGCGCGAGCTCGCCGATCCGGCGCTCGGGTCGACCCGCCCGGCCGCGTGGGCGGTGCGCGCGGCGCTCCTCGATGCCGTCGCCGGGAAGCCGGACCGGGAGGCGGTCGACGCGCTGCGCGTGGAGTACCGCCGTCATCTGCTGCGACTCGCCGCGCGCGACCTCACCCACCACCTGGGTGTCGACGACGCGGCGGCGGAGCTGTCCGACCTCGCGGCCGGGACGCTCGACGCCGCGCTGGCGGTCGCCCGGGCGCGACTGGGCCCGGACGCCGCCGACGTCCGGCTGGCGGTGGTCGCGATGGGCAAGTGCGGCGGCCACGAGCTGAACTACGTCTCCGACGTCGACGTGCTCTTCGTGCACGAGGGCGACGAGCGGGTCGCCGCGCGTCTGGCCGCCCAGCTGATGCAGGTCTGCGCCGACCACACCGCTGAGGGCACCATCTGGCCGGTCGACGCGGCGCTGCGTCCCGAGGGCAGGGCGGGCCCGCTGAGCCGGACCCTCGCCAGCCACCAGAGCTACTACGAGCGCTGGGCCGAGCCATGGGAGTTCCAGGCGCTGCTCAAGGCGCGGCCGGTCGCCGGCGACCTGGCGCTCGGCGCCGGGTTCGTCGCGATGACCGCGCCGATGGTCTGGTCGGCGGCGGACCGCGAGGGCTTCGTCGACGCCGCCCGCGCGATGCGGCGCCGGGTCCTCGACCACATCCCGGCCCGGGAGGCGGAGCGTCAGCTCAAGCTCGGCGCCGGCGGGCTGCGCGACGTCGAGTTCGCCGTCCAGCTGCTCCAGCTGGTCCACGGCCGCGCCGACGAGTCGATCCGCCCGCCGACGACGCTGAGCGCGCTGGCCCGCCTGACCGAGGGCGGCTACGTCGGCCGCGAGGACGGCGAGGCGCTGCACCGCGCCTACGCCTTCCTGCGGCAGCTGGAGCACCGGATCCAGCTCCACCGGCTGCAGCGCACCCACGTCGTACCGGACGACGAGGCGTCACTGCGGCGCCTCGGGCGCAGCCTCGGCTTCTTCAAGGAGTCGCAGAAGCAGCTCGAGGACACCTGGCAGGACCACCGCCGCGAGGTCAGCCGGCTGCACCAGAAGATCTTCTACCGTCCGCTGCTCTCCGCGGTGGCCCGGATCGGCTCCGACGAGGTGCGGCTCTCCTCCGAGGCCGCGGGCGCCCGCCTGGCCGCCCTCGGGTACGCCGACCCGCAGGCCGCGCTGCGCAACCTGGAGGCGCTGACCGCCGGTGTCAGCCGCACCGCGGCCATCCAGCGCACCCTGCTGCCCGCGATGCTGCAGTGGTTCGCCGAGTGCTCCGACCCCGACGGCGGGCTGTTCGGCTTCCGCCGGATCAGCGAGGCCCTGGGCCGCACGCCGTGGTACCTCTCCACGCTCCGTGACGAGGGCGAGGCCGCCGAGCGGCTCGCCCACCTGCTCGCCACCTCCCGCTACTGCACCGACCTCCTGGAGCGTGAGCCCGCGGGCGTCCGGCTGCTCGGCGGCGACCTGCGCCCCCTCGGCTCCGCCGCGATGACCGAGGAGATGCTCGCCACCGGCCGTCGCCAGCAGGGTTTCGAGAAGGGTGTGCGCGCACTGCGCGCGGTGCGCCGCCGCGAGCTGCTGCGCATCGCCGCGGGCGACGTCCTGGGCCTGGTCGACGTCGCCGAGGTCGGCAGCGCGCTGACCCGGCTCACCGACGCCACCCTCGAGGCGACCCTGCAGGGCGCGGTCGAGGCGACGCTCCGGGCGCGCGGGCTCGACGCCGTGCCGACCCGGATGGCCATCGTCGCGATGGGCCGCTACGGCGGCTTCGAGCTGTCCTACGGCAGCGACGCCGACGTGCTCTTCGTGCACGAGCCCGAGGAGGGCGCCGACGCCCACGAGGCCGCGACCTTCGCGCGCATCGTCGCCGAGGAGGTGCGCCGGGTGCTCGCCGTCCCCGGCCCCGACCCGGCGCTCGTCGTCGACGCCGACCTGCGTCCCGAGGGGCGCCAGGGCCCGCTGGTGCGGACGCTGGACGCGTACGCCGCCTACTACGCCAAGTGGTCCCACGTGTGGGAGGCGCAGGCGCTGCTGCGCGCCGATGCCGTCGTCGGCGATCCCGGCCTCCGCGACCGGTTCACCACCCTCATCGACCCGCTGCGCTACCCGGCCGGCGGGCTCACCGACGACGACGTGGTCGAGGTGCGCCGGATCAAGGGCCGCGTCGACAAGGAGCGCCTCCCGCGGGGGGCCGACCCGGCTCTGCACCTCAAGCTGGGCCGCGGTGGACTGGCCGACATCGAGTGGACGGTCCAACTGCTCCAGCTGCGTCACGGCGCCGAGATCCCCGGCCTGCGCACGACCCAGACCCTCCCCGCGCTGGAGGCGGCGGCCGGGGCCGGCCTGATCACCCACGACGACGCGCAGACGCTCGGCACCTCCTGGCGGCTCGCCACGCGGGTCCGCAACGCGGTGCTCCTCGCGCGCGGGCGCGCGGGCGACGAGTTCCCCCGCGCACTGCTCGAGCGTCGCGCAGTGGCGGGGATCCTCGGCTACCAGTTCACCGAGACGGACCGCCTCCTCGACGACTATCTACGGGTCACCCGGCACGCCCACGCGGTCGTCGATCGGGTGTTCTGGGAGTAGTCCGGGCGCCGCTGGTCACGTACGTGGACACGTGTCAGGTAATGCTCACCCAACCGGCCCAAATGAACCGTTGGTATGTCATGATGTCCGATGTCGGGCCGCGACCGACCCCCCCAGAGGTCGCGGCCCGACGCCCAGACATGGGTGGCCCAGTCCGTCAGCGGGGCCCGTCGGGATGGATGCTCCGGGTCTCCGACCGCTCGTAGCTCCGTGGCAGATGGTCGCCCGCGTAGACTTTCGGCAGCGTCTTCGCCACGGCCAGGGTCACGTAGACCATGGTGTTGATGGCGACGAACGCGGCCAGGACCGCGAACGCGTGCGAGCGCACCAGGGACTCGGGGAAGACGATGCCCAGCGTCGCCAGCAGCGGGCTGTCGAGCAGGCGGCTCATGCGTCCGCCCGGACGCCGCGCGGGGTGCTCACGACGTGCTTCCAGTCGGCGTTGCGGCCCAGCGACATGTCGATGATCCCCTTCAGGTAGACGACGTCGAGGAAGAGCGCGTAGACGAGCTCGGGGAAGAGGGTCGCCGCGAGCAGCCGGGCCCGCCAGCCACCGCGCCAGACCGTGACGACCCGCTCGACGGTGAACACCAGCCCGGTGCCCAGCCAGAACGGGAACCAGACCCAGCTGTCGAAGGACAGTGCCATGAGGAGCATCAGCAGCAGGTAGGAGAAGAGCGCGATGACGCCGTACCCGATGCCCAGCTGCTGGGCCCAGTAGCGGAAGGTCGCGGGACGCAGGCCGTAGGCGCCGAGGTTCTCCAGGGCGCCGCGCTGCCAGCGCAGCCGCTGGGCCCACAGTGCGCGCCACGTCGGCATCACCTCGGTGACGACCGTGCACTCGGCCGGCGAGAGGATCAG
Source organism: Nocardioides sp. L-11A (assembly GCA_029961745.1). Lineage (NCBI taxonomy): Bacteria > Bacillati > Actinomycetota > Actinomycetes > Propionibacteriales > Nocardioidaceae > Nocardioides > Nocardioides sp. L-11A. Next base: position 2,507,417 of record CP124680.1, read on the forward strand.
GCCGCCGAGCGACTTGAGGGCGAGCGTGATCTCGTTGTCCTCGGTGAGGACCAGGGTGTCGTAGACGTCACCGGGGACGCCGGGCAGCAGCCGGCCCCGCTCCGCGGCGACGGTGCGCAGGGCGCGGGGCCGGAACACCGTGGCGGTGCCGGTCAGTACGAAGACCCGGCCCCGCCGGCGGCGCAGGTCACGGGCGTAGCGGGTGTACTCGTTGCGCTGGAACTGCCCGATCAGGCCTTTGCCGTCCTCGCCGTAGAACAGCCCGCCGACGGCCATCAGCGCGCGGTCGTCGGTCATCCGGCGCACCACGGCGTCCAGGAAGCCGTCGTCGAGCACGGTGTCGGCGTCCATCACCATCACCAGGTCGTTCTCGCCCTGCCCGGGCAGGATCCGGGCCAGCGCCTGGTTGAGCGCGCCGGCCTTCTTGTGGCGGTTGCCGACGCTCTCGACCACCTCGGCCCCCGAACGGCGCGCGATCTCCGCGGTGTCGTCGGTGCAGTTGTCGGCCACGACGACGACCCGCTCGGGTGGGCGGGACTGGCCGGCGAGGGAGGCGAGCGTGGCGGCGATGCCCTGCGCCTCGTCGTGCGCGGGCACCAGCACGGTGAGGGTGACCGGGCCGTGGAAGACGCCGCGGGTCTCGGTCATCACATGGCGGGGGGACAGGGGGAGCCCGGTGCCGTCGTCGCTACGGCGGGCCCGGGTCGCGATCCGTCGCTCCAGCCAGGCGACGCCCGCGGCGAACAGCAGGGCCAGGCCCCCGGCGGCCGCGAGGGTCGGCACCGTCGGTGCCTCCGTGTCGTAGAGGACGTGCCAGGCCCCGAGGACGAGGCCGTCCGACGGCTCGGCCCGGCCCCGGGCCGTGTCCGACACCGACCACCAGAGCAGGCCGGCGCCCGCGAGCGCCGTCCCGAGGATGAGCAGTCCGACTGCTCGCTGCAACCAGCGCACGAGATCCCCTTCCCTTCGGAGTCGATCATCCGGCAGCGCGTCCGTCGTACGTGGCGGAACCGGGCGATGCCGACCGTTCGGCGACGCGGCCGGGGACCAAGGTCCCGGTCGGCTCCGATCAGCGGGTCCCGTGCCGATGGGGGAGAGGTGACGGATCCCGGGGGCGAGAGGAGTGCGCTCGAGCGCGCGATCGTCGACTCGATCCCGTTCAGCATCCTCGCGACCGACGCGTCCGGGCGGATCCGGATCGCCAACCCCGCTGCGGCGGCGCTGGTCGGCCGCGAACAGTGCGAGCTGGTCGGCCGCTCGCTCGTCGAGATCGACGCGGCCGAGCGTCAGCGCTACCCGGACGGATCCCCGGTCCTCGCCCACGCCGGCGGCGACGAGGCGGAGTGGACCTACCGGCGCACGGACGGCAGCACCGTGCCGGTCTACGAGGCGATCGTCCCGCTCGCGCCCGAGGCGGGGGTGGCGGGTGGCTTCCTCGTCGTCGCGTTCGACATCACCCACCGGCTCGAGGACCGCCGGCGCTTCGAGCACGTCGCCACCCACGACAGCCTCACCAACCTCCCGAACCGGTCGCTGCTGGTGCGCCATCTCGACCAGGCCGTGGAGCGGGCCGAGCACAGCTCGCTCGAGCTGGTGCTGGTGCTGCTCGACCTCGACCACTTCAAGCGGGTCAACGACTCGCTGGGGCACCACATCGGCGACGAGCTGCTCATCGTCGTCGCGGAGCGGCTGCTGGCCTGGACCCGCACGGACGACCTCGTCGCACGACTGGGGGGCGACGAGTTCGTGATCGTGTTCGAGGACCTGGGGAACGGCGCCGACCTGGACCGGCGCCTGGAGGAGCTGCTGGCCGCCGTGCTCGCGCCGGTGGTGGTGCACGGCTACGAGCTCGCGGTCACCGGCAGCGTCGGCGCGGCGCGCTTCCCCGCCGACGGCCGCGATCCGGGCACGCTGCTCAAGCACGTGGACATCGCGCTCTACCAGGCGAAGGCCGCCGGCCGGAACGCGATCCGCTGGTTCGAGCCGCCGATGCTGGTGGAGAACAACGACCGCCTGGCACTCTCGGCCGCCCTGCGGCAGGCACTGGACCAGGACGAGCTGTCGCTGGTCTACCAGCCCCAGGTCGACCTCGGGACCGGCGAGGTGGTCGGCGTCGAGGCGCTGGCCCGGTGGGCCAGCCCGAGCCTGGGCGCCGTACCGCCTGACCGGTTCATCCCGGTCGCCGAGGACGGCGGGATGATCGCCGAGCTGGGCGCCTGGGTCCTGACCACGGCCTGCACCGCGCTGGCGGAGGTGCAGGAGCAGCTGGGGCGCCCGCTCCGATTGGCGGTCAACGTCTCACCGCGCCAGATGCGGGGCCGCGCCTGGCTGGAGGAGATCGCCGCCGCGATCGAGACGGCGGGGATCGAGCCGTCGCAGCTCGAGGTGGAGATCACCGAGGGCCTGCTCATCGAGGACCACGGCGACGTCGTCGCGATGCTCCAGTCCCTGCGCTCCCTCGGTGTCTCCATCGCCGTCGACGACTTCGGCCGCGGCTACAGCAGCCTCGCCTACCTGACCCGGTTCCCCATCGATCGGATCAAGATCGACCGCTCCTTCGTGCGGGAGATCGACACGGCCGAGAACGCCGCCATCGTCGACGCGATCATCGTGATGGCGCACGCTCTGGGCATGACGGTCGTCGCGGAGGGCGTCGAGACCGCCGAACAGGAGCAGTACCTGCGCCGGCGCGGGTGCGACGAGGTGCAGGGCTATCGCTACAGCCCGGGCGTGCCCGCGGGGTCGCTCGGCATGGTGGCCCGGGCGCTCTCGCCTCAGTAGCTCCGGGGCAGCCCCAGCAGCTGGGTCCCGATGTGGGCGAGGATGAGCTCCTCGGCGACCGGGATGTTCTTGGCGATCCGGGCGTCGCGGAAGATCCGCTCGATCGGGTACTCCTTGGAGTACGCCATCCCGCCGAGGGTCTGGAAGGCCTGGTTGGCGGCCTCCCAGCCGACCTGGGCGCCGGTCAGCTTGGCGACGTTGGCCTCGTTGCCGCAGGGGCGGCCCTGGTCGAAGAGCCACGCGGCCTGGTAGGTCATCAGCCGGCCGAGCTCGGTCGTGGCCTTGAGCTGGGCGAGGGGGAACTGCAGGCCCTGGTTGGCGCCGATCGGGCGACCGAAGACCTCCCGGGTGCGGGCGTAGTCGCAGGCGATCGCGAGGGCGGCGTCGGCTGTGCCGATGCCGCCGGAGGCGGCGAGGATGCGCTCGGGGTTGAGCACGTCCCACAGGACGGCGAAGCCGGCGTCGACCTCGCCGACGACGTGGCTCGCGGGCACCCGGACGTCGTCGAGGAAGACCTGGCTGGACTGCAGGATGTTGCTGCCCATCTTGGGGATCGGCGTGTAGGACAGGGTGCCGTCGGCGAGCGCCTGCTTGACGTCGACCAGGAAGAGAGTGAACCCCGCGGTGCGGGGGAGCCCGCGCTCGCGGGTCTCGGTGGCGGGGATCGTGCGGGTGACCGCGACCATCCAGTCGGCGTTCTCGACGTTGGAGATCCAGACCTTCTGGCCCTTGATGACGAACTCGTCGCCGTCCCGTCGGGCCCGGGTCTTGATCTCGATCGCGTTGGAGCCGGCGTCGGGCTCGGTGAGCGCGAGGCAGAACTGCAGGTCGCCGGTGGCCAGTCCAGGCAGGATCTGCTGCTTCTGCTCCGCGGTGCCGTGCCGGGTCAGCGTCATCGCGCCGAAGCCCGGCGTGGTGACGTAGAAGAAGGTGCCGGCCACGCCCCCCGAGGCGCACAGCGTCATGTTGGCGACGGCCAGCTCGAGCAGGCCCTGCCCGCCGCCGCCGTACTCCTCGGGAACGCAGAGACCGAACCAGCCGCCGGCGCCGAGGTCGTCGAACACCTCTCGGGGAAAGCGGTGCTCCTCCTCGCAGCGGGACCAGTAGGCGTGGTCGTACCGCGCCGCGACGGCGGCGACGCCCTCGCGGACGGCCAGGGCGCTCTCGGGCAGGTCGAAGTCCATCGCGTGCTCCTGTCGGGGGTCAGACGAGGCGGCGGCCCAGGCGGCGGCGCAGTCGCATGTCGGCGAGCCACAGGTTGAACGGGAAGTTCCGCAGGACGCGGGGGAGCCGCCGCTCGACCGCGCCGGCGGTCCGCAGCAGCCGGTCGAAGCGGCGCTGCTGACGGTCGGTCCAGGACAGGCCCATCGCGTCGCGGAACAGCGGCGGGAGGAAGCCGGTCGTCACGAAGACCACGAAGGGGGCCAGCAGGTGGAAGGGCCGCGGGAAGTTGCGCAGCCGGGTCAGGTCCATGAGGTATGCCGCGACCGCGGGGTCGATGTCGACCTCGGCCTCCGCGTCCTCCCAGTAGCGGCGGAAGGCCGCCCGGTCCGCGGGCCAGGCGTCGGCGGGCATCTGCAGCGTGGTGCCGAACCGGGCGCAATGGGCGTAGAGCGCGTCGGCCTCGGCCTCGGGCAGCGGGCCGTGCATCCGCTCGATCATGTCGACGGTGCCGTAGTAGAGACAGGCCGCGACCCAGGTCTGCAGTCGCGGGTCCATCGCGCGGTAGCGGACCGCCTCGCCGGGCCCGGACACGACCTGGGCGTGCTGCCGGTTGACCGCCCTGCGGAACGCCGCCCGGTCCTCGTCGGTGCCGAGCAGCGCGACGGCGAGGTAGGTGAAGGTCGTCCGGCCGCGCTTGAAGGGACGCTTCATCGCCGCGCCGTCGTGCACCCGGCTGTTCATCACGCCGTACCCGACACCGGGCCAGCTCAGCTGCATGACCACGTTGGCCGGCCCGGCCAGGTGGGCGCCGATCCCGGACACGTGGTCGCGCATGTCGAAGCCGGCGGGGACGGGCAGATCGCGGACCCGGAGGTTGGTCGCCATAGGGTCAACGTAGCCTTTTGTTGGCACGCTGCCAATAGTAGGTTGGGCCCATGACCGACGCCGTCCGCCGCCAGCGGCTGCCTCCGGACCAGCGCCGGGAGCAGATCCTGGTCGCCGCCGAGCGGCTCTTCGCCGAACGGCCCTACGCCGCCGTGGCGACGACGGGGATCGCCCGTGAGGCCGGGGTCGCGCGCGGTCTGCTCAACCACTACTTCGGCGACAAGCGCACCCTCTACCTGGAGGTGGTCCGGCGGGCGTCACTGCTGCCGACGCTCGAGGACGTGCCGCTGCCGACCGGTTCGCTGACCGAGCGGGTCGACGCCGCCGTGCACTGGTTCCTCGGCTCGATCACGCCCGAGCGGGCGACCTATCTCACCGTCCGCGGCGCCGAGGGGGTGGGCGAGGACGCGGAGGTGCGCGCGATCCTCGACGGTGCCCACGACCTGGCCGCGGGTCGGGTGCTGGAGATGGTCGGCGGCGACCCGGCGGACCCCGCAGCACGGGCCGTCGTGCGCTCGTTCGGCGAGCTGGCCCGGGGTGCGATCCGGGAGTGGTCGCGGGAGCGGACGCTCAGCCGCGAGCAGGCGCACCTGCTGCTGAGGGAGGCCCTGCTGGCGATCGTGCGGGAGGTGCTTCCCGGCCTGTGAGCCCGGCGCCGCGCTCGGCCCGCTTCGCGTCGTACATGGCCCGGTCGGCGGCGGCGAGCAGCGAGCGCGGCGTGCTCGACCGGTCCGAGACGGCGGCACCGGCGCTGGCCGTGATCCGGTCGTAGGGCGCGTCGGACGACTGGCCGTAGGGCAGGGCGACCCGGCGGCGGATCCGCTCGACCGACAGGTCCAGGTCGGCCGGGCCGTCGATGCCGGGACACAGCACCACGAACTCGTCGCCGCCCAGCCGGGCGACTGTGTCGCGGGGACCGGCCAGATCGGTGAGCCGGCGGGCGATCTCGACGAGGAGCAGGTCCCCCTCCTCGTGCCCCCAGGCGTCGTTGACCAGCTTGAAGCCGTTGAGGTCGAGCAGGACCACGCCGACGGTGCCCGCCGGATGCCGCGCGAGCGCGTGCTCGAGGCGCTGGTGGAGCAGCGCCCGGTTGGCCAGGCCGGTGAGCGGGTCGTGCTGGGCGAGCTCGCGCAGCTCGGCGATCAGCTCGTTGCGGGAGTCGCGGAACAGGGCGAGGGTCAAGACGACGACCGTCAGCGCGCCCACCATCCCCTGGGCCAGGAGCGCCTGCTCCTGAGGGGTGACGCCCTGCAGGGCACCGCGGTCGAGCAGCGTGGCGGCCATGATCGAGACGCCCGAGCCGGTCAGGAACACGGTGCTCGTCGTGGTGGAGAACCGCAGCGACACCCACATCGCGGGCAGCATCACGCCGAAGGCGTTCGGGTGGCCGGGGTTGAGCCAGAAGACGCGGACGAAGACGAGGCCGACCAGACCCATGCACGTGATCGCCTCGGCCACGCGGCGCACCGCGAACGACGGGCGGCGCCACTGCGCGTCCCGCAGCCGGAGCACGACCGCCACCCCGGCCAGCGCCGTCACACCGTTGCGGACCGCGAACAGGGCGAAGGTCTGGGGCAGGTCCGGCTGGCCCTCGTGAGCGAACCACACGACAGCGAGCGCGGCCGACACCAGTGTCCCCGCAGCCACCGCGGCGACCAGCCGACCCAGATCGGCGGGCTGGCGCAGCGCGGCCGGCCGCTCGCCGTACCGCAGGACGGCGGCGGTCACGGCGCCGAGGGCGACGTTGACCAGGACGAACCAGGCGGCCAGGCCGACACCGGCCCCTGTGGCCAGGTTGACGCCGAAGGTGAGGATCGCGAGCCCGCCCCCGTGCAGCGCCGCCCGGGAGCGGGGCAGGTCGCGGGCATGCAGGCACCAGAGCACAGCCACCGCCGCCGCGGGCCAGGCGAGCGAGACCTCGCTGCCCTCGACCCGCGTCGACCGGCCGGCGAGGATGGCCAGCGTGTAGGCGAAGGCGAACCCGGCCCCGGGCAGCAGCGCACGAGAGGCGTGTCGTGCCACGGCTCGTGCTCCCCTCTGCGGGTGCCGTTCAGCGGCGCCTGCAGAGGGCACATCGGCAGGAGGACCACCGACCGGAGGGGTCGGGACTCAGCACTCGATCACGTTGACGGCGAGGCCGCCGCGCGAGGTCTCCTTGTACTTCGTCTTCATGTCGCGGCCGGTCTCGCGCATGGTCTTGAGCGCCTTGTCGAGGCTGACCTTGTGCGAGCCGTTGCCGTGGATGGCCAGCCGCGCGGCGTTGATCGCCTTGACCGACGCGATCGCATTGCGCTCGATGCAGGGGATCTGGACCAGGCCGCCGACCGGGTCGCAGGTGAGTCCGAGGTTGTGCTCGATGCCGACCTCGGCGGCGTTCTCCACCTGCGCGGGCGTGCCGCCGAGCACCTCGGCGAGCGCTCCGGCGGCCATGGCGCAGGCCGAGCCGACCTCGCCCTGGCAGCCCACCTCGGCACCGGAGATGGAGGCGTTCATCTTCGCCAGGATGCCGATGGCGGCGCCGGTCAGCAGGAAGCGGACGATGCCGTCGTCGACCTGCTCGGGCGTGCGGCCCCGCGCCGCGAACCGCACCCAGTAGTGCAGGACGGCGGGCACGATGCCGGCGGCCCCGTTGGTGGGGGCGGTGACGATCCGGCCACCGGAGGCGTTCTGCTCGTTGACGGCCAGCGCGAACAGGTTGACCCAGTCGATGACGTCGAGCGGGTCGTCGCTCCCGGTCCGGCAGAGCTTCGCGTAGAGCTCGGGCGCGCGGCGGGGCACCTTCAGCCCGCCGGGCAGGACGCCCTCGTGGTGACAGCCCTCCTCGACGCAGGCCGCCATCACCCGCCAGATCTTCAGGAGCCCGGCCCGGATCTCGCTCTCCTCGCGCCAGGTGAGCTCGTTGGCGAGCATCACGTCGGAGACGGACATGCCCTCGCGCGCGCAGAGGGCGAGCAGCTCCCCGCCCGTGCTGAAGGGGTAGGGCAGCACGGTCTCGTCGGCGACCACGCGGTCCGCCCCGGCCTGGTCCTCGTCGACCACGAAGCCGCCCCCGACGGAGTAGTAGGTCCGTGCACGCAGCTCGGTGCCCGCCGCGTCGTACGCCGTGAAGACCATGCCGTTGGGGTGCGCGGGCAGGGACCGGCGCCGGTGCATGACGACGTCGTCGGCCTCGAACCGGATCCGGTGGGCACCGGCCAGGACCAGCTCCCGGCGCTCGAGGATCGCCGCCACCCGGTCGTCGTACGTCGAGGTGTCGGTCGTCGCCGGGTCGTCGCCCTCGAGACCGAGGATGACGGCCTTCACGGACCCGTGCCCGTGGCCGGTCGCGCCCAACGAGCCGAACAGCTCGGCCCGGACCCGCGCCACGCGGGGGAGCTCGCCGTCGTCGGCGAGCCCCTCCGCGAAGATGCGGGCGGCCCGCATCGGCCCGACGGTGTGGGAGGACGACGGCCCGATGCCGATCGAGTAGAGGTCGAAGACGCTCAGCGCCATGCGATCACGGGCTCCTGCGGTCCATGACCCGACGGTACCGCCGCGCCGGCGGGTGCGGGGGTCACGACAACCCCGGGTAGAGCGGATGCGCTGCGGCGAGGGCCGCGACCCGCTCGCGGAGGCGGGTGCCCACGCTCTCGTCGTACGACGGCACGAGCGCCTCGGCGATGACGTCGGCGACCTCCGTGAACGCCTCCGCGCCGAAGCCGCGCGTGGCGAGGGCCGGTGTGCCGATGCGCAGGCCCGAGGTCACCATGGGCGGCCGCGGGTCGAAGGGCACCGCGTTGCGGTTGACCGTGAGACCGATCGCGTGCAGCCGGTCCTCGGCCTGCCGGCCGTCGAGCTCCGAGTGGCGCAGGTCGACGAGGACCAGGTGCACGTCGGTGCCGCCGGTCAGCACGGAGACGCCGGCCTCGACCACGTCGGGCCGGGTGAGCCGTTCCGCGATGATCCGGGCGCCCTCGAGCGTGCGCTCCTGACGCTCCTTGAACTCCGGCGACGCGGCCATCTTGAACGCCACGGCCTTGGCCGCGACGACATGCTCCAGCGGGCCGCCCTGCTGGCCGGGGAAGACCGCGCTGTTGATCTTCTTGGCCAGCTCGGCCCGGCTCAGGATCACGCCGCCGCGCGGACCGCCCAGCGTCTTGTGGGTGGTCGTCGTGACGATGTCGGCGTAGGGCACCGGGCTCGGGTGCAGACCGGCCGCGACCAGGCCGGCGAAGTGGGCCATGTCGACCATGAGGTAGGCGCCGACGAGGTCGGCGATGCGGCGGAAGGCGGCGAAGTCGAGCCGGCGCGGGTACGCCGACCAGCCGGCCACGATCAGCTTCGGCCGGTGCTCCAGGGCGAGTCGCTCGACCTCGGCCAGGTCGACCCGGAAGTCCTTGTCGTCGACGTGGTAGGCCACCACGTCGTAGAGCCGGCCGGAGAAGTTGATCCGCATGCCGTGGGTCAGGTGACCGCCGTGCGCGAGGTCGAGGCCGAGGATCGTGTCGCCCGGGTCGAGCAGGGCGAACATCGCGGCCGCGTTGGCCTGTGCGCCCGAGTGCGGCTGCACGTTCGCGGCCTCGGCGCCGAACAACTCCGTCACCCGGTCGATGGCGAGCTGCTCGACGAGGTCGACGTGCTCGCAGCCGCCGTAGTAGCGGCGGCCGGGGTAGCCCTCGGCGTACTTGTTGGTGAGGACGGAGCCCTGCGCCTCCATCACCGCGACGGGGGCGAAGTTCTCCGACGCGATCAGCTCCAGGGTGCCCTGCTGGCGGGCCAGCTCGGCGGCGATCGCGGTGTGGACGTCGGGGTCGAAGCTCGCCAGCGACCGGTCCAGCATGCCGGCCACCTCAGGCCTCCAGGAGGGCTTCGTAGGCGGCGGCGTCGAGCAGCGCGGGGCTGTCGGCGACCTTGACGACGAACAGCCAGCCCTCGCCGAACGGGTCGCTGTTGATCAGGCCGGGGTCGGCGTCGACGGCCGCGTTGACCTCGACGATCTCGCCGCTGACGGGGGCGTAGAGGTCGCTGACCGACTTGGTCGACTCCAGCTCGCCGCAGGTCTCGCCTGCGGTGACGCCGGTGCCGACCTGGGGAAGGTCGACGTAGACGACGTCGCCGAGGGCATCGGCGGCGTACGCGGTGACGCCGACCCGGGCGAGGTCGCTGGTCGCGGCGTCGACGGCGATCCACTCGTGCTCGGCCGTGTACTGGAGGTGCGTGGGGTTGCTCATGGTGTCTCCTGGAGGTGGGGTCGGTGGGTCAGCGGGTGCGGGCGTAGAACGGGAGCTCGACGACCTCGGCGGCCTCGAGGGTGCCGCGCAGCGAGACGGCGAGGCGGGTCCCCGGCGCGGCGAGTGCGGGCGGGACGTAGGCCATCGCGATCGGCCGCTCCAGCGTGGGGGAGGGCGCGCCGCTGGTGACGACGCCGACCTCGGCGCCGGTGGCCGGGTCGTGCACCGGGTAGCCGGCCCGCGGCGAGCGGCGGCCCTCGGCGACGAGACCGACGAGCACCCGCTGCGGGCCCTCCTCCTTGCGTCGGGCCAGCGCGGTGTCGCCGACGAAGCCCTCCGGCTTGTCGAGGACGACGACCCGCCCCAGGTTCGCCTCGAAGGGCGTGGTCTCCCGGTCCAGCTCGTGGCCGTAGAGCGGCATCCCGGCCTCCAGGCGCAGCGTGTCGCGGCAGGCGAGGCCGGCCGGGACCAGCCCGCGCTCCGCGCCGGCGTCGGTCAGCGCCGCCCAGACCGTGGCGGCGTCCCCCGGCCGGCAGTAGACCTCGAAGCCGTCCTCGCCGGTGTAGCCGGTGCGGGCGAGCAGCACGTCGATCCCGGCGAGGACGCCGGCATCGATGGCGTAGTACCGCAGCGACGGGACGTCGAGCTCGGTCAGGCCGGCGACGATGGCGGCCGAGGCCGGGCCCTGCACCGCGAGCAGCGCCCAGTCGGTCGACGTGTCGCGGACCTCGACGTCGTACCCCGCGGCGCGGGCGGCGAGCTCGGGTGCCACGACGGCGACATTGCTCGCGTTGGCGACGACCAGGTAGTGCTCCTCGGCCAGCCGGTAGACGACGAGGTCGTCGATGATCCCGCCGTCCTCGGCGCAGATCATCGAGTAGCGCGCGCGGCCGACGCCGATCGCGGAGGGCCGGCTCACCAGCGCGTGGTCGAGCGCCGCGCCGGCGCCGGGACCGGTCAGCTCGATCTCGCCCATGTGGGTCAGGTCGAAGAGGCCGGCCCGGGTGCGGACCGCGCGGTGCTCCGCGGTCTCCGAGCCGTAGCGGACCGGCATCTGCCAGCCCGCGAAGTCGGTGAAGGACGCGCCGAGGGCGGCATGGACGTCGTGCAGCGGGGTGAGCCGCGGGGTCCCTGAAGGAGTGGTCATCGGGAGGCTTCCTCGTGGAGAGCACGGCGTACGCCGGCTCGTGGCTGGGTTGCCTCCCCGCTCTGTCATCGCTACCTGAGAGCTTCACCGCCCGATCGGACGGCTTGCACCGTGGGTGCGGGCCGGTGGATCCGGCCCGACTTTCCAGAGTTCGCCTCGTCCCAGCGGTCAGGGTGCCTGAGAGATTCTTGGGGAGATTTGCTCCTTCGGCGCCTCGTCCTCGTGGGACGGGGGCTCTCCCGCTGGGGTTCGAACGGCGCGATGTTCAGTTGTGCGACGCCGAGCCTAGCCTGGATCCGTGACTTGGGTGGCACCGCACGTACGATGCGCCGGTGCCCAGCCCGTACTTCGTCGATCCCTCCGAACAGCTGAGCGGGATCGACCCCGACGAGCTCGCGATCACGCTCAAGGTCCTCGGCCAGCTGCCGCAGCTGCCCCCGGACCACGACGACATCCGCACGGTGAAGCGCGCGGCGTCGTACATGTACAAGATGATCAAGCGGGCCCGGCGCGCCGAGATCCGGATGGAACGGCAGCGCCACGACCAGGAGATCATCGAGCGCACGGCGACCGGTTCGGCCCTGCGCATCGACGACGAGACGGCCGGGATCCCGCTGGTCTCCACGGCGCAGGGCGCGTTCGCGGGTGAGCTGATCACGCCGCGCGGGTGCTACATCTGCAAGGAGGACTTCACCCTCGTCGACGCGTTCTACCACTGGCTGTGCCCCCGCTGCGCCGCGATGAGCCATGCCAAGCGCGACCAGCGCACGGACCTCACCGGCAAGCGGGCGCTGCTCACGGGCGGCCGCGCCAAGATCGGCATGTACATCGCGCTGCGGCTGCTCCGCGACGGCGCGCACACCACGATCACCACGCGCTTCCCCAAGGACGCCGTGCGGCGGTTCGCCGCGATGGAGGACTCCGCCGACTGGCTGCACCGGCTCAAGGTGGTCGGGATCGACCTGCGCGACCCCACCCAGGTCATCTCGCTGACCGACGACGTCGCGGCCGACGGCCCGCTCGACATCATCATCAACAACGCCTGCCAGACGGTACGCCGCCTCCCGGGGGCCTACTCCCACCTCATCGACGGCGAGAGCGCCGCGTTGCCGAGCGCGGAGTCCCTCGGCGTGGAGGCACTGCCGGAGATGGTCACCTTCGACCGGATCTCCGAGGCGCATCCGGCCGCCATCGCCGGAGCCCTGTCGTCGACGGCGGTCGCCCACCACGAGGGCGAGTCGGTCGAGTCGGCCCTCGCCACGCACAACGCCGCGTCCCTCACCGCACTGGCGCTCAAGGCCGGCAGTGCCTCGCTGGAGGCCCATCTCGCCGGCACGGCCGTCGACGCGGGCGGGTTGATCCCCGACATCCAGGACAACAACTCCTGGACCCAGGTGCTCGACGAGGTCGACCCGCTGGAGCTGCTCGAGGTGCAGTTCTGCAACTCGATCGCGCCCTTCCTGATCAACTCCCGGCTGCGTCCGGCGCTGCGTGCGGCCGTGCGCAACGGTGCCCGCCGCGCGTACATCGTCAACGTCTCGGCGATGGAGGGCCAGTTCTCCCGTCGCTACAAGGGCGCCGGGCATCCGCACACCAACATGGCCAAGGCGGCACTCAACATGATGACCCGCACGTCGTCGGGCGAGATGTTCGAGACCGACAAGATCCTGATGACGGCCGTCGACACCGGCTGGATCACCGACGAGCGCCCGCACCACGAGAAGCTGCGGATCGCCGCCGAGGGCTGGCACGCACCCCTCGACCTGGTCGACGGCGCGGCGCGGGTCTACGACCCGATCGTGCGCGGCGAGGCCGGCGAGGACCTGTACGGCTGCTTCGTCAAGGACTACCAGCCCTCACCTTGGTGACGCGCGTGCCGAAAAGCAGGGCAAGGCCGGAATTCCCCGATCGCTCCACATTTGGTGCCACTTCACGAGAAGGTAGATCTATGGCTCCCAGCTCGACAACCCCCCTACGTCGTCATGCCCTCGTGCTCCTCACGGCCCTCGCGCTCGGGCTGGCCGCCCTCGCCTCCGCCTCGCCGGCGCGCGCCGCGGCCACCCCCGACGCCCCCTGGGTCTCCGGCCAGCAGGTGGTCGGCGGTGCCGTCACCGTCAACCTCGACTGGGACCCGGTGCCCGGCGCCTCGTCGTACGACGTCTGGATCTCCAAGGCGGGACCGGACACCTACCCGGGCGAGGACCCGCAGCGCGTCACCCTGGGCGGGCTCGCCAGGAACCACGCCGACATCCGGCAGCTGACCCCGAACACCACCTACTGCTTCGCAGTCGTCGTCAACGGCGACGGCAGGGGCCATGGCAACGGCGGCGCACGCTCCTGCAAGGTGACGCCCCCGGCCTCGCGCGCCGTGGTGCCGACCGCGCTGTCGACGACGGTGGCCACCTTCAACGTCGCGTGCGGTGCCAAGAAGAACTGCAACAAGGGCTGGAAGTGGAAGAAGCGCCAGAAGAAGGTCGTCGCGGACATCGGCCGCGTCAATGCCGACATCATGGTGTTCGTCGAGGGTCACCTCGCCCACAAGTACGGCAAGAAGAAGCGCTGGATCGGCAAGGTCATGAAGAAGCGCGGCTACGCGCTCGCCTGCCAGACGCAGAAGAGCAGGAAGCGCAAGCTGTTCAGCCAGACCGCCTACGTGCGCACCAGCGAGTACGCCGTCGTCGGCAAGAAGCAGAACAGCAAGGGCACCCGGTTCACCATGTTCGGCGACCGTGATCACGGCTTCTGCCAGGCGCTGATCCAGCACCGGGCCACCGGCAAGCAGGTCGCGGTCGGCGCGGTGCACCTCCGTGACGGCAAGGGCGGCGCGGACGGCCTGCGGCAGCAGGAGACCAGGTACGTCGTCGACCGGGTCGCGTCCGCGTTCCCGGGCGTGCCGACCGTGCTGCTGGGCGACTACAACTCCCACCGCGGCCTGGACCGCCGCGGCCAGACCGACACCCCGCGCCTGGTGATGGAGTCGGCCGGCTTCGCCGACGCCGTCGACATCGCCGCGCAGCTGACCTACCCGTACCTCAACTCGGCGCACGGCTTCGAGACCAACCCGCCGCGCTCGTCGACCTGGCCGACCCACGTCGACCGAATCTTCGTCTCGCCGGGCATCACGGTGCCGCGGTGGGAGAACATCGCGGTGCTCGCGGGTGGTCGCTACGCCACCCCGATGGCCTCCGATCACAACCCGGTGAAGGCGACGCTGTACATCCCCTGATCCGGTTCCTAGGGTCGGGACATGGCTGAGGAGATCCCCGCGATCGCGACCGATGTCCCACCCAGCGGGCCTGGCTGTGCCGACTGCGCTGCGGCGGACGGCTGGTGGGTGCACCTGCGGCGGTGCGCCGCGTGCGGGCACGTGGGCTGCTGTGACAGCTCGCCCGCCCAGCACGCCAGCGCGCACTTCCGGGCGAGCGGACACCCTGTCGTCCAGTCGTTCGAGCCGGGTGAGGACTGGTTCTGGGACTACGCCGCGCAGGACTACGGGTCCGGCCCGGAGCTCGCGGGGCCGACCAGTCATCCTGACGACCAGCCGGCGCCCGGCCCGCGGGGCCGGGTGCCGCTGAACTGGCGCGAGCTCATCCACTGATGCTGCCGGCGCTCCTGGTCGGTCTCGCGCTCGCACTCGGGTCGATGCCGGCGGCCCCGCCGGTGACTCCGCCTCCGGGTGGGGTGGACCTCGACTACCAGCTCGGTGGCGCGGTCCCGCCCGCCGCGACCGTCGGCATCGTCGTCCGGGACCGGCGGGCGGCGCCGGAGCCGGGGCGCTACAACGTCTGCTACGTCAACGGCTTCCAGACCCAGCCGGACGAGCGGCGGCGGTGGCGCCGGCATCCCGGGCTGGTCCTGCGCGACGGTGGCCGCCCGGTGGTCGACGACGCCTGGGGCGAGTGGCTGCTCGACATCCGCACCGGAGCCAAGCGCGAGCGCCTGGCCCGGATCGTGGGCCGTTGGCTCGACGGCTGCGCCCAGGCCGGGTACGACGCCGTCGAGATCGACAACCTGGACTCCTTCTCCCGCAGCCACGGCCTGCTCCGGCCCGGCCACGCGAAGAGGTATGCCCGGCTGCTGATCGCCCGGGCCCACGCCGCCGGCCTGGCGATCGCCCAGAAGAACTGGGCGGACCTGGACGGGCGCTCCCTCGGCTTCGACTTCGCCGTCGCCGAGGAGTGCGGTCGCTACGACGAGTGTGGTCGCTACGTCGCGTCGTACGGCGACCGGGTGCTGGTCGTCGAATACCGCGCCCGGGACTTCCGGCGGGCCTGCGCGGTCTACGGCGCCCGGCTCGGCATCGTGCTGCGCGACCGGGACCTCACCCCGGGTGGTCGGCGGGCGTGGTGCTGATCAGCCGCGGTCGGACGGCTCCGGCACGACGGCGACGGTGGTGCGGGCCCGTTCGACGACGGCGGTGGCGATCGACCCGGTGACCAGGCGTCCGACGGTGTCGAGGGGATGCCGACCGACGACGACCAGGTCCCAGGCCGCGGTGCGGCTGCCGAGCACGTCGTCCACCAGTCCGTGCGTGACGCGGAGGGTGACCCGCACGTCGGGGTACTTCTCGCCGAATCCGGCGACGGACTCGGCGAGGAGGAGGTGCGCCTCGTCCTCGGGACCCAGGTCGAGGTCGTCGACCCGCACGTTGCGGAGTCCGGCGACGGCGGCCACGACGTCCCACACGACGTGGACGACGGTGATGCCCTGGCCGCGCAGCGACGCCTGGGCGAAGGCGAAGTCGAGGACGGGGAGCGAGGATGCGGTGCCGTCGATGCCGACGATCACGCCCTTGCCCCGCTGCTCCTCGGCCTGTGGCCGGCACACGACGACGGGGCAGGCGGCGAGCCGGCTGACCGCGGTGCTCACCGAGCCGAGCAGCATGGTGCGGACCGTGCCGCGGCCCCGGGAGCCGAGCACCATCAGGTGGGCGTCGCGGGAGAGGTCGACCAGGACGCCGCGCGGGTCGCCGGGGAAGGTCAGGCCGACCACGTCGACCCCTGGGGCGAGCTCCTCGGCCTGGCGGAGCGCCGCGTCGTTGATCCGTTGCGCGTCGCCCTCCTCGGCGGTGACGACGACCAGCGGGCGCGCCTCGAGGGCGGCCTGTCGCGCGGCCCAGTCCAGGGCGCGGGCGGCGTGCTTGGAGCCGTCGGCAGCGACCACGATGCTGCCCGGTCGGATGGTGTTCATGGGGTCCTCCTCAGATCTCGGCAGGCGGGTCGGCCTGCGGTACGACGGCGACGGTGGTCCGGGACCGCTCCACGACCGACGTGGCGACCGCACCGGTGACCAGACGGAGCAGTGAGTCGACTGGGTGCCGCCCGACGACGATGAGGTCCCAGGTCGCACTGGTGTCGGTCAGGCAGTCCTCGGCCATGCCGCGCGCGAGCTGGAGCTCGACGCGGACCTCGGAGAACTTCGACGAGATCCCGGCGACGCTCTCTCCGAGGAGGACGCGGTACTCGTCCAGGCCCGCCTCTCGCGGGGAGACCGGCGTCGGTCCGTGCACGGCGCCGACCTCGTCCCAGACGGCGTGGACGACCGTGAGGGGCAGGTCCATCAGGGCGGCCTGCCGGAACGCGAACTCGATGACGGGCAGCGACTCGGGCGTGCCGTCGGCGCCGACCAGGATGCCGGCGTCCGTGCTCTCCTCGGGTCGGGGCCGGCAGACGACGACCGGGCAGCCGGCGTCGCGGCTGACCGCCGCGCTGACCGAGCCCAGGAGCTTGCTGCGGAACACGCCCCGCCCGCGGGATCCGACCACGATGAGGTAGACCTCCCGGGAGAGCTCGACGAGCACGTGGCGGGGATCTCCGAGCAGCACCGCGCTCGTGACCTCGAGGTCGGGGTGGAGCTGTCGGGCGAGCTCGACCGCCGCGCTGGTGATGGCGCGACCGCTCTCCTGCAGCTGCTCGGGGTCGTAGGCGTAGGCGGCCCCCACGCCGCTCCAGGCGACCGCCGGCACGCCGGGGATGCCGATAGCGGTCACGACGGTCAGCGGTCGCCGCTCGAGGAAGGCCTGCTCGGCGGCCCAGCGGACGGCCCGGTCGGCGTCGTCGGAGCCGTCGGTGGCGACGACGATGCTGGTGGCGGCGACGGGATGCCCGCCGGTGTCAGTCGTGGTCATGGGTCCAGCCTTCCTGGACCGGGCCGCCGACGACACGGGCCGAGGCCCCGGAGGTGGCGGGACCTTCGGCCCCCGGCTCCAGCCGGACGGTGTGGTCCACCAGGTCCAGGCCCGCGGCGCCATGGGTGATCCACAGCACCGCCCGCTCCCGGCCTCCGCCGAGGACCTCGCGCGCCAGCGCCGCGGCGGTCCCGTGGTCGAGGTGGGCGGTCGGCTCGTCGAGCACGAGGACCGGCTGGTCGGCCAGCAGTGACCGGGCGACGCCGATCCGGGCCCGCTCGCCGCCCGACACGTCCGCATGCCCCGCTCCGATCCAGGTGCCGAGCCCATCGGGCAGCGCGTCGAGCCAGGCCCCGAGGTGCGCCCGGCGCAGTGCGGTCGCGACCTCGGCGTCGGTGGCCTCGGGACGGGCCAGCCGGACGTTCTCGGCCACCGTGGTGGCGAAGACGTGGGGATGGTCGTCGACGAGACCGACCCGGCGACGCACGTCGTCCGGGCCGAGATGCTCCAGGGGCGCGCCGCCGAGGTGCGCGGTGCCGTCGGCCGGGTCCAGGAAGCGCAGCAGGACGGCGGCGAGCGTGCTCTTGCCGGAGCCGGACGGCCCCACGACGGCGACCCGGTCACCCGGACCGAGGTCGAGCGAGACCGGCGCGGTCAGGGGCGCGCGGGTGTCCCAGCGGGCGCGCATCCGGTCGAGCGCGATGTCGTGACCGTCCGCGTTCGCTCGGCTCGGGATGTCGGGAACGGCCGGCACCGTGCGCTCCAGGGCCCGGAGCCGCTGGTCGGCGGCCGCGGTGCGGGCGGCGAGCTGACCCGCGTCGGCGCAGGGGAGCGCGACGTCGGCGAGGGCCAGGGGCAGCAGCACCAGCAGGGCCATCAGCGGCCCGGAGAGGGTCCCGTCCGTGACGGCGCCCGTGGTGATCGCGGCGGTGGCGGCCACGCCGGCGCCGCTGCCGACCAGCACCAGGCCACGCGCGGCGGTCAGCCAGCGCGCGGCGACCGCGGCGACCTCGCCCATCCGGGCGCTCGTCGCCGCGACCCGGTCGGCGGTCGGCGCCGCGCGCTGCCACATCCGCAGCTCGTCGGCGACCTGCACCGCCTCGACCACGGACGCCGACAGCTCGGCGCGCAGCTCCACCAGACGGCGCTCGGCGGTGCGTGCCCCGTGCCGGGCGACGAGGAAGGCGAGCGCGCCCACGAGGACCGTGCCGGCTACGACCGGCCCGGCCGCCGGGTGCAGCAACGTGGCGACCGCGGTCGCCAGCAGGCCGACCAGACCGAGCTGGACCAGTGGCAGCCGGACCCGCAGCTGACGGTCCACCACGCTGTCGACGTCGTCCACGACGGCGCTGAGGACGTCGCCACGGCGCCGGCCGAGCCGGGCGGGCACCAGCGGGACCAGGGCGTCGTAGACCTCGACCCGGCGGCGGGCGAGCATCCGCAGGGCGGCGTCGTGGGCGCGCAGCCGCTCGACGTAGCGCAGCGCTGGCCGGGCCAGGCCGAAGGCACGGACGCCGACGATCGCGACGAGCAGCGTGAGCACGGGCGGGCGGGTCGACGCCTGGACGATCAGCCAGCCGGCCGTCGCGGTGAGCGCCACCCCGGACGCGGAGGCCAGCGCGCCGACCACCGCGGCACCGGCGAGCATCCGGCGCTCGTGCCCGGCCGGGACGACGGCCGGGACGACTGCCGGGACGACGGCCGAGCGCGGGGGGACGGCGACGGTCGAGGACCTGGCCGGGGTCGAGGGGCCGGGCTCCGCAGCCGGCCGGGGCGCGGGCGCGGCCAGCACGATCCGGTGCTCGGCCAGCCCGACCAGTCGCGGCCGGTGCGCGACGACGAGGACGCCGCTGCGCCGGCCCAGGGCGACGATGGTGTCGGCGATGACCTGCTCGGTCAGGTCGTCGAGATGGGCGGTCGGCTCGTCGAGCAGGACCCATGGACGGTCCGCGAGCACCACCCGGGCCAGTGCGAGCCGGGCGCGCTCGCCGGCCGACAGCGTGGTGCCGTCCTCGCCCAGCGCCGTGTCCAGGCCCAGCGGGAGGTCGCGGACCCGCTCCTCGAGGGCGACCTCGCGCAGCACCGCCCACAGAGCGGCCTCGCCGGCGTCCGGGCGCGCCAGGCGGAGGTTGGCGGCGATGCTGCCGGCGACGAACCGCGGCTGCTGCGGCAGCCAGGCGACCTGCGCCTGCCAGGAGGGACCGCCCACGGCGACCCCGCCGGCGGTCACGGTGCCGGCCGTGACCGGCAGCAGACCGGCGACGGCCGCGAGCAGGGTCGACTTCCCGCAGCCGGACGGGCCGACGAGCGCGGTGATCCCGCGGGCGGGGACGAGTGCGGAGGCGTCGGCCACGGCGGGGACGGTCCGACCGGGGTAGGTCACCGTGATGCCGTCGAGCACCAGCGGCGCGCCCGCGGGGGCTGCGGCGTCGACGATCACGCTCGCGCCGCCAGCGAGCAGGTCGTGCGCCTCGGTGAAGGTCGCCGCGCCCTCCGCGGCGGCGTGGAACTCCGCGCCGACCCGCCGCAGCGGCCAGTACGCCTCCGGCGCGAGCAGCAGGATGACGAGCGCGGTCTCCAGCCCGACCGATCCCGACGCCAGCCGGACGCCGATCGTGACCGCGACCAGCGCGACCGACAGCGTCGCGACCAGCTCGAGCACCGCGGAGGAGGCGAATGCGATCCGCAGGGTGCGCAGCGAGGCCCGGCGGTAGCGGTCGGTGACCTCCGCGATCCGCCCCGACTGTGCCCGGGCGCGACGGTGCGCGACCAGGGTCGGCAGGCCGCGGACGACGTCGAGGAAGTGTCCCGACAGCGAGGCCATCGCGCGCCACTGCTCCTCGGCGCGGTCCCGCGTCGCCAGGCCGACCAGCGCCCCGAAGACCGGCACCAGCGGCAGGGTGGCGAGCACGATCACGGCGCTCAGCAGGTCCTGGGTGGCGATCACGAGCACGGTCAGCGGTGGGAGCACGGCCGCGACGACGAGTGCCGGCAGGTACCGGGTGACATAGGGCTCGGCGGCCGCGACGCCGCGGGTGGCCAGCACCGCCGCCCCGCCCGGGTCCCGGGCGAGGCCGGGCCGCTCGACGTACGCACGGACCAGGCGGCGGCGCAGCGCCGTGCTGACCGCGGCGGCCGCCCGGGCCGCGCACAGGTCGGCGGCGGCGCCGGTGAGCGCGCGCAGCGTCAGGACGCCGACGACGCCGAGCGCCCACCCGGTCGGCTCCTCGTCGCGGAGCACCGCGACGACCAGCCCGGTCACCACCCAGGCCTGGGCGATCACGACGATGCCGCCGAGCACGCCCGCGGCGACGACGCCGGCCAGGCCGGCGCGCGCGGGGGTGAGCATCGCGCGCAGGCGCGGGTCCGACGGCCTCATCGGGCGCCCACGGGCTCCGTCGCCGCGGGGGCGGGCGGGATGTGGTGGGTCGCGATCCGCTTGCGGAACACCCAGTACGTCCAGCCCTGGTAGGCCAGTACCAGCGGGGTGAACACGACCGCGGTGACCGTCATGATCTTCAGCGTGTACGCCGTCGCGGCGGCGTTGGTCGTCGTCAGGCCGGCCCCGTCGGCGAGGGTCGTCGGCATCACGTCGGGGAAGAGCGCGAGGAAGAGCCCGGCGACCGCGATCCCGATCGCGAGGAAGGTGCCGAGGAAGGCCCAGCCCTCCCGGCCGGCGCGGGCCCCCAGACCCGCGCCGACCAGGGCCAGCGCCGCCACCACGAAGGCGACCGCGGAGCCGACCGTGCCCGTCTGCTGCTGCGTCCAGACGAGGAAGGCGACCGCCAGGAGCGCGGTCACGCCGACCAGCGGGACGGCCAGGCGCCGGGCCCGGTGCCGGATCTCCCCGTCGGTCTTGAGCGCCAGGAACAGCGCCCCGTGGGTGAGGAACAGCGACAGCGTGGTCAGGCCGCCGAGCAGCGCGTAGGGGTTCAGCAGGTTGACGAAGCCGCCGGCGTACTCCAGATCGGCGTCGATCGGCACCCCGCGCAGGATGTTCGCGAACGTCACTCCCCACAGCAGCGACGGCACGAACGAACCCACGATGATGGCCAGGTCCCAGCGCCCCTTCCAGCGCAGGTCGTCGCGCTTGGCGCGGTACTCGAACGCCAGACCGCGGACGATCAGCGCCAGCAGGATCAGCAGCAGCGGGAGGTAGAACCCGCTGAACAGCGTGGCGTACCACTCCGGGAACGCGGCGAAGGTCGCGCCGCCGGCGACCAGCAGCCACACCTCGTTGCCGTCCCACACGGGTCCGATGGTGTTGATCATGACGCGCCGCTCGGTGTCGTCGCGGCCCAGGACCGGCAGCAGCATGCCGACGCCGAAGTCGAATCCCTCGAGGGTGAAGTAGCCGATCCACAGGACGGCGATCAGGACGAACCAGACGGTGGTGAGCTCCATGGCGTGGTCCTCAGGTCTCAGTAGGCGAAGGCGAGGGGGCGGTCCTCGCCGGGGCGGTCCGCATCGGCCGGTAGGTCGGGCGGCAGCTCCTCCGCGCCCTTGCGGATCCAGGTGAGGAGCAGACGCACCTCCACCACGGCCAGCACGCCGTAGACCGCCATCAGCGCGATGAGGGAGGTCCAGGCCTCGCCGGTCGTGAGCCCGGGGGAGACCGAGTGCTCGGTCGTCATCAGGCCGAAGACCGCCCAGGGCTGGCGGCCCAGCTCGGTGAAGATCCAGCCGAAGGAGTTCGCGAACAGCGGCAGGAAGGGCAGCGCGATCGCCGCGGCGAGCACGGCCCGCCCGGCAGGGGCGCGGCCCCGCCGGGTGGCCCAGAGGATCCAGGCCGCGATCGCGGCGCCGGCCATGCCCAGGCCCATCATCAGCCGGAACGACCAGTAGGTCACCGGGATCACCGGTGTGTAGTCGCCGGGGGAGTAGTACGCCGCGCCCGGGTCGGCGCCATAGGTCTCCCGGTACTTCTCACGCAGGTCGTTGATCCCCTCGACCTCGCCTCCCGGTGTCCCCGTCGCGAGGAAGGACAGCAGGCCGGGGACCTTGATCGAGAAGGTCTCGTGCTCGCCGTCGAGGGTCCCGAGCTGGAAGACGGAGAAGTCGGCGGGTGCCTCGGTCTCGTAGAGGCCCTCGGCCGCGGCCATCTTCATCGGCTGGACCTCGGTCATGATCTTGCCCTGCACATCGCCGCTGACGGCGACACCGAGCGCCGCGACCAGCACGATCCAGGCGCCGGTGCGCACCGCGGGGCGGTAGAGCGCCCGGTCCTCCTCGGTCCGGGCCCGGCGCAGGTGCCACAGCGCGATGCCCACCACGAAGGCCGCGCCGGTCATGTAGGCCGACAGCACCACGTGCGGGAACGTCACCAGCTGGACCTTGTTGAGGAGGACGGCGGCGAAGTCGTTCATCTCGGCCCGTCCCGTGTCGGGGTTGAAGGCGTAGCCGACGGGGTGCTGCATCCACGAGTTCGCCGCGAGGATGAAATACGCCGAGAACAGGGTCCCGACGTGCACCAGGACCATGCAGGCCGCGTGCAGCCTCGGGTTCAGCCGGTCCCAGCCGAAGATCCACAGGCCGAGGAAGGTCGACTCCAGGAAGAACGCCAGCAGCCCCTCGATCGCGAGGGGCGCGCCGAACACGTCGCCGACGAAGCGCGAGTAGTCGCTCCAGTTCATCCCGAACTGGAACTCCTGCACGATGCCGGTCACCACGCCGATGGCGAAGTTGATCAGGAAGAGCTTCCCGAAGAACTTCGTCAGCCGCAGCCAGCGCTCGTCCCGGGTGCGCAACCAGGTGATCTCGTAGCCGGCGATGATCGCCGAGAGTCCGATCGTGATCGGGACGAACAGGAAGTGGTAGACGGTCGTGATGGCGAACTGCCATCGCGCGATGTCGGTCGGGTCCACGGGTGCTCCTGGCAGGGGGCGGATGCTGACGGCACCACGCTAGGAAGCGCCCGGGCTGCGTCCCCACGGCCGGATTCCCCGACCCGATGGGACTTTCGGCCCCCCGGGCGGTGGGACCGTCAGACCTCGAGGACGTCGGCGAGCGCGCGCCGTGGGGTCCGGGGGAGTCCACCGCGGCCGATCGCCTGCCAGCCCACCCGGAGCAGGACGTGCGGCTCGAAGGCACCGCCGAGCACGGAGCGGCCGATCTCGCGACGGGTCTCCTCCACCTCGGTCGGCTGGCTCATCGGGACCACGGACAGACCCTCCCGCGTGGCCTCCAGCCACAGCGCGCTCATCGCCTCCCCGGAACGCAGCCAGCCCGCCACGTCGTCCTCGACGCCGCCGAGGGCGATCACCCGGTCGCCGCCGTGGAGCACCATCCGGGTGTCCTCCAGCAGTCCCGGGCGGAACCGAGAGCGCGCCTGCAGCGGGTCCGGCTCGTCGGGCAGCAGGGCGGCGGGGATGCCGTCCGCGCCGGTGCGACCCACCCAGTGGTCCTGCTCCGCCTGCCGGCGGGCGTCGAGCTCCAGCGCGGTGAGCGCCTGGTTGGCCAGTAGCTCGAGCCGGAAGCGGGCGCCGTCGTCGATCACCGCGGCAGCGGCCACACCCCACGGCGCGGCGAGGCGGCACAGGTCGTCGAGCCGGTGCCCGGGGACCGGCCAGGCGGTGAAGCGGCGCCGGTCGGTGCGGCGGGTGCGCAGCAGCTCCAGGTCCTCGGGTACGACGACCGTCCGGCCGGCCCGGTGCACCCGGACCCGCGCCAGCACGGTCTCGTCCGGCCCCGGCGGCAGCCGCTCGACGGCGGTGGCCCAGCCGAGCGCCCGCGCCGCGAACTGCAGGTGGTGCAGCGCCGCCCCGCAACTCAGCGTGAGGTCGCGTCCGCGCGGGTCCTCCACGGGAAGTCGGCGGGCGAGGTCCGCGGACAGGGTGAGCAGGCCGTCGGCGTACCGCCAGCGCCAGGGCTGGGTGTTGTGCACGCTCGGGGCCAGGCAGGCCAGCGACACCAGCCGCTCGACGTCGGTCGTCGGCGCGGGCTCGGTGCGCGGCACGGCGGGACTGCTCATGGCACTGCTCCTCTCGGTCTCCGCACCAGCCTGCTCGGCCGGTGCGCCCGGCGGGAGGGTCGAAGGTCCCGAGCCGGTGGGTGCGCGGTCCTCGCCCGGCGGGCCGGTTCGCGGCTACCGTGGGTGGGGTGAGTGACGATGCGACGCCGCCGGCCGACGGCCAGATCCGGGTCTACCTCCTCGACGACCACGAGATGATCCGCCGGGGGATCCGCGACCTGCTCGAGAGCGAGGGCGACATCGTCGTCGTCGGCGAGTCGGAGTCGGCCCACGAGGCGACCCGCCGGATCCCCGCGCTGCGCCCGGACGTCGCGATCCTCGACGGGCGGCTGCCCGACGGCTCGGGCATCGACGTGTGCCGCGACGTGCGCTCCCAGGACCCGTCGATCAAGGCCCTGATCCTGACGTCGTACGACGACGATGACGCGCTCTTCTCCGCGATCATGGCCGGTGCCGCCGGCTACGTCCTCAAGCAGGTGCGCGGCAACGACCTGCTCGACATCGTGCGCCGGGTGGCTGCGGGCCAGTCGACCCTCGACCCCTCGGTGACCGCGCAGGTGCTGGACCGCATCCGCTCCGGCCCGCCGGTCAACAAGGAGCTCTCGTCGCTGACCGAGCAGGAGCTGCGGATCCTCGACCTGATCGGTCAGGGCCTGACCAACCGGCAGATCGCCCGCGAGATCCACCTCGCCGAGAAGACCGTGAAGAACTACGTCTCCTCGCTGCTCGCCAAGCTCGGCATGTCCAGCCGCACCCAGGCCGCCATCTACGCGGTCAAGCACGCTCCGCCGTCGAGCTGAGCAGGCGGCGGCCGGTCACCGAGCCCACGGCGATCCGCAGCCCGAGCACCCGGGGCCCGGTCACCCAGGGCCGCGGTCCGTCCGAGGCGACCCGCTCCCGCTCGCAGCGGCCGCGGACCAGGACGCTCCAGCCGCCGTGTCGCTGCTCGTCGATGTCGTCGACCTCGAAGGCCACCTCCCGGTCGGCGCAGTCGCGGGCCATGAGCGAGTAGGGCGTCGTGCGCAGCAGCACCGCGCCGTCGGCGACGGCGAAGTTGACCGGGATGACGGACACGCCGTCCGCGCCGGACCAGGCGAGCCGGCCGACGGGACGCGAACGGAGGAGCTCCCAGCACTCCTCCTCGGACAGCACCACCAGCCGGCCGGGCTGGGCGTCGTACTCCTGCACGGGGACCACCTCCTCGTCGGGCCTCTCCTCGGGGACGCCTCCATGCTGTCCCGTGGCCGGCCGCGGGCCCAGGTGCGGGAGTCCCGAGATCCGCGGGTCCTTGTGCCCGCTGCCGGTAGCGTTCGGGGGCATGAGGGGCACGGACGGGATGGACGGGCCGGACGCCGGCCGGCCGGTGGACCTGGACGGGGTCGAGTTCGAGGACCTGGTGCGCGCCGTGCTCGACCGGATGCACGGCGCGCTGGACCAGCAGGCGCGCCTGCAGCTCCTCCTCGACGCCGTCGTCACGATCTCGGCGGACCTCAGCCTCGACGGCGTCCTGGCGCGGATCGTCGCCATCGCCAGTCGCCTCGTCGACGCGCGGTACGCCGCGCTGGGGGTGCTGAGCGCCGGCGGCAGCCGGCGGCTGCGCACCTTCGTCCATCACGGCATCTCCGCCGACCTCGCCGCCGAGATCGGCGACCTGCCCACCGGTCACGGCCTGCTCGGGCTGATCATCGACCGGCCCGAGCCGCTGCGCCTGCACGACATCGCCGAGCACCCGGCGTCGTACGGCTTCCCCGAGCACCACCCGCCGATGAGCTCCTTCCTCGGCGTGCCCGTGCGGATCCGGGACCGGGTCTTCGGGAACCTCTACCTCACCGAGAAGGCCGGGGGCGGCGACTTCACATCGGAGGACGAGGAGATCGTGGTCGCGCTCGCCGCGGCGGCCGGCGTCGCGATCGAGAACGCCCGGCTCTACGAGGAGACCACGACCCGCGAGGCGTGGGCCCGCGCCACGGCCGCGCTCGCACCGGCGCTGGCCGATCCCGACCCGGCGGACGACCCGGTCGCGGGCCTGGCCGCGCAGGCGCGGGACCTCTCCGGCGCCGATGCCGCCTGGGTCACGCTCACCCCCGGCGACGAGGTCGCCTCGGTGATCGCCCACAGCGGGGTCGAGGACCACGGGGACGGCCCGGTCCTGGAGGTGCCCTTCGCGCAGTCCGCTGACGTGAGCGGCACGCTGTCGCTGGCCTGGTCCCCGGAGCACGAGGACCGCTACCACGTGCTCGACCAGAAGCTCGTCGCGGCGTACGCCGAGCAGGCGGCGCTCTCGCTGCAGTTGGCCGAGGCACGCGAGGACCAGCGCCGGCTCGCGGTCCTCGAGGACCGCGACCGGATCGGGCGCGACCTCCACGACCTGGTCATCCAGCGTCTCTTCGCCGTCGGCCTCGGCCTGCAGGGAGCGACCCGCCTGGTGCAGAAGCCCGAGGTCGCGGCGCGCATCGAGCAGGCGGTCGACGACCTCGACGCCACCATCAAGGACATCCGGCGCGCGATCTTCGGGCTGAGCACCGTCGAGACGGCGGGCGACGTCCAGGCGGAGGTCACCCGGCTGGTCGACCGGGCGGCGTCGACGCTGAAGTTCCGGCCCGCGCTCCGCTTCGAGGGACCGGTCCGCACCCTGATCCCCGACGACGTCGTCCCCGACCTGCTCGCGGTCCTGGCCGAGGGCCTGTCGAACGCCAGTCGGCACGCCGGCGCGAGCGCGGTCGAGGTGATGCTGGAGGCGGGTGCCGAGATCGTGCTGACGGTCAGCGACGACGGCCGCGGGATGGCGGGCGCGGTGACCGAGAGCGGGATCGCGAACATGCGGGCGCGGGCCGAGCAGCGCGGGGGCGAGCTGCGGGTGGAGTCCGCGGCGGACGGCGGGACCACGCTGGTCTGGACGGTGCCGCGCGTCCGTTCCTAGCCCGCCGCCCGCAGGGTCGCGGCGACCACGGCCCGGGTCTCGGCCGGGTCGATCACGTCGTCGATCTCGAACACCCGCGCCACGTTGAGGGCGCTGGCGTGGGCCCGCAGCTCGGCGGTGTGCCGGGCGACCGCCGCCTCGCGCTCGTCCTCCGACAGGGCGGCGAGCTCGTGCGCCAGGGAGAGCCGGACCGCGCCCTCCAGGCCCATCGCACCGAGGTGCGCGTCCGGCCAGGCCACGGTGAGCAGCGGCCGGTGGGTGCTGCCGCCGAGCATCGCCTGCGCTCCCAGCCCGTAGCCGCGCCGCAGCACCACGCCGACCAGAGGGACGGTGAGGCGGGCGCCGGCGTTGACCATCCGCGACGCGTGCCGCACCAGTCCGGCCTCCTCGGCATCGGGACCGACCATGAAGCCAGGGGTGTCGACGAGGGACAGGACGGGGAGGCGCCAGCGCTCGCACAGGCCCAGGAAGTCGGCGGCCTTGGCGGACGCGTCGGCGGTGAGCGCCCCGGCGAGGTGGGTCGACTGGTTGGCGACCACGCCGACGGGGATCCCGTCGATCCGGGCGAACGCGGTGACCAGCTCGGGGGCCCAGCCCTCCCGCAGCCAGGTCACGCTCTCCGCGTCGGCGAGGGTCTCGACGACGGGGCGCACGTCGAAGGCCTCGCGGTCGTTGGCCGGCAGCATGGTGCGCAGGTCCGCGGGGTCCGCGGCTTCTCCGGCGAAGGGAGCCGGCCCCGCGAGGTAGCCGAGGATGCGTCGGACGACGGCGACCGCCTCCTCCTCGTCGTCGACCACGACGTCGAGGACCCCGTTGGCCGCCTGCACCTCGACCGGGCCGATGTCCTCGGCGGCGAACCGCCCGAGCCCGCCGCCCGCGATCATCGCCGGCCCGGCCATGCCGAGGTTGGCGTCCGGTGTCGCGATCCGCAGGTCCGCACAGCCGGCGAGCACCGCGTTGCCGGCGAAGCAGCGTCCCGACACCACGGCGAGCCGCGGTACCACCCCCTCCAGGGCGCCCCACAGGGCGAACGAGCCCACATCGAGCGCGGAGACCAGCGGCAGATCGACGTCGCCGGGACGGCCGCCGCCGCCCTCGGTGAAGAAGACGGTCGGCAGTCCCATCCGCCCGATCAGCTCGACGAGACGGTCGGACTTGCGATGCCCGCGCATGCCCTGGGTGCCCGCCATGACCAGGTAGTCGTAGGACAGCACCGCGCACGGTCGCCCGTCGACGGTGGCGGTGCCACCGATGATGCCGTCGGCGGGTGCCTCGACGACCAGCTCGGCCAGGGGCCGGCGCTGCTCCTGGGCCGCGGTCACGAACCGGCCGTACTCCACGAACGAGCCGGCGTCGACGAGGTCGGCGATGTTCTCCCGGGCGGTACGACGGCCGCGCGCGTGCCAGCGGGCGACCTTCTCCCCACGGGCCTCGTCGGTCGTGAGGAAGCGCCGCGCGAGCAGCTCGGTCAGGCCGGTGGCGGGGGCGTCGTCGGTCACCCGGCCATCATCGCGCAGTGGGTACCGTGCGGTGATGACCCTCCACGTCGGATCCGAGGTCGGCACCCTGCGCCAGGCGATCCTGCACCGCCCGGGCCTCGAGATCGAACGGTTGACCCCGACCAACAAGGACGACTACCTGTTCGACGACCTGCCGTGGGTTGGCCGGGCGCGCGAGGAGCACGACGCCTTCGCGGCGGCGCTGCGCGCCGAGGGAGTGGTCGTGCACCTGCTCGACCGGCTGCTCGTCGAGACACTGGAGATTCCGCAGGCCCGCGAGCACGTGCTCGCCTCGACCTTCGACGAGCGGGTCTACGGGCCGCTCGCCGCCGACGCCCTGCACCACCTGTTCGCCGGCCTGGACGCCACGGAGCTCGCCGCCTGCCTGGTCGGCGGGATGACCCGCGCCGAGCTGCTGGCGCGGATCGAGGAGCCCCGCTCGGTCGTCGTCCGCACCCTGGAGGCCGACGACCTGCTGGTGCCGCCGCTGCCGAACCAGCTCTTCACCCGCGACACCTCCGCGTGGGTCTACGACGGCGTCAGCGTCAACGCGATGAGCAGGCAGGCCCGGATGCGCGAGACCGTGCACTACGAGGCGATCTACCGGTGGCATCCGGCGTTCGCCGGTGCCGGGTTCCGCTGGTGGTCCGACGGGACGGCGGATGCGCCGGCGACCGTCGAGGGCGGCGACATCCTGGTGCTGGGCCGCGGCGCGGTACTGGTGGGGATGAGCGAGCGGACCACGGCCCAGGGCATCGAGCGGCTCGCCCACCGGCTGTTCGCGGCCGGCAGCGCGCGGCGGATCGTCGCGGTCGCGCTGCCGCGCCGGCGGGCGTTCATGCACCTCGACACGGTGCTGACGATGATCGACGAGGAGACGCTGACCCAGTACGCCGGCCTGGGCGACCTGCCGGCGTACACGATCGAGCCCGGCGACACCGACCAGGAGCTCGCGGTCACCGCCCACCCGCCCGGCGGCCTGCACACGGCGATCGCGGCGGCGCTCGGCGTGGACCGGATCCGGGTGCTGACGCCGAGCCAGGACGCCCGCGCCGCCGAGCGCGAGCAGTGGGACGACGGGTGCAACGTGCTGGCCGTGCGGCCGGGCGTGGTGGTCGCCTACGAGCGCAACGCCGCGACCAACGAGCACCTGCGCGCCCACGGCGTCGAGGTGATCACCATCGCGGGCAGCGAGCTGGGCCGGGGCCGCGGCGGGCCGCGGTGCATGACCTGCCCGGTGGAGCGGGACGGGATCTGAGCCCGCGGCTCACTCGCGCGGCACGGAGGCCGGGTCGCCGGTCAGCACCCGCAGGGCCAGGACGGTGGTGGCCTCCATGTTGAGGTGGCCGACCACCCGCTCGACCCGCTCGATGTCGAGCGGCAGCAGCCCTGGCGTGCCGGGCACGTCGGGGGTCAGTCCGAGGTCGAGGTCGGTGCGACCGGACATCAGGCGCAGGTTGAACTCGTAGGTCGCGCGGGCGCCCGGCGCGGACAGCCGCTTGAGGACCGTGGCGCCGGTGCGGCGGGCGCCGGTCTCCTCGGCCCAGGCGTCCAACGCGGCGACCACCGAGCGGCCCTCGTCATGCTCGATGTCGGCCCAGATCTCGCGCATCGACCCGATGTGGGAGAGGAGGTAGGCGGCCGTCTTCTCGCCGATGCCGGCCACCCCGGGCAGGTTGTCGCTGGCATCGCCCCGCACGGCGGCGAACTCCAGATAGCGCTCCGCCGGGACGCCGTACATCGAGCGCAGGTGGGCGGGGGTGAGCAGGGGAGAGCCGTGGATGCCGCCGTCGATCAGCCGCAGCACGCGGGTGTGCTCGCTGATGTGGGCGAAGGAGTCGCGGTCGGAGGTGATGATCACGCAGTTCCAGCCGTTGGCCTCGGCCCAGGTCGCGGCGGAGGCGTTGACGTCGTCGGCCTCCAGGCCCGGCGGGGTCAGCGTGGCCAGGCCGAGCGCGTCGAGCAGCGCGCCCGCCCGGTCGAGCTGGTCGACCAGCTCGGGGTCCTTCTCGGCCCGGCCGGCCTTGTAGTCCGGGTAGGTGTCGCGGCGCAGGGAGGAGGTCCGGTCGTCGAGGCCGAAGATCACCGCGTCCGGGGCGAAGGAGTCGATCGACTCGATGATCTGGCGCAGCATGCCGTGCAGGGCCCAGGCGGGCCGCCCGCCGCGGTCGCGGTGCCGGGTGTGGGCGCGCGCGTGGTGGTGGCGGTGCAGCAGGGACGGCGCGTCGACGGCGAGCAGCAGCCTGCGGGGGCGGTCCGGGACGGGATTCATGGCGATCCCGTCGATCCTAGGGTGCGGTTGGTCCTCAGCCGAAGGCGCGGCGGTAGTGCTCGGAGAGGGCCGGGTAGTAGTCGTCGAAGTCGATCGCGGCGGGGTCGGCACCGGTCTCCGCGGCGACCATCCGGTCGAGGTAGTAGTCCCAGCCGGGGCCGACGTTCTCGGCCATGGCGGGGTCGGGGACGTTCTGCGCGAAGGTCAGCGACGTGACGCCGTCGGCCTCCGTGAGATCGAGGCGCAGCTGCCACTGCTCGGGGTTCTCCCCGTCGTAGGGCATCGAGGTCGTGATCCGCAGCCGGTACGGCGGCACGCACTCGTCGATAGTGAACCGCTCCCCGGGCACGTCGTCGCCCTCGTAGGTCATCTGGAAGATCACCTCGCCGTCGGCGGGATCCCCGGTCCAGGTGCCGAGCCACCGGGCCAGCCGGTCGGACTCGGTCACGGCCGCCCAGACGTCCTCGATCGGAGCGCGGAAGGTGCGGACGAGCTCGACGTAGGTCTCGTCGTCGAGGTCCCGGCGGCGGCCGGTGGCGGTCGGGGGCGTCGGATCGCCGGGGGTGGTCATGCGGTCTCCTCGTGGGTGTGCGGGTGCGGGGTGCTGCGACGCTCGCGACCGGTGCGGCGGACCTCGAGGTCGAGGCCGTCGAGCGCCGATGCGGGGATCGGGGGAGCGGTACGGCCCAGGCCGTCGGCCCAGCTCCGGACGGGAGCGAGCCCGGCCCGCAGGAGCCGGTAGTGCCGCTCGCGGCCACGCTGCTCGGCCGCGACGAGCCCCGCCTCGACGAGCAGGCGCAGGTGCTTGCTGATCGCCGGGCGGCTGATCGGGTGCTCCGCGGCGAGGTCGACCACGCGGGCCGGCCCGGCCGCGAGCCGGTCCAGCAGGCTCCGGCGGACCGGGTCGGCGATCGCCTCGAACGCGTCCATGGTCAATTTGGTAACATATGGGTTACCAATCTTTCAAGGGACGCGGGCGACGTGCGGCCGGATCCCGCGCTAGGCTTCGAACATGCGTTCGGTCCGAGGTGGCGCGGAGGCCCAGGAGTGCCTGCCGCTCGACCTGCCCCCGCCGGTGGCGTCGGCGCCCCGGGAGCGTCCGGCCCGGCAGCGGCCCGAGGCGCTGATAGCCGACGGCGAGGACGTGCGGATCCGGCTCCGCAACGACGCCCTCGCCTCCCACGGTTGGCCGGCCGGCACCGAGCTGCTGGTGTCGACCGACCGTCGCCCGCGCCGCGGGGAGGTGGCGCTGGTGCGGGAGGGTGGCCGGCTCCGGATCGGGGTGCTCGAGGTGCGGTTCGGGCGCTCGGCCCTGCGCACCGACCAGGGCGCCGTCCTGCTCGGCCCGTCGGCCCGGATGGTCGGGGTCGTCACGGTCGCCGGTGCCCCGCTGGCGGGGATGCCGGTGCGGTCGGTGCCCTGAGCCGGACCCGGCGGGACGGTGTCAGTGCGGGGCGATGACGACGGTCCAGCCGATCGCCTTGCCGGAGGCCACGCCGGCGGTCGCGACGTGGGCCGGCCAGGTGCCGGTGTCGGCCGGGCCGCCGTCCGCGGTCAGGCTGCACGCCTGACCGCTGCCGCTGCTCGTCCCGGTGCGCCGTGTGACCAGGTCGGCTGGGACGGTCCAGGTGACGGCGGTGTTGACCTTGGTCACCCAGTGGTGGAGCACCCGGGAGCCGGGCACCGTCACCGCGGCCGCCGGCGCGATGTGCCCCGCGCCGCTGCCGGGCTCTGCCCGGGAGACCGCGGCCGTCACCGCCGCGCCGTCGTAGGCCGCCAGGCTCACGTCGACCTTGCTCGTCGCGTCGAGGGCGACCGTGACGGCCGAGCCGGCGGTCCCGAGCGCCGCGGTGCGGGTGAACACCCAGGAGCGGAGGTCGTCGTCGGTCGCCGTGCCGAGCAGGGTCCACCCGGCCGGCGTCGTGATCGTCGCCCGCCGGTTCGTCGCGACCAGCAGGACCAGGACGTCGCCGTCCCGGACGGCGGACGGGACGACGACGGTCGCGCCGGTCGCGTTGCGGCTCACCCCTGTCACGGCGCGGAACTCGGTCGTGCCGTCAGGTGGAGGGGGTGGCGGTGGACGCTCCGGTGCGGAGATCGCGACCGAGAACTCCGCGCCCCCGCTCACCCGGCGCGCATCGGCGATCCCGGCCACGGTCACCGCGGTCGAGCGGCTGGTCGTCGTGCCGTCGCCGAGCTGGCCGGAGGAGTTGTGTCCCCACGCGCGCACCGTCCCGTCGGCCAGGGCGGCCAGGCCGTGGTCGCGGCCCGATCCGATCGTGACCGCCCCGGTGACGCCGAGGACGGTGACCGGCCGGGTCCGCTGCGTGGTGGTGCCGTCTCCGAGCTCGTTGCGGTAGTTGCGCCCCCAGGCCAGGACCCGGCCGTCGGCACGCAGCGCGTAGGAGTGATGGGCCCCCGCGGCGACCGCGGTCGCGTCGCCGGCCACCTGGACCGGAGCGGTGCGGTCGGTGAGCGTTCCGTCGCCGAGCTGCCCGTAGGCGTTCCAGCCCCACGCCCATACGCTCCCGTCGGAGCGCAGCGCCAGACCGTGGTCCCGGCCGCCGGCGAGGGCCGTCACCCCGCTGAGACCGCCGGGACCGCCGACGCGGACGGGAGTGACGCGGCTGGTCGTCGTACCGTCGCCGAGCTGGCCGTCGCCGTTGAGCCCCCAGGCCCACACCGTGCCGTCGGTGGCGACGGCGTAGCTCATGTCGCGCCCGGCGGCCACGACGGTGTAGGTGCGGGTGCCGGGGACGCGAACCGGGCTGTTGCGGGTCGTGGTGGTGCCGTCGCCGAGCTGCCCGGCGTGGTTGTAGCCCCAGGTCCACACCGAGCCGTCCGCGCGCAGGGCAAGCGAGTGGTAGTGGCCGGTCGAGACCATGGTGATGTCGCTCAGCCCCGGGACGGCGACCGGCGCCGGACGGGTTCCCCCGGTCACGCCGATGCCGAGCTGGCCCATCTGGTTGCTGCCCCAGGTCACGACCGTCCCGTCGGAACGCAGCGCCACGGTGTGCTCGCGACCGGTGTGGACGTCGACGACGTCGGTCGGTGCGGCGAGGGCGGTCGCGGTGCGATGGGGAGTCGTCGTGCCGTCGCCGAGCTCGCCGAACGCGTTCCCGCCCCAGGAGTACGGCGTGCCCGGGGTGCCGGCCACAGCCGGCGTGAAGGTCCTGGCCCCCTCGCTCCCGGTCGGCGGTGGCAGCGTGACGAGCACGCTCACGAACAGCCCGACGAGGATCCCGTCGAGGAGAAGGGCGAGGACGCGCGCGCGGGGAGCGGCCACGTCCCCGACGCTAGGCCGGGTGGGCGGGCGCCGGCCTCACCAGGATCGGGTAGAGACTGGCCGGGTGAACCCGGACCTGCTGCTCGCCCGTCGCGACCTCGATTTCCTGCTCCACGAGTGGCTCGACGTGTCGGCGCTGTGCGCCCGCGAGCGATACGCCGAGCACAGCCGGGACACCTTCGATGCGGTGCTCGACCTGTCGGCCGAGCTGGCGGCCGAGCACTTCGCTCCGCACAACGCGCTCAGCGACGCCCACGAGCCGCAGTTCGACGGCGAGACGGTCACGATCATCGCGGAGGTCGGTGCCGCGGTGCGCGCCTTCGCCGAGGCCGGCCTGGTGTCGGCCGCGATGGACGAGTCGGTCGGCGGCGGGCAGCTGCCGCGCGTCGTCCAGCAGGCCTGCTTCGCCTGGTTCCAGGCGGCGAATGTGGCGACGTCGGGCTACCCGATGCTCACCATGGCCAACGCCAACCTGCTGCTCGCGCACGCCGCGCCCGAGCAGGTCGCGCGGTTCGTGCCGCCGATGCTCGACGGCCGCTGGTCCGGCACCATGTGCCTCTCCGAGCCGCAGGCCGGCTCCTCGCTGGCCGACGTCGCGACCCGCGCCGTACGCCAGGAGGACGGCACCTTCCGGCTGTTCGGCAACAAGATGTGGATCTCCGGCGGCGACCACGAGCTGGGGGAGAACATCGTCCACCTGGTCCTGGCCCGGGTCGAGGGCGCGCCGCCGGGCGTGAAGGGACTGTCGCTGTTCGCCACGCCGAAGTACGTCGTCGACGGGTCCGGCGCTCGCGGTGAGCGCAACGACGTCACCCTGGCCGGCCTCAACCACAAGATGGGCTTCCGCGGCACCGTCAACACGGTCCTCAACTTCGGCGAGGGCCGGCACCTGCCCGGCGGGGCTCCCGGCGCCGTCGGCGAGCTGGTCGGCGAGGAGGGCCGCGGCCTGGCCGTGATGTTCCACATGATGAACGAGGCCCGCATCGGTGTCGGCGCAGGCGCCGTCGCGCTCGGCTACACCGGCTACCTCCGCGCCCTCGACTACGCGCGCCAGCGGGTCCAGGGGCGTCCGCTCGCCGCCAAGGACCCGGCCGCCGCACCGGTCCCGATCGTCGAGCACGCCGACGTGCGCCGGATGCTGCTGGCCTCGAAGTCGTACGTCGAGGGCGGGCTCGCGCTCGTACTGCGCGCCGCCCTGCTCCTCGACGACCAGCACACCCACCCCTCCGCCGAGACCCGAGCGCGGGCGGGCGCCCTGCTCGACGTACTCACGCCGATCGTGAAGAGCTGGCCCTCCCAGTGGTGCCTGGCCGCCAACGACCTCGCGATCCAGGTGCACGGCGGCTACGGCTACACCCGGGAGTACGGCGTCGAGCAGCTCTACCGCGACAACCGCCTCAATCCGATCCACGAGGGCACCCACGGCATCCAGGCGCTCGACCTGCTGGGCCGCAAGCTCGTGATGAACCGCGGCGCCGGCCTGCAGTTGCTCGTCGAGACCGTCCACGAGACCGTCGAGCGGGCCCGCGTCACCGGTGACGACGTGCTGCGCGGCCACGCCGACCACGTCGGCGCCGCCATCGACCGGCTCGCGGCCGCCGTCGCGGCCGCCTGGGAGTCCGGCGACCCGCGGACCGCCCTGGTCAACGCCGCCACCGGCCTGGAGGCGGCCGGCCACATCGTCGTCGCGTGGCTCTGGCTCGACCAGCTCGTCGCCGCCCACGGCAAGGAGGGTGCGTTCTACGACGGCAAGCGAGCCGCGGGCCGGTACTTCCTCACCCACGAGCTGCCGAAGACCGGACCGATGCTCGACCTCCTCGCCAGCGGCGACCAGCTGTTTAACGAGGTCGGCGCCGCCTCGCTCTGACCGGCCGGGCCGAGAGGTGTCGTCGAGCAGGCCCGGCCTGGTCCTCGGCGGCGTCGGGCGCGTGCGTCGTGCCCCTCTTGCGCGCCGTCGCATGCGCAGCTACATTCTCCCCTAATACTCGTTATTCGGGAGTGATCGGAAGCGCACGAGGTGGTTCGAGGAATGAACGGCAAGGCACGCAGCGGACTCTCGTCCGTCTCCCGCGTCCTGATTCCGGCACTGATGTTCCAGGCGGTGGCGATCGGGGGCGCGTACGCGACAGGACGGGAGATCATCGAGTTCGGCGCCGCGTACGGCGCTCTGGGGTGGGCGGCGGGCGCCGCGATGGCCGCGGTCGGAGCGCTGTTGGCGTTCCTCGTCTACGAGACCGCACGTCGCCACGGGCTCTTCGACTACCGGGCGATGACCCGGCATCTGATCGGCCGGGCCTACTGGCTCTTCGACGCGATCTACATCCCGTTCGCGCTCGCGATCCTGGCAGTCCTCACGTCGGCGACGGGGAACATCCTCGATGACACGCTCGGCGTTCCGTACTGGGGCGGAGTCCTGATCATCGTCGCCATCGCCGCCTGGGTCATCTTCCAGGGTACCGAGATGATGGAGCGCTTCAACGGGATCGGCACGATCGCCCTGATGGCCGGCTACGTGCTGTTCGCGATCCTCGTCATTGCCGCCCGGTGGGACCACATCGGTGACGTCTTCTCCTCTGGTGACCACGCGCTGAAGCCGGATGCCGGCATCGGTGACGCAGTCATCCTCGGTGCCGTCTATGTCGGGCTCGGCTTCGTCATCTATCCCTCGACACTCATCACCGTTCGCCACCTGCGCAGTCGGCGCGAGGCGGCTGTCTCCGCCCTGCTCACCGGCGGCCTGTATGTGGTCCCGTGGTTCCTCACCTATGTAGCCCTGATGGGCTACTACCCGCAGGCACGGGTCTTCGACGCGCCTGTCCCGTGGCTGACCATGCTCAGCGACGCGGATCGCTGGGTCGTCGTCCTGTACGGCGTACTCGTGGGCTGGACCCTGGTGGCCACGGCCGTCGGCCTGATCCAGTCCGTGCTGGTCCGCATCGACCTCAACCTCGCCGAGCTACAGCGTCCGGCGATCGGCGCGTCCGTGCGGACCGCCGTGATCTTCGCCGCGCTCGGAACGGGGGCGCTGCTGTCGGCGATCGGCATCATTGACCTGATCGCGATCGGCTACCTGGTCGGCGCGGTCGCGCTGATCGTGGTGTTCGGTATCCCCCTCTTCGTGCGGAGCGCGAAGTACCTGTGGCGGGAGGACCCGGAGACGCCCACACCTGCCCCCGATGCCGCCCGAGCCAGGACGGGGAAGGGGACGGGGAGATCATGACCGCGACGCCCGCGCCCGCCTGGCGCAGATCCGTGCCGCTGAGGTTCCGGGACTTCGACTACCTGGGACACATGACCGCTTCGTCGTACCTCGCGCTGTTGGAGGAGAACCGGGTCGAATGGCTCGCAGGGACGGATCCGGACGGTCGGCCCGGCTATGTGGTCGCCACTCAGGAGCTGACCTTTCACCGGGAGATCCTGCCCGCGGACGGCCCGGTCGCGATCACCGTGACCGGACGACCGGTCAGTGCCCGGAGCTACGAGGTCCACGAGACGATCGCCGGCGCCACCGGTCACCTGCACGCCACGTCACGAGCCCGCCTGGTCGGCTGGGACCGCGAACGCCGGGCCCCCCGCCCGCTCACGCAGGTCGAGCTCGCTCTTCTGGAGGGTCGCGCCGAGATTCGGACCGGCGTCTAGGACCATGGTTGCGCCCACGAATAGCGATTCTTAGAGGGAGCAGCATGAACCGGCCTGCCAAGCCCACCGACTCCGAGACGAAGGACGCGATCGTCACGGCGTCAGCCCGCCTCTTCTCCGAGCGGGGTTACGCCCGTACGAAGGTCATCGACATCGCGAAGGCGGTCGGGATCACCCCGCCCTCGCTGTACTGGCACTTCGGTTCCAAGGAGGAGATCCTCTTCGAGTACCTGCGCAGTCGGCTCGAGCTGTTCGACACGCGCATGGAGTCCGTTCTCGACGGGATCGACACCCCGACCGATCGTCTCCGGGCCGTGGCCACGGCCCATACCAGCGCCCAGATCGAGTTCCGCGACCAAGCTCAGGCCGTGCTCTCCATGACTCACTCGTCGACCCAGTTGGCTTCGGATCTGTCGCCGGAGCATCTCGAGGAGGTCCGCGCCCTGACCCGGCGGCACATCGACCGCGCTCGAGAGATCGTGCGCGCCGGCGTCGCATCCGGCGAGTTCCGTGTCCCCGACGTCACCGCACTCGCTTTCGCCGTGCTCAACGTCTGCGAATACACCGCGCTGTGGTTCCGGCCCGAGGGCGGGACCACAGCAGCCACGGTGGCAGCGGCCAACGGCGAGTTCGCCGTCCGCATGGCCACCGGTGGCTCCGACCGAGAAGGCTCAGGATCACCATGACCCCCACCACTACTGCGACGCACGACCACTCGTCCGCGCCTGAACCGCCGCGGGGCGAGCTCGGACCGCTGCACGACCTCGCCCACGCCGAGGCCACCGCCCCCGACCGTCCGCTCCTGGCCTGGCGTGAGGGGGAGTGGACCGTAGCCGAGTTCGCGGCCGCGGCCCGGTCCGCGGCCGCGGAGCTGCACGACGCCGGAGTCCGCGCCGGGGACCGCGTGGCGCTGATGGCGACCAACAGCGCGGCGTCCCTGGCCGCCACCTACGGCGTGTGGATGCTCGGCGCCGTAGAGGTCGCCGTCAACGCCGAGCTGAAGGGGCCGCTCCTGGCGCACGTCCTCAGGGACTCCGCCCCGGCGCTCCTGGTCGTCTCCGCGACGCTGGCCGACACGGCGGCCCTCCAGGCGCCCCAGCTGAGCACACTGGTCCTCGAAGAACTGCGCCTGGACCGCTCCTGGACTCCGCCGGGGACATTGCCCGGTCCAGGGGACCTGGCGAGCCTGCTCTACACCTCAGGCACGACCGGACCGTCCAAGGGCGTGATGATCCCCCACGGCTACTTCTCGTACTTCGCCTCGGTGCTCGCCTCGGTGCTCGAGCTCGGGCCGGACGACACCTGCTACTTCACACTGCCGTTCTTCCACGTCGACGCCCACATCGCCGTACCGACGAGCCTGCGTCGCGGCTCCCGGATGGCGTTCGTGGAGAGGTTCAGCGTCCGTCGGTTCTGGAGCGACGTCGAGCACTTCGGCGCCACCTGGTTCGGCGCCGTCGGTTCGATGCTCTCCGCCCTGGCCACGCAGGACGCGCCACCGGCTGCGGCGCTCGACCGGCTGCGCGTCATCCTGGCCGCGCCGATCCCGAGCGACGCGTATGCCTTCTTCGAGGACACCCTTCAGGTGCCGTTGCTGCAGATGTACGGCCAGACCGAGGCCAACGGGCCCATCTACTCCACGCTGGACCGCCGCCGCCGCGGGGCGATGGGCTGGGCCCGGGCCGACTTCGACCTGCGCGTGGTCACCGTCGAGGGTGCCGATGTCGAACCCGGCCAGGTCGGCGAGCTGCTGACGAGACCACGCCGGGAGCACATCCGGGCCCAGGGGTACTGGCGGGCCCCCGAGGCGACCGCCACAGCCTTCGCGGACGGATGGTTCCGCACGGGTGACCTGGTCCGCTGCGATGCCGACGGCTTCTGGTACTACGCCGGCCGCTGCTCGGACAGCCTGCGCCGGCGTGGTGAGAACATCTCCGCCTTCGAGCTCGAGGCGGTCATGCGGACCGCCCCCGGCGTGCGTGAGTGCGCCGCGGTCGCGGTCCGAGACGAACTGGGCGGCGAGGACGACATCAAGGCCGTCCTGGTCGCGAGCGACGGATTCGATCCCGGCACGTTCGTCGCCCACTGCCGTGCCCAGCTCCCGCGTTTCGCCCTCCCCCGCTATCTGGAGCTGGTCGACGAGCACCGACTCGTCCGCGGCCCCGGCACCGGCGCGGTGCAGAAGCACCTCCTGCCTTCCGGGCTGACCGCCGCCACGGTCGATCTCGAGGACCTCGGCACACCGAACTGACTTACCCCGCCGAGCACCGCCAGCGCGGTGCCGTGGCGGAGCCGTGCCCGGACGAGGTCCGTGACGCCCAGTACCGGCGCCGTCCCGTCCCGCAACCCACCAGAGGAGAACACCATGCATGTCGTCGTCATCGGAGGCAGCGGCCGGGTCGGCCGCCGTTTCGTCAGCGAGATCGCCCGGCACGAGTCGGTCACGACCACGGTCGCCGACCGCGAGCGGCCCGCCGACCCCGAGCAGCGCTATGTCGAGCTCGACCTGGCCGACCCGGTCTCTCTGCGCCGAGCAGTGGAGGGAGCCGACGTGGTCGTCAACACCTCTGGCCCGTTCGACCGCTGGGGCACCGTCGTCCTGGACGCGGCCATCGAGTGCGGCGTCGACTATGTCGACGTCTGTGACGATCCCGTCCCCACGCTGGCCCTGCTGGAACGTGACGCGGCCGCCCGGGCCGCCGGCGTCCGCGCCGTCGTCGGGCTCGGCGTCAGCCCCGGACTGACCAACTTCCTGGCCGTGGTCGCCGCACGCGAGCTGCAGGAAGTCGACCTGCTCGCCACGTTCTGGGGTGACTCCCGGGAGGGCATGGAGGCGGCCGAGGCGACGGCGCTCGCCCACGGACTCGCCGCCGCTTTCCGCACCGGCCGGGCGGCGTACACCCACCTGATCGTGCAGACCTCCTCGCTGGTCCCCGTCTGGCGCTCGGGCGGGCTGGTCGACGAGCGCGCCTGGCGCACCGCCTACCGGGTGTCCACCTCGCGTGGCGAGACCGGCGTCTACCGGGTCATCGGACACCCCGAGCCGGTGACCGTGCCGCAGACCGCGCGCGCCCGGGACTGCATCAACATCGGCACCGTCAACATCGGCACCGACCGGCTGATGCTGCCCTTCCTGGAGCAGGTCGCGGCCGGCGAGCTGAGCGTCGAGGCTGCGCTCGACGGGATCGCCGAGGCACTGGAGGCCGCGCCCGAGTATCTCGCCACCCCCCGGTGGGGCGAGCGCCTGCCCCGCAACATCGGGGCCGCGGCCGTGGGGCGTCGTGACGGCGTCGCCGACGGCGTGGTCGTGTTCCCGGGCGGTCCGGTTGACGGCTCGATGAGCCTGGAGACCGCGCGCCCGGCCGTGGTCGGCGTCCTGCACCTCGACGAGGCCCTGGTCGGCGTCCATGCCCCCGAGGCCGCCTTCGGCGCCGACGCCTATCTCGCCCACTACGCGGCCGAGTACTGGGAGGGAGGCATGCCCTTCCTGCTCGACGCCGCCGGTGCCGACGCGGTCGTCGAGGTGGAGCGATGAGCTTCACCTGGCAGCGGGCCCTCGAGCGCCTCGACGAGCACCGGCAGGTCGCGCGTGCCCTCGGCGGCGAGGAACGGGTCGGGCGCCAGCACGAGCAGGGGCGTCTGACGATCCGGGAGCGGATCGCCACGATCGCCGAGTCCTTCACCGAGGTCGGCGAGTTCGCCAGCTTCCCCGTGCGGGACGCCAGCGGCGCCGACGTCGGCCGGCTCTCGTCGAGCTATGTGTGCGGCCTGGCGACCGTCGACGGCCGGCAGGTGGCGATCGGCGGCGAGGACTTCACGGTCCGCGCCGGCGCCCCGCAGACCTACCTGGACCGCTACAAGGGGGGCATGGGCGGCTTCGTGGAGGACCTCGCCCATCAGTACCGGATCCCGCTGGTCCTGTTCATGGAGGGCATCGGGGGAGATGTGTCGGCGCAGGACGAGGTCGGGCACTCCTACCTGGTCAGCTCTATGAGCTGGAAGCGCAGCCTCGAGCTGATGGGTGAGGTTCCGGTGCTGGTCGCCGTTCTCGGCTCGGCCGCCGGCGGCACGGCCGGCCGGACGGTGCTGAGCCACTTCAGCGTGATCAGCGAAGGCAGTGTCCTGTTCGCCGGAGGACCTCCGGTGGTACGTCGCGCCCTCGGCCGCGACGTCGACAAGCACGAGCTCGGCGGCGCCCGGATGCACACGTCGGTCTCGGGAGCCGTCGACAACCTGGTGGGCGACGAGGAGGCCGCGATTAGCCAGATCCGCACGGTGCTCGGCTACCTGCCGCAGAACGTGTGGGAGCTGCCGCCACGAGGCGGCAGGACCGATCCGGTGGATCGCCCCTGCGACGCGATCTTGGAGATCGTGCCCGAGAACCGGCGCCGGCCCTACCGGATGAAGGACGCGATGGCCGAGGTGGTCGACCGCGGCTCCTTCTTCGAGATGGGAGTCGACTGGGGACGGGCCGTCATCACCGCATTCGCGCGCATCGACGGCATTCCCGTCGGTCTGGTGGGCAACAACCCGATGCACCTCGCCGGGGCCCTGGACGCCAGTGCCGCGGAGAAGCAGATCCGATTCACCGACCTCTGCTCCACCTTCCACCTGCCGATCGTGCACTTCGTGGACGTGCCCGGCTTCATGGTCGGTCCCGAGGCCGAGCGGGGCAACGTGGTCCGGTGGGGGATGCGTGCCATCCAGGCGCTGGTGGAGGCCGAGGTCCCGGTGGTCACGATCCACGTCCGCAAGGCGTACGGGATGGCCGTGTCGGCGACCTCCGACCCCGACGCGCTCGGGCTGCGGATCGCCTGGCCCAGCTCCGAGTGGGGTGACATGCCGATCGAGGGCGGCGTCGAGGCAGGCTTCCGCCGCGAGATCGAGCAGGCCGAGGACCCCGAGGCCTTCCGCCGCGAGGTCGAGGAACGGCTGTTGGAGGCATCGGATCCGTGGAAGACCGTCGAGGCGTTCGGGATGGAGATGATGATCGACCCCCGCGAGACCCGGCGGGTGGTCGCGGAGTTCCTCAACGCCTCTCTCCACGGCATGCGTACCCGTCTGGGACCACGCCAGAAGCCGTGGAGCATGCGTCCCTGACCCGGGGCACGCCACGAGGCGTGCCCGTCATTGCCGACCCGAGTGTCGTCGGCACGAGAGGAGAACCGACATGAGTGAGCTGCGAGCAGAGTTGACCGGCAGCGTCTGGAAGATCCTGGCCGAACCGGGGACCGAGGTGACCCGGGGCCAGGAGATCATGGTCCTGGAGTCGATGAAGATGGAGATTCCCATCGAGGCGCCCCACGACGGGACCGTGACAGACGTCGACGTGGCTGAGGGCGAGGCGGTCGAGGCCGGGACGTTGCTGGCTCGGATGAACCCGTGACCGACGGTGGCCTGCCCGGCCTGCTGCACGGGCGCGCCGCAGCCGGCCCGGAGACGCCGTTCCTGACCTGGCAAGGAGAGGTGCTGACCTACGGACACGCGGACGAGCTCGTCCGCGTGCTGGCCAGCGCCCTCATGCTTCACGACTCGCGCGGAGGTGGGAGCGGACGGATTGCTGTCTACGCCGCCAACTCGCCTGGGGCGGTGCTGGTATGGCTGGCGAGCCAGGCGGCCGGTCTGGTGCCCGTCACGCTCAACCGAGCACAGCTCGGCCGGCCTCTGGCAGAGGCGGTCCGCCGCTCGCGGGCCTCGGTACTGATCGCGGATCCGGACGGCGCCCCGACCCTGCAGGGGGCAGCCGGACCCGAGACGCGGGTGCTGGTGCTGGACGGTGACCACGGGGTCGGCTCGCTGATCGGCTCCGCGGCGGGCTCCGGCGTGGACGCGGCGACGAGGCAGGGACCGGTCGCGCTGCCGGCTCCCGTCGAGGTCCAGCCCGGAGACGCGGCGACCATCATGTTCAGCTCCGGGACCACAGGTACCGCCAAGGGCGTCGTGATCCCGCACGGCATGTTCGTCTCCTCCTCGCGCCGCCTCGTGGAGGCGTGGGGAATCGGACCGGACGACGTCCTGCACTGCTGGGCACCGTGGTTCCATGTCGCGGCCCAGGTCGACGTCTTCGCCTTGGCACTGCAGGCGGGAGCGTCGGTCGCCCTGTTCGAGGGATTCTCCGCCAGCCGGTTCTGGCAGCAGATCCACGACAGCGGGGCCACGGTCTTCGGCGGGTTCGTCTCGGTGCTGGAGATGCTCAACGCCCGCCCACCCGGCGATCTGGACCGGGCCCACCGCCTGCGCCTCGGCGTGGCCGGACACGTTCCGCGCGCGCTGCGGCGTACTTTCGAGGAGCGCTTCGGCGTACCCCTACTCGACGCCTACGGGATGAGCGAGGCGGAACCCCTCACGATGCCACGGGTGGAGCTCGACCTGCCGGACGGCAGCTGCGGCCCCGCGAACCCGGACTTCGAGATCCAGATCCACGACGCCCACGG
Source organism: Nocardioides sp. L-11A (assembly GCA_029961745.1). Lineage (NCBI taxonomy): Bacteria > Bacillati > Actinomycetota > Actinomycetes > Propionibacteriales > Nocardioidaceae > Nocardioides > Nocardioides sp. L-11A. Next base: position 2,551,751 of record CP124680.1, read on the forward strand.
CATCCTCTGCCCTCCCGGCGTCGAGGGTCAGATCGTCTTCCGCCCCCGGCGGGAGCACGTCATGATGCTGGGCTATCTCGACGATCCGGAGCGGACCGCCGCAGCGTGGCGGGACGGCTGGTTCCTCACCGGCGACCTCGGGACTCTCGACGAGCGGGGCTGGCTGTCCTTCCGGGACCGGATGGCCGAGTTCATTCGGGTCCGCGGTGAGAACGTCTCGCCGCAGGAGGTGGAGTCGGTGCTCATGGAGCACCCCGGGGTCGCCGAGGTCGGCGTCGTCGGTGTCGCATCCGAGCTCGGCGAGCACGACGTCAAGGCCGTCATCGTCCCCCGCCCGGGGACCTCGCTGGCCGGGCTCACCGACTGGTGCTCGACGCGGATGGCGCCGTTCATGGTGCCGCGCTGGGTCCAGGTGGTCGACGTACTGCCGCGCACCCCGACGTCGAAGGTCCGTCGCCCCGAGTTGCGGGACCTGGCGGGGCCTGTCCAGCTCGCCGCCGACCTTCCGTCCTGAGAACGCACAGAGGAGAAGAACGTGTTCAACAAGCTGCTCGTCGCCAACCGTGGCGAGATCGCGGTCCGCGTACTGCGTACCGCGCAGGCGATGGGGATCCGCACCGTCGCCGTCTACTCCGACGCCGACCGCGACGCTCTGCATGTCCGGATGGCCGACGAGGCGGTGCGAGTCGGCCCTGCCGCGGTGCAGGATTCCTATCTGAATCTCGACAAGGTGCTCGACGTCGCGCTCGCGGCCGGGGCCGAGGCGGTGCATCCCGGTTACGGGCTGCTCAGTGAGAATGCGGAGTTCGCCCGCCGGGTCGGGGCCGCGGGCCTGGTGTGGGTGGGTCCCGGCCCGGACGTGATCGAGGCGATGGGCGACAAGATCCGGGCGCGGGCCACCATGCTGGCCGCCGGCGTGCCCGTGTCCCGGGGGAGCGGGGAGGCGCCACGCACCGTCGAGGAGGCCCTGGACGCGGCGGCATCCGTGGGCTACCCGTTGATGCTGAAGGCCGCGGCGGGTGGCGGCGGCATCGGGATGTCGTCGGTGAGCGGACCAGCCCAGCTGGCCGCCGCCTTCGACCAGGCCCGAGGCCGCGCCGAGCGCATGTTCGGATCGCCGGACCTGCTGCTCGAGCGGCTGGTGAGCCCGGCGCGTCACGTCGAGGTCCAGGTCGTGGGACTGGCGAAGGGAAGGGTCGTGGCGCTGGGAGAGCGCGATTGCTCGGTCCAGCGTCGCTTCCAGAAGGTGGTCGAGGAGTCGCCGGCACCCGGGCTGAGCGCGCGGACCAGAGCCGCCTTGCATGCCGCCGCCGTTGCCGCCGCCGAGGCGGTGGGCTACTGCGGCGCCGGCACCGTGGAGTTCCTGCTCGATCCGGCGACGGAGGAGTTCGTCTTCTTGGAGATGAACACCCGGCTCCAGGTCGAGCACCCGGTAACGGAACTCGTCACGGGTCTGGACCTGGTCGAGCTGCAGCTCCGGATCGCCGCGGCGGAGGACGTCGACCTGGGCACCGTCGTACCCGAGGGCCATGCGCTCGAACTGCGTCTGTATGCCGAGGACCCGCATCGGTTCCTCCCGGCGCCCGGAGCGATCGAGACCTGGAACGTGCCGGACCGGCCCTGGCTGCGCGTCGACACAGGCTATGTCGCCGGCGACGAGGTGACGCGCCATTACGACCCACTGGTGGCGAAGATCTGCGTCCTCGGCGCCGACCGCGCCGAGGCCCTCGCTCGTGCCGCCGAAGCTCTTGAGGAGATCGCTGTCGCGCCGCTGGTGACCAACCTGCCGTTTCTCGTGGAGGTGCTGGCCGAGCCGGGTTTCGCCGCGGGGGGCTATGACACCGCCCTGGTCGACCGGATGACCCGCTGAGCGGACGACCGTGGTCTGACGACCGACCGGTCGTCAGAGCACGTCGCGCCCGTGCGGGGTGTGCCAGCCGGACTCGTCGGGGCCGACGGGCACGATCTGCGTCGGGTTGATGCCGGTGTGGACGACGTAGTAGTGCCGTTTGATCTGTTCGAAGTCGATGGTCTCGCCGAAGCCGGGCGTCTGGAACAGGTCGCGGGCGTAGGCCCACAGCACCGGCATCTCGCTCAGCTTGTTGCGGTTGCACTTGAAGTGCCCGTGGTAGACCGCGTCGAAGCGCGCCAGCGTGGTGAACAGCCGCACGTCGGCCTCGGTGATCCGGTCGCCCATGAGATAGCGCCGGTCCGCGAGCCGCTCCTCGAGCCAGTCCATCGCCACCCAGAGTCGCTCGTACGCTGCCTCATACGCCTCCTGCGACCCGGCGAACCCACACCGGTACACGCCGTTGTTCAGCTCGGTGAAGACCCGCTGCATCACCTCCTCCATCTCCTCGCGGCACTCGTCGGGCCACAGGTCCGGTGCGTCGGGGCGATGGTGGTCGCGCCACTCGAAGAAGAGGTCGTGGGTGATCCACGGGAAGTCGTTGGTGACCACCGACCTCGTCGGCACGTCCACCATCGCCGGCACTGTGATGCCCCGCGGATAGTCGGGGAAGCGCGCGAAGTAGGCCTGCTGGATCCGCTCGTACCCCAGCACGGGGTCCACCCCGTCCGGGTCGAGGTCGAAGGTCCAGCTCCGCTCGTCGTGGGTCGGCCCGGTCAGTCCCATCGAGACGACCTCCTCGAGCCCCAGCAGCGAGCGCACGATGATCGCGCGGTTCGCCCACGGGCACGCCCGCGCCGCCACCAGCCGGTACCGTCCCGGCTCCACCGGCCACGTCGGCACGTCGAGCTCGCTGCCGCCGTACGGATCCTGGCTGCGACCCTCGACCTTCGTGATCCGGTCCGGGATGTAGTTCATGTCCCGTTCGAAGGCCTGGGTCTTCTTCGTGTCCGTCGGCACGTGTCCTCCTCGTGGTGGGCTCTGCGCCGAGCCTAGGCGGCGGTCCTGGGGCGACCTGGTCGTCCCCCTGCCGTTTCCGAGTCGGGGAAGCGGATCGTCGGGCAGGATGCGCGGTACGTCGCGCGGTGCCGCACCGCGGTCCGACGCCCTGACAGGAGACCCCATGCCCCAGGACCCGAGCCGGTCGCAGCCCGTGCGCCCCTTCACCCGCCAGTCCACCGTGCTCGAGCTGTCCTCGACTCTGCCCGGGCGCGCGTTCAAGGCGATGATCGTGCGCCAACTCCCTCCGACCGCTACCGAGAAGGAGCGTCAGGAGCTGGAGGACCTCACCGTCGGTCTTCCGCTGGAGACCCTGGTGGAGCTGTCCGAGGGCAAGCTCACCTGGGGGATCGCCGACTCCCTCCTCGATCTGGCGAACCGCAAGCCGCATCGCGTGATCGCTCGCGGTGCCGGCGCCGGTGCGGGCGTGCTGAAGAAGGTCGCGAGCTCGGTTCGCCGCTGACGGCGCGCACGCTCGCCCTCCGCATCCAGGGCCTCGCGCCGGGGAGCGACGCGCGGCCTGGGTAGGCCCGGGACCGAGTCGGGTCGCGGGCCTAGAAGCCTCGGAAGACTCCGTCATCGTCCACGGCATCCGCGAACTCAGCGAAGTCCATGTTCGCGATCGACAGGTTGTCGTCGATCGAGGCGACCGCGGTAGCAACGCACCGGAACGCTTGACCGAAGACCCATCCGAACTCCTCCTCATCCTCATCCTCAGCGCTCAGGTCCACGAACACCACCGTCGGATCGTCGCCCGACGTCGCCTCTCGCATCGAGCGGTGGTCCGCGAGGACGACATAGCCGGGGTGCTCCCTGGGCCAAACGCTCGCGAGGGTCTCCGGAGTGACGGCATCGAAGCCCAGATCTGAGATCGCCGCTTGATGTGCAGCGTATTCGTCCCCGTCAGCGACGCCGTCGGACTCCTGAGACACTGCTTCGACCACGCGCTGCCAGGCATCGTCCGCTGAGAAATCGGTGCGGATGAGCGGCATCAGGCCGTCGGCGACGAGTTGAGCAATGCGGTCGAGGTTCATGGCGGGATCCTTGCCGAGCTCGTCTCAGCGCGCACCACTTCCTTCAGATCCGGTGGCCGACCGTCCGAGACTCCGAGCGTCACCTACGCCCGAACGCGGCCTCATCCAGGATCAGCTCGTAGCGCGCGGGGTAGACCTCGCCGATCAGGGTGCCGTCGGGGTCGCGTAGTCCCTCGACGAGGGTGGTGCCGTAGCGGGTGACCACCCGGACCAGCCCATGCGGGGACTCCCAGCGGTAGGCGCCGAGGCCGAGTTGCCGGGTGCGGTAGGGGAGATGGGTCTTGGTGCGGTGATGTCGGCGGGTGAGGGGTGCGTCGTTGTGGTCGCCGGTCTGGCCGGGAGGGCCGTGGGAGTCGTAGGGGGCGACGTGGTCGTGGTCGAGGCGCCGGGTGCGGGAGGTGGAGTGGGGGAAGACGTCGCCTCCGGTGCGGAGCAGGGTGCGCTCCCGGCAGGCGGCGGGGTGCTCGTAGGCGTCGACGGCGGCGCCGAGGTTGAGGTCGATGACCGGCTTCAGGTCGATCCGTCGGTGGCGCAGGAGGGCGGCGAGCTGCTCGAGGAGCATCGGGCCGAGGTCCTCGACCCGGGCGACGCCCTGCGCGTGACCGGCGAGGACGGCGGCGTTGAGATGGACGTAGACGACGCCCTTGCGCTCGGCGCCCGACCGCGGGGGCGGCGAGTCTGTGGCTGCGGTGTCCTCCGGATCCGGCTCGGGACTGCGCGCACCTTCGAGGAAGCGGACGGCGGCGTAGGGGTCGGCGAGCAGCTCGGCGGCGCGGGCGCGGAACTGGTCCATGGTCGGGACGTCGTCGTCGTGCTCGGGGACGTGTTGGTCGGCGAGGGCGGTGGCGATCTCCTCGACGGTGGTGGTGAACTCGACGGCGCCGGCGGTGGGGAGGCGGAGGGTGATCGGCTGGACGTCGGCCTGACCGTCGATGGCCGCGATCGCCTGGCCGGGTCGGCGTCGGCGGGCGAAGACGCCGGTCCGCGCCTCCTCCGCGGCGATCCGCGCGCGGTGGGCGTCGGGGTCGGCCTCGATGATCCGGGCCTCGGCGAGCTCGATCAGCTTGCCGGCGGGCAGGTCGTGGGCTGCGGCGAGGGATGCGTCGACGAGGGCGGCGGCGTCCTTGGCGAGGGGCCGGGACAGGTCGGCGATCTTGCGTGCCACCCAGACCTCGACGTCGAGGCTCTGCACCCGCTGCCACAGGAGGGGGAGGCGGTGACGCAGGTCGAGCGCGGCGGCCGCGCGGTGGGTGGTCGCGATCGTCCCGGCCCGGCCGGCGATCGCGAACTCGGCGAAGCAGAGCTCCGCGACCTGCGGTGTGCCCTCGCCGCCGAGCCGGCAGAGCCGGTCGCCGCCCAGCCGCACCGGCACCGCCCCGGGTTGGGACTGCGGGTCGACGGAGTGTAGATCGCACCAGGCGAGCAGGCGCAGCAGCTCGTCGACATCGCTCCGGCGTCGCTGGCGCACCCCGGACTCCTCAGCGGCGAGCAGTGCCGCCGCGTCGAGATCCGAGAAGTCCGTCACCATCCACTCATCATAGTCGAACAGATGTTCGAGTCAAGGTCGCATGGCATGCCTGTGGAGAAAGCAGCCCGACCTGGCCTGTCTACCCGTGGCCGGGGGTGGTCCCGGGATCCGTCGTACCCCTCTGGAATGCTGTTCCCTCCCCCGAGAGCCAGGAGGAAGGTGGGGACGACGTGAGCGAGATCGCCGGTGAGCTGGCGCGGGTCAAGGGCGCCTTCGCGCAGCCGACCCTGACCCTGCTCCATCAGCGCCAGGCGCCGGTCGTGATCACGATCTTCCGCGCGGCGTTCGGGCGCAACAACAAGCCCATTCCGACCGCCCGGCTGCACACCCAGGTGGAGGAGCACCTCGCCGAGATCGCCCTCGCCGGTGAGGGCGAGGTGCCCGCCGGCAGCGGCCGCGACATCTGCCAACGGTGGATGCGGGGGCAGTGGCTGGTGCGCTCGCTCGACGAGCAGGGCAACGAGGTCTACTCGCTGACCTCCCATGCCCAGCAGGCGCTCGAGCTGGTCAAGAACCTCGCCCGCGACCGCGCCACCCTCAGCGAGCACCGGATCGCCACGATCCTGGGCACCGTACGCCGCTTCAACTCCGAGGCGAACCCCGACCGTGGCGCCCGGGTGAGCCTGCTCAACGAGGAGATCGCCCGGCTCAAGGCCGAGCGTGACCGGCTCGTCGACGGCGCGGAGCTGGTGAGCGCCACCGAGGACTACATGGTCGAGGGGTTCACCGAGCTGCTGTCGCTGATCAGCGCGCTGCCCAGCGACTTCGCGCGGGTCGAGGAGCGGTTCGCCACGATCCGTGGCGAGATCCTGGCCGCCTTCCGGGCCGAGGACCGCCCGGCCGGCGAGGTCATCGACGAGTACCTCGCCCGCGCCGACGCCCTGATCACGGCCACCCACGAGGGGCGGGCGTTCGAGGGGGCGTTCGCGCTGCTGCGCGACGACGCGCTGGTGACCCAGCTCCGCGAGGACCTCACCGCGCTGCTGGAGCACCCGCTGTCCGACGGGATCCTCGGGGACGCCGACCGGGCCGAGCTGCGCGGCACCGTCCGGTTGGTGCGCGACGGCCTCGACCGGGTGCTGGCCCAGCGCAGCCGGGTGACGGCGACGCTGAAGGAGTACATCGTCTCCCACGACGCCGCGCGCGACCGCGAGCTGGAGCAGACCCTGCGCCAGGTCGAGTCGGAGCTGATGACGTGGATGGCCGAGACCGGCCCGCGGGCGACCCACGACGTCTCGCTGCTCCCGGGCCGGGTCGGCGTCGACCACCTGCGTGAGCGGTTCTACGACCCCGCCGACGACGTCCTGCCCGACCGGATCGCCGACGCCGACCCGGCCGACGCGCCCGCCCTGTCCCTCGCCGAGCTGATGGCCCAGGGAGGTCCCCAGCTCGGGTCCCTGCGGCAGCGGCTCGACGACGCGCTGCGCGACCTGCTGCCCGCCGCGTCCCTGGGCGAGCTGTTCGACACCCTCGAGCCGTCGCTGCGGCGGCCGGTGGAGATCTTCGGCCTGCTGCACCTCGCCGCCAACCGCGATCTGGCCACCGAGGACGCGGTCGAGTCGTTCGCCGCGGTCCGCCCCGACGGGTCGCAGCGGACCTTCGCGGTGCCGCGCACGCCCCTGCCCGACCCCGACCTCGACCGTCAGGAGTCCACCGCATGAGCATCGACACCGACCCCGACCTCACGTCCGGGTACGACGAGGTCGAGGACTTCGAGGTCGTCGACGACCGCTCGGTGTCCCTCTTCGAGGGAGACGAGGGCGGCCTGGAGTACGCCCAGCGCCAGGCGCTGGTCGCGCTGCTCAAGCAGCGGTTCATCAGCGCCCGCACGCACCCGCGCGACTGGCAGGTGCTGGTCGAGCACGAGCGGGTCTTCCGCTCCCGGCTCAACGACCTCTTCCTCGACCTGCAGGTCGACCGCGACCGTGAGGTCGCGTGGAAGCGCCAGGCCACGGCCGAGGGGGGTGGCCGGTTCCCGACCCTCCTGCACGACACGGCCTGGTCGCGTGAGGAGACCCTGGTCCTCGTGCACCTGCGCGACCGCCTCCGCGCCGGGGTCGCCGGCGGTGACGCCCGGGTGTACGTCGACCGCGAGGACATCGTCGACTACGTCGCCAGCTACCGACCCGTCCACGCGACCGACGAGTCGGGTGACGAGAAGCGCGCCCGCAACGCGGTGACCGCCATCGTCAAGGCGGGCCTGCTGATCGCGACCGCGTCCGAGGAGCGCTTCGAGATCAGCGAGGCCGTCGAGCCGCTGCTGCCGCTGGAGCTGCTCCAGGAGCTCCTGGAGGCACTGCAGCAGGCCAACGGCACCACGGTGGCACCGGAGACGCCCGCGACCGCGGAGGCCGATCTGTTCGAGGAGGACGGCGCATGAGCATCGACGAGGCCGAGCAGATCGAGGGCGCGGCCGCCGACGGGCTTTTCGCCGAGCAGACCGTCGCCGCACCCGTCGACGACACCGTGCAGTGGCGCGCGTCGCTGTTGCAGCTGGTCAACTGGGGCGGCTTCGGCGGGCTCACCACGGTGCCGCTCGCCGGCGACGCCACGATGATCTCCGGCGCCTCGGGGGTCGGCAAGAGCACCATCCTCGACGCCTACACCGCGCTGATGATGCCGTCGGACACCAAGTTCAACGGCGCCTCCAACGACGCCGTCGCGGGTCGGGCGCGCAGCGCCGGGCAGCGCAACCTGCTGTCCTACCTCCGCGGTGCCGTCGACGTCGTCGACGACCCCAAGACCGGGCGGCCGGTCGAGAAGCTGCTGCGCGGCAAGGGCGCGGACACCTGGGGCGCGGTCGCGATGACCTTCGTCTCCGACCAGGGCGGCCGGTTCACCGCCCTGCGCACCTACTACGTCCCCCGCCGCGCGGCGCGCTCCGGCGACGTGCTCATGCAGATGTGGACCCACGAGGGCGCGCTGCCGCTCGACAAGCTCGAGGCGGCGGTCCCCGAGAAGTTCCACGCCCACACGATCAAGAAGCTCTTCCCCGGCATCCGCGTCCACCGCACCTACGCCGACCTCTCGGCCGTGCTGCACGCCCGCCTCGGCATCGGCGCCAACGGCGACGGCTCCAAGGCGCTGCGCCTGCTGGCCCGCATCCAGGCCGGCAACCAGGTCCGCAGCGTCGACGAGCTCTACAAGGACATGGTCCTCGAGCGCCCCGCGACCTACGCCGCCGCCGACCGCGCGATCGAGCACTTCGACGACCTCGACGCGGCGCATGCCGCGATGCGCACCGAGCAGCAGAAGCTCGAGCTGCTGGAGCCGATCACCGAGATGCACGAGCGTCGTACGGCGGCAGCGGCACGTCTCGCCGAGCTCGATTCCTACGGCATCACGCTCACCGGAGACCAGACGCCGCTGCGCTACTGGCTGTTGCGCACCCACCTGCGCCTGATCGAGACCGCCGTCACGGTCAACCGCGAGGCCCGGTCCTCGACCGTGCAGGCGCTGGCCGCGGCCCAGGCCGCCGAGCTCCAGCTGACCGGCGACCTCGACGCTGCGAAGGAGGCCCACCGGGACGCCGGTGGTGGCGACCTGCAGCGGCTGGCCGCGCTCGCCGATGCGGAGCGCAACCTGAGGGTGGAGCGCGGCAACCGGCTCGCCGAGCTCGAGGAGCGGGTCTATCCCTTGATCGGTCTGCCCGACATCGACCCGCCGGACCTGGAGTCCGCGCTGGAGGATGCCGGCGCGTTCACCGTCCTGCAGGAGCAGGCCCGTGAGCGGGTGGCCGCGGGGGAGAAGGAGCAGAAGCGGCTCCAGGCCGAGCGGGAGACCGTGCTGCGCGAGCAGCAGTTCCCGCTCACCCAGGAGCAGGCGGTGCTCAAGCAGGAGCGGGCCTCGCTGGAGAGCCGAGCCGGCCGGGTGCCGTCCTACCTCCACGACCTGCGCACCGCCGTCGCCCGCGCCAGCGGGCTGTCCGTCGACGAGCTGCCGTTCGTCGCGGAGCTGATCGACGTCGCGCCCGACGAGGTCCGCTGGCGCACCGCGGTCGAGACCGTTCTCGGCGGCAGTGCCCGGATGATGCTGGTGCCGCTCGACCGGCTGTCCGACTTCTCGGCCGCGATCGACGAGCTGCGGCTGCCGGCGCGGCTGACCTTCCAGGGCGTCGAGCTCGACCTGCCCGGCACCGGCCCCTCCGACCCCGAGCGGATCGCCGGCAAGCTGCTCTTCAAGGACTCGCCGTTCGCCGGGTGGGTCCAGCAGCACGTCGAGGAGCCCGCCCGCAACGCGCTCTGCGTCGCCAGCGCCGCCGAGCTCGACGGGCCCGGCTTCCGGGTGACACTGGCCGGCCAGACCCGCAACGGCCGTCGGGGCGCGCACGGGCGCAACGACGTCCGCAACATCATCGGCTTCTCCAGCGAGGATGCGATCGCCGAGATCGACGCGCAGCTGGCCGACGTCGAGCGCCGGCTCGGCGAGATCGACGGCCGGCTGGCCGAGCTGGGTCGCCGCTCCGGCCTGATCGACCTCCAGCGCAAGGCGTACGACGCCATCGTCATGGTCCGCTTCGACGACGTCGACGTCGCGGGCAGTGACCGGCGGATCGCCGATCTGGAGGAGCGGCGGGCGGCCATCCTCGCCTCCGACGACCGGCTCCAGGTGCTTCAGGAGCAGATCGACGACCTGGAGGAGCGGCTCGGCCAGGCACGGAAGGAGCGCTTCTCGCTCGACCAGCGCAAGGACCGGCTCCACGACGACCAGCGTGAGCTCTATGACGCCGAGGACGCCATCAAGGACCGGGTCTTCGCGATCGAGGAGGCCGGTGCGGTGGTCCTCGACGAGGAGCAGGAGGCCGCGCTGGCCGCCGACTTCGCCGCGGCGGCTGCGCCGGACGACCCGGAGGACCTGGACCGCTTCAACAACAACTCCCAGCGTCTCGGTGAGCGGCTGCGCACCGCACTCGCCGACGCGGAGGCCGAGATCCGGCGCTGCGACGACGATCTCGGCACCATCTTCCGCAGCTACAAGTTCGCCTGGGACTCGCCCAACCTCGGTGCGACCGCCGAGTCGTACGCCGACTACGCCCGTATCCTCGACGAGATCCGCGGCAAGGGTCTCGCCGACCGCCGGGCCGAGTGGCGCCGGCGGCTCACCGAGTGGAGCGGCCAGGACCTCGTCCCGCTGCTGGGCGCGATGTCGTCGTCGGTCGAGGAGATCGAGGACCGCCTGGAGCCGATCAACGCGATCCTGCGCCGGCTCGAGTTCGGCGCCTCCGGCGACCGGCTGCGGATCCGACTGCGCCGCCTCGCCCCGGCTCACGTCCAGGTGTTCATGAAGGAGCTGCGCGCGCTGTCCGCCGGCGCCACCACCGAGCTGAAGGAGGAGGACCTGGAGAAGAGGTTCACCGAGCTCAGCCGGTTCATGCGCCAGCTCCGCAAGGCGGACCAGGGTGCCGGCGAGGCGGCCGGATCCGGCGACCGCGACCGGCTGCTCGACGTACGACGGCACGTGGAGATCAGCGCCGAGCGCTACGACCACCTCACCGGCGAGCTGCGCGCGACGTACCGGACCCTCGGGGAGAAGTCCGGCGGCGAGAGCCAGGAGCTGGTGGCCTTCATCGTCGGCTCGGCGCTGCGTTTCCGGCTCGGCGACGAGATGCGCTCGCGGCCGAGGTTCGCGCCGGTGTTCCTCGACGAGGGCTTCGTGAAGGCCGACTCCGAGTTCGCCGGTCGCGCCGTCGAGGCGTGGAAGGGCCTCGGGTTCCAGCTGATCGTCGGCGTCCCGCTCGACAAGGTGACCGGCCTCGAGCCGCACATGGACGAGCTGCTCGCGATCACCAAGAACACCACCACCCATCAGTCCTGGATCACGCCGATCACCGATGCGCTGGAAGGCGCCGACCCGGAGTAGCGGTGAAGACGCCTGAGGATGCACGTCGAGCCGTCGCGCGGCGACTCGACGACGACTGGCACAAGGTCGCCGCCGGCACCGGCACCTGGCGATCGGACGTCAACCTGGGCAGCTCGCAGCTCAAGGGCGCCCTGTTGGCGGCGCGATGGGACGACGTCTTCGCGGTCCGCATGCAGTGGTGGGACTGGGAGCAGGAGCCGATCCCCGGCGTCCGGCTCGACTGGCGGGACGTGTCGCCCACCCAACGGCTGCCCGCACGCCTGGTCGTCGACGACGTCGACGCGGCCGCGCGGCTGGTGGGCGGCGACTGGGTGGACCGATTGGCGCGCGCCCGTGATCGGCGGGTGGTCCTGGCCGAGCGGTTCCCCGGGCTGGCCGACCCGGCCCGGCTGCTCAAGGCGGTCGACGGCTACACCGACGCCGACTTCGACGTGGCCTGTCGCGCGGCCGCCTGGTTCGTCGCGAACCCGACCAGTGGCAGGACGGCCCGCCAGGTCGGCGTCGAGGGCATGGGGACGAAGTGGCTGGCCCGACGTGGCGCCGTCGTCCGTCATCTCGCCGCTCTCGACGATCTCGGTCTCGTCCCCGGACGGCCGTCGCGGGTCCATGTGACCTATCTCGATCCCGACCACAACGCCCGTGCGGGCACCCGGCGGCACGATGTGGTCACGGTCGGCGACCGTGACGTGCTGGCCTATCGGCCGCGCGTGGTCGTGATCTCCGAGAACCGGGACACCGCGCAGTTCTTCCCGCCCGTCGACGGTGGCATCGCGGTCGAGGGTGACGGCAACGGTCCGGGCGCGATCCCCGACCTCGAGTGGCTCAGGGACGCCGCGGTGGTCTGGTACTGGGGCGACATGGATGCCAAGGGGCTCGAGATCCTCGACAGCTACCGCGTGCGCGGGGTGCCGGCCCGCTCGCTCTTCATGGATCTGGCCGCCTACGAGCGATGGGGGCGCTACGGGGTCGACGACAACGACGACGGTTCGCGGATCGAGCCGAAGGAGCCGCGCCGGCTCGAACGGCTGGAGCCGCAGGAGCAGGCGCTCTACCTCGCGCTGTGCTCCTTCGTCTGGGCCGGACACCGCCGGGTGGAGCAGGAGCCGATCCCGCTGGAGGTGGCCGCCGCGGTCGTCCGAGCGGACTGACCGGGTCAGACCGCCTTGCCCGCGAGGTCGGTGAGGTGCACCCCGCCCGACCCGGCGACCGTCAGCCAGGCGTCGCCGGTACCCGGCAGCGGCCGGCCGGCGAGGACGGTGCAGCTGGCCGGCTCGTTGCCGCACAGGGGCGCCAGCACCGCGCCGTCGAGGTCGGCGAGATCGAACGGCTTGCGTGGCGAGACCCCGCCCGCGGCGGCCGTCATCGACACGCCGTCCCACAGCAGCGTCCGTGGACCGCCGTCCCCGGGGACGGTCAGCACGGCGTTGCCCTGGAAGAGCACGACCTCGTACGCCCAGGTGGACCCGCTCTCCTTCGCCAGGGCCTCGACCATCGCCGCGGTGCCCTCGGTGGTGAACAGGTCGGCCCCGCCGCCGCGGGTCGTGATCTCGGTGCGGTCGGTGGTGATCGTCGTGGTCGTGGTCGACCTGGTCGTGCCGCTGTCGCCGTCGAGGGCGTTCACGACCAGGGCCGTGATCCCGGCGCCGGTGCCGCCCAGCACGACCAGCGCCCCGGCCACCAGCACACCGGCCCGGCGTCGTACCCGGCGCCGCTCGGCGGCCGGGTCGTAGGCCGGGTAGTCCGCATCACCGCCCGGCGCGTCGTAGCGACGCCAGGCGTCCGGTCCGGCGTCAGGCCTCATGGACGGAGTATCGCAGTGCCTGCCTAGGCTGGTCGCCGTGGACGAGGAGACCTACCGCGAGCGGCTCGGCCGGGTCCTGGCCGACCACACCGAAGACCTGGCCGCGCGGCTGCGCACCATCGCCGAGGTGGCCGCCGGACCGGCCGGGGAGCCGGTGGCCGGTATCGCCGTCGAGGTCTTCCCCGGCGACGACGACGAGGGGGCCTTCGATGTCTGGGCCCGGTTCGACGGTCCGGACGCGTTCGCGCTCAACCGGCCGATCGACGACGTGCGCCACCTCTTCGGTGTCACGTACGGCGAGCACGGATTCGAGCCCGACGTGCCTGCTCCCGGACTCGGTCGGCCCGGCTTCGACGTCGGCGAGGTGATCGTGGAGGTGGTGGCCTCCTGGGTCGCGCCGGTCTGGGCGGACCTGGCGCCGCCGGCGCTCCCGCCGTTCGAGGTCACCCGTGCCGGCGGCTGCTCATGAGTCGAAGCCGAGTCCCAGCCGGTCCATGGTCCGCAGCCACAGGTTGCGGCGGCCGGTCTCGTCGGCGCGTGCCGACGCCCACCGGGTGAGCTGGATGCCGACCCAGGCGAAGGGCTCGGGCGGGAAGGGCAGCGGCTTCTCGCGCACCATGGCCAGCCGGGTCCGCTCGGTCGGCGTGCCCTCGAGCAGGTCGAGCATCACGTCCGCGGCGAACCGCGAGGCGCCCACGCCGAGCCCGGTGAACCCGGTCGCGTAGGCCACCCTGCCGCGGTGGGCGAGCCCGTAGAACGCGCAGAATCGGGTGCAGGTGTCGATCACCCCGCCCCACCGGTGGGTGAACCGCACCTCCGACAGCTGGGGGAAGGTCGCGTAGAAGTGCTCGGCGAGGAGTCGGTGTGTGGCCGGGCGCTGCTCATGCCCGGGCGCCATCCCGCGCCCGAAGTGGTAGACGGCGTCGTACCCGCCCCACAGGATCCGGTCGTCCGCGGTCAGCCGGTAGTAGTGGAAGAGGTTGCCGCTGTCGGCGACCCCGAAGCGTGCCGTCCAGCGGAGTGCCGCACGCTGCTCGGCGGTGAGCGGCTCGGTCGCCAGCACATGGTCGTAGACGGGGACGACCCGCGCCCGCATCCGTCGCAGCAGCGAGGTGAACACGTTCGTCGCGAGCACGACCTGCCGGGCCCGTACGACGCCGTGGGAGGTCGTCGCCTCGACGGACGTGCCTCGGCGGCGCAGGCGTAGGACGGACGTGTCCTCGGCGATCCGCGCCCCGAGGGACTCCGCAGCGGCGGCCAGGCCCCACGCCAGCCGGGCGGGGTCGACCATCGCGCAGCCCTCGGCGTCCAGGCGTCCGGCGAGGTAGGTGGGGGAGTCGACCGCCGCCTGCACCGCCGTCGCGTCGAGGAAGCCGGGCACGGAGGGCTCGAGCAGGTCGACCTCGTGCGTGCGGGTCGCGACCGAGAGCTGGCCGGTGCGCTCGAAGCCGCAGGAGATCCCGTACCGGGCGACGGTCGCCTCGATCTCGTCCAGGTTGGCCAGGCCCATCCGCTCCAGCGCCGCGTACTCGTCGGGCCAGCGCTCCTGCCCGTTGGCCTCGCCGTGGGTCAGACTGGCCTCGCAGAAGCCGCCGTTGCGCCCGGTGGCGTGCTCGGCGAGCCGGTCCCGCTCGACGACCAGCACCGAGCGTCCGGGATCGCGCTCGAGCGCGCGCAGCGCCGTCCAGAGGCCGGTGAAGCCGCCGCCCACCACCAGCAGGTCGACGTCCGCATCGCCGACGGGCACCCGCGCGTCGGGACGGTCGGGGGAGTCGAGCCAGAGCACGGCGGGCGCGGCGGCATCCGCCCGCGCGTGGGCCTCCCGGGGCGTGAGGGTCATTGCTCGCGCTGACCCCACGGGGCGCCGTACGCCGTCAGCAGGTCGAGGAAGGGCACCGCATCGAACGCCTCGGGGCCGAGCACGCCGGTGCCCTGCCAGGTGCCGGTCGCGAGCAGCTCGAGCGCGACGACGGGGTTGACCGCGGTCTGCCAGACCACGCACTGGTGGCCGTACTCCGCCATCGACCAGGCGTTGTCGACCACGTGGTAGAGGTAGGTCGAGCGCGGGCCGGTCGGATGGCCCTCGGCGTCCTTGCCCGTGCCGGTGACCCACAGGCCCGCACAGGTCTTGCCCGTCATCCGCGGCCCCACCGTCGCCGGGTCGGGCAGCACCGCCGCCACGACGTCGCGCGGCGAGACCTCGACTCCCTTGACCCGCACCTTCTCGGTCCGGTCGAGGCCGAGCGTGTTGAGCACGCGCAGCATCGTGATGAACTCCTCGCCGAGGCCGTACTTGAAGGTCACCCGCCTGCAGTCGACCCAGCGCGGCATGAGGAGCACCTCCTCGTGCTCGACGTTGACGCATTCGACCGGGCCGATCCCCTCCGGGAAGTCGAAGACCTCGGGCTCGCTGAACGGGGCGGTGGTGAACCAGCCGCGCTCGACCTCCCAGATCACCGGCGGGTTGAGACACTCCTCGATCGTGGTCCACATGGAGAACGACGGCGCGAAGATCTCGTTGCCGTCGTCGTCGGTCACGACCAGGTTGGCGCCGTCGCGGGTGCCGAGCTCGTCGATCTCGGCGAACAGGTGGTCCGCGGCGTAGCGGGCGAACACGTCGGAGAGACCCGGCTCCACGCCGATCCCGACCAGTGCCAACCGCCCGGCGGCCTCCCAGTCGCCGGCGCGGGCGAACTGCTCGTCGCCGAGCTTCACCCCCGTCGTCTGGTACGGCGTCTCGGGGTGCGGCCGCGAGAGCGACATCGCCATGTCGAGATAGTCCGCGCCCGCCGCGAAGGCCCCCTCGAAGACGGGCATGTCGAAGACCGGGTCCACGGCGTTCATGACGTGGGTGATGCGGTGCTCACGGCACAGGGCGGTCACCGCTGCCGCGGACGAGGCGTCCACCCGGGCCGCGGTGAACCGAGTGTCGACGGCGGCGGCCTGCTCGGCGCGGGCCGGGTCGTGGTCGGCGACGACGATCGTCTCGAAGAAGTCGCGGCGGGCGGCGATCGCGGCGAAGGCACCGCCCACACCGCCGGCGCCCACGAGGAGGATCCGCATCCCGGTCATCGCCGGATCACGCCCCCGTGTAGGACATCACGTGCTTGATGCGCGTGTAGTCCTCCAGGCCGTACATGGACAGGTCCTTGCCGTAGCCGGAGTGCTTGAAGCCGCCGTGCGGCATCTCGGAGACGAAGGGGATGTGGGTGTTGATCCAGACCACGCCGAAGTCGAGCCGGCGCGACATCCGCATCGCGCGGCCGTGGTCGCTGGTCCACACGCTCGACGACAGGCCATAGCGCACGTCGTTGGCGTTGCGTACCGCCTCCGCCTCGTCGGCGAAGTGCTGCACGGTGATGACCGGGCCGAAGATCTCGTCCTGGACCACCTCGTCGTCCTGGCGGAGCCCGGAGACGACCGTCGGGTCGTAGTAGTAGCCACCCTCGCCGCCGGTGACCGTGGGCCGGGTGCCGCCGGCCTCGATCCGGGCGTGGTCGGGCAGCCGGTCGACCATCCCGGCGACGCGGGCGAGCTGGTCGGGGTTGTTGAGCGCGCCGTAGAGGATGTCGGGGTCGTCGGGGAGCCCGGTGCGGGCGGCGCGGGCCTGCTCGGCGAGTGCGGCCACCAGCTCGTCGTGGATGCCCCCGGCGGCGAGCACCCGGGTAGCGGCCGTGCAGTCCTGGCCGGCGTTGAAGTAGCCGGCGGTCGCGATCGCCTCCGCGGCCGCCGCGACGTCGGCGTCGTCGAACACCACGACCGGCGCCTTGCCGCCCAGCTCCAGGTGCACCCGCTTGAGATCGGTCGCCGCGGCCCCGGCGACCTCGATGCCGGCCCGCACCGAGCCGGTGATCGCGACCAGCTGCGGCGTACGGTGCTCGATCAGGGCGCGGCCGGTGTCGCGGTCGCCGCACACGACGTTGAGCACGCCGGGCGGCAGGATTTCCGCGGCCAGCTCGGCCAGCCGGACCGTGCTGGCGGGCGTCGTGTCGCTCGGCTTGAGGACCACGGTGTTGCCGGCGGCGAGGGCGGGCGCGATCTTCCAGATCGCCATCATCAGCGGGTAGTTCCACGGGGTCACCTGGGCGACCACCCCGATCGGCTCGCGCCGTACCCAGGAGGTGTGGTCCTTGAGGTACTCGCCCGCGCTGCGCCCCTCGAGGACGCGGGCCGCACCGGCGAAGAAGCGGAACTCGTCGACGCTCGGCGGCAGCTCCTCGTCGGCGGTCAGACCGAGCGGCTTGCCGGTGTTCTCGGACTCCACGCGGACGAACTCGTCGGCACGGTCCTCCAGCGCCTGGGCGATGCGCAGCAGTGCCTCCTGCCGCTCCTTGGGGGTGGTGTCACCCCACGCCTCGAAAGCGCGCTCGGCGGCCCGCATCGCCCGGTCGACGTCCTCGGCGCCGCTGGCGGGTGCGGTCGCGTAGGCACGGCCGGTCGCGGGGTTGACGATGTCGTAGGTGGCTCCGGAGGCGGCGTCGACGGACGCGCCGTCGATGACGTTGCGCAGGGGGGTCATGGCTGGCGAGCGTAGTCACCATGTCGTCGCCGCGAAAGCCCGATGCAACGAAATCCGTTGCGATTTGCTCAGATCACAACTGATTCACTTGCTGTTTCTGAGGTGAAGGGCCAAGATGGAGGGGTGGTAGACACAACGACGCACGACGCCCTCCAGCAGTCCGCCCGGGATCACCTGTGGATGCACTTCACCCGCATGTCGTCGTACGACACCGCGGAGGTGCCGGTCATCGTCCGCGGTGACGGCGCCTACGTGTGGGACGCCCACGGCCGCAAGTACCTCGACGCCCTCGGCGGACTCTTCGTCAGCCAGCTGGGCCACGGCCGCACCGACCTCGCCGAGGCCGCCGCGAAACAGGCCGCGGAGCTCGCGTTCTTCCCGCTGTGGTCCTACGCCCACCCGACGGCGATCGAGCTGGCCGCGAAGATCGCCGGGCACGCGCCGGGCGACCTCAACCGGGTCTTCTTCACCTCCGGCGGCGGCGAGGCCGTCGAGTCGGCGTGGAAGCTCGCCAAGAACTACTTCAAGCTGGTCGGCAAGCCGATGAAGCACAAGGTGATCAGCCGCTCCATCGCCTACCACGGCACGACCCAGGGCGCCCTGTCGATCACCGGCCTCCCGGGGCTCAAGGCGCCGTTCGAGCCGCTGGTGCCCTCGACCTTCCGGGTGCCCAACACCAACATCTACCGCGCTCCCTCGTTCCTGGAGGGCGCCGACGGCGCCGTCGACCCGGAGGTGTTCGGCCGCTGGGCCGCCGACCAGATCGCCGTCGCCATCGAGAACGAGGGCCCCGAGACCGTCGCGGCCGTCTTCCTCGAGCCGGTGCAGAATGCCGGTGGCTGCTTCCCGCCGCCGCCGGGCTACTTCCAGCGGGTGCGCGAGATCTGCGACCAGTACGACGTCCTGCTGGTCTCCGACGAGGTGATCTGCGCCTACGGCCGGCTGGGCCACATGTTCGGCGCCGAGCGCTACGGCTACCAGCCCGACATCATCACCTCGGCGAAGGGCATCACCTCCGGCTACGCGCCGCTGGGTGCGATGATCGCCAGCGACCGGGTCTACGAGCCCTTCGCCCACGGCACGGAGACCTTCCTGCACGGCTACACCTTCGGTGGGCACCCGGTCTCCACGGCCGTGGCGCTGAAGAACTTCGAGATCTTCGAGGACGAGAAGGTCCTCGAGGGCGTGCGCGAGAACGAGGGAGCCTTCCGGGGCACCCTGGAGCGGCTGCTCGACCTGCCGATCGTCGGCGACGTGCGCGGCGACGGGTACTTCTACGGCATCGAGCTGGTCAAGGACAAGGCCACCAAGGAGACCTTCGACGAGGAGGAGTCCGAGCGGCTGCTGCGCGGCTTCCTCTCCAAGGCGCTCTACGACGCCGGCCTCTACTGCCGCGCCGACGACCGCGGCGACCCGGTCATCCAGCTCTCCCCGCCGCTGATCTGCGGCCAGGAGCACTTCGACGAGATCGAGCAGAAGCTCCGCGCGGTCCTCACCGAGGCGGCAGGGCTGCTGTAGCAACCGGGGACGCTCGGCAGCAACCACCGCATCCAGCGGCGGTCCGGGAGGTGGGGAACCCGGGCCGCCGCTTCGTCGTTGAGTTGCCGCTAACTCACCGTTGAGTTGCCCCTTCCTCGTCGTTGAGTTGCCCCTTCCCCACCGTTGAGCTGCCGCGTCCTGACGTGCGAGCTGCCCGACTCGCAAGGAGACGGGCACTCAATGACGAGAAAGGGGAAACTCAACGGTGAGTTAGCGGCAACTCAACGTCAGACTGCAGCCCGCTTGCGGGTGACCAGCATGTTGCCGACGACGAGGAACAGCGAGATCAGGAACATCACGGTCCCGACCACGTTGACCTGCATCGGGATGCCACGCTGCGCGACGCCCCACACGAACATCGGGAAGGTGACGGTCTGGCCCGCGTTGAGGTTGGTGATGATGAAGTCGTCGAAGGACAGCGAGAAGCTCAGCAGCGCCGCGGCGGCGACACCGGGGAACACCAGCGGGAAGGTCACCCGCCAGAAGGTCGTCCACTCGCTGGCGTAGAGGTCCATCGCGGCCTGCTCGAGATTCTGGTCCAGCCCGGACAGTCGGGCCTTCACCGTCACGATGACGAAGGACAGGCAGAACATCACGTGCGCGATGAAGATCGTCACGAAGCCCAATCGGCCGCCGAATCCGCCGGCGACGAACAGGGCGAGCAGCGAGGAGCCCATCACGATCTCGGGTGAGGCCATCGGCAGGAAGATCACCGTGTTGGCGACCGAGCGGCCGAGGAAGTCGTGGCGGACCAGCGCGAAGGCGGCCAGGCTGCCCAGGATGGTCGCCACGAGGGTCGCGAGCAGCCCGATCTCGATGCTGCGGACCACCGCCTCGCACATGCCGTCGGGTCGGCAGGGGTTGGCCCAGTTGCTCCAGGTGAAGTCCCGGAACGCATAGACGTTGCGCGACTCGCTGTTGTCGTTGAAGCTCATCAGCATCACGACGGCGATCGGCACGAACATGTAGACCAGCACGAGCAGACCGGCCGCCAGCACGAGGTGCTCGCCGATCCATCGCCCGGCCCGCTGCAGTCCCGTCATACCAGCTCCTCCGTCCCGGCCGTGCGGATGTAGAGCATGACCATCGCGACGATGATCACCATCAGGATCACCGACAGCGCTCCGGCGGTGGCGTAGTCGCCGGTGCTGGTGAACAGGTTCTGGATGACATTGCCCACCATGCGCTGGTTGGGGCTGCCCAGCAGCGCGGCGTTGATGTAGTCGCCGGCCGCCGGGATGAAGGTGAGCAGGGTGCCCGCCACGACCCCCGGCTTGGAGAGCGGCAGGGTCACCTTGAGGAAGCCGCGGGTCGGCGAGGCGTAGAGGTCGCCGGCGGCCTCGATCAGCCGCCCGTCGATCTTCTCCAGGCTGGCGTAGAGCGGCAGCACCATGAACGGCAGGAAGTTGTAGACGAGCCCGGCGATCACCGCGACCGGCGTCGCGAGGAGCCGCCCGTCGTCGCCGAGGATCTGCAGGAACTGCAGAGTGTCGACCACGAACCCGTCGTCGGCCAGGATCAGCTTCCAGGACAGCGTGCGGACCAGGAAGCTGGTGAAGAACGGGGCGATCACCAGGACCAGCAGCAGGGTGCGCCACCTTCCGGCCTTGAACGCGATCGCGTAGGCGAGGACGTAGCCCAGCACCAGGCAGATCGCGGTGGCGACCGCGGCGTACCACAGCGACCGGACCAGGGGCTCCCAGAACTGCTGGAGCGCGTCGACGAAGTTCGCGAACCGGTAGTCGACGTCGTAGCCCGTCAGCACCGAGCCCTGCGGGTCGAACAGGCTGGTCGCGAGCAGCGAGTAGAACGGGATGACGAAGAAGAGGGCGAGCCACAGGCCCGCCGGCAGCATCAGCCAGTAGCCGGTGAACCGCCCGCGCCGCATCAGGACTCCTCGACGACGCCGGCGTTGACGTCCTGGCTGGCCGGCAGCAGGAAGGCGAACTCCGGTCGCCAGGAGACGTCCACCTTCGTGCCCGTCGCGAGGACGGCGCGCCGGCCGGTGTTCTGCTCGAAGGACATCAGCTCCTGGCCCCACGGCATCATCACGAGGTACTGCGTGCTGACGCCGACGAAGCTGACGTCGGTGATCACGCCGCCGGTCATGTGGTTGCCGGGCGCGTCGATCGGCTCGCCGACGGGGGCGACCAGCACCTTCTCGGGGCGGATGCCGACCCAGCCCGCGCCGCTGTGCACGTGGGCGCGGTCGGCGGGGATCGAGACCTGGGTGCCGTGCATGTCCACCCGGACGACGTCGCCCTCGGCGCTGGTCACGGTGCCGGGGATCAGGTTGGACTGCCCGAGGAAGTTGGCGACGAAGGTGGTGCGCGGGTTCTCGTAGAGCTCCGCGGGGGATCCGAGCTGCTCGATGAGGCCGCCGTTCATCACCGCGATGGTGTCGGCCATCGTCATCGCCTCCTCCTGGTCGTGCGTGACGTGCACGAAGGTGAGGCCGACCTCGGTCTGGATCCGCTTGAGCTCGATCTGCATCGAGCGGCGCAGCTTGAGGTCCAGCGCGCCGAGCGGCTCGTCGAGCAGGAGCACCTCGGGACGGTTGATGAGGGCCCGTGCCAGCGCGACCCGCTGCTGCTGGCCGCCCGACATCTGCGGCGGCTTCTTGCGGGCCTGGGCCTCGAGCTCGACCAGCGCGAGCATCTCCCGTACCTGCTGGTCGACGTCCTTGACCTTGCGGCGGCGCAGCCCGAAGGCGACGTTCTCGTGGATGTCGAGATGGGGGAAGAGCGCGTAGTTCTGGAAGACGGTGTTGACCGGCCGCCGGTACGGCTTCTCGTAGGTGATCTCGCTGTCGCCGAGGTGGATCGTGCCGGAGGTCGGCGTCTCGAGGCCGGCCACCATCCGCAGCGTGGTCGTCTTGCCGCAGCCGGACGGGCCGAGGAGGGCGAAGAAGGTGCCCGCGGGGATCTCCAGGTCGAGGGAGCGCACGGCCGTGAAGGTGGCGAACTCCTTGGTGAGCGCGGCGAGCCGAAGACTCCGGCCCCCGCTGTCAGCCGCCAATGACATCGGCGAAATCTCCTTCGTAGGCGCGGATCTGGAACTCCTCGAGTGCCATGAACGAGTGCATCGTCTTCAGTGACTCGGCGGAGGGGAAGATCAGCTGGTTGTCGACGAGGCTCGGGTCGACCTTCTCCATCGCCTCCTGGGCGCCCTTGACCGGGCAGATGTACCAGACGTACGCCGCGAGCTTCGCGGCCACCTCGGGCTCGTAGTAGTAGTTGATCCACTCCTCGGCGTTGCCCTGGTGGGTGGCGAGATTGGGCACCAGCATGTTGTCGGACCAGATCATCTGGCCCTCCTCGGGCGAGACGAAGACCAGGTCCTCGTTCTCCGCCGCCGCGACGTCGCCCGACCAGGCCTCGCAGGCCAGGATGTTGCCGGCCGAGAGATCCTGGATGTAGTCGTTGCCGGTGAACGCTCGGATCTGGCCGTCGTTGCGGGCCTTGCGCAGCCGATCGATCGCGTTGTCCCAGTCGTCCTGGCTGAAGTCGGCCGGGTCGGCGCCCTGCGCCAGCATGATCAGGCCCATCGTGTCGCGCATCTCGGTCAGCAGCGAGATCCGTCCGCGCAGGTCGTCGCGGGAGAGCAGCTCCTCGAAGGAGCGGACCTCGTCGACCTTCGACCTGTTGTAGGCGATGCCGGTCAGGCCGCTCTGCCACGGTGCCGAGTAGGTGCGCTCGGGATCCCACCCGACGCCCTGGAGCGAGTCGATCAGGTTGGTGTGCAGGTTGGGGACCTTCGCGGCGTCCAGGGGCTGGATCCAACCGACCTGGATCATCCGCGCCGCCATCCAGTCGGTGAGCATGAACAGGTCGCGCTTCGACGACTGGCAGGAGCCGAGCTGGTTGACGACCTTCGCGAAGAACTCCAGGTTGTCGTTGACGTCGGCGGTGTAGCTGACCTGGATCCCCGTGCGCTCCTGGAACTCGGTGAGCGTCGAGAGGTAGTCACCGTCGTCCTCATCGATATAGCCCGGCCAGTTCGAGACGACGAGCTGCCGGTCCGAGGCGGACAGGTCGCGGGTCCGGCAGGAGGCGGGATCCTGCTTGCGGTCGGGCGTGCCGAACAGGGGGAGGACGCCGAGACTGGCGCCGCCGACCAGGAGCCCGGCACCCCCGCGGAGCGCCGCTCTGCGACTCAGACGGGCAGAAACCACCGATCGCCTCCTCCCAGGAACGGAACCAGGCGATCGTGACATGACATAGGTCACATGACAAGCGATTCCGAAGGGAAGTTAGGTGATTGCAACGAAATCCGCACTTGCTTAGGATCGGAGCCGTGTCCAAGCCGAAGCCGACGCCCCTCGACGACGTCTCGAAGGCGATCATCGCCGAGCTCCAGGAGGACGGCCGGCGCTCGTACGCCGCCATCGGCAAGGCGGTCGGTCTGTCCGAGGCCGCGGTGCGCCAGCGGGTGCAGCGGCTGGTCGACAGCGGCGTGATGCAGGTCGTCGCGGTCACCGATCCGACCGAGATCGGCTTCGCGCGCCAGGCGATGATCGGCATCCGCGCGACCGGCGAGCTCGAGCCGATCGCCGACGCCCTCGCGGAGGTGAAGGAGGTCGACTACGTCGTCATCACCGCAGGCTCCTTCGACCTGCTGGCCGAGGTCGTCTGCGAGAGCGACGCGCACCTGCTGGAGATCATCTCGAGCCGGATCCGCACCATCCCCGGCGTCCTGTCGACCGAGACCCTCGTCTACCTCAAGCTCCGCAAGCAGACGTACTCCTGGGGAGTGCGCTGAGCGCGATCCCCAGTGCGGTGCCGTCCTCGTCGGCGAGGGCGGCCGCGCGGAGTCCGGCCAGCGCGGCCGTGGCGTCGGGTCGGCCGGCGAGCGTGTCGACGGCCGCCATGAGCAGCCCGAAGCTCTCCTGGCCGTGGTGGTGGGTGGCGCCGTAGCCCTTGAGCACGCGCTGGCACTCGATGATCTCGCGGGCCAGGTCGGCGTCGGTGGCGGCGGCCTCGACGGCCCGGTCGAGCCAGGCGTCGATGGCGACCTGCTCGCGGCCGAAGCGGAGCGAGCGAGGGCGGAGGGGGCGGAACCGGGCCATCATCCAGAGCAGGGTGAAGCCGATGATGCCGGTGGTGTTGACCACGATGCCGTTGCGGGTGACCTTGCCGACGATCGTGGCGAAGAGGGACGAGCCGGCCAGCCAGCGGCCCAGGCGCGTGGGCAGGGTGTCGGTGATCTCCTGGACCTGCGGGTGGAGGTACTCGCGCACGTCGACCAGCTGGCCCGGCGCGGCCTTGGCCTCGGCGCGTACGCCCTCGATCCGGCGCCGGCGGATCTTCTGCTGCGCGACGTGGATGGTGTCCTGGTAGGTCATCCAGAGCCCGACGTGGCGGGCCGCCTCGGTGGTCAGGGCGGCCTCACCCTCGGCGTCCGGGTCGACGGCGGCCAGCCGCGCGACGCGGGTGAGGTAGCGGTCGGCGTACGCCGGGTCCTGGTAGACGGCCGTGCGGACGCAGCCGTGCAGCAGCATCGAGCGGGCGGCGACCGGGAAGGCGTTCGCGACCCGGGAGGCCTGGGGCTGCAGGTGCGGGCCGACGAGGTGGCCGGGGCGGGTCCGGGCGATCTCGTCGCGGCGGCGCTCCTCCTCGGCGGCGGCCTCCTCGGCCGGGTCGACCGGACGGCGCCGGCCGATGGTGATCGGGACCGGGCCGGACCCCGGGGCAGCCGGGGCGGGCTCCGGCAGCGGGACGGGCGCCGGGCGGCCGGCGGCGTCGTACCCGGAGGCGAAGGCGGCGAGCGAGGCGTCGACGCCCTTGCCGGAGGCGCGGATGGCGTCTTCGAAGGCGGCGCGCTCGAAGGGCAGTTCGCCGGAGCCGGCCAGGGCGCCGAAGAGGGCGGCGCTGATCACGCTGCGGGCGTCCTCGGCGAGCTTCATGAAGTCGGCCGCGATGAGCCTGCGGGAGCCGGCGTGCGCCGCCTCCAGCAGGCCGAAGCTGTCGACCCGGCCGTCGCCGAGCGCGAGCCGCTCGTCCATCGAGTAGACCCGGTTGGTCGAGGCGATGAGCGTGGTCCGGTCGGGGGTGGCGAACCCGCGCTGGACGGCGCGACCGGCCTCCATCAGCTCGGAGGCGATGACGACGTCGACCTCGCCGGGCGTGGGGAACAGGCTCAGCACCGGCTCGGTACGGACGCCGGCGGGCTGCTCGCCGACCGAGGGTGGGTAGAGCTCGACGTAATAGACGGTCGCGCCGGTGCGCTGCGCGACGCCGGCCACGGACGTGTTCTGCGCGTGGTAGCCGGCCTTCTCGCCGACCGCGACGATCCAGTCGGCCAGGACGCCGCCGCCCTCGCCGCCCATCGCCAGGATCGCGATCGTGATCGGCCGCCGGCCCGCGGACCAGCTGCTGGGAGCGGACATCAGGGACTCACCTCGTAGCGTGCGGCCCGGCGCTCGACGCCGGACGTGAGAAGGCCGATCCAGCCGCCGCGCATCCGGCTCAGCAGGCGGTCGCGCCAGGTCGGGTTGTAGACCAGGTCGGTCCGGTAGAAGGACGGGCACAGG
This sequence comes from Nocardioides sp. L-11A, assembly GCA_029961745.1. Classification (NCBI taxonomy): domain Bacteria; kingdom Bacillati; phylum Actinomycetota; class Actinomycetes; order Propionibacteriales; family Nocardioidaceae; genus Nocardioides; species Nocardioides sp. L-11A. The sequence goes on from CP124680.1 coordinate 2,577,471, forward strand.
GACGCCGCGTGCGCGTTGGCGCCACACACCCCGCACCCGACGCAGGAGTCGAGCACGGTGGCGACCGGGTCGGTGCGCATCGGGTCGGGGTTGGCCTTGATCGTCAGCGAGGGACAGCCGGAGACGCGGATGCACGCGTGGTCGCCGGTGCAGGTGTCGGCGTCGACGCCGAAGCGCTCCTTGACGACCCGCTTGCCCTCCTTGATCGCCTTGGCGCGCTGGGGCTTGACCCGGCGCTGCCGGTTGAGCTGGCACTCGCTCTGCGCGACGACGACCTTGGGGCCGGCCTCCTTGGTGGTCAGCGCCTTGACGAAGACGTCGCGCAGGGCGCCGATCTTGTAGGTGTTGCTGACCGTCCTGACCCAGTTGACGCCGACCCCGCGCACGGCCTTCTCGATCGGGTGCTTGGTCGAGCGCAGCACGCTGTCGGCCTGGGAGGAGAGCACGTCCTGGCCACCGGTGGCCGCGCTGTAGGCGTTGTCGACGACGAGCAGCAGCTGGTCGTTCTGGTTGAAGACCGCGTTGCCGACGCCGCTGGTCAGGCCGTTGTGCCAGAAGCCGCCGTCGCCCATCACCGCGATCGTGCGGCGGTCGGCGTCCTTGGAGTTGAGCGCCGCGGCACCCGCCGAGCCCAGGCCGTAGCCCATCGTGGTGGCGCCGAGGTTGAACGGCTCGTTGATCGCGAACAGGTGGCAGCCGATGTCGGCGCTCACGTGGTGCTGCTTGCCGGTCTCCTTCTCGGCCAGCTTGAGCGCGCTGAAGATCGGCCGCTCCGGGCAGCCGGTGCACAGCCCCGGCGGCCGAGGCCGTACGACGGCCGCGTCCACGCGGGTCGCGAAGGGGCTGCGCGGGTCGTCCTCGGGCATGAGCAGCGAGGGGCTGCTCCGCACGACGTCCGGCACGTACTTCTGCAGGAAGGCGTCGAGGCCGCGGGTGACCGCGGTCGCGGTGTACTCGCCGGCGACCGGGAGCAGGTCCTTGCCGTGCAGCGCCACCGGGGAGCCGGCCCGGCGCAGGATGGCGTTGAGGTTCTGCTCGATGTAGTCGGGCTGGCCCTCCTCGACGAGCAGCACGGCGCGCTTGTCGGCACAGAAGTCGAGGATCTCGTCGTCGACGACCGGGTAGGTCACGTTCATGACGTAGATCGGCACCTGGGTGTTGCCGAAGGCGTCAGAGCAGCCGAGCAGCTCCATCGCCCGGTTGAGCGTGTTGTAGACGCCGCCCTGGACGATGATGCCGACATCGGAGGTGCCTGACTCGTCGGGGCCGAGCACCTCGTTGAGGCCGCGGCTCTTGATGAACTCGACCGCGGCGGGCCAGCGGTTCTCGATCTTCTCCTTCTCGTGCAGGAAGCTGGCCGGCGGCAGCACGATCCGGTCGAGCTGGCGCGCGGGGTTCTCGATCGCCTCGGTCACCGTCATCGGCGGGCGCTTGTTGTCCTTGGCGGTGAACGTGCCGTAGAGGTGGCAGGAGCGCAGCCGGAGCTGGAGCATGACCGGGGTGCTGCTCGCCTCGGAGAGCTCGAAGCCCGCCTCGACGGCGTCCACGATGGCGCTGATGTTGGGGCGCGGGTCGAGCAGCCACATCTGCGACTTCATGGCGAAGGCGTGCGAGCGCTCCTGCATGATGCTCGAGCCCTCGCCGTAGTCCTCGCCGACGATGACGAGTGCCCCGCCGGTCACCCCGCCGCTGGCGAGGTTGGCGAGCGCGTCCGAGGCGACGTTGGTGCCGACCGTCGACTTGAACGTGATCGCGCCGCGCAGCGGGTAGTTCACCGACGCGGCGAGCATCGCCGCCGCGGTGGCCTCGGAGGCGCTGTTCTCGAAGTAGACCCCGAGCTCCTCCAGAATCTCGTGCGCGTCGCCGAGCACGTCCATGAGGTGCGAGATCGGCGCGCCCTGGTAGCCGCCGACGTAGGCCACCCCGGACTGCAGCAGGGCCTTGGTGACGGCGAGGATGCCCTCGCCGGAGAAGGACGTGCCCTGCCCGGCGCGCAGCTTGAGCACCTCGTCGGCGAAGGACCGCTCGGCCATCGGGCCCTCACCTTCAGTTCGGGACGATCGCGAGGGCGCGGGCGGGGGAGCCCGTGCCACCGACGATCGGGAGCGGCGCGACGATGATCACCGCGCCGGTGCGGGGCAGCCGGTCGAGGTTCTGCAGCTGGGTCAGGCCGTACTTGTCGGCGCCGAGCAGGAAGTGGTGCACCGGGAACGGCGGCTCCAGGCCGCCGGCCTGGCCGGCGTCGATGCCGACGGTCTCGACGCCGAAGCCGCTGATCGACGACGCGGCGAGCCACTGCGCGCCCGCGGCCGAGACGCCCGGCGTGTGCGGGCCGTTCTCGTCGGCGTTGGCGAAGGCGACGGCGTCGCGGCTGTACGTGCTCCAGCCGGTGCGGAAGAGCAGCCAGGCGCCCTCGGGCAGCGGGCCGTGCTCGGCGACGTACGCCTCGAAGTGCTCGGGACCGAGCAGCAGGTCGGGGTCGGCCTCGGCCTCGGCGGTGAAGTCCATGACGACAGCAGGACCGACCAGGCGGCCCGGCGCGATCTGGTCGACCGAGGCGCCGTCGCGACCGGTGGCCCAGTGGGTCGGGGCGTCGAGGTGGGTGCCGGTGTGCTCGCCGGTGTGGATGTTGTGCCAGCCCCAGAACGGGCCGTCGGCGTCGAAGTCGCTGACCTTCTCCAGCGAGAGCGGGATCGTGTTGGCGAACGGCTCGGGCAGCTGGAGGATCGGCGTCTCGGACGAGAGCGGCGCGGTCAGGTCGACGACGGCCGCGGCGCCGGTCGCGAGCGCGGTGAGCAGGCCGTCGAGGGCGGTGCTGCTGGTCGTGGTGCTGGGGGCGGTGGTCATCGGCGGAACCTTTCGGGGAGGCGGCGCAGGCCGCGAGGGGTGAGGAGCTGCTGGGCGACGAGGTGGCCGGAGCCGCCGCCGAGGCCGGGGCCGGGGTGGGTGAACGCCCCGATGTGGAAGAGCCCGGCCACGCCGGTGCGGTGACCGGTGCCCGTGCCGGGGCGCCACAGGAGCGACTGGTCGAGCTCAGCGGCGCCGCCGTAGGGGTCGCCGTGCACGGCGTTGGCGTTGGCGGCGCTGAGGGCGGTGGGGGAGATGACGTGGCGGCCGATGACGCTGTCGGCCAGGCCGGGCGCGTGCTCGGCTACGCGGGCCAGGACCCGGTCGGTGTAGGCGTCGGCGACCTCGGCGCTCCACCCGTCGCTGACGTCGATCTCGCCGGCGGCGTCGCCGCCCGGTGCCCACGGCACCTCCTGGAGCTGCAGCCACAGCGTGGCCTGCCCCTCGGGCGCGCGGGTCGGGTCGAGCACGCACTGCTGGCCGACCACCACGGTGGGTGCCGAGGGCAGCAGCCCGGCCTCGGCCTGGGCGCAGGCGATCGCGGTGCTGTCGGCGCCGTTGCCGACATGGATCAGGGGTACGGCGTCGAGGCGGCTGTCGCTCCAGCGGACGGGGCGGTCGAGCGCGAGGTGGATCTGCGTGGCCGCACGCCCCGGCCGATGCCGGGAGACGGCCTGCCGGCCGGCGTCGGTCACCGCGTCGGGGGCGAGGAGCTGCTGGTAGAGCCGCCCGGTCGACGTCGACGCGAGCACCGCGCGCCCGGCGACCAGCCGCTCCCCACCGGCCTCGACGGCCACGGCCCGCCCGTCGCGGACCACGATCCGGTCGACACTGGTGTCGAGCAGGACGTCGACCCCGCGCTCGGCGAGCAGTCCGGCGAACGCGGCGACGAAGTTGCGCGCCCCACCCTCGACGACCGGCAGTCCGATCGCGTGCATGGTGAACGCCATCACCGGCAGCATCAGCCCGCCGGTGGCCTGGTCGGGGGCGAGGCCGGCGTGCAGCAGCCAGGGCGACCAGAGTTGGTCGACCTCGAAGCCGGCGAAGCGCTCGCGGACCAGGCCGCGGCCGGACTGGGTCGAGACCCGCATCAGCTCGGTCAGGCCGTCCCGGCCGAGACCGCGCACGGCGCCGTACCCGAGGCGGGCGAGGTCGCCGGTGCGCAGCTCGGAGCCGAGCGCACCGAACACGTGCGGGGCCCACTGGTCGAGCTGGCCCAGCAGCTCGGCGTAGGCGCGGGCGTCGGCGGCGTGGGCGAAGTCGACCGCCGTCTTCTCCGGGTCGCGGTCGGCGATCACGGTGCCCCGCTCGGAGACCGACGCGGTGACCGGTCCCTCGGCGTTGCGGTAGACCAGGCCGTGCCGGTGCAGGTCCGCGCCGAGGGTGGCGTAGCCGCCGCCCGCGACGAAGAGCGGGTGCCACGAGCTGAACGTGTCGTGCACGAAGCCGGGCGCGGTCAGCTCGTCGGAGGCGATGAAGCCGCCGAGCCGGTCCCGCTCCTCGACCACCGCGACCTGCCAGCCGGCGCCGGCGAGCTCGGCCGCGGCGACGAGCGCGTTGATCCCGGCGCCGACGACGATCGTGTCGTAGTGGCGGCTCATGAGGCCGTCACGCCGAGCCGGCGGGCCAGCCGCGGCGTGATCCTGCGGTAGTTGCTCGGGTTGATCGGCAGCAGCCACTGGCGGGCCCGGGTGAGCGGGCCGACGTTGAGGCCGACGTCCGAGAGCACCTCGTCGATGTTGTGCACCGAGAACGGGATGATGTTGGTGCCGCGGGCGTGCTGGCCCTGGGTGCGCTCCCGCATCCAGGTGAGCCGGTCCCGCACGGCAACGTGCATCTGCGTCCTGCTGGGGAGCGTGTGGTTGCCGCCGAGCATCGAGCCGATCCAGATCGCCGACACCTCGGCCGAGAGCGGTGAGAAGAACGACGAGTTGTAGCCGGCGAAGCTCAGGTCGGGCAGGTAGATCGGGTGGATCTGCCGGTAGAGCAGGTAGTCGCCGTTCTCGTCGGTCAGCTTGTCCATGACCTCCTGGGGGAGGAAGGGCAGGTCCTGGGACCAGCCCGTCGCCGCGACGACGACGTCGACCGGGATGATCGAGCCGTTGCTGAGCTCGGCGAACGGCTTGCCGTCCTGCTCGACGAAGCGCTCGATGATCGTGTCGCGCTGGACGTCGATCCGGCCCTCGCTGACGCCCTCGAAGAAGCCCTCGGAGGCCAGGGACACCGTGGAGCGGGCGATGTCGGAGAACTGGCCCTCGGGCACCAGCCCGAGGGCCTCGAGCCCGAGCTGCTTGGTGGTGACCTTCTCGACGCTGCCGAGCATGCCGTTGGCCATCGCCGAGTCCCGGGCGTGGAGCAGGCGCTCCGGGCCGGCCACCGAGCGGTAGCGGAACAGACCCTCGCCCATCCGGGTGAGCATCAGGTACTTGTAGTTGAGGACGCCCTTGACCTTGCGCGGCATCTTCCAGAGCAGCTCGCGCGCCACGACGGTGGTCGACGCGGCGACCTTGGAGATCTCCACGGTGATGTCGCACGCCGACTTGCCGTAGCCGACGACGACGGTGTGCTTGTCGCGCACCTGGTCGAGCTCGTGCCAGTCGCTGGCCGCCATCACCTCGCCGCCGAGCTTCTCGAACAGGTCGAGGTTCTCGAACGGCGGGATGAACGGGCGGGAGAAGATGCCGCTGGCCAGCACCAGGTGGTCGTAGTGCTCGGTGCCGGAGGCCGTGGTGACGTCCCAACCGCCGCCGTCGGCCGGGTTGGCCAGCTCGACCTCGGTGCCCAGCCGCAGGTACGGCGTGAGCCCGAACCGCTCGGCGTACGACGTGAGGTAGCTCTGCACCTGCTCGCCCGAGGGCCACTCGGGGTAGCCCTTGGGCATCGGCTGGTCGGACAGCGCATAGGTCCCCTTGTTGTTCTGGGTCTTCAGGCCGGGGTAGCGGCGGGTGGCGCTCCACACGCCTCCGACGTCCGGGGTCTTCTCGAAGACGACGACGTCGTGCCCGAGTTGACGCAGCACCTTGGCGGAGGAGAGGCCGGCGAAGCCGGCGCCGACGATGGCGATCTTCATGGGAGGGGTCCTCACTCGGTGAGCTGCGGGATGGCGGGGACGGTCTGCTCGGGGCCGAGCGCGGAGTAGCCGCCGTCGGCGGCCCAGTCGGCGCCGGTGACGATCGAGGCGGCGTCCGAGGCGAGGAAGGCGACGATCTCGCCGATCTCGGCGCCGTCACCGACCCGGCCGGTCAGGTGGAAGGGCGCGGCCACGCGGTCGGTCTTGGCGCGGTCGCTGCCCGACAGGTCGTCCATGATCTTCGACCAGGTCCAGCCCGGGCTGACCGAGTTGACCCGGATGCCGTCGCCGGCGAGGTCGGTGGCCATCGACCGGGTGAGCTGGACGATCGCCGCCTTGGAGGCGGGGTAGACCCAGCGCCCCGTCTGGGCGACCTTGCTGGAGATCGAGGTGAAGTTCACGACCGCCGCGTGCTCGCTGGCCTGCAGGTGCGGGTACGCCGCGCGGACGACCTCGACGATGCTGACCAGGTTGACGTTCAGCGCGGTGAGCCAGTCGGCCCGGTTGGTCGCGAAGCCCTCGTCGAGGTAGGTCGCGGCGAGATTGACCACGATGTCGATGCCGCCGAAGCCCTCGACGGTGGCGGCCACGAGGTCCGCGACCGCGGCGTCGTCGGTGATGTCGGTCCGGACGAACCGGACCTCGTCGCCCAGCTTCTCGGCGGCGGTGCCGCCGGCCTCGTCGATGTCGGCCACGACGACGCGGGCGCCGGCCGTGGCCAGGGCACCGATCACGCCGTGGGCCAGCAGGGTGGCGCCGCCGGTGACGATCGCGGTCCGGCCGGTCAGGTCGGTCATGGGTGGTCCTCCGCTCCTCGCTGCGACGCACGTCACATCGCGTGGACCGGGACACTAGGCAGCGGCGGCGGCCGCCACTATCCGGAATGCGCGGGCGTCATCCGCGAACCGCGGGAGGTTCTCAGGAGACGGGCCAGTGGCGCGCGGCATGGGCCAGCGCACGGCCCTCCAGGGTCGCCACGAGGCGCTCGAAGAGCGCGGCGGCGTCCGGTCCGCTCCAGTCCGGGCTGAGCAGCTCGCGGGGCAGGCCAGGGTCGCGGTAGGGGAGCCGGCGCCAGCCGTCCACCGCGGTGAGGTAGGTCGTGAAGGCGCGTTGCGGGTCGACGACTCCGCTGGCGTCGATCTCATCGGCGACCGGCCCGAACTCGTCGATGAACGCGCGATAGCGCGCGTCGATGCCGGTGAGGTCCCAGCTCTCGTAGAGCAGCGAGGCGAGGTCCTGACCGGCCACGTGGTCGCCGACGAAGACCGCGCTGTAGCGGGCCAGGCCGAGCTCGGAGATGGCGCGCTCGGCCGCCGCCTGCATCCGGGCCGGGGCGATCCACATGGCGGTGCCGACGTTGCCGAACCCGAGCGAGGAGAGATGGGCGCGCAACTGCTGGCGTTTGCTGCGCTCCGCCTCGGGGACGGAGAAGTTGACGATGCACCAGCCGTCCTCGAGGGCCGCGGACTGCCGGCTGTGCCAGATCACCTCGTCACCGGCGGCGAGGGAGCGCAGCGCCTCGGGGGTGAGTGCGTAGCCGCGACTCCCGCCACGGCTCTCGGACTCGAGCCAGCCGCGCTTCTTGAGCCGGAAGACGGCGGTCCGCACCGACGGTCCGTCGAGGCCGAGCGGGCCGAGCAGGTCGATGCTGCCGCCGATGGGCATCCAGTTGCCCATCCGGCGCACGACGGCGCCCAGGAAGCTCACGACCACGGTCCGGGAACCGCGCCCGCGGGCCTCGGTCGGGGCCGGTTCCGTGGTGCTCATCGGGAGCATTGTGCCCGACGCGCCCGCTCAGGTGTCGGCACCCAGAGCGGCGCGCCAGGCGTCCGGCCAGGCGGCCGCCGTCCCGGCGACGGGGTCGAGGTGCACCGTGACGTAGCGACCCCGCGCGACCCGGACCGCTGGCGTGCCCGCGGGCCCGCCCCACACCTCGAAGCCGAGGGTGAGGGAGGAGCGGCCCACCCGCTCCACCCGCACCGTCGCGGCGACCTCGTCGCCGAAGCGCAGCGGGGCCTCGAAGTCGACCTCGTAGCGGACCCGTGGCGCCACGGGGAAGTAGCCGTCGAGGCCGAGGTCGCGGACGAGCGTGGCCTCCGCGGACTCGACGTACCGGACGATCGCGGTGTTGTGGTGGATGCCGGCGGCGTCGGTGTCGATCCACTCCACCCGGCCGTGGTGGGTGCCGCTCACCGTCATGGCGTCCAGCGCACGTGCACGAGATCGTCGCCGCCGTCGCGCAGCAGCTCGAGCCGGGGCGGGATCTTGTCGGTGCGCGACGTCGGCGGCCGGCGGCGCCCGGCCTTCCACGGGTCGGGCCACCGCACGGCCGGTCCCTGGTAGTCCTGCTCGACCGCGGCGTGCAGCGTCCACTGCGGGTCGTAGAGGTGCGTGCGCCCCAGCGCGCACAGGTCGGCGCGCCCGGCGAGCAGGATCGAGTTGACGTCGTCGTACGACGAGATGGCACCGACCGCGATCACGGCGACCCCGGCGGGGGCCGCGACCTCGTGCCGGATCCGGTCGGCGAAGGGGGTCTGGTAGGACCGGCCGAACGCCGGCCGCTCGTCCTTGCTGATCTGCCCGGACGACACGTCGATGGCGGCCGCGCCGTGCTCGACGAACGCACGGGCGATCTCGACCGCGTCGTCGTCGGTGTTGCCGTCGGGCAGCCAGTCGTGCGCGGAGATCCGCACGGTGACCGGGATCGACTCCGGTACGACGGCGCGCACGGCGTCGAAGACCTCCAGCGGGAAGCGCAGCCGGTTCGCCAGCGAGCCGCCGTACTCGTCGGTGCGGCGGTTGGAGACCGGCGAGAGGAAGGACGAGAGCAGATAGCCGTGGGCGGCGTGCACCTCGACCAGGTCGAAGCCCGCCTCGACGGCCCGGCGCGCGGTGGCGACGAAGTCGGCCACCACCTGGTCGAGGTCGGCCCGGGTCGCCTCCCGCGGCAGGTGGCAGTCGGGGCCGTACGCGAGCGTGGAGGGGCCGATGACCTCCCAGTTGCCCTCGTCGAGCGGCTCGTCCATGCCCTCCCACATCAGCTTCGTCGAGCCCTTGCGGCCGGAATGGCCGATCTGGACGCCGATCCGGGCGTGCGACCGGTCGTGCACGAAGCGGGTGATCCGCGCCCACGCGTCGCGCTGCTCGTCGGTCCACAGGCCCGGGCAGCCGGGGGTGATGCGGCCCTCCGGCGACACGCAGGTCATCTCGGTCATGACCAGCCCCGCGCCGCCCATCGCCTTGCTGCCGAGGTGGACCAGGTGGAACTCGCCGGGCACCCCGTCGACCGCGGAGTACATGTCCATGGGAGAGAGGATGATCCGGTTGGGCAGCTCCAGCGGGCCGATCCGGGCGGGCTGGAACATCGCGGGCGCGCCGTCCCCGGCGCCGTACCGCTCGGAGAAGGCACGCTCCACGACGCCGGCGAACCCGGGGTCGCGCTCCTTGAGGTTGTCGAAGGTGATCCGGCGCGAGCGGGTGAGCAGGTTGAACACGAAGGTCGTGGGGTCCTGGTCGGCGTACCGGCCGATGTCCTCGAACCACTCCAGGGACGCCTGGGCCGCGCGCTGGGTCGACTCCACGACCGGCTTGCGCTCGGCCTGGTAGGCCTCCAGCGCGGCGGCGACGCTCGGGTGCTCGTGGAGGCAGGCGGCCAGCGCGAGGGCGTCCTCCATGGCGAGCTTGGTGCCCGAGCCGATCGAGAAGTGCGCGGTGTGCGCCGCGTCGCCGAGCAGAACGACGTTCTCGTGGTGCCAGCGCTCGTTGCGCACGGTGTGGAAGCTGAGCCACTTGGAGTTGTTGGTGAGGATCTCGTGGCCCTGGAGCTCGCGCGCGAAGATCTCCCGGATCCGCGCGACGGCATGCTCGTCGGACACGCCCGGCGCGAACACTTCGTGCTCGGTGGCGTCGAAGCCGGCGCGGCGCCACACGTCCTCGTGCATCTCGACGATGAACGTCGAGCCCTGGTCGGAGTAGGGGTAGCCGTGGATCTGCATGGTGCCCCACTCGGTGTTCTTCACGAAGAACTGGAACGCCTCGAAGACCAGGTCGGTGCCGAGCCAGATGTACTTGTTGTGCCGGCGGTCGAGCGTCGGCCCGAAGACGTCGGCGTGCTTGGTGCGGATCGTGGAGTTGAGCCCGTCGGCGGCCAGCACCAGGTCGTACGACGCCCGCAGCTCGTCGACGTCGGGCGCCTCGGTGCGGTAGTGCACGGTGACGTCGAGCTCGGCGACCCGCTCCTGCATGATCTGGAGCAGCTCCTTGCGGCTCATCGCCGCGAAGCCCTGCCCGCCGATCGTGTACGACGTCCCGTCGATGTCCACGTCGATGTCGGTCCAGCGCGCGAAGCGCGCCTCCATCCGGTCGTGCACGACCTGGTCGGCGCCCTCGATGCTGCCGAGGGTCTCGTCGGAGAACACGACGCCGAAGCCGAAGGTGTCCTCGGGGGCGTTGCGCTCCCAGACCGTCACCTCGTGGGCCGGGTCGAGCTGCTTCATCAGTGCGGCGAAGTAGAGCCCCCCGGGCCCGCCGCCGGCGATGGCGATCTTCATGTCAGGACTCCGATCCGAGGAGCTCGCGCAGCTTGAAGTGCTGCAGCTTTCCGCTGGCGTTGCGGGGCAGTGACGCGACGAAGCGCACGTCCCGTGGGTACTTGAAGGGAGCCAGGAGGCTCTTGACGTGGTCCTGGAGCTCGACGGCCTTGGCCGCATCCCCGGCCACGCCGTCGCGCAGGACGACGAACGCGCACACCACCGCGCCTCGGTCGTGGTCGGGACGCCCGACGACCGCGGTCTCGACGACGTCCGGGTGCGACTCGAGGGCGATCTCCACCTCCGGGCCGCCGATGTTGTAGCCCGAGGAGACGATCATGTTGTCGGTGCGCGCGCGATAGGAGAAGTAGCCGTCCTCGTCGCGGACGAAGGTGTCGCCGGTGACGTTCCAGCCGTCGACGACGTAGTCGGCCTGCCGCCGGTCGTCGAGGTAGCGGCAGCCGACGGGACCGATCACGGCGAGCCGGCCCTCGACGCCGGGTCCCAGCTCGTTGCCGTCGAGGTCGAGGATCGCCGCGCGGAAGCCGGGCACCGGGCGCCCGACGGTGTCGGGCCGGATGTCGGCGCCCGCCGCGGAGATGAAGATGTGCAGCATCTCGGTGCCGCCGATGCCGTCGACCACGTCGAGGCCGGTGGCGGCGCGCAGCTCCTCGCGGGTCGTGCGGGGCATGTGCTCGCCGGCGGTGACGGCGACGCGCAGCCCGGCGAGCCGGTCGGCGCGCTCGGAGCGGAGGATCTTCTTGTACGCCGTCGGCGCGGTCGCGAGCACGGTGACGCCGTGGTCGGCGACCAGGTCGGCCAGCTCGGTCGGCGCCGCCGCCTCGGTGAGCAGTGCGCAGGCGCCGGCCCGGAGGGGGAAGACCACGAGCATGCCGAGTCCGAAGGTGAAGGCCAACGGCGCCGAGCAGGCGACGAGATCGTCGGGGCCGAGGCCGAGGACGGCGCGCCCGAAGGTGTTGTCGATCGAGAGCACGTCGCGATGGAAGTGGGTGGTGATCTTGGGGACGCCCGTGGTGCCGGAGGTAGGCGCGAAGAGGGCCACGTCGTCGGCCGCGGTGTCGACGGCGGTGAAGGTGGTCGGCTTGCCCGCGCACCGGTGCACGAGGTCGTCGAGATCGTCGGGGGCGTCGCTGCCGTAGGTGACGACGGTCAGCGCGGGCGCGGCAGTATCCCGCACGGCGTACACGTCGGTGGCGACGCGATGGTCGACCAGCGCGACGGCCGGCCGGGTCCGTTCCACGATGGGCGTCAGCTCGGCGGCGCGCAGCGCCGCCATGGTGGTCACCACGATGCCGCCGGCCTTGAGCACGCCGAGCCAGGCGGCCACGGTCCACGGGTTGTTGGGGGAGCGCAGCAGCACTCGGTTGCCGCTGACCAGGCCGAGGTCGTCGACCAGCACGTGCGCGATCTGGTTGGCCCGGGCCAGCAGCTCGCCGTAGGTCCACACGGTGCCGTCGGGGGTCCGCAGCGCGGGCCGGTCGGGCGTCCGGGCCGCGGGGACATCGATCAGCTCGGTCGCCGCGTTCAGCCGCGGCGGGTAGGCCAGCTGGGGCGTCGTGAACTCGAGCACCGGCCACTGGGCCCGCGGCGGCAGGTGGTCGCGGGCGAAGGTGTCGGCGTACCCCGACGGGGTCAGCGGGCTCACGACGGCACCGCCGCGCGGATCATGCCCTCCTGGACGACGCTCGCGACGAGGGTGCCGTCGGTGGTGAAGAACCGGCCGACCCCCGTGCCTCGGCCGTCCTCGACCGAGAGGGCCTCCTGCGCGTAGAGCAGCCAGTCGTCCATCCGGACCGGCCGGTGGAACCACATCGCGTGGTCGAGGCTCGCCGTGACCAGGCCCTCGTCGGCCCAGGCCAGGCCGAGCACCCGCAGCGCCGGCTCGAGGATCGTGTAGTCGCAGACGTAGGCCAGCGCCGCGGTGTCGCGCTGCGCGGGCGTCAGTCCCTCGACGTCGCGCAGTGCGTCGTAGGGGCGCACCCAGAGGGCCTGGTGCGGCGTGCGCTCGCCGTCGACGGTCAGGTAGACCGGGCCCGGCACGTGGCGCATGTCGAAGCTGCGGCCGTGCTGCCAGTAGTCCTTGGAGGTCGGCGTCATGGTGCCGCCCGAGCGGTCGGCGAGGTACGTCGCCGAGGTCGGCAGCGCCTCCGGGCCGGGCAGCCCCGCGGGCATCCGCGCCTGGAAGGAGCCGCCCGGCTCGCCGGCCGCGAAGCTCGCCAGGCACACGTAGACCGGCTTGCCGTTCTGGAAGGCACGCACCTGCCGGGTGCTGTAGCCGCGGCCGTCGCGGAGCACCTCGACCTCGTAGCGGACCTCCGCGCCGATGTCGACGGGACGCATGAAGTAGGAGTGCATCGAGTGCATGCTCTTGCCGCCGGGACCACCGGGCACGGTGCGGGACGCGGCGACGAGTGCCTGGGCCACCATGTCGCCGCCGTACGCCTTCGGCCACGGGCAGGGTTGCGTCGTCGCCGTGAACGCGTGGTCGAAGACCTCGGCGGCGCACTCCTCGAGCGTGACGGCGTCGGTGAAGGTCTGCGAGGTCGGGTTCACGGGCGGTCCGTCCAGTCGGGAAGCTCACCGTCGGTGACCTGGGCGAGGTTGACGACGATGTTCTCGGGGGTGCGGGTGGTCATCCAGGTGAGCGGGTTGTTGCGGTCGAGGTTGCACTCGACGTGGGGCATGAACGGCGGCACGAACACCCAGTCGCCCTCGGACATGTCGAGGTAGTCCTCGAACTTCTCGCCGAAGTAGATCCGGGCCCGGCCGGACAGCACGTAGCCGCCGGTCTCCGCCTCGCCGTGGTGGTGGGGCACCGAGCGGTAGCCGGCGAGGTTGTGCACCTTGCCGAACCAGATCCGCGTCGCCGGCGTGTGCTGGATGCTGACGCCCGAGACCCGGGTGGCGCCCTCGCTCTGGCCGGTCAGGTCCGGCTCGAAGCCGGCCCGGGTGACGACGGGGACGACGATGCCGCTCTCGTCGGCGTAGACCGAGTTGTCCCCGATCAGCTCGTACTTGCTGAGGTCTGGCTCCATGAGGGCTCCTAGGTGAGGGCGGTGGGGGCGGGGGCGAGGCGGACGGTGTTGCGCAGGGTGCCGATGCCGGAGACCTCGGTCTCCAGGATGTCCCCGTCGGCGAGGAAGCGCTGTGGGTCGCGGGCCACGCCGACGCCGCCGGGCGTGCCGGTGAGCACCAGGTCGCCCGGGCGCAGGGTGGCGAACGTGGAGACGTAGGCGAGCAGGTCCGCGGCGTCGAAGACGAGGGTCGCGGTGCTGTCGCGCTGCACCTCCTCGTCGTTGACCCGGCAGACCACGTCGACGCCGGCGGTCGGGTCGAGCGCGTCCGGGGTGACCAGGACCGGGCCGAGGGGCGTGGAGGCGTCCCAGGCCTTGCCCTGCAGCCACTGGAGGGTGCGGTACTGCCAGTCGCGGGCGGAGAGGTCGTTGGCGACCGTGTAGCCCGCGATCGAGGCCAGCGCCTCGTCGCGACCGGCGCGACGCAGGGTCCGGCCGACGACCACCGCGAGCTCGGCCTCCCAGTCCCACTGCACGCCGGCGGGGAGCAGCAGGTCGTCGGTGGGTCCGGTCAGGGTGTCGGCGAACTTCGCGAAGAGCGTCGGGTACGCCGGCAGCTCGCGCCCGGTCTCCGCGATGTGCTCGCCGTAGTTGAGTCCGCAGCAGACCACCTTGCCCGGCCGCGGCAGTGGCAGCACCGGGACGGCGTCCGGCACGACCGCGCCGGCCCGGTCGGCGAGCCGGGCGGGATCCCAGCCACCCTCGGCGTCCGCGGCGGCGATCAGCGCCGAGAGGTCGGGGGCGGGCAGGGCGCGCCAGCGGCTGTCGGGGTCGTCCTGGTGCTGGACGGCGGCGGTCGTGCCCCCGTCGGGGGTCGTGACGCTCGCGAGCCGCATCCGGTGCTCCTTCTGCTGAGGTGGGCGTGTGCTGAGATGGCCGAACGGATATTTCATTCTGCACACGTTCATTGCTGTGATGTCAATAGATTGCTACGGTGGCGATCGCCCGAAGTTCCCTGTGACTCCTCGAGGAGACCGCGATGCCGACCGACCTCATGCCGCTGTCCGTCAACCCCGCCGCCCTGCCGGAGCCGAGTGGCTTCTCGCACGGCACGCTGAGCGGCAACACGCTCTACCTCGGCGGTCAGACGGCGCTCGACAAGGAGATGCGGATCGTCCCCGGCGGCATCGTCGAGCAGTTCCGCCAGGCGTTCGGCAACGTGCTCGCGACCGTGCGCGAGGCCGGCGGCATCCCGGAGGACCTGGTGAGCATCACCATCTTCCTCACCGACATCCCCGACTATCAGGCCCACGGGCGTGAGATCGGCCGGGCGTGGCGCGAGCTCGCCGGCCCGGTCTACCCGGCGATGGCCGGCATCGGCACGACCGCGCTGTGGCAGCCGGAGGCGCTGATCGAGATCATGGGCGTCGCGGTCATCCCCGACGAGCGGCTGGTTCGCCCCAGGGGCTGAGCCTCGCATTCGTGCCGTGCGACGACCGTGGATCTGTTGACATACCGCGGTTCCGGGTGCGGCAATAGGGCAGCAGCGACCCACAGGAGCGTTCCGATGGCCACGACCCTTCTCTCCCGGCACCGCCAGATCGCCACCGTCGAGCTGGAGCAGGCCCGGGACGAGGTCGCGCGCCGGTTCTGCGCGCACCGGCTCACGCTGACCCGGGCCTCCGGACGGCTGGACATGCTCCACAACGCTGCGGCGATCGGGCGCGACGTGACCCTCAACTACCTGCGCTACGGCGACGAGGTCCGGATCACGCCGGGACGGTTCGACGACTTCTACCTGGTCCAGGTGCCGCTGGCCGGCACCGCCCGGGTCAGGGTCGGGGAGCGGGTGGTGGCCTCGGACCGCACGCACGCCTCGCTGGGCTCGCCGACCGAGCCGGTCGACATGCTCTGGAGCGACGGCTGCGAGCAGCTGCTCGTCTATCTGCGGCGCCAGGCGGTCGAGGAGCTGGCCGGGGAGGGGCAGGGCTGCGCGGCCCCGGTGGTCTTCGACCCGATGATGGACCTGGAGGCCCCGTCCCTGCGGGCGTGGCTGCGGCTGGTCCACCTCGCCCTCGACGACATCGAGGCCGGGGGAGCGCTGTTCCGCTCGCCGCTGGCCGCCACCCACTTCGAGCAGACGCTCATCTCCGGTCTGCTGGCCGCCCAGCCCAACAGCAGCGGCACGATCGCACCGGCTCCGGTTCCGGGCTCCCGGGTGGTGCGCGCCGTGGTCCAGTTGATCGAGTCCGAGCCGGAGCGCGCGTGGAGGCTGGCCGAGCTCGCCGGGCACGTCGGCGTCTCGGCACGCACCCTGCAGGAGGCCTTCCAGCGCGAGCTGGGCACCAGCCCGCTCGAGCAGCTGCGGCGCACTCGCATGGAGCGGGTGCGCCGCGACCTCGTCGACGCCGACCCGAGCACCACCTCGGTCACGGACGTCGCGGCCCGCTGGGGGTTCTTCCACCTCGGGCGTTTCTCACAGGCCTACCGCGCGGCCTACCAGGAGCTGCCCTCGCAGACCCTCGCCGGCTAGCGCGACTCGACCGGGACCCGCCGGGTCAGGCCCAGTCGGTAGAGCCCGTAGCCGGTCGCCAGCAGCAGGCCCAGCAGCACCGTGATCCGCTGGCCGAACTCCGCGGGCCGGCCCGCGTCGAGCGCGCCGTAGACGGCGAGATCGCCCCCGACGTACCAGAGCAGGTACGCCGCCGGCGGGACCAGCCATGACAAGGGGTGCCACCACCGCACCTCGTGGTGGTTGCGCCCCACGAGCACGAAGTCGAGCACGACCAGGGTCGGGGTGACGACATGCTCGAGCAGCGACCAGGGCTGGTCGAGGTTGCCGTTCTGCATCGGCACGTAGGCCACGCCGACGAGCACCATCACGGTGGTGAGGGCGCCGCGCAGCCAGGGGGAGCGGGGCTCGCGGAGGGCGAGGCCGAGGAAGCACACGGCCACCGTGAGGTTGGCGAGCTGCGAGAGGGCGGTCCACCACACGTCGTACTCCCGGGCGGCGAGGACGACTCCCGACGCCGCGCAGGTCGCGACGAGGAGGCGCCAGAGCGCCACGGGGACCGTGTTCACCGGACGATGGTGCCAGGTTCACCTCGTGTTCACCCAGCGGGCGCGGGTGCCGCGGATCGGTAGGGTCGTGCCCATGGGTGCGGACGGACAGGGCGACGTCGTCGAGCACTTCGTGGGGGTCGACCTCGCCTGGGGCGAGCGCCGGCCGACCGGTCTCGCCGTCGTCGACGGTGAGGGGATGCTGCTGACCGTCGCGGCGGCGCAGACCGACGACGAGATCGCGACCGCCCTGGCGCCGTACGTCGAGGGGGCGTGCGTGGTCGCCATCGATGCGCCCATCGTGGTCGTCAACGCCACCGGCAACCGGCCGGCCGAGGCGGCTCTCAACAGGGACTTCGCACGCTTCGACGCGGGGGCGCACCCCGCCAACACCGGGAAGCCGGAGTTCCGCGAGCAACCTCGCGCCGCGCGGGTCGCCGCCCGGCTCGGGCTCGACATCAACCCGCGATCGCGTCGGCCCCGGCGGGCGATCGAGGTCTATCCGCACCCGGCGACCGTCGCGCTGTTCCGGCTCGGTCGCACCCTGAAGTACAAGAACAAGCCCGGTCGCGACCTGGAGCAGCTGCGGGCCGAGCTGCTCGTCCTGCTCGGCCTGGTCGAGGGACTCGGCGCCGCTGCGCCGCCGTTGCACGTCGAGGGCCTGGCGGCGTGGACCGCGCTGCGCTCCGCCGGGGAGACGGCCACCCGCAAGAGCGAGCTGCGGGTCGTCGAGGACCAGGTCGACGCGGTCGTGTGCGCCTATGTCGCGCTGTTCGCCGAGCGACGCCCCGAGGACACCACGACCTACGGCGACCTCGAGACCGGCTATATCGTCACGCCCACACTGCCCGAGGGCCTCCTGCCGGCGCCGCGACCCGCGCGCGATCCCGCCGCGGCACCCGACATCGGCGCCGCCGTGCGCCGGTACGCCGAGCTGCAGCCCGCGCTGCGCGACGTGACCGACGGCTTCGTGCGGCTGGTGACCGCGATCCTCGACGAGGCCGGCATCAACTACCTCACCGTGACCGGCCGGGCGAAGAGCGTCTCGTCCTTCGCCGCCAAGGCCGCTCGCACCCTGGGCGGCCGTCCCCTCTACACCGACCCGCTGCGCGAGATCACCGACCAGGTCGGCGTCCGGGTGATCACCTATGTGCAGAGCGACGTGCAGGCCGTGGTCGACCTCCTCGGCGACCAGGTCGTCGTCCACGACGACCGCGACATGGGCCAGGAGACCGCCAGCGAGGGACGCTTCGGGTACTCCAGTCGCCATCTCATCGTCGGCCTCGACCCCGCCCGCGCCGGCGACGACGAGACCGACCCGCTCCAGGGGCACCAGGCGGCGATCCAGATCCGCACCGTGCTGCAGCACGCGTGGGCGGAGTTCGAGCACGACACCCGCTACAAGGGCGCCGTCCCCGCCGAGCACGTCCTCGAGCTCGACCGCCGGTTCACCCTCGCGGCGGGTCTCCTCGAGCTGGCCGACCGCGAGTTCTCCACGATCCGTGACCTGCTCCGCGACGGCCCGACGGAGGCCGACGACGACGAGCACGACGAGGGGGACGGCGACCCGCGGATGAGCCCGCGCGAGCTGGCCGCCTTCCTCGCCGGTCAGTACTCCGACGCCGGCTGGTCGCGCACCGACCACTACACCTGGATCTCCGCGCTGGTCCTCGAGCTCGGCATCACCTCCCTGGCCGCGCTCGGCGAGTCGCTGCGCTCGGTCGACGACGACGCCCTGCGCGAGCGGATGGGCTACCGCTACCCGCCGGGTGCGGTCCGCCGCCTCGACGACGCCCTGCTGTGGGTCTACGGGGAGCGCTACCTCGAGCTGCACGGCAACGCCCACCGGGTGCCGGCCCTGCGGGCCCGGCTGGCGCGGATGCGCGCCGAGGACTGATCCAGGCTAGGCGTCGGCGCCGAGCAGGTCCGCGAGGACCGCGGCCTGGCTCAGGGCGAGGTCCCGCGACGCGGTCATGAGCGTGAGGGGGCCGGCGGCCAGCAGCGCGCGCAGGCGGGCCAGGGCCGCGGCCTGCTCGCCTCCGCCGAGCTCGGCGCGGTAGCGGCGGACGAACTCGGCATGGCGGTCGGGGTCGTGGCCGTACCACCGACGCAGGTCCGTCGACGGCGCCACGTCGCGCAGCCACACGTCCCACGGGGCCGCTGCCTTGCTCTGCCCGCGCGGCCACAGGCGGTCGACCAGGACCGCGGTTCCGGTCGCCGGGCGCCCGTCGCGCACGTGGGCCACGCGGACGGCGGGATGCGCGGCGGCCACGGCGGTCTCACACCTCGGCGGGGAGCTCGTTGTAGACGCCCGCGAGCTCCTGGCCGGTGAGCGCGTGGATCGCGGTCATGATCTCATCGGTCGCCTCCCGCCGGGCCCGACCGGGGGCGAGGCCCTCGAAGCGTCCGGTGAAGTCGATCGGCGCGCCGAACCGCACGGTCACCTTGGCCCGTCGGGGCCAGGTCGCGTCGGGCGGCTGCAGGTCCGCGGTGCCGAGGAGGCCGACCGGCACCACCGGTACGCCGGCGGTCAGGGCCAGCTGCGCGACCCCGGTGCGGCCACGGTAGAGCCGTCCGTCGCGCGAGCGGGTGCCCTCGGGATAGATCCCGAACGCCTCGCCCCGGCCGAGTACGTCGAGGGCCACATCGAGCGAGTTGAGGGCGGCGCGGGTGTCGGTGCGGTCGACCGGCACCATGCCGAGGCCCTCGAACCAGGCCCTGCTCAGCCGTCCCCGGAGGCCGGACCCGGTGAAGTACTCCGCCTTCGCGAGGAACACCACCTTGCGCGGGGCGACGATCGGGATCACCACGCTGTCGGCGAAGCTGAGGTGGTTGCTCGCGAGCAGCACGGGTCCGGACGCCGGCACGTTCTCGACGCCTTCGATGGTCGGCCGCCACAGGGCGCGCGCCAGCGGAGGGACCGTCGTGTGGAGGACCTCGTACAGCACGGCATCAGCGTAGTGCCGGGCCTCTTCGCACACCGCCCAGCCTGTCCCGGCGACCGCCCTGACCGCGCTCGGGCGGACCTGCGAGGGCGTCGACGGAGCGATGCGCTGGTTCCACCACGCCGTCTGAGCCGGTGCCGTCGACACCTTTCCCCATTCCGTGGGATGCCGCGTGAGCGCAGCCGGAGGAGCGTGGGGGGAGCGGGGAGGCCAGTTCGGAGGTCGACATGACACGTTGGTGCGGGCCCGATGACGCCGGGTACGACGAGCAGCGCGCGCTGTTCAACGCGATGATCGACAGGCGGCCGCGGGTCATCGCGGCCTGCACGAGTCCCGCTGACGTCGCGGAGGCGCTGGACCGCGCTGCCCGCGACGGCCTCGCGGTGGCGGTCCGCTCGGGTGGGCACTCGGTGGCGGGACAGTCCACCAACGACGACGGCCTGGTGGTCGACGTCCGCCCGCTCAAGGGCGTCGAGATCGACGCGGCCGGCCGACGGGCGCGCGTCGGCAGCGGCTGCACCTGGGGCGAGTTCGATGCCGTCGCCCAGGAGCACGGACTGGCCACGACCGGCGGTCGGGTCTCCACGACCGGCGTCGCGGGCCTGACGCTGGGCGGCGGTTCGGGCTGGCTGGAGCGCCGGCACGGCCTCAGCTGCGACAACCTGCTGGCGGTCGAGCTGGTCACCGCCGACGGGCGCGAGATCCGCGCCGACGAGAACCAGCATCAGGACCTGCTCTGGGCGTGCAAGGGCGGCGGTGGCAACTTCGGCGTCGTCACCGCGCTGGAGTTCCGGCTGCACCCGGTCGGGCCCACGATCCTCGGCGGCCTGCTGGCCTGGCCGCTCGCCCGGGGCGCGGAGGTCGCCCGGACCTACCGGGACTGGGCCGACGACGCCCCCGACGAGCTCGGCAGCGGCCTGGTCGTCATCAGCGGTCCACCGGAGGAGTTCATCCCGCCGTACCTGCAGGGGGAGCCGCTGATCGCCGTCGCTGTCTGCTGGTCCGGGGACCACCGGGTGGGGGAGGACCTGGTCCAGGTCCTGCGCGACCTGTCCCCGGACGTCGACCTGGTCGGTCCGATGCCGTACGCGCAGCTGCAGTCGATGATCGACGACCCGCCCGGTCTGCGGCAGTACTGGAGCGCCGACCACCACGACGCCTTCCCCGACGACGCCCTCGATGTCTTCCTCGCCGCCGGCGCGGGGCGTCCCTCCCCGCTGACCCAGCACCTCCTGCTGCCGTGGGGCGGCGCCGTCGCCCGCGTCGACCCCGACTCCACCCCGCTCGGGCAGCGCGGTGCCCGCTGGGTCAGCCACCCCTTCGCCACCTGGGCGGACGCCGCGGACGACGACGCCAATGTCGCGTGGGTCCGCGCCTACCGGCGCGCCAACGCCCCCTTCACCACCGGTGGCGTCTACCTCAACTTCATCGGCGACGAGGGCGAGGAGCGGATCAGGGCTGCCTTCGGTGCCGAGAAGTACGAGCGCCTCGTCGCGATCAAGTCGGAGTACGACCCGGGCAACGTCTTCTCCGGCAACCAGAACATCCGCCCCCGGGCCACCGTCTGAGCGGCCCCGTTCAGCAGAGGAGAGCCCCATGTCCGACAAGCAGAGCATCGACACACCCCACGAGCGCCGGCCGTTCCAGGCACACGGCCAGATGGACGTCGTCACCCTCGGCGCCTTCACCCTCGGCCGCGGCACCTTCGAACCGGGGTGGCGCTGGTCGAACGACGTGAAGCCGATCGCCGGCACCGAGTCCTGCCAGGTCCACCACACCGGCATCTGCCTCTCCGGCCGGATGACCGTCAAGCCCGACGACGGCGAGGAGATGGAGATCGGTCCCGGCGACGTCATCGACCTCGATCCTGGCCACGACGCGTGGACGGTCGGCGACGAGGCCTGCGTCATCCTCGACACCGGCGTGGCGGCGTACGCGAGGCCGAGCTGAGGCCGCGGGGCGAGCGGGTCAGCCACCGTCCTCGGTCAACAGCGTCGCCGGCAGCCAATCCGCGCCGAGGAGTTGGGCGAGGCCGGTGAGGCCGGTGGTGTCGCTGCCGACGGTGTCGGAGGCGGCGGCGATCCGCTCGACCATCACCTTGCCGACCTGCTCCTCGACGGTGCCCTCGGCGTAGGCGATGTGCCAGGGCGAGACCTGGTGGTCGCGGTGGGTGCGGCCGGTGACCTGGCGTCCGGCGATGCCTGAGAAGCGGGCCTGGTGGAAGATGCCGACGCGCGGCTCGGTGCTGGCCGAGCGGCCGTCGGCGAGCGTCTCGCCGGCGTGCAGGCTGATCGAGGCGACGGTGGTGAAGACGCAGACCTTGGCCTGCCCGGTCTGGAAGCGGAGTCGTTCGGCCTCGGGGTCGAACCGGTCGCGTCCGTAGATCGTGGCGACCTCGATGCCGGACTCGCGTAGCCGGTCGGCGATCGGGTCGGCGGCGGTCGCGACGAACTCGACGGAGCACGCGACCTGCCGTTCGGCCCGGACCTGCTGGGCGATCCAGTCGACGGTGGAGTCGACGCGGATCAGCCCGGCCTTCTGCCGGAACCGCAGCAGCGCGGCCCGGCCCTTCGCGACATTGCGGCCGCGGCGGGCGATGTCCATCTCGCGGCAGAACTCGCCCCATTCGGCCTCGTACGCCGTCCGCTCGGCCGGGGTGAGCGCCACCGGCATCCCGGAGATCGGCACCGGCCCCCACGGTGCGGCACGGTGCAGCATCGCCGGGGGCCGCTCCTCCGCGAGCCAGCCACGCACCAGCTTGAGGTCGGCGGCGCGGCGTGCCGGATCGGGGGTCCAGGTCGCGCCGTAGCGGCCCTGCTCCACGCCGACACCGTGGCGCTCGAGCGCCGCCGCGAACGCCGGGCCGGGCTGGGTGGCGGAGGCCCAGTCCCGCATCGGCTCACCGAGCACCTGCGCGTACGCCGGAGCGAGGTACGGCAACTCCAGCGGCGTGTGGCCGGGCGTCGCGGTGGTCGCGATGACGAACGGGGCCGTGTCGTGCGGCTTCCCGTGCCCGGAGATCCGCGCCCAGTGCTTCCACCGCTTGGTCGTCGTACGCCGCAGGGCGTGGGCCTCGTCCGCGATGATCACGTCCCAGCCGTGGTCCTTGACCTTCTCCAACCGGTCCCAGGTGATCACGACCCATTCGAGACCGCCGTCGCCCAAGGCCGTGATCGTGCGGCACCAGTGGCCGATCGTGATCGCGGCGGGCCGGTCGGCCACGACCAGCACCCGGCGCGCGCCGCGCAGGTCACCGACCGCCGTCGCCCCGAGGACCGCCGAGATCGTCTTGCCGACGCCGGGCTCGTCGGCCAGCAGGAACATCCGCCCGCCCGCCTCCGCCCGCGCCGCGATCGCGTCGGCCGCCTCGAACTGGATCCGCCGGGGCTCGAGTGCGTCGGTCGGCTCGGGATTCGGGATCGGGTCGTCGGGGTTGAGGGTGTTCTCGATGAACCGGCCGAGGGTGTGCGGGCCCGGGGCATAGGGCTGCAGGTGCGCGGGGAGCCGTGCGCCGACGTACAGGTGGGTCTTGACGGCGGAGTGCCAGCTCGCGCCCTCGACCTGCGTGCCGTAGGGCACGTCCAGCACCCACAGCCGCTCGCCGGGCCCGGTGAACGGCAGCGGTCGCGGGGACGCGCCCCGTCGACGGGGGCGGGATCGGCGAGGACGGGCCACCCCGGGGACGCTACCGGGACCGGCCGGCCCGCCCGGTGTCCGGCACGCCGTCGTGGTCGGGCAGCTCCGGACCCTGGTGCACGCGATGCTGCGCCGCTCCGACGCGACCCGCCGCTCCTAGGTCGATGGGCTCCCACGCCAGGCCGTGAATGCCGCCACACCCGGTCCTGAGCAAGCGGCGTGCGCCGTGCAGAACCGCCCTATTGCACCTACAGTTGCGGGGTGCAGCAACCCACCATGGCGTCTTGGCTCGGAGACCTCGTCGAGGCACGAGATCTGTCACCGGCGCTCGAGCGCGTGTCGAAGGTGCTGATGACGAATCCCAAGCTCGCCTCGTACGGCGAGGTCGCGAAGATCGCGGACACGGCTGGCGTCAACGGGAGTTCGGTGGTCCGGTGCGCACAGGCGCTCGGCTTCGCCGGGTGGCCGGCGTTGCAGCGGGAGATCAGGGCGCGATACCTGGCGTCATTGACCTCGGAGGAGACGTTCTCGACACACGATTCGTCGGTGTCCGGACCGGGACACAGCGCAGTCCTCCAGGACATCCAGAACCTCAAAGAAGCCCTCGAGTCCATCGACGCAGAGGAGGTTCGAGCCGTGATCGACGCGATCGCCGAGGCTCGGCAGACACTCGTCATCGGTACGGGGACCTTCACCGCGCCGGGGCAGGTCCTGGCCCATCTGGGAGCGACGGTCGGATATCCGATCGCCTTCGAAGGCCGCGGGGCGGTACACCTCTCGGCTGCGTTGGCGGGCTTCGGGCCTACCGACGTGCTTGTGGTCGTGAACGTCTGGCGGCCGATCCGAGACCTGATCAACGCCGCCCGCGTCGCGAAGGACGCCGGCGCTCGGGTCGTCGTCATCACGGACTCCACACGGGGGGTGTTCCGGTCGGTCGCTGACCACCTGCTGGTCGTGCCGAGTGAGGGCGTCTCGTTCTTCCAGTCCGTCACCGCCGCTACATCGTTGACGTACGGCATCGTGGACGGATTGGCACAGCGCGACCCGAGCGCCACCCGACAACGGCTGGCCGAGGCCCGACGCCGTTGGGAGGCGCTGCACACCTACGAACGGGATTGAGGCGCCCCGCTCGACTCCACCGATGCGCTGCCCGCTTCAGCTACCGCCGTCGAGCCGGTCCCCGAAGTCCATCCAGTGCGAGGTCGCCAACCATCCGGCATCGACGGGGATACTCGTACCGGTCACTGCGCTGGCGTCATCGCTCATCAGGAACGCAACGACGGCAGCGACCTCGGCCGGGTCGACGAGCCGCTGCAGAGCGGCTGCGCTCTCCATCGACGTGGCGTCTCGGGCGCCGACCTTGATCTTCGCCGCCAGCGCCGGAGTGAGGGTGAACCCCGGTGCTACCGCGTTGACCCGGATCCCGCGGCGCCCGAGCTCTCCCGCTGCGAGCCGGGTGGCGGCATCGAGCGCTGCCTTCACCGGGGCGTAGGCATGCAGGGGGAGCGGCCGGTGGGCGTTGATGGACGTGATGTTGACGATGGAGCCACCGCCGCGCATCAGGCGCGCGAACTCGACCATGCAACGGTGCGCGCCGAGATAGTTCACTGACCAGATCCGCTCGACGAGCGCCGGGTCGACCGCGTCGAGCGCGGTGACATCTTGCAGCAGACCCGCGACGTTCACCAGGCCCGCCACGCCTCGCTCCTCTTCGGCCAGTCGCGTGGCCACGCGACGTACGGCTTCGGGATCGGCAACGTCCAGCTGCGTGCTCTCCAGGCCCGGCCGGGGCGAGTTCGGGCGGGGAGGATCTGCGACATCGCCGGCGAGCACGTTCCACCCGTCGTCCAGGAGCCGCTCGACGACGGCGAGTCCGATGCCGCCGGTGCCGCCGGTCACGACCACCACGTCACCGTCGGTACGACGGGCCCTCTGGCCACAGCCGAGCAACCCTGCCGGATGAGGTCGAGGTGTCATGGGGCACCGACCTCGAACCGCCGTACCTTGCCGACGCTGGTGCGCGGAAGATCGGTGATGTGGTGCCACTCGCGCGGACGTGCCGCGGCGGTCAGGTTGCGCGCGGCCCAGGCGTCCAGTTCATCGGGGTCGGGTGGGCGAGCCGGATCGCGAGGCACGACGTAGGCGACCGTGACGTGGTCACGCACGGGGTCGGGGCGCGCCACGACCGCTGCCTCGAGAACGCCAGGCGCTTGGGCGACCGCCGCTTCGGTCTCGCTCAGGCTCACGTTCTCACCCCCCACCTTGACCACGTCATCGACCCGTCCGAGGAATCGGAGCTGTCCGTCGGCCCGCACCGCCACCACATCGCCGGTGGAGAACCAGCACCGGTGCCCTTGCTCCGGCGTCAACACTCGTTCGGTTGTCGCAGGGTCGTCCAGGTACCGCGCGAAGAGGTCCTGTCCGGGCGTGCCGAGAACGGATAGCTCACCGGTGGCGCCGACCGCCGCGTCATGCAGCCCGACGCCGTCGATCCGGACGGAACGACCTTCGACCGGTCGACCGATGACGTCGTAGGTGGCTGGTTCACTGCTGTCGATGGTGACGACCGCGACTGTTTCGGTCATGCCGTACAGCTGACGTGGCCGGCAGCCGACCAGCGTCGCAAAGTCCTCGTAGTGAC
The DNA here is from genome assembly GCA_029961745.1 of Nocardioides sp. L-11A. Taxonomy (NCBI): domain Bacteria; kingdom Bacillati; phylum Actinomycetota; class Actinomycetes; order Propionibacteriales; family Nocardioidaceae; genus Nocardioides; species Nocardioides sp. L-11A. The sequence continues at coordinate 2,603,234 of CP124680.1, forward strand.
GGCTTCCGAGGCTCTGGGCGAACCAGACGTGCTCCAGGGTGAGCGGTTGTTCGACAGCCGGGGTTCGGGCGAGGATCATCCGCATCGGGGCCGCGAACAAGCTCGCGTGCGTCGCTGCGATCGCCCGCGCCTGTGCCACCCACCTCGACGCCGAGAAGGTGGCGGTCAGGGCAACGCTGGCACCCGCTGCGATGGCCGGCGCGAAACAGTAGTACTGAGCGTTGGCATGGAAGAGCGGCAACGTGACGAACCATCGCGAACGTGGCGTCGTGCCCGACAGCTCAGCCATCACCGCTGCGACGTGGGCGTAGGAGTGTTGGGTCAACACGACGCCCTTCGGCTGGGCGGTGGTGCCGGACGTGAACATCACCGCCAGCCGATCATGCTCGGTACCGCCTCCTGCGCGGTCCACCCGCTGGTCGGTGGCAAGTAGGGCCGACCCGGGGTCGAGGTCGCGCGCGTCCTCGAAGAGCTCCAGGACGACAAAGACCGAGGTGGCACCCTCGCGGTAGACGTCGGCGCGGCTGGCGGCGCAGATACCGACGACCGGACTGGTCCGCTCACACTGGTTGCGGATGTCACGGGCCGATGAGGAGGGGTCGACCGGAACGAACCACGCACCGAGCCGGGCGACCGCCAGCCACACGGCGACGAAGCCCGGGCAGTTGCGTAGTGCGAGGTGGACGCCCGTTCCAGGACCCACACCCGCGGCGCTCAACGTTGCCGCGAGTCGGGCCACGACATCGTCGAAGGCGGCGTATGTCCACTGGGTCGTGGTGCCTTTCCCATCGCTGAAGACGAGGAAGGGGCGGTCCCCGGCACGGGCGACGGTCCGGTCCCAGCAGTCGGTGAAGGTGCGGGCACGTTCGATCTCCGAGCCGCTCACGAGGCGTACACAGACTCGGCTCGGTCCAGCCGACGCAGCAGCGACGGCCACTCCAGACCTGCCGAGAGCGCTCCGCTCCACTGCTGGGCGGTGAGGTCGACAACGGCGTCGTCGGGAATCACGAGTGTCTGGCCAGTGGCCTGGGCCAGCAGTTGGGTGCGAGCCGACTTCTCCAAGTAGTACATCTCCACGAACGCCTGGGCGACCGTCCTCCCGACGGTCAACGAGCCGTGGTTGTTGAGGATGAGCACTGCATGGTCGGCGAGGTCTGCGATGAACCGGAGCCGTTCGTCCTCGCTGAGCGCGATGCCCTCGTAGGCGTGATAGCCGACGCGGCCGTGGAATCGCATGGCGTGCTGCGTCAGCGGGAGCAGTCCGGTGGCGAGGCAGGACAACGCCATCTGCGCCTCGGTGTGCAGGTGCATGATGCAGCCGGCGTCCTCACGCGCGGAGTGGATCCCGCCGTGGATGACGAAGCCGGCGTAGTTCGGACGGAAGCCATGGGGGTTGTCACCGATGATGTTGCCGTCGAGGTCGATCTTGATCAGGTTGGACGCGGTGATCTCGTCGAACGCCAGACCGAGCGGGTTCACCAGGTAGTGGTGGTCGCTGCCCGGCACCCGTGCGGACAGATGGGTGTAGATCAGGTCGTCCCAGCCGAACATCGCGCACAACTGGTAGGCAGCGGCGAGGTCGGTGCGTACCTGCTGCTCCTCAGCGGTGCGGGGGGTGGTCTCCTGCACCGAGCCGGTGCGCATCTCGAAGGCTTCGTGTACGCCGAGTGACATAGGTGTCTACCTCTCCTAGGGGGTTATCGCATCTGCGGGGAGTCGTGCAGTCGATCCAGGGCCGCGGTGGCGAGCACCGCCGCCTGGGCGGCGAGCACGCTGTCGTCGAAGCGCACATCCGGCGTGTGGACACCGGGAGCTGTCGCAGGATCGAGGTCGGGTGGTGTGGTGGCGACGAACAGCATCGCGCCGGGCACGCGCTGGAGGATCTTGGAGAAGTCCTCCGATCCCATCAGCGGTTCGTGCGCGGCGTCGACCTTGTCCGGGCCACAGATCGTCCGGGCGGCCGCGACGAGTCGGGAGGTCTCGTTCGGATCGTTGACGGTGACCGGATAGCGCTCCACCAGCGTGGTCGCGGCTGCTACCCCGTGCGCGGCCGCCGCAAGACGCACCGTCTCGACAAGTCCGTCGCGTAGGGAGTCGAGGGACCCGGTGAGGGTGCGGACGGTTCCTCCCAGCCGCGCCACGTCCGGGATGACGTTGATGGCCGAGCCGGCGTTCATCTGAGTGATCGACACGACCGTCGGCATGAGCGGATCCAAGCGGCGCGGAACGTAGGCGTGGAGGGCGGCCGCGACGTCGACGAGAGCGGCAACCGGATCGTCGGCCAGGTGCGGCGTCGAACCGTGCCCACCGGACCCCCGGAGCTCCACGTCCAGCTCCGTGAGGCTCGCCAACAACGGTCCTGGTCGAGTCCACATCGTGCCCGGCTCACCGGCGCCGACGTGGACGGCGTACGCCGCGACCGGATGCCCACCCAGGTGGTCGAACAGGCCGTCGTCGAGCATCACCTGGGCTCCGTCGTAGCCCTCCTCGCCAGGCTGGAAGACCAGTGCCACCCGGCCGGCCATCGTCTCGCGACGCCGCACGAGGAATCGTGCGGCACCGAGCAGGCCGGCCATGTGGAGGTCGTGACCGCATGCGTGCATCGCGCCGTTGGTCGCGGCGAAGGGCTCGTCGCTGCGTTCGGAGATCGGGAGCGCGTCCATGTCTGCGCGCAGCAGCACCGTGGGGCCGGGTTCGGCGCCCTCGATCACGGCGACCACCGAGCTGCAACGGCGTCCGAGCCGGACATCCAACCCGAGCGCGTCGAGCTCGCGGCTCACTACTGACTGCGTGCTCGGCAGCTCGAGGCCGACCTCCGGTATCGAGTGCAGCTCGCGACGGAGTTCCTGCAGCCGGCCCAGGTCGCGGACCATGTCGCCGTGTACGTCCCCGTCGCTCATGGGATCGGATCCGCCGCCAGTGACGGGAACGGCGCCGGAAGCGCCTCGGTCGGCAGCCACACCACCTTCGACTGCACGAACTCCTCGACGACGCCCCGACCGCTCGCCCGGCCCCAGCCCGAGGACTTGAACCCACCGAAGGGCGCCAGCGGGTGCCCGACCTTGTAGCAGTTCACGTAGATCGTCCCGGCGTCGCAGCCGGCGGCGAAGCGGTGCGCACGGGCCACGTCGCTGGTCCACACTGCGCCGGCGAGCCCGAACTCGGTGCCGTTGGCCTTCGCCAGGGCTTCCTCCTCATCAGCGAAGGTGTCGATGCACAGGACCGGCCCGAAGATCTCGGTGCCGTTGAGAGGGTGGTCGGGGCCCACCCCGTCGAGAAGCGTCGGCATGTACCAGTTCCCGTCGCGCAGCGGGCCGTCGGCGATGTCTGTCGGCACGGCAAGCTGGTCGAGGCGTCGGGCACCGTGGGCCACGCCCGCGTCAACCAACGCACGGACCCGATCGAGCTGGGCTCGGTGGATGATGGGTCCCAGCTCGGTGTCGGGGTCGAGCGGGTCACCGACCCGGAGCCGACGAGCGCCTGACCGGATCTTCTCGACCAGGGCGTCGTGGATCGTTTCGTGGACGAGTAGACGCGAGCCGGCCTGACAGGACTGTCCGGCGCCGGAGAAGACCGCGGACAGGGCGCCACCCGCAGCAGCCGTGAGGTCGGCGTCGGCGAAGACGACGTTCGCGCTCTTGCCTCCCAGCTCCAAGATGGTGGGAGTCCCGGAGCCGGCGGCAGCGGCGGCGACCGCGCGTCCGGTGCCGACCGAGCCGATGAAGACGACCTTGCCGACGGCCGGGTGCGCGGTGAGGGCGCGTCCCACCGTGGGGCCGAGCCCCGGCGCCGCGGTCAGCAGGCCCACGGGGGCGCCGGCCTCGTGGAACAGACCGGCCAAGCGGATGGTGCTGGCCGGTGTGATCTCGCTGGGCTTGACGACCACCGCGTTGCCCGCCGCGAGAGCGGGCAGCGCGTTGGCGCAGGCGGTCAGCAAGGGGGCGTTCCATGGTGTCAGCGCGACGACGACGCCGTAGGGCTCCAGACGCGTGTAGGTGTGCCATGAAGGTTCGACACCGAGCGTCTCGCCGTTGATGCGTTCTGCCCAGCCTGCGTAGATCGTGAACATGTGGTCGATGGCACCCAGCTCGGCACGGGTGTCCCGCACGGGCTTGCCCGTGGTGAGGGTCTCGAGCAATGCCAGGTCCTGCGCCTTGGAACGGATCAGCTGACCGACGGCGCGCAGCACCTCGCCTCGGCGGCGCGGACCCATCGCCCACCATGCACGCTGCGCGCGAACGGCCTGCTCGACGGCTTCGGAGGCGAGGTCTTCACTCAGGTCGGCCCAGGTCGTGACCAGGTGATCTGTCGTCGGGTCCCGCAGCTCGACCGAATCTCCCCGGCCGCGCCGGGTGGACGCGCCCGCGGACATACCGATGCCGTCGGGTAGATGGCTCTCGAGGACGTCGCGGACGATGGACGCGCGCTGCTCGGCGTCGGCGTTCACGGTGGTCATGCCCGTGCCTCCTCTGCAGCGGGTGCGCTGGGATCCTCGACTGCGCCGAGCCGGCGCGGGTGGAGGCGGTCGGTCGCGGTTGTGAACGCCGATGGGGCGATGTTGCAGTCCGCCTGCGGACCGAGGACCTCGAGCGCGTGCGCCCACAGCTGCTCGGTGGCGGCGAGTACGGTGGGTGTGGCACCGGAGTCCTTGGCGACCGATAGGCCCAGACGCACGTCCCGTGCCATCAGCCCGACGGCGAAGCCGCCGACCAGTTCGCCTCGCAGTATGCCGGCGTAGTTGACCTGACTGACCGCGCTGCGTCCCGAGCCGTCGTTCAGGGCGTCCAGACCCGCCGCGACATCGAGACCGTTCGCGTCGAGGACGTCGATGGCCTCCGCCACGGACGCCAGATTCGCCGCGCAGAGCAGGTTGTTGAGGAGCTTCACGACGTTGCCGGAGCCCGACGGCCCCAGATGTCGCCACGTGGAGGTCAGGCTCGCGAGCACCGGCTCGGCCGCATCGACTGCGGCCGGTCGGCCGCCGACGAAGGCGGTGAGCGTGCCGGACCATGCGCCGACCCGGCCACCGGAGACGGGTGCGTCCACGAACACCGAGTCCGCCGCGTCACACAGCGCCTCCATCTCCCGGCTGGTGCGGGGGTGCGAGGTCGTGGTGTCGATGATCACGAGCCCTCGGCGGCCGTCGAGGAGGAGCGGCACGCAACGCTCGACGACGTCGGCTCCCGGCAACGACATCACCATCACCGAGCCTCGGAGCGCGGCGATGCTGTCGACGACCGGGACGCCGTCTGCCGCTGCCGCCGATCGGGCTTCGGGGGCGGGGTCGTAGCCACACACGTCCCACCCGGCTGAGTGCAGGGTGGCGGCCATACCCGAGCCCATCGTGCCCAGGCCGAGGACGCCCACACTCCTCTGGTGGGTGGGAGCGGAAGGCTTGGCGTTGGTCACAGGATTCCCTTCGGGTGGTTGGTGAAAGACGACGCAGCGGTGAGCCGCGACATCAGAGGAACAGCTGAGCGGACGCGGCGGCCAACAGGAACGCCACACTGAACGAGACGAGAGCCACCAGGACGACGCGCCAACTGAGGTTCTTCAGCGCCTCACGCTCGGCACCCAAGGACAGGCCGACCAGGGCGAGGACCGGGGTGACCAGGGACAAGAACGTGATGCCTGCGACCAGTTCGACGACGCGGTCGGAGATCGGGCTGAAAGGGGCCGCCACGAGCATGCCGACGACCACCGTCGTCACGAGCACCGGGATGCGCGGCACGGCGCGGTTGAGCGCGAAAGCCCCGAAGGTGACGAGGCCCATGCCGGCGATGGCGAGCACGGCGTCCAGTTCGAAGGAGCGGGTGCCGACCGCGTTCGACAAGCTCATCAGGGCGACGAAGACGGCGAGGATCTGTGCCAGGCGCGCCAGCCCGATGCGCGGCCGTACGACAACCTCGGCACCCTGCGCGACGGCGGTCATCGTCGTCGACGGGCCGGTGCCGCCGCCGGAGCTCGCCGGCCCGTCAGTCTCGCGGACGTCACCGTCGATCTCCAGCCGCTGCGCCACGCCGAAGGCACGGCACCACATCGGGTAGAGGCGCTCGGCCAGCGGCAACGCGATGAAGCAGGTCACGAAGGTGCCGATGGTCTGCGTCATCAGATTCGACGCGGCCGCGAACGCCAGGATCTGGTTCTCGAGATCCGGGTGTGCCGAAGCGATCGCGCCGGAGGCAGCAGCCATCATCGACCCCGACCCGACTCCGCTGCCCATCGCGAGTGCGAGCGGGTCGAGCCAGCCGGCCGAGGACACATAGCCGGCGATGAGCGCCAGGTACAGCGCGCCGAAGACCGAGCCGAAGACGTAGACGCCGAGCGTGCCGCGGTACTCCGGGGACGATGGACCATACCGCTCTGCGGTGTACGCCAGGTTGGCCTCGCGGTCGATCGAGTAGGTCGCGCCGATCGAGGCACGGCCCATGCGCAGGGCGATCGCGATCGGCAGCGCCACGACGACAGTGCCGAACAACTGCATGAACTCTTGCAGGGCCAGCGCCCACGTCACTTCGCGCAGCACGGTGAGCGAGGCGCCCACGGTGATGCCGACCAGGACCAGGAACACCATGATGCCGACCGAGACGAGCTCGAGGGCGTCGCGTTGTGCCTCGCGCGGGAGCGGCTTGACGCGCTGGAAGCTGATCAGCCCTCCGATCAGGATCGCCCAGACGATGGGGAAGAGGATGACCTGGCCGGGGCCGAGGTCGATGAACTTGGTACCGACCGCCTCGGCGACCACAGCGATTGCCGCGGCGCCCAGCAAGACGATCGCCAGGTTGCGTCGTGTCATGGACTTGGACCTTTCGTGCCGACCGACGAGGGAGGTGACTCCTTCCGCTCGCGAACCGCAACGCTAGATGCTGTTTGACGCAGTTGCAACACATTCTGCAGAATTGCCCGATGATCTCTCCTGTTGCATCCGTCGCCGCGGTCGATCGTTGGGTCGCGGCGCAACGCGTCCGACCAGACCCGCCGGCTGCGGCGCCCCCGGTCTTCCGGGCGTGGCGCAGTCCCGTGGGCTGGTCGGTCTTCCGCTACCGCCCGCGACTGGTGCCGTTCGGCCGGCTGCTCTGGCTGCCTGGTGGTGCATTCGTCCGGGCCATCACCGCAGCCCACTGGGCGATGGTCGAGAAGCTCGCCGACGAGACTGGGTTCGAAGCCGTGGTGGTGTGCTATCCACTGCTGCCGCGCGTGCGTGCCGCGCAGGCTGTCGACGACCTGGTCGGGCTCATCGCTGCAGTGAACGATGCCGAGGCGAAGCGCATGGTCGTGATGGGCGACTCTGCCGGCGCCGGACTGAGCCTTGCCGCCACGCAGGAGATGGCGCGCCGTGGGCTGCGGCTCCCCGCGGCGCTCGCCCTTGTCTCGCCGTGGGTCGACCTTCGGTTGGTCGATCCGGGACAGCCTGCGCTCGAGGCGGGCTCCGCACCGCTCACGATCGCCGGTATGCGCCGATGTGGCGAGTTGTACGCGGGAGAACTCGGCCTTGCGCATCCCGCCGTCAGTCCTCTGCTCGGGACGATGGCCGGCCTGCCACCCCTGACTCTCGTCGGCGGCACGGCTGATCTCCTCTTCCCCGACGCCCGAAGGCTCGCGGGTGCCGCGGCGGCCGCGGACGTGCCGGTCCGCTTGCTGAAGGCGGTCGACGCACCTCACAACTACCCGTTGACGGAGCATTCCGACGCCGCGGAGGCGCAGGCCGCGCTCGTCGCCGCATGTGTTCACTGACCGCTCGTGAGGCCGTCGAACGGAGGGGCGAGCAGATACATCAGGCCGCTCCACGGCGGCGCGCGTACTCGTCGAACGTGCTTGAGGACGTCGTGGACATGAGGCGCTTGACCTCAGCGGTCAGCGTGCCGAGCGACCTCGTTGTCGTACGCCATGGAGTTGTTGCCGAGCCCGCCCGCCTCCGAAGAGACGGGCGGGCCAGCTTCCCCCAGAAAGGAAGGATCGTCCCCCATGAAAGGACGACTCGACCCTACGCGACAGGTGGTGATCTGGTCGGTCGAGCGGATCAGCTGTCCGGGTGCCGGTCGAGTCGGGAGTCCGCCACGCCGTCGTAGTCGGGCAGCTCCGGACCTCCGACCGCTCGCTCGATCAGGGCGGTGAGCGACTCCATGTCGGGCTCGGGAGCCGGCTCGGCGGACGTGAGCATCTGCACGTGCATCCGGCCGATCTCCTGGTTGGCCGCCACATAGTCGCGCATCCGCTCCTCGTAGCGGGTGAACCCGGCCTCCGGGGCCCAGCCGGCGGCGGCGAGCTCCCCGGCGAGGAGGTAGGCACCGACCAGCGCCAGGCCGCTGCCCGCGCCGGACATCGGGGACGCGCTGAACGCCGCGTCTCCGAGCAGCCCCACCCGTCCGAGGTGCCAGTGGTCCATCACCACCTGGGCGACCTGGTCGAGATAGAAGTCCGGCGCGTCGTCCAGGTGCTCGAGGATCCGCGCCGTCTCCCAGCCGAAGCCGGCCATCTGTTCGCGCAACAGCCGCTTCTGGGTCTCGATGTCGCGGTGGTCGATGTTGAAGGCGGAACTGGGGAAGGAGAGCATGGCGATCGCCCGGGTGGGGTCGGGGAGGGGCCGCAGGCCCGCGGAGCGCCCCGCGTCGTTGTGGTCCCGCGCCCATCCGTCGAGCCCGAACCCGTCGGGGACGGTGAAGAAGGCCAGCACCATCCCGAGATGCCGGACGAACCGCTCGCGCGGCCCGAAGACCATCGACCGCAGCTCCGAGTGCAGCCCGTCGGCGCCGATCACCAGGTCGAAGCGCCGCCGCCCGCCGCGAGCGAGGGTGACGTCGACACCATCCGCGTCCTGCGTGAGCTCGGCGATGCGGTCGCCGAAGACGTACGCGACGTCGCCGCGGGTGTCGTCGTACAGCACGCGGGAGAGATCGCCGCGCAGGACCTCGATCTCCGCGATGTACCCGTCGCCCCCGTCTGCGTCCGCGCGGAACGTCTCCAGCACCTTCCCGTCGGCGTCCACTGCGTAGGCGCCGGCGGTCCGGGTGCACACCGCGCGCACCTGCTCCTCGAGCCCCATCCGCCGGACGACCTCCTTCGCTGCCCCGCGCGCGTCCACGGCCTGACCGCCCGGGCGCAGACCGGACGGTCGGTCGTTCCTCATCGGTCCGAGGGACAGCATCCGTCCTTACACCACTTTAATGTCCTAAAGTGGTGTAGCATCGCCGTATGACCGCGTCGCAGGGAGGCTTCGCCATCGGCTTCGAGAGCCGTCCCTGGCGCAGCGACCCCGACCAGTCGGCCTCGCGCCGCCAGCGGCTGACCGCGCGCGGGCCCTACCAGGCCGCGGTTCCCGCACGCATCGCCGACCTTCCGGTCCGGGTGGGCGCCGAGGTCCAGGCCGAGGCGGAGGACGCGGTTCGAGAGATCACCCGCTTCGACGCCGAGGTCGGCGCCCTGGCGGCGCGTCGGGCCGAGGTCGAGGGTGAGGACGTCGCCACCGAGCTGGCGCCGCTGGCGGCGGTGCTGCTGAGGACCGAGTCCGCCTCGTCCTCGGAGATCGAGGGCGTCACCGCGGGAGCCCGAGCGCTGGCGCTCGCCGCGATCGAGGCGAAGGCCGGCCCCAACGCCCAGCTCGTCACCGCCAACGTGGTGGCGATGCGGCGCGCGGTCGAGCTCGCCGACCAGATCAGCGTCGAATCGATCCTGGCCGCCCACGACGCGCTCCTGGCCGGGCACGAGTACGCCGCCCCCGGCCGGCTCCGCACGACCCAGGTGTGGATCGGCAGCAACGCGATCAGCCCGCACGCGGCCTCGTTCGTCCCGCCGCACCATGCGCGGGTCGAGGACGCGATGCGGGACCTGATCGCCTTCGTGGTCCGCGTCGACCTGCCCGTCCTGGTCCACTGCGCGATTGCGCACGCCCAGTTCGAGACCATCCACCCCTTCAACGACGGCAACGGCCGCGTCGGTCGGACCCTGGTGCACGCGATGCTGCGCCGCTCCGACGTCACCCGCCGCCTGACCGTGCCCGTGTCCGCGGGCCTGCTGACCGACACCGCGGCGTACTTCGACGCCTTGACCGCCTACCGCGACGGTGACGTCGAACCCATCGTCCAGCAGTTCGTCAGCGCCTCCTTCCGCGCGGTGGGCAACGGTCGCCAGCTCGTCGCCGAGCTGGAGCAGGTGTACGACGGCTGGACCGACCGCCTGGCGTCGCGGCGAGGCTCCGCGGCGCGACGGCTGCTCCCGCACCTGCTCAACCAGCCGGCCGTCACCGTCGCCCACGCCCAGGCCGCGACCGGCGTCGCCCTGTCCGCCGCCCAGCGGGCGGTCGAGCAGCTGGCCGCTGCCGGGATCGTCGATCCCGTCGGCACCGGCAGGCGCAACCGCGTCTGGCTGGCCCAGGAGGTGATCGACGCGCTCGACGCCTTCGCCGAGCGCGTCGGGCGTCGAGGCTGACGGGCGCCGCTCACCCGCTCGAGGTCATCGAGGCGGGAGAGCGGCGTCACCGCGAGTGCCGTGGCCGCGGGCAATGCAGCCGAGAGCGGACGACGTCAGCAGGGGCCCCAGGCGCCGCGCGCGTGTGCCTGAGCCTGCTGCTGGGCCTTCCGGTAGGCCTTGACCCGCTTGAACTTCTTGCCCTTGTGGAAGTAGAGGCTGACCCAGCCCTTCTTGAGCATCAGCTTGCCGATGTCCTTCCCGCCCTTGTCGATGTAGCGAAACAGCCGACCGTCGATGATCTTGTCGGGCTGCGACGGATCCGACGTCAGCACGATCTTGGCGCCCTTCGGGAGCAACGAGCTGAGAGTCGCCTTGGACTCGGCCACGCCGCAATGGCCCGCCTTGAAGGGGGCGGCGAACCCCATCACCTCGACCAGGGGCCGTCGACCCGAGGGAAGCCGCACTCTCACGGTGTCGCCGTCGATGACCTTCACGACTCTCACCGCCTGTCGAACGGTCTTGCCCGCGCCGCCGCTGCCGCCACTGCCGGTGCTGTGGCCACTGCCCCCACTCGCACCACCCGTGGAACTGGAGCAAGGGCACGGGTTCGAGTCGCAGGCAATGCCGTCGCCGTCGCGGTCGAGCCCGTCAGGGTCACTGTTGGGTCCGCCGTGGTTGACGAAGTAGTTCTGGGCTGCTGCTTGGTTGGGGAAGTCGTCGCAGTTCATGTCCTTCGCCGCTGCTGCGGCGGTCGAAGCTTGCGCGGTTGCGAGAGTGAGTGCGGTGCCGGCGATGCTCAGCGCGAACGTCGCGAAGAGAGCCGTGATCGAGCGGTACATGAGCGCGAGGCTAGGAGGCGGCCTCCGACCGAGGTGGCGGTTTCGAGTTCGTTTGTTGTTCGGATGACAAGTTCCGAGCGAACTGTCTGCGGCAATGCGAGAAGTGCTCCTCGACCGCGGTGCTCGGGGCCGAGGCGCGGTTGGCACGCGCTGAGAAGTTGACCGCGCAAACAACGGTGGCAACCGGGGTCGTGGGCGAACAGTTGGTCGCGGCAGCGTCTCGCTGACCGTTTGAGGTGTTGGCGGGCGAGATCCACACGCACGGTTCGAGCGTGAAGCTGCACCTGCCGGACTGAGTTTCGGGCGTCGGGAGCGTTCGGCTCGAGAACGACGAAGGCCCCGGTTTGATAACCGGGGCCTTCGCTTCGATCCGAATCTGAGTTTGGATACATGTCCTACATGTGACTCAGATGTCGTAGTACAGCTCGAACTCGTGAGGGTGCGGCCGCAGCTGCACGGGAGCGATCTCGTGCTCGCGCTTGTAGGACACCCACGTCTCGATGAGGTCGGGGGTGAACACATTGCCGACGGTGAGGAAGTCGTGGTCGGCCTCGAGCTCGTCGAGCACGGCGCCGAGCGAGGTCGGCACCTGGGCGATCTCGGCCATCTCGTCCGGCGGGAGCTCGTAGATGTCCTTGTCGACCGGGGCGGGCGGCTCGGTCTTGTTCTGGATGCCGTCGAGGCCGGCGAGCATCAGGGCCGAGAAGGCGAGGTAGGGGTTCGCCGACGGGTCGGGGAAGCGGGCCTCGACGCGCTTGGCCTTGGGGTTGCTGCCGGTGATCGGGATCCGGATCGACGCGGAGCGGTTGCGCGAGGAGTAGACCAGCGAGATCGGGGCCTCGTAGCCGGGGACCAGGCGGTGGAAGGAGTTCACCGTCGGGTTGGTGAAGGCGAGCAGCGCCGGGGCGTGCTCGAGGATGCCACCGATGTACCAGCGGGCCATGTCGGAGAGGCCGCCGTAGCCGGTCTCGTCATAGAAGAGCGGCGAGCCGTCCTTCCACAGCGAGGAGTGCACGTGCATGCCCGAGCCGTTGTCGCCGAAGATCGGCTTCGGCATGAAGGTGACGGACTTGCCCTGCTCCCAGGCGGTGTTCTTGATGAGGTACTTGAACTTCATCACGTCGTCCGCGGCCTTGAGCAGCGTGTCGAAGCGGTAGTTGATCTCCGCCTGGCCGGCAGTGCCGACCTCGTGGTGGGCGCGCTCGACCTGGAGGCCGCAGGTCTCGAGGTTCTTGACCATGTCGGCGCGCAGGTCGCTGTAGTGGTCGTACGGCTCGACGGGGAAGTAGCCACCCTTGAGGCGGGTCTTGTAGCCGCGGTTGGTGTCGTCGGCCTTGCCGGAGTTCCACCAGCCCTCGACGGAGTCGATGTGGTAGTAACCCTCGTTGACGCCGGTGGAGTAGCGGACGTTGTCGAAGATGTAGAACTCGGCCTCGGGCGCGAAGAACGCGGTGTCCGCGATGCCGGTGCTGCTGAGGTACGCCAGCGCCTTCTTCGCGATATTGCGCGGGTCGCGGGAGTACGCCTCGCCCGTGATCGGGTCGTGGATGAAGAAGTTCACGTTCAGCGTCTTCGACCGGCGGAAGGGGTCGATGTACGCCGTGGTCGGGTCGGGGAAGAGCGACATGTCCGACTCGTTGATCGCCTGGAAGCCACGGATCGAGGAGCCGTCGAAGCCCAGTCCGTCGTCGAAGACGGACTGGTCGAAGGACGAGGCCGGCACGGTGAAGTGCTGCATGACACCGGGCAGGTCGCAGAAGCGGACGTCGATCATCTCGACGCCCTCGTCCTTGATGTACTTGAGCAGCTCTTCGCTGTTGTTGAACATTCGTTCCTCCTCGGCACGTCTCCTACGGACGTGCCCTCAGGCGTTACCCGACGGGGGTGTGGTCGGTCGCGGCAGACGGTCCGCGCCTGTGCGGAGCGCCGCTGACAGCAACTTACCGGTCGCGCAGTTTCCCACCCATGACCGCTTTGTTTCCGGAATGTAACAAGATGCCCCACGCGGGGTGACGGTCGTCCGAACGACGGTCCCGCCTAGGCTGGGACGCGTGCCACGTGTCGCTGATGTGAACATTCCCTCGGTCCCCACCGCCTCCTGGGGACGCCGCATCCTGGCGCTGTTGGTCGACTGGACCCTGTGCACCCTGGTGGTCATCGTGGCGTTCGGCCTCGACGACTACACCGAGCCCGGCTCGACCGCCTCGTTCCTGGTCCTGCCGGTGTACGTCGTCGAGTCGGCCCTGCTCACCTGGCTGGCCGGCGGCTCCGCGGGCAAGCTGCTGACGGGCCTGTGCGTCGTGCCGGCCGACGGTCACCTGCGTCGTCTCAACCCGTTCAAGGCGCTGCTGCGGCAGGTGATGATCGCGCTGGTCATCCCGCCGCTCGTGTTCCGTGCCGACGGCCGAGGTCTGCACGACATCCTCGCGGGCACGTCGACCATCACCTTCGCGACGCTGCGCACCCTGGTGAAGTAGAGGTCGGGCCAGCCCCAGGAGGCTCGCCCGTACCCCGCGGTGGCTCAGCGGCCGCGGAGGTTGCCGCGCATGCCCTTCATCGAGGTGGGCACCGGGCCGCGGGGGAGCGGCACCTTCGGGCGCTGGGCGTCGAGGGCGCGCAGCCGCTGGCGGATCTCGGTGATCTCGGCCGGCTTGACCTGGCGGCCGAGCTTCTGGACGTGGCGGACGAGCTTGTTGAGCGGGACCTGCCCCTCCTCGCTGCCGACCAGGATGTCGTGCACCGGGTAGTCGCCCGCGACCCGCTCGTGCTTCTTGTGCTCGCTGAGCATCAGCGCCTTCAGCCGGCCGGGGTTGCCCTCGCCGACGAGGACGATGCCCGGAGGGCCGACCACGCGGTGGACCATGTCCTGCTGCTTGGTGAAACCGACGACCTCCTCGATGACCCAGCCGCGGCGCAGCATGGTCAGCGCGCGGGCGGCGGCGCCGAGCTGGCCGTCGAGCCGGGCGAACGCCGCCTTCTGGGCGCGGCGGCCGAAGACGATCATCAGCGCGAGCAGGCCGATGAGGAAGGTCGAGATGCCGGCGAGGATCCAGCTGAAGACCGAGTTGTTGTGGGGCAGGACCAGGCGGAACAGCGCCAGGCCGAGACCGCCGAAGACCAGGAAGGAGCCGAGCATCCACCAGCGGATCGCCGGGTCGACCTCCCGAGACATCTTGTAGGTCTCGATGATCTGCCGGCGGCGGCTCAGCGTGGACGGATCGACAGGCGTGTTCGACATGGGGTGCTGCGGTCTCCTCAGGCGGAACGGCGGACGTCAGGCGGTCGCTTCGGCGCGCGCGTCCCGCGCGGCCATCGCCTGACGATACAGACGTCCGGCCCGGTACGACGAACGGACGAGCGGTCCGGACAGGACGCCGCTGAACCCGATCTCCTCGGCCTCGGCGGCGAGCTCGACGAACTCCTCGGGCTTGACCCAGCGCTCGACGGGGTGGTGCCGGACCGAGGGCCGCAGGTACTGGGTGATCGTGACGAGCTCGCAGCCCGCGTCGTGCAGGTCACGCAGCGCCTGGGAGACCTCCTCGCGGGTCTCGCCCATGCCGAGGATCAGGTTCGACTTGGTGACCAGCCCGAAGGCGCGGGCCTGGGTGAGGACGTCGAGGGAGCGCTCGTAGCGGAACGCCGGGCGGATACGCTTGAAGATCCGCGGGACCGTCTCGACGTTGTGGGCCAGGACCTCGGGACGCGACTCGAACACCTCGGTGAGGAGGTCGGGGACGCCGTTGAAGTCGGGGATCAGGTTCTCGACGCCCGTATCGGGGTTGAGGTCGTGGATGGCACGCACCGTCTCGGCGTACAGCCAGGCGCCGCCGTCGGGGAGGTCGTCGCGCGCGACGCCGGTGATCGTGGCGTACTTGAGCCCCATCGTCTGCACCGACTCCGCGACCCGGCGCGGCTCGTCGCGATCCAGCGGCTGCGGCTTGCCGGTGTCGATCTGGCAGAAGTCGCAGCGCCGGGTGCACTGGTCGCCACCGATGAGGAAGGTGGCCTCCTTGTCCTCCCAGCACTCGAAGATGTTGGGACAGCCGGCCTCCTGGCAGACCGTGTGGAGCCCCTCGGACTTCACCAGCTTCTGCAGGGCGGTGTACTCCGGGCCCATCTTCGCCTTGGTCTTGATCCACGACGGCTTGCGCTCGATCGGGGTCTCCGCGTTGCGGACCTCCAGGCGCAGGAGCTTGCGCCCCTCGGGTGCTGAACTCACTGCGTCAGCCTACTCCGCGGGCGGGATATCCCAGCACCGGGACCGCCGCCTTGGCCGGGTCCGGACGCGGCTCGTAGTCGGGGGTGGGGACGTAGGGCCCCCACGCGAGCAGGTCGGCCAGGTGCCGGCGTACGGCGTCCAGGACCTCGCGCACGGGTACGTCGCGTCCCAGCTCGGCGCTCAGTGAGGTGACGCCCGCGTCGGAGATGCCGCAGGGCACGAACCTGTCGTACCAGCTCAGGTCGACGTCGCAGTTGAGCGCGAAGCCGTGCATCGCGACGCCGTTGCGCACTCTGATGCCGATCGCCGCGATCTTCCGTTCGCCGCCCCGCTCGTCCGCCTTGAGCCACACGCCGGTGCGGCCCGGGATCCGGGCCGTGGTGACGCCGAACTCGGCGCACACCGCGATGATCGCCTCCTCGAGACGGCGGACGTAGTCGACGACCTTGACGTGGTCGGCCAGCCGGACGATCGGGTAGCCGACCAGTTGGCCGGGGCCGTGGAAGGTGATCTTGCCGCCGCGGTCGACCTCGATGACCGGGGCGCCGCCGGGGTCGGCGGGACGCTCGTGCGCCTCGGTGCGGCGGCTGGCCGTGAAGACGGGCGGGTGCTCGACGAGGAGGACGGTGTCGGTCAGCTCGCCGGCGACGACCTGCGCGTGCAACGCGCGCTGCAGATCCCACGCCGTGACGTAGTCGATGAAGTCGGGCCCGAGTCCGTCCTCGCGGAAGGTCAGCGTCACGTCGTCGAGCCTACTCCGGCGCCTGTGGATGACCGGATGCGCCTGTCGGAGGTCCGGGACAGGATCGGAGCATGCAGATCTCGGCCGCACGCACCGCCCTCGCCGGGACCGCCGCCGTCCTCGTGACGATCGCCGTGGTGGTCGCCGGCGTGCTGCTGCGGCCCGGGCGGTCGGCCCCCGCCGCGCCGCCACCGGAGGGGCCGGTCGTCGTCCTCGGTCCCGCGGCCGGTCGGGTCGGCGCCGCGCGTGCGGTGGGTGCGCTGGCCGTGCTCCGCGACTGGGACCGCGCGCGGTCACGGGCCTGGGCGCGGGGCGATCCGGCCGCGCTGCGGCGGCTCTACGTCGCCGGCTCGTCGGCAGGCGCCCGCGACGTGGCGATGCTGCGTGCCTGGCTGCGTCGGGGGCTGCGGGTGGAGCGCCTGGAGATGCAGGTCCTCGCGGTGGAGCTGCGGCGGCGGACGGACCGGCGGGTCGTGCTGGTGGTCACCGACCGACTGGCCGACGGGGCCGCGATCCGGGCCGGCCCAGGGGAGCCGACGGCGCTGCCCCGCGACGGGCCGACGACGCGGCGTCTCGTGCTCGTCCACGCCGGGGCGCGATGGCTGCTCGCGTCGGCTCAGCCGGCCGAGCCGCGGAGTCCGGTGGCGAGCACGGCGTCCACGTCGGCGTCGGCGAAGCGATAGCCGAGGTCGAGCAGCGCGGCCGGCCGGAGGTTGAGCGAGCCCAGCACCTCGTCGGCCATCGGGCCGGCGGCGAGCCGGATCGCGGCGGCCGGCGCGGGCAGCAGGGCCGGGCGGTGGACCAGCCGGGCCAGCGCGCGGGTGAACTCGGCATTGGTCGGCGTGACCGGCGCGCACAGGTTGACCGGTCCCGCCGCGGTCGGGTGCTCGACGAGGTGGGTCGCGGCGCCGACCCAGTCACGCAGCGAGATCACGGGGTAGTGCTGCCGACCGCTGCCGAGCCGCCCGCCCAGACCGGCGAGGAACTGCAGGCGCTGCTGCCGCAGCGGCGGGTTGCTCCGGTCCTGGACCGGCGCGGTGCGCAGCAGCACGACTCGGGCGCCTGCCTCGGTCGCGGGGTGCGCGGCCGCCTCCCACTCCCGGCACACCCGGGTGAGGAGAGCGTGGCCGCGGGTGTCGGAGGCCTCGGTGAGCTCGGCGGGGCCGTGGTCGCCGTACCAACTGACGCCGGAGGCGTTGATCAGGGCCGGCGGTGAGGGTGCGTCGACGATGGTGCCGGCGAGCAGGCTGGTGGTGGCGCGCCGGCTGGTGAGGACGTCGTGCGCCCACTTCTTCGAGTGGGGGTTGCCGATCAGGGGCGCGCCCGCGAGGTTGACGACGACGTCGGCGGACCGGACCAGCCCGACGTCGACCACACCGCCCTGCGGGTCCCAGCGGGACTCGCCCCGCTCCGGGGCGCGCCGGACCAGGCAGGTGACCTCGTGGCCCCGGCCGCGCAGCTCGGTGACGAGCCGGCGGCCGAGGAAGCCGGACGAGCCGGCGACCACGACGTGCACGGGTGGCCTCAGACCTCGAACTGACCGGCCTCGAGGCGCTTCTTCAGGTCGCGCAGGAAGCGGCCGGCGTCGGCGCCGTCGACGACCCGGTGGTCGTAGGTGAGCGCGAAGTAGACCATGTGGCGCACCGCGATGGTCTCGCCGAGGTCGTCGTCGTCGATCACCACGGGACGCTTGACCACGGCACCGGGGCCGAGGATGGCGACCTGCGGCTGGTTGATGATCGGGGTGTCCCACAGCGCGCCGAAGCTGCCCAGGTTGGTGATGGTGAAGGTGCCGCCGGAGAGCTCGTCGGGACCGATCTTGTTGGTCCGGGTCCGCTCCGCGACGTCGGCGATCTTCTTGGCCAGCCCGGAGATCGACAGGTCGCCGGCGTCCTTGACGACCGGAGTGAGCAGGCCCTTCTCGGTGTCGACGGCGAAGGCGACGTTCTCGCGGTCGTAGTAGGTGATCTCGCCCTTCTCGAGGTCGAGGTTGGCGTTGAGCGACGGGTGCTGCTTGAGGGTGTCGATCGCGGCCTTGGTGAAGAAGGGGAGGAAGGTCAGCTTGACGCCCTCGCGTGCCTGGAACTCCGCCTTCACGCTCTCGCGCAGCCGCGCAATATTGGTGACGTCGATCTCCACCACCTGGGTGAGCTGCGCCGAGACGTGCAGCGACTCGACCATCCGCTGGGCGATGATCTTGCGCAGCCGGCTGACCTTGACCGTCTGGCCGCGCAGCGGCGACGGAGTCGCCGAGGCGGCGGGGCTGGCGGCCGGGGTGGCAGCAGCGGTGGGCGCGGCCGTCGCCTTCGGTGCGGCGGCGTCGAGGACGTCCTGCTTGCGGATCCGGCCGCCGACACCGGAGCCGGTGACCTGGCCGAGGTCGACGCCGTGCTGGGCGGCGAGCTTGCGGACCAGCGGGGTGACGTAGCCGGGGCCGTCGGTGGCCTCGGCGGCAGGCGCGGGTGCGGCGGGGGCAGGCGCGGGTGCGGCGGGAGCCGGCGCGGGTGCGGCAGGGGCCGGCGCGGGTGCGGCAGGGGCCGGCGCGGGTGCGGCGGGAGCCGGCTCGGGTGCGGCAGGGGCCGGCTCGGGTGCGGCGGGGGCCGGCGCGGGTGCGGCAGGGGCCGGCTCGGACGCGGCGGGTTCTGCGGGTGCGGCGGCGGGCTCGCCCGAACCGATGATGGCGAGCTCGGCCCCGACCTCGACGGTCTCGTCCTCGGCGGCCTTGATCTCGAGCAGCGTCCCGGCGACGGGCGAGGGGATCTCGGTGTCGACCTTGTCGGTGGACACCTCGAGCAGCGGCTCGTCGACGGCGACGGCGTCACCGACCTGCTTGAGCCAGCGGGTGACGGTGCCCTCGGTGACCGACTCGCCCAGGGCGGGCAGCGTGACGGCGGTGCCGTCGGCGGCACCGGCCGGAGCTGCCGGCGCGGCGGACGCGGGCGCCTCCTCGGCCGGCGCGGGAGCCGGCTCGGGCGCGGCCGGTGCGGGCTCGGCGGCTGCGGGAGCGGGTTCCGGCTCGGCCGGAGCCTCGGCGGCCGGAGCGGCCTCGGCGGCGGGGGCGGTCTCGCCGGCCTCACCGACGACGGCCAGTACGGCGCCGACCTCGACCGTGTCGTCCTCGTTCGCGCGGATCTCGACCAGCGTGCCGGCGACGGGGGACGGGATCTCCGTGTCCACCTTGTCGGTGCTGACCTCGAGCAGGGGCTCGTCGATCGCGATCTGGTCGCCGACCTGCTTGAGCCAGCGGGTGACGGTGCCTTCGGTGACGGACTCACCGAGCGCGGGGAGAGTGACTTCGGTCGCCATGGTGCTCATCCTTGCACCTTCGACAACGCAACAGGCAACGGGCCACCCACGGTTCGGGCACACTGGAACCATGGGTTTGTTCGACCGGTTCCGCGGCGGCTCCAAGCTACGGATGAGTAACCCGGCCAAGGATGGAGCACGCACCGGATCGACCCGGGTGCGCGCCTCCGACCGTGCCGACGAGGAGCATCTGCGCACCTGGGTCCAGGAGCGGCGCGGTGTCGAGGGCTTCGTCGAGCCGCGCACGGCGGTCAGTGAGATCACCCTGCTCCTGGTGGCACACGACGGCGAGTGGACCCGCCGCCGGGTCCCGTCGATCAACTGGGCCCACGACTTCTGCAACCGTCACCAGGTCCCGTCGTACGACGCCGCCGTGGTGGGCGTGCCCCAACGGATGCGCGACTACAACTCTCGGGTCAGGCAGGCGCAGAAGGAGCGGGACCGACAGCGGCGCGAGCCCTGAGGTACTCCAGCAGCGTGGCCACGCCGTAGCCCGTCGCCCCGCTCGTGAGGTGACCCGACGGGCCGCCCTTGTTGAAGGTCGGTCCGGCGATGTCGAGGTGCGCCCACGGCAGGCCCCCGGTGAACTCGCGCAGGAAGGCGGCCGCGAACAGCCCGCCACCCCAGCGGATGCCGTCGTACTGGGCGAGGTCGGCGACGGTCGAGCTGTGGATCCGGTCGTCCATGTACTCGGGGATCGGCATCGGCCAGGCGTCCTCGCCGGCGGTGGCGCCGGCGGCGATGACCTGGGCGACCACGTCGTCATCGCCCAGCACGCCGGCGAGCTTGTCACCCAGCGCCAGCACCATGTGCCCGGTGAGCGTCGCGATGTCCACGATCGTGTCGGGCTTCGCCTCGACGGCGCGGCCGAGCGCGTCGGCGAGGACCAGGCGGCCCTCGGCGTCGGTGTTGGTGACCTCGACGGTGGTGCCGTCGTAGGTCCGCAGCACGTCGCCGGGGCGCATCGCGGCCTCGCCGACCATGTTCTCGGCGAGTGCGGCGAACGCCGAGACCCGGACGGGGAGGCCGAGCCGGGCCGCGGCGAGGGTGGCCTGGACGACGGCCGCGGCGCCGGCCATGTCCTCCTTCATGGTGGCCATGCTCGCGGCGGGCTTGATCCACAATCCGCCGGAGTCGAAGGTGATGCCCTTGCCGACGAGGGCGACGTGGGCGACCGCGCCCTTCGGCGCGTAGCTGAGCTCGACCAGGCGCGGGGGAGCCGCCGAGCCGGCGCCGACCCCGAGCAGGCCGCCGCAGCCGAGCTCGGCCAGGCGGGTCTCGTCGATCAGGTCGGCCTTCACCTTCGCGCGGCCCTTGGCGAGACCCTTGTTGGTCTCCTTCACCGCCGCGGCGATGGCGTCGGCGAAGGCGGGGGGCGTCAGGTCGCCGGGCGGCGTGTTCACCCAGTCCCGCGCGCCGACGACCGCGTCGACCAGCACCTGGGCCGGCTCGACGGCGGCGGCCACCTCGGCGCGGCGCGCGGCCGGCGTGAGGACCACGACCTCCGCGGGCGTCGTCGGCGTCGCCGGCTTGCTCTTGTAGGAGGTGAAGGCGTAGCCGCCCAGCCGGTAGCCCTCGACCACGGCGCGCACCAGCTCCGGCGTGTCGGCCGGCAGGGCCAGCGCGACCGAGGCCGCATTGGTCACGGCGCGCGCGGCGTTGCCCGCGGCGCGGCGCACCGCGGCGGCGTCGGGGTCGGCGCCCAGGCCGACGAGGACGAGGAGCGGAGAGTTGATCGTGCCGCCGGTCGGGATCTTCGCCACCTCGCCCGGCGCGCCCTTGGCACCGACCGTCGCGAGCAGGCCGGACAGCTTGCGTCCGTACGCCGCCACGACGTCCTCGGCACCCGACGCCAGCACGCCGTCCGGCAGCACCCCCACGACCACCGCCTCGGCGCGGGTCTTGGCAGGGCTGGCCGTACGGAGCGCGAAAGTCGTCACGCCTGGCAGGATATCGAGGCGGCCCGGCGATAGATTGCCCCACATGGCGGACGCGACCCCCCAGCAGTCACCCCAGCAGTCACCCCTGCACGACCGGCACGAGGCGCTCGGTGCCAAGTTCTCGGAGTTCGGCGGCTGGCTGATGCCCCTCGAGTACCCCACCGGCGTGGTCAAGGAGCACGCCGCGGTCCGGGAGGCGGTCGGTCTCTTCGACGTCAGCCACCTCGGCAAGCTCGTCGTCCGCGGGCCCGGTGCGGTGGAGTTCCTCAACGCGACGCTCACCAACGACCTGCACCGGATCGGTCCCGGCAAGGCGCAGTACAGCCTGGTCGTCGACGACACGACGGGCGGCATCGTCGACGACGTCTTCACCTACTACCGCGACGACGACCACGTGCTCGTCGTACCGAACGCCAGCAACAACGACGAGGTACGCCGCCGCCTGGCCGCGGCCGCACCGGAGGGTGTCGAGGTGCTCGACCACCACCGCGACTACGCCGTCCTCGCGATCCAGGGCACGAGGTCCGACGAGGTCGTCGCCGGGGTCGGCCTGCCGGTCGGGCACGACTACCTCACCTTCGTCGAGGCGCCCTTCGAGGGCGCGCAGGTCGTCGTGTGCCGCACCGGCTACACCGGTGAGCGCGGCTACGAGCTGATCGCCCCGTCGGAGGTCGCGCCCGCCCTGTGGGACGCACTGATGGCGGCCGGCGAGGCGCACGGCCTGGTCCCGGCCGGCCTCGGTGCCCGCGACACGCTGCGCACCGAGATGGGCTACCCGCTCCACGGCCAGGACATCTCACCGGACATCACGCCCAACGAGGCCCGCCTCGGCTGGGCGGTCGGCTGGAAGAAGCCCGCCTTCTGGGGCCGCGACCGGCTGCTCGCCGAGCGGGAGGAGGGTCCGCGCCGCAAGCTCGTCGGGATCGTCTCGACCGGCCGCGCGATCCCGCGCCCGCACATGAGCGTCCGGCTGCTGCGCGACGTCCCCCTGGGCGAGGTCACCTCCGGCACCTTCTCGCCGACGATGCGCAAGGGCATCGGCCTCGCCCTGGTCTCGACCGTGGTCGACGACGGGGCCGAGGTGATGGTCGACGTCCGCGGCCGACCCGAGGTCTTCCAGATCACCAAGCCGCCGTTCGTCCAGCCGTCCGTCAGGGAGAGTTGAGCCATGACCCTGCCCGAGCAGCCCGCTCCCTACCGTCCGTCGGCCCCGGCCGAGAACCCCTGGCACTGGCGTCTCGAGGACGCCTCGGGTGCCGAGGTGACCCTCACCGGCGCCGACGCCCAGGAGTACGCCGACCAGGCGTTCCCCAACCAGGGCGACGCCGAGTCCTGGATCGGTGAGACCTGGGCGGCCCTCGCCGAGCTCGGCGTCACCCACGTGACGCTCTTCGAGGTCGACCGCGAGGTCTACGGCCCGATGTCACTCTCGGCCTGATGGACCTGGCGACGACTGTGCCGCCCACCCGGGACTTCCGTCAGGTCGACGTGTTCACCGCCGAGCCCCTGCTCGGCAACCCCCTCGCGGTGGTCCACGACGCCGACGGGATGAGCGAGGAGGAGATGCAGCGCTTCGCGCGCTGGACCAACCTCAGCGAGACCACCTTCCTGCTCGCACCGACGGACCCCGCGGCCGACTACCGGGTGCGCATCTTCACGACCGAGGAGGAGCTGCCCTTCGCCGGGCACCCGACCCTCGGGTCGGCGCACGCCTGGCTGGAGGCCGGCGGCGCGCCGGCGGGGGAGGGTGTGGTGCAGGAGTGCGGCGTCGGGCTGGTCCGGCTGCGCCGCGACGACGACCGACTGGCGTTCGCGGCGCCCGACCTGATCCGCGCGGGTCCGGTCGACGACGAGCTGGCCGCGCGGATCGCGACCGGCCTGCGCATCGACCGCTCGGCGATCGTCGACCTCGCCTGGGCCGACAACGGGCCCGGCTGGGTCGCCGTCCGCCTGGCCAGCGCCGACGCGGTGCTCGCGCTGAGGCCCTCGCTCCCGGACCTGCCCGGCAAGGTCGGCGTCGTCGGCCCCTACCCGGACGGTGCGGAGTGCGCCGTCGAGGTCCGCGCGTTCGTGACCGACGAGGCCGCCGGCACCGAGGACCCGGTCACCGGCTCGCTCAACGCCTCGCTCGCGCAGTGGCTCGCGGGCGGCGTGCTGCCGGCGTCGTACGTCGCCGCGCAGGGGACCGTCCTCGGCCGGCGAGGGCGGGTCCACGTCGACACCGCCGCTAACGGCACGATCTGGGTCGGCGGGGACACCCGGACCACGATCCGCGGGACGGTCGCGCTGTGACCGGCCGGCCCGAACTAGGCTGAGGACGTGCGCGCGTACCTCGACCTCGTCCGGCGGATCCTCGACGAGGGGACCGAGAAGGGCGACCGCACGGGCACCGGCACGCTCAGCGTGTTCGGCCACCAGATGCGCTTCGACCTCGCCGCCGGCTTCCCGCTGGTGACGACGAAGAAGATCCACACCCGCTCGGTGTTCGGTGAGCTGCTGTGGTTCCTGCGGGGCGACACCAACGTGCGCTGGCTGCAGGAGCACGGCATCACCATCTGGGACGAGTGGGCCGACGAGAACGGCGACCTCGGCCCGGTCTACGGCGCCCAGTGGCGTTCCTGGCCCACCCCCGACGGTGGGCACATCGACCAGCTCGCGCAGGTGATCGCACAGATCCGCGCCAACCCCGACAGCCGCCGCCACATCGTCTCGGCGTGGAACCCCAGCCAGGTCGACGACATGGCGCTGCCACCGTGCCACAGCCTGTTCCAGTTCTACGTCGCCCCGGACGCCGAGGGACGCAGCCGGCTCAGCTGCCAGCTCTACCAGCGCTCGGCGGACGTCTTCCTCGGTGTCCCGTTCAACATCGCCTCCTACGCCCTGCTGACCCACATGGTCGCCCAGGTCGCCGGGCTGGGCGTCGGGGACTTCGTGCACACCCTCGGCGACGCGCACCTCTACTCCAACCACCTCGAGCAGGCCCGCCTCCAGCTCACCCGCGAGCCGCGTCCGCTGCCCACGCTCGTGCTCAATCCGGCGGTCACCGAGATCGACGCCTTCGAGCTCGAGGACATCAGCGTCGAGGGCTACGACCCGCACCCGGCCATCAAGGCCCCGATCGCGGTCTAGGACGACGATGACGACTCCCGCAGGACGGCGGGTCACCCTGGTGGCCGCCGTCGCCGAGAACGGCGTGATCGGCGCCGACGCCGACATCCCGTGGAAGATCTCGGAGGACTTCCAGCACTTCAAGGCCACCACCATGGGTCACGTGCTGGTGTTGGGCCGCACCACGCACGAGGGCATCGGCCGGCCCCTGCCCGGGCGGACCACCGTCGTGCTCACCCGCGACCCCGACTACGCCGCCGAGGGCGTCGAGGTCGCCCACTCGATCACCGACGCGCTCGCCCTGGCCGATCGGCTGCTCGCCGGACAGCCGGAGGACCGGCAGGTGATGATCGGCGGGGGAGCGCACGTCTACGCCGCCGCGATGCCGTACGCCGACGAGCAGATCATCTCCGAGATCCCGCTCTCGCCCGAGGGCGACACCCACTACCCGGAGTTCAGCCCCCAGCGCTGGCACGAGGTGCGACGTGAGCCACGTGACGGTTTCACCATCGTCTGGTGGGAGCGCGTCTTCGCGTGTGGGGGCGCCTGACCACGCGACTGGCAGGGTAGGAGCCATGGAGCTCCGTGTCTTCACCGAACCGCAGCAGGGCGCGACGTACGACGACCTGCTGGCCGTCGCCCAGGAGGCCGAGCGTCTCGGCTTCGGCGCGTTCTTCCGCAGCGACCACTACCTGCACATGAGCGGCGACGGGTTGCCCGGCTCGACCGACGCCTGGACCACGCTCGCCGGTCTCGCCCGCGACACCAGCACCATCCGGCTCGGCACACTGATGACCAGCGCGACATTCCGGCATCCCGGCGTGCTCGCGATCCAGGTCGCCCAGGTCGACCAGATGAGCGGCGGGCGGATCGAGCTGGGCCTCGGGGCGGGCTGGTTCAGCCAGGAGCACACGGCCTATGGCATCCCGTTCCCCGACACCCGCGAGCGCTTCGAGCGGTACGCCGAGCAGCTCGCGCTGATCACCGGGCTGTGGACCACGCCGGTCGGTGAGCGGTACGACTTCGACGGCGTCCACTACCAGCTGAAGGACAGCCCGGCGCTGCCCAAGCCCGCCCAGGCCACCGGCCACCGCGGCGGGCCGCCGGTGCTCATCGGCGGACTCGGGAAGAGGCGGACGCCGGCGCTCGCCGCGGCGTACGCCGACGAGTTCAACCTGCCGTTCGTCGACGAGGAGACGACCGCCGCGCAGTTCGGCCGGGTTCGCGCGGCCGCGGAGGAGATCGGTCGCGACCCCGCGACGATCACCTGGTCCAACGCGCTGGTCGTCTGCGTCGGCCAGGACGAGGCCGAGCTCGCCCGCCGGGCCGCAGCCATCGGCCGCGAGGTCGACGAGCTGCGCGTGAACGGGCTGGCGGGCACGCCGGACGAGGTGGTCGCCAAGATCAAGCGCTACGAGATGCTCGGCGCCCAGCGGATCTACCTCCAGGTGCTCGACCTGGGTGATCTCGACCACCTCCGCCTCGTGGCGGCTGAGGTCCTACCGCACCTGTGACGATAGGCTGGGGGTCATGACTTCCGCACCCTTCGGCACGATGCTGACCGCCATGGTCACGCCGTTCCTCGAGAACGGCTCCGTCGACCTGGACGGGGTGCAGAAGGTCGCCAAGCACCTCGTCGACAACGGCAACGACGGCATCGTCGTGTCCGGGACGACCGGCGAGTCGCCGACCACCACCGGGGCCGAGGACGGCGAGACGCTGGCCGCGGTCAAGGACGCCGTCGGCGACCGCGCCAAGGTCGTCGCCGGGGTCGGCACCAACGACACCCGCCACTCGGTCGAGCTGGCCAAGCAGGCCGAGAAGGTCGGTGCCGACGGACTGCTGCTGGTGACGCCCTACTACAACAAGCCCAGCCAGCCCGGCGTGCTCAACCACTTCCGCCACGTCGTCGAGGCGACCGGCGTGCCCGTCATGCTCTACGACGTCCCCGGCCGCACCGGCACCAAGATCGCGCTCGAGACCTACGCCGCCGCCCAGGAGTGGGACACCGTCATCGCGGTCAAGGAGGCCACGGGCGACCTGGCGCGCACCGCCCAGCTGGTCGACCTCGGCTACGCCGTCTACTCCGGCGACGACGTCAACACCCTCGGCTATCTCGCCTACGGCGCGGTCGGCCTGGTCTCGGTCGTCGGCCACGTCGCCGGCACTCAGCTGCGCACCATGATCGACGCCTTCCGCTCCGGCGACCACGCCGCAGCGCTGCGCATCCACACCGGCCTGGTGCCGGCGTTCGAGGCGATCATGGGCGTGTCCAACTACGGCGCGACGACGGCCAAGGCCGCCCTCCAGCTCGCCGGCGTCCTCGACAACCGGACCGTGCGACCGCCGCTGATGGCGCTCGACGACGCCGAGGTCGCCGACCTCCGCACCGGTCTCGCCGCGGCGGGGCTGCTCTGATGTCGCACCCGCACCCCGAGCTGTCCGCGCCCCCGAAGCTGCCCAAGGGCGGCCTGCGGGTCATCCCGCTCGGCGGCCTCGGCGAGGTCGGCCGCAACATGACCGTCTTCGAGTACGACGGCCGGCTGCTCATCGTCGACTGCGGCGTGCTCTTCCCCGACGACCACCAGCCCGGCGTCGACCTGATCCTCCCCGACTTCGCGGCCATCCGGGACCGACTCGACAAGGTCGAGGCGCTGGTGCTGACCCACGGTCACGAGGACCACATCGGCGCGACGCCGTACCTGCTCCGGGAGCGACAGGACATCCCGCTCGTCGGCTCCGAGCTGACCCTCGCGCTGGTCAACTCCAAGCTGCGCGAGCACCGGCTGCGCCAGACGCCCTTCTACACGGTCAAGGAGGGCGACAAGATCTCGTTCGGCCCCTTCGACCTGGAGTTCGTCGCGGTCAACCACTCCATCCCCGACGCGCTGGCGGTCGCCATCCGCACCGGCGCCGGACTGGTGCTCCACACCGGCGACTTCAAGATGGACCAGCTCCCGCTCGACGGCCGGATCACCGACCTGCGCGCCTTCGCACGGCTGGGCGAGGAGGGCGTCGACCTCTTCCTCACCGACTCCACCAACGCCGAGGTGCCCGGCTTCACGACCGCCGAGCGCAAGATCACCCCGGTGCTCGAGCAGGCCTTCGCCGAGTCGACCCAGCGGATCATCGTCGCCTGCTTCGCCTCCCACGTGCACCGCGTCCAGCAGGTGCTCGACGCGGCCGTCAAGCACAACCGCAAGGTCGCGTACGTCGGCCGCTCGATGGTCCGCAACATGGCCATCGCCCGCGATCTGGGCTACCTCAAGGTCCCGCCCGGCGTGATGGTCGAGGCCAAGGAGCTCGCCGACCTCGCCCCCGAGCGGCAGGTGCTCATCTCGACCGGCTCGCAGGGCGAGCCGCTCAGCGCGCTGGCCCGGATCGCGCAGCGCAACCACAACTTCGTGCACCTCGAGGAGGGCGACACCGTCGTCCTCGCCTCCAGCCTGATCCCCGGCAACGAGAACGCCGTCTACCGGGTCATCAACGGCCTGGCCCGACTCGGCGCCCGCGTCGTCCACAAGGGCAACGCACTGGTCCACGTCTCCGGCCACGCCAGCGCCGGCGAGCTGCTCTACTGCTACAACATCGTCAAGCCCCGCAACGTGCTGCCGGTCCACGGCGAGGTGCGGCACATGCTCGCCAACGGCGACCTGGCCAAGGCCACCGGCGTCGAGAACGTCGTCTACGCCGAGGACGGCGTGGTCGTCGACCTCGTCGACGGCATCGCCTCGGTGGTCGGCAAGGTCGAGTGCGGCTACGTCTTCGTCGACGGGCAGTCGGTCGGCGACGTCACCGAGTCCGAGCTCAAGGACCGGCGGATCCTCGGCGAGGAGGGCTTCATCTCGGTCATCGTCGTGGTCGACTCGGTCGCCGGCAAGGTCTCCGCCGGCCCCGAGATCCATGCCCGCGGCCACGCCTGGGCCGACTCGGACTTCGAGTCGATCAAGCAGCCGATCATCGACGCGGTCAACCGCTCGCTGACCGAGGGCAGCACCGACACCTATCAGCTGCAGCAGACGGTGCGCCGCACCATCGGCCGCTGGGTGAGCAACACCCACAAGCGGCGGCCGATGATCATCCCGGTGGTCGTCGAGGCGTAGGCGGTGGCCCCGGCGCATGCATGGTCATGCGCCGCGTCTGCCCCGCTGGCCGGCTAGAACGTGTTGCGATTGGGCACAGACCGCATCCGACTGGCCCGAATTGTCGCGGTTTGGTCCCAAACCGCATCAGCAGAGGCCAGGCTGAAAGACGCCGAGAGTGCATGAGCCCTCGATCCACCGAGAACCCATGCACTCTCCTGCGTACTGCTACTGCTTGCCCTTCAGCTTGATCGTCACCTTGCCGGAGAACGGCGCGATCCTGGCGTCGCCGGGGTAGCTCACGGTCGCCTTGACCTTGCGCTTGCCCTGCCGCCACAGCTTCTTGAGCTGCTTCTTGGCCTTGACCTTGAGGACGCCGTTGACCACGGTGCCGGTGTAGGTCCTGCCCTTGATCGCGACCGTCACGGGGCCGGAGGGCATGACCCCGCCGGCGGTGTTGATCTTGATCGTGACGATGCCCTTCTTGGCGCTCGCCTTCGGGGCGACGGTCGCGGTGCCCGGGGCGGGCGGGACCGGCGCGGTGCAGACGCTCAGCGCGACGTTGTCGATGTACCAGCCGTCGTTGCCGTTGCAGCCGTCCATGCCGAAGTCGAAGCGGAACTGGACGGTGTCACCGGGCTTGGCGATCATCGACAGGTCGATGGCCGAGTAGCCCCACTGTCCGGTCGGGAGTCCGCCGTCGGCGCCGGTGAACGCCGGCTCGCCGGCCATCGGGTTGGTGTTGCCGGCCGCCACGGAGTCGAGCTCGCCGCCGGGGGCGTTGTAGAGCCAGGCCCGGTCCGGGACCAGCTCGAACTCCGGGGCGCCGTTGACCTTGACCTTGACGTTGCCGCCGTCGAACGAGACCTCGGTGGCCACGTAGTGGTCGAAGGAGAGCCGCGGCAGCGCTCCCTCCGGCACCGTGAGGACCGGCGTCGACATCCCCACGCGCGAGGAGTAGTCGTCCTCGTCGAGGTTGCAGCTGCCGAAGTTGCCGGCGTCCCCCTTGTCGTCGAAGTAGAGCACCGACGTGCCGCCCTTGTGCTGCATGCCTCCCTTGCTCACGACGGGGAGGTCCCTCGTGGTCGTCGCGTCGAAGTGCTTGGAGCCGTGTCCGTCAGGACCGAAGTCGGCGTACTCGACGTCCTGCGTCCAGCCGGCCGGGATGCCCGACTCGAAGCCCTCGGTCCACAGGTCCTTGGTGACCGTGTCGTCGCCGCAGCCGGCCCTGCCGGCGTGGAACATCGGCTTGAAGTTGCACTGCACCGGCTCCTTGCGCAGCTCGGTGGCGGCGATCGCCTGGGTCACCGCCGCACAGTCCGCGGCGGCGATGGGCGCGATGGTGCCCTCGTCGGCCGCACTGCCGCCGGTGGCGCTGTTGCCGAGGGTCAGCTTCTTCAACGCGGTGTTGCCGGTCAGGATCGCGCAGGACGCCTCGAGGCCGTCGGCCAGCTCGGCGAAGCCGGAGGTCGGGGTGAGGTAGGCGGACTGCGTGCGCCAGAACAGGTGCGCCGCCTTGTCCAGCCCGATGCCCGGGACGGTCACGCCGTTGAAGGTGCCGCCGTCGACGAGCAGCGCGAAGGTGTGGTTGACGACGCCGGAGTTGGTGTGGACCCCGCCGCTGTCGTCGGTGTCGCAGAAGTACTCCTCGTCGGACACCTTGCCCGGGTCGCCGTAGCAGTTCGGGTTCCACATGTCGCGGATGGCGCCACCGAAGGCGGGGTCGTCCTCACCGGACAGCCAGCGGAAGCTCGCATCGCGCGAGCCCGGCACCTCGGCGTCGGTCAGCGTGATGCTCAGCGGGCCCGCGGCGGCCTTGATCTCCGCACCGTCGGCCTGGGTGACCATCGCCCCGTAGAGGGAGGAGAATCCGGCGACCGACGCGACGCCCGGCTGGTTGTTGCCGAAGACGATGCCGACGGCGTCGGCGTCCTCCGCGTGAGCGATCTTGTCGGCGAAGGGGCACAGGCCCCGGTCGACGTACACGAACTTGCCCGCGATCTCGGTGTCGTTGTCGAACGGCGAGCAGCCGTCGGTGTCGGTGCCGACGACCTCGCCTTCCTCCTCCTCGACCGCGTCGGTGCCGACGACGAGGTCGTCGGTGACGTCGTCGATGATCGGACCGAACGAAGCCGCGACAGCGGTGCACTCGCCGACCTGGGCTTCCGGCGTGACGACGACGGTGATGTCGCCGCGGGTGCCCTCCGAGCACTTGCCGTCGGTGCGGGGGGTCTCCTCGTCGGGCGCGTTGAAGCGGTCGTTGAGCATGTCGACGGTCTCGCCCCAGATGTCGGAGTAGGCCTCGTTCATCGCACCCGGCTGCCACTGGTAGAGCAGGCCGGAGGTCTTCTCCGTGTAGGCGTGGCCCCACTCGTGGGCGACGGTGTCGTCGGAGGAGACGCCGGTGCAGTAGTTGGTCGACCGCCCGTTCCAGTTGGCGTTGGGGCACTGGATGGTCGGATCGTTGTTGACCGTGATCATCTTGCCGCCCGCGCCGTCCCAGGAGTCGCGACCGAAGGAGTTCATGAAGAGCCAGTACGCCTCGCCCGTGCCCTGGACCTCGTTCTGCTGGTCCTGGGTCAGCGTGGCGCCCCCGGTGCCCTCGGGCCAGTCCGGGGCGTCCGCCTCGACCCACACCGGCTCGTTCTCGATCGACTGCTCGTGCAGCTCGCGATCGAGCGCGTGCGCGATCATCGAGTACCGGTTGACCGGCTTGCCGGTGATCGCGTCGAGCACGCTGGTCTCGCGGGTCTGCTTGCCGTCGGTCACCTCGACCACCCAGGCCAGCAGATTGCGGCCCTCGATGCCCTGGATGGCACCCATCCGGTAGACCATCAAGGTGGCCTCGGCGGTCAGGGTGCTCGCCTTCGGCTTGACCGCGGCATCCTCCTCCGCGCCGGCGGGTGCCTGCGCGGCGAGCTTGATCGCCTTCGCCTCGGCGCTCGCCTCGTCGATGCGAGGCGTCACGTCCACGTCGACCTTCGGCGCGACGTACCCGGACACCGACACGAGGTCGCCGTCGAGGTCGACCTGGGCGCGCAGCTTGGCGCCGAAGACGGGGACGCCCTGGTGACGCTGGGCGAAGTCGACGGTGTAGCCCGCCTCGGTCTTGGAGACCGCGCTCTGCTCGAGCTCGGCGGCGCTCGCGCCGAACGCGCGGGCGTACTTGGCGACGTACGCGTCCGCCTTCGATTGGGCGCCGCTCCTCGTCGTACCCGATCGCTCGGAGGGGTAGAGGTCCTTGGTCGCGCTGATGAAGCCGAGCCGGTCGGTGGCCGGGGACATGGTCACCGCGACGTCACCACTGGCCTCGCCGCGCATCTGCTGGACGACGGACGGGTCGTTCGGCGCCGCCGTCACCGGCGCCGACGGGATGACGACCAGGGCCGCCCCGACGAGCGAGAGTCCGACGCCCTTCCTCAGGGCATCGGGAAGGTTGAGTCTCACGAAAGTTCTCCTCGAGATAGAACGTGTCGTCGGCAGGGTCCGAGTGTTGCCCGCTCCGAACACTGCCAGGCACCCTAGGACGCAGGAATACGGCCGGTCCAGAGGTCTGGCGGAAACTCTCCTTTACCGTGACCGGGGCACCGGAGAACGTCCCGGGCTCCGGCGACACACCGCCGTGTGGTCCGTGTGACTGGAGTGGCGATCGCCTAGGTTTGGTGTCATGGCGACCCGTACGTCTTCCCCGCCGGGGTCGCGCAGCAGGACCAGCTCTTCCTCCCGCTCGGGCGTGAAGAAGACAGCCAGCTCGCGTACCCGGAGTACGACCACCAAGAAGCGCCCGCCGGCCAAGAAGTCGGCGGCCAAGAGGCCTGCCCCGCGTGCCGTGCGCAGCGGGCCCGGTCCGGTGCTGCGCGCCTTCACCGCGCTCGGCAGGGGAGTGGTCGCGCTGTGGCTCGCCTTCGCCCACGGCGTCGGCGCCGTCAGCCGGGGCGTCGGGCACGGCGCCCGGGACATCGCGCCCGAGCAGCGCCGCGACGGCTTCGGCCTGCTCCTCGTCGCGGTGTCGCTCGTCATCGCGGCCGCGGTCTGGTTCGAGGTGCCCGGCGGCGTCATGGACTTCACCCGCGCGGCGGTGTCCGGATCGGTCGGCAAGATCGGCTGGTTCGTCCCGCTCCTCGTGCTGGCCGCCGGCTGGCGGGTCATGCGCGACCCGGTCGGCAACGGTCCCGCCGGGCGTCAGGTGATCGGCTGGACCGCCTTCGCCTTCGGCCTGCTCGGCATCGTGCACATCGCGAACGGCAGCCCGGAGCCCGTGCAGGGCGACACGACGCCGCTGCGCGACGGCGGCGGAGCCGTCGGGTACGTCGTCTCGGCGCTGCTGCTCGACCTGCTCCGCGCGCCCGCCGTCGTCGTCCCGCTGCTGGCCCTGCTGGCGTTCTTCGGTGTCCTCGTCATCACCGCCACGCCGCTCTACCGCGTGCCCGACCGGCTGCGCGAGCTGGGCGACCTGCTGCTCGGCCGGCACCACGGTGCCGACGACGACGCGACCCAGGCCATCGACCTCGACGACACCTTCGAGCGGATGGGCGATCCGGCGTACGACACGCCCGTCGTCGCCGAGCCCAAGCGCCGGCGGCGCAAGAAGGACGAGCCCAGCCCGGCCGAGGAGTCGATGGAGCTGCGCGAGCCCATCGACGTCCCGCTCGTCGACGACGAGCCGCTCGACCCCGAGGCGGGCTCGAACGCGCTCATCGCCCGCCGGTTGGCGCAGGGCGCCGCTGCCGACGACGAGACCGGCGACCTGGAGCCGCCGCCGCACGCCGACCTGCCGCAGCGCGTCGAGCAGCTGGCACTGTCCGGCGACATCGTCTACACGCTGCCCGACGCGACCGCCCTCAAGCCGGGCGACCCGCACCGTGCCCGCTCCAAGGCCAGCGACGACGTCGTGGCCCGACTGCAGACGGTGCTCGACGAGTTCAACGTCGACGCCCAGGTCACCGGCTACACCCGAGGCCCGACGGTCACCCGCTACGAGATCGAGCTGGGCACCGGCGTCAAGGTCGAGAAGATCACCAACATCCAGAAGAACATCGCCTACGCGGTGGCCACCTCGGACGTGATGATCCTCAGCCCGATCCCCGGCAAGTCCGCGGTCGGCGTCGAGATCCCGAACTCCGACAAGGAGATCGTGTCCCTCGGCGACGTGCTGCGCTCGAGCATCGCCCGCAACGACCACCACCCGCTGATCTCCGGCCTGGGCAAGGACGTCGAGGGGGGCTTCGTCGTCGCCAACCTGGCGAAGATGCCGCACCTGCTCGTCGCGGGTGCGACCGGTTCGGGAAAGTCGTCCTTCATCAACTCGATGATCACCTCGGTGCTCATGCGCTCCACGCCCGACGAGGTGCGGATGATCATGGTCGACCCCAAGCGGGTCGAGCTCAACGCCTACGAAGGCGTGCCGCACCTGATCACGCCGATCATCACCAACCCCAAGAAGGCCGCCGAGGCACTCGAGTGGGTCTGCCGCGAGATGGACATGCGGTACGACGACCTGGCCAACTTCGGCTTCCGGCACATCAACGACTTCAACAAGGCCGTGCGCGAGGGCAAGGTCGAGGTCCCGCCGGGCAGCGAGCGCACGCTCACGCCGTACCCGTACCTGCTGGTGATCGTCGACGAGCTCGCCGACCTGATGATGGTCGCCCCGCGTGACGTCGAGGGCTCGATCGTCCGGATCACCCAGCTCGCCCGGGCGGCCGGCATCCACCTGGTGCTCGCCACGCAGCGCCCGTCGGTCGACGTCGTGACCGGCCTGATCAAGGCCAACGTCCCGTCCCGCCTGGCGTTCGCGACGTCCAGCCTCGCCGACTCCCGGGTCATCCTCGACACCCCGGGCGCCGAGAAGCTCGTCGGCCAGGGCGACGGGCTCTTCCTGCCGATGGGCGCCTCCAAGCCGATCCGCGTGCAGGGCTCCTGGGTCAGCGAGCCCGAGATCCACCAGGTCGTCAAGCACTGCAAGGGCCAGCTCGAGCCGAGCTACCGCGAGGATGTCACCGCGCCGGCGGCGTCGAGCAAGGTGCTCGACGACGACATCGGCGACGACATGGACCTGGTGATCCAGGCGATCGAGCTGGTGGTCTCCACCCAGTTCGGGTCCACCTCGATGCTGCAGCGCAAGCTCCGGGTGGGCTTCGCCAAGGCCGGCCGGCTGATGGACATCCTCGAGAGCCGAGGAGTCGTCGGTCCCAGCGAGGGATCCAAGGCCCGAGACGTGCTGGTCAAGCCCGACGAGATCGACGCCGTGATCATGACCATCCAGGGCGAAGGGTGAGCGAGATGACCGAGAGCGTGAGCCAGTCGTCCCCGCAGCGGATCGAGGTCCGCCGCAATGTCGCCCTGTCCGCCTCGGTCGGCGGGTTCTCCGCGCTGCTCACGGTCGCCTTCGCGGTGCGCGCCTTCACCGGCGGCACCACCCTCGACTGGGTGACCTTCGGCGTCCTCGCGCTGGTGACCCTGGCCCACCTCGCCGCGCTGGTCGACGGCCGGGCGCCGCTCCTGGTCGCCGACGAGCACGGTGTCCGGCTGCGCCAGGGCGCGACCTGGCGGGGGATCGCCTGGCCCGAGATCGACTGCCTCGAGCACCTGCCCCGCCGCGGCCTGGTTCGCGACGGGCACCTCCTCGTCGACGGGTACGACGACCAGCAGCTCGTCGTCCCCCTCACCCTCGCCACCCGGCTGGTCGGCGCCGAGCCCGGCTCGCTGAGCGACGTCCTGGCCGAGCTCGCCGACGGCCGTGCCGACGTGGTCGAGGTCGTCCCGGACCTGGCCGACGACGTCCCCGAGCGCTCCGCGTCGGTGCCCAAGCTCAGCGACCTGTACGCCGACGAGGCGCCCGACGCTCCCGAGGAGCGTCGGGGGATCGCGGCCCGCGTCGCCGCCGGCCTGACCGGGCGGCGCGAGCCCGACGAGCCTGCCTCCGACGCCTCGGACGCCTCCGACCTCGAGGACACCGGTGAGGTCGTCCTGGCCGCCGACACGGAGAGCACCGACGAGTTCGCCGCGGTCGAGGACCACGGCGACGAGCAGGACGAGCCGCCCGCTCCGGAGCGCCCCACCGTGCTGCCCGCACGGGTCGAGCTGGACCGGCCGACCCTGGTCCGGGCCCCGATCGTCGAGACCCCGATCGTCGAGACCCCGATCGTCGAGACCCCGCGGCCGGTCGCCGACGACACCGGCTCGGTCACCGTCGTCCTCGACGACCTGGCCGTGCGGCCGGCCGCGCAGCCCGTGATCGGCCCGGAGCTGACCGCCGCCCGCGACCGGCTCCGCCTCACGATCGACCAGCTTTCCGAGCGCACCCGGATCCGGCCCCACGTCATCGAGGCGATCGAGGTCGACGACTTCGCCCCGTGCGGCGGCGACTTCTACGCCCGCGGGCACCTGCGCACCCTCGCCCGCGTGCTCGGCATCGACGCCGGACCGCTCGTGGCGTCGTACGACGAGACCTATGCCGACGCTCCGGTCGACCCCCGGCGGGTGTTCGAGTCCGAGCTGGCGACCGGCGCGGGCGGTGCGATCCGCAGCACCCGCGGCGGCCGCAACTGGTCGGTACTCATCGCCGCGGTGATGGGCGCGGTGCTCGTGTGGTCGGTCGCCAAGCTGGTCATGGGCGGGCCGGCGCCGGTCGGCGACACGCCGGTCCTGAACCAGAGCGGCGGCATCTCCCAGGCCGCCGCGGCGAAGGGCGACCCGGTGAAGCTCACGCTGACCGCCGCCGGTGGCGGAGCCCAGTTGGTCATCCGCGACGCGGCGGGGGAGATCGTCTTCGACGGCAACCTGGCCTTCGGGCAGACCTCGGAGCTGAAGGTGGTGCCTCCGGTGCGGATCTGGGCCTCCGACGGCTCGGTGACCTACGCGATCGGCGGGCGGCAGCCGCAGGCGCTGGGCGAGACCGGTGCCGAGGTCTCCAAGACCCTCGTGGCGCCCTGACGGCGCGATCACACCACCGAGGAATGCCGGCCGGCCCACGCTCGCCGGTATCCTCGACCGGACATGACCAGCACATCCACGAACCCCGTCTCGGTGGCCCTCCTCACCCTCGGCTGCGCACGCAACGACGTCGACTCCGAGGAGCTGGCCGGCCGGCTCGCCGCCGACGGCTTCGCGCTGGTCGAGGATCCTGCGGACGCCGACACCGTCGTGGTCAACACCTGCGGCTTCGTCGACGCGGCCAAGAAGGACTCGATCGACACCCTGCTCGCCGCGGCAGATCTGAAGGAGACGGGACGACCGCAGGCGGTCGTCGCGGTGGGGTGCCTGGCCGAGCGGTACGGCGCGGAGCTGGCCGACTCGCTGCCCGAGGCCGACGCCGTGCTGGGCTTCGACGACTACCAGGACATCTCCGGCCGGCTGCGCTCGATCCTCGCCGGTGAGCGCCCGCATCCGCACACGCCGCGCGACCGTCGGCTGCTGCTCCCGATCAGCCCTGCGGAGCGCCAGGCCGCGGTCGAGACGCCCGCGGCGGCGGACACCGACGTCGAGATCGCCATCCCCGGTCGCTCCGCGATCCGGCGGCGGCTCGACGGCGGGCCGATGGCGCCGCTCAAGCTGGCGAGCGGCTGCGACCGGCGCTGCACCTTCTGCGCGATCCCCATGTTCCGCGGGTCCTTCGTCAGCCGCCGTCCCTCGGACGTGCTGCAGGAGGCCCACTGGCTCGCCGGGCAGGGCGTCAAGGAGCTCTTCCTGGTCTCGGAGAACTCCACGTCCTACGGCAAGGACCTCGGCGACCTCGGCCTGCTCGAGACGCTGCTGCCCGAGCTGGTCGCGGTCGACGGCGTCGAGCGGGTCCGGGTGTCCTACCTGCAGCCGGCCGAGACCCGGCCGGGACTGGTCCGCGCGATCGCGACCACGCCCGGCGTGGCGCCGTACTTCGACCTTTCCTTCCAGCACGCCAGCGCGACGGTGCTGCGCCGGATGCGCCGCTTCGGCGACCCGGAGAGCTTCCTGGGGCTGCTCGCCCAGGTGCGCGAGCTCGCGCCGGAGGCGGGCGTCCGCTCCAACGTCATCGTCGGATTCCCGGGAGAGACCGAGGAGGAGTTCCAGACGCTGTGCGACTTCCTGGTCGCCGCGCGGATGGACGTCACCGGTGTCTTCGGGTACTCCGACGAGGACGGCACCGAGGCCGCGAACCTCGACGGCAAGCTCGACGACGACGAGATCCGCGCCCGGGTGCAGCACCTCAACGACCTGGTCTCCGAGCTGACCTCGGAGCGTGCGGAGGAGCGGATCGGCAGCACCGTCGAGGTGCTCGTCGAGGAGGTCGACCCCGACGGCACCGGCGACGGCACCGTCGAGGGACGCGCCGCCCAGCAGGGTCCCGAGGTCGACGGATCCACCCGAGTGCTCGGCGTACCGGGGGCGCGGGTCGGCGACCTCCTGCGGGCCGTCGTGGTCGACTCCGACGGCGTCGACCTGATCGCCGAACCGGCAGGAGGACAGTGATGACCGGGACCAGCGCAGGGACGCCCCCGGCCGCGGCCAAGCCGAGCAACTGGAACCTCCCCAACGCCCTGACGACGCTGCGGATCATCCTGGTCCCGGTCTACGGCTGGGTGCTGCTGCACGACGGCGGCGACTCGATCACCTGGCGGACCGTGGCGTGGGGGATCTTCTTCGTCGCCATGGTCACCGACAAGATCGACGGCGACATCGCCCGGGCCCGGAACCTGGTGACCGACTTCGGCAAGATCGCCGACCCGATCGCCGACAAGGCGATCACCGGCATGGCCTTCATCGGTCTGTCGATCATCATGGACACCTGGTGGATGTGGACGATCACGGTCGTGGTCCTGGTCCGCGAGTGGGCCGTGACGCTGCTGCGGCTCTCGGTCCTCAAGGCCGTCGTCATCGCGGCCGCCCAGAGCGGCAAGTGGAAGACCGCCGCCCAGGCGCTGGCCCTGGGCCTGCTCACCCTGCCGCTGCTCGAGGTCGGTGACGAGGTGGGCTGGCTCGACGTGCCCGGCGAGATCACCTACGGCGTCGCGATCGCACTGCTGCTCGTCGCCTTCGCGCTGACCCTGTGGTCGGGCTATGAGTTCTTCCGTGACGTCTGGAAGCAGCGCCACGACATCCGGACGTCGCGCTCAGCCTGACCGCGACCTGGCCCGCGACGTAGATCCTGCGGTGCTCCATCCCGCAAGAGCAAAATCTGACGGCTTGTCGTCACCTTTTCGTCACTTGGTTTTCCTCAGCCCCTTGCCAGCGGTGCCTGAGATCAGCCTAGGTTAAGGACCCTTCCCTGCCGTTCTCGCCAACTTCTCTCGGGTGCGCGCGTGCACGGTTGTCCCTTGCCGCTTTGACGACCTCGGAAGTAGCTCATGCGTTCAGCGAAGCAGTTCCTCTTCGGCTCCCTCGGTGCGGCCCTCGCGCTGTCCGGTGTCGCGGTTCTCACCGCGGGCACGGCTCAGGCCGCCAGCACCGGGATGATCATCAACGAGGTTTACGGCGGGGGTGGTTCGACGTCCGCATCGGCCGCCTACAAGTCCGACTTCGTCGAGCTGCTGAATCCGACCGGGACAGCGCAGCCGCTCAACGGACTGAGCCTGCAGTACCGGAGCGCGACCTACGGTGGCACCGGCACCGTCTCGGTCCTGCCGTTGCCGGACGTGAGTGTGCCTGCCGGAAGCAAGTACCTCGTCCAGGTGAGCAACCCGAACAACTGCAGTGGGAACCCGTGCGGTGGCGCTGACGTGCCTGCGCCGGACTACAGCGGCACAGCCTTGAACATGGCAGGCTCCAACGGACAGGTGATGCTGGTTCAGGGGGTCGCCGCGGTCACGGCGGTCGGGACGTCGATGCACACCGCGGCCAACGTCGTCGACTTCGTCGGCTACGGCACTGCGAGCTCATCAGAGACGGCGCCGGCCGGCGCTCTGTCGACAACGACCTCGGTCCAGCGCAAGAACACCACCGATGGCGACAACAACGCCACCGACTTCAACGCGCCCGCGACTCCCAGCCCCGAAGGGCTGGGCGCGATCGCGCAGCCGCTGTCGGCCACGAATCCCGGCAACAAGACCTTCACCCGGAACCAGGCGATCTCACCGATCACGCTGCAGGCGAGCGGCGGCACGTCGCCGTACACCTGGGCTGTGACCGCAGGGACGCTTCCGGACGGGCTGGAGCTCGCCGGCAACCAGATCGGCGGCACGCCGACGACCGTCACCCCGAGTCCCGTCGAGATCACCGTGACGGCCACCGACTCCGCGACGCCGACCCCGGCGACCGCGACGGCGACCTTCACGATCCAGATCGACGAGCAGCTCGCGGTCACCCCGATCGCGGAGATCCAGGGCACGGGCGCCCGCTCGCCCTTCGCGCCGGAGACGGGCAACGGCCAAGGCGCCGAGGTCAAGGCGACCGAGGGGGTCGTGACCGCCGTCTATTACACCGGCGGCTTCAACGGCATGTACATCCAGACACCCGGCGTCGACACGCCCGATGCCTCGGACGGCCTTTTCGTCTACGGGGGCACGACCAATGCCAACATCCCGGCGGGCATCCAGGTCGGCGACTCGGTGCGGGTGACCGGCCGGATCGCGGAGTTCTACAACCTGACCCAGATCGTGCCCGGCGCCGGGGGAGTGACTGTCCTCGGTACGTCGCTCGGCACCGTCACGCCGCGCGCCTTCACGTACCCGACGACCGACGAGGAGCGGGAGAAGTACGAGGGCGAGCTGGTCGACCCGCAGGGCACGTTCACGGTCAGCAACGTCTACTCCACCAACGACTTCGGCGAGATCACCCTCGCGTCGGGAGAAGGCCCGCTCAAGCAGCCGAGCGAGTTCGCCGACGCGTCAGACCCCGATGCGCTCCAGGCGGTGCGAAACGAGAATGCGCGCCGGGCTGTGGCGCTCGATGACGGCTCGACCACCCGGTACCTCTCCAGCCAGGCCACCAAGGCGCAGCCACTCCCGTGGCTCACCGGATCGGACGGCAACGCGGTGGCCGCGCCGCCGCGGGTCGGCGCGGGCGTGGAGTTCCAGTCCGACGTGGTGTTCGACTGGCGCAACGACATCTGGAAGTTCCAGCCCCAGAGTCAGGTCACCACCAACGGGGCCTCCGTGGCGACCTTCGAGGACACGCGGGCGGCCGACG
Organism: Nocardioides sp. L-11A; assembly: GCA_029961745.1. Taxonomy (NCBI): domain Bacteria; kingdom Bacillati; phylum Actinomycetota; class Actinomycetes; order Propionibacteriales; family Nocardioidaceae; genus Nocardioides; species Nocardioides sp. L-11A. The sequence continues at coordinate 2,643,979 of CP124680.1, forward strand.
CGACGCCCGCTGACGTGCTGACTATGACGCCGGGGCGCACCGGCGATCTCAAGATCGCGACCTTCAACGTCCTCAACTACTTCAACACGACCGGCGAGGCCTACTCGGCTGCCGGACCGCTGCAGGAACCGCCCCTGGACACCTTCTGCACCTACTACACCGACCGCGGTGACCCGGGTCCGCCGTCGGTCAACGGCGCTCGGATCGGCAACAACTCCTGTGGCGTCCGTCTGCTCGACGACCCGACGACGCCGGACAAGGACGAGTCGAAGGACAACGACGGCCGCGGCCCCCGCGGGGCGGCGACCGCCGCCAGCCTGGCGCGCCAGGAGGCCAAGCTGGTCCACACGATCAACGCGCTCGGTGCCGACGTCGTCGGCCTCGAGGAGGTCGAGAACTCGATCAAGCTCCCCGGCGAGACCAACCGGGACGACGCCGTCGCCCGGCTGGTCGACATCCTCAACGCCGCGCCGGGGGCAGACACCTGGGCCTACGTGAAGAGCCCGGGCGAGGCGCTGACCGCGGCGGCCGTCGCCGAGCAGGACGTGATCCGCCCGGCGTTCATCTACAAGGTCGCGAAGGTCGAGCCGGTCGGCGGGTCGGACATCCTGTTCGGCACCACCGAGTTCGCCAACGCCCGCGAGCCACTCGCCCAGGTCTTCAAGGCCAAGGGCGCGCCCGACAGCGACGGCTTCGCGGTGATCGTCAACCACTTCAAGTCCAAGGGCGACAACCAGGCACCGATCCCGCCGGCGACCGGTGACAACGCGCAGAACGGCGAGGTCGGCGCGTTCAACGGCGACCGGGTCCGCCAGGCGACCCGTCTGGTGCAGTTCGCGGAGGACTTCGCCGCCGAGAGGGAGGTCGACGCGGTCTTCCTCGCCGGTGACTTCAACTCGTACACGAAGGAGGACCCGATCGGCGTCCTCACCGCGGCGGACTACACGCTGATCGAGTCGAACGACGAGGGCGACGAGAGCTACTCCTACCAGGGCCTGTCCGGCTCCCTCGACCATGTGCTCGGCAACCAGGCAGCCATGGACATGGTGACCGGCGCCGACATCTGGGAGATCAACGCCAACGAGGCCGCGTCCTTCCAGTACAGCCGCTACAACTACAACGTCACCGACTTCTGGCTGCCCAACCAGCCGTGGGCGACCTCCGACCACAACCCGGAGATCGTCGGCCTCGACGTCCCCGACTTCACCCCGACCTCCTACAAGGAGATCCAGGTGATCGGCACCAACGACTTCCACGGCCGGCTGCTGCCCGACGCCGGCAACGCCGCCGGTGCCGCCCCGTTCGCGACCGCCGTCAAGGACCTCGAGGGTCAGTTCCCGCCCGGAGCCACCGCATTCGTGGCGGCCGGCGACCTGGTCGGAGCCTCCACCTTCGAGTCCTTCATCCAGGACGACGAGCCGACGATCGACGCCCTCAACGCGATGGGCCTCGATGTCTCCGCGGCCGGCAACCATGAGTTCGACCGGGGATACACCGACCTCGCGGACCGGATCCGGGGCCTGGCCGACTGGGAGTACATCGCGGCCAACCTCGACTACGCGCCCGACGTCGCCGAGAGCGACAAGCTCGCCGAGACCTGGACGACCACGCTCGACGGCGTCGAGGTCGGCTTCGTGGGTGCGGTGACCGAGGACCTGCCCGGTCTCGTCAATCCCGAGGGCATCGAGGACATCACCGTCACCGACGTGGTCGACGCGACCAACGCCGCCGCGGACGCACTGAAGACCGCGGGCGCGGAGATCGTCATCCTGCTGGTCCACGAGGGCGCGCCGACCACCGACTGCAACTCGGCCAGCTTCACCGACCCGGCGACAGTGTGGGGCAATATCGTCCAGAACACGTCCGCCGACGTCGACGCGATCATCTCGGGGCACACGCACCTGGCCTACAACTGCCGCTATCCCGTGCCCGACTGGCAGGCCGACAGCAGTCGCACCGTCAAGAAGCGGCCTGTCGTCTCGGCCGGTCAGTACGGCACCAACCTCAACCAGCTCGTCTTCAAGTTCGACGAGAGCTCCGGCGACCTGAAGGCGATCGGCCAGGACGTGATCGCCGCCGCCGGTGTCGGCTACGCCCCGGACCCGACCGTGCAGGCGATCGTGGACGACGCGGTGGACTACGCCGCCGCGGAGGGCGCCACGATCCTCGGCAAGATGACCGGGCCGTTCAAGCGGGCGACGTACACCTCCTCGGCCGGCGCCACGGAGAATCGGGGCGGCGAGTCGACCCTGTCGAACCAGATCGCCGAGGTGCAGCGCTGGGCCACGGACGCGGCCGGAATCGAGACCGACATCGCGTTCATGAACCCGGGCGGCCTCCGCGCCGACATGGACGGCACCGACACCGGCGCGGGCGTGAACCTCAGCTTCCGTGAGGCCGCGGACGTGCAGCCGTTCGCCAACACGCTGGTCAACATGAAGCTCACCGGGGCCCAGCTCGAGGAGATCCTCGAGCAGCAGTGGCAGCGCACGGCGACGGGGAGCGTGCCGTCGCGGCCGTTCCTGCGGCTCGGCGTGTCCCAGGGCTTCACCTATACCTACGACGAGACGCCCGTGACCGTCACGGCGCCGAACTCGGCCCCGGTGCAGACCTTCCAGGGCGAGGTGACCGGGATGTGGCTCGACGGAGAGCCCGTCGACGCGGCGCAGGTCTACTCGGTCACGGTCAACTCGTTCCTCGGCGGTGGCGGCGACAACTTCTGGACGTTCGCCGACGGCGCCCAGAAGGTCGACACCGGCAAGGTGGACCTCGAGGCGATGGTCGACTACATGAAGCAGTACGCCACCGACCCTCTGCCGGTCGACTACAGCCAGCGCGGCGTCGAGATCACCTTGCCCGACGACGCCCCGGCGTCGTACGGCCCGGGCGATACGGTCGAGTTCGAGGTCGGATCGTGGACGATGTCGGCTCCGGGCGACCAGCACGACAGCGAGCTGGAGGTCCGGCTCAGCGGGACTGTGCTCGGCACCTTCGCGGTCGACAACGCCGTCGGCAACCAGCCCTACGACAGGTACGGCACCTCGTCGGTGTCGGTGACCCTTCCGAATGACGTCTTCAACGGAGCGACCGAGCTGACGGTCTCTGGGGTCACGACAGGCACTTCGATCCCCGTGGTCGTCCAGATCGCGGGTGGACAGGAGCCGACCGAGACGCCCGTCGTCAACCAGGTGCCGCCGTCGGTCTCCGGAACGGCGCGGATCGGCCAGACCCTGACCGCGAGTGCCGGTACGTGGCAGCCCCAGCCCAGCTCGGTCGCCTACCAGTGGTACGCCGACGGTGCGCCGATCCCCGGCGCCACCGGCCGCACGCTGGTCCTGGGAAGCGGGCAGGTCGGCACCAGGATCACCGTCGCGGTGACCGCCCACGCCGCGGGTCATGCCGACGCCACCGCGATCTCGGCCCAGGTCGGTCCGGTGGCCAAGGGATCGGCCACGGTTGCGGTCAAGACCAAGCCCAAGAAGATCAAGCTCCGCAAGACGAAGGCCAAGGTGGTGGTCACCGTCACGACCCAGGACGGCGTCGCGGTCACGGACAGCGTGACGATCAAGGCCAAGGGGCAGAAGGCCCGGACCGTCGCGGTCGTGAACGGCAAGGCGAAGGTGAAGCTGAAGGCGTTCACCTCCACCGGAGCCAAGCGGATCAAGATCGGCTACTCCGGCAGCGCCCTGCTCGCACCCGCCAAGAGCGTGACGACGGTGTGGGTGGTCCGGCGCTGAGATGGGCCGGTGACGACCGGTCCAGCCACCGTCTTCTCAAGTCCAGCGAACAGTCCTCGGGAGGGGCACATGCGATCAGCCAAACAACTACTCCTCGGCTCGCTCGGGATCGGCCTAGCCGTCTCCGGCCTGAGCGCGCTCGCGGCACCGCCGGCGCGGGCCGCCGACCCGGTCGACATCCAGATCATCGGGACCAACGACTTCCACGGTCGGATCCTCAACGAGCCGACCTCGGCGGCTGCCGGCGCCGCGATCATGTCGGCGGCGGTCAAGGAGCTGCGCGCGGCGAACCCCAACACGGTTTTCGCCGCCGCCGGTGACCTGATCGGCGCCTCGACCTTCGAGTCCTTCGTCTCGAACGACAAGCCGACCATCGATGCGCTCAACGCGGCCGGCCTCGAGGTGTCCGCCGTGGGCAACCACGAGCTCGACCAGGGCTACGACGACCTCATCGACCGCGTGATGGCCGCCTACGACCCGACGATGAATCCCGAAGGCGGCGCCGAGTGGGAGTATGTCGCGGCCAACCTGAAGATGCGCGCCACCGGTGATGACGCCGTCCCGGCGTCCTGGGTCAAGGAGATGGCCGGCGTCGACGTCGGCTTCGTCGGGGCCGTGACCGAGGCGCTGCCGACACTGGTCTCTCCCGACGGCATCGCCGACATCGAGGTGCAGAGCATTGTCGACTCCGTCAACGCCGAGGCGACCCGCCTGGTCGAGGACGCGAACGTCGACCTCGTCGTGATGCTGGTCCACGAGGGTGCGCCGTCGACCAACTGCGCGACGATGGACGACTCGGGTCCGTGGGCCGAGATCATCAACAACGTCTCCTCCGATGTGGATGCCATCGTGTCCGGGCACACCCACCTGGCCTACGACTGCAGCTTCCCGGTCCAGGACTGGGTCGACGCGGCTCGGCCCGTCACCGACCGGCCGGTGGTCTCGGCAGGTCAGTACGGCCAGAAGCTCAACAGGCTCGTCTTCAGCGTCGACCCGGACACCGGCGACGTCCAGGCGAAGAGCCAGTCGATCATCGACCTCAAGACCTGCAGCAACGACACCGCCTGCACGCCGTACACGCCCGACCCTCTGGTCGTGCCGATCGTGCAGGAGGCTGTCGACGTCGCCACGCCGATCGGCGAGCAGGTACTCGGCCCGATCGCCGCTCCGTTCAACCGGGCCAAGGTGGCCAACGGCTCTGAGAACCGCGGTGGCGAATCGACCCTCGGCAATCTGGTCGCCGAGGTCCAGCGGGCGGAGACGCCCGCGGAGCAGGGCGGCGCACAGATCGCCTTCATGAACCCGGGTGGGCTCCGTGCCGAGATGGAGGGCTCCGTCGCCGGAGACGTCCGCAACCTGACCTACCGCCAGGCGGCCAACGTCCAGCCGTTCGCCAACGGCCTGGTCAACATGGACCTGACCGGCGCCCAGATCGAGAAGATCCTCGAGCAGCAGTGGTCCCGTACGCCGGACGGCACCCAGATCCCCTCCGGGCTGACCCGCTACTTCCTGCGGCTGGGTGTCTCGAAGGGCTTCACCTACACCTACCGTGAGGTGCCGGCACCGGCCGTACCGGTGCAGGGTGGTGGCACCCCGGTCGACACCTGGGTGGGCGATGTCACGGGGATGTGGCTGAACGGCGAACCCATCGTGCCCACCCAGACCTATTCGGTGACCGCCAATGCCTTCCTGGCCGGCGGGGGTGACTCGTTCTGGGAGTTCCGCAACGCTTAGGGCAAGGCGGAATGGGGTGTGTCCGACCTCCAGGCGATGACGCACTACATGGACGTCAACACCGATGCCGGCGGTCCGGCGCTGCCGGTCGACTACTCCCAGCGCGCCGTCGAGGTGCACAACGTCGCCGCGAGCTACCGGGCTGGCGGCCGGGTGGCCTTCGATGTCGAGTCGTGGAGCATGTCCAACGCGACGGACGTCAAGGACACGGAGATCGAGGTCCGGCTGGGTGGGAGCCTGCTCGGGAAGGCGACGCTCGACAACTCCGTCAACGCTGTCGCGATCGACAAGACCGGCACCGCGCGGGTCGATGTCGTCCTGCCGTCGTCGACGCCCGCCGGCACGCAGACGCTGACCCTGGTCGGTGCCCAGACCGGGACCCAGGCCCGGGTCCCGGTGACCGTGAGCAAGGGGGCGGCCGCGCTGAGTGCCAAGGTCAAGCCCGGTAAGAAGGTCAAGGTCGGCAAGACCCGGCCCAAGGTCAAGGTGACGGTCGTCGGCGCCGATGGGAAGCCGGTCACCGGGCAGGTCAAGGTCAAGGTCAAGGGGCAGAAGGCCCGGACCGTCGCGGTCGTGAACGGCAAGGCGAAGGTGAAGCTGAAGGCGTTCACTTCACTGGGGGTCAAGAAGATCAAGGTCGTCTACCTCGGCAGCGCCAGCCAGGAGCCGGCCAAGATCGTCAAGAAGATCCTGGTCGTCCGCCGCTGACCCGACGCGACTGACCGGGTGCTGGGGACACAGGGCCTCGGTCGGTGCTCCGTGACACGATGCGGTCATGGAGTCACCGGCCGAGGCCCTCGTCCACGCCCTGCGCGACGCAGCCGCGAGCGTGGCCACGGCGGAGTCGCTGACCGGGGGGCGGCTCGCGGCCCGGCTGACCGAGGTGCCCGGCTCCTCGGTCGTGTACGCCGGCGGCGTGGTCAGCTACCAGACCCACATCAAGGTCGAGGTGCTCGGCGTCCCGCAGCGCGTGGTCGACGACCATGGCGTGGTGTCGGCGGAGTGTGCCCAGGCGATGGCCGACGGCGCCCGGCGGCTGCTCGGGACGGCGTACGCGCTGAGCACGACGGGGGTGGCCGGTCCCGACCGGCAGGAGGATCAGCCGGTCGGCACCGTGTACGTCGGCCTGGCCGGTCCCGCCGGCACCCGGGCCGTGGCGCTGGACCTCTCCGGCGACCGGTCCGCGATCCAGGACGCGACGGTCGACGCCGCGATCGAGACACTGGCCGCTGAGCTGGCCGCGGCGCGCTCAAGGACCGGGCAGCCCCCGGAAGATTCGGGGCTCGGGTAGCGTTGTGCCCAGGACCGGACCACCCACCCAGCCCAACGACGGAGAGGAGATCGCGATGGTGCTCTTTCGCCGATCGCTCGGTGACATCCTGCGGAGTCGTCGTGCCGAGCTGGGTCTGACCCTCCGTGAGGTCTCCGGGTCGGCCCGGGTGAGCCTGGGCTACATCTCCGAGATCGAGCGTGGCCAGAAGGAGGCGTCCTCGGAGCTGCTGGCGTCGCTGTGCGACGCGCTCGAGATGCCGCTGTCCGACGTGCTCCGGGAGGTCGCCGACGCGGTGGCGCTCGAGGAGGCCGCGGCCCTGCTGGCCGCCGCGCCCACCCCGATCACGCCCCGCCGGGCCGGCGAGGTCGTCGCCTCCGCCGCCTGACGGGCTCGGCCCGCGCTCAGCGGCCCGCCATCGCCTCCAGCCGGGCGATCCGGTCGGCCATCGGCGGGTGGGTGGAGAACATCTTCTGCACGTCCGCCGCGCGGAACGGGTTGGCGATCATCATGTGGCTGGCGTTCTGCAGCTGCGGGGTCGGCGCCAGGGGAGCGCGGGCGGTGCCGGTCTCCAGCTTGCGCAGCGCCGAGGCGAGGGCGAGCGGGTCGCCGGTGAGCCGGGCACCGTCCTCGTCGGCGTCGTACTCCCGGGTACGGCTGATCGCCATCTGGATGACCGCGGCCGCGAACGGCGCGAGCAGGGCGGTGCCGATCATGACCAGCGGGTTCGGGCGCTCTTCGTTGCTGCCGCCGCCGAAGATCGACGAGAACGCCAGGAACTGGGCGACCGAGCTGATCACGCCGGCGACGGCGGCGGCCACCGAGCCGGTGAGGATGTCGCGGTTGTAGACGTGCATCAGCTCGTGGCCGAGCACACCGCGCAGCTCGCGCTCGTCGAGGAGGCCGAGGATGCCCTCGGTGCAGCACACCGCGGCATGCTGCGGGTTGCGCCCGGTCGCGAAGGCGTTGGGCGCCTGGGTCGGGGAGACGTAGAGCGCCGGCATCGGCTGGCCAGCGCGCTCGGAGAGCTCCCGCACGATCCGGTACATCGCCGGCTGCTGCGATTCCGAGACCGGGTAGGCGCGCATCGCCTTGATCGCGAGCTTGTCGGAGTTCCAATAGCCGTACGCCGTGGTCCCGACGCCGATCAGCGCGAAGATCCAGATGAACGCGGAGCTGCCGGTCGCGGCCGCGATCAGGCCGCCGACCGCGAGCAGCAGCGCGAAGATGGCGCCGAACAGGCCGGCGGTCTTGAGGCCGTTGAAATGGCGGTGCATGCCAGGTCAACGAATGGCGGTGGGTGCCGCGTTCCGCACGTCCGGCGAGACCCGGGTCACGTGGCGGGTGTGGATTCATCACGGGATGTAGGCGAATCCGAGGTTCTGTAGGGGAACTCCGCTACAGAAGCGGGCATTCGCCTACATCCCCTGATGAATCCCACGGCAGCGGCACCCACCGAACGCCCGGACCGCGGCCGGTCGGTCAGCGGGGCTGACAGCGTGGGCACCAGTACGTCGTGCGCTCCCGGCCGGGCTGGCCCACCGACCCGGCCTCGATGATCGTGCGGCAGCGCAGGCACGGCTGCCGCTGGCGCCGGTAGACCCAGACCGGGTTGCGCCGGTCGCCTGTCGTGAGGGGGCGTCCTGTGCGCATCGCCGCCTGCAGCATCTGGCGCGCACGGTTGAGGAAGCGAGCGGGATCGGTGAGGCCGGCGACCGGTCCGATCGGGCACACGCCGTGGACGAAGCAGCTCTCCGCGAGCCAGATCGTGCCGATGCCCGCGACCACCGTCTGGTCGAGGAGAGCCTCGCCCAGCACGCGGTCCGGGCGGGTGGTCAGGCGAGCGACCGCCTCGGCGCGGTCGGCGTCGGTCCACGCCCCGAGCAGGTCGGGACCGAGGTGCCCGACGACGGACGCCTCCGCGGCTGTGGGGAGCAGCTCGACCAGCCCGAGCCGGAAGCCGATCGCCTCGGCCCGCTCGCTGCGGAGCACCACGCGCGCGTCCGCAGCCGGGCCGGGCCAGCGCTCGCCGGGCGCGATCACCCGCCAGCTTCCTTCCATCTTGAGGTGCGTGTGCAGGGTGAGCGGGGCGCCGTCCGGCATGGTCATCCGGGTGAGCAGGTGCTTGCCGTGGGTCGCGGTCAGCTCGACGACGGCGCCGGTCAGGTCGGTGGTCGCGAGCCGGGGGACCCGCAGGTCGGAGCCGGTGAGCAGCTGACCCGCCAGCGCCCGGTCCAGCCGGTCGGCAGTACGGCGGACCGCGTCTCCTTCAGGCACGGCCCACCTCAGGCCCGGATCCGCAGGCCGCGGGGAGTGGCCACGAAACCGGCCGCCGCGAGCGCGTCGCGCAGCGGGCCGCCGCTTCCGAGCAGGGCGGTGCCGTCGGCCTTCTCGACGGTCAGCTGCCCCAGTGTGCCGCGGCGCACTGCCGTGGACAGCGCCTCCGCGGCCGGGCCGAGCCGCTCGGGCTCCTCGGTCCAGGTGAGCAGCGTGCGCCCGCCGCGCTCGACGTAGAGGGTCAGGGCGCCGTCGACGAGGACGACCAGCGCCCCTGCCTTGCGACCGGGGCGGTGCCCGCCGTCCTGCTCCCGGTCGGCCGCGGGCCAGGGCAGGGCGGCGCCGTAGGGGTTGGCCGGATCGGTCGCGGCGAGGGCGACGGCGACCGGCTTGGCGTCGGGAGCCTCGCCGCCGGCCGGGGCACCGAAGGAGCGCAGCCTGTCGACGGCGCCGGCGGTGCCGAACTGGGCGGCGCCGAGGCCCTCGACGAAGTAGCCCCGGCGGCAGCGTCCGGCGTCCTCGAACGCGCTCAGCACCTTGTAGACCGCCGCGAACCCGCCGGGCACGCGTTCGTTGACCACCGCGCCGCGGGTCACGAGGCCGTGCCGCTCGAGCAGCTGCTCCGCGGCGGCGTGGGCGCGTCGGGTCGGGTCGGTGTCGATGGCCGGTAGGAGCGCCCAGCGACCCGCCGTCTCGGGCGGACCGGTGCGGGCGACGCGGCCGGGGCGTGCCGGCGCGCGGCGGGTGCGGTGCGCCGCACGCCCCGAGCGGGTGAGCGCCCGCAGCGGGGTCAGCGTGTCGTTGGTGAGGTGCCCAGCCCACACGAGTGCCCACAGCGCGGCGCTGACCGCCTCGTCGAGGGGAGTGTCCTCTCCGGCGTCGCGGCAGGCGCGCGCGACCTGGTCGGCGACCTGGCGGAAGAACCAGGCGCCGCCGGGCGCGAGCACGTCGAGCACCCGCTGATGGAGGGGATCCTCGACCGGGCCGGGCTCCGGCAGCGTGAGGTGGGCCCGATCGACGAGATGGAGCGAGACCCAGCCGTCGCTGCCCGGCAGCGCGCCGTGCCCGGACCAGACGACCTCGCCGGTCGCGGTCAGCTCGTCGAGCAGGGCCGGTTCGTAGTCACGGACCCGGGCCGGCAGCACCAGCGACTCCAGGGCGCTCGCCGGCATCGGTGCGCCGGCGAGCTGCTCGACGGTGTGCAGCAGCCCGTCGACCCCGCGCGGGCCCTTCGCCCCTCTCGTCGAACTCGGTGTGATCTGGTGCCACGCGGTCGAGAACCGGGCCAGCGTCGTCGGCTCCACCGGCTCGATCTCGTGGCGCAGTCGGGCCAGTGAGCGGCGCCGCAGCCGGCGCAGCACCTCGACGTCGCACCATTCCTCGCCGTCCAACGACACGGCGACCGGCCGGAACTCGCCGGACAGCACCCGACCCTGCGCCTCCAGCCGCTGCAGGGTGTGCCGGACGACGGCGACGCCGAGGCCGAGCCGGGTCGCGACCTGGTCGACGGTGAACGGGCCGTGGGTGCGGGCGTAGCGGCCCACCAGGTCGGCGAGCGGGTCGTCGACCGGCTCGGTGAACGCGGCGGGAGTGCCGGGCGGGGCGGGGACGCCGAGACCGTCGCGCAGTCGGGCGACGTCCTCGACGACGGCCCACGCGTGGCCGTATGCCATCCGGACCTCGACCACCCGGCGGGCGGCGACGAGGTCGGCCAGCCACTCGGCGACCGGCGCGTCCTCGCGGGCGCGCCGGGCCACCTCGTCCGCGGTGAGCGGCCCGAGCAGGCGGAGCAGGTCGACCAGGCCCTCGGCGTCGCGCGCTCGGCGCTCGGGGGTGGTGCGCTGCAGCTCGGCCTCGACCTCGGCCAGCACGTCGGGATCGAGCAGCTCGCGCAGCTCGGCCCGCCCGAGGAGCTCCGCGAGCAGCCCCTGATCGAGGGTGAGCGCGGCGGCGCGGCGCTCGGCGAGAGGGGAGTCGCCCTCGTAGACGAACTGGGCGACATAGCCGAACATCAGCGTCCGCGCGTACGGCGACGGCTGGGTCGTCTCGACCTCGGTGACCGTGACCGCGCGCTGGTCGACGCGGCGCAGGAGCGTGGTCAGGCCCGGCAGGTCGTAGACGTCGTTGAGCACCTCGCGGACCGTCTCGAGGACGATCGGGAACGCGGGATAGCGAGCGGCGACCTCGAGCAGCGAGGCCGCGCGCTGCCGCTGCTGCCACAGCGGGGATCGGCGCCCGGGGTCGCGGCGGGGCAGCAGGAGGGCGCGCGCCGCGCACTCGCGGAACCGCGCCGCGAAGAGCGCCGACCCGCCGACCTCGCGGGTGACGATCTCCTCGATCTCGTCGGGCTCGAACGCGATCAGGTCGGCACCGGGCGGCTCGGCGTCGGTGTCGGGGATCCGGATCACGATGCCGTCGTCGGAGGCCAGCGCCTGGCCGTCGATGCCGTAGCGCTCGCGCAGCCGGGCGTTGATCGCGAGCGCCCACGGGGAGTGCACGGCGGTGCCGTAGGGCGAGTGCACCGCGAGGCGCCAGTCGCCCAGCTCGTCGCGGAACCTCTCGACCAGGACCGTCGTGTCGCTGGGCAGCACGCGCGTCGCCTCGACCTGCTCGCGGAGGTAGGCGACCAGGTTGGCGGCGGCGTTGTCGTCGAGTCCCACCTCGCGGGCGCGCGCCTCGGCCTCGGCGGCGGGCACCGCGGCCAGCTCGCGGGTGAACGCGCCGATCGCCTCGCCGAGCTCGGTCGGACGCCCGGCGGTGTCGCCCTTCCAGAACGGCAGCCGTCCGGGCACACCCGGCGCCGGGGTCACGATCACCCGGTCGTGGGTGATGTCCTCGATCCGCCAGCTGGTGGCACCGAGGGCGAACACGTCGCCGACCCGGCTCTCGTAGACCATCTCCTCGTCGAGCTCGCCGACGCGCCGGTTGGTGCCCTCGCCGGCGAGGAAGACGCCGTAGAGGCCCCGGTCGGGGATGGTGCCGCCGCTGGTCACGGCGAGCCGCTGGGCGCCGGGCCGGCCGCTGATCACGCCGGTGACGCGGTCCCAGGTGATGCGCGGGCGGAGCTCGGCGAACTCGTCGGAGGGATAGCGGCCGGCCAGCAGATCGAGCACGGCGTCGTAGGCCGAGCGGGGGAGCTGGGCGTAGGGAGCGCTGCGGCGCACCAGCGCGAACAGCTCGTCGACGTCCCATTCGTCGGCCGCGGTCGCGGCGACGACCTGTTGGGCGAGCACGTCGAGAGGGTTGGCGGGGACGCGCAGCGCCTCGATGCCGCCGGTGCGCATCCGGGCGACGGCGACCGCGGCGGGCGCGAGGTCGCCGCGGTGCTGGGGGAAGAACACGCCCGCCGAGGTCTCCCCGACCTGGTGGCCGGCCCGTCCGACGCGCTGCAGCGCACTCGCCACGCTGGGTGGCGAGGCGATCTGCAGCACCAGGTCGACCGCGCCCATGTCGATGCCGAGCTCCAGGCTGCTGGTGGCGACGACCGCCGGGAGCCGCCCGGACTTGAGGTCGTCCTCGACCAGGGCGCGCTGCTCCTTGGACACCGAGCCGTGGTGGGTGCGGGCCAGCACGGGGGCCGCCCCCGCAGCGGCGCCGGACTGCGCCATGATCTGGGCGGGGGGCGTGAGGCCCTCTGTGGTCACCTCGGTGGCGATCTCGTTGAGCCGCGCGGTCAGCCGCTCCGCCGTGCGCCGTCCGTTGGTGAACACGATCGTCGAGCGGTGCTCGCCGATCAGCTCGGCGACCCGCTGCTCGACATGGGGCCAGATGCTGGCCCGGGCCGGGGGTGCGGTCGGGTCGTCGTCCTCGACCACCTGGCCGAGCTCGGTCATGTCCTCGACCGGGACCTCGACGCGCAGGTCCCACTCCTTGTGGGTGGGCGGGGCGACGATCTCGACCGGTGCGGTGCCGCCGAGGAAGCGGGCGACCTCCTCGGTGGGCCGCACCGTCGCGGACAGTCCGATGCGCTGTGCCGGCCCGGGCAGGAGGGCGTCGAGGCGCTCGAGGCTGAGCGCGAGATGGGCGCCGCGCTTGGTGCCCGCGACCGCATGCACCTCGTCGACGATCACGGTCTCGATGCCGCGCAGGGTCTCGCGGGCCTGGCTGGTGAGGATGAGGAAGAGCGACTCGGGAGTGGTGATGAGGACATCGGGCGGCCGGGTGGCGAGGCGCCGGCGCTCGCTGTCGGGCGTGTCGCCGGAGCGGATGCCGACGGTGATCTCGGGCAGCGGGCGGCCGGGATCGAGGCGCTCCGCGGTCTGCCGGATGCCGGTCAGCGGAGCACGCAGGTTGCGCTCGACGTCGACGGCGAGCGCCTTGAGCGGGGAGACGTAGAGCACGCGGGTGCGGTGCAGCCGGTCATCGGGTGGCGCAGTGGTGAGCAGCCGGTCGAGGCCGGCGAGGAAGGCACTGAGGGTCTTGCCCGATCCCGTGGGCGCGACGACCAGGGTGTGCCGGTCGCGGGCGATCGCGTCCCACGCACCGGCCTGGGCGGCGGTCGGCTCCGCGAAGGCTGCACGGAACCAAGCGCGCGTCGCCTCGCTGAACCGGCCGAGCGGATCGCCCGGCGGATCCGACTGCCGGACGTCCACCATGGCGCCATCCTCCCGCACGGCACCGACACCACCGCGACAGTCGCGGGGCACAATGGGCGGGTGGCTGTGGAGGAGGGGCATCGACGGCGCGATCTCGCACTGGTGTCGGGCGTGGTCGGGCTCGTCGTGGCGCTCCTGGTCGCGTGGCTGCTGCTGCGCGATGACGAAGCGCCGGAGCCGCCGGCCGCCGTACCCACGCCGGTCGCGATGCCGACCCCGACCCCCGCGCCGGCACCCACTCCGACCGATCCCTGTGCCCGCCAGGCGCTCAGCGGCTTCGCACCGACCTCGATCACCGTCCCCGGGGTCGCGAAGGGGGCCCGGGTCCTGGCGCTGCCCCGCGACGCGGCCGGTGTGCCCGGAGTGCCGCCGGTGTCCGACAAGCTGTCCTTCGCCTGGGACCGCGGGGGCGTCGAGCCCGGTTCCGCGCAGGGCCACGTGCTGCTCAACACCCACACCTGGCCCGACGGCTCCGCGATGGGCAACAGGCTGCTCGCCGGCCTCGCCGTCGGCGGCCGGATCGTGCTGGCGACCGGGAAGGGCGCCGAGCGCCAGGTCGCCTGCTACACGGTGACCGAGCGGAGCGAGGTCCTGGCCCGCGACGGCTTCCCCGGCTGGGACGCGGTCGACGGGCCGGCCGAGGTCGTCATCGTGGTCTGCTCCGGGCAGCGACGAGGACCGGGCGACTGGACGCACCGCACCCTGTGGTTCGCCGGTCGGTCCGGGGCGGCTACCTGACCGGCTCAGGTACGACGGCGGGCCGGCCGTTGACCGCAGCGGGCAGGTGCCGCTCCAGCACGGTCGCGACGATGGCGATCGCGCCGCACCCGGCGACCATGAGCGCGATCAGCGTGGACGCGTGACCGTGCTCGAGCAGGAACCCGGCGACGATCGGGCCGGCGACGGTCCCGGCCTGGACGGCGGCCGAGTTGAGCGCGTTGTAGCGCCCGCGGAGGTGGTCGGCGGCCAGGTCGTTGTTGATGGCGGGCAGCGTCGGCTGCAGCAGGGTCTCGCCGATCCCGAAGACCAGGCCGAACCCGAGCAGGCCGGTCACCGCGAGGGCGCTGCCGGGCGCGAGGGCGCCGGTGCCGACGAGCAGCCAGGCGAACGCCCACAGGGCGGCCATCACCGTCAGCACCCGGGTGCGGCGGCGTCCGCGGATCCGGCCCATCACGGTGAACTGGAGGGCCACGATGACGAAGGTGTTGAGGGCGAAGGCGAACCCGATGACGCCGGTCGACAGCCCGGCCTCGGTCCGGGCGAAGGCCGGCAGCCCGGCCTCGAACTGGCCGTAGCCGATGAACGTGGCGACGAAGGTCAGCAGGGTCAGCCAGCGCACTGCCGGGCTGCGCAGGATGGCGCGGTAGCCGGCGGCGGGGCCGGAGAGGGCGCCGGACAGGAGGTCGCGGGGCGGATGCAGGACCCGGCCGTGCAGGTGCCGGAGCGGGCCGAGGAAGAGCGCGAGCGGCACCAGGCCGGCGAGCGCGTCCGCGACGTAGATCGCGGTGAACGTCTCCGGCCGGTCGACGTCCGCGAACAGGCCGCCGACGATGCCGCCCACCCCGAGGCCGAGGTTGGTCAGGGCGAAGTTGACGCCGAAGTACTGCTGGCGCGTCTCGCCCTCGACGACGGTGGCGATCAGGGAGTTGAAGGCCGGCCACGAGGCGCCGAAGTTGATGCCGATCAGGACGAGCGCGACCGTCGCGGCCGCGGGGGTGGTCGCGAACGCCAGCAGCAGGGTGCCGGCCACCATGGCGGACTGCCCGGCGAGCAGCACCACGCGGGCGCCGTACCTGTCGACGAGGGCGCCGCTCGGTGCCGTCACCACGAAGGCCGCGGCGGCGATCACCGCCATCAGCAGACCCGAGACGCCGAGACCGAACCCGCGCACCTCGTGCAGGTAGATCAGGGTGAAGGGCAGGACCAGACCGCGGCCCAGGGTGGAGACCGCGACGGTGGACAGCAGCCACCGGCCCTCGGTGGGAAGTGCGGTCCAGAACGACTTCATCGAGATCATGCGTGGACCGTGTGCTTCACGGTTGAAAACTTTACGACCGGCGTCGGACGGCCCGGAAATCGTGCGGCGTCATCCGTCCCCGGTTGTGGCGGATGCCACGACCGGGCCGCCGTTGGCGGCCGCCGGGACATGGCGTTCGAGGATCAGCGCCATCACGGCGATCGCCACGCAGCCCGCGACCATGACCGCGATGTACGCCGGCGCGAGGTCGTGCTGGAGCAGGAAGCCGGCGACGACCGGCCCGGCCACCGCGCCGCCCTGGAAGGCCGCCGCGGTGATCGCGTTGTAGCGGCCGCGGGTGTGGTCGGTGGCGAGGTCGTTGGCCATCGCGGGCACCGTCGGCTGGAGCAGCGTCTCACCGAGCGCGAAGACGGCCATGTAGGCGAGCACGCCCGCGATCGCGACGCCGCCCCCGGGGACGACGCCCGCCAGACCGAGGATCCCCCACGCCACGGCCCAGATCGCCGCCATCGCCACCATGACGCGGGTGCGGAGATGGCGCTTGATCCGGTTCAGCACCGAGAACTGGAGCACCACGATGACCACCGTGTTGACCGCGAAGGCCAGCCCGATCGTGCGGGTGGAGACCTCGGCGGCCTGGCGGGCGAATCCCGGGAAGCCGGCCTCGTGCTGGCCGTAGCCGATGAACGTGCCGACGAAGGTGAGCAGGGTCAGCCACCGCACGGCCGGCTGCTTGAGGATCGTCAGGTATCCGACGGTGGCCGGTGTCGTCCCGTCCTCCGGTGCCGTCGCTCGGCCGTGGACGTGCCGCAGCGGACCGAGGAGCAGCGCGAGCGGCACCAGTCCGCTCACCGCGTCGCCGACGAAGATCGCGGTGAACGTGCTCGGCCGGTCGACGTCGGCGAACAGGCCGCCGACGACGCCGCCGACGCCGATGCCGAGGTTGACGAGGGCGAAGTTGATGCCGAAGTACTGCTGGCGCAGGTCACCGGTGACGACCGCCGCGATCAGCGAGTTGAAGGCCGGCCACGACACCCCGAAGTTGAAGCCGACCAGGACGAGCGCGAGCGCCGCGACCGCCGGGGTGGTCGCGAAGGCGAGGATCAGGTTGCCGGCGATCATCGCGGCGATGCCGACGAGCAGCACCGCGCGGGCGCCGTACCTGTCGACGAGCGCACCGCCGGGGCCGGTGACCAGGAAGCCGACGACGGCGATCAGCGCCATCAGGGTCCCGGACAGACCGAGCTCGAAGCCGCGGACCTCGTGCAGGTAGATCAGCGTGAACGGCAGGGTCAGGCCGCGGCCCAGGGTCTGGATCGCGACGGTCGACAGCAGCCACCGGCCCTCCGTGGGCAGGGCGGCCCAGAACGACCTCACCGTCCGGCGGACTTGGGCGGCAGCCCGGCGACGTACGCCGCGCCGCGGTGCACCCACGCGCCCAGCGCCTCGTCCGTGGCCAGGTCCGCGAGGTCGACGCGCAGCCAGCCGCTCATCGTCCGCCCCCGCATCTCCATCGGGTACGCCGGGGTCGTGGCCGCCAACTGCTCGCCCGCGGCCGGGTCGACCCGGACCATCAGGCCGCCCTGGCCGCTCGCGGCGACGGCCATGTGGCCGCCGACCATGAAGCCCAGGCCGCCGAACATCCTCTTCTCGGTCAGCTCCAGGCCTGCCGCGGCGGGCTCCTCCGCAAGGAGGTCGCGGAGCCGCCCGGCCAGCTCGTCGTCGTACGCCATGACAGGAGGCTAGAACCCGCCACGGACAGCGCTCCAGCCGATTACGACCGCTGCCAGGACGGGTCGCGCCCGATGAAGCCGATCAGCCGGTCCTGCCAGGGCGCGTCGTCGGCGACCGGCACCCGCGCGCCGTACTGCCCGCTCTGCCGCAGCATCTCGTCGAGCGGCTCCATGCCCGTGACCATCCGCTGGCAGCGAGCCGGGTCGAGGGTGTCGTCCTGCCCGGTGGCGCGGGCGAGGTCCCAGGTGTGCATGAAGACGTCGCCGGTGTAGAACTCGGCGATGGCGCGGGGGAGTGGCATCGCGGGGAGCCGTGGGTGGGCGAAGGTCACCTCGGTGCTCGCCGGGTCGTCGAGGACGGCCTGGACGGCCGCGGCGTGGTGCTCCCAGGCTGCGACCGGGTCGTCGTCCACTGATGGTCCGGGCGGCAGGCGCAGGCCGGAGCCGTCGGCGAGGAACGCCGGGAACCACTCCACGAGGTGGCGTACGACGTCGCGGGCCTCCCATTCCGCGACAGGTGTGGGCGCGTCCCAGCCGTCGGCGGGGACCCCGCGGACCCGCTCGCCGAAGGCGCCCGCGATGCTGCGGTGCTCCTCGGCCGGGTCGTCGGGGATCACCCCTGCGCTCCCGCCAGCGAGGCGAGCAGGCGGTCGAGGGCGGCGTACCCCTCGTTGATGCCGACCTCCATGCCGCTGGCGAGCATGCCGGCGCGCGACTCGAAGTCGTAGACCACCGACAGCCCCTCGAGGCGGGTGCGGCCGCCGGGCAACTCGACGAAGACCATCGTCTCGAGACTGACCGCGTCGGGCATCTCCTCGAACCCGAAGGTCTGCACGATCTTCTCGTTCTCGGTGACCCGGTGGACGGCGCCGTAGAAATGGGCGATCTCGACGCCGTCGCGGACCGCGGTGTAGCGGTATTCGCCGCCGGTGCGGATGTCCCACACGTCGATCTCCATCCCGATCGAGTCGGGGCCCATCCACTGCCTCACCAGCTCGGGCTCGACGTGGGCGCGGTAGACGAGCTCGCGCGGCGCGTCGAACTCCCGGACGATCCGTACGGTGGGGACGTCCGGGTCGGCCTCGATGAGGGCCTCGGGCGCGGTGCTGCCGGTGCTCGTGTTCATCCTGCTGCTCCTTCGGGTCGGTGCTGCTGCTCGGTGTCGTTCGGTCGGTCGGTGGTGCCGGTGTCCTTGCCCTGCATCCGGGCGAGGACCTGGTCCAGTCGTCGGTAGCGCTCCTCGGCCTGGCGCCGATAGCGCTCGATCCACTTCGTCATCAGGTCGAACACCTCCGCGTCCAGATGGACCGGCCGCCGCTGTGCGTCGCGGCTGCGGTGGACCAGGCCGGCCTCCTCGAGCACCTTGAGGTGTTTGGAGACGGCCTGGAGCGAGACGTCGTACGGCGCCGCCAGCTCGCTCACCGTCGCGTCGCCCGCCGCCAGTCGGGCCACCATGTCGCGCCGGGTCGGGTCGGCCAGGGCGCCGAACACCCGCGACAGCCGGTCGTCTTGCTCAACCATGTGGTTGATTAAATGCCGGGAGCGGTGCCTTTGTCAACCATCTGGTTGAGTTCCGTGCGTAGCGTCATACGTCCTGTGGGCTTGAGCCCACCGAACGTATGACGTTGCGCGCCGCGCCTGCTCAGCCGCGCGCCATCGGCGGCTGTACGACGGTCGCGGGGCCGCGCCGGTAGAGCAGCGCCGGCCGCCCGCCGGCCTCGGTCGCCTCGCCGCGGACGTCGGTCGGCACCACGAACCCGTCGGTGCCGAGCACCTTGCGGCGGAAGTTGCCGAGGTCGGGGGGCGTGCCCCAGACGGCGGCGTACACCCGGCGCAGCTCGGGGAGGGTGAACGGCTCGGCGACGAACTCGGTGGCCAAGGTGGTGTACTCCAGCTTGGCCCGCACCCGCTCCCGGGCGTCGAGGAGGATCCGGCGGTGGTCGAAGGCGAGGGCCGGCCCGTCCGCGTCCGGCCCCTCCAGCAGGTCGTCGACCACCCACCACCGGGCGTCCGCGGCGTCGGTGCCGGCCTGCGGCTCGGGCAGGTCGGGGGCGAGGGCGACATGGGCGATGGACACGACCCGCTGGCGGGGGTCGCGGTCGGGTGCGGAGTAGGTCCGGAGCTGTTCGAGATGGCCCGGGAAGCGCTCCATGCCGGTCTCCTCGCGCAGCTCGCGCCAGGCAGCCTGCTCGGCGTCCTCGTCGGGCTCGACGAAGCCGCCCGGCAGTGCCCACGAGCCGGCGAACGGCTCCTCGCCGCGCTCGACGAGCAGGACGGCGAGCGCGCCGTCGCGGATGGTGAACACGGCCAGGTCGACGGCGACCGCGAACGGCGGGTGCCCGGAGGCGCTCACCGGTGCACCTCCACGCCGGCCGCCGCCAGCTCCTCGAGCGCCCGCACCGACGAGTCCGGGGCGACGCCGGCGTGCAGTCCGTCCAGGAGGCGCACCCGGAAGCCCGCCCGCACCGCGTCGAGCGCGGTCGCGCGCACGCAGTAGTCGGTGGCGATGCCGGCGACGTCGAGGTCGGTGACGCCGGCGTCGCGCAACAGGTCCGCCAACCGCTCGCCCGCGGGGGTGACCCCCTCGAAGGCGGAGTACGCCGGCTCGCCCATGCCCTTGACCACGTGGTGCGTGACCGCGGACGTCACGAGCTCCGGAGCGTACGCCGACCCGGTCTCGCCCTGCACGCAGTGCACCGGCCAGGTGGTCACGAAGTCCGGCTCCTCCCCGGGGGCGTGGAAGTGGCCGCCGTTCGTCTCGCCCGTCTCGTGACCGCCGCGGTGCCAGTCCCGGGACGCGGCGATCACGGCGTAGTCGCCGGCGTGGGCGGCGAGGTGCGCGCTGATCCGGCCGGCCACCTCCCGGCCGCCGGTGACGCCGAGCGAACCGCCCTCGACGAAGTCGTTCTGGACGTCGACGACGATCAGTCCGCGCAGTGCCGTCGTGGGGGTGTCGGTCATCGTGCTCTCCTGTCGTAGCGATGCGGTGAGGTACGCCGGCCCGGCGGCGACGGTGCGCGCCTCGGCCGGGAGGGTGTCGAGGGTCGCGGCCGCGAAGTCGCGGATCTGGCCGAGGTCCGGGCGGTGCACGACCTCCCCGGCGCGGACCAGTGCGACCTGGACCGGCCGGGCGCCGGGGCCCGGTGGGGGAGCGTCCTGGGCGGCGAACCACTCAGCGACGAGGATCCCCTGGTCGTCGTACTCGCGGAAGGGCTGCTTGCGCCCGCCGACCGAGCCCTTGTCCTGGGACTTCTTGGCCACCGCGCGCAGCGGCTCGCCCGGTGCGTCGGCGATCGCGACCAGCTTGTAGACCATGCTCGCGGTCGGGTGGCCCGAGCCTGTGGCGACGCGGGTGCCGACGCCGTAGCCGTCGATGGGGGCGTCGGCGAGGGCGGTGATGACGAACTCGTCGAGGTCACTGGTGACCACGATCCGGGTGCCGGTCGCGCCGAGGCGGTCGAGCAGCTGGCGCGCCTTGTGTGACTCCTCGCCGAGGTCGCCGGAGTCGATCCGCACCGCGCCGAGCCCGGGGCCCGCCACCTCGACGGCCGTGCGGATGCCCTCGGCGATGTCGTAGGTGTCGACCAGCAGCGTCGTGCCGACGCCGAGAGCCTCCACCTGGCTGCGGAACGCGTCGGCCTCGGTGTCGTGGGCCAGCGTGAAGGCGTGCGCGGCGGTGCCGGCGGTCGGGATGCCGTACCGTCGGCCGGCAGCGAGGTTGCTGGTCGTCGCGAAGCCCGCGAGGTACGCCGCCCGCGCGGTCGCGACCGCCGCTTCCTCGTGGGTACGCCGGCCGCCCATCTCGATGAGCGGCCGGCCCGGTCCGGTCGCGGTGCGGGCGGCGTCGACCATCCGGGCCGCGGCGCTGGCGATCGCCGTGTCGTGGTTGAGGACGCTGAGGACCAGGGTCTCCAGCACCAGGCACTCGCCGAGCGAGCCGGTGACGGTGAGGACCGGGCTGCCGGGGAAGTAGAGGTCGCCCTCCCGGTAGCCGTCGATATCGCCGGAGAACCGGAAGTCCGCGAGCCACCGGGCAGTCGCGGCACCGATCACACCCTGCTCCTGCAGCCAGGCGAGCTCGGCCGCGTCGTACGAGAACCGCTCGATCGCCTCGAGGAGGCGGCCGAGCCCCCCGAGCATGCCGTAGCGGCGACCCTCGGGCAGCCGGCGGGCGAACGCCTCGAAGACCGCGGGGCGGCCGGCGCTGCCGTCGCGCACGAAGGAGTCGAGCATGGTGAGCTCGTAGCGGTCGGTGAGCAGTCCGGTGGTGGGCTGGACGGGGCGGTCCATCGCGGCTCCTCGATGTTGTAGTCATTGTGACCATAACAGGACTCGTCTAGGGTCCCCAGCATGGCGCGGCGGACGGAGGCGGACGAGGCCGCCGACGCCTACGAGCGGCACCTCGCCGACCACGACCGCGACCGGCGCCGTGCCCAGGGCGCCTTCTACACGCCGCCCGAGCTGGTCGCCTGGGTGCTCGACCGGGCGCTGCCGGCGGCGGGGAGCGTGCTCGACCCCGCCTGCGGAACGGGACACTTCCTGGTCGCGGCGGCCCGCCGGGTCGGCGTCCGCGCCGTCCACGGCTCCGACCTCGACCCGGAGGCGGTGCGGATCGCCCGCGACCGCCTGCACGCGGTGGACCCGGCGGTGCCGCGCGCTGAGATCGAACGCCGGGTGGTCGTGGCCGACGGGCTGACGGCGTGGGAGGGCCGCACCTTCGACGCGGTCGTCGGCAACCCGCCCTTCCTCGGGCAGCTCCGGCGACACTCCGCGGGACGGAGCGAGGAGCACCGCCGCGGCCTGGGCGCCTACACCGACACCAGTGCCGTGTTCCTGCACCGCGCGCTCGATCTCGCCGGCACCGGCGGGACGGTCGCCCTGGTGCAGCCGATCTCGGTGCTGGCCGCTCGCGACGCGGGACCGGTCCGCGCCGCGGTCGCCGGTCGCGGTGCGGTCACGGACTTCTGGTGCAGCGAGCGACCGGTCTTCGACGGGACGCCGGTGCTCACCTGCGTCCCCGTGGTCCGGATCGGCGCGGGCCCCGCGACCGACCCCGACGGGTGGGGCGCGCTCGCGGCGCCGGCCTTCGGGATCCCCTCCGTCGCCCTACCCGACGGCACCGGCACGCTCGGGGAGCGGGCGACCTGCACCGCCGACTTCCGGGACCAGTACTACGGCCTCGCGCCCTTCGTCGGCGACGGTCTCCGCGACGGCACCCCGCTGGTCACCACGGGCCTGATCGAGCCCGCGGAATCCCGCTGGGGACGGGTGCCGACCCGCTTCGCCCGCCGGCAGTACGACGCCCCGTCTGTCGACCTCGCCGCGCTGCGTGCCGACGGAGCACTGGCCAGGTGGGCCGACGCGCGCCTGGTGCCCAAGCTGCTGGTGGCCGGACAGGGCCGCGTCATCGAGGCCGTGGCCGACGAGCACGGCGCCTGGCTGCCGTCGGTGCCCGTCGTGAGCGTCGTCCCGCACGACCCCGCCGACCTGTGGCGGCTGCTCGCGGTCACGCTGGCCCCACCGCTCGTCGCCCACGCCGCGAGCCGCTACCTCGGCAGCGGCCTCACGCCTGGCTCGGTGAAGGTCAGCGCCCGCCAGCTCGCCGCCCTGCCGCTGCCGACCGACGAGGCAGCCTGGGCCGAGGGGGCGGCGTGGGCGTGCGCCGCTCAGCGGGCGACGGACGCGGAGCGGCCGGACCTGCTCGCCGCCACCGGCCGGGCGATGAGCGCTGCGTACGGCGCCGACCCGGCGTCGTACGCATGGTGGTGGGGGCGCGTCCGGCGCCGGCCCGACGACGATGGCGGACGTGCCTAGCGGGAGGTGCAGAACACCTCGGGCGCGATCACGACGGCGCTGCCGCCGGTGGTCAGCGGTGTCGGGCTCGGCCCGGTGTCCTCGAGGGTGAAGCGCAGCGCCATCTGGGTCGGCCGCCCCAGCGGGACCGTGGCGTACTCCGACTCGCCCCGCCCGAAGCTCCTCGCGTAGAACGGCAGGTCGTCGCCGAGAACCGTCACGGTCGCGCGGACCCGGGCGTCGGAGCCGTCGCTGAGACCGAACCGGCCACGGACCGCCACGCAGTTGTGGGCGAACGCGTAGCTCTTGACCTGCTCCGCGGGTGGCCGTTCCCAGGACCCGACCAGAGCGGGGGCGTAGACGACCCCGCCGACCTGTGTGGTCGTCGGCGGTGTCGTCCCTGGCACCATCGAGCCGATGTGCGTACTGGACATCAGGGTGAGGTCCCGCCACGCGTAGACGCCGACCTTGATCTCGGCTGACCTCGTCCTCGGTCCGCTCGCGCTGACCACGCGGTAGCGGCGGATGGCCGCCGCGGTGGTCCGGTCCTCGAGCCGGTAGCTGCCGTCGCTCCGGACGTGCGTCGTGCGCTGGGTTCGCCACCGGGAGCCGGCTTGTCGCTGCTGCAGCGACACCCGGGTGATCCGCCGGCTCTTCACGGTGCCCGTCACGACGACCTTCTTGCCGCGCTCGACCTCGGTGCTCCTGGCGGCGATGGTGATCGCCGGTACGGCGCGATGCGCGGGCTCCGAGGTGGTGGCGACGGTCTGCGCCGCGTGCGGGAGCGCCGCGAGTGAGGACGGCATCGCCGCGACCAGGACGGCGGTGAGCAGTAGGGCCGATGAGCCGGTGGCGAGTGCGCGCACGGGATTCCCTTCGAGATCGGACGGGGCTCGGGCCGGGGGCCACGGTCCCACGCGGATCGGTTCCCCTGCCCCCGGTCGCGGAAACCGCTCGCCGGGTTCGGCCTCAGCGCCGCCGCGGCGATGAGTCCGGTGCCCGCGCCCGGTCTGTCCCGGCATGAGCGAGTTCCTGGCTGACGGGGTCGAGCTGTTCGCGGGAGTCTGCGTGCGCGACTACGCGCAGGCACGACCGTGGTACGAGGCGCTGCTCGGAGCGCCCCCGTCGTTCCTCGCTCACGACACCGAGGCGGTCTGGGAGCTGGCCCCGCACCGGTGGCTGGTGGTCGAGCAGCGCC
This sequence comes from Nocardioides sp. L-11A, assembly GCA_029961745.1. Lineage (NCBI taxonomy): Bacteria > Bacillati > Actinomycetota > Actinomycetes > Propionibacteriales > Nocardioidaceae > Nocardioides > Nocardioides sp. L-11A. The sequence goes on from CP124680.1 coordinate 2,668,294, forward strand.
CGGAGCGCGCGGGCTACGGCACACAGACGGTCTTCGTCGACGACCTCGAGGACCGGGTGGCCGGCATCGCCGCCCGCGGGATCGAGCCGGCCGCGGAGGAGACCTACGGCGACGGCGTCCGGAAGGTGATCTACCGGGACGCCGACGGCAACGAGGTCGGCTTCGGGGGCAACCCCGTCACCGACCTCGCTGCTGGGTGAGTGGCAGGCAGCCGCTACTTCGTCGAGGTGCAGAACACCTCGGGCTGGGCGACGACCGGGATGACGTTGGGCGTCGTCGGGAGTCCGCCGGGGTTCTCCACCGTGAAGCTCATGCCGACCCGGAAGGGCGCACCGAGCGGCACGGTGACGTACTCCGACTGGGTGATGCCGAAGGACTTCGAGTAGACCGCGACGTCGTCGCCGGCGACGGAGATCGTCGCGCGGCCGGCGAGGTCGGAGGCGTCGCTCACACCGAACCGCGCCCGCAGGGAGACGCAGTCGCGGTTGAGGTTGTAGTCGACGAGCGACGAAACGGTGGGGTAGACCCATCCGCGGTAGGCCGGGCCGTAGGCGACTCCGTTGATGCTCACGGTCTTCTCGACGGTCCATCCGTTCCTGACGCGGGGCTGCATCTTGGTCAGGTCACGCCACTCGTAGACGCCGACCGTCACCTTGGCGGACTTCTGCTTCGGGCCCGCCGCGCTGATCACGCGGTACTTGCGGGTCACCGCGGTGGTGGTCTTGTCCTTGAGCTTGTAGCTGCCGTCGGCCTTGACCTTCGCGGTGGCCTGGGCCTTCCACTTCGTGCCCACGCGCTTCTGCTGGAGGGTCACCCGGGTGATCCTCTTGTTCGCGACCGCGCCGGTCACGACGACCTTCTTGCCGCGCTCGACCTGCATGCTCTTGGCGGCGATGCTGATGGCCGGCCCCCCGGCCGAGGCACCGGCCGCGGGCTCCGACGTCGTGGCGATGGCCGGGCCCGCCAGGGTCAGCGAGGCGGCCAGCAGCAGGGCGGAGGGCCCTGAGGTCAGAAGTCGCATGGGTGCTCCAGATGTCTCGTCGGGACTCGTTCGGGGGGAGTCCGCGGTGCAGCGATCGATGCCCAGGAACAGCGCGGATGAAACCCGTGATAACTCCTGATGACTTCTGAGGTCGTCCGCGAGCGGGCGTCAACGCCCCCGGAGTCGCCGGCCGAGGGCGTCGGCGGTGGCCACGACCGCATCGGCCAGCCGCTCGCGCTGGCGTTGGTCGAGCTCCTCGGTCGGGAAGGTGACCGCCACTCCCGCGACCGGCAGTCCGTTGTGGTCGAGGACCGCCGCCGCGACGCTCGCCATGCCCGCGGTGACCTCACTGTCCTCGGTGGCGTAGCCCCGCTGCCGGGTCTCGGACAAGACCGACCGCAGGGCCGTGGGGGAGCCCGGCCCGACCCCGGTGCGGTCCACGAACGCGGTGCGGTCGGGGTAGAGCGCGCGCACCTGGCTCGCGGGCAGGTGCGCCAGGATCGCCCGTCCGCTGGCGGTCAGGTGAGAGGGCAACCGGACGCCGACGTCGGTCACCAACGGCGGCCGGCCCGGCGCCCGCTCCTCGACGACGTAGAGAACGTCGCGGCCGTGGGGTACGGCGAGGTGCGCGCTGTGCCCGGTCCGGTCGACCAGGGTGGCGAGGGGGCGCCGAGCCAGGCGCTGCAACGGCGCCTGGCGGGCGTACCCCGACCCGACCTCGAAGGCCGCCACCCCCAGGCCGTAGCGGCGCTCGTCGGCCAGGTGCACGACGAATCCCTCGTCGGCCATCGCCTGGAGCAGGTGGTACGTCGTGGACCGCGGGATCTCCAGCTCCCGCGCGATCCGCTCGACCGCGACCGGCTCCGGCTGCCCGGCCAGGAAGCGCAGTACGCGCAGCGCGCGAGTGGCCGCGGGAACCTGGGCCATCGTCGTCCTCCCTTGCCATCTGTCTCAGATCTGAGACTCATGATGCCGGTTCGCCCTGGCGAGTGTCACGTCGACGGAGTGGAATCAGGGCATGGACACAGTGACGGTCGGAACGGGCGCGGTCTCGTTCGACGACGTGGTTGCGGTCGCCCGCGGTGGCGCCGGTGTTGTGCTCAGCGACGAGGCCCTCGCCGCGATCGACAAGGCGCGCGCGGTCATCGAGGACCTCGCGGCGTCCCCGACGCCCCATTACGGCGTCTCCACCGGCTTCGGCGCCCTCGCCACCCGGCACATCGCGCCCGAGCTGCGCGCCCAGCTGCAGCGCTCGCTGGTCCGCTCGCACGCCGCCGGCAGCGGCCCCGAGGTGGAGCGCGAGGTCGTTCGCGGCCTCATGCTGCTGCGCCTCTCGACGCTCGCCACCGGCCACACCGGCGTACGCCGCGAGACGGCCGAGCTGCTCGCCGGCCTGCTCACCCACGGCATCACCCCCGTGGTGCACGAGTACGGCTCGCTCGGCTGCTCCGGCGACCTGGCGCCGCTGGCCCACTGCGCGCTCGCGCTGATGGGCGAGGGTCCGGTCCGCACCGCCGACGGTGAGCTCACCGACGCCGCGACCGCTCTCGCCGCGGCCGGCCTCACGCCGGTCGAGCTGCAGGAGAAGGAGGGCCTGGCCCTCATCAACGGCACCGACGGCATGCTCGGCATGCTGGTGCTCGCGATCCACGACCTCACCGAGCTGCTCAAGGTCGCCGACATCTCGGCCGCCATGTCCGTCGAGGGCCAGCTCGGCACCGACCGCGTGTTCGCGCCCGAGCTGCAGGCGATCCGCCCCCACCCCGGGCAGGCGGCGTCCGCGGCCAACCTCACCGCGCTGCTGCGCGACTCCGGCGTCGTCGCCTCGCACCGCGGGCCCGACTGCAACCGGGTCCAGGACGCCTACTCGCTGCGCTGCTCGCCCCAGGTGCACGGCGGCGCGCGGGACACGGTCGCGCACGCGGTGTCGGTCGCGTCCCGGGAGCTGGCCTCGGCGGTCGACAACCCCGTCGTGCTGGCCGACCAGGGCCGGGTCGAGTCCAACGGCAACTTCCACGGCGCGCCCGTCGCCTATGTGCTCGACTTCCTCGCGATCGTCGCGGCCGACGTCGCCTCGATCGCGGAGCGGCGTACCGACCGCTTCCTCGACAAGGCCCGCAACCACGGGCTCCCGCCGTTCCTGGCCGACGACCCCGGCGTCGACTCCGGCCTGATGATCGCGCAGTACACCCAGGCCGCGATCGTCTCCGAGCTCAAGCGCCTGGCCAACCCCGCCAGCGTCGACTCGATCCCGTCGAGCGCCATGCAGGAGGACCACGTCTCGATGGGCTGGTCGTCCGCGCGCAAGCTGCGCAGGTCCGTCGACGGTCTCACCCGCGTGCTCGCCATCGAGCTGATGACCGCGGCCCGGGCGCTCAACCTGCGCGCCCCGCTCACCCCCAGCCCCGCCACCGGTGCCGTCGTGGACCTGCTCCGCGACGCGGGCGTCGGCGGCCCCGGCACCGACCGCTTCCTCGCCCCCGAGATCGACACCGCCTACCACCTCGTCGCCGACCGCTCCGTCACCGCGGCCGTCGCGAACGCGATCGGAGAACTCGCATGACCACCCAGCAGGACAACCCGCGCCTCCCCATCCATGCCGCGACCGGCACCGAGCTGACCGCGAAGTCGTGGCAGACCGAGGCCCCGCTACGGATGCTGATGAACAACCTCGACCCCGAGAACGCCGAGCGGCCCGAGGACCTCGTCGTCTACGGCGGCACCGGAAAGGCAGCCCGCAACTGGGAGGCGTACGACGCCCTCGTGCGCACCCTGCGCGACCTCGAGGACGACGAGACGATGCTCGTCCAGAGCGGCAAGCCGGTCGGCGTCTTCAAGACCAACAGGTGGGCGCCGCGTGTGCTCATCGCCAACTCCAACCTGGTGGGCGACTGGGCCAACTGGGAGGAGTTCCGCCGGCTCGAGGAGCTCGGTCTCACGATGTACGGCCAGATGACGGCCGGATCGTGGATCTACATCGGCACCCAGGGCATCCTCCAGGGCACGTTCGAGACCTTCGCGGCCGTCGCCGACAAGCGCTTCGGTGGCACGCTCGCCGGCACGATCACGCTGACCGCCGGCCTCGGCGGCATGGGCGGCGCGCAGCCGCTCGCGGTCACGATGAACGACGGCGTCGCGATCTGCGTCGACGTCGACCAGAGCCGGATCACCCGCCGCATCGAGCACCGCTACCTCGACGTCCAGGCCGACGACCTCGACCACGCGCTCGAGCTGGCCGTGGCCGCACGCGACGAGCGCCGGGGCCTGTCCATCGGCCTGCTCGGCAACGCCGCCGAGATCTTCCCGAAGCTGCTGGAGATGAAGGCGCCGATCGACGTCGTCACCGACCAGACCTCGGCGCACGACCCGCTCTCTTACCTGCCTGTCGGCGTCCCCTTCGACGACTGGCACCAGGCCGCCGAGCGCGACCCGGAGGGATTCACCAAGGACGCGCAGGCGTCGATGGCGGCGCACGTGCGGGCGATGGTGGAGTTCCAGGACGCCGGTGCCGAGGTCTTCGACTACGGCAACTCGATCCGCGACGAGGCGCGCAAGGGCGGCTACGACCGGGCGTTCGAGTTCCCGGGCTTCGTGCCGGCCTACATCCGCCCGCTCTTCTGCGAGGGCAAGGGCCCCTTCCGGTGGGCCGCGCTGTCCGGCGACCCGGCCGACATCGCCGCCACCGACAAGGCGATCCTCGAGCTCTTCCCCGAGAACGAGCGGCTCCACAAGTGGATCGGCATGGCCCAGGAGCGCGTGCACTACCAGGGTCTCCCGGCGCGGATCTGCTGGCTCGGCTACGGCGAGCGCCACCTGGCGGGTCTCAAGTTCAACGAGATGGTCGAGAACGGCGAGCTGAAGGCGCCCATCGTGATCGGTCGCGACCATCTCGACTGCGGCTCGGTCGCCTCGCCCTACCGTGAGACCGAGGCCATGCTCGACGGCTCCGACGCGATCGCCGACTGGCCGCTGCTCAACGCGATGACGGCCACCGCCTCCGGCGCCACCTGGGTGTCGCTGCACCACGGCGGCGGCGTCGGCATGGGCCGCTCGATCCACTCCGGCCAGGTGTGCGTCGCCGACGGCACCGAGCTGGCTGCTGCCAAGATCGAGGCCGTGCTGACCAACGATCCGGGCATGGGCGTCATCCGCCACGTCGACGCGGGCTACGACCGCGCCGCTGAGGTGGCCGCCGAGCGCGGCGTCCGGATCCCGATGCAGGAGGGCTGAGAGCCGTGACCCAGGTTGCCGACTTCGAGCAGATGTGGCGCGACCTCGCGCCCGTCGGACGCTCGGCGTCCTCCGGCGGCTACAACCGCTTGCCGTGGCACTCCGCCGAGCTCGAGCTGCGGGCGTGGTTCCGCGAGGCCGCCACGGCCCGTGGGCTCGAGCTCGAGGAGGACCCGTTCGGCAACCTGGTCGCCTGGTGGGGGCCGGAGAGCCTCGGCTCGGGCACGGACAAGGTGCTCACCGGCTCGCACCTCGACTCGGTCCTCGACGGCGGTGCGTACGACGGCCCGCTCGGTGTCGTCTCCTCCTTCGCGGCGCTCGACCTGATGCGCTCGCGCGGCGTGGCGCCCACCCGGCGGCTCGGCGTCTCCGCGTTCGTCGAGGAGGAGGGCTCGCGCTTCGGCCGGGCCTGCCTCGGCTCGCGACTCGCCGTGGGCGCGACCACCTGGGCCGACGCGCGTGAGCTCACCGACCGCGACGGCGTCCGTCTCGGCGACGTCATCGAGGGCGGCACCTCCACCCTCCTCGACGGCGTTGCGACCTATGTCGAGCTCCACGTCGAGCAGGGTCGCGGCCTGATCGACCTCGACGCGCCGGTCGGCGTCCACGACGCGATCTGGCCGCACGGGCGCTACCGCTACGACATCGCCGGCCGCGCCGACCACGCCGGCACCACCCGCATGGAGGACCGCGCCGACCCGATGCTGACCTACGCGATGACCGCGCTCGCGGCCAACAAGCAGGCCCGGCTCTCGGGGCAGCGCGCGACGTTCGGCCGCATCGACGTCCGCCCCAACGGCACCAACGCCGTGCCCTCCCACGTCACCGCATGGCTCGATGCCCGGGCCGCGTCCGACGACGCGCTGGGCGCGCTCGTGGCCGCCGTCGAGAAGCAGGCCGTGGACCGCGCGGGCCGCGACGGCACGACCGTCACGGTCACGCCCGAGTCGGTCAGCGGCGAGGTCGCGTTCGACACCGCCCTGCGCGACGAGCTCGTCGCGCGGCTCGGGGGAGTGCCGGTGCTGCCGACCCAGGCCGGTCACGACGCGGGGATCCTGCAGGACGCGGGCATCCCCACCGCCATGCTGTTCGTGCGCAACCCGTCGGGCGTCTCGCACTCGCCCTACGAGTCCGCCGAGACGGCCGACTGCCTGGCCGGCGTGGAGGCCCTCGCCGACGCGCTCACCGGGCTGGTCCAGCGGCCGTGACCGCGTACCTTCTCGAGCGCGCCTGGGTCGACGGCCGGGTCCGGGACACGGTCCGGATCGAGGTCGAGCACGGGCGGATCACCTCCGTCGAGCCCGACGCCACGACCACCGGCATCCCGCTGCGCGGGCTCACCCTGCCCGGCCTCGCCAACACCCACAGCCACGCCTTCCACCGGGCCCTGCGCGGGCGCACGCAGACCGACCGCGGCACGTTCTGGACCTGGCGCGAGCAGATGTACGCCGTCGCCGGGCGGCTCGATCCCGACACCTACTACGAGCTGGCCAAGGCGACCTACGCCGAGATGGTGGCGGCGGGCTACACCGCGGTGGGGGAGTTCCACTACCTCCACCACCAGCCCGACGGGACGCCGTACGACGAGCCCAACGCGATGGGCCACGCGCTCCTCGCCGCCGCACGTGACGCCGGCATCCGGATCACGCTGCTCGACACGCTCTACCTGTCGAGCGGCTTCGGCGCCGCACCGGAGGGCGCGCAGCGCCGCTTCTCCGACGGCACCGCGAAGGCCTGGCAGGAGCGGGTCGCCGCGCTGTCGGTGCCGCTCGGGGCGGAGGGGGCGATCGGCGTCGCGGCCCACTCGGTGCGCGCGGTGCCGGCCGATGCGCTGAAGGCGTTCGCCCCCTACGTCGCGGACGGCGTACCGATCCACGTGCACCTCTCCGAGCAGGTCAAGGAGAACGCCGACTGCGTCGCCACCCACGGCGTCACGCCGACCCGGCTGCTCGCCGACCACGGTGTCCTCGGCCCGATGACGAGCACCGTCCACGCCACCCATCTGACCGACGAGGACATCCGGCTACTGGGCGAGGCGCGCGCGTTCGCGTCGTTCTGCCCCACCACCGAGCGCGACCTCGGCGACGGCATCGGCCCGGCCCGGGCGCTGCAGGAGGCCGGTTCCGTGCTCACCCTCGGCTCCGACAGCCACGCGATCATCGACGCGTTCGAGGAGATGCGCGCCGTCGAGATGGACGAGCGCCTCGCCAGCCAGACCCGCGGCCACTGGACGGCGGCCGAGCTGCTGCTCGCCGGCACCGCCGACGGGCACCGCAGCCTCGGCTTCGCCGACGCCGGCGCGATCGCGGTCGGCCAGCGGGCCGACCTCGTCACCGTCGACCTCGCCTCGCCCCGCACCGCCGGGACCGGCCGGGACGAGCACACCGCCGTCTTCGCCGCCGCCGCGGCCGACGTCACGCACGTGATGGTCGACGGCGCGGTGGTCTTCGAGGGCGACCACGGCGCGGTCGGGCGATCCCTCGACGACGTGATCGGAAGGCTGTGGACATGACCGACGGGGGACCCATGAGCCTGCTCATCACCAATATCGGCGAGCTGGTCACCAACGACCCGGCCGCCGCCGGACCGGACGACCTTCTCGGCGTCCGCACCGACGCGGCCGTCGTCCTGGCCGGCGGCGTGGTCTCGTGGGTCGGCGCCGCCGCCGCCGCGCCCGCCGCCGACGAGGTGTTCGACGCCGAGGACCGGGCCGTCCTGCCCGGCTTCGTCGACAGCCACAGCCACCTGGTGTTCGCCGGCGACCGGTCGCTGGAGTTCCAGGCCCGGATGGCGGGGGAGTCCTACGCCGCCGGCGGCATCCGCACCACCGTCGCCGCCACCCGCGCCGCGTCCGACGACCGGCTCGCGTCCGGCGTCGCGCGCCACGTGGCCGAGATGCGCCGTCAGGGCACGACCACGCTCGAGATCAAGTCCGGCTACGGACTGTCCGTCGACGACGAGGCCCGCTCCCTGCGGATCGCGCGCGAGTTCACCGACGAGACGACCTTCCTCGGCGCCCACGTCGTCGCCCCCGAGTACGCCGACGACCCGGCCGGCTACGTCGACCTCGTCACGGGTCCGATGCTCGAGGCCGCGGCCCCCCACGCGCGCTGGATCGACGTCTTCTGCGAGCGCGGCGCCTTCGACGAGGACCAGGCCCGCACGATCCTCGCGGCCGGTGCCGCGGTCGGCCTGAAGGGCCGGCTGCACGCCAACCAGCTCGGCGAGGGCCCCGGCGTACGGCTCGCCGCCGAGCTCGGCCTCACCGCCGTCGACCACTGCACCTACCTCGGCGACGACGACGTCCACGCCCTGCGCGAGGCCGGCACCGTCGCGACGCTGCTGCCCGGTGTCGAGTTCAGCACCAAGCACCCCTACCCGTCGGGGCGCCGGCTCATCGACGCCGGTGTGACCGTCGCACTCGCGAGCGACTGCAACCCGGGCTCCTGCTACACGAGCTCGCTGCCGTTCTGCATCGCCCTCGCCGTGCGCGAGATGGGGATGACGCCCGCCGAGGCCGTCCGGGCAGCGACCGCCGGCGGAGCCGCCGCGCTGGGCCGCACCGACGTCGGCCGCGTCGTACCGGGTGCCCGGGCCGACCTGATGCTGCTCGACGCGCCCACGCACGTCCACCTCGCCTACCGGCCGGGCGTCCCGCTCGTCGCGCGGACCTGGGGCGGCTGAGCGCAAGAACGGTCGGGTGCCCGGGACCCAGGGATCCCTAGGCTCACCGGCATGTCCGGACTCTCGCCACGACTGGCCGCGGTCGTCGATGCGCTGCCGCTGCGCACGGGGATGCGGGTGCTCGAGATCGGCGGGGCACCCGGCGCCGCGGCGCGGGAGGTCGCCCGACGCATCGGCCCCGGCGGCCACGTCCTGGTCGTCGACCGGTCGGCCAGGGGCATCGCGCTCACGAGCCGCAACGCGGCGGAGGAGATCCGCGACGGGCGACTCAGCGTGCGTCGGGTCGCGGTGGAGGAGCTCGTGCTGCTGCCCGGCGAGGCGCCGTACGACCTGGCCTTCGCGGTACGGGTCGGAGCCCTCGACGGAAGGCATCCGACGGCCGGTGAGCGGGCGCTGCCCCGGATCGCGGCCGCGCTCGTTCCGGGCGGCCGGCTGCTCGTCGACGGCGGCGACCCGCTGAGGGACGTCGATCTCCGGCCGGCGCCTCTAGTGTGAGCGGGTGCAGCACCTCCGCATCACCTCCCCGCGGGCTCTCACCCCTGCCGTCCTCGACGCGCTCCGCGCGGACCCGGCCGTCACCAGCCTCACCTGCGTGCGGGGAGCGGCGCTCGTGCCCGAGGGCGACCTCGTCGAGGCGGACGTGCCCCGTGAGGCCGTGAACGAGGTCGTCGACGCGCTACGGGAGATCGGCGTTCCGAAGCAGGGGGCGATCCACGTGGTCCCCGTGACCACATGGCTCTCGCAGGCGGGCCTGGACGCCGAGCGCCTCACGCCGGGCTCGTCGGCCGACTCCGTCGTCTGGGCCGACGTGACGCAGCGTGCCTACGAGGAGTCGGAGCTCAACTGGACGTTCCTGACCTTCATGAGCCTGGCGACGCTGATCGCGAGCATCGCGATCATCCTCGACTCCCAGATCCTGGTCATCGGGGCGATGGTGCTCGGCCCCGAGTTCGTGCCGATCGCGGCACTCGGCCTGGCGCTGGTCCGGCGTCGCCCGTCGCTGTTGCGCTTCGCGGCCCGCTCGCTCGTCGTCGGGTTCGCCGTCGCCATCGCGGTCACCACCGCGGCCGCGCTGCTCGCGCGAGCACTGGGCTGGATCACCCAGGACATGGTGACCGCCCCGCGGCCCGCGACCGGGTTCATCTACACGCCCGACACGTGGTCCTTCATCGTCGCCGTCGTCGCCGCCGCGGCCGGTGCCCTGTCCCTCACCTCGGCGAAGGTCGGCGGTCTGTCCGGGGTCTTCATCTCGGTCACCACCATCCCCGCCGCCGGCAATGTGGCGCTGGGCCTGGCCTTCGGGCTTCCCGACGAGATCCGGGGCAGCCTGCTGCAGCTCCTGCTCAACGTCTCCGGCATGGCCGTCGCCGGCTGGCTCACGCTCGCCTTCCAGCAGGCCGTGTGGAGCCGGATGTCCGAGCGCCGGGCCCGTCTGGTCGCGCGGCTGCGGCGCCGGACCGGCACCTGGCAGGTCCTCGACGGCGATTGACCGGAACCCGGCTCGTGACCGGGCGCTCGACGCCCGAGGATGGCCCGGTGAGCAGCGAGAGCGCCATCATCGCCCCCGACACCAAGGACTGGACCTGGGTGCTCGAGCACCCCTGCCCGGAGTGCGGGTTCGCCGCCGCCGCGGTGGACCGGTCGGCGCTCGGCGCGGCGATCCGTGACAACGCCGACTTCTGGGCCACGGCACTGGCCGATCCGCGGGCCGGCACCCGCCCCGCGCCGGACGTCTGGTCGCCCACCGAGTACGGCTGCCACGTGCGCGACGTCAACCGGGTCTTCACCGGCCGGGTCGCCCAGCTGCTCGCCGAGGACGACCCCCGGTTCGCGAACTGGGACCAGGACGAGACCGCCGTGACCGAGCGGTACGACGAGCAGCGCGCCGCGGACGTCGTACCGGACCTGGTGGCGGCGGCCGCCGCCGTCGCGGACGCCTACGACGCCGTCCCGGCGCACGCCTGGGATCGCCCCGGCCGCCGCAGCAACGGCAGTGTGTTCACGGTCGAGACCCTCGGGCGGTACCACCTGCACGACCTCGTGCATCACCGGTGGGACGTGCGGTGGATCATGGGGGAGTGAGACACACCGAGTTCTGGGCACGCATGGACCGCCACCTCGGTGAGGGCTACGCCCGCGTGTGGGCCGACACCTTCGTGATCGGCATCCTCGACCACCGCACCGCCACCGAGGCGCTGGACGCCGGGGTCCCGCCCAAGGAGGTCTGGCGCGCGGTGTGGGAGGTCCGGGAGCTGCCGGCGAGCGAGCGCTAGGGGGATGAGCCGCCTGGTCGACCCCGTCGAACCCGACCTCGTCGTCGAGGCGGTGCAGCGTCGTACCGTGCGCGTCCTCGTGCTGACCCAGGCGGTCGGCGCCGTCGGCATCACGATCGGCATCGCCACCGCGTCACTCCTCGCCCGCGACCTGTCCGGCTCCGAGGCCCAGTCCGGGCTGGCCCAGACCGCCCAGGTGCTGGGAGCCGCGGTGATCTCCTTCCTGCTGGCGCCGCTGATGGCGCGGCGGGGCCGGCGCACCGGACTGATGACGGGCTACGTCGTCGGCTCGGCCGGCGGTCTGACCGCCGTGCTGGCCGGCGTGGTCGGGTCGATGGCGCTGCTGCTCGTCGGCGCGATGATGCTCGGCGCGGCGACCTCGGCCAACAACGCCGCCCGGTACGCCGCGACCGATCTCGCCACCGACGCCAACCGCGCCCGCTCGCTCTCGCTGGTGGTGTGGGCGACCACGATCGGCGCCGTCGCGGGACCGAACCTGACCGGGCCCGCGGGAGCCGTCGCCGACACCCTCGGCATCCCGGAGCTGACCGGCCCGTTCGCCATCGGCGCGGTCGGCATGCTCGCCGCCGCGGTGATCGTCGCGGTGCTGCTGCGTCCCGACCCGCTGCTGACCGCCCAGCGCGCGGCCGCCGGCGGTGGCGGGCAGCCGGCCGTCGGGCGCGCCGGCTCCTCCTGGAGCCGGACCGCTGCGACGGTCCGCGACCGGCCGGTCCTCGGCTACGCCATCGCGGGCCTCGCGCTCACCCACGCCACGATGATCGGCGTGATGACGATGACGCCCCTGCACATGGAGCACGGCGGCTCCGGCCTCGAGGTCATCGGCATCGTGATCAGCGTGCACGTCCTCGGCATGTTCGCCTTCTCGCCGCTCGTCGGGATGCTCGCCGACCGGTTCGGTCGCCCGCCGGTCCTCGCCGCGGGCGGCGTCGTGCTGCTGACGGCGCTGCTGCTGTGCGCATCCGCGCCCAGCGGGATGTCGTGGCAGGTCACCGCCGGCCTGTTCCTGCTCGGTCTCGGCTGGTCGCTGGCGATGGTCGCGGCCTCGACCCTGGTCGCCGAGCACGCCCCGCTGCAGGTGCGGACCGACGTGCAGGGCGTCTCCGACCTGGTGATGGGGTTGACCGCCGCCGCTGCGGGCGCGGTCGCCGGCGTGGTGGTCGGCGCGGCCGGCTATCCCGCCCTCGCCCTGACCAGCCTGCTGCTCGTCGCCGGCGTCCTCGGCTGCGCGGCCCGCGCGGTCGCCGAGTCCCGGGGCGCCACGACACGCCGACCGGCCTGACGCGACTTCGAACATCTGTTCGGCTAGGTTGGGTCGCACGGCAGCACGGGTTCCGATCGGGTCCTTCGGCTGTCCACAGGTACGACGTCCGGCCGGGTTGTCCACAACCGCGACACGACTGATCAGGTTGTGTCGGGACCCCGCTCTAGCGTCGCCGATGTACCTGGCCCACCACGACACGAAGGATTGAGGACCATGGCTGGAGACGACCGGCAGAAGGCGCTCGAGACCGCCCTGCTCAACATCGAGAAGTCCTACGGCAAGGGTTCGGTGATGCGACTCGGTGACGACTCGCGCGCCCCCCTGGACGTGATTCCGACCGGGTCGATCGCGCTCGACGTGGCGCTCGGCATCGGTGGTCTCCCGCGTGGCCGCGTGGTGGAGATCTACGGCCCCGAGTCGAGCGGCAAGACGACCGTCGCGCTGCACTCGGTGGCCAGCGCGCAGGCCGCGGGCGGCATCGTGGCCTTCATCGACGCCGAGCACGCGCTCGACCCCGACTACGCCAAGGCCCTCGGCGTCGACACCGACGCCCTCCTGGTCTCCCAGCCCGACTCCGGCGAGCAGGCGCTCGAGATCGCCGACATGCTGATCCGCTCCGGCGCGCTCGACCTGATCGTCATCGACTCGGTCGCTGCGCTCGTGCCGCGCGCCGAGATCGAGGGCGAGATGGGAGACAGCCACGTCGGCCTCCAGGCCCGGCTGATGAGCCAGGCGCTGCGCAAGATGACCGGTGCCCTCAACCAGTCCAAGACGACCGCCATCTTCATCAACCAGCTGCGCGAGAAGATCGGTGTCATGTTCGGCTCGCCCGAGACCACCACGGGTGGCCGGGCGCTCAAGTTCTATTCCTCCGTGCGCCTCGACGTCCGCCGCATCGAGACCCTCAAGGACGGCACCGACATGGTCGGCAACCGGACCCGGGTCAAGGTCGTCAAGAACAAGGTCGCCCCGCCCTTCAAGCAGGCCGAGTTCGACATCATGTACGGCAAGGGCATCTCCCGCGAGGGCGGCCTGATCGACGTCGGCGTCGAGGCGGGCCTGATCCGCAAGGCCGGCGCCTGGTACACCTACGAGGGCGACCAGCTCGGCCAGGGCAAGGAGAACGCCCGCGGCTTCCTCAAAGACAACCCCGACCTGGCCAACGAGCTGGAGAAGAAGATCCTCGAGAAGCTCGGCGTCACCCCGACCGTCGATGGCGAGTTCACCGACCTCTCCGACGAGCCGATCGGTGTCGACAGTTTCTGATGGGCCGAGCGTGTCGTCGCTTCGCTCCGCCACGCTGCCGGCCACGCGGTCGAGTTCCGTAGGTCTCGCCTTCGCGTGGCGGCAGCACGTTGGCGCGGTGGGAAGCGTCGGGCTCGTCGGCTCCGGTCGCTCGTTCCTCGCTTCCTACGCCTCCTCGCCCGCCGTTCCCGCCGGCGCCGTCGCTGGGGGCGCGAGCGTGTCGTCGCTTCGCTCCGCCACGCTGCCGGCCACGCGGTCGAGTTCCGTAGGTCTCGCCTTCGCGTGGCGGCAGCACCACGGCTCGGCGTCAAGCGTCGGGCTCGTCGGCTCCGGTCGCTCGTTCCTCGCTTCCTACGCCTCCTCGCCCGCCGTTCCCGCCGTAGCCAGCTGACAGGAGGACGTGACCGATGCGCGACGAGGAGCCGCCCGACGACGACGGCTGGACCGAGGATGCGGACCCCGAGTCGGTGGCGCGCAAGATCCTGCTCGACCAGCTGAGCATCAAGGCGCGCAGTCGCCGGGAGCTGGAGGACCGGCTGGCGCGGCGGCGGGTGCCGCCGGAGGTGGCCGCACGGCTGCTCGACAGGTTCGAGGAGGTCGGCCTGGTCGATGACGAGGCCTTCGCCCGGGCCTGGGTCGAGGGGCGCCAGCGCAGTCGCGGCCTGGCCCGGACCGCGCTCGCGGTCGAGTTGCGCCGCAAGGGCGTCGCCGACGAGACGGCGAAGGCGGTGCTCGCGGAGGTCGACCCAGGTGAGGAGGAGGCGGCGGCGCGTGGCCTGGTGCGCAAGAAGCTCCGCTCGATGCGCGGCCTCGACGAGCAGGTCGCCGCCCGGAGGCTGGTCGGGATGCTCGCCCGCAAGGGCTACTCCCCGGGGCTCGCCTATGCCGTCGTGCGGTCCGAGCTCGGGGCCGAGGCGCAGTGCACAATGGGGGAGTGACGACCGACGTCCCGGCGCCCGAGCGCGAGATCCTGACCTACGACCTCTTCGGCACCGCGGTGCGCGACCTCGCCCAGCAGGTCGTCGATGACGGCTTCGAGCCCGACATCGTGCTCGCGATCGCCCGAGGCGGGCTCGGGTTGGCGATGGGCCTGGGCTACGCCCTCGAGGTGAAGAACCTGTCGGCGGTCAACGTCGAGTTCTACACCGGCGTCAACGAGCGTCTCGACGTGCCCATGATGCTGCCGCCGACGCCGGCCGCCATCGACCTGACCGGCATGAAGGTCCTGATCGCCGACGACGTCGCAGACACCGGCAAGACCCTCGAGGTGGTCCGGGACTTCTTCGCCGGCCACGTGGCCGAGGCGCGTACCGCGGTGATCTACGAGAAGCCGTGGACCGTGATCCGCCCCGAGTACGTCTGGCGGCGCACCGAGGCCTGGATCGACTTCCCCTGGTCGTCGGGCCCGCCGCTGGTCGGGGTGCGGGCGTGACCGCCGGCTGAGCACCGCGCCCGCACGCCGCGGGTCAGCCGACGTCGGCCCCGCATGCCGGACGGTCCGCGCTGCGGAAGTCCGTCGTGCGGTGGCTCGAGTCGCAGAATGGCTGGTCCGCAGAACGCCCGCAGCGACACAGCAGGACCACGCGCTGCCCCTCCAGGTCGTACTCCGCCCCGGTCGGGTCGAGGAGCCGGAAGCTTCCCTTGATCTGCAGCGGTCCGTCCTGGACGGCCTTGACGGTCACGGGACGGCTGGTCTGATCGGCCATGGGTTCTCCTGACGAAGAGTTCTGCCACTTGTCGTGAATACCATAGGGGGGTACCCTATCTACGTCCAGAAGTCGAGGAGAGGAACGAGATGAGCAACGTCGCGACGGCCACGTACACGGTGGCCGGGATGACCTGCAACGGCTGCGTCAACAAGGTCGCCGCGGCCGTCACGGCCGTCGAGGGGGTGGCCGACGTCGACGTCGACGTGAGCACCGGCGCCCTGGAGGTGACCGGTGCCGTCGACGACGCCGCGATCAGGGCGGCCATCGCCGAGATCGGCTACACGATCGAGGACTGACCGGGGAGGGGGCCGCGCCCGAGGCGCGGCCCCCTCGCTGTGCGCCAGGTGGCTCCGGATCGGTTCAGCGCGCGCTGCCGGACATCCGTTCGGCCAGCCACCGCAAGGCCGGCGGATAGCGGTACTCGACGGCGGGATGCCCGTCCTCGAACAGCTCGAAGTGGACCCGGTCGCCGGGCAGTCCGGTGGCGGTCAGTGCATCGACGAACGCGGCGGCGCCGAGGTCGAGGAAGTGCTCGTCGCGGGTGCCGGCGTCGACCCAGACCGCATGCAGGCCGCGGCCCGCCGCGGCGTACTCCGGCCGCTCCAGCATCCGCACCGGGTCCCGGTCCAGCCAACGCTGCCAGACCTCGGGGCGGAGCCGCCCGCTGCGCGGGTCGAAGGGGAGGATGGGTGCGCCGTCGTCGGCCGCGCTGAAGCTCGCGGCGACCCCGAGGAGGATGCCGACGAGGTAGTCGTAGGGCTTCGTCCGGGAGACCCGTGAGCGGAAGTCGTCCCAGTAGGCATGGATGTCGCCGTCGAACTCGGCCAGGGCGCGGGCGGCCAGGGGGAAGCCGGGCAGGAAGCAGGTCTCGAAGAGCGCGTCGCCGGCATGGCTGGCCAGGCAGCCGAACAGGTCGGGGCGGCGCAGTGGGAGTGCCAGGGCACCGTAGCCGCCGCTCGACTTGCCGGTGACGGCGCGCCCCTCCGGGGCGGTGAGGGTCGGATAGTGAGCGTCGACGAACGGGACGACCTCGTCGCACAGATAGCTCTCGTACCGGCCGGTGCCGGGGGAGTCGACGAACTGGCTGCCGCCGTACCTGCTCCAGGACTCGACGTAGACCACGATCAGGTCAGGCACCGTGGGGTCGGCGGTGAGCAGTTCGACCTCCTCGATGGTGGTCAGCCGGTACGGCAGCCGGTTGCGCCACATCGTGATGTGGCCGTTGTAGGCCGGCAGCACGTACGCCACCGGGTAGCGCCGTCCCGGCACCGGCTCGCGCGGAGCCTGGACCCACAGCGGGCGCTCGTGGGCGTCCCCGAGGGGGTTGTCGCAGAGGGCCTGGCTCACGATCGTGTGCTCGACGACCTCGGACGCCAGCAGGGGCAGCGGCCAGGGTGCCACCGACAGGTCGGGCGGAAGTGGCCCCGGGCCGCGGGGCGCGTTGGTGGTGGACATGCCGGGAATCTAGTGCCGCAACGGCGTCTCCTCGCCCTACCGGTGTCGATGACCACCCCGGCCCACTTTCGACAGCCGTCGGTCGCGGACGCGTGACGCCGATCACATCATGGTGCATCACGGACCGCACCAGCTCGGGAACGCCGTCCCCGCCCGCCACCGCCGTTCAGGCTCCTTCGAATCGAGGAACACATGGCCGCCCAGCTCCGAGGAAGCTCTCCCTCCCGACCGGCCCCGCGACCCCGGCAGGCCGTCGCGGTCCTGACCCTGGCGCTCGCGCTGATCCTCGCCGCGTGCGAGACCGGGGCGAGCGGCGGCCAGGGCGGCTCGACCACCTCGCTGACCATCGCCACGACCTACGAGATCACCGATCTGGACCCGGCGGCCTCCGGCTACTGGGCGCCCGAGTTCGGGTACGGCGAGCTGCTGATGCGCGCCCACGACGACGGGACCCTCGAGCCGTGGCTGCTGGAGTCGCTGGAGCCGGTCGCTCCCACGACCTGGCGCCTGACCCTGCGCGAGGGCATCACCTTCCAGAACGGCAGGACGCTGGACGCCACCGCCCTCAGCGCGCTGCTCAACCACCACCTCACGACCAACGAGGACCTGCAGGCCGTCGTACCGGGCGGTGAGGCGACGCCGGTGTCGGAGCTCGAGGTCGAGCTGACCACCTCGCGACCCGCGGGCACCGTCCCGGCGGCTTTCGCGCATGAGCTGATGGTGCCGGTCTTCGACCTGGAGGCGGCCGAGCAGGCCGGGGACGACGTGGCCGCGCAGATCGCCGCGAAGTACTGGACCGGTCCGTTCGTGGTCACGGCCATCACCAGTGAGGACCTGACGATGGAGCGCAACCCGGACTACTGGGGCGGCACACCGCGCCTGGAGGAGGTCACCGTGCGGTTCATCTCCGACGCTCAGGCCCGGGTGCTCGCCGTGCAGAGCGGTGAGGCCGATCTCGCCCTCTACCCGGACTCCGCGGCCGCTCAGGTGCTCGAGGGCAGCGACGAGGCGGCCTTCATCACCTCGGAGGTCCCGCACTCGTCGGTCCGGATGATCCTCAACCAGGAGGACCCGGTGCTCGGGGAGGAGGACGTGCGCCGCGCGATCAGTCTGGCCGTCGACTACGACGAGCTGGCCGAGCAGGTGCTGCCGGTGGTGTTCGACGTCGGGACGGGGATGTACCCGGCGCACCTGCCGTTCGCGGAGCAGGTGCAGCGCAGCGACCTCGACGAGGCCGAGGCCCTGTTGGATGCCGCGGGCTGGACGCGGGGGTCGGGCGAAGTCCGGGAGCGCGACGGCCGCCGGCTGCGGCTCTCCTTCGTGGTCGACGACCAGATCGCCGACCTCCAGGCGATGACCGTCGCGCTCCAGGGGCAGTTGAAGGAGCTCGGGGTGGAGGTGGACATCAACGAGGTCGCCGACGTCTACGAGGCGACGGAAGGTGACGACTGGAGCGCGGTGTTCTTGATGTCCAACGTCTACGGTGCCGACTACGTCGGCGACGCCCAGCGGTTCCTGGCCTCGGACGGGCGGCTCAACCTGGGGCACATCGACGACGCCGAGCTCGACGGGCTCATCGCCCAGGCCCTGGCCGAGACGGACGGCGTCGCACAGGCGGACCTGCTGCGAGAGATCCAGCAGCGCGTCGGCGAGCGGATGTACGGGGTCTTCCCGGCCGAGCGTCGCAGCTCCGTGATCGCCTCGGCCGCCTGGCGCGACTACGTGGTGCCGATGAACAACCTCTGGGTCGACGCCGAGACGGCGGCCTCGGGTTCATGATCCGCGCGGTCCTGGTCCGGGTCGTCGAGGCGGTCGTGTCGCTGCTCATCGCCAGCGGGCTGGTCTGGGCGCTGCAGCTGTTCGCCCAGGGCGATCCGGCCCGGCGGATCCTGAAGGCCCGCGGCGTCGCCGACCCCTCCCCGGCGATGCTCGCCGATTTCCGCGCCGAGCACGGGATGGACGACGGCATGCTGCATCGCTATCTCGACTGGACATGGGGCGTGCTGCACGGCGACCTGGGCACATCCTGGCGGACCGGCCGCCCCGTGGCCGGCGAGTTCCTCGACCGGCTGCCGGCGACCGTGGTGCTGGCCGCCACCGCGCTGGTGATCGCGCTGGTCCTGTCCACAGTGCTCGCGATGGTCCCCGTGGTGTGGCGCCGGGCCTCGCTGGACCACACTGCCCGGCTGGCCGCGGCCGCGTTCATCGTGGTGCCCAACTTCCTGCTCGCCGTGGTCTTCCTCGAGATCGTGGTCCGCCGGCTCGGCTTCGGTCGCGTCGTCACCGATGGCAGCTTCGCCACCGTCGGGCTTCCGGCGCTCGCCCTCGCCCTGGGCACGGCCGGCTACTGGTCGCGGATCCTGCGCACCAGCCTGCTGGAGGCGGCCTCGGCGACCTATCTCGACGTCAGTACGGCCCGCGGCTCGGGCCCGCTGCGCCGGACCGTGCTCCATGTGCTGCCGAACGCGCTGCCGACGTTCCTGACCGTGGTGGGTGTCGGCACCGCCAGCCTGCTCGCGGGCGCGCCGGTGATCGAGGCGATCTTCACCTGGCCGGGCGTCGGCCGCTACACGATCGATGCGATCCTTGCCCGCGACGTCCCCGTGGTGCAGGCGTTCACGCTGCTCTCGGTGGCCGTCTACATCGTGGTCAGTCTGCTGGTCGACCTGGCGATCCTGGCCATCGACCCGCGCCGCGGCGCGCGCCGGCCCCGACGCCGGGTCCGGCCGCCTGCGGCCCAGCGCGCCCTGATCGGGGCCGGGTCGTGACCGCGGCACGGCTGTCCCGGCCCGCGGCCGCGGCCAGCAGGACGGGAGCGGTCGGCAGGGTCGACCGCAGCACGATCGCGCGGCGGCTGTGGCGGCACGGCGGCGGTCGACTGGGCATCCTGCTGCTGCTCCTCGTGATCGTCGCGATCGGCATCGGCCCGCTGCTGCTCGGCGACCCCAACGCCACCGACTACGGCGACAAGCTGGCCGCGCCGTCATGGGAGCACCCGCTCGGCACCGACCTCGCCGGCCGGGACATGCTGGCCCGCACGCTGGTCGGCGGCCGGCTGTCGCTGGGCATCGCGGGCCTGGTCTCCCTCACGACCCTGCTCACCGGCCTCGTACTCGGCCTCGTGGCCGGCCTCGCCGGCGGGTGGGTCGACAAGGTCCTGAGCCGGGTCTTCGACGTGCTGCTCGGCCTGCCGACCCTGGTCGTCGCGCTCGCCGTGGTCGGCGCCCTCGGCCCGGGACTGGTGAACCTGGTGCTGGCGCTGACCGTGATCGGCTGGGCGTTCCTGGCCCGGCTGGCCCGCAACGAGGTGCTCGGGGCCCGCCACCGTCCGGATGTGGTGGCGGCGCGGATGGCCGGCGTGCCGGCGTACCGGATCGCCTGGTCGCACGTGGTCCCGAATGTCGTCCTGGTCCTGCTCGTGGCGGTGACGGCGGCGTTCACCGAGGTGGTCCTGGCCCTGGCCGGGCTCAGCTTCCTCGGCCTGGGCGCCCAGCCACCGACAGCCGAGTGGGGACGGATGCTCGCGGAGACCCGCAGCAGCCTGACCATCGCTCCCTGGCTGGTGCTGGGGCCGGGGGTGGGGCTGTGTCTGAGCATCGCCGGGATGCTCCTGCTCAGCGACGCACTGCGTGACGTGGCCGACCCGACCAGGCACAGGAGGCAGTAGTGAACGTGGTGAGACGCAAGCAGAGCCCGGCGCCGGCCGGGCCACGACCGACGGCCGGAGCGGCGGTGCTGTCGATCCGCGGCCTGGAGATCGGCTACGGCAACGGCGGTACCGCGCTGCGCGGCGTCGACCTGGACATCGCCGAGGGCGAGTGCGTGGCGCTGGTGGGGGAGTCGGGATCCGGCAAGACGACCCTGGCGCGCTCGATCGTGGGCCTGCTGCCGTCGAGCGCGCGGGCGACCGGATCGGTCCGGCTCGGCGAGCACGAGCTGCTCGGACTGCCCGCGCGGTCCTGGCGCCGGCTCCGCGGGCCGGTGGTGGGCTATGTCGCCCAGGACCCGTTCGCCGCCTGCGACCCGCTGCGCACCGTCGGTCACCACGTGGCCGAGGCGTGGCGGTGCCACGGCGACCGACATCCGCCCGCCGACCATCTGGCGCGGCTGGCCGAGCTCGGCATCCCGCACCCGCGCCGGCTCCTCGCCGACCGGCCCCATCAGTGGTCCGGCGGGATGCTCCAGCGGGCGACCACGGTGGCCGCCTCGGTCTACGGACCGGCGCTGCTGGTCGCTGACGAGCCGACCTCGGCCCTCGACGCCGACCACGCCGACGAGGTGCTCGACTCGCTGCGCCGGGTCAGCCGTTCGCTCCTCCTCGTCTCGCACGACCTCGACCTGGCCGCGAAGCACGCCGACCGGATCGCCGTGATGTACGCCGGACGGATCGTCGAGCAGGGCGCCGCGCACCAGGTGCGCACCGCTCCCCGACACCCCTACAGCGTGGCGCTGCTGGCGGCGACGCCACGCGGCGACCGCCTGCCCGACGAGCTGCCCGGGACCGCGCCGAGTCCCCTGGACATGATCTCCGGGTGCGCGTTCGCCGACCGCTGCGGGCACCTCGACTCCGCGTGCACGAGCGTCGTACCCGCGCTGGTCGACGGCGTCGCCTGCCACCACCGGGATGCGTCGTGACCCGCCCCGACCCGACCGACGCCGTGGTCCGCACGGTGGCCGCGACCCGGCTCTACCAGGAGGACGCGCAGGGGATCCGTGGCGTGCGCGGACTCGACCTCCATGTCCGGCCGGGCGAGACGGTCGGGCTGTCCGGGCTGTCCGGCTGCGGGAAGTCCACGGCGCTGCGCCTGGTCGCCGGCATCGAGCGGCCCGACTCGGGCAGCGTGCTGTTCGGCGGCGTGGACGTGTGGGGCACGCGTCGCTCGCGCGGACGGCTGCGCCCGGGGTACGTGATGCCGGTCTTCCAGGACCCGACGTCCAGCCTCGACGCGCGCTGGCCGATCTGGCGCTCGGTCACCGAGCCCCTGACGGTCGGGCGCCGCCTGGCCCGGGCCGAGCGCGCCGAGCTGGCGCAGGGCCTGCTGGCGGAGGTCGGACTCGGGCACCTGGACGTCCATGCGCTGCCCTCGCAGCTGTCCGGCGGCCAGTGTCAGCGGGTGGCCATCGCGCGCGCCCTCGCCGGGCGGCCGGCGCTGCTGGTCGCCGACGAGCCGACGGCCAGCCTGGACGTCACCTCGGCCGCGGGCATCCTGCACGTGCTGCGGCGCACCGCCGCATCGGGCACCGCGGTCGTCATCGTCAGCCACGACCGTAGGGTCCTGGGTGCGCTGTGCGACCGGACGGTGCGGATGGCCGCGGGTGCGGTGGTCGGTGAGGTCGGGGTCGTCGGCGAGACCGATCCCGTCCGCCCGACCGGTGTCGAAGCGGGACGTTGAGAACTGCGACAACTGTCCTTGGCCCCCGGGGTCCGCGCGTTCCTAGGGTGGCCGCACCGTCCCGATCCTGCCGATTGAGGTGTCATGCCCGAACTGTCTCCGCCAGAGTCCGCCGCGCTCCACCAGCGCTCGCTCCTCGACCCGACCACGACCTTCCCGCTCACCCCGCCGCTGCTCGGCGGCGATCCGGTGCACAGCACCGCCGAGGTGCAGTACCCCCTCGACATCGGGTACGACGTCGCGCGGATCACCGCCGCCGACCTGACCCATCCGCCGCTGCCCGGTCTGCACCGGTGGCAGCGCACCCTCCCGCCGCTCTCCCCGCGCGTCGACCTCGCCGTCGGCGGCACGCCGCTGGTCCGCATGGACGCACTGGCGCGCTTCGCCGGCTCTCCAGGCGAGGTGTGGGTCAAGGACGAGAGCCGCAACCCGACGTGGAGCCACAAGGACCGGCTCAACGCGGTCGCGGTGAGTGCCGCGGTCGCCGTCGACGCACCCGGCGTGGTGGTCGCCTCGAGTGGCAACCACGGCGCGTCCGCCGCGGCCCACGCCGCCCGGGCCGGACTGCCCTGCATCGTGGTGACCAGCCGTGACCTCCCGGCCGGGATGGCGTCGCTGATGGGTGCCTACGGGGCCCTCGTGCTGCAGACTGACGTCGACGACCGCTGGCCGCTGCTGCGCCAGATCGTCGAACGCTACGGCTTCCACAGCGTCAGCTCCACCACGCCCGTCCCGACGGGGCACCCCTACGGCCCCGAGGGCTACAAGACGATCGCCTACGAGCTGCTCCAGCAGCTCGGCGAGGCGCCGGACGCCGTCTTCGTGCCCACCGGCTACGGGGAGTTGCTGTTCGGCGTCGCGAAGGGCTTCCAGGAGCTCGCGGCCGTCGGCCTGTGCGCGGTGCCGCGGATGTACGCCTGCGAGCCCGGCGCGCTCGCGCCGCTCGCGGCCGCGATGGAGGCGGGCGCCGACTGGGGCCGCGTCGCCCCGGCGCCCAGCGACGCCTGGTCGATAGCGTGCACGGTCACCGGCCTGCGGGCGATCCACCCGATCCGGGCGACCGGGGGAGCGGCGCTGCGCATCGCGGAGTCCGACCTGGCCGCGGCGGCCCGGGCACTGGCGCACTCCGGCCTCTGGCCGGAGCTGTCCGCCGCGGCCGGCGTGGCCGGTCTGCGCGGACTCGTCGGCAGCGGGGAGCCGGCGCCGCGCCGCGCGGTCTGCATCATGACGTCCAACGGGATCAAGATGCCGCTGGGGAGCACGACGCCGCCCGCCGAGTTCGCCGGCGACTGGGGCCTCGTGGAGAGCTACCTGGGCAGCGGCGTACCGCGCGTCGCGGAGCCGAGCCGGCCCTGAGCCCCGAGGCTGAGCGACGTGCTCCACTCAACCGAGGACGCCGGTGCCGAGGCCGACCGGGCGGTGCCGCGCGTAGCGGCCCAGGTCGACCGGAAGCCCGGTGTGGCCGAGGTCCACGTGCAGCGGCTCCCGGTCGTGGTCGTGCCCGCTCTCGCAGGCCTCGATCAGCCGGGTCAGCAGCTCGCCCACCACCGGGGCGTTCTTGAACTGGTTGCCGCTGGTGCCGACCGCGACGTAGTAGCCGTCCAGCCGGGTCCGGTCGTAGATCGGTGCCCAGTCGTCGGTGACGTCGTACACGCCGGCGATGCCGCTGGGGGTGCCGGGCACGGTCAGCTCCGGCAGCCGGCGCGCGGCGCGGTAGACCTGCGCCTCGTAGGTCCGGGTGCTCACCCGCGGGTCGGCCTGGTCGGCGTCGTCGAGCCAGTCGAGGGGATCGCACTCGGGCTCGGTGCTGCCGACGATCAGCCGGCCGCTGGGGGTGCCGCGGAAGTAGATGCCCAGGTCGGGGTCGGCGACGAGTGGACCCGGTACGCCGTACCCCGGCGGGGCCGCCACCTCGTGCACCTCCTGACGCAGCGGGCGGGTACGGATGCTGAAGTCGTCGAGCACGCCGGCGAGCGCGTTGACGGCCGCGGAGTGCGGTCCGGAGGCGTTCACGACGACGGGCGCGGCGAGCGCGGTGCCGTCGGCGAGGCTGACCCCCTGGACCCGTCCCGAGGTGGCCGGGACCTCGACCACCTCAGCGCGGAAGCGGAACCGGACTCCGTGGCGGCGCGCGGCCTGCATCAGGTTCTGTGCGGCCAGCCGCGGGTCGTCCACGAAGCCGGCGTCGGGTACCCAGATGCCCGACAGCTCGGCCGCATCGGGCCGGGGGTCCTCCCAGAACTCCGGTGCGTCGACCGGCTTCGGCGGCCAGTGCCGGGTGGTGTCCAGCCACGGACACGCCCGGCGGATCTCCGCCGCACCCCACTGCTCGTAGGGGATGCCGACCTGGTCGAAGTGCCCGAGCACCGTCGTCCAGTCCTGCACGGGTGCCATCAGGACCAGCCCTCCGGTCTGCAGGTAGCGGGCGAGATCCTCGCCGGGGGCCGCGCCGAGGTGGTGCGACCAGGAGCGCCAGCGCTGCAGGGACTCCCATGCGGTGACGACGGCGGTCAGGCTGGAGTAGTTGAACCGGATCGAGGCGGAGGAGGCGCTGGTCGAGCCGGAGCCGGCTCCCCGGCTCCGGTCGACCACGACGACGTCGCGGCCACGACGGCCGAGTTCGTAGGCGATGCTGCAGCCGATCACCCCCGCGCCGACGACGACGGCATCACAGGTCAGACGGTCCATCGCGGGTCCTTCTCGAGGGGGCGGGGTGGCGTCGAATCTAGGCAGTTCGCGCCGGCTCCAGCACCGTCCTGTGTCGAGCATCGGCGGCGCTCCCTCCAACAGGTGTCGGAGATAGGGCAGGCTGCCTCCCGTGCGTGACGAGCTGCAGGCCCTCATCGACTCGCTGGCCGAGCGCCTCGGCCGGAGCGTGACCATCGACGATCCCGAGCTGCGGCTGATCGTCTACACCTCGCACCGTGGCATCGTGGACAAGGTGCGGCTCGACTCGATCCTCCATCTGCAGCCCGCCGAGGAGGTGGTCCGGCACATCCGGTCGCTGCGGCTGGGCGGCGAGCGGGAGGACGTCATCCGGCTGCCCGCGGTGCCGGAGATGGAGATGCTGGCCCGGGCCTGCGCGCCGCTGCGCGCCGGCGGCGAGCACCTCGGCCAGCTGATCGTGATCGACGCCGAGGACAACCTCTCGGATGCCGAGCGGCAGATGATCGCCGACACCGCGCGCTCGGCCGCCCTCGTGATGCACCGGGAGAAGCTGCTCAACGACATCGCCGCCGAGCGGGTGCGGGCACTGCTGCGGGACCTGATCGAGGAGGACGACCGGGTCCGCGACGTCGCCGGGCGGGCACTGGCGGCGATGAACGACGACATCCGCCCGCCCTTCCGGGTCTCGGTGCTGGAGCTGCGCCGCGACGAGCTGGACCCCGACTCGGTGGAGGAGCAGACCGCGGTGGTCGACCACCTGGTGCGCCGCGCGACCCGGCACGCGCCCGGCACGGTGCACCTCACCCGGTCCGACCACGTGCTGATCCTGCACCCGAAGGCGTCGGACCAGTACGACCTCACGCTGCAGACGCTCAGCCAGATCCGGACCGAGGTGATCCGCGGGCTCGGCGTCGACGGCGATCTCCACACCGGTGTCGGTGACCGGGTCTCGACCCTGCAGCGGGTCCGGCACAGCTATCTCCAGTCCCGGCGGGCGCTGTACGTCGCCGTGGCGGTCCCCGGCTTCGGCCCGTACGTCGAGTGGAGCGGCATCGGAGTATACCGCGCCCTGGCCGAGCTGGCCAGCGCCGGCCTGGCCAGCGGGGTCGTCCCGGAGGGCATCCACGAGCTGATGCAGACCGAGGCGGGCATCGAGCTGCTGCGCACCGTCGAGATCTGGCTGGACCAAGCCACCGACGTACGCCGGACGGTGGAGCTGCTGCACGTCCACCGGACGAGCGTCTACTACCGCCTCAACCGGTTCACTGAGCTGACCGGGCTCGATCTCCAGAACGGCGGCGAGCGGCTCGCGGTGCACCTCGGCCTCAAGCTCGCGCGGCTGGAGGGCAGCTACCAGGCGCCGCTGCCGCGGGGCAGCGTGCCGCGTCCGGCGGCTAGGGTCCAGCCATGAGCTTTCCACTCTCGGATCTCACGGCGTCGCTGCGCATCGCGCCCGGCCCCATCGACCTGGCTGCTCTCGAGACCGACGTCGCGCCCGGCTTCGACGGGGACAAGAAGGACGGCGAGCAGGCGCTGCTGGGGCTCGGTCCGGAACTCGCCGACCTGCAGGAGCGCCTCTTCGCCGACGGCAAGTCCGGCGGACGGCGGAGCATCCTGCTCGTCCTGCAGGGCATGGACACCTCGGGCAAGGGAGGCACCCTGCGCTCCACGGTCGGCCTGGTCGACCCGCAGGGAGTCCGGATCACGTCGTTCAAGGCGCCCACCCCCGAGGAGCGCTCCCACGACTTCCTGTGGCGGATCACCAAAGCGCTGCCGCCGGTCGGGCTGATCGGGGTCTTCGACCGGTCCCACTACGAGGACGTGCTCATCGCCCGGGTCCGCTCGCTCGCACCGCCCGAGGAGATCGAGCGGCGCTACGACGCCATCAACGCCTGGGAGGCCGAGCTGGCCGCCGAGGGCACCACGGTCATCAAGTGCATGCTGCACATCTCGGCGGCCGAGCAGAAGGAGCGCCTGCTCGCGCGGCTGGACGACGAGACGAAGCACTGGAAGTACAACCCGGGCGACGTCGACGAGCGGGAGCTGTGGCCCGCCTATCAGGAGGCCTACGCGATCGCGATCGAGCGCACCAACACCGAGGTGGCGCCGTGGCACGTCGTCCCCGCCGACAAGAAGTGGTACCGCAACCTCGCGATCGGCACCCTGCTCCACGACGCGCTGCGGTCCTACGACCTCGGCTGGCCGAAGGCGGACTTCGACGTCGAGCACGAGCGGCGGCGGCTGCTCGACGAGTCGCCGCTGTGAGCGCCGAGTGAGCGCGGAGTGAGCATGGAACAGGTTCGGGTCACCCGCTACGTCACGCCCCTGCGCGAGGGCGGGAGCCTGCCCGGCATCGTCGAGGCCGAGGACCTGGGCACCTACGTCTGCAAGTTCCGCGGCGCCGGGCAGGGCACCAGGGTGCTGGTCGCCGAGGTCGTCGTCGCCGGGCTCGCCCGCCTTCTCGACGTACCCACCCCGGACCAGGTGGTGCTCGACCTCGACCCGGAGATCGCGCGCTACGAGGCCGACGAGGAGGTGCAGGACCTGATCAACGCCAGCACCGGGCTCAACCTCGGCATCGACTTCCTGCCGGGCTCCTTCGGGTATGACCCGACCGGCGCCCCGGACGCCGACCTGGCCGGTCGCGTGCTGTGGTTGGACGCCTTCACCGCCAATGTCGACCGCAGCTGGCGCAACCCCAACCTGCTGGTCTGGCGGGGCACCCTGCATGCGATCGACCACGGTGCGTCCTTGTACTTCCACCACTCGTGGCCCGGGGGGCCGGGCGACCCGGCGCGCTTCGCCGCCCAGCCGTACGACGCGTCCGAGCACGTCCTGCGTGGGTTCGCCGCGCAGGCGGTGGCCCAGGACGCCGCCCTGGCCGCGCGGCTGACCGACGCGGCCCTGACCGGTGTGCTCGCCGACGTGTGCGACGACTGGCTGGAGCCGGTGCCCGGCGCCGAGACGCCCGATGCCCTGCGCGAGCGGTACGTCGCCTTCCTCGCCGCGCGCCGCGACGGCGGCCGCGCCTGGTTGCCCGCGGGTGCGCCCGCGGTGGAGGCCGACGCGTGAGCTACCACCCGTACCAGTACGTCACCCTGCGCTGCGTCCCCCGCGTCGAGCGCGAGGAGTTCGTCAACGTCGGTGTGGTGCTCTACTGCCCGGCCGAGGACTTCCTCGGGGCCCGCTCGGCGGTCGACCCGGCGCGGATCCGGGCCCTCGACGCGGAGATCGACGTGACCGCGGTCCGGGCGGCGCTCGACGCGGTCGAGCGGGTCTGTCGCGGCGACGCCCACGCCGGGTTCGGGGTGGGCGTGCGCGCGACGGCCTACGGCTCCCGCGCCCAGAAGGACGACGCCAGCAGCCGGTTCGGCTTCCTCAAGGCGCCGAGGAGCACCGTGCTGCAGCCCGGTCCGGTGCACGGCGGGGTCACTGCCGACCCGGACCGGACCCTCGAGCACCTCCTGGAGCGGCTGGTCCTCTGACCTCGCCGACCCGGCGCGTTCAAACGCGACGGGTCGGCACCTCTCAGGCGTTCAGATGCGACGGGTCGATCAGACCGGGACCAGCTCGACCGCGCCGACGGCGTACCGGGCGAGGATCGTGCGGGCGATCTCGGGGTGGGCGCCGAGCGGCTCGGAGACGGCGACGGCGCCGGCCTCCAGGGCGAGCTCGGTGGCCCGGTCGACCAGGTTGCCGGGGGCGAGGAAGAGCGAGGCGACCGCGATGTGGCGACGGCCCTCGGCACGGAAGGCGCGCACGGCCTCGCCGGTGGCCGGGGGAGCGCTGGTGGCGTACGCCGCGGTGACCGGGAGCTTGTGGTGCGCGCCCCACAGCCGGGCGAGCCGGGCGACGGCCTGGTTGGCCAGCGGGTCCGACGTGCCGGCGGCGGCGAGCACGAGCGCGTCGAGCTCGCGGACCCGGGCCGACCGCAGCGCCTCGCGCAGCCGCTCGTCGAGCACCTCGAGGAAGCGGGCCTCGAGGCCGAGGACGCCGGTGGCGCGGATCTGCAGGCCGGGGTGCCGGGTCGTGGCCTCGGCGATGACCTCGGGCACGTCGACCCGGGCGTGGAAGGCCTCGACCAGCAGCAGGGGCACGACGACGATCTCGTCGTACCCGGCCTTGACCAGCCGGTCGACCACCGTGTGGAAGCTCGGCTTGGCGAGGTCGAGGAACGCCTTCTCGATGCGCAGGTCGGGACGCAACGCCTTCGTCGCGTCGACGAGCGCGGAAACGGTGGCAGCCGAGCGCGGGTCGCGGCTGCCGTGGGCCAGGGCGATGAGTGCCGGGGCGGTCATCGTCGGTTCCCCCTCTCCTCCGGGATGCGGGCGCTACTGGGCCACCTCATGAGTGGATCCCGCATTCGGTCTTGTTGGTCCCGGCCCAGCGACCGCTGCGCGGGTCCTCACCGGGGGCCACCCGGCGGGTGCACGGCGCGCAGCCGATGGACGGGTAGCCGTCGTAGACGAGCGGGTTGACGAGCACGCCGTTCTCGGCGATATAGCGCTCGACCTGCTCGTCGCTCCACCGGGCGATGGGGGACACCTTGACCTTCTGCTTCTTGGCGTCCCAGCCGATGACCGGCGCGATCACCCGGTTGTGCGTCTCGGCGCGGCGCAGGCCGGTCGCCCAGGCGTCGTACCGCGCCAGCGACTCGGCCAGCGGCTTGACCTTGCGCAGCGCGCAGCACAGGTCCGGGTCGCGCCGGTAGAGCTCGGGGCCGTACTCGGCGTCCTGCTCCGCCACGGACTGGACCGGGGTGATCGAGATGAGGTTGACGTTCATGGTGGCCGCGACCGCGTCGCGCGTGCCGATGGTCTCGACGAAGTGGTAGCCGGTGTCGAGGAAGACGACGTCGACCCCCGGCACGACCTTCGCGGCGAGGTGCGCCAGGACGGCGTCCCCCATCGAGGAGGTGATGCAGAAGCGCTCGCCGAAGGTGGCGGCCGCCCACTCGATGATGACCTCGGCCGGGGCCAGCTCCAGCTCGGCGCCCCAGTGGGACACCAGCTCGCGCAGCTCCTCGGGGGAGCGGCCCTCGGTGTGCGACCCGCGGAACTCGCGGGCCGCGCGGGTGGTGGCGGTCGTCATGACGCACCTCCCTCTCTGCCGTCGTCCGTCGTGCCGGGCCGGGTCGGTCGGACCATGCCCAGCATCTTCAGCTGGAAGGCACGCAGGCACGAACGGCATTCCCAGGCCCCGTGACCCGCCTCGTGGGGCCACAGGTCCTCACCGCCGCAGTAGGGGCAGTGGAAGGGCTGTGCTCGCTCGGACATGGCGTGCGGGATCTCAGACCGTCGCCAGCGACTTGTCGCCGCGCAGCAGGTCCTCGTCGGTGCGCGCCACCCACTGGGCGAAGCTCTCCTGCGGGCCTTCGCGGTCGACGAGGTAGTTGGAGACCACGGTCGTGACGTAGTCGTCGAGCCCCTTGCTGGTCACCTTGTGGGCGCGCAGCTTCTTGCCGATCGTCGTGTGCAGGCCGATGCCGCCGCCGAGGTGGACCTGGAAGCCCTCGACCTGGTTGCCGTCGTCGTCGAGGACCAGCTGGCCCTTGAGGCCGATGTCGGCGATCTGGGTCCGGGCACAGGCGTTCGGGCAGCCGTTCACGTTGATGCTGATCGGCGTGTCGAGGTCCGGGAACCGCTTCTCCAGCTCGCCCACCAGATCGATCGCGCGCTGCTTGGTGTCGACGATCGCCAGCTTGCAGAACTCGATGCCGGTGCAGGCCATCGTCGAGCGGCGCCAGTGCGAGGGCTTCGCGGAGAAGCCGATCGCGTCGAGGTCGGCGACGATGTCGTCGACCTGCTCGGGGGCGACACCCAGCACGACGACCTTCTGGTACGCCGTGAGGCGGGCCCCGGCGACGCCGTACTTCTCGACGATGTCGCCCAGCGCGGTGAGCGCGGCGCCGTTGATCCTGCCGACGGTCGGCGTGATGCCGATGTAGAAGTTGCCGTCCTTCTGCTCGTGGATCCCGATGTGGTCGCCGTTGTGCGTGGCGTAGGCGGGTGACTCGGTGCGGACCAGCTTCCGCCCGAGGTACTCGTTCTCGAGGACCTCGCGGAACTTGTCGGCGCCCCAGTCGGCGACCAGGAACTTCAGGCGGGCGCGCGAGCGCAGCCGCCGGTAGCCGTAGTCGCGGAAGATCGAGACCACGCCCTCCCAGGCGTCGGGGACCTCGTCGACCGGGATCCACACGCCGAGGCGGGTGGCGAGCATCGGGTTGGTCGACAGGCCACCGCCGACCCAGAGGTCGAAGCCCGGGCCGTACTCGGGGTGGATCACGCCGACGAACGACACGTCGTTGATCTCGGGCGCGGCGTCCAGGCTCGGGTGCCCCGACAGCGAGGTCTTGAACTTGCGGGGCAGGTTCGAGTAGTCGGGGTTGCCGATGTAGCGCCGGCGGATCTCCTCGAGCGCGGGCGTGCCGTCGAGGATCTCGTCCTTGGCGACGCCGGCGACCGGGGAGCCGAGGAAGCCGCGCGGGCAGTCGCCGCACGCCTCGAGCGTGTCGAGGCCGACCGCGGCCAGGCGCTCCCAGATCTCGGGGACGTCGACGATGTCGATCCAGTGGTACTGGATGTTCTGCCGGTCGGTGATGTCGGCGGTGCCCCGGGCGAAGTCCGTCGAGATGCCGCCGAGCGTGCGCAGCGCGTCGGCACCGAGCAGCTTGCCGTCGGAGCGGACCCGCATCATGAAGTAGCGGTCGTCCAGCTCCTCCTCCTCCATCGACCCGGTCTTGCCGCCGTCGATGCCGGGCTTGCGCTGGGTGTAGAGGCCCATCCAGCGGAAGCGGCCGCGCAGGTCCGCGGGGTCGATGGAGTCGAAGCCGCGCTTGGAGTAGATGAACCGGATCCGGTTCTCGACGTTGAGCGGGTCGTCGTCCTTCTTGGACTGCTCGTTCTTGTTCAGCGGCTCGCTGTAACCGAAGGACCACTGGCCCTCGGCCCGTCGGGGACGGGGCACCTCGGTGTGGCGCGGCGGCTGGGACTGGAAGCGCAGGTCAGGCATGCGGAGAGGAGGTCCTTCGCTGATGGCGCGCCGGGCAGGCGCGCGGCTCGGGTGGATGCGGCGGCGACGTCAGCGGGGCCAACACATCATGCTGCGCGTGCGCCCGAAGTCCACGTGGCGTCGAACCACGAGGTGCGCATGAGTGGCAGCAGTGACCATGTCAACGAGTCTCATCCCTCGGACGCCTGTTCCACAAATCCGAATCTCAGTATGTGGATGCCATTCTCGGAATATGGACCACGCTGGCTCTGGCCAGGTGGGTTCAGGCGGGGGCTGCGATGCAGGTCACACCAGGCGGGGCCTGCCAACCCGCGAGTAGCTTCGGCATACCCCGCCCGGCACCGCCCGCCGGAGCGGGCCGCGCGTGCGGCACTACGCTGTGCGCCATGAGCGACCTCTCCTTCAACGGCGAACTCGTCAGCAGCGCCTACCACCAGGCCCTCGAGGTCATCGCCTCGGTCGAGCCGCGGGTCGCGGCCGCGACCCGCCAGGAGCTCGCTGACCAGCGGGCGTCGCTCAAACTCATCGCCAGCGAGAACTACGCCTCGCCCGCCGTCCTGCTCACGATGGGCACCTGGTTCAGCGACAAGTACGCCGAGGGCACGGTCGGTCACCGCTTCTACGCCGGCTGCCAGAACGTCGACACCGTCGAGGCGCTCGCCGCCGAGCACGCCCGCGAGCTGTTCGGCGCCGAGTACGCCTATGTCCAGCCGCACTCCGGCATCGACGCCAACCTGACGGCGTACTGGGCGATCCTCGCCCACCGCGTCGAGGGCCCGTGGCTCCAGAACGCCGGCGTGAAGAACATGAACGACCTCTCCGAGGGCGACTGGGAGCGGCTGCGCCACGAGTTCGGCAACCAGCGGCTGCTCGGCATGAGCCTCGACGCCGGTGGTCATCTCACCCACGGCTTCCGCCCCAACATCAGCGGCAAGATGTTCCACCAGCAGCAGTACGGCACCGACCCGGAGACCGGGCTGCTCGACTACGACGCGCTGCGGGCCAAGGCCAAGGAGTTCAAGCCGCTCATCCTGGTCGCCGGCTACTCGGCGTACCCGCGCCGGGTGAACTTCGCCAAGATGCGCGAGATCGCCGACGAGGTCGGCGCCACCCTCATGGTCGACATGGCCCACTTCGCCGGGCTGGTCGCCGGCAAGGTGTTCACCGGCGACGAGGACCCGATCCCGCACGCCCACGTCGTCACCAGCACCTCTCACAAGTCGCTGCGCGGGCCGCGCGGCGGCTTCATCCTGGCCACCGAGGAGTACGCGCCCAGCGTCGACCGCGGCTGCCCGATGGTGCTCGGCGGTCCGCTGCCGCACGTGATGGCCGCCAAGGCCGTCGCCTTCGCCGAGGCCCGGACCCCGCAGTTCCGCACCTACGCCCAGGCCATCGCCGACAACGCCCACGCCCTGGCCGACGGCCTGATGAAGCGCGGCACCCGGCTGGTCACCGACGGCACCGACAACCACATCGTGCTGCTCGACGTCAGCTCCTTCGGCCTCACCGGCCGCCAGGCCGAGACCGCGCTGCTCGACGCCGGTGTCGTGACCAACCGCAACTCGGTCCCCGCGGACCCCAACGGTGCCTGGTACACCTCCGGCATCCGGGTCGGCACGCCGGCGCTCACGAGCCGCGGCTTCGGCGCGGCCGAGTTCGACGTGGTCGCCGAGCTCATCGTCGAGGTGCTCCAGAACACCCGCCCCGGTACGACGTCCGCCGGTGCGCCGTCGAAGGCCGCCTACGTGCTGGCCGACGGCGTGGCCGACCGGGTCCGCGCGGCGTCGGCCGAGCTGCTCGACAAGCACCCGCTGTACCCCGGTCTCGACCTCTCCTGAGTCCGCCTGCCACGCAACAACCGATCCTGTCCTCTCGCGGCGCTCCGGGGCGCGAATTCGGTCGTTGCGCCGTGGTCCGCGAGCTGCTCGAGACAGCGGGACGTCGGTGGACGGCGACGCCGGGTTCGAGGCGTCGCCCGGGTCCCCCGGGCAGGGGCTCGGGGCGGATAGCGTGAGGGCCATGGCGGAGGACTCGGGCACGCGGCGCCTGCCGTGGCTCCGCCGGCTCGGCCGGCTGGTGTGGCGCCTGGTCGTGACGACCGTGAGCTCGTGCCTGAGATACCGCGTGACCGGGCTGGCAGCCGAGGCCGCGTTCTTCGCGGTCGTGTCCGTGCCGCCGCTGATCTTCGCCCTGGCCGGCGGCGTCGGCTACGTCACCGAGCACTTCACCGCCGCCCAGGTGGAGGAGGTACGGCGGGCCGTGGTCGACCTGTTCTCGCGCTTCCTCACCGACACGGCGGTCAACAAGGTCATCAAGCCGACCATGGACGACGTCCTCAGGGGCGGCCGGTTCGACGTGATCTCGCTGGGCTTCGTGCTCGCGCTGTGGTCCGGCTCGCGGGCGCTCAACGTGTTCGTCGACACCATCACGATCATGCACGGGCTGGGCGGGCACCGCGGGATCGTGCGGACCCGCGCCCTGTCCTTCGTCCTGTACATCCTCGCGGTGATCTCGGGGGCGATCACGCTGCCGCTCGTGGTGGCGGGGCCGAAGCTGGTCCGCTCCTGGCTGCCGAACCGCGCGGAGTTCCTGATGGGCTTCTACTGGCCGCTGATCGTCGTGATGTGCGTGTGCTTCCTGGCGACGCTGTACCACGTGTCGGTGCCGGTGCGGACCAACTGGAGCTTCAACCTTCCCGGCGCGGTCTTCTCGCTCGCCAGCTGGATCCTCGGGTCCTACCTGCTGCGCTGGGTGCTCACGGTGACCGCCGAGGACTCCCACTCGATCTACGGCCCGCTCGCGGCGCCGATCGCCATCTTGATCTGGCTCTACATCGCGGCACTCGCCGTCCTCATCGGCGCGGGGGTCAACGCCGCCTTCGACGAGGTGTTCCCGCAGGAGGCGACCCAGCGGGCGCGCCGCGAGCTGCTGGACCGCCTGCTGCGCCGCAACCCGGACCCGGTGGAGTAGGTTCCCGGCCGTGGGCGTGCTGAGCGGAGGACCGGCGGAGACCCCCCTCACGGGGCAGATCGCGCTGCCCGAGCGGATCCGGTCGCCCTGGTGGCAGCTGGGCCGCCGTCTGCTCCTCGCGCTGGGGATCCTGGTCGGCACGGTGCTGCTCGTCTACCTCGACCGGCACGGCTACCGCGACGGCGGGGATGTGCCCACCGAGGCCAGCCCCAATGGCGAGATCACCCTGATCGACGCCATCTACTACACGACCGTCACGCTGAGTACGACCGGATACGGCGACGTGACTCCGGTCAGCGACGGCGCCCGCCTGGTCAACGCCTTCATCATCACCCCGGCCCGCATCGGGTTCCTCGTGCTGTTGATCGGCACCACCCTCGAGGTGCTCGCGCAGCGCGGTCGCGAGATGTTCCGGATCACCCGCTGGAGGAAGAACATGGGACACCACGTCGTCGTCATCGGCTACGGGACCAAGGGTCGCAGCGCGGTCGAGACCCTCGTCAACAACGGGCTGGACCGGGAGCACGTGGTGGTCGTCGACCCCAGTCCGGTCGCGCTGGCCGACGCGCATGCCGACCAGCTGGCCGTCGTCACCGGCGACGCGACCCGGCGCGGCGTCCTGCAGCGGGCGGGTGTGGCCGAGGCCGACCAGGTGATCATCACCACCGGGCGCGACGACTCGAACGTGCTCGCCGCCCTCACCGTGCGCCAGCTCAACCCGGACGCGTGGATCGTCGCCGCGGTGAGCGAGCAGGAGAACGCGCCGCTGATGCGCCAGTCCGGTGCCGACTCGGTCATCACCTCCTCCGACGCCGTCGGCCGGCTCCTCGGGCTCTCCACCCTCTCGCCGACCCTGGGCTCGGTGATGGAGGATCTGCTGACCTATGGCGAGGGGCTCGAGGTCGCCGAGCGCGAGCTGCTCGTCAACGAGGTCGGCATGCCGCCCCAGTCGCTGCCCGACCAGGTGATCGCGGTGGTCCGCGACGAGAGGGTGTACCGCTACTTCGACCCGGTGGTGACCCTGCTCGCGCGCGGCGACCGGTTGGTCGTCGTACGGCCGGCGAAGGAACTGCCCTGGGCGCCGCGGCCCGGCACCCACAACGAGGACTTCGCGGCCGACGAGGCCTGATCCGGGACCGTCGGCGGGACCAGTGGCCCGACGGGACTAGGCGGTACGCCGCCGACCGGGCAGATCTGTGCCCGTGCCGGGGTGATCCCGGCCGCGTCCCGCGACAGGGGCGTGCGCAACCGGCAGGGTGGTCCCATGGGGAAGGACTTCGGACCGTGGGTGTGCCATGACTGGTGCCCCCGGTGCTCCCGGCTGACCGAGCAGACACGCTGGTACCGACGATCGCTGGGGGAGCCGCCCGAGCGGCACGAGCGGCACGAGCGCCGGGTGCGATGCAACGAGTGCTCCGCGGACCTCGGCCGCGCGGTCGCCGGCTGAGCTCCCCGGGTTGCCGGCGACGGAACGGGTACTGCGCGTGCGTAGTCCGTATCCGAGGAGGAGGCACCCATGCACCGCAAGAGCACGGCCGAACAGCTGAGGGACGACCTGCGCGACCTCGTCGACGCCGTCGTGCCCGATGTCGAGTCCGCCGTCCACACGATCGCCGAACGGACGCCGCCCCTGGTGCGCGAGGGACGCGCCGTCGCGGTCGAGAAGGGCAGCCACGCGGCCGAGACCCTGTCACGACGCCTCTCCGACATTCCCGGAGCCCTCCCGGGCTCCGTCGTCGACCGACTGCCCGACGCGGTGTCCGACCACCTGCCCCAGCCGCGGCGCCGGCGTCGCAAGGCGCTGCTGGTGCTGGGGGCCGTGGGCGTGGCCGTGGTCGTCGGCGCGGTGCTGGCCCGGCGTGCGCGGGGGAGCGACCTGTCGTCGTACCCCCGGGCGGTGCAGGACGAGGCCGACCCGACCGACCCCCTCGTCGAGCCCCGCCTCGACGGCGATCGCGACTGACCGAAGGGGTACCCTCGCCGCCGCATCCTATCGAACAGGTGTTCGATAGGATGCGGCCATGGCGGGGGTTCGGCACGTGTGGGTGAGGCTGGCTTTCGTGCCGGTCGAGCTGCCCGGGCTCCTGCTGGACTGGCGCTCCACCGCGCGTGGCTGGGAGGGCCTGGTCTCCTACGTCGACCGCGAGGGCCGTGCCGTGACCGAGTGGCTGGCAGCCACGGCGCTGCGTCCCGTGGGGCCCGGCCAGGGGTCTGATTCCGACGTCGGCTGAGACCGGGAAAAATCGTCGGGCGTCATCTCCCGTTTTCCCCACGCGCCCCTGCGACGGCCGTTACTCTCGGTCCCGGTTCCCCAACCACAGCGTGCCCGGCGAACCCCACACTCGCCGGGCGCGGGACGCCCTGTCCGGCATGCCGGACAGGGCGTTCTTGGTCTCCCGGCAAAGACCGGGTAAAGCCTTCGCGAGTCCGCTGCGGGTGTCTCGGGTCGGACCTATGGTGGGGCCAGGACCAGGCGAGGACTCGGGATCGACCGGTTGCGACGATGAAGGGACTCTCGCGCATGGGCACCGTGCGACGACTGCTGCGACGGGCTGTTCCCTGCGTCCCCCGTTCCCCGGCGCACGACCGTTCCCTGTCGTGTGCCGGCCATGGTGAGGCGTCCCCACTCTGCCTGACCACGGGAGGGTGCTCTCCGGGAGACCGCTGAGCGCCTGTCGGACCCGGCAACTCCGGGTGTCCGCTCCGTCGCGGGAAGAGCGCGCCCGTGACGGAGTGGACGACGGCGGCTCGGCGCGCACGGCGATGATGGTCCCGTGGACACCGAGACCCGCACCTACCGCACCGGCGACAGCGACGCCGTCCTCGACCTGACTCGCGACTGCGTCGCTTTCGCGGCCGGACGCGGCGACGGTCTGCTCCATGTCTTCGTTCCGCACGCGACCTGTGGCATCGCGATCCTCGAGACCGGTGCCGGCAGCGACGACGACCTGCTCGCGCTCCTGCGGACCGTGCTCCCTGCCGATGATCGCTGGCTGCACCGGCACGGCACCCGCGGGCACGGCCGCTCGCACGTCCTGCCGGCCCTGGTGCCGCCGTACGCGACGGTGCCGGTGCTCGCCGGCAGCCTGGCCCTCGGCACCTGGCAGAGCATCTGCCTGGTCGACCTGAACGTCGACAACCCCGAGCGTGAGGTGCGGTTCAGCTTCCTCGCGGGCTGAGGGGCCCTACGCTCGCGCCATGAAGGTGCTGCTGAACGTCATCTGGCTGGTGCTCTCCGGCTTCTGGCTGTTCCTGGGCTATCTGCTCGCGGGCGCGCTGTGGTGCATCACGATCATCGGCATCCCGTTCGGCCTCGCGTCGTTCCGGATCGGGTTCTACGCGCTGTGGCCGTTCGGGAGGACCGTCGTACGGCGGGAGAGCGCCGGCATCCCCAGTGGCATCGGGAACATCCTGTGGTTGGTGCTGTCGGGGATCTGGCTGGCGATCGGCCATGCCGTCACCGGCGCGCTGCTCTGCATCACGGTGATCGGGATCCCTCTCGGGGTGGCCAACTTCAAGATGATCCCGGTCAGCCTGCTCCCGCTCGGGCGCGAGATCGTGCCCACCGACCAGGTCGACGCCGCACTCGCCGCCTACCGCTCCGGGCAGGCGGGCCCGCGCCTCTAGGGTGTCCGGTGTGGGGTGAGGTGGCGGGGGAGATCGCCGGCGCTCCGGGAGTTCCGGCCGTGACGCGGGAGAGACTGGCGCCGGCTCACCACCGCGCCGAAGTCCTCCCTCGGGGCAACATCGGCGTGGCGAGCCGCAAGCGGGTCTTGTCCGGCCGGGACCTCCCCCGAGGTGCTGGGGAGCAGCGGCCGATCCGCTTGGGTCGGGAACTGACCTGGGGAGCAGTCACCGACGCGGGGCGACCTGGACCCCACTCCGGGTCGCCCCTTCTCGACGGCGGGCCGTGAGGTCCCGCCGGAACGTTCCCTTTCGCCTTTCCCGGTCGGGTCCGGGCGCACCCGCGGACGGACCAGGCGACACGAGCGTCATGTCCGGCGGATCGGCATCGTGGCCGATGTGACCGTCGCCGCCGTCGCCCCGGTCCCGGACCCGTCCGAGCTGAAGCTCACCGAGTCCCCGGAGCTGGTCGCGCCTGCGTTGCTCCTGAACCAGACACCCACGCCGAGCGCGGTCGGCCCGGCCCGGGAGCCAAGGATGGTGACCGGTCGATGGCGGGTCCCGGAAATCGAGACAGCCCCCGATCTGCGTCCGCAGGTCAGGGGCTGTTCGCTCTCTCTGTGGGCGATACTGGGTTTGAACCAGTGACCTCTTCCGTGTCAAGGAAGCGCGCTACCGCTGCGCCAATCGCCCTTGTGGAGTTGTGGTGGAGGTGGGTACGGGATTTGAACCCGTGTACACGGATTTGCAGTCCGTTGCCTCGCCTCTCGGCCAACCCACCGCGATGGCCCTACACACTGGCCTGGTCAGGCAGTGGGTCTGACCACTCCGAGCGGACGACGAGGCTCGAACTCGCGACCTCAACCTTGGCAAGGTTGCGCTCTACCAACTGAGCTACGTCCGCTTTGCACCCTTTTGCTGGCCTTCCGACCCGCTCGGTGGTGCGGTTGAGAACATTAGCCGATCCCGAGAACGGCGCCAAAACGGGGGTCCACTTTCGGCATGTCGGGGCCTCCTAGGCTGGCCCCATGCGTGTGTGGATCAACGGCCAGGTCCTGTCCGACCCGACGGCTCCGGCGGTGCCGGTGACCGACCACGGACTGACCGTGGGGGACGCGGTGTTCGAGGCGGTCAAGGTGGTCGACGGGCAGCCCTTCGCGCTACGACGCCACCTCGACCGGCTGGCCCGCTCGGCGGGCGGTCTGGGCTTGGCCGGCCTCGACCTCGACGACGTACGACGGGGGGTCGCTGCCGTCCTCGACGGCGACCCGCTGCCGCTCGGCCGGTTGCGGATCACGGTCACGGGCGGCAACGCGCCGCTGGGCAGTGGGCGCGGAGAGGACCCGCTGACGGTGATCGTGGTGGCCGCGCCGATGCCGCCGGCTCCGGAGACGACGGCGGTGATCACGGTGCCGTGGCCGCGCAACGAACGGGGGGCGCTGGCCGGGCTGAAGACGACGTCGTACGCCGAGAACGTGGTCGCGCTGGCGGCGGCGCGCGAGAAGGGGGCGAGCGAGGCCGTCTTCGGCAACCTGGCGGGCAACCTGTGCGAGGGGACCGGGACCAACGTCTTCTACGTGGTGGACGGCGAGGTGCGGACGCCCACGTTGGCGAGCGGCTGCCTGGCCGGAGTGACCCGGGCGCTGGTGCTCGAGTGGTTCGGCGCGAAGGAGGTCGATGAGCCGACGGCCGTGGCCGCCGCTGCCGACGAGGTCTTCCTGGTGTCCACGACCCGCGACGTGCAGGGCGTGCACCGCTGGGACGACCGGGAACTGCCCGCGCCCGGTCCGGTCACGCAGCAGGCCGCGGCGGCCTGGCGCGAGCGCGAGGCGGAGCTGCTCGGCCTGGACCGCTGAGGCTCACCGACCGGCCAGCAGGGCCACGCAGGTCGCGACGAACGCCGCCACGTCCAGCACCACGCGGACGTTGTTGGCGCGTACCCACCGCGCCTCCGCGAACTCCGCCCGCGCGGCGACGACGTCGATCGCCGCCGGATCGCCCGCGGCCTTGAGCCGGTCGTTGAGCGGCAGGTGCACGGCGACGGTGATCGCCACGACGACGAGGTGCAGGACGAGGGCCGCGAGCAGCCACGGGAGCGCGTCCTGCTCCGGCCCGGAGAGGCTCAGCGCCGCGCCGGCGGCGAGCAGCAGCGGGGCGCCGAAGAAGCTCCCGAGCAGGAAGACCGGGTTGATGATCGCCCGGTCCATCGCCTGGAAGGCGCCGACGAAGGTCCGGTCGTCGGTACGCCGCAGCCCCGGCATGACGGTGTGCGCGTAGAGCAGGAACACGCCGGCGGACAGGCCGGTGCTCGCCGTGGCGAGGACGAGCAGGACGTCGCGGGTCACCGGGTCATCGTGTCATCGCGCCCGAGGGTCGATGACGGTCAGCGCCACGCCGTCGCCGAGCCGGTAGGGGTTGGTGGCGAGCAGGGCGCCGAGCACGCGGCGCAGCCGGGAGATCTCGGCGCGCACGGTCACCTGCCGCCCGCCGTCGCCGTACAACGCGGTGCTGAGCCGGCCGGCGGACACGCCGCCCGGCCCGGCCGCCGCGATGGCCGTCAGCAGCTCGGCGTGCCGCGGCGTGAGCGCGACCCGCCAGGGCGCGTCGCCGCCGCGGACCTCGAGCGTTGCGGGCGACGTCGTGAGGTCCAGCACGGCCGTGAGCACCTGGGCCGACGACGGCGGCCGGATCAGCCAGCCGCCGCGCAGGCGCTCGGGCAGGCACAACCCGAGACCGGGGACGGCGAGCGCCCGGTCGGCCTGCGGAGCCGCCACCCGGTCGCGCACGGCGACGCCCTGGTGTGCGGCGACCCACCCGTGGTCGTCGACCACGAGAAGCGGTCCGTCGGCGCCGGACAGCAGTGGCTCCGCCGTACGTCGCAGCTGCTCGAGTCGCTCCTCGTGGTGGCGCCACAGGCGTGCCTCCGCGAGTCGGACCGACGCGGTGACCAGCGCCTCGATGGCCGGGTGCAGGGTGAGCGCGGGTCCGCTGACGTCGACGATCCCGAGCAGTGAGCCGTCGATGGGGTCGTGGATCGGGGAGGCCGTGCAGTACCAGGGCACCTGCGCGTTCTCGAAGTGCTCGGCCGAGAACAGCTGCACGGGCGCCGCCTCCGCGAGGGCGGTGCCGATGGCGTTGGTGCCGACCGCGCCCTCGGTCCACAGTGCGCCCTCGGCGAAGCCCAGGCCGTCGGCCTGGCGCTTCACCCGGGGCGAGCCGCTGCGCCAGAGCACGATCCCGTCGGCGTCGGTCACG
This sequence comes from Nocardioides sp. L-11A, assembly GCA_029961745.1. Classification (NCBI taxonomy): domain Bacteria; kingdom Bacillati; phylum Actinomycetota; class Actinomycetes; order Propionibacteriales; family Nocardioidaceae; genus Nocardioides; species Nocardioides sp. L-11A. Next base: position 2,710,074 of record CP124680.1, read on the forward strand.
ACCACGAGGTAGTGCGAAGCGTCGGCGGCCGAGAGCAGCAGCTCGCGGATCTCGTCGATGACCAGTGCCAGGCGCGACGTACGCCGCCGCTCCTCGACGTCGGCCGGCGTCAGGGGGTCGCGGCCGTTGCGGCCGTCGGGGTCGATCCCGAGGCTGATCACGCGGCTCCACGAACGTGCGACGACGGCCCGCGGGCGCTCCGGCGGTGCGGCGCCGGAGAGCACCGCGTCGTGGATCCGGACCAGGTCGCGGGCCCGCATCGCGAGGTCGTGCGTGGCCATGGCACCACCGTAGGCACTGGCATGTGATCGAGGCCACATGCAACAACGTGCAACGGTTCCGGGCACGCCGCCGCCGGCGGTCTGCTTCTCGGCATGACCCAGCTCGACGACCGGCCCGTCACGACGGCCGACACTCCATCCATCGAGGACCCGGCCACGGCCTGGTTCGCGGCCTTCGAGGACGCTCTCACCGCCCGCGACGTCGACCGCGCCGCCGGCCTGTTCGCCGCGACCAGCTTCTGGCGCGACCTGATCGCCTTCTCCTGGAACCTCACCACCGTCGAGGACCCCGCCGGAGTCGCCGACCTGCTCGCGAGCACGCTCGACCGGGTCGACCCGCGCGGCTTCCGGCTGACCGAGCCGGCCGACACCGCCGACGGCGTCACCACCGCCTGGTTCGAGTTCGAGACCGCCGTGGGCCGCGGACGCGGGCTCCTCCGGGTCGTCGACGAGGACGGGCCCAAGGCGTGGACCTTCCTCACGACGCTCTACGAGCTGAAGGGACACGAGGAGCCGCGCGGTGCCCGGCGTCCGATGGGTGCCGAGCACGGGGCCACCCGGGAGCGCGTGACCTGGCTGGAGAAGCGCGAGGCGGAGGACGCCGCGCTGGGCGTGGACACGCAGCCGTACGTGCTCGTCATCGGCGGCGGACAGGGCGGTATCGCCCTCGGTGCGCGGCTGCGCCAGCTCGGCGTACCGGCGCTCGTGGTCGACAAGCATCCGCGCCCCGGTGACCAGTGGCGCAACCGGTACAAGTCCCTGTGCCTGCACGACCCGGTCTGGTATGACCACCTGCCTTACCTCAAGTTCCCCGACAACTGGCCGGTCTTCGCGCCCAAGGACAAGGTCGGCGACTGGCTGGAGTTCTACACCCGGGTGATGGAGGTGCCGTACTGGTCGAACACGGTCGCCACCTCGGCCGCCTACGACGAGGCGGCGGGGGAGTGGACGGTCCACGTCGAGCGCGAGGGCAGGCCCTTGGTGCTCAAGCCCACCCAGCTGGTGATGGCGACCGGCATGTCCGGCAAGCCCAACATCCCCGTCGTGCCGGGCGCGGAGGTGTTCCGGGGCGAGCAGCACCACTCCTCGCAGCACCCCGGCCCCGACGCGTACGCCGGCAAGCGGGTCGTCGTCGTCGGCAGCAACAACTCCGCCTTCGACATCTGCGGCGCGCTGTGGGAGACCGGCGCCGACGTGACCATGGTGCAGCGCTCCTCGACGCACATCGTGAAGAGCGACACCCTGATGGATATCGGCCTCGGAGACCTCTACTCCGAGCGTGCGGTCGAGGCCGGCGTCACCACGGAGAAGGCCGACCTGATCTTCGCCTCGTTGCCGTACAAGATCATGCACGAGTTCCAGATCCCGCTCTACGACCGGATGCGCGAGCGGGACCGGGACTTCTACGACCGGATGACGGCGGCCGGATTCGACCTCGACTGGGGCGACGACGGCTCGGGGCTGTTCATGAAGTACCTGCGCCGCGGCTCGGGCTACTACATCGACGTCGGCGCCGCGGAGCTGGTCGCGAGTGGCGACGTCAAGCTGGCCCGCGGGCAGGTCGACCACCTGACCGAGACGGCCGTCGTCCTGGCCGACGGCACGGAGCTGCCGGCGGACCTGGTCGTCTACGCCACCGGCTACGGCTCGATGAACGGCTGGGCCGCGGACCTGATCAGCCAGGAGGTCGCGGATCGCGTGGGCAAGGTGTGGGGCCTCGGCTCCGACACGACCAAGGACCCCGGCCCGTGGGAGGGCGAGCAGCGCAACATGTGGAAGCCGACCCAGCAGCAGAACCTCTGGTTCCACGGCGGCAACCTGCACCAGTCGCGGCACTACTCGCTCTACCTCGCGCTCCAGCTGAAGGCCCGCCACGTCGGTATCGACACCCCGGTGCACCGGCTGCAGGAGGTCCACCACCTCGGCTGAGGGTCCCGATGTGAACCGCGGTCGGGGGATGCGTTAGAGTCTCCGACCGCGGTTCCTCGCGGTTCCGTCCCGGGCGATTGGCGCAGTGGTAGCGCGCTTCGTTCACACCGAAGAGGTCACTGGTTCGAACCCAGTATCGCCCACCCGGGAACCACAGCCTCCGGCTCGCGCAAGCGGCCCGGGGGCTGTTCTGATTCCCAGGACGATCATCCTGGGGTCGTCGCGATGCCCCGGTAGAGGTAGCCCCACGGCCGCATGATCGCCGGTCCGGGCAGGTACGCCGCGGCCAGGTCGTCAACACCGAATCCGGCGTGCCGGACCAGGGCCGGGACGTCACGGGTCAGGTGGCAGCCGCCGGCGACCCGCCTCTCGACCGGATCGAGCCGGTGCTGCCAGCGGGCGACCCGGGCGTCGGGGGAGAGGCCGTGCTCGAGGAACGCGAGGGTGCCGCCCGGCCGCACCAGCCGACGTACCTCCCGCAGGGCGCGCGCGGGATCGGGGATCGTGCACAGGGAGAAGGTGACCAGGGCGTGGTCGAAGCCGTGGTCGGCGGCCGCGACGTCCTCGCCGTCGAGCCCGATCCGGGTGACCGGGACGGAGCTGGCGGCCCGGCGCCGACCCGACAGCTCCCACCCGCGGTCCGACGGCTCCACGGCGGCGACCTCGCTCACGGCCGTCGGATAGTGCGTGAGGTTGAGGCCGGAGCCGAAGCCGATCTCGAGCACCCGACCCGAGAGCCCGGCGCACACCGCCCGGCGCTCCCTGTGCACGGGGCCCGTGGAGAGGGTCTTGTCGACCAGGACCGGCACGACCCGGTCGTCCCAGAACCGCATGCGACGAGAGTACGGCGGACCGACGTCGGCACGGTGGAGCGCCGCGATCTGCCGCATTCCCGGGACAGGACAGACCGGGCGGCCTAGGCTGCGGCGCCGTGAAGAGCCGTCGTATCGCCGCCGTCCTCGCCGCCGTCGCCCTGGTGGCCCCCGCCTCGCTCGCCCTCGCCTCGCCGGCGGACGCCGCGGCACCGAAGACCTACCGGAACTGCACCGCGCTCAACAAGGTGCACCCACACGGCGTGGGCAAGCCCGGCGCGGTCGACAAGACGTCGGGAACCAAGGTCACCAACTTCACGCGCAACGCCAAGCTCTACAAGGCCAACGCGAAGAGCGACCGCGACAAGGACGGCATCGCCTGCGAGAAGCTCTGAGCCGGCTCAGGCGTCGGCGGCCGCGTCCTTCTCAGTCGCGTCTCCCGCGGTGCTGAGCCGGCCACCGGTGTCCTCCAGGTGCGCGCGGATGAACCAGTGGAACAGCTCCAGCTGCTCGGTCTGCCCGATGAACATGTCCTGGGTGACCAGGTCGAGGTCGTCCAGCTCCTTGATGCCGTCGCGGTAGGTGGAGATCACCCCCTGGTAGACGACGTCGAGGGCGGCCAGGTGCTGCTGGGTCGTGGCACGGCCGATCTCGTAGTCGTCCCAGGGGCGGCGGGCGACGAGTGCGCCGGGTGTGCCCTGGGGTGAGCCACCGAGGGTGGCGATCCGCTCGGCGAGGTCGTCGGCGAAGCCGCGGACCGTGTCGACCTGGGGGTCGAGCATCTCGTGGACGGCGATGAAGTGCGGACCGACGACGTTCCAGTGCACGTGCTTGAGCGTGAGGTGGAGGTCGGTGCAGGCGTCGAGGCGGCTCTGGAGCAGTTCGACGACGCGGGCGGCGGCCTTCTCGTCGAGGCCGGGCGTGGTGAAGTGCAGGGTCGGATTGTGGGCCATGCACGTTCAGTACGCCGTTGCCGCCCGATCAGACGGGTCGGCAACTCCCGCGCGGCCGATGCGGTCGGCTCGGTACGATCGGGACCGGCGCGCCGACCGGTCGCGCCGCCACCCGTGAACCACTCGAGGGAGTCCTTCCGTGCCCGACATCAAGGTCGCCGTACTCAGTCCTGACGCGCGCCAGGAGCAGACGGTCACCACGGGCACGAAGGCGTGGGAGCTCTTCCGCGACGAGGCGGACGTGATCGCGGCCCGCGTGGCCGGACAGCTCAAGGACCTCTCCTACGAGCTGGCCGACGGCGACGAGGTGGAGGGCGTGCTGATCGGCAGCCCCGACGGCCTCGACATCCTGCGGCACTCCACCGCCCACGTGCTGGCCCAGGCTGTTCAGCAGGTGTTCCCGGACGCGAAGCTCGGCATCGGCCCGCCGATCCAGGACGGCTTCTACTACGACTTCGACGTCGCGACCCCCTTCGTGCCCGAGGACCTCGTCAAGCTCGAGACCGCGATGCGCAAGATCGTCAAGGAGAACCAGCGCTTCGAGCGTCGGGTGACCACCGACGATGACGCGCTGGTCGAGCTGGCCGACGAGCCCTACAAGGTCGAGCTGATCGGCCTCAAGGGCAGCGCCGCCGATGCGGCCGAGGGCGCGAGCGCCGAGGTCGGCGCCGGCGAGCTGACCATCTACGACAACATCAACCGCAAGGGCGAGGTCGCCTGGAAGGACCTCTGCCGCGGCCCGCACCTGCCGACCACCAAGCGGATCCCGGCGTTCAAGCTGATGCGCAGCGCGGCGGCGTACTGGCGCGGCGACGAGAAGAACAAGCAGCTCCAGCGCATCTACGGCACCGCCTGGCCGAGCAAGGACGAGCTCGACGCCCACCTGCACCGGCTCGAGGAGGCCGAGCGCCGCGACCACCGCAAGCTCGGTCGTGAGCTCGACCTGTTCAGCTTCCCCGACGAGATCGGCTCCGGGCTGCCGGTGTTCCATCCCAAGGGCGGCGTGATCAAGCGGGCGATGGAGGACTACGTCCGCGAGCGCCACATCGCCGAGGGCTTCGAGTACGTCGGCACGCCCCACATCGCCAAGGAGGGGCTGTTCTACACCTCCGGTCATCTGCCGTACTACGGCGAGGGGATGTACCCCGCCCTCGATGTCGACGGCATGGAGTACCGCCTCAAGGCGATGAACTGCCCGATGCACAACCTGATCTACCGCTCCCGGCAGCGTTCCTACCGCGAGCTGCCGCTGCGCCTGTTCGAGTTCGGCCACGTCTACCGGCACGAGAAGTCCGGCGTGATCCACGGCCTGACCCGCGTGCGCGGGTTCGCGCAGGACGACTCGCACTCCTACGTCACGCCGGAGCAGGCCCCGGCGGAGGTCGAGCATCTGCTCAATTTCATGCTCAGCCTGCTGCGCGACTTCGGCATCGAGGACTTCTACCTGGAGCTGTCGACCCGCGACGAGTCCAAGGACAAGTTCATCGGCTCCGACGACGACTGGGCGAAGGCGACCCAGGTGCTCGAGGACGTCGCCCGCGCGACCGGGCTCGAGCTCGTCCCCGACCCGGGCGGCGCGGCGTACTACGGCCCGAAGATCTCGGTCCAGGCCAAGGACGCCATCGGCCGCACCTGGCAGATGGGCACGGTGCAGTACGACTTCAACCAGCCCTCGGCCGACCGCTTCGACCTGGAGTACGTCGCAGCAGACGGGTCCCGGCAGCAGCCGGTGATGATCCACTCGGCGAAGTTCGGCTCGATCGAGCGCTTCATGGGCGTGCTCGTCGAGCACTACGCCGGTGCCTTCCCTCCGTGGCTGGCCCCCGTCCAGGTCCAGGGCATCCCGATCGCCGAGCGGCACGTCGACTACCTCCACGAGGTGGCCGCCGAGCTGAAGAAGCACGGGATCCGCGTCGAGATCGACGAGTCCGACGACCGGATGCAGAAGAAGATCCGCAACGCCCAGCTGCAGAAGGTGCCGTTCATGGTCATCGCCGGTGACCAGGACGTCGAGGCCGGCGCGGTCAGCTTCCGCTACCGCGACGGCCGGCAGGACAACGGCGTCCCGATCGCCGAGGCGGTCGCTCGGGTGGTCGCCGCGGTCGACGCGCGCGAGCAGGTCTGAGCGATGACCGGCGTCATGGGGGACGCCGTACGCCGCGCCGGCCTCGGGTGCGCCGTCCTGGCGCTGAGCGCTGTGCTCACGGCGTGCGGGGGCTCCTCGCCGTCCGGTGCGCCGCCGCGGCCGCCGTCCAGCGCGCCGCCGGCGACCGAGTCCCCCGACGAGGGGACGCCCGCGGGCGACGCGGGTGACCCGGGCGCCGACGCCGGCGATCTGGCCAAGCTCGCCGAGGAGGCGGCCCGCCAGGGCGGCAGGCCGACGAGCGACATCGCCCCGCGCGACGGCGAGGTCCTCGGCGGCGACGTGAGCTGGCCGCAGTGCCCGCCCGGCACAGGCATCCCCGAGAAGCAGGGCCTCGGGATGCCGATGCCGCTGCCCGAGGCGGAGTACGTCGTCCTCGGACTGACCAACGGCCCCGGCTTCACCCCGAACCCGTGCCTGGCCGACCAGGTCGCGTGGGCCAAGGACAACGACGTCCTGGTCGCCGTCTACGCCGTGTCGAGCTATCCCAGCCGTGCGACGCTCGAGGAGTACGGCGCCGACGGCCCCTTCGACGCGACCGACCGGCTCGGCCGGCTGCGCAATGTCGGCTACCAGCAGGCCCGCTACAACATCGGCACCATGGGCCAGGTCGGCCTGCTCAGCCCGATCGTGTGGATCGACATCGAGCCGGTGCCGAAGTTCGACTGGAGCGGCGACCTGCAGGCCAACGCGGCCGTGATCGAGGGCGTCGTCCGCGGCTACACCGACGCGGGCTTCGCGATCGGGGTCTACTCCACGCCCGCGCTCTACCGCCGCGTGGTCGGCGACCTCCGTCTCGGCGGGGTGCCGGAGTGGCGGGCCGCGGGCCAGACCTCCCGGGCGGAGGCGCTCAGCCGGTGCGGCCCCGACTGGTCGATCCAGGGCGGCACCGCGGTGATGGGACAGTGGGTCGAGCAGCAGCGCGACCAGAACCTCACGTGTCCGGGGATCGCCGCCGACCTCGGCCGCTGGTTCCACCGGTTCACGTGACCACGCGTGCGCCCGTGACGGGACATGAGAGGGTTTGCCAGTGACCTCGGAGGGTGTGGAGACGGAGCCGCTCGACGGCCGCCGGCGGCGCTGGCAGGAGCACAACCAGGTGCGCCGGCAGGTGATCATCGACGCGGCGATCGCGGTCCTCGAGCGCCAGGCGCCGGGGGAGGAGTTCCAGGTCCAGGCGGTGGCCGACCAGGCCGGCATGAGCCGCACCGTGATCTACCGTCACTTCGAGGACCGGGCCGACCTCGACCGGGCCGTGCAGCGGCAGATCTGCGAGCACGTCGGCAACGAGCTGCTGCCCGCGCTGTCCTACGACGGCACGCCCGACCAGATCATCCATCGCATCGTCGGCAGCTTCGTCCGTTGGGCCGAGGCGCACCCCACGCTCTACTGGTTCGCCGAGCGCGACCTCGCCGGCTGGGGACCGAGTCCACTCAGCCAGGCCGTCGAGCAGGTCGCCGAGGGCATCGAGGGGATCATGGCCGTGGTGGTCGCGGCGATGGGCGTCGAGCTCACCGACGACGACCGGGCCGCCCTGGACCCCTGGGTGTTCGGCATGATCGGCGCGGTCTTCGCCGCCGTACGCCGGTGGCTGGAGCGCGAGGTCCGCGAGCCGGGGATCGACGCCTGCATCAGCATCCTTGCGGAGTCGATCTGGCTGCAGATCAACGGCATGGCTCTCGGGCGCGGCCTCAGCCTCCCCGATCTGCCCGTGGCCGAGCTGCTCCAGGCGCTGGGGCCGTCCGACGCACCCACCCCGTCCCCGGCCGCGGGGGAGCGGGCATGAGCGTCCCCGGGCCCGACGGGCTCGAGCGGCTCTGGACGCCGCACCGGATGGCCTACGTCCGGGGCGAGGCCGAGTCTGCCGAGGAGGCCGCGCACGCCGAGCCGCGTCCGGCCTGCCCGTTCTGCCGGATCACGCCGGACCCGGCGAGCTCGACCGACGACGAGCTGGTCGTCGTCCGGGGACGCACGGCCTATGTCGTGCTCAACCTCTACCCCTACAACCCCGGCCACCTGATGGTCCTGCCCTACCGCCACGTCGCCGACTACCTCGACCTCGACGACGAGGAGACCGATGAGGTGACCGCGCTGACCAAGGCCGCGCTGCGCACCATCCGCGCGGTCGCCCAACCGCATGCCTTCAACGTCGGCCTCAATCTCGGGGGCGCCGCGGGCGGATCGCTGTCGGGCCACCTGCACCAGCACGTCGTCCCGCGCTGGTCCGGCGATGCCAACTTCATGACCGTCATCGGCGGCACGAAGACCCTCCCGCAGCTGTTGGGCGAGACCCGCAGCCTCCTCGCGGACGCCTGGCAGATGGCGCCCGCGACGTGACCATCGAGTAGGTTCCTGACCCGTGTTGGATCGCTTCAAGGAGTTCTGGGCCGGGACCGTGCTGCACCCCGTGGTGCGGCTGTTCATCCGGCTGGGCATCAGCCCCGACGCGGTCACGCTCGTCGGCACGCTCGGCGTCTGCGCCGGGGCACTGATCTTCTTCCCGCAGGGCGAGCTGCTGATCGGCGTCCTGTTCATCACCGCCTTCGTGTTCAGCGACCTGATCGACGGCCGGATGGCCCGCGAGACCGGCCGGGTCTCGAAGTTCGGGGCCTTCTGGGACTCCACCCTCGACCGGATCGGCGACGGTGCGATCTTCGGCGGACTCGCCCTCTACTTCGCCGGCACCGGCAAGGACCAGGGCGACAGCTACCTCTACCTGTGCGTCACCCTGTGGTGCCTGGTGATGGGCTCGGTGACGTCCTACGCCCGGGCCCGCGCCGAGTCCCTCGGCATGGACGCCAAGGGCGGCCTCGCGGAGCGGGCCGACCGGCTCGTCTCGATCCTCGTCATGACCGGTCTCGGGGCCCTCTTCGACCTGCCGATCCTGATGTACGTCACCCTGTGGGCGCTGGCCCTCGCGAGCACCTACACGGTGGTCTTCCGGGTGCTCAAGGTACGCCGTCAGGCACTCGCGTCGGAGGGTGAGACTCCGGCGTAGCGGGCCCGCCCGGGGTCGTAGACTCGCTGTCATGAGCGAGCAGCAGGAGCACGGCACCACCCGGGTCAAGCGCGGCATGGCCGAGATGCTCAAGGGTGGCGTCATCATGGACGTGGTGACCCCGGAACAGGCCAAGATCGCCGAGGATGCCGGCGCGGTGGCCGTGATGGCGCTGGAGCGGGTCCCGGCCGACATCCGCGCCCAGGGCGGCGTGTCGCGGATGAGTGACCCGGACATGATCGACGGGATCATCGCGGCGGTGTCGATCCCGGTGATGGCCAAGGCCCGGATCGGTCACTTCGCCGAGGCCCAGGTGCTGCAGTCGCTGGGTGTGGACTACATCGACGAGTCGGAGGTGCTGACCCCGGCCGACTACGCCAACCACATCGACAAGTGGGCGTTCACGGTGCCGTTCGTGTGTGGCGCGACCAACCTCGGCGAGGCGCTGCGGCGGATCACCGAGGGTGCGGCGATGATCCGGTCCAAGGGCGAGGCGGGCACGGGTGACGTGTCGAACGCGGTGACCCACATGCGCACCATCCGGGCCGAGATCCGCCGGTTGGGGTCGCTGGCCGACGACGAGCTGTACGTGGCCGCGAAGGAGCTGCAGGCGCCGTACGACCTGGTGGTCGAGGTGGCCCGCACCGGCAAGCTGCCGGTGGTGCTGTTCACCGCGGGTGGGATCGCGACTCCGGCGGATGCGGCGATGATGATGCAGCTGGGTGCCGAGGGCGTGTTCGTCGGCTCGGGGATCTTCAAGTCGGGCAACCCGGCGCAGCGGGCCGAGGCGATCGTGAAGGCGACGACGTTCTACGACGACCCCGACGTGGTCGCGAAGGTGTCGCGGGGCCTGGGCGAGGCGATGGTCGGCATCAATGTCGAGGAGCTGGCCCAGCCGCACCGCCTCTCCGAGCGCGGCTGGTGACCGCGGCGGGGTGACCCGCCGGACCTGAACGAACCACCCGAGGCCGTGGCGCTGCGTGCAGCGCCACGGCCTCGGTTAAATCTCGGGACATTGGTCCCGATTCCGGTCACCCGCCGTGCCGGCCTGTGCTGTCCTTCGTTGTGGATCGCGAGGCGCTCCCTGCGTCGCGACCATGACAACCAGACCTGGGGACAACAGGGCATGGGGACTGGAGAACAAATGAAGAAGACGACGAAGGGCGCGCTCGCGGCAGGCACCGCGGCCGTCCTGCTCATGGGTGGTGCGGGCACCCTGGCGTACTGGACCGACAACGCGACCGTGGCCGGCACCGGGGTCACCACGGGTCACCTCAAGCTGATCAACGCGGACTGCGGCGACGGCTGGCTGGTCGACGCCGGTACGCCGGACGAGTTCCCGCTCGTCGGGGCGACCCGCCTGGTCCCCGGCGACACGTTCAGCCAGACCTGCACCTACGAGGTCGACGCCGTGGGCGACCACATCCTGGCCGAGGTCACGATCGACGAGGGCACGGGCTTCACCGGCAACGCCGATCTGCTCGAGGAGCTCGACCTCAGCTCGTCGAGCATCGAGGTCAACAACGTGGCCTATGCCGGCGGCGCTGTCGCGGTGAGCGATGGCCAGACGATCGAGGTGACCTTCGTGGCGGCCTGGCCGTTCGACGACCAGGTCGACGACCCCGCACAGGGCGCCGGCGCGATCGACAACGGCGCGAACGTCAGCGGTGGCGTCACGGCCGCTCTCGCCGCCGTCGGAGTCACGCTGACCCAGGTCGACTTCCACTGACCTCGGTCGCCGTCCGGCGTGGGCGCACTGCCTTCGGGTGGATCGGTCAGGTCGTCGCATGGCTGGTGATCATCGGCGTGGTGGTGATCCTCGCGGCCGCGGTCGTCGTACCGCGGCTCGCGGGGGCCACCCCCTACACCGTCCTCACCGGGTCGATGCAGCCGGACTACCCGCCGGGCACCCTGGTGGTCGTCAAGCCGGCGGCCGTCGATGAGATCGGCACCGGCGACGTGATCACCTACCAGCGGGAGTCGGGCAGGGCCACGGTCGTCACCCACCGGGTCGTCGCCGTGGCCACCCGGTCCGACGGCGAAGTGGTCCTCACGACCAAGGGCGACGCCAACGACGTGGTCGACCCGGTGCCGGTCAGGGAGGTCCAGGTCAAGGGACGCCTCTGGTACGCGGTGCCCTATCTCGGACATGTCAACAGTGCGCTGAACGGCGGACAGCGGCAGGTCGCCGTCCTGGTGGTCTCGACCGGGCTGGTCGGCTATGCGGCGTTCATGTTCGTCGGGGCCCTCCGGGACCGGCGACGCGGGGGGCCGGCGGCACCCGCGGACGACATCGACATCGACACGGCCGCGCAGATCGACCACACCCCACAACTGGATACGGCAGCGACGCCCGCACCGGTGGCCGCCGCCGCCCCACGGGATCTCCCTGTCGCGGTGCTCGCGGCGACGGCGACGGTCCTGGGGCTGCTGCTCCTGGCCCATCGCCGGACCCGCCGTTCAGGTCCGAACCGCCCACGACACCCGAAGCACCCCAACCGACGTACGAAGGAAGCCCGATCATGATCCGCCGTCCCGCCTCGCTCGTGGCCGCAGCCGTGCTGGCTGTCGGCATCGCGGCCGCGCCGGCGCAGGCCGCCGACGAGATCGGCCTCAGCACGGACGGCGTCACCTGGGTTCCCCAACTGGCCGCGCCGCTCTACCCGGCCGGCTTCCGCTGGGTGCCGGGCGACGTGGAGGAGCGCTCCTTCCGGGTCCGCAACGGTGGCCCGTCGGCCGGCGAGGTCACCGTCGACGTGGTCACCGCCGATCCGGCGGCGCTGCTCGCCTCATCCGACTTCCACCTGGAGGCCCGGGTCGCTGACGGCCCCTGGACCGAGGTCCTGGACGGCACGACGCGGCTGCAGCCGGCCGTGCTCGACGTGCCCCGGGGCGCGGACACGACGGTGTCGGTCCGAGGCTCGTTCCGACCGGAGGCGACGGGGCACCTGGACCGGACGGCGTCCTTCGAGGTCCGCTTGACGATGTCCGAGGACGGCGACATCGCCGGTGAGCAGGACGAGGGTGAGGTCGGCGGTCAGGACGACGGAGTGCTGCCGGACGCCGGCTCCGCCGTCGGCGCCGGCCTGCTCTGGTTGGCCGCCGGTCTCGTCGGCACCGGTCTCGCGCTCGTCCGACCCCGACGCGCCCGTCGCAAGGAGGTGGCTGCCCATGACTAGGCATGTGCCACGACACCGCCTGGCACGTCCCGGCTGGTTCGGACGCGGCCGGACCCGCGCCCTCCTCTCCGCGGGTCTGCTGCTCGGCACCGGTGCGGTGGCAACCTCGGCCTATTGGACCGATGCCGCGGTGGCGCCGGGAGTCACGGTCCGCAGCGGCGAGCTCCACATCGACCTCGAGGACAACCAGCAGACCAGGCCGGAGACCATCACGGACTGGCCCGACCTGAACCTGACCGGCATGGCCGACGGCGACATCAGGGTGGCGCTGATGAAGGTCTCGAACAACAGCATCGGCGACGCGACGCTCTCGTACGGCCTCGAGGCCGCCGCGACGAACCCCCTGGGTGCGGCGTTGCGGGTCACCGTCCGCCAAGGTGGCTCGATCAACGCCGGCGCCTGCGTCGGCGGGAGCCTGGTCGGGGGGACGGGCGTCCCGCTCAACGGATTCGACGAGGTCGTCAGCGCCCACCTCGGGCCGGGGCAGTCACACGACCTCTGCATCCAGGTACGGCTGCCGTCGCCGTCGGGCGTCCCCGCGAACGCGACCTCAGCCGTGACGTTCACCTTCCCCGCCAGGCAGGAGCAGTGATGTCCGCCGCGAAGCGGGTCGCCCGCGAGACCCTCCTGTGGGTCGGGGGAGTGCTGGGCACCCTGTGCCTGCTCTCCCTGCTCGCCGGCTGGCTCTTCCAGGTCACGCCGCTGGTCTTCTCGTCCGGGTCGATGAGCCCGGCCTACGCCGCGGGCGCGCTCGGCATCGCCCGCGAGGTCCCCGCCTCCGACCTGGCCGTCGGCGATGTCGTGAGCGTCCTCGACGCCGACGGCAGGCGGGTCACCCACCGGATCACCGGCCTCGACGCCGCGGGCGACGCCACCGTCCTCACGCTGCGAGGTGACGCGAACGACGTGGCCGACGCACAGCCGTATGTGGTCCAGGAGGCGGACCGCGTCGTCCTCGGCGTCCCGTACGCCGGCTACGTGCTCAACGCCGCGGCCAGCCCGTTCGGCCTCGCCGCCGCCGCGCTGCTCGTGCTGGCCGTGCTGCTGATCGGCTTCGGCCGGGGACACCGCCTGGTGCCGGTCGGCCTGGCCTCGACGGTGGCGCTCGGCGCCGGCCTGGGCGCGAGCGGCGTCGCGCCCTGGGCCTTCACCTCGGCGTACTGGACCGACTCGGCCGTGGCGACCGTCAAGGCGACGACCCCGGCACTGCAGAGTCACGCGCAGCCCGGTTGCGCCCAGAGCGGCCCCGGAGGGATCGCCCGGCTGACCTGGACCGACGTCAACGACCTGTACGAGTACACCTGGAGTGTGCGCGAGCTCAACGGCACCCCGGCGCCGGTCGGCACCGCCAATCCGCCGCCGCAGCTCAGTGGCGTCCTCGGCGGGAGCACGACACAGGGACAGCAGGTGCAGCTGGACATCCCGACGACCAGGGGCCAGGGGCAGGTCCACAAGAAGAACTTCGTCGTGTGGGTGACGACCCGCCTGATCTCGGACAACAGTGTCACTGGACCGACGACCGTCACACCGATCCACCGCGAGGAGGGCCAGGGCGGCAACATCTGGGTCGCGTACTGCGGTCACGTGTAGGCCTGGACCGCTGACAACAGAGGGCGGCGGCGGCCCTAGGATCGGTGCCTGTGCCTGCCATCGGAGTCTTCGCCCTCCAGGGCGACGTCCGCGAACACCTGCAGACCCTGACCGCCCTCGGTGCGGAGGCGTTCGCGGTCCGCCGCCCGGCCGAGCTCGACCGCTGTGACGGCCTGGTGCTGCCCGGAGGTGAGTCGACCACGATGGCCAAGCTGGCGCGCACCTTCGAGCTGCTCGAGCCACTGCGGGCACGGGTGGGGGACGGCATGCCGACCTTCGGGACCTGCGCCGGGATGATCCTGCTGGCCGACCGGATCGAGGGCGGCACCGCCGACCAGGAGACGATCGGCGGCCTCGACGTCACGGTGCGCCGCAACGCCTTCGGACGTCAGGTGGACTCGTTCGAGGCGGACCTGCCGTTCGCGGGACTGGCCGATCCGGTGCACGCCGTGTTCATCCGCGCACCGTGGGTCGAGCGGACCGGATCAGGGGTCGAGGTGCTGGCCGAGGCGCAGGGACATCCGGTCGCCGTACGCCAGGGACACCTGATGGCGACGTCCTTCCATCCCGAGGTCGACGGCGACGGACGGGTGCACCGGATCTTCCTGGATCTGGTGCAGCAGTAGACTTCTCCGCTGTTGTCGGGATGTAAGGAGTCCTCATGTCTGGCCACTCCAAGTGGGCGACCACCAAGCACAAGAAGGCCGTGATCGACGCGAAGCGCGGCAAGCTCTTCGCGAAGCTCATCAAGAACATCGAGATCGCCGCCAAGATGGGCGGTCCCGACCCCTCCGGCAACCCGACGCTCTTCGACGCCATCCAGAAGGCGAAGAAGCAGTCGGTGCCCAACAAGAACATCGACTCCGCGGTCAAGCGCGGCGGCGGTCTCGAGGGCGGCGGCGTCGACTACGAGACGATCATGTACGAGGTCTACGGCCCGCAGGGCGTCGCGCTCCTCGTCGAGTGCCTCACCGACAACCGCAACCGTGCGGCCATGGAGGTGCGCACCGCGGTGACCCGCAACGGCGGCACCATGGCCGACCCGGGCTCCGTCTCCCGCCTGTTCAACCGCAAGGGCGTCGTCGTCGTCGCCAAGGCCCAGGAGGGCAAGGACGTCTCCGAGGACGACATCCTCGAGGCCACGCTCGACGCGGGCGCCGAGGAGGTCAACGACCTGGGCGAGGCCTTCGAGGTCCAGTCCGAGGCCACCGACGTCGTCGCCGTGCGGACGGCGCTGCAGGAGGCGGGGATCGACTACGAGTCGGCCGAGGTGCAGTTCGTCGCCTCGATGGACATCCCGGTCGCCGACCCGGCCGCGGCCGGCAAGGTGTTCAAGCTCGTCGACGCCGTCGACGATCTCGACGACGTGCAGAACGTCTTCTCGAACGCCGACATCCCCGACGACGTCCTGGACCAGATCGAGGAGTGAGCGCCGCTCCCGGGCGTGTCTCGCCGGCTTTCCCACGGAAAGCGCCTACCTTGGTCTCCGAACACATGTTCGGACGGAAGGTGATGGCGTGCGCGTGCTCGGGATCGACCCGGGGCTGACCCGCTGCGGGCTCGGCGTGGTCGAGGGCTCGATCGGCCGGCCGTTGGCGTTGGTCGACGTCGGTGTGGTCCGCACGCCCTCGGCGTGGTCGGTGCCCGAGCGGCTGGTGTTCATCGAGAAGGGGATCGAGGCCCGCCTCGACGAGCACGCGCCCGACGCCGTCGCGATCGAGCGGATCTTCGCCCGCTCCGACGTGAGCACGATCATGGGCACCGCTCAGGCCGCCGGGATCGCCATGGTCTGCGCGGCGCGCCGCGGCCTGCCGGTCGCCCTGCACACCCCGAGCGAGGTGAAGGCGGCGGTGTCCGGCAACGGTCGCGCCGACAAGTCCCAGGTCGGCCTGATGGTCACCCGGATCCTGCGCCTGGACGCGATGCCGAAGCCGGCCGATGCCGCCGACGCCCTCGCGCTGGCGATCACCCACATCTGGCGCGGGGGCAGCCAGGCCCGGATCGACGCCGCCGTCGCCGCGGCCCGCCCGACCCGCTCCCGCATCCCCACCCGCACCTCTGGAGGAGTCCGATGATCGCGTTCGTGCGCGGCAACGTCGCCACCCTGACCCTGAGCAGCGCCGTCGTCGAGGTCGGCGGCGTCGGGCTGGAGCTGATGTGCACACCGGGCACGCTCGCCCAGCTGCGCACGGGCACGACCGCGACGCTGCCGACCAGCATGATCGTGCGCGAGGACTCCCTCACGCTCTACGGCTTCGCCGACGAGGAGGAGAAGACGATCTTCGAGCTCGTCCAGACCGCCTCCGGCGTCGGCCCGAAGCTGGCCCAGGCGATCGTGGCGGTGCTCTCGCCCGACGGCGTCCGCAACGCCATCGCCTCCGACGACGTCCGCACCCTCACCAAGGTCCCGGGCATCGGCCAGAAGGGCGCGCAGCGGATCATCCTCGAGCTCAAGGACCGCATCGGCGCCGCGACGGGCGCGACCTCCGGCGGCTCGCCGGCCGGAGCCGCCGCCTGGCGCGACCAGGTCCACCAGGGCCTGGTCGGTCTCGGCTACAACGCCAAGGACGCCGACAAGGCCGTCGACGCCGTCGCCGGCGAGGCGGGCGCCGCGCCCGACGTACGCGCGCTGCTGCGGGCCGCGCTGCGCACCCTCTCGAAGGCCTGACCGGCGAGCTGACGGAGACTGAGCCATGCCCTTCCACGAGGACGACCTGGAAGCCGCCGAGGAGGTCCACCTCCGCTCCCTCACGGCCGCCGAGGCCGAGGGCGACGAGCGGGCGGTGGAAGCCGCGCTGCGGCCCCGCAGCCTCGACGAGGTGGTCGGCCAGGGCCGGGTCCGCGACCAGCTCGGGCTGGTCCTGGAGGCGGCCCGGCAGCGGGGGAGGGCGCCCGACCACGTGCTCCTCTCCGGGCCGCCCGGACTCGGCAAGACCACGCTGGCGATGATCATCTCCCACGAGATGAACGCCCCTCTGCGGCTCACCAGCGGACCGGCGATCACCCATGCCGGCGATCTCGCGGCGATCCTGTCGGGCCTCAACGAGGGCGAGGTGCTCTTCGTCGACGAGATCCACCGGATGTCCCGCCCGGCCGAGGAGATGCTCTACCTCGCGATGGAGGACTTCCGCGTCGACGTCATCATCGGCAAGGGCCCCGGCGCGACGGCGATCCCGCTCGACATCCCGCCGTTCACCCTCGTCGGCGCCACCACCCGCGCCGGCTTGCTGCCGGGCCCGTTGCGCGACAGGTTCGGGTTCACCGCGCACCTCGAGTTCTACGAGCCGCACGAGCTCGACCTGATCGTCCACCGCTCCGCCGGCCTGCTCGGCGTCGAGCTCACCCCCGACGGCTCGGCCGAGATCGCCGGCCGCTCGCGCGGCACCCCGCGCATCGCCAACCGGCTGCTGCGCCGGGTCCGCGACTACGCCCAGGTGCGTGCCGACGGCGTCGTCACCCGTGTCGTCGCGCAGGCTGCGCTCGACCTGTACGAGGTCGACGAGCTCGGCCTCGACCGGCTCGACCGCGCCGTCCTCGACGCCCTGTGCCGCCGCTTCGGCGGCGGCCCGGTGGGCGTCTCCACGCTGGCCGTCGCGGTCGGGGAGGAGCGCGAGACGGTCGAGGAGGTCGCGGAGCCGTTCCTGGTCCGCAACGGCTTCCTCGCCCGCACGCCGCGCGGCCGGATCGCGACGCCCGCCGCCTGGACGCACCTGGGGCTGACGCCGCCCGCCCTGCCGTACGACGAGTCGGGGCCGACCCTCTTCGAGGACTGACCCGCAGCCGCTGGGCGCGACCTCGGGAGCACGGATTTCTCCGTCGATCCGTGCGGCGCAAGGTTCCGTCGCTACACTTCCCAGTCGGTCCCGGGGACGATGATGTCCTCCGGCGTCCGTCCTTGCCCCCGTGGAGAAGGTTGGTCCGTGAAAGACGCTGTGTCCCTGCTGCCGATCGTGGCGATCGCGGCCATTTTCTGGCTGCTGATCATCCGCCCCGCCTCGCGCCAGCGCAAGCAGGCAGCCGAGCTCCAGGCAGCCCTCGCGGTCGGTGACGACGTGATGCTGACCTCCGGAATCTTCGGGACCATCACCGGCTCCACCGACGAGCACGTCGAGCTCGAGATCGCGCCCGGAGTCGTGATCCGGGTCGTGCGCGGCGCCGTCGCGTCGGTGCGCCGCGAGGCCGAGCCCGCGCCGGAGCCCGCCGAGTCGCGGTCCGACGACCTCCCCGACGACGAAGAGGAGCGCTGAGCCATGGCGGCCCGCCGTCCGCGCCCTGGGCGCAATCTCGTCGTCTTCTTCCTCGGACTCGCCATCCTCTACGGCCTCACCGCACTCTCGCAGGCCAGCGTCGAGGAGCCGGAGAAGCCCTGGCGCCCGGCGCTGGGCCTCGACCTCCAGGGCGGCACTCGCATCACCCTGACCGCCGAGAAGGCCCCCTCCAAGGAGAACCTCGACGAGGCCCGCCGGATCATCGACCAGCGCGTCAACGGCTCCGGTGTCGCCGAGGCCGCGGTCACGACCCAGGGCGGCCGCAATATCGTGGTCGAGGTGCCCGGCAAGACCAAGAACCGCGGCCAGCTCGAGGACACCGTCAAGCGCCAGGCACAGCTGCGCTTCCGTCTCGTCGCCTGCTCCGACGTCCGCCCGGGAGCGTGCGCCGCGGGGACCGGCACCGATCCGATGGGCGGCGGCCTCGGCCGGGCCCCGCTCTCGCTCGCCGAGGACGACCCGACCGACGGTGCGAGCGACGCCGCCACCGACGCGCCCGCCGAGGGCGCGACGGACGCCCCGTCCGACGCGCCCACGGATGCTCCCACGGACGCGCCGGCCGACACCCCGACCGACGCGCCCGCGGCCGGCGATCCCGCCGGCGACGGCGAGAAGTGGACCGTCGAGGACGACATCGCCTGGTCCCGCGCGCCCGACCAGGCGGCGATCACGGCGTTCAACTCCTACACCTGTGACCCGAAGGGCGTCCTCGTCGACGCCGAGGGCAAGCCCGCCGACCTGCCCGACGACCCCGACCAGCCGGTCGTGGTGTGCTCGACGCCCGACAAGGACAACGGCGTCATCAAGTTCCTGCTGAGCCGCTCCGTCGTCGAGGGCACCGAGCTCGACGACGCCAGCGCGCAGACCCCGCAGAACGGCGTCGGCTGGGTCGTCGCCATCGAGATGGGCAACAGCAAGGACCGGGCGCACCCCAAGGGCTCGCCGGGTGCTGCCTCGGACTTCGAGGCGGTCACCCGCGCCTTCGCAGGCACCGACGAGCAGTTCGCCGTCGTCCTCGACTCCCAGGTGCTGACCTACCCGGTCCTCAACAGCGTCATCACCGACGGCCGCTCGCAGATCGAGGGGGACTTCACCGAGCAGGAGGCCCTCGACCTGGCCAACAGCCTGAAGTTCGGTGCGCTGCCCATCAAGTTCAACGACGAGCAGACCTCCGTCGAGGAGATCGGCCCGTCGCTGGCCGGCAACCAGCTCTCCGCGGGCCTGACCGCAGGCGCGATCGGCCTCGCGCTGGTCATGCTCTACTGCCTCGTCTACTACCGCGGGCTCGGCCTGGTGGTGGTCAGCTCGCTCTTCGTGGCGGCGATCATCACCTACGCCATGGTGCTGCTGCTGAGCAAGACCGCCGGCTTCACGCTGACCCTGCCCGGCATCGCCGGTCTGATCATCGCGGTCGGCATCACCGCCGACTCGTTCGTCATCTTCTTCGAACGCATCCGCGACGAGATGCGCGAGGGCAAGTCGATGCGGGTCGCGGTGGAGACCGGCTGGGCCCGGGCCCGGGTCACCCGGGTCGCGGCCAACACGGTCCAGATCCTCTCGGCGCTGGTGCTCTACATCTTCGCCACCGGCGCGGTGAAGGGCTTCGGCTTCGCGCTCGGCCTGACCACCCTGATCGACCTCGCGGTGCTGTTCTGGTTCACCAAGCCGATGGTGTCCTGGCTCGCCCAGTTCAAGCTCTTCAACTCCGGGCACAAGCTGTCCGGCCTCAGCAAGGAGACGCTGGGCATGGATGTCACGCCCTCCCGGCCCGCCGCTGTCGCGGGAGGTGACGCCTGATGGGCAAGATGTCCCGGCTGGGCAACGACCTGTACCAGGGCCGCAAGTCGATCGACTTCGTCGGCAAGGTCTGGCTCTTCTACGGCATCTCGGCGGTGCTGGTCGCCGCCGCGATCCTGGTGCTCTTCCTCAAGCCGCTCAACATGGGCGTCGAGTTCACCGGCGGCACCACCGTCGCGGTGCCCGTCGGGTCGGGCAACGCCACGCAGGCTGCCGCCGACGACCTGCTCGAGAAGGTCGCCGGCTCGGGGATCGAGAACGCCGAGAACCCCACGGTCACGACCGAGGGCGACTCGACCCTGACCATCCAGGTCGAGAACCTCAGCGAGAAGCAGCGCGGTGAGATCACCGCCCTGGTCCACGAGGAGTTCCCGCAGGTCGACCAGGGCGACCTCTCGATCCAGGACATCGGACCGAGCTGGGGCCAGGAGGTCGCCAAGAAGGCGCTGATCGGTGTCGCGATCTTCCTGGTGCTCGTCGTGCTGTTCATCTGGGCCTACTTCCGCGAGTGGCGGATGTCCGTCGCGGCCCTGGTGGCGCTGATCCACGACGTGGTGCTCACCGTCGGCGTCTACGCCCTGTCCGGTTTCCAGGTGACGCCGGCCGCGGTGACCGGTGTGCTCGCGATCCTCGGCTTCTCGCTCTACGACACGGTGGTCGTGTTCGACAAGGTCAAGGAGAACACCACCACCCTGCGCAAGAACACGCAGTCGTACGCCGACGCGGCCAACCTCGCGGTCAACCAGACCCTGGTGCGCTCGATCAACACCTCGATCGTCGCGCTCATCCCGATCGGCGCGATCCTCTACGTCAGCGCGGTCCAGTTGGGCGCCAGCTCGCTGCAGGACCTCGCGCTCGCGCAGTTCGTCGGCATGGGTGTCGGCGTCTACTCCTCGGTCATGCTCGCCCCGCGCGTCCTGGTCCACCTGAAGATGCAGGAGACCGAGATGCAGATCCAGGCCCGGCGGGCCAAGGCGAAGCAGCGGGCGCTGGCCGACCGGTATGCCTCGGTCCCGGTCGCGACCGACGATGCACCCGTCGCGGGCCGTCGTGGCGACGACCCCGACGCCATCCCGGACGAGCTGCTCGAGGACGAGTTCGAGATCGAGGTCGACGGCGGCGACCCGCCGACTCCGCGTCGTACGGCACCGCAGACGGATGCGGTCGGCAAGGGCCGGGTGGTGCCCACTGCCAGCCGCCCCGTCAGCGACAGCGGCAGCTCGGGCCGCAAGCAGCCCGTGCGCCAGGCGCGCTCCAAGCGCGGCAAGAAGTAGCGCGGTGGGCGATCGCGACGTCCGGGACCGCGCGGTCGACGCCCTGACCCGGCTGGTCCGCGACATCGCGGACTTCCCGGAGCCGGGGATCGTCTTCAAGGACATCACGCCGGTGCTGGCCGATCCGGCCGGCTTCGGCGCGGTGGTCGCCGCGATGGCCGAGGCCGGCCGGAGCGCGGGCGGCGAGGTCGTCGTCGACAAGGTCGTCGGGATGGAGGCGCGGGGGTTCATCCTCGCCGCACCGGTCGCCCTGGCACTCGGCGTCGGCTTCGCGCCGGTCCGCAAGGCCGGCAAGCTGCCGCACCACACCCACCAGGTCGACTACGCCCTGGAGTACGGCGAGGCGGTGCTCGAGCTGCATCAGGACGCCGTCGCGCCGGGGGAGCGGGTGCTGCTGGTCGACGACGTGCTCGCCACCGGCGGCACCGCGGGCGCGACCTGTGAGCTGGTCCGCCGCTGCGGCGCGGAGCCGACCGCCTTCGCGGTGCTGCTGGAGCTCGGCTTCCTCGACGGGCGCGCCGCCCTGGGCACCGTGCCGGTCAGCTCGCTGCTGACCGTGTGACGCTCCGCCGGCGTCGTACCACGCACAGCGCGCTCCTGCGCGCCACTGCTCGACGGGGGCCGCGCGGGCGCCACTAGACTGGGGCGATGACCGAGGAGCGCACGACCCCCCGCGTATCGCCGCGGGTGCCGTCCGCGCCCGCCCCGGTCCCCAGCGAGCCCGGCGGCGGCCGTGGTGTGCGTGCCCGGCTGGCCCGGATGGGCAGCCGCAGCCAGGGCGCCAACCCGGTCCTGGAGCCGCTGTTCCGGGCGGTCCGCGCCAACCACCCGAAGGCCGACCTCCCACTGCTGGAGCGCGCCTATGTCACCGCCGAGCGGCTGCACGCCGACCAGAAGCGGAAGAGCGGCGACCCCTACATCACCCATCCGCTGGCGGTGACCACCATCCTCGCCGGCATCGGCATGACGGAGCCGACGCTCGTCGCCGCGCTGCTGCACGACACCGTCGAGGACACGCCGTACACCCTGGAGGAGTGTCGCCGCGACTTCGGCGACGAGGTCGCGCTGCTCGTCGACGGAGTGACCAAGCTCGACAAGGTCGTCTACGGCGACTCGGCCAATGCCGAGACGATCCGCAAGATGATCGTGGCGATGTCCCGCGACATCCGGGTGCTGGTCATCAAGCTCGCCGACCGGCTCCACAACATGCGCACGCTGCGCTTCGTCAAGCAGTCCACGCAGGAGCGCAAGGCCCGCGAGACCCTCGACATCTACGCCCCGCTGGCCCACCGGCTCGGCATGAACACGATCAAGTGGGAGCTCGAGGACCTCGCCTTCGCGACCCTCCACCCGAAGATCTACGACGAGATCGTGCGCCTGGTCGCCGAGCGGGCGCCCTCGCGCGACTCGTTCCTGGCCGAGGTGATCAGCCAGGTCGAGAAGGACCTGCGCGAGGCCAAGATCAAGGCGACGGTGACCGGCCGGCCGAAGCACTACTACTCGATCTACCAGAAGATGATCGTCGGCGGGCGCGACTTCTCCGACATCTATGACCTCGTGGGCATCCGCATCCTGGTCGAGGAGGACCGCGACTGCTACGGCGTCCTCGGCGTCCTGCACTCCCGGTGGAACCCGGTCCTGGGTCGGTTCAAGGACTACGTCGCGATGCCGAAGTTCAACATGTACCAGTCGCTGCACACCACCGTGATCGGCCCGCAGGGCAAGCCGGTGGAGATGCAGATCCGGACCTTCGCCATGCACCGCCGGGCCGAGTACGGCGTCGCGGCGCACTGGAAGTACAAGGAGGACGGCCGCGCCGGCAACGACACCGACAGGCCGGGCGATCTCGACGATATGAGCTGGGTGCGCCAGCTGCTCGACTGGCAGAGCGAGGTCGAGGACCCCGGCGAGTTCCTGGAGTCGCTGCGCTTCGAGATCAACCAGGCCGAGACCTACGTCTTCACCCCCCGCGGCGACGTGATCGCGCTGCCGTCGGGCTCGACCCCGGTCGACTTCGCGTACGCCGTCCACACCGAGGTCGGCCACCGCACCATCGGCGCCCGCGTCAACGGCCGTCTGGTGCCGCTGGAGTCGACGCTCGAGAACGGCGACGTCGTCGAGGTGTTCACCTCCAAGGCCGAGGGCGCCGGGCCGTCGCGCGACTGGCTGAACTTCGTGAAGTCCCCGCGCGCCCGCTCCAAGATCCGTCAGTGGTTCACCAAGGAGCGGCGTGAGGAGGCGATCGAGCGCGGCAAGGACGAGATCGCCAAGCTGATGCGCAAGGAGGGCCTGCCGCTCAAGCGGCTGCTCTCCCACGACTCGCTGACCCTGGTCGCCAGCGCCTTCCGGCTCAGCGACGTCTCGGCCCTGTACGCCGCCGTCGGCGAGGGCAATCTCGGCGCCCAGACGGTGGTCCGCCGGGTCATCGAGCTCCACGGCGGCGACGAGGGCGCCCAGGAGGACCTCGCCGAGGCCGTCACCATCACCGGCCGCCGCGGGCGGCCGAGTCGCGCGTCCGGGGGCGATGCGGGCGTCATCGTGACCGGGTCGCCCGACGTCTGGGTGAAGCTGGCCAAGTGCTGCACCCCGGTGCCCCCCGACACCATCCTCGGCTTCGTCACCAAGGGCGGCGGGGTCTCGGTCCACCGCAAGGACTGCACCAACGCCGCCAGCCTGCTGGCCCAACCGGAGAAGCTGGTCGACGTCGAGTGGGCGCCCACCGGCCAGTCGACCTTCCTGGTCAACATCCAGGTCGAGGCGCTGGATCGCTCGCGGCTGCTCTCGGACATCACGATGGTGCTCTCCGACGCCCACGTGAACATCCTGTCGGCGAACCTCACGACCTCGCGTGACCGTGTCGCGAAGTCCCGCTTCACCTTCGAGATGGCCGACGCCAAGCACCTCGACACGGTCCTCAGCGCCGTCCGCTCGGTCCCCGGTGTCTTCGACGCCTACCGCGTGACGCAGTAGGGGGCGCGGGCTTTGACGGAATCGCCGGTCGACCGGCGATTCCGTCACTGGACGGCTGTTGCAACGCGCGACAAGTGACAGAACTGGCCGTCAAGCAGGCCGTGAGCAGGGCGTATCCACAGGCCGCTGCGCTGCCGGGGCCGATCTGTCGGTACCGCTGTGCACCGTCGTTCCCATGCAGATCCCCTCCGATGACCCGCGTCTCCTCCAGATCGATCTTCGCGCCGACCTCGTGCGCCTCGGCCACACCGATCGGTCGCTGGCCGCAGCCGTGCGCCGCGGAGAGCTGGACCGACCACGGCGTGGTGCCTACGTCTCGGCGGCCGAGTGGGCGCAGCTGTCCTCCGAGCAGCGGTACGCCGTGCGAGCCCGAGCGGTCGAGCGCCAGGCGCGCACCGAGGTGATCCTCAGTCACACCTCGGCCGTGCCCTTCCACGACGGCCCCCTCTGGGGACAGCAGTTGGAGGACGTCCACGTCACCCGCCGAGACGGCCTGACCGGTCGCAAGGAACGCGGCGTGCGGCAGCACCGAGGGCAGTTGCGGGACGACGACGTGGTCGCCGTCCACGACTTCCAGGTGAGCGCCCCGGCCCGCACCGTCCTCGAGTGCGCCACGGTGGCGTCGGTGGAATCGGCGCTGGTGGTGGCGAACGACTTCCTCCATCGGGGCCTGGTGACGCCACAAGAGCTGCATGAGCGCTACGACGAGGTGATGGCCCACTGGCCGCAGTCGCTGGGGACCCCGGTCGTCCTGCGTCTGGCCGACCCACGGATCGAGTCAGTGGGGGAGAGTCGGACCTTGTACTTCCTGTACCGGTCGAGCCTCCCCAAGCCCATCCCTCAGTTCGAGATCTGGGACGGTCTCGAGCTCGTCGCCAAGCTCGACTTCGCGCTTCCGGAGCACGGCATCTGGCTGGAGTTCGACGGCAGAGTCAAGTACGAGAGGTTCCTGCGGCCGGGTGAGTCGCCGGCGGATGCGGTCGTCCGCGAGAAGCTGAGGGAGGACCGCGTGGCCGAGCTGACTGGCTGGCGCTGCCTGCGGCTCACGTGGACCGACCTCGCGGACCCCGCACGACTCGCCGCTCGGATCCGCGCGCTGATCGAGTCCGTTGCCCGTGCCACGCGGCGCGCGAGCTGATCGGAGGCGACTTGGCGGGTGTTTCCTGCGCTTGACCTGCGTTGCAACGGCCGACAAGTGCAGGAATCGCCGGTCGACCGGCGATTCCTGCACCAGGAGTCAGCAGCTCAGCTGAAGTCGGCGGACGCCTTCTTGGCCATCTCCAGGAAGGACCGGCGTCCCTCGAGGTTCTCCTCGAGCTCGCGGACCCTCTTCTCGTCGCCCCGGGCACGGGCGGCGTCGAGCTTGGCCTCGGCCTCGGCGATGGCGGACTCGAGCTTGGTGACCATGTCGTCGGCGCGGGCCGACTTCTCGGGATCGGTACGACGCCACTGGTCGTCCTCGGCGCGCCGGATGACCTGCTCGACGGCGCGCATCCGGCCCTCGAGGTCCTTGATCCGGTCGCGGGGGACCTTGCCGGCCTCGTCCCACTTCTCGGCGACGACCCGGAAGGCCGCCTTGGCGGCGGCGAGGTCGCCGGAGGACTCCAGCACCGGCAGGATCGCCTCGGCCTCGACCAGCAGCGCCTCCTTGACGACGGCGTTCGCGGCGAACTCCGAGTCGAGGGCGGCGTTCGCGGCGTCGCGGGCGCCGAAGAAGGTGTCCTGGGCGCCGCGGAAGCGGCGCCAGAGCTCGTCGTCGACGGCCTTCGGGGCCGGGCCGGCGGCCTTCCAGTCGCGCATCAGGTCGCGGTAGCGGCCCGAGGTCGGACCCCACTCGGTGGACGAGGCCAGGGCCTCGGCCTCCTTGACCAGCCGCTCCTTCACGACGCGGGCACCCTCGCGCTTCTCGTCCTGCTCGGCGAAGTGCGACTTGCGCGCCTTGGTGTACGCCGAGCGCGCGGAGGAGAACCGGCGCCAGAGCTCGTCGTCGGCGGACTTGTCGATGCGGGGGAGCTTCTTCCACTCCTCGAGAAGCTCGCGCAGCCGGTTGGCGCCGTTGCGCCAGTCGCGGCCGCCGGCGATCTTCTCCGCCTCACCGGCGAGTCGCTCCTTCTCGGCGCGAGCGTCGGCGACGCGCTGGGCCTTGGCCGCACGCCGGGCGTCGCGCTGGGTGGCGATCACGGGCCCGAGTTCGTCCAGCTTGCGCACCAAGGCGTTGAGGTCTCCGACGGCGTGCACGTCGACGAGTTGCTCGCGCACGAGCTTGACCGAGGAGGTCGCCTCCTCGGGCGACAGCACGCCGGTCAGCACCCGTTGGTGGAGCAGATCCACCTCGAGTGAGAGGTTCTCGTACCGTTTGGTGTAGAAGGCCAGAGCCTCCTCGGGCGTCGCGTCGGGCATCTGCCCGACCGCCCGCTCGCCGTCGGTCGTCTTCACGTAGACGGTGCCGTCGTCGCCGACGCGGCCCCAGTCGGAGGTAGTCACAATGGCCCATGCTAATCAAAGCCGGAGCCCTCGATAGGCTGGGCCGGTGCTGATCGCCGCTTTCCCCGCTGGACCATGGGGCACCAACTGCTACGTCGCGGCCACGGCACCGGGTGCCGAGTGCGTCGTCATCGACCCCGGCAAGGATGCCGCGGACGGCGTCGCGGAGGTCGTCAGGGAGCACCGTCTCAAGCCGGTGGCCGTCCTGCTGACCCATGGCCACATCGACCACATGTGGTCGGTGACGCCCGTCGCCGGCGCCTACGACGCCACGGCCTGGATCCATCCCGGCGATCGACACCTCCTGGCCGACCCGATGGCCGGCATCTCGCGCGAGTCGGCGGGCATGCTGCTCGGCGGCGACTACGAGTTCACCGAGCCCGACGACGTCGCGGAGCTGTCCGACGGCGTCGCGCTCGAGCTGGCCGGCCTGAGCTTCGTCATCGACCACACGCCGGGGCACACCGCCGGCTCGGTGACCTTCCGTACGCCGTGGGACGCTCCCGACGGTCCGCCGATCTCCGAGGTGATGTTCTCGGGCGATCTGCTCTTCCAGGGCTCGATCGGCCGCACCGACCTGCCCGGCGGCGACCACGCCGCGATGCTCCGCTCGCTCAGCGCCAAGGTGCTGCCCCTGGCCGACGACATCGTCGTGCTGCCCGGACACGGCGAGCAGACGTCCATCGGCCGCGAGCGCGCGACCAATCCCTTCCTGCTCGACCTGATCGAGACCGCCGGCGAGTCCGCCGGACGAGTCACCCGAGGACTGTGACGACCCGCATGGCCAAGCCCACTCCGCTCAGCGGATTCCCCGAGTTCCTGCCTGCCCAGCGCTTCGTGGAGCAGGAGGTGATCGCCACCCTCGCGCGCACCTTCGAGCTGCACGGGTTCGGCAACGTCGAGACCCGCGCCGTCGAGCCGATGGACCAGCTGCTGCGCAAGGGAGACACGTCCAAGGAGGTCTACGTGCTGCGCCGCCTCCACGAGGAGGGCGGCAAGGACAAGGGGATCGGCCTCCACTTCGACCTGACTGTGCCGTTCGCGCGCTACGTGCTCGAGAACGCCGGCAAGCTGGAGTTCCCCTTCCGGCGCTACCAGATCCAGAAGGTCTGGCGCGGCGAGCGGCCCCAGGAGGGCCGCTTCCGCGAGTTCACCCAGGCCGACATCGACATCGTCGGGCGCGACACGCTGGCCTTCCACCACGACGTCGAGGTCGCCCGGGTGATGCTCGAGGCGCTCTCGAAGCTCGACTTCCTGCCCGGCTTCCGGCTGCAGGTCAACAACCGCAAGCTGATCCAGGGCTTCTACGCCGGCCTCGGGCTCGACGAGCACGGGATCGACGAGGTCATGCGCCTGGTCGACAAGCTCGACAAGCTCGACGAGGCCTTGGTCCGCGAGCTGCTGCTCACCGAGGCGGGCGTCACCGAGGAGCAGGCCGACAAGGCGCTCGCCCTGGCGACCATCCGGACCGCCGACGACTCCTTCGTCGCCCGGGTCCGCGCGCTCGGCGTGTCGAGCGAGCTGCTGGACGAGGGCCTCGACGAGCTCGCCACGCTCGTCCGGGCCTGCGCGCCGCTGGTCACCGAGCGAACCCGGATCGAGGCCGACCTGTCGATCGCCCGCGGTCTCGACTACTACACGGGCACCGTCTTCGAGACCCGTCTCGACGGTTTCGAGTCGCTCGGCTCGATCTGCTCCGGCGGCCGGTACGACGCCCTCGCCTCCGACGGCCGTACGACGTACCCCGGCGTGGGCATCTCGCTCGGCCTGAGCCGCCTGCTCGTCCCGCTCGTCCAGCGCGGCGTGCTGACCGCCGACCGCTCGGTGCCGAGCGTGGTCGTCGTCGCGGTCACCGCCGAGGAGACGCGGGCCGAGGCCGACGCCGTCGCCACGGCCCTGCGCGCGCGGGGCATCCCGTGCGAGGTCGCACCCAGCGCGGCCAAGTTCGGCAAGCAGATCCGCCACGCCGAGCGCCGCGGCATCCCCTACGTCTGGTTCCCGGACGCCGAGGGACGCGGCGAGGTCAAGGACATCCGCGACGGGAACCAGGTCGCGGCGGACCCCGCGACCTGGCAGCCTCCTACCCAGGACCTGCGACCGCAGGTCATCACCACCACCACTCCTGAAGGGGAATCCTCGTGATCCGCACCCTCCCAATGAGGACGCACAGTGCCGGCGCGTTGCGCGCCGAGCACGTCGGCCAGGTCGTCACCCTCGCCGGGTGGGTGGCCAATCGGCGCGATCACGGCGGTGTGGCCTTCATCGACCTGCGCGAGGCCAGCGGCGTGGTCCAGGTGGTCATCCGTGACGAGGCCGTCGCCCACAGCCTGCGCTCGGAGTTCTGTCTCAAGGTCACCGGCGAGGTCATCGCCCGCGGCGAGGGGCGGGAGAACCCCAACCTGCCCACCGGCTCGATCGAGGTCGTCGCCGACGATGTCGAGGTGCTCAGCACCGCGGCTCCGCTGCCGTTCCCGATCAGCGACCACGTCGACGTCGGCGAGGAGGTGCGTCTCAAGCACCGCTACCTCGACCTGCGTCGCGGCGGCCCGGCGCAGGCGATCCGGCTGCGCAGCCAGGTCAACAAGGCCGCCCGCGACGTCCTGGCGAGCCACGACTTCGTCGAGGTGGAGACCCCGACGCTGACCCGCAGCACACCCGAGGGCGCCCGCGACTTCCTGGTGCCGGCGCGACTGGCGCCCGGGAGCTGGTACGCCCTGCCCCAGAGCCCCCAGCTGTTCAAGCAGCTGCTCATGGTCGGCGGCCTGGAGCGCTACTACCAGATCGCGCGCTGCTACCGCGACGAGGACTTCCGCTCCGACCGGCAGCCCGAGTTCACCCAGCTCGACATCGAGATGAGCTTCGTGACCCAGGACGACGTGATCGCGCTGGGCGAGGAGATCGTCGCGGCGCTGTGGCGACTGATCGGTGTCGAGGTCGAGCTGCCCCTGCAGCGGATGACCTACGCCGACGCGATGGCCAGGTACGGCTCCGACAAGCCCGACCTGCGGATGGGCCTCGAGCTGGTCGAGTGCACCGACTACTTCAAGGACACGCCCTTCCGCGTCTTCCAGGCGCCGTACGTCGGCGCGGTGGTCATGCCCGGTGGCGCCGCCCAGCCACGCAAGCAGCTCGACGCGTGGCAGGAGTGGGCCAAGCAGCGCGGTGCCCGCGGCCTGGCCTACGTGCTCGTCCAGGAGGACGGCGAGCTCGGCGGACCGGTCGCCAAGAACCTCTCCGAGGAGGAGAAGTCCGGCCTGGCGGCCCACGTCGGTGCGCAGCCGGGCGACTGCGTCTTCTTCGCCGCCGGTGCGGTCAAGAGCAGCCGCGCCCTCCTGGGTGCCGCCCGCCTCGAGATCGGCCGTCGTACCGGCCTGCTCGACGAGGCCGCCTGGAGCTTCCTCTGGGTCGTCGACGCGCCGCTCTTCGAGCCGGCCGACGAGGCCACCGCGGCCGGCGACGTCGCGGTCGGCGGGGGAGCGTGGACCGCCGTCCACCACGCCTTCACCAGTCCGCAGGACCTGGAGTCGTTCGACTCCGACCCGGGCAACGCCCTGGCGTGGGCCTACGACATCGTGTGCAACGGCAACGAGATCGGCGGTGGCTCGGTCCGTATCCACCGCGAGGACATCCAGAAGCGCGTCTTCGAGGTGATGGGCATCGGGACCGAGGAGGCCGAGGAGAAGTTCGGCTTCCTGCTCGAGGCGTTCAAGTACGGCGCGCCCCCGCACGGCGGCATCGCGTTCGGGTGGGACCGGGTGACGGCGCTGTTGGCCGGCACCGAGTCCATCCGCGACGTCATCGCCTTCCCCAAGACCGGCGGCGGCTTCGACCCGCTGACGGCCGCTCCTGCGCCGATCACGGCGGAGCAGCGGAAGGAAGCCGGTGTGGATGCCCGTCCGGAGGAGGAAACCAAGGCCTGAGGCCTTGTGGCGGGACGGTTTGCCGGGCGTCGAGACCAAACCGTTACCGCGTCGCTATCGCCTTGACGCACCAAGTACGCCTAGTGTCACGGACGGCGCGTGGCCCCGTGGGCCCGTGTCGCATCCGTGACGCACGGCGACGAGGTGAAGATGACGATCCCGGGCTCCGAACTGGAGATCCACGAGGCTGAGGTTCCGGTCGAGGACGACGTCGTCGTCAAGGTCGCCGGACGATCCCCGACCCAGCTGGCCGTCGCCCGCTTCCGGGCGGACAAGCTCTCGATGATCTCGTTCGTCCTGTCGGTGCTGATCGTGCTGTGCGCGATCGCGGCGCCGATCCTGGTGTCGATGGGGGTCTTGAACCCCAACGAGCCGCACCAGAACCTGCTCTCCGACGACGGCGTCGTCCCGAGCGGCGCGTTCGGCGGCGTCAGCTGGGACCACCCGCTCGGCGTCGACCCGGGCCTCGGGCGCGACCTGCTCTCGCGGCTGATGCTGGCGATTTCCTGGTCGCTGGGCATCGCGCTCACCGGGACGCTCTTCACCGTCGTGATCGGCTCGGTGCTCGGCATCATCGCGGGCTTCTCCGGCGGCTTCGTGGACGCCACGATCGGCCGGATCATCGACCTGACGCTCTCGTTCCCGCAGACGATGATGCTGCTGGCGCTGGCGGCGCCGACCGTGCTCCTGCTGCGCACCCAGGTCTCCGACGTCTGGGGCTTCGGCTTCCTCTCCAACGCGGACCTGTCGAACGCGCTGTTCGTCATCGGCATCCTCGCGGCCTTCGGCTGGCCGCCGGTGGCGCGCGTGGTCCGCGGCCAGGTGCTGTCGATCCGTGAGCGCGAGTTCATCGAGGCGGCCCGGCTGTTCGGTGCCTCCCGGCGGAGGCTGTACTTCAAGGAGGTGCTGCCCAACGTGTGGGCGCCGGTGCTCGTCTACCTGACGCTGCTCGTGCCGGCCTACATCTCAGCGGAGGCGGCCTTCAACTTCCTCGGCGTCGGCATCAAGCCGCCCACGCCGACCCTCGGCAACATCCTGGCCCACTCCAAGGACTACACCAGCGGCGATCCGACGTACTTCTTCCTGCCCGGCCTGCTGCTGGCCCTCATCGTCGTGGTGTTCAACCTCCTCGGCGACGGCGCCCGAGACGCGCTCGACCCCAAGTCGAACCGATAACTGGACCCAGTGCTCCGCTGACATTCGGGACGCGGAGCGCTGCGACGCCGGCCTGGCCGGCGTCACTCACCGAAAAGGAGATAGTTGAATGGCCTTCAAGAAGCCATTGGCCGCCGTAGCGGCCACGGCGCTCGCGGCCACGCTCGCCGCGTGTGGCGGTGGCAGCGGCGACGACGACAACGGCGGCGGCAGCAGCAGCGGCGGCAAGGCGGAGAAGGGTGGCGACGCCATCTTCTTCGTCGGTCCGCGGACCGTCGAGCACTGGGACCCCCAGCGCATGTACATCGGTCGTGACCTGAACAACTCCGGCCGTCTCTTCTACCGGAGTCTGGTGGCGCTGCCCGCGTCCAACGACCCGGTCGAGGGCACGACGCCGGTCGCCGACCTCGCGACCGACACCGGCACCACCGAGGACGGCGGCAAGACGTGGAGCTTCACGGTCCGCGACGGCGTCAAGTGGGAGGACGGCCAGGCGATCACGTGTGAGGACTTCAAGTACGGCGCGTCGCGGAACTTCGCGACCGACGTGATCATCGGTGGTCCCGCCAACTACCTGTTCACCTACCTCGACATCCCGACCGGTGACGACGAGCTGCCGGCCTACAAGGGCCCCTACTCCGGCGAGGGCCAGGACCTGTTCGACAAGGCCGTCACCTGCGACGGCCAGACGATCACGTACCGGTTCAAGAAGGCGTGGCCGGACTTCCCGAACTCGATCGCGCAGCTGCGGTACATGGACCCGTACCGGGCCGACCTCGACAAGGGCGACGCGAACAACTTCGCGATCATCTCCAACGGTCCCTACAAGCTCGACGGTGACTGGAAGGAGGGCACCGGTGGCAAGTTCGTCCGCAACGACAACTGGGACGAGTCCACCGACCCGATCCGCAAGGCCTACCCGGACACCTGGGACTTCCGCGAGGGTGACACCGACGAGGCGATCTACGAGCAGCTGCTCGCCGACACCGGTGACGCGCAGTACGCCGTGACCGAGCGTCGTCTCCCGCCGGCGCTGTTCAGCCGCAAGGACGAGGCCGGAGATCGCTACAGCCAGGTCGAGTCGCCGTACGTCGACTACGTGCTGCCGAACTTCAACTCCCCGGTCTTCAAGGACGCCAACTGCCGCGAGGCGCTCAAGCTGGCGACCGACCGCGCGGGCTGGATCAAGGCCGGTGGTGGCGACAACTACTTCAAGGCCACCGACTCGGTGATCAACCCCGGCGTTCCCGGCTACAAGCCGAACCCGGCCTTCGCGGACATCCCGGCCGCCGGTGACCCGGAAGCCGCCGCTGCCGCGCTGGAGAAGTGCTCGGCCCCCAAGCCGGTGAAGATCAAGTTCACCTACTCGGGCGGCACGC
Organism: Nocardioides sp. L-11A; assembly: GCA_029961745.1. NCBI lineage: Bacteria > Bacillati > Actinomycetota > Actinomycetes > Propionibacteriales > Nocardioidaceae > Nocardioides > Nocardioides sp. L-11A. The sequence goes on from CP124680.1 coordinate 2,743,206, forward strand.
CGACCTCCGACAACCAGGCCTCCGCCCTCAAGGCCGCCTGGGACAAGGCCGGCTTCCAGACCGAGCTGGACCCGCTCGAGGACACCTACTACGCCGTGATCCAGAAGCCGGACGCCGACTTCGACGTCACCTGGGGTGGTTGGGGTGCTGACTGGGCCTCCGCCGGCACCGTCATCCCGCCGCTGTTCGACAGCCGGATCAACCTGACCGGCGACTCCAACGGCAACGACTACGGCAACTACAAGGGTGGCCCCGAGGTCAACCAGCTCATCGACGACGCCTACGCCGAGCCCGACCTCGACGTGGCGGCGGACAAGTGGGCCGCGGTCGACGCCAAGCTGGGTGAGGACATCGCCTACATCCCGCTGGAGATCACGATCTTCAACTTCGTCCACGGAGGGAAGGTCACCGGCTACGCGAACAACGTGTCGGTCAACGGCTACGCCGACCTCGCCGTGCTCGGCGTGGAGAAGTGACGCTCCGATAACCAGTTGACGGTCGGGGGCCGCCCTCACGGCGGCCCCCGATCGTCGGTGCCCACCGGCCACCAACGCTTCGAGAAGGTCCTCAGTGCTCGCGTACGTCATCCGCCGTGTCTTCGCCGGCGTGATCATGCTCATCGTGATGAGCATCGTCACCTTCGCCCTGTTCTTCGCCTCGCCGATCGACCAGGAGTCCTTCATCTGCGGCAAGAACTGCTCGGCCGCGCAGAAGAAGCAGACCGCCGCGGCGATGGGCTATGACGACAGCTTCGTCAACCAGTGGACCGACTTCGCCAAGGGCGTGGTCGTCGGCCGCGACTTCCCCGACGACCCCAAGCTGCGTGAGACCGCGCCGCAGACGATCGTCCGCTGTGACGCGCCGTGCCTGGGCTACTCCCGCGAGCGTGGCGACACGGTCACCAACCTGATCAAGGACACCTTCCCGGTGTCGTTCTCGCTGGCGATCTCCGCCTTCGTGCTGTGGATCGTCGGCGGCGTCCTGTTCGGCGTGATCGCCGCCCTCAAGAAGGGCTCCTGGATCGACCGCGGCCTGGTCGGCCTGACCCTGATCGGCTACGCGTTCCCGACCTTCTTCGTCGGTCTGCTGCTCTACAAGTTCGTCGCCATCCAATGGGGGCTGACGGACGTGCCACGCTATACGTCGATCGCCGACGGCGGGATCGGCGGCTGGCTGTCCAGCCTCACCCTGCCCGCGATCACCCTCGCCGTGTTCTTCATGGCGGCCTACGTCCGCATGACCCGCTCGTACGTGATCGAGTCGTTCCAGGAGGACTACGTCCGCACGGCCCGGGCCAAGGGCCTGTCCGAGCGCACGGTCACCTTCAAGCACGCCCTCCGCGCCGCGCTGACGCCGATCGTGACCATGGCGGGTCTCGACCTCGCCGGCCTCCTGGGCGGTGCGATCATCACCGAGCAGGTCTTCAACTATCCGGGCATGGGCAAGCTCTTCGTCCTGGCGAGCACCGACTTCGACCTCCCGACCATCGTCGGCCTGGTCGTCCTCCTGGCGGCCTTCGTCATCCTCGCCAATATCATCGTGGACCTGCTGTACGCCGTCATCGACCCGCGCGTGCGCCTGGGCTGAGAGGAATCCGGAAATGTCCACCACCTCCCCGTCCCGGTCCACGAGCGTCGGCACCTCGTCCGCACCGCTGCTGTCGATCCGCGAGCTCGAGGTCCACTTCCCGACCCAGGACGGCCTGGTCCGGGCCGTCAACGGCCTCACCTTCGACCTCGAGCGCGGCAAGACGCTCGGCATCGTGGGCGAGTCCGGCTCCGGCAAGTCGGTCTCGAGCATGGCGATCATGGGCCTGCACCGGGGCACCAACGCGAAGATCAGCGGCGAGATCGTTCTCGACGGGGTCAACCTGCTCGACATCTCCGCCGACGAGATGCGCAAGAAGCGCGGGCGCGAGGTCTCGATGATCTTCCAGGACCCGCTCTCCGCGATGCACCCGTACTACACGGTCGGCAACCAGATCGCCGAGGCCTACCGGGTCCATCACGACGTGTCCCGCAAGATCGCCAAGCAGCGCGCCGTGGAGATGCTCGACCGGGTCGGGATCCCGACCCCGGACAAGCGGGTCAACGACTACCCGCACCAGTTCTCCGGCGGCATGCGCCAGCGCGCGATGATCGCGATGGGCCTGATCAACGACCCCGGCCTGCTCATCGCCGACGAGCCGACCACGGCCCTCGACGTGACCGTCCAGGCGCAGATCCTCGACCTGCTCCAGGACCTGCAGCGCGAGTTCAACTCCGCGATCATCATCATCACCCACGACCTGGGCGTCGTGGCGGAGATGGCCGACGACGTCCTGGTGATGTACGCCGGCCGCGCGGTCGAGCACGGCCCGTGCAAGGAGATCCTGACGCACCCGGAGATGCCCTACACCTGGGGCCTGCTCTCCAGCGTCCCCGACCTCTCCGGCGACCCGGACGCCCGGCTCGTACCGATCCCGGGCAACCCGCCGAGCCTGCTGAACCCGCCGTCGGGCTGTGCGTTCCACCCGCGCTGCCCGCACCGCGACAAGGTCCCCGGCGACCTGTGCCGCACCGAGCTGCCGTTGCTCGTCCCCGGCCAGCGCGGAGCCCACCACACCAAGCGGTGCCACCTGCCGAATCCCGACGCGATCTACGAGGCCGAGGTGCTGCCGGACATCGCGCCGGACCTCGTCGGCGGTGCCGGCGAGGGTGCCGGCGAGGGTGCCGAGGAGCTGCGATGACGAACGAGACGATCAACCAGCAGGGGGAGCCCGACGACATGGCCGTCGCGCCGAGGACCGAGGGGCACAGCGCGGCTGTCGCGCCCTCCGACGCCAAGCCGATCCTCGAGGTGGACGGCCTGCGCATGCACTTCCCGGTCAAGGCACCGGGCCTGATCCGCCGTACCGTCGGTCACGTCCAGGCGGTCGACGGGGTGTCCTTCCAGGTCGCCGAGTCGACCTCGCTCGGCCTGGTCGGCGAGTCCGGCTGCGGCAAGTCGACCACCGGCCGCCTGATCACCCGGCTCTACGAGCCCACGGCCGGCGCGATCCGCTTCGAGGGCCAGGACATCGCCCACGCGAAGGCGGGCGAGCTCAAGCCGCTGCGGCGCGAGATCCAGATGATCTTCCAGGACCCCTACACCTCGCTGAACCCGCGGCAGACGGTCGGCTCGATCGTCGGCGCGCCGCTCGCGATCCACAAGGTGCTGCCGAAGGACAAGATCCTCCCGCGGGTCCAGGAGCTGCTCGAGATCGTCGGGCTGAACCCGGAGCACTTCAACCGCTACCCGCACGAGTTCTCCGGCGGCCAGCGCCAGCGCATCGGCATCGCCCGCGCGCTGACCCTGCAGCCCAAGCTGCTGGTCGCCGACGAGCCGGTCTCCGCGCTCGACGTGTCGATCCAGGCGCAGGTGGTCAACCTGCTCCAGGACATCCAGACCGAGTTCGGCGTCGCCTTCCTCTTCATCGCCCACGACCTCGCGATCGTGCGGCACTTCTGCCCCGAGATCGCGGTGATGTACCTCGGCAAGATCGTCGAGATCGGCGACCGCGAGTCGATCTACGGCAACGCGCACCACCCGTACACCCAGGCGCTCCTCTCGGCGGTGCCGGACGTGAAGCAGGCGGCGACCGGGGGACGCCTGGAGCGGATCCGGCTGCAGGGCGACGTCCCCAGCCCGATCAACCCGCCGTCCGGCTGCCGGTTCCGCACCCGCTGCCCGATCGCCCAGGAGATCTGCGCCCGGCACGAGCCGCCACTCCTCCAGATCGGCCGCAAGCACAAGGTCGCCTGCCACTTCCCGGGCCGCCTCGGCGAGGCGCCGCGCGAGCCGCTGACCGCCGGTCTGCTGGGCGTCGACTCCGAGGGACGGCCCGATCCCGGCGCCAGCCCGAGCACGGACCTGGTCGAGCAGCCCGGGTACGCCGACACGTGGTTCGACCTCGACAACAAGTCCATCGGACGCGCCTGACCTGACCCGGCCGAGTGTGTGCCCGACCGGCGGCCGCGCGCTGCGCTGGTCAGACCAGTCGGCGATTGGGCACAGACCGCAGGTGGTGGGGCCGGATCGTTGCGGTTTGGGACCAAACCGCAACAGACCTGACCCCCGGAGGCGAAGCCGGCCTGCTCTCGACGGTATCGGCGAGAAGCCGTCGCCGCGCTGGTCAGACCAGTCGGCGATCGGGCACAGACCGCAGGTGGTGGGGCCGGATCGTTGCGGTTTGGGACCAAACCGCAACAGACCTGATCGCGCCGGGACAGCGAGCGGACTCGCGACGGGCGGACGTCTCCGAGCCTCACGTCATCGATGTCGCAGCCGCTGACTAGGGTGGATCACCGTGGATGACGAGCCCCAGCTGTTCGACACCCCCGGCTCCCGGGGGTCGGCGTCGGGCGGCTCCCTCGCCGACGCCGGTCACGCGTCGACGCCGCTGGCGGTGCGGATGCGCCCGCGCACGCTCGAGGAGCTGGTCGGCCAGGAGCAGCTGCGTGCGCCCGGTTCGCCGCTGCGCCAGCTCGTCGAGGGCGACCAGTCGCTCTCGCTGCTGCTGTGGGGGCCGCCCGGCACCGGCAAGACGACGATCGCCTCGATCATCAGCCAGCAGACCGGGCGCCGGTTCGTGGAGATCTCGGCCGTCTCCGCGGGCGTCAAGGAGGTCCGCGCGGCCATCGACTCCGCCCGTCGCCAGCTCGTCGCGACGGGGGAGGAGACGGTGCTCTTCGTCGACGAGGTGCACCGGTTCAGCAAGGCCCAGCAGGACGCCCTGCTGCCGGGCGTCGAGAACCGCTGGGTCTCCCTGGTGGCGGCCACCACGGAGAACCCGTCGTTCAGCGTGATCTCGCCACTGCTCTCGCGCAGCCTGCTGCTGCGGCTGCAGTCACTCACCGACGACGACATCGCGGCCGTCCTGGACCTCGCGGTGACCGATGAGCGCGGCCTCGACGGCGAGGTGGTGCTCGAGGACGCCGCCCGCGACCACATCGTGCGGCTCGCCGGCGGCGATGCCCGGCGCTCGCTGACCTACCTGGAGGCCGCCGCCGGCGCCGCCCGGACCAAGGCATCGACCGGCTCGACCGCCAAGCCGGTGATCGACGTCGAGACCGCCGAGACGGCGGCCGACCAGGCGGCGGTGCGCTACGACCGCGACGGCGACCAGCACTACGACGTCGTCAGCGCGTTCATCAAGTCGGTCCGCGGCTCCGACGCGGACGCCGCGCTGCACTACCTGGCCCGGATGATGGAGGCGGGGGAGGATCCCCGCTTCATCGCCCGGCGGCTGATGATCCTCGCCAGCGAGGACATCGGGCTCGCGGACCCGACGGCCCTCACGACCGCGGTGGCCGCCGCGCAGACCGTGCAGCTGATCGGGATGCCCGAGGCGCAGCTCACCCTGGCCCACGCCACCATCGCGCTGGCGGTGGCCCCGAAGTCCAACGCCGTGACCACCGCGATCGGCGAGGCGATCGGCGACGTCCGGGCGGGCAAGATCGGACAGGTGCCGCCCCACCTGCGCGACGCCCACTACTCCGGCGCCAAGGCCCTCGGGCATGGGAAGGGCTACGTCTACAGCCACGACGCGCCGTACGGCGTGGCCGAGCAGCAGTACGCCCCCGACGTGGTCCTCGACGCGTCCTACTACCGCCCGACCGAGCTGGGCGCCGAGGCCGCCGTCAAACAGCGGTGGGAGCGGGTACGCCGTATCATCCGCGGGCGGTAGGCCGTGCCTCCCTTTCGCCGCCGGTGCCCAGCCCGCCCCGCACGCACGCGGGCGGCCTTCCCGACGCTCGACGTGCGCCCAGCATGCCTTCGCGCCGGCGCCTTGCCAGCGCACGCGCCGGACGACCTGGGCATCCACCGAGGAAGGGGCGGCACGGCCTAGCAAGTAGGCTTGCTCGTCGTGACCAACGAGCTCGTCGTCCCGGCCTGGCTGGCCGTGCTGGTCGCGGTCGCCGTCCTGGCGCTCGCGGTCGCCGCCTTCCGCCTGTCCCGGTCCGTGCGCCAGGCTCGCGGCCACACCGAGGCCCTGCTGGCGGCCGCGGCCCAGGACGCCGAGGCGCTGCGCGAGCAGCTGGCCGGCATCGAGGCCGAGCTGCAGGAGAAGCAGGAGGGCGCGCTCCGCTCGGACCGCACGGACGGCACGGAGCGGATGCCGGTCGCGACGGTCGACGACCGCGAGTACGTCATCACCGACCTCGGGCAGGAGAACGGCCCGCGGGTCCCGGCGCGCGTCGTGCCCGCCCCGTTGTTCGCCGACATCCTGCTCCGCGAGAGCGTCATCAAGACCGCGGCGCTGGCCGCCGGGCTGCGCCGGGCCCTCTCGCCGGAGGTCCGCAACCGGATCCGGTTCGAGATGAAGCGCGAGGTCAAGCGCTCCCGCAAGGAGCGCAGACTGATGCTGCGGGCCGCCCGCCGCGACCTCGAGTCCCGTCGGCGCGGGGCGCTCCGGCCCGATGTCGAGGTGTCCTCGTGAAGGCGGGCGTCTGGTTCGCGGCCGGCGCCGCGGCCGGGGTCTACGGCGTGGTCCGGGCCCGGCGGCTCGCCGAGGCGCTCACCCCCGACGGCATGCGCGACCGCATCGGAGCGGCCTTCCTCGGCGCCCGGATGTTCGGCGAGGAGGTCGCCCGCGGACAGGCCGAGGCCGAGATCCACCTGCGGCAGCGTTTCGACGGAGCCGACGCCGGTCCGCCCCAGCTGATGAACCCCACCACCACACCGAGCAGAGAAGGCACCCGTTGAACGAGCGGCACCTGAGCAGCGCGGAGATCCGCAACCGGTTCCTCGCCCACTTCGAGGCGCGCGGCCACACCGTCGTACCGTCGGCCTCCCTGCTGCTCGACGACCCCAACCTGCTGTTCGTCAACGCGGGCATGGTGCCCTTCAAGCCCTACTTCCTGGGCCAGGAGACACCGCCGTTCCAGCGGGCCACCAGCGTGCAGAAGTGCGTGCGCACCCTCGACATCGAGGAGGTCGGCAAGACGACCCGCCACGGCACGTTCTTCCAGATGAACGGCAACTTCTCCTTCGGCGACTACTTCAAGGAGGGCGCCGTCCAGTTCGCCTGGGAGCTGATCACCAACGTCCAGGCCGACGGCGGGTTCGGCTTCGACCCCGACAAGATCTGGGTCACCGTGCTGCCCGAGGACGACGAGGCGCGCGACGCGTGGAAGCGGATCGCGGGCCTGCCCGACGAGCGGATCCAGCCGCGCGGGCTCAAGGACAACTACTGGAACATGGGCGTGCCCGGTCCCGGCGGCCCCTGCAGCGAGATCTACATCGACCGCGGCCCCGCGTTCGGCCCGGACGGCGGCCCCGAGGCCGACGAGGACCGGTTCCTGGAGATCTGGAACCTGGTCTTCATGCAGGAGGAGCTCAGCGCCGTCCGTGCCAAGGACGACTTCGACATCGCCGGGCCGCTGCCGAGCAAGAACATCGACACCGGCATGGGCCTGGAGCGGGTCGCGTACCTGCTCCAGGACAAGCACAACATGTACGAGATCGACACCATCTTCCCGGTGATCGAGAAGGCGATGGACCTGTCCGGGAAGAAGTACGGCGCGACCGGTGCCGACGCCCATGTCGACGACGTGCGCTTCCGCGTGGTCGCCGACCACGTCCGCAGCTCGCTCATGCTGATCGGTGACGGCGTCACGCCCGGCAACGAGGGCCGCGGCTACGTCCTGCGCCGGCTGCTGCGCCGCGCCGTGCGCAACATGCGGCTGCTCGGCTTCCAGGACCCCGCACTGCCCGAGCTGCTGCCGGTCTCCCGCGACCGGATGGGGGAGAGCTACCCCGAGCTGGTCTCCGGCTGGGACCGGATCGCCCAGGTCGCGTACGCCGAGGAGGAGGCGTTCCGCAAGACGCTCCAGGCCGGCACCCAGATCTTCGATCTCGCCGCCGGCGAGGTGCGGCGGTCCGGCGCCTCGACCATCCCGGGCGACAAGGCGTTCGCGCTGCACGACACCTACGGCTTCCCGATCGACCTGACCCTGGAGATGGCCACCGAGGCCGGTCTCGCGGTCGACGAGTCCGGCTTCCGGCAGTTGATGGCCGAGCAGCGCGAGCGGGCCAAGGCCGACGCGCGCGCCAAGAAGGGTCAGCACGCCGACACGGCGGTCTACCGTGACATCCTCGACGCCAACGGCCCGACCGAGTGGCTGGCCTACGAGACCCTCGAGACCGAGTCGAAGCCGCTGGCGCTGCTGCGCGAGGGGGCTGCCGTCCCCGTGCTCACCGGTGGCGAGATCGGCGAGCTGGTCCTCGACCGCACCCCGTTCTACGCCGAGTCCGGTGGCCAGGTCGCCGATGCGGGCGTCATCGAGTTCGAGGGCGGCGCGCTGGAGGTGCTCGACGTCCAGCGCCCGGTCCGCGGCCTGGTGGTGCACCAGGTGCGGGTGGTCGACGGAGAGCTGCCCGCCGACGCGCGGCTGCTGCACGCGAAGGTCGACCCGCAGTGGCGCATCGGCGCCCGGCAGGCGCATTCCGGCACCCACATCGTGCACGCAGCGCTGCGCGAGGTGCTCGGCCCCACGGCCCTGCAGTCCGGCTCCTACAACCGCCCGGGCTATCTCCGCCTCGACTTCGGCTGGCTCAGCGCCCTGTCGCCCGAGCAGGTCCGCGCGATCGAGGAGGTCTCCAACAACGCGCTGCGCGCCGACCTGCCCGTCGGCTGGCAGTACATGACGCTCGGCGAGGCCAAGGACTGGGGCGCGATCGCCCTCTTCGGCGAGACCTATGACGACCGATCAGTCCGCGTCGTCGAGATCGGCGGCCCCTGGTCGCGTGAGCTCTGCGGTGGCACCCACGTGGAGCACTCCAGCCAGGTCGGCACCGTCGTGGTCACCGGCGAGGCGTCGGTCGGCTCGGGCAACCGCCGCATCGAGGCGTTGACCGGCGTCGAGGGCTTCGCCTATCTCGCCCGCGAGCGCGATGTGGTCGGCCAGCTCTCCACCCTGCTCAAGACCCAGCCCGACGACCTCGTCGGCCGGGTCGGCGACCTCCTGGAGCGACTCAAGCAGTCCGAGAAGGAGATGGAGAAGATCCGGCTCGCCCAGCTGCTGTCCGGCGGCGCGGCGCTCGCCGAGGGCGCCACCGACGTCAACGGCGTACGTCTGGTCGCCCAGCGGCTCGACGGTGCGGCGGGTGGCGACGTGCGCACCCTGGCGACCGATGTCCGGGCCCGCCTCGTGGGCGACGCCCCGGCGGTCGTCGTCCTCGTGGGCGCAGCCGATGGCAAGGCCGCGATCGTCGCCGCCCTCAATGATGCCGCCCAGGCCCGCGGCCTGGCGGCGGGAGACCTGGTGCGCGCCGCGGCGCCCTTCCTCGGCGGCAAGGGCGGCGGCAAGGCCGACCTCGCCCAGGGCGGCGGCACCGACGTGTCCCGGATCGACGAGGCGCTCGCCGCGGTGACGGCAGCGGTCGCCTCGGCCTGAGCAGCCGGATGAGGCACGGCGTCCGTCTCGGCGTCGACCCGGGCGACGCCCGGATCGGCGTCGCCCGCAGCGACCCGTCCGGGATCCTCGCCACGCCTGTCGAGACCGTGCGGCGCGGTAGGGGCGACCTGCGCCGGATCCACCAGATCCAGAAGGCCGAGGACGCCGTCGAGATCGTCGTCGGCCTCCCACGCTCGCTCGCCGGCGGCGAGGGACCGGCCGCGGCCAAGACCCGTGAGTTCGCCGCCCGGCTGGCCCGGCGCGTGGCGCCGGTCCCGGTGCGGCTGGTCGACGAACGGCTCACCACGGTGACCGCGGAGGCTATGCTGCGCGACCAGCGCAAGGGCGCGAAGCGACGCGCTGTGGTCGACCAGGTCGCGGCCGTCGTCATCCTGCAGCAGGCGCTCGATGCCGAACGCGCCACCGATACCCCTCCGGGGGAGCTGGTGACGCCGCCCCCCACCGACGAGGAGACCCATGACTGAGCAGCCGCCGACGGAGCCCGTCGAGCCCGCTGAGGACCTCGGGCTGCTCCCCGGCACGCCGGCGGGCGGACGCCGGCGCGCGGCCAAGCAGCGGCGCGGCGGCTGCCTGCCGATCCTGCTCGTGGTGGTGCTCTTCTGCGGCCTGGTCGCCTGGTTCGCCCGCGGCGCGATCTCCGACGTCAAGGACATGTTCGCCGGGCCGGAGGACTTCGCCGGGCCGGGCAGCGGGGAGGTCACCTTCGTGATCGACCCCGGCCAGACGGTCGGCTCGATGGGTGCCGAGCTCGAGGAGCTCGGTGTGGTCGCCTCCAGCGACGCCTTCGTCGACGCCGCGGCCAAGGACCAACGGTCGACGAAGATCCAGGCCGGCACCTACCTCCTCAAGAGCGAGATGAAGGCGGCCGACGTCGTCGCCATCCTCGTCGACCCGGCGAACGTCTCGACCGAGACGGTCACCGTCCCCGAGGGGCTGCGTGTCGTCGACATCGTCGACCTGCTCGCGAAGAAGACCGACTTCACCAAGAAGGCGTTGAACGCCGCGCTGCGTAGCCCGGAGCTCGGCCTGCCCGACTACGCCGACGGCAATCCCGAGGGCTACCTGTTCCCCGCGACCTACACGATCAGCCCCAACGACACCGAGGCCGGCTTCCTCAAGGCCATGGTCGACCGATGGAAGCGGGCCGCCGAGGACGCCGGGCTCGACGCGGCCGCCCAGCGGCTCGGCTACACCCCCCACGAGCTGATGACCGTCGCCTCGCTGGTGCAGGTGGAGGGCAAGACGGCCGAGGACATGGCGAAGATCGCCCGGGTGATCCTCAACCGGATCGAGAACCCCGGCACCGCCGGACAGGTCGGCCGGCTGCAGATCGACGCCTCGGTCGACTACGCGCTCGGCCGCAAGCTCACCGTCGGACTGACCCAGGCCGAGCGGGAGAACACCGACTCGCCGTACAACACCTTCCGGGTCACCGGGCTGCCGCCGGGGCCGATCAGCGCGCCCGGTGACGACGCGATCACCGCGGCCATGAACCCGCCGGAGGGCGACTGGTACTACTACGTCACCGTCAACCTGCGCACCGGCGAGACGAAGTTCGCGACCAGCTACGACGAGTTCCTCACCTACACCGGCGAGCTGCGCGACTACTGCGCCAACGAGTCCGAGGGCGCCTGCTAGTGGTCGCCGAGGGTGGGCCGATCCGCTGCGCCGTGGTCGGCGACCCGGTGGCGCACTCGCTCTCGCCGACCCTGCACCGCGCGGGGTACGCCGCGCTCGGCCTCACCGCGGCGTACGACGCGATCCGGGTGCCGGCCGGTGGGCTGGCCGGGTTCGTGGCCGGGCTCGGTCCGGAGTGGCGGGGGCTGTCGGTCACCGCTCCGCTCAAGCGGGAGGCACTGGCCCTGGCCGAGGAGGTGTCCGACCTGGCCCGGCTGGCCGGCGGTGCCAACACCCTGGTCCGGACCGCCGGCGGCTGGTCGGCCGACAACACCGACGTACCGGGTGCGTCGGCCGCCGTCCGCGAACGCTTCGCCGGCACCCCGGCCACGGCCACGATCCTCGGCGGCGGCGCGACCGCTGCCAGCGTCGGGCTCGCCCTGGCCGACCTCGGCGTCGGCCGGATCACCGTCGCCGCACGCAACCCGGGCAACGCCACGGAGGCGGTCGCCGCCGTCCGACGCCACCCGGCCGCGCCCGAGGTCCGCGTCCTCGCCCTCGACGTGACGGAGCACACCGGCGGAGTACTGGTCTCGACGATCCCCGCCGCCGCCCAGACGGCCGAGCTGGTCGCGCGGGTGCTGCCCGCCGAGGTCGTGTTCGAGGTGACCTACAACGAGTGGCCGACACCGCTGGTCGAGGCGGCACTGCGCACGGACATCCCGGTGGTCTCCGGACTCGACCTGCTGGTGCACCAGGCGGTGCTCCAGTTCGCCATGTTCACTGGTCATGACGGACCACTCGACGCCATGCGCTCGGCGGGCGAAGCCGCGCAGGCCGCCCGGTAGCGTCGCGGCATGCACGCCGTCCCCGCGCTGGTCTGCGCCCTCGTCGGCGCGCTCGCCGGACTCCTCGTCCCCTGGCTGATCGCGCAGTGTCCCGAGCCCGAGCACGATCCGTCCGAGAACCCCGAGGACTACCCCGACCACGTGCCCTTCGCACAGGTGGCCGCCCGCACCGGACTGCGCCTGCGCTCCGCCGCCGCGTGCGCGCTCGCCGCTGGTGTCCTCGGCCTGGCGCTGGGGTGGAACTGGGGTCTGTTCTGGCTGCTGGCCCTCGTCCCGGTCTGCTGCGCGCTGACGATCATCGACTACGTCACCTGGTACCTGCCCTCCCGCCTGATCCGGCCGGCCTGGCTGGTCAGCGGCGGGCTGGTCGCGGCGGTGGCCGTGGTGGTCAGCGACCCGTGGGTCGCCGGGTGGGGACTGATCGGATTCCTGGCGCTCGGTGGCTACTACGGTCTGATGCGCCTGGTCAGCCCGCGGGCCATGGCCGGCGGCGACGTCCGGCTGGGCGCGCTGCTCGGCATCGCGATCGGGCCGTACGGCGCGGGGGTGCTCCTCGTGTCCGTGCTGGCCGCCGCCGTGCTGGGCGTGGTGGCCATGGTGCCGATGCGGCGCAGCGGCACCATGATCCGGCGCCGGGTGCCGTACGGTCCCTTCCTCGTGCTCGGCGCACTGGTCGCCGTCGTCGTGGGACAGGTCCTCGGCGGCTGAGCCCCGCGTGGGACAATGGCGCTCATGTTGCGCTGGCTGACTGCGGGGGAGTCCCACGGCCCCTCCCTGGTCGCGATCCTCGAGGGCCTGCCGGCCCACGTCGAGGTCACGACCGACGACATCTCCGACTCGCTCGCCCGTCGTCGCCTCGGCTACGGCCGGGGCGCCCGGATGAAGTTCGAGGCCGACGAGGTCACCATCACCGGCGGCGTCCGGCACGGGCGTACGCAGGGTGGGCCGGTCGCGATCCAGGTCGGCAACACCGAGTGGCCCAAGTGGGAGACGGTGATGTCGGCCGACCCGGTCGACCCCGCGATCCTCGAGAGCCAGGCCCGCAACGCCGCGCTGACCCGTCCGCGCCCGGGCCACGCCGACCTCGCGGGCATGCAGAAGTACGACTTCGCCGACGCCCGCCCGATCCTCGAACGCGCCTCCGCGCGCGAGACCGCCGCGCGGGTCGCCCTGGGCCGCGTCGCGAGCAACTTCGTCGAACAGGCGACCGGTGCCCGGATCGTGAGCCACGTGCTCGAGATCGGCGGCGTGCGCACTCCGTCGGCCGAGCTGCCGGCCCCGGACGACGTCGAGCGCCTCGACGCCGACCCGGTGCGCTGCCTCGACGCCGACGGCTCGAAGCTCATGGTCGAGCGGATCGACCAGGCCCACAAGGACGGCGACACCCTCGGCGGCGTCGTCGAGGTCGTCGTCCACGGCCTGCCGCCGGGCCTCGGCTCCCACGTGCACTGGGACCGGCGCCTCGACGCGCGCCTGGCCGGCGCGCTGATGGGCATCCAGGCGATCAAGGGCGTCGAGGTCGGCGACGGCTTCGAGCTGGCCGCCACGCCCGGCTCACTCGCGCACGACGAGATCGTCCCGACCGAGGACGGCCTGCGCCGGGTCTCGGGCCGCTCCGGCGGCACCGAGGGCGGGATGACCACCGGCGAGATCCTGCGGGTGCGCGCCGCGATGAAGCCGATCGCCACGGTTCCGCGGGCGTTGCGCACCGTCGACCTGGCCACCGGCGAGGAGGCCGTCGCCCACCACCAGCGCTCCGACGTGTGCGCCGTGCCGGCGGCCGGCATCGTTGCCGAGGCGATGGTCGCGCTCGTCCTGGCCCAGGCCGTGCTGGAGAAGTTCGGCGGCGACTCCGTCCAGGAGACCCGGCGCAACGTGCAGTCGTACCTCGACACGCTCCGGTTCAAGTGAGCGACACCCCTCGAGCCGAGCCACCAGCGGGGGACCACGGGGGCCGAGCTCCGGTGTGCGTCCTGATCGGCACCATGGGCGCCGGGAAGACGACCGTGGGCCGGCGGGTCGCGGCCGCGCTCGGCGTCGGGTTCGCCGACAGCGACGAGCTCGTCGAGGAGCAGGCGGGCAAATCGGTCCAGGACATCTTCGTCGAGGACGGCGAGACGGCCTTCCGCGCGCTCGAGCACGCCACCGTCGCCCGCGCGCTCGGCGAGCACGACGGCGTGCTGTCCCTGGGCGGCGGAGCCGTCCTGGACCCGGCGACGCGGGCACTGCTCGCGCCCCACCCGGTCGTGTTCCTCCGGGTCGGCCTGGCCGACGCCGTCAAGCGGGTCGGCCTCGGCACCGGTCGCCCACTGCTGCTCGGCAACGTGCGGGCGCGGGTCAAGCAGCTCCTCGACGAGCGCACCCCGGTCTATGAGAGCCTCGCCCGGATCACCGTCGAGACCGACGGCCGCGAGCCTGCGGCCATCGCCGCCGAGATCGTCACCGCCCTCGAGGGAGACCGCGCATGAGCGCACCGAACGACAGCGCCGACAGCACCGCAGTCAGCACCGTAGACAGCACCGTACTGCGGGTGGCCACCGCGGCGCCGTACGACGTCGTGGTCGGTCACGGCGTGCTCGACCGCCTCCGCGGGCTGCTGCCGGCCGGCGTGCAGCGCGTCGCGATCATCACGCCGGAGTCGTTGGAGGACCTGCTCGAGCCGTTCGCGGACCTGCTGGAGGGCCTCGACGTCATCGTGCTGCAGGTCCCCGACGGCGAGGAGGCGAAGAACTGGGAGGTCGCCGCGGCCTGCTGGGAGTCGCTCGGTGAGGAGGGGTTCACCCGTTCCGACGCCGTCGTGACTCTCGGTGGCGGCGCGACCACCGACCTCGGCGGCTTCGTGGCCGCCACCTGGCTGCGGGGAGTCGCGGTCGTCCACATCCCGACCACCGTCCTCGCGATGGTCGACGCGGCGGTCGGGGGCAAGACCGGCATCAACACCCCTGCCGGCAAGAACCTGGTCGGCTCCTTCCACGAGCCGGCCGGCGTCCTGTGCGACCTCGCACTGCTCGCCACCCTGCCCCGGGCCGAGATCGTCGCCGGGCTCGGAGAGGTCGTGAAGTGTGGATTCATCGCCGACCCGCGGATCCTCGAGCTCGTCGAGACAGCGGAGCCGGCCGCGCTCACGGCGGACTCGCCCGTGCTGCGGGAGCTGGTGGAGCGGGCGATCCGGGTGAAGGCCGACGTCGTCGCCGGTGACCTCAAGGAGACCGGGGGAGCCGACGGGCACCCCGGCCGTGAGGTGCTCAACTACGGCCACACCCTGGCCCACGCCATCGAGAAGGCCACTGACTACTCCGTCCGCCACGGTGAGGCCGTCGCGGTGGGTTGCGTGTACGTCGCCGAGCTGGCCGCACGCGCCGGAGGGCTGTCGCCCGAGCTGGTCGCGCGTCATCGCGCGGCGTTCGACCGGGTCGGACTGCCCACCTCGCTGTCGGGCTGGTCGGGCGTCGACTTCGACACCCTGCTCGCCGCGATGCGGGTCGACAAGAAGGCTCGCGGCAACCAGCTCCGGTTCGTCGTCCTGGAGGACCTGGCCCGTCCCGTCGTGCTGGCCGGGCCGTCCGAAACGGATCTGCGCGCGGCGTACACGGCGCTGTCGGGTCGGGCAGGATCCTGACCATGGGGAAGCCGGATGTCTACGTCCTCAACGGGCCCAACCTCGGCCGTCTGGGCCGGCGGCAGCCTGAGATCTACGGCAGCACCACCCACCTCGACCTGCAGGACCGCCTGATGCCGGCGTGGGGCAGGGAGTTCGGCCTCAAGATCCACTTCTCCCAGACCAACCACGAGGGTCAGCTGCTCGACTGGCTCAACGACGCGGCCGACCGCGCCTGGCCGGTCGTGCTGAACGCCGGTGCCTGGACCCACTACTCGTACGCGCTCTACGACGCCTGCGCCCAGCTCACCGCACCCCTCGTCGAGGTCCACATCAGCGCGCCGTCGAAGCGCCCGGAGCAGTTCCGGCACACCTCGGTGGTCACGCCACACGCGGCGAAGGTGATCGAGGGCCAGGGCATCGACGGGTACCGGCAGGCGCTCGAATTCATCGCAGCCCGCGGCGCGCACTAGACTCTCCCGCTGGCCCCGGTGCGCCCCGTCTGAGGTGGCGCTGCGGCCACCCGATCTTGACACCTCCAGAGAAGGCTGACGCATGGCAACGACGAACGACCTCAAGAACGGCATGGTTCTCAACCTGGAGGGCCAGCTCTGGCAGGTGGTGGAGTTCCAGCACGTGAAGCCGGGCAAGGGTCCCGCGTTCGTCCGCACCAAGCTCAAGCACGTCGAGTCCGGCAAGAACGTCGACAAGACCTTCAACGCCGGCACCAAGGTCGAGACCGCCACGGTCGACCGCCGCTCGTTCCAGTACCTCTACAACGACGGCACCAACTTCGTCTTCATGGACGTCCAGGACTACGACCAGGTCGAGGTCGACCCGGCGATCGTCGGCGACGCCGCCGGCTTCCTCCTGGAGAACCAGGACGTCATCCTGGCCACGAACGAGGGCCGCGTCCTCTTCATCGAGATGCCCGCCTCGGTCGAGCTGGTCGTCTCCTACACCGAGCCCGGTGTCGTCGGCGACTCCGCCACCGGTCGCACCAAGCCGGCCACGCTCGAGACCGGCGCCGAGATCCAGGTCCCGCTGTTCATCGAGCAGGGCGAGAAGATCAAGGTCGACACCCGCGAGGGCGGCTCGTACCTCTCCCGTGTGAAGGGCTGATCCACCTCGTGGGAGCCCGGACCAAGGCCCGCAAGCGAGCCCTCGACGTCCTCTACGCCGCCGACCTGCGCGGCGAGACGGGCGCCGAGGCGCTGGAGCGGGTCTCCGCCGAGGGCGAGGCCCCGGCGAACCCCTACACCGCCGTGATCGTGCGCGGCGTGAGCGAGCGGCGCGCCCGGATCGACGAGGTGCTCGAGGAGTTCTCCACCGACTGGAGCCTGGCCCGGATGCCCGCCGTCGACCGCAATGTGCTCCGGATCGGCGTCTGGGAGCTGCTGTGGGCCGACGATGTCCCCGACACCGTCGCCGTCACCGAGGCGATGGGCCTGGTCCGCGAGTTGTCGACCGACGACTCGCCGGCGTTCGTGAACGGGGTGCTCGGGGCGATCCAGCGCAAGAAGGCGACACTGGTCTGACCACCTGACCTGGCGCGGTTGGGGACCAAACCGCAACAATTCGGGCCTCGGGCATGCGGTCTGTGCCCAATCGCCGACCTCCCGCCGACCTCCCGACGACCTCTCGACGACCGCCCGGCGACGTCGCGGCCTCCGTCCGCGCCCCTTGGCCCGTCCTTGCCGGCTGTGCCACTGTGGCGCCATGACAGGCCAGCGGGAAGCCGACGTCGTCGTGATCGGACTCGGGCCGGGCGGTGAGCACCTCGCCGCGTCGCTCGCCCGGGCGGGGCTGTCCGTGGTCGGGGTAGACCGCCGCCTCGTCGGCGGCGAGTGTCCCTACTTCGGCTGCATCCCGTCGAAGATGATGATCCGCGCCGCCGACGCGCTCGCCGAGGCCCGGCGGGTGCCGGTCCTGGGCGGTACCGCCGAGGTGCACGCGGACTGGACCACGGTGGCCGACCGGATCCGCGACGAGGCCACCGACGACTGGGACGACGCGGTCGCGGTCGAGCGGCTGGAGCGGGCGGGCGCGCGGTTCGTCCGCGGGCACGGCCGGCTGGCCGGGTCGGGGCGGGTCGTGATCGCCACCGAGACGGGCGACCAGGAGGTCGTCGTGCGCCGGGGCGTGGTGCTCAACACCGGCACCGAGCCCGCGGTCCCGCCGGTCGAGGGCCTGGCCGGCACGCCGTACTGGACCAACCGGGACGCCGTCCGGCTCCGCGAGCTGCCCAGCAGCCTGGCGGTGCTCGGCGGCGGCGCCATCGGGTGCGAGCTGGCGCAGGCGTTCGCCCGCTTCGGGGTCGAGGTCACGGTCGTGGAGGCGGGGGAGCGGATCCTGGGGCCGGAGGAGCCGGAGGCGAGTGCGGTGGTGGCGAAGGCCCTCGCGGCCGAGGGCATCGCCGTCCGGGCGGGCGTCGGCATCGGTTCGGTCGCCCATGACGGCGCCTTCCGCATCGGCCTCGCCGACGGCACCGCGCTGGACGCCCAGGCGCTGCTGGTGGCCGCCGGGCGGCGTACCAACCTCGGGGATATCGGGCTCGACACGCTCGGCCTGGATCCCGGGATCCGCGCGATCGACGTCGACGAGCGGATGCGGGTGGTCGGCGCCGAGGGTCTGTGGGCGATCGGCGACATCACCGGCAAGGGCGCCTTCACCCATATGTCGATGTATCAGGCAAGCGTGGCGGTCCGCGACCTCATCGGCGAGGACGGGCCGTGGGCCGACTACCGCGCGGTGTCCCGGGCGACCTTCACCGATCCCGAGGTCGGCTCGGTCGGGCTGACCGAGGAGCAGGCCCGCGCCGCGGGCCTCCGCGTCGGCATCGGTACGGCGCCGCTGCCGGAGTCGAGCCGGGGCTGGCTGCACAAGGCCGGGAACGACGGCCTGATCAAGGTCGTGGCCGACCTGGACCGCGATGTCCTGGTGGGAGCGACGGCCGTCGGGCCCGCCGGCGGCGAGATCGTCGGGATGCTCGTGACCGCTGTGCACGCCGAGGTCCCGCTCGCCACGCTGCGGGGGATGCACTTCGCCTACCCCACCTTCCACCGGGCGATCGAGACGGCGCTGTCGGACGTGTCCTGATCCCGCGGGGCGGGGTAGGTTGGCGGGCGAGCGCTGCCTATCTCGGAGGTACACGTGCGTCATTCGTCGACCGACCCGTTGTTCGATCCGCTCACCGCCCCGCTCGGCGAGCGCCCGGCCTCCCCGCCGCCGGCGGATCCGGCCCCGGCGCCACCGGCCGACGAGCACACGGCGGTCCGCGGCCTGCATGCCGGCGCCCCCGCACCGGTCGGTCCACCGCCGAGCAGTCCACCGCCCAGCAGTCCACCGCCCGGCAGTCCACCGCCCGGCGCGGCGGGTGCACCCCCGAGCGCACCCGCTCCCACATCGCCGTCGGCCGAGCCGCGGCGATTCATGACCGCAACCGACTTCCTCGACCGGCGCGACCAGGAGTTGGCGCTCGGCGCGGCGACCTGGGGCTGGCGGGGGCGGGTACGCCGCTGGAGCGGTGGCCTGGTGTCGCCCGCGATGGGGCCCAAGGAGCGTGCCTACGAGGCCGACCGGGCAGCGATCCAGAAGGACTTCGACGGCCCGCGGACCATCGCGTTCGTCAACCCGAAGGGCGGCGCGGCGAAGACCACCGGCGTGCTGGCCGCCGGGTACACGTTCGGCACCGTGCGGGGCGGCGGCGTGATCGGCTGGGACAACAACGAGACCCGCGGGACCTTGGGGATCCGCGGTGCGCGCAGCACCCACCGCAACACCACCCGCGAGCTTCTCGACGACCTCGGCCGGTTCAAGGACGTCTACCAGTCCCGGATCGGCGACCTCGGTGCCTTCGTCCGCTCGCAGGGCGACGCGCACTTCGACGTCCTCGCCTCCGATGAGCGGCCCGATGTCACCGGCATCATCCACGCCGCCGACTTCGCCGAGGTCCACCAGCTCCTCGAGCGGTTCTACCGGATCCTGCTGATCGACACCGGCAACAACCTGAGAGCTGAGAACTGGCTCGCCGCCGCGGAGGCCGCCGACCTGCTCGTCGTCACCAGCACGGTGCGCGAGGACACCGGCTACAGCGGCCTGTGGATGCTGGACGCGCTCCAGGACGCGGGGCACGAGAACCTGAAGTACAAGACGATCACGGTGTTGTCGGACCCGAGCCCGAAGGTCGACGAGGCGCTGGCCCGGGACCTGGTCCAAGTCTACGAGCAGCGCACCCGCGGCGTCTACCGGGTCCCGTACGACGCGGCGCTGGTGTCGGGTTCGGTCGTGCCCTACGCCGAGTTGTCCGTCGAGACTCGCCGATCCTGGCTGCGGGCGTGTGCGGCGATGGCGGCGGCGCTGTAGCCGACCGTCGCCCGCCGTGGAGACCCTTCCCTACGCCACGAACCCGCAGGCGAGCTGGCCGATCATCCCCCAGCCGTCCGGCATCGACTCGGCGTACCCGTAGAACGTCACGCTGCCTCCATCGGCGGCGAGGCGGGCCTGGGCGATCGAGTTGTAGTAGACCGAGACGCCCTTGACGTCCGACGGGTCGAGCTTGGTCCAGGTGGCGCCGTGGGTCAGCACCTTCTTGCCCGGCGGGCAGTTCACGACCAGGTCGACCCAGTCGCCGGCGCCGGTGGACTCGGCGCTGGTGCCGGTCACGATCTCGTAGCCGCTGATCCCGGGCGCGCCGGGGGCGCCGGCCGCACCGCGGGGGCCGGCCGGTCCGGCCGCGGCGGCCTTCGCGTCGGCGGACAGGTCGGCGGCGGTGACCTGGCCGTCCTTGAGGTGCTTGCTGCTGATCGCGTTCTTCGCGATCTGCTTCCCGGTGATCTTCCCCGCGGCGTACGCGCCGCCGGACATCGCCACCACGAGCGCGAGCACGGCGACGATGCCGCCGAACAATCCGGGCCTGAATCGGAACATGCGCTCACGCTAGGAGCCGGCTGCGGTCCTCACGTCAGGGTCGGACCCCAACATCTGCCCGCCGCCGGGCGGCGCCGCCGGGTGCCGGGTCAGATCCGCTCGATGATCGTGCCCGTCGCCATCGCACCGCCGGCGCACATCGAGATGAGGGCGGTCGAGGCGTCGCGGCGCTCGAGCTCGTGCAGGGCGGTGGTGATCAGGCGGACGCCGGTGGCGCCGACCGGGTGGCCCAGCGCGATGGCACCGCCGTTGACGTTGACCTTGTCGAGGTCGACGCCGTGCACGCCGGCCCAGGACAGGACGACGGAGGCGAACGCCTCGTTGACCTCGAACAGGTCGAAGTCGCCGATCTCCATGCCGGTCTTGTCGAGCAGTCGCCGGGTGGCGTCGATCGGGCCGTCGAGGTGGAAGTAGGGGTCGGACCCGACGAGGCACTGCGCGACGATCCGGGCCCGGGGCTTGAGGCCGAGCGCCTTCGCGCGGTCCTCGTCCATGATGAGGACCGCGGCGGCGCCGTCGGAGATCTGCGACGAGGTGCCGGCCGTGTGCAGACCGCCCTCGAGCACGGAGCGCAGGCCGGCGAGGCCCTCGGCGGTGGTCTCGCGCAGGCCCTGGTCGGTGTCGACGACGCGGGTCTCGCCGGTCGGCTCGCCGGAGTCGGCGAGCACGGGCGCCTCGATCGCGGCGATCTCGCGCTTGAACCGTCCCTCCTCGACCGCGATCTTGGCCTTGGCCTGGGAGGCCAGACCGAGTGCCTCGAGGTCCGCGCGGGTGATGCCGCGGTGCCGGGCGATCCGATCGGCCGCCTCGAACTGGTTCGGCATGTCGATGGACCAGTCGGCGGGGCGCGGGTCGCCGAGCCCGGGCGGCACGTTCGCGCCGAGGGGGATGCGCGACATCATCTCGACGCCGCAGGCGATGCCGACGTCGATGGTGCCGGCCGCGACCATGTCGTTGACCAGGTGGGCCGCCTGCTGGCCGGAGCCGCACTGCGCGTCGAGGGCGGTGCCGGCGGTCGCCTGGGGGAGTCCGGCGTAGAGCCACGCCCGGCGTACGGCGTCGTTGGACTGCTCGCCCGCCTGGGTGACGCAGCCGCCGATGACCTGCTCGACGAGGGCGGGGTCGACGCCGGCGCGGCGGAGGACCTCGGCCTGGATGAAGCCGAGGGTCTGGGCCGGGTGCAGGCCGGCGAGCCAGCCCTTGCGCTTGCCCAACGGGGTGCGGACTGCTTCGACGATCACGGGGTTGCCCATGCTCGCACCGTAACATCTCACTAGAACACGTTCTAGTGAGACCTGTGCCACGCCGGAAGTCAATCTCACGAAACCCTTTCGTATTGACGCGATGCTTTGTACGGTGGCTCTAGAACGTGTTCCATCCCCCGGCTGTCCCGTAGCGAAAGGTTCGTGGTGTGACCGAGCTCCTCATCCCGACGGATTGGGATCCCACCGATCCCGACATCAACGAAGTCGCCGTACCCCACGAGCAGTTCCGCGCGCTGCGCGCGAGTGAGCCGATCCGCTGGATCGAGCAGGTCCCGGAGGCGCGCGCCGGCTTCCTCGACACCGGCTACTGGGCCTGCACCCGGCACGCCGAGGTGCGCCAGGTCTCCAAGGACAACGAGAACTGGTCGGCGATGGAGAACGGCGTCATCATCCGCTTCGCGCCGGACATGACGCGGGACCAGGTCGAGGTCCAGCGGGCGATGCTGATCCACCATGACCCGCCGGACCACACCAAGATGCGCGGGATCGTCTCGCGCGGATTCACCCCCCGGGTCATCGCCTCGCTCAAGCAGGCCCTCCAGGACCGCGCGTACGAGATCGTCGAGCAGGCCGTCGCGAAGGGCAGCGGCGACTTCGTGGAGGAGGTCGCCTCCGAGCTGCCGCTCCAGGCGATCGCCGACTTCCTCGGCGTCCCGCAGGAGGACCGCAAGAAGCTCTTCGAGTGGTCCAACCAGATGATGGGGTACGACGACCCCGACATCGGCGCGGACCCGGCGGTCGCGTCCATGGAGATCCTCGTCTACTTCGACCAGCTGGCCAACGAGCGGCGCGCCAACCCGCAGGACGACATCGTCACCAAGCTGATCAGCGTCGGGCTCGACGACGACCACGGAGCACTCACCAACGACGAGTTCGGCTTCTTCGTGATCCTGCTGACCGTCGCGGGCAACGAGACCACCCGCAACGCGACCACGCACGGCATGCACGCCTTCTTCGAGAACCCCGACCAGTGGGAGCTGTGGAAGAAGGACCGGCCGGAGACCGCCATCGACGAGATCGTCCGCTGGGCGACGCCGGTCACCGTGTTCCAGCGCACCGCCAAGAAGGACACCGAGCTGGCCGGCCAGGCGATCAAGAAGGGCGACCGGGTCGGCATCTTCTACGCGTCGGCGAACTTCGACGAGGAGGTGTTCGAGGACCCGTTCAAGTTCGACATCCTGCGGGAGAACAACCCGCACGTCGCCTTCGGCGGGCACGGCGCGCACTACTGCCTCGGCGCCAACCTGGCCCGCCTGCAGATCAACCTGATCTTCAACGCCCTCGCCGACCTGGCGCCGAACATCTCCCTCGCCGCGGAGCCGCGCCGGTTGCGGTCGGGATGGCTCAACGCCATCAAGGAGATGCAGGTCAACTACGTCTGACCCGCGGGCGCGCTGTTCAGCGCAGATTCAGGGTGGCTCCGTGACACTAGGCTCGGGGAGCCACCCTGACTGCATTTCCCGGAGGTCGCATGCGTGTCCTGGTCGTCGACGACGAGCGTCGGCTGGCCCGCACCCTCGAGATCGGCCTCGGCGCCGAGGGCTTCGCGGTCGACGTGGCCCATGACGGCACCGACGGCCTGTGGCTGGCGCGGGAGAACGAGTACGACGCGATCGTGCTCGACCTGATGCTGCCCGGCATCAACGGCTACAAGGTGTGCGAGACGCTGCGCCGCGAGGGCAACTGGACGCCGATCCTCATGCTCACCGCCAAGGACGGCGAGTGGGACCAGGTCGAGGGACTCGACACCGGTGCCGACGACTACCTCACCAAGCCCTTCTCGTTCCCGGTGCTGGTCGCGCGGCTGCGGGCCGTCGCCCGCCGTGGCGCCCGGGAGCGCCCGACGGCCCTGGAGGTCGGCGACCTGACCATCGACCCAGCCGCCCGGCGCGTCCACCGCGGCGACGTCGAGGTCGGCCTGACCGCGCGGGAGTTCGCCGTCCTGGCCTTCCTCGCCCGGCACAAGGGCGACGTCGTGTCCAAGCGCCAGATCCTGGACGCGGTCTGGGACGGCGACTTCGACGGCGACCCGAATATCGTCGAGGTCTACGTCCGGCACCTGCGCAACAAGGTCGACCGTCCGTTCGGGCGGCAGGCCATCGAGACCGTCCGCGGTGCCGGCTACCGCCTCTCCGGTGACGGGGGCTGACATGCGCGCCGCCGGCTCGGTGCGGCTGCGCACCACGCTCGCCGCTGTCCTGGTGGTCGCCGTGGCCCTCGTCGTCGGTGTCGCCGCGCTGGTCCTGACCGTGCGCGGGTCGCTGCGCGACGCCGCGGAGACGACCGCCGAGCAGCGGGTCGCGGACCTCGTCGCGCAGGTCGAGGCGAGCGGGCCCCCGCATGCGGCCCCCGACGACGAGACCGACGACGAGACCGACGACGAGCCGGAGGACGTCGTATGGCAGGTGGTCGGTCCGGACAGTCAGCTCCTCGCCGCGGATCCCTCGCTGCGCGGGCGGATCCCCGACGGGGACGACGACACCGTCGAGCTGCCCGGGGCAGAGCACCGCTATGCGGTCGCCAGCGACGACACCGAGGACGGGTCCGTCGTGACCGCCGCCGTCTCGCTGGAGGACGTCGACGAGACCACCGCCGCGCTCGCCGCCCCGCTGCTGCTGGGGGCGCCCCTGCTGCTGCTCGTCGTGGGTGCGACCACGTGGTTGGTCGTGTCCCGGGCGCTGCGGCCGGTCGAGCGGATCCGCGCGGAGGTCGAGCGGATCAGCGGCTCGAGCCTGGACCGCCGGGTGCCCGAGCCCCCGGTCCGTGACGAGGTCGGCCGCCTGGCCCGCACCATGAACCAGATGCTGGTCCGCCTGCAGGGCGCCCGCGACCGCCAGGAGGAGTTCGTCGCCGACGCCTCCCATGAGCTGCGCTCGCCGCTCGCGAGCATCCGGCAGGCGGCGGAGGTCGCCCGTGCCCATCCTGGCGCGTTGCCGGACGGCGAGCTCGCCGCCACGGTCCACGAGGAGGTGCTGCGGATGCAGTCCCTCGTCGACCAGCTCCTCGTCCTCGCCCGGGCCGGTGATGCCCGGGGCCGGGCGCCGTGGGCCGAGGTCGATCTGGACGACCTGGTCCTCGCCGACGCGCGCCGGGTGATCCGCTCCGGTCTCACCATCGACACCCGGGACGTCGGCGCGGGACGGGTCCACGGTGACGCCGTCGCCCTCGCGCAGGTGGTGCGCAACCTCGTCGACAACGCGGCCCGGCACGCCCGTCGCGGCGTCCGCCTCTCGCTGGGGGCGGCGGACGGCGCCGTGGTCCTCACCGTCGAGGACGACGGCACCGGGGTCCCCGAGCGTGACCGCGACCGGGTCTTCGAGCGGTTCGTGCGGCTCGACGACGCCCGGGCCCGCGACGCCGGCGGCAGCGGCCTCGGCCTGGCCATCGTGCGCGAGGTGGTCACCGCCCACGGCGGCTCGGTCGCGCTCGGGCCCAGCGCGCTCGGCGGCGCCCGGTTCGACGTACGGCTGCCCGCCTGAACGGATCTTCAGGTGCCTTCAGGGGACATTCAGCGACCTGCGGGCAGGCTCGGACCGACAACGATCCGAACGAGAGGCAGCTCCCATGAACATCAGCACCCTGCGCCGCAAGCGCGTCATCCTCCCCACCCTCGCCGCGGTCGCGGTGGTCGGCGCCGGTGGCGTCTTCTGGGCCGCGTCGGCCGACGACGTCTCCGGCGACGAGCGTGACCGGGTCGCCGCGGCGGCCGTCGAGGTGGCGGGGGGCGGCGAGGCCGTCGACGTCGAGGAGAGCGACGATCCGGGTGAGGCCTACGAGGTCGAGGTCCGTCTCGCCGACGGCACCGAGATCGACGTCACCTTGGACCGTGACCTCCGGGTCGTGGCCCAGGACCGCGACGACGACAGGGACGACGACAGGGACGACGATCTGGACGACGACACCGGCGTCGACGCCGACGACCGGGTCCTCAGCGACGCGGAGCGGGCCTCCGCCGAGCAGGCGGCACTGGCGGCCGTCGGCGGTGGCACCGTGCTCGACGTCGACCCCAGCGACGACCCGGGCGTCGCCTATGAGGCCGAGGTGCGCGACACTGCGGGCGTGGAGTGGGACGTCGACCTCGACGCCGCCTTCGCCGTGGTCACCAAGGTCGCGGACAACTGAGCGGGGCCCGGGGGCCGGATCGGGGCGGAGGCATGCTCCCTCCGGCGGGCCGGGTGCAGTAGCGTTCGCGGTGAAGGCAGGCCGACATTCAGGAGGTTGCGATGAGCGACGTCAACGCCGACCAGTTCCCCGGGTTCTCGGAGAACCACTACCAGCACGGGATGCACTCCCTCGCGTGGATCTCGCTGTGGCTGATCGTGGGCCTGGGCGTCGCCTGCGGCGCCTTCGGGTTCATCTGGGGCCTGACCCACTGACCCACTGATCGCCTGAGCCGGCCCGGGCGGGCGCCGCGCTCAGGGTGCGTTGGTCCGCCGCACCAGGTCGTCGACGACCGCCGGCAGGCTGGCGCCGCTGCGCTCGTAGGCCGCGCGCTGGCGGCTCGCGCCGCCGGCCGCCAGGACCCGGGGGAGGGCGGCCCGGACGAGATCGAGATCGCCGCTGACCTCGAGTTGCACGCGGGTGTGGTCCAGGAGTCGCTCGAGTACGGCGCGGGCGGGCGCCAGGGCGCCGCTGGGCGGGTCCAGCAGGCGGTCGGTCAGTCCGTACCGTGCTGCCCGCCACCGCGCCGCTCGCAGCAGCTCGGCCCGCCAGGTCCCGGTGGTCAGACCGCCACCGTCGAGTTCGCTGCACACCAGTGCGCGCACCAGGACCGCCAGAAGCGTCGCGTCGTCCGGGTCGGTGCACACGTCGGCGATACGCACCTCGAGGGTCGGCTGGTGCGCGGAGAGTCGTGCGTCGAAGTAGAGCATGCCCGGGTCCATGGCGGCGCCCGACGCGACCAGCTGCCGGCTCAGCGCGTGATAGGCGGTGGCCGACCCGAACGCCTCGGTCGGACCGGCGCTCGGCCACTGCGCCCAGGCCTGCGACCGCCAGGAGGCGTAGTGCGTGTCGCGGCCGTGGTAGTAGGGCGAGTTCGCGCTGATCGCGAGCAGCACGGGCAGCCAGGGCGTGATCGCGTCGATCGCCCGGATCCCACTCTCGTCGTCCTCGATGGCCACGTGCACATGCTGGCCGCAGGTGCCGCCCGGGCGAGCCACCTCGCCGTAGGTCTCGACCATGGCGAGGTACCGGTCGTCCCGGGTCGTCCGGGGCGGCCCACCCGGCAGCGGGACAGCGCCGGAGGCGGCGGTCAGGACGCCGGCCTGTTCGGCAGCGCGCGCCGCCCGTCGACGCAGTCGCACCAGATGCGCGCGCAGCGCGCCGGCGTCGGTCACGGGCGGGGTCCGCGTCTCCAGCTGGTGGGCGAAGAGCTCGTGGTCCAGCTCCTCGGCAGGGTCCCCGCCGTCCCCGCCCGACTCTGCGGCGTACCGCAGCACCTGTTCCGCACGCGGCGCCGCCACCCGGGTCTCCGGGTCGACGAGGATCAGCTCCTCCTCGACGCCCATGGTCCGCTGCTCCATCGCACCCCGCCGTCACGTCGCTGGTGACGGGGCAGTACCCCCGGCGCCCCTTACCAGCCGCCGCCGGGACGGGGCGCGAGCGGTCGGTCAGTCCCGGGCGGTGAGGACGAGCGGGTCGCCCGAGGTGATGGCCACGGTGTGCTCGGTGTGGGCGCCGCGGGAGCCGTCGGCGCTGCGGATGGTCCAGCCGTCGGGGTCGAACACGATCTCGTCGGTCGTGTGCAGGAACCACGGCTCGATCGCGATGACCAGACCGGGCCGCAGCTTGATGCCGCGCCCTGCCCTGCCGTCGTTGGCGACGTGCGGCTCACCGTGCATGGTCCGGCCGACGCCGTGACCGCCGAACTGCAGGTTGACCTTGAGGCCCGCCTCGTGGGCGACGCTGCCGATGGCGAACGAGATGTCACCGAGACGGTTGCCCGCCCGGGCGGCCGCGATGCCGGCGTCGAGGGCCCGCTGGGTGACGTCGATGAGCGCCAGGTCCTTCGGGTCGGGCGTGCCGACGACCACGGACAGCGCCGAGTCGGAGACCCAGCCGTCGACCGAGGCGGCGAAGTCGACGGAGAGCAGGTCACCGTCCCGCAGGGTGTAGTCGTGAGGGAGGCCGTGCAGCACCGCGTCGTTGACCGAGGTGCACAGCACCTTGCCGAACGGGCTGGCGCCGAAGGACGGGTGGTAGTCGATATAGCAGGACTCGGCGCCGGCGTCCTTGATCATCCGGTGCGCGAGCTCGTCGAGCTCGAGGAGGTTGACCCCGACATCGGCCTTCTCGGAGAGGGCCTGGATCACCGAGGCGACGAAGCGCCCGGCGGGGCGCATCTGCTCGATCTGGGTCGGGGTACGAAGCTCGATCACACCCCCAGACTACGGCGCGCCCGCCGACTCGCGTGAGTCGGCGGGCGCGTCCCGGAGGCGCAGGATCAGTTGGTCGGCCTGTCCGCGCCGACGACCCACATCGCGAAGAACTGCGAGCCGCCGCCGTACGCGTGGCCGAGTGCCTTGCGGGCGCCGTCGACCTGGTGCTCGCCGGCCGCGCCGCGGACCTGGAGGGCGGCCTCGCCGAAGCGGAGCATCCCCGAGGCGCCGATCGGGTTCGACGAGAGCACGCCGCCCGAGCAGTTGACCGGGATCCGGCCGGTCATCGCGGTCTCGCCGGCCTCGGTGAGCCTCCAGCCGTCGCCCTCGGCGGCGAAGCCGAGGTTCTCCAGCCACATCGGCTCGAACCAGGAGAACGGCACGTAGATCTCGGCCGCGTCGATCTCGTCGATCGGCGAGGTGATGCCGGCCTGCTTCCACAGCGCGGCCGCGGCGTCGCGCCCGGCCTGGGGATTGACCTGGTCGCGCTCGGCGGCCGTGGTGGCCTCGGAGCGCATCACGGTGCCGTGGATCCAGGCCGGGTTCGGCGAGGACTTTGCGGTGTCCTCGTCGACGATCACCAGGGCGCAGGCGCCGTCGGAGGACGGACAGGTCTCGTCGTACCGGATCGGGTCCCAGAGCATCTGCGACGCCAGCACCGACTCGACGGTCGTGCCCTCGTTGTGGAGGTGCGCGTAGGGGTTCTTCAGCGCGTTGTTGCGGTCCTTGGCCGCCACGATCGCACCGACATGGGTGGGTGCCTGGGAGCGCCGGATGTAGGAGCGCACGTGCGGTGCGAAGTACCCGCCGGCCCCCGCGTGGACCGGCATGTTGAACGGCAGCGGCACCGAGAGTGCCCACATCGCGTTGGACTCCGACTGCTTCTCGTAGGCGACCGTCAGCACCCGCCTGTGGACGCCGGCCTGGACCAGCGACGACGCGACGATGGCGGTCGAGCCGCCGACCGATCCGGCCGTGTGGACGCGCAGCAGCGGCTTGCCGGCCGCGCCGAGCGCCTCGGCGAGGAACAGTTCGGGCATCATCACGCCCTCGAACAGGTCCGGCGCCTTGCCGACGACGATCGCGTCGATGTCGTCGAGCGTCAGGTTCGCGTCGACGAGCGCGCGGTCGATGGCCTCGCGGCACAGGCCCGCCATGGAGACGTCCTCGCGCTTCGCGCGGTGGTGGGTCTGGCCGACGCCGATGATCGCTGCAGGCTGCTTGCCCATCAGATCTGCCTTCCTTCGGTCGAGGCTTCCAGGGTGCAGACGAGGTTCTGCTGCAGGGCAGGACCGCTGGTGGCGTGGGCGAGGGTCTTGTCGGCCTCGCCGGCCCAGATCCTCGTCGCGGCCTCGCCGACGCGGATGCCACCGCCGGAGAACATCGGGTTGCTGGCGAGCGCGCCACCGGAGGGATTGATGACGACATCGTCGCCGAGCCCGAGCTCGGTGCGCAGGATCAGCTCCTGGTGGCTGAACGGAGCGTGCAGCTCGGCCACCTCGACGCCGCCCAGGTCGAGCGCGGCACCGGCCCGCCGGGCCGACGGGCACCTGGTCAGGTCCCGCACGCCCATGCCCATCGGGTCGACGTTGTGGGAGATGCCGGTCAGCCAGGCGGGACGCTCGCGGACCTCGCGAGCCCGGTCGCCGGCCGCGAGCACCAGCGCCGCCACGCCGTCGGTGACGGGGGAGCAGTCGTGCTTGCGCAGCGGGTCGGCATACATCGGGCGCGCGAGCAGTTCCTCGACGGACGAGCCGCCCTTGCGGATGGCATGCTCGTTCTTCTCCGCGTCGGTCAGCGAGCGGTTGGCGACCTCGGCCATGGCGCGCTCGTCCCACAGGCCAGCATCGATGCCGACACGGGCCTGGAGACCGGCGAGGGACACGGTGTCGGGCCACAGGGGCGTCATCGTGTAGGGCTCGAGCTGCAGGGCGAGGGTGCGGCGCAGCACGCCGGCCGAGCTCTTGCCGAAGGCGTAGACGAGGGCGGTGTCGACCTCGCCGGTCTGGATCTTGATCCACGCCTCGTACATGGCCCACGCGAGGTCCATCTCCACGTGCGACTCGTTGACCGGCGGGATGACGCCGATGGCATCGACCGCCTGGACGAACGAGAACGAGCGGCCGGCCAGGTAGTCGGAGGAGCCGGAGCACCAGAACCCGACGTCCTTGCGGGTCCAGCCGGTCTGCTCGTAGAGCTCCCTGAAGACCGGGACCAGGAGCTCGACGCAGGTCGGTGACCCGTCGAACTGGGGCATCTGTCGCTGGGCGAACCCGACGACGGCGACGTCACGCATCTGTCCGTCTCTCCCGTCTCAGAGGTGGTGCTGGTAGGTGTCGAAGTCGGCGTCCGGGTCGCCGGTCGGCGCGAAGTGGTCGATGTTCTCCAGGGAATAGGCCCACTCCTCCTCCGGCTTCCAGACGGCCTTGACCCGCATGCCCATCCGCACCTCCTCGGCGGGGACGCCGAGGATGAGGTGCAGCAGCGCGATGTCGGCGCCGTCGAGGAGGACGTACGCCGAGACGTACGGCGGAGTGATCTTCTGGCCGAGGAAGGGCACGTTGACCACGCAGAAGGTCGTGATCGTGCCGGTCTGCGCGAGCTCGACCTCCTCGGCGGTCGGCGTGCCGTCGGAGGGGCAGGCGCTGCGTGGCGGGACGTAGACCTTCTGGCAGGTCGGGCAGCGCTGGCCCATGATGCGGCCCTCGTTGAGGCCGCGGTAGAACAGCGACTCCTCCGGGGAGGCGGCGTACTGGTAGTCGAGCGAGACGGGGGTGACCACGCCGGTGACCGGCTCGTCGCCGGCTGCCGGGGGGACCGCGGTCTGGCTCTCGCCGGGTGCGAGCGGCTCGAAGCAGGCGATGTCGTTGATGTGGCCGACGCGCTCCGCCGCCCAGCGCACCCGCACCCGCATGCCGGTCGTGACCTCGGCCGGCGAGGAGACGTCCAGGGCGTGCAGGAGCGGCACGTCGGCTCCGTCGAGGGTGACCAGCGCGAAGGCGAACGGACGGTCGAACGGCTGGTCCTTCACCGGCTCGGGAACCCAGGTCCAGGACGTGACCGTGCCGACGGAGGAGACCTCCACGAACTCGGTCGTCGCCTCGTGGGTCACGGGGTCGAACTCGAGCGGCGGCACCACGACCTGGCCGGCCGAGGTCCGTCCGCCCACGACCACCCCGTCGCGGAGGCCGGAGAGGAAGCGGCCGACGACGGGCCCGGTGGATCGCGTGTAGTCGAAGGCGACCGTGACCGGCGCCGAGAGGGTGCGACTCATGATCCGAAGTGAAACATGTTCTGCTCAAAAGTGAAACACGTTCTAGAAACGTGTCCGCGGGCCGGGCATGATGCAGTCATGAAACTGGGCTTGCAGCTGGGGTACTGGTCCGCGCAACCGCCGCACGGGGTCGGCGAGCTGGTCGCGGCGGCGGAGAGCGCGGGCTTCGACGCGATCTTCACCGCCGAGGCCTGGGGGAGTGACGCGTTCACGCCGTTGGCCTGGTGGGGCCGCGAGACCTCGCGCGTCCGGCTCGGCACGTCGATCGTGCAGATGTCCGGACGGACGCCGACGTCGATCGCCATGCACGCGCTCACTCTCGACCACCTCACCGGAGGGCGGGTCATCCTCGGCATGGGCGTCAGCGGGCCCCAGGTCGTCGAGGGCTGGTACGGCGTCCCGTTCTCCAAGCCGCTGGCCCGCACCCGCGAGGTGGTCTCGATCATCCGCCAGGTGCTGGCCCGCGAGGCCCCGGTGACCAACGCCGGCCCCCATCACCCGCTGCCCTACGCCGGCCCGGGCGCGGTCGGCCTCGGCAAGCCGCTCAAGCCGATCGTGCACCCGCTGCGCGCCGACCTGCCCATCTGGCTGGGCGCCGAGGGTCCCAAGAACGTCGCCCAGACCGCCGAGATCGCCGACGGATGGATCCCGATCTTCTACACGCCCCGGAGTGCGGGGATGTACCAGCCGTGGCTGGACGAGGGCTTCGCTCGCCCGGGCGCGCGTCGTACTCGAGCCGACTTCGAGATCGCCGCCACCTGTCACCTCCAGGTCGTCGAGAACGCCGAGCAGAAGCAGGCGGTCGTCGACGGGATGAAGCCGTTCGTCTCCCTCTACATGGGCGGCATGGGCGCCAAGGAGCAGAACTTCCACAAGCAGGTCTTCACCCGGATGGGCTACGGCGAGCTGGCCGACGAGGTGCAGGAGCTCTACCTGTCCGGCGAGAAGGACAAGGCCACCGCGCTCATCCCCGACGAGCTGGTCGACGACATGCACATCATCGGCACGCCCGGCGAGGTGCGCGAGCGGGTCGCCCAGTGGGAGGAGACCGGCGTCACGACGCTGCTGCTGTCGTGCCGCAGTGCCGACGAGATCCGGGGGATCGCGGAGCTGCTCGCCTGATCTTCACGCGGCGGACGCGGTCCGGCCCCTGTTGCTCGTCGGCGGTGCGGGCTACCGTCCTCTTCCATGAGGCGCGAGCCGCACGAGAACGTCGCCACGGTCCTGGTCGATCCGGTCCTGCTGCCGGAGCTCGAGCTGGAGCTGGTCGAGCTCGACCTGTGGGTGTGGCCGGTGCGCTCGGCGCCGATCTGCCTCGACGGGCCGCGCGCGGAGTTCCAGGTGCGCCGACGCCTGGTCGAGGCCCAGCGCGGCGCCTGGGACTGCGCGGAGGCATGGGTGCCGGTGTGGATCAGCTTCGGCGAGCGCTGGGTCCACGGCGACGACCCGCTGCCGTGGTCCGCGCACCGTGCGCTGTGGCAGGTGCTCGACGCCCATGCCGACCAGGTCCGCTTCCACCGCCGCCTGGGCGGGGTGCGGCCGCTGATCGCGCCCGTCGAGCGGCGCCCGGCGAGCTGAGCTATCGAGCTGAGCTATCGAGCCTGAGCTATTCGGTCTCGAGCGGGTAGCCGCGGGAGGCGAAAGCCAGCTTCACCCGCTCCCGCCCGGCTTCGACCGGCTTCTCGAACAGGCGGCGTCCGTCGGTGCCGTCGATGACGATCTTCTTGCCCTCGAGGTGGATGCCGACGATGGCCTCGCGGGGGAGCCGGCGCCGATCCTGGTCGTGGACGACCACGACGGCGTCGTCGTGCACCTCCAGGTGCCACTCGTCGACGAGGGTGAGCAGGGCGACGACCAGTCCGGCGACGAGGCCGAGTGCCACTCGGGCCGCCCACGCCCAGGGCTGGTCGAAGCCGCCGACCCAGCGCAGCGGCTCCTTGAACGGCACGAACGGGACGTCGGCGAGCCAGCGGGCCAGCAGCGGACCGAGGGTCAGGATCAGGATGCCCCCGGCCGCGCAGATCGCATAGGTCCAGATCTTGTCCTCGCGGCTCGAGCCCAGGTCGTCGTACGGCATGGGGCGACGGTAGGGCGCGCCGCGCGCCGGCCACATCGGACGGCGGTATCCGGCGGCCCCGACCAAGGTAGGGTCCTTGCCCACAAATAGAACACGTTCTACTGTGAGTCTGTGACCGACACGCTCCGGACCCCCGCTCACAACGGCCACCTCATGGTTGCCGCGCTCAGGCGCCACGCGCACCGCCCGATCGTGCACCTGGGCGACGTCACCTTGACGGGCAAGGAGACCGCGGACCGGATCTCGCAGTACATCCAGGCCTTCGAGTCCCTCGGCGCCGGGCGCGGTACGCCGGGCGCGCTGCTCGCGCTGAACCGGCCGGAGGTGCTGTTCATCCTCGGCGCCGGGCAGACCCAGGGCTTCCAGCGCACCTCGCTGCATCCGCTCGGCTCGGCCGACGACCACGCCTACGTCATCAACGACGCCGGCATCACGACGCTGGTCATCGACCCGTACTTCGCCGGTCGTGCCGTCGAGCTGCTCAGCAAGTGCCCGGGCCTCAAGCAGGTGCTGACCATCGGGCCGGTCCCGGCGGAGCTCGCGGAGGTCGGCACCGACCTGACCGAGGTGGCCGCCTCGTTCGAGCCGCAGCCCTTCCAGGCGGCCCTCCTCGAGCCCGACCACATCACCTCGATCACCTACACCGGTGGCACCACCGGCAAGCCGAAGGGCGTCATCGGCACGGTCCGCGCCTTCTCCACGATGGCGCAGATCCAGATGGCGGAGTGGGAGTGGCCCGAGGAGCCCCGGTTCCTCATGTGCACGCCCCTGTCCCACGCGGGTGCTGCGTTCTTCGTCCCGGTCGTGCTCAAGGGCGGCACTCTGTTCGTCTCCTCGCGATTCGACCCCGCGGAGGTGCTGCAGACGATCGAGGAGAAGCGGATCAACTCGCTGATGCTCGTCCCCACGATGCTCTACGCGCTGATGGACCACCCGGACGCGCGCACCCGCGACCTGTCCTCGCTCGAGACCGTCTACTACGGCGCCTCCGCGATCAACCCGGTCCGGCTCAAGGAGGCGATCGAGCGGTTCGGCCCGATCTTCGCCCAGTACTACGGGCAGTCCGAGGCCCCGATGGTGATCAGCTACTTCCCGAAGGGCGACCACGTCGATGCCGCCGGGGCACCCGTCGAGTCCCGGCTCACCTCCTGCGGCCGGCCCTCGGCGTACCTGCGCGCGGCCCTGCTCGACGAGTCCGGCAACCCGGTCGCCCCGGGCGAGCCGGGAGAGATCTGCGTCGCCGGACCGCTGCTCTCGGCCGGCTACTGGCAGCTGCCCGAGGCGACCGCCGAGACCTTCCGCGACGGCTGGATGCACACCGGCGACGTGGCGCGCGAGGACGAGGACGGCTTCTGGTACATCGTGGACCGCACCAAGGACATGATCGTGACCGGTGGCTTCAACGTCTTCCCACGCGAGGTCGAGGACGTCATCGCCGAGCACCCGGCGATCGCCCAGGTCGGCGTCATCGGCACGCCGCATGAGAAGTTCGGCGAGGCGGTCACCGCGGTCGTCGTCCTGCGCGAGGGCTTCGAGCTCACCGACGGCGTCGTCGCGGAGATCAAGGACGCCGTCAAGGAGCGCAAGGGCTCGGTCCAGGCGCCGAAGGACGTCCTCGCGGTCGACGCGCTGCCGCTCACCGCCCTCGGCAAACCCGACAAGAAGGCGCTGCGCGCCCGCTTCTGGACGGGGGAGCGCAGCGTAGGCTGACGCCCATGCGATCCGTCTCTCGGGCCCTCGTCGTCGGGTGCGCCACCCTGGCCCTGCTGCTCACCTCCGCTCCCGCTCCGACCGGGGCCGCGGTCGGCTCCGTGGCCGGCTCCGCGCCGAAGGGGCCGGGGGGCAGCTATGCCGGGGCCGAGACCCCGACAGAGCCCAACCCGCTCGACCGCCTGGAGATCGACTTCGAGGTGACCGAGAACGGTCGCAAGGTCAAGAACTGGCAGGTCCTGATGAACGTGGTCTGCGGGCTCGACGTCAGGACGATCGTGCAACCCATGGCGACCATGAAGGTCAAGAAGAACGGCCGCTTCCACGGCGTGGACGCGGGCGTCTACAACGGGACCGAGTACCGCGTCGAGGTCAGCGGGAAGCTGGTCGCGAAGAAGCGCAAGGTCAAGGCCGGCACCTTGTCCTACAAGGTCGGCTGGTGTCAACGCGGCACCGGCCCGAGCGGTCCGCTCGACTGGACGGCGAAGCGCACCGGTCGCTGACCGCCTGACCGCCGACCGGCAGGACTCATCCGGCTCCGCCCGGGCGGGTACGTGCCTACACTGGGGTCATGTCCGCTGAGCGCGTCGTCGTCGACCACCGCGTCATGGGTGGGGTGCCGTGCATCCGCGGCACCCGGATCCCGGTGGCTACGGTCGTCGGCCTGCTCGCCGAGGGACAGGGTGAGGCAGACATCCTCCTGGACTACCCGCAGTTGGCTCTCGAAGATGTGCGCGCCGCTCTGGAGTTCGCCGCCGCCGCCGTCTCGGAACGCCAGCTGCCGCTGCGTTCGACAGCGTGAGGTTCCTCGTCGACGAGTGCCTGAGTGCCCGCACGGTCGCGCTGGTGGCAGCAGCGGGACACGACGTCGTCCATGTTCGGGACCGTGACCTCCAGGGACACCTCGATGAGGAGGTCATCGCAAGGGCGCGAGCCGAGGAGCGGATCCTGATCTCCGCGGACACGGACTTCGGCGAGATCCTGGCGCGGTCGGGTGCCGCGCTGCCCAGCTTCATCCTGTTCCGCCAAGGGAACCGCGGCGCGGAGCACCGTGCCGTGACGCTTCTCGCCAACCTGGAGCAGGTGGCGGAGGATCTCCGCCTCGGTGCGGTCGTGGTGCTCGCCGATGATCGTGTCCGGGTGCGGCGGCGGCCGCTGCGCTGAAGGCGCTCCGTGTCAGCGGGGCTGCTCGCCCCGCAGTCGGTCCCAGACCCGATCGGGGATCCGGTCGAGGAGCGCGTCCATCAGGTGCAGCTTCGCGTCCACCTCCGCCGGTGTGTGCGCTCCGGAACGGATGACCAGCAGCGAGTCGCCGGTGATCCGCCACGACAGCGCGGGGTGGTGCCGCATCACATCGCGTACGTCGGAGAGCAGGACGTCGGCGGCGAAGTCGGGCGCCGGGGAGTGGACGGTGTAGGCCGCGTCGAAGACCGGATCGCCGATCTCGATGTCGCGGCCGGTCAGTGAGTCCACCCAGCGACGCAGGGTGCTGGTCGGGCCGACCGCCAGCTCGGGCGCCCGCACGCCGAGGTTGAGCGCGACCACGGAGTAGGTGTGGCGCGAGGAGTCCTCCCCGGAGCCGGTCGTGTACTGGTAGTCGAAGGCGGTGAACGGGCGACCGTCGTACCGCCCGAGGAGGACGTTGCTCGCCTGGCGGGCGTGCCCCCGGCCGAAGGGCGCGCCGGCGAAGCGGTCGACGAGCGCGGGATCGGTGGTGCGGTACTCCCACTCGCGGCCGTGCGCGAACGCGGCCAGACCCGCGCGTCGCTCGGCGGCCCGCTTGGCCGCGGCCGACACGGCGAGCGCCAGCAGTACGACGAGCGCCACCGCGACCAGTGCGAGGACGGAGAACAGGAGGATAGCGAGGGCACCCATGACGCCATGCTGCCCGGCCGGGCCTCGGCTCACTCCTCGGCGATAGCGTGCGTCCATGCCGGATCTCGTCGTCGGGTTCGATCTCGACCTGACCCTCATCGACACGGCGCCGGGCGTCCGCGACGTGCTCGGAGTGCTGGGCGCCGAGCTCGGCGTGGACCTGCCCGTCGACGAGCTGGTCGCCCGGCTGGGGCCGCCGCTCGACATCCTCCTGGCGCCGTACCTGCCGGCCGAGGCGATCCCGGCCGCGGGCGACCGGTTCCGAGAGCTCTACCCGGAGCACGCGATCGCCAACGTGCCGGTGCTGCCGGGGGCACACGAGGCGATCGCCGCCGTACGCCGGCACAGCGGGCGGGTGGTCGTGGTCACCGGCAAGTTCGCGCCGAACGCCCAGCTGCACCTCCAACACACCGGGCTCGACGTCGACCTCCTGGAGGGCTGGGTCTGGGGGGTCGGGAAGGCGGCCGTGCTGCGCCGCGAGGGTGCCTCGGTCTACGTCGGCGACCACGTCCACGACGTCGAGGGCGCGCTCGCCGCGGGCGTCACCAGCGTCTCGGTGCTCACCGGCGGGTGCACGGCCGAGGAGCTCCGTGGGGCCGGCACCCACGTCGTGCTGCCGGGCCTGGACGACTTCCCGGCCTGGTTGGACGGCCACCTCACGGGACTCAGCGGCCCTTGAACTCCGGCGCTCGCTTCTCCAGGAACGCCCGCGGGCCCTCCTTGGCGTCCTCGGAGGAGAACACCGCGGCGCCGACCTTGGCGTCGTCGGCCCAGCACTCCTCCTCGTGCCTGCCCTCGGAGTCGCGCATCGTCTTGAGGATCGCCTGGACGGCGAGCGGGCCGTTGGCCGCGATCAGGTCGGCGAGCTCGTGGGCCTTGGCCAGCGCCTCGCCGTCGGGGACGACGTGCCCGATCAGGCCGAGCTCCTTGGCCTCGGGCGCCTTGAGCGTACGGCCGGTCAGCAGCAGTTCGGCGGCGACCGTGTAGGGGATCTGGCGGGGGAGCCGGACCGCGGAGCCGCCCATCGGGTACAGCGACCAGCGCGCCTCGGCGACGCCGAACTTGGCCGACTCGCCCGCGACCCGGATGTCGGTGCCCTGCAGGATCTCGGTGCCGCCGGCGATCGCGGGGCCCTCGACCGCGGCGATCAGCGGCTTGGTGAGCCGGAAGCCCTTGAGCAGGCCCTTGATGACGGTGGGGTCGTACTCGCCGGACTCGAAGCTCTCCGACGGCGGCTTCTCGTCGGCGGCCTTGAGGTCCATGCCGGCGCAGAAGTAGCCGCCCGCACCGGTGAGGATGCAGACCCGGATCTCCGGGTCCTCGTTGACCCGGTCCCAGGCCGCCTCCATGATCCGGAGCATCGGTCCGGACAGCGCGTTGCGCCGCTCGGGGCGGTTCATCGTGACGACCAGCTTGTGGCCGTCCTGCTCGACGAGGCAGTCGGGGGAGGCGTCGGGGGCGACTTCGGTGGCGGACATGTGAACAACGCTAGCGAAAAAGTGAAACGTGTTCTACTGTCGGCCTCGTGGCCCTGAACATCGCCGACCTCTTCGAACACGCCGTCGACGCCGTCCCGGACAAGCCTGCCGTCCAGGTGGGGGACCGCGTCATCACCTTCGCGGAGCTGGAGGCGGAGTCCAACAAGCTCGCGCACTACCTGCAGGCGCAGGGCATCGGGACCGGCGACCACGTCGGTCTCTACGCCAAGAACAGCATCGAGCACGTGATCGCGCTGATCGCGATCCTCAAGGTGCGGGCCGTCTCCATCAACGTGAACTTCCGCTACGTCGCCGG
The DNA here is from genome assembly GCA_029961745.1 of Nocardioides sp. L-11A. Lineage (NCBI taxonomy): Bacteria > Bacillati > Actinomycetota > Actinomycetes > Propionibacteriales > Nocardioidaceae > Nocardioides > Nocardioides sp. L-11A. Next base: position 2,782,010 of record CP124680.1, read on the forward strand.
CGAGCTCGAGTACCTCTTCGACAACGCCGACCTGGTCGGCCTGGTCCACGACCGCGTCTACGCGCCGCTCGTCGCCGAGGTGCTCCCCAAGGTCGGCGCCATGAAGGCGGTCATCGCTGTTCCGAACCCGCTCGAGCCCGACGACGCGAGCGACCTGTCGCCGTTCGGCGGCGTGACGCTCGAGGAGGCCGTGGCCGGCCAGTCCGACGCGCGTGACTTCGGCGAGCGCAGCCCCGACGACATCCACATCATCTACACCGGCGGCACCACCGGCTTCCCCAAGGGCGTCATGTGGCGCCACGAGGACTTCTGGCGGGTGCTCGGCGGCGGCATCGACTTCATGACCTCCGAGCCGCTCGAGGAGTACGACCAGTCCAAGAAGGCGCTCCAGGACAGCCTGGTCACCCTCCCGCTCAGCCCGCTCATGCACGGCGGCGCGCAGGCATCGCTGCTCATGCACCTCTTCGCCGGCCAGGTCACCATCCTGGAGCCGAAGTTCGACCCGGTCCGCACCTGGGAGCTGGTCGACCAGCACGGTGTGCAGATGCTCTTCATGACCGGCGACGCGATGGCGGTGCCGCTCATCGACGCCTACGAGGCGGGCGGCTACGACGGCCAGACGCTCTTCGCGATCGCCTCGAGCGCCGCGATCTTCTCGAAGTCGGTCAAGGAGCGCTGGATGAAGGCGTTCCCCAACGCCGTGTTCACCGACTCGGTCGGCTCCTCCGAGACCGGCTTCCAGGGCACCGGCCTGCAGGACGCCAGCGCCCTCTCCACTGACGGCCCGGTCGTCTCGATCCCGCCCACCACGGTGATCCTCGGCGACGACAACAAGCCGCTCGACCCGGCCACCGACGTCGGCAAGATCGGCCGGACCGCCCGCGCGGGCAACGTCCCGGTCGGCTACTACAAGGACCCCGAGAAGTCGGCCAAGACGTTCATCGAGATCGACGGCGTCCGCTACTCCATCCCCGGCGACAACGCCCGGATCGAGGAGGGCAACCGGATCACGCTGCTCGGCCGCGGCTCCAACTGCGTCAACACCGGCGGCGAGAAGGTCTACCCCGAAGAGGTCGAGCAGGCCATCAAGGCGCACCCCGGCGTGTACGACGTCCTGGTGGTCGGCCTCCCCGACGAGAAGTACGGCCAGACCGTGGCCGCCGTCGTCGAGCTGCGGCCCGGCGCGAGCCTGGAGCTCGAGGAGCTGCGCACCTTCCTGCGCGCGCACCTGTCCGGCTACAAGCTCCCGCGAGCACTGACGATCGTGCCCGAGATCCCGCGCAATGCCACCGGCAAGGCGCAGTACCCCCGGGCCAAGGAGCTCGCGCTCGCGGCCCGCACCGACGACCGCACCGACACCGTGGAGGCGAACGCCTGATGCACACCGCGCTGTGCGATGCCTTCGGCATCGAGTACCCGATCTTCGCGTTCACGCCCTCCGAGCACGTGGCGGCCGCCGTCTCGCGGGCGGGCGGACTGGGCGTGCTGGGCTGCGTCCGGTTCAACGACACCGACGACCTCGACCGGGTGCTCACCTGGATGGACGAGAACACCGACGGCAAGCCGTACGGCGTCGATGTGGTGATGCCGATGAAGATCCCGACCGAGGGCACCTCCGCCGACCTGTCGACGTACATCCCGGAGGACCACCGGACGTTCGTCGACGAGACCCTGCTCAAGCTCGGCGTCCCGCCGCTGCCCGAGGGCGAGGGCCGCGAGGGTGTGCTCGGCTGGCTGCACTCCGTTGCGCGCTCCCACGTCGACGTCGCCCTGCAGCACCGCCCGGTCCTCATCGCCAACGCGCTCGGCTCGCCGCCGGTCGACGTGATCGAGCAGTGCCACGAGGCCGGCCTCAAGGTCGCCGCGCTCGCCGGTGCGCCCAAGCACGCGCTGAGCCACGTCGCCAACGGCGTCGACATCATCATCGCCCAGGGGTACGAGGCCGGCGGCCACACCGGTGAGATCGCCAGCATGGTGCTCACGCCCGACATCGTCGACGCGGTCGGTCCCGACGTCCCGGTCCTCGGCGCGGGTGGCATCGGGTCGGGTCGCCAGATCGCGGCGTCGCTCGCCCTCGGAGCACAGGGCGTGTGGACCGGGTCGATCTGGCTCGGCACCGAGGAGTACCGCAACCTGGCCGGCAACAGGGGCTGGGAGACCGCGTTCCTGCGGGCGACGTCGTCCGACACCGTTCGGACCCGGATCTACACCGGCAAGCCGGCCCGGCTGCTCAAGACGAAGTGGACCGAGGCGTGGTCGGAGGAGGGCGCCCCGGCACCGCTGCCGATGCCGTTGCAGAACCTCCTCGTGGCCGACGCGCACAACCGGATCAACGCCTCCGGCGACCCGGACGTGATCTCGATGCCGATCGGCCAGATCGTCGGGCGGATGAACGAGGTCCGCCCGGTGGCCGAGGTCATCGGCGACCTGGTCGCTGAGTTCGAGGCGACGGTGAAGAAGCTCGACGGGATCACCGGCAGCTGACCCGACGAGTCCCGGGCCGGCGCGGATCTTTTCGGGGTCCGGCACGCACGTGTAGGCGTGACTGATCCGCACCTGCTCCCGTGGAGCTTCGACGACATCGACGCGTTCGGCGTCCGGCCCCACCGGGCTCGGCACCGGCTGCACGAGCAGCCGCTGTTCACCGACGACGCGCTGGCCGACCTGCTCGACCGGCTGCCGCGCTCGGTCGTGCACCCGTACACGATGGGTGACGATCCGCTGCGCCTGGAGGATTGGCGCCGTGGTGGGCCGACCGACCTGCCCGGCAAGGAGCTCCTGGAGATCGTGGCGCGCGGTCACCTGTGGCTGAACCTGGTCGGAATCGACGCCCACGACCGCGACGTCGCCCGGCAGGTCGACGAGCTCTACGGCGAGATCCGCGACCTCGTGCCGGGATTCGCGCCGATGAGGACGTCCGCGACGCTGATCCTCTCCTCGCCGTCGGCGATGGTCTACTACCACGCCGACAACCAGCCGAACCTGCTGTGGCACCTCCGCGGTCGCAAGCGCGCCTACGTCTACCCGCGGGGGCAGCGGTTCGTGAGCGACGTGGACCTGGAGCGGCTGGTCGCGGGCGCGTCCGAGGAGGAGCTGCCCTTCGACCTCGGGTACGACGAACATGCGGCGGTGCTCGACCTGGAGCCAGGTCAGGTGGCCTGGTGGCCGCAGAACAGCCCGCACCGCGTCGAGAACGCCGGCGGGATGAATGTGTCGTTGTCCACCGAGCACTGGACGGCGGCGTCGGCGCGCCGGGAGCACCTGTGGGCGGCCAACTACTACCTGCGCGACCGGTTGGGGTGGGCGCCGCGGTCCACCCGCGAGCGCGGGCTGGCGCCGGCGGCGAAGGTCGCCGCGATGCGGCTCGGCCGCCGGGCCGGTGTCCTGGACCCCGGCCGCCGGCAGGGTCCGCGCCCGAGCTTCTCTGTCGATCCCGACGTCCCCACGGGGGTCGGCCCGCTCCGCGTGGGACGGTCGGGCTGAGCCCTCGTACTCAACCGTGACCGGGGTCGGGTGCGGAGGATCGGTCCATGACCACCTCCGCGCGCCCTGGCGTCCGCCCCCCGCACCTTCTCGCCCTCGTCGCCGCCGGCGCCTCCCTCACGGGCTGCGGGAACGCGGTCACTGCCGAGGTCGTCGGCACGGCCGCGATCACGGTCGCCGCGGACGGTACGCCGATCGCGCTGGTGCGGGTCTGCCGCGGTGAGGTCGACACCGTCCGGATATCCGGCGACCGCGCCGGCCTCGCCGACGACGAGCCCAACCCGACCCTCGGCATCTGGCGCGCGAGGGGTGGCCAGGACGGCCTGGTCGAGCTGGCGCTCCATGCCGCCAACGACGGCTGGTCCGGCCCGGACGACCTGCCCCTGGCCGCCGGCCGCCCCTACATCCTGACCGCCGCCGACGCCGACGAGGATGCCGAGACGACCCAGGTGTCCTTCACGACCGACCAGCTGGAGAGGATGACGCCCGACCAGGTGATCGTCGGCGACGGGAGCATCGAGCCCCGGTCGGGCTTCGGCGCCTGCGATCGCTAGGCGCCTGCGATCGCTGGCGTCCTGGCAGCGCACTACGCTGCCGGGATGACCCGCAACGTGCTGATCGCAGGAGCCGGACCCGGGGTGAGCGGATCGCTCGCCCGCCTCTACGCCGCCGAGGGCGGCAGCGTCGGCCTGCTCGGCGCCGAGGAGGACGTGCTGGGCGCGCTGCGTGCCGATGTCGAGGCCGCGGGCGCCCTGGCCGGCTCGTCGGTCGTCGACCTCACCGATGACGCGGCGACCCGGGCCGCGGTCACCCGGATGGGCGAGCACGTCGGGCATCTCGACGTCGTCCACTTCAACCCGTCGGCCTACCGGGAGAAGGACCCGCTCAGCCTGACTCCGGACGAGCTGCTCGACGACGTCCGGCTGGGCGTCGGCGCGCTGCTCTCCGTGCTCCAGGCCGCGCGCCCCTTCCTCGGGCCCGGCGGCCGGATCACCGTCACCGGCAGCATGGCCGCCGACCGGCCCTGGCACGGCGCCGCCTCGCTCGGCGTCCAGAAGGCGGGCGTCCAGAACCTCGTGCACAGCATCGACGCGACGCTGAAGGACGACGGCATCCGCGCCGTCTCGGTCACCGTCCGCGGCCTGTTGAAGAAGGAGGGGCCGTTCGCTCCCGACAACGTCGCGCGCGCGTTGCGGGCCGCGATCGACCAGGACGAGGCAGACTGGCGCACGGAGATCCCGTACGCGGGCTGAGTCGAGACAGACATGGAGGTCGACATGGGGGTCGACAAGCCGGATCGCGACACGGACCGGCGGACGCGTCCGCCGGCCCGCAGGCTGCTGCTGGCGATGCTGGTCGCCGCTCTGGTTCTTGCCGGGGCCGTGGTGACGGCCGGATCGTCCCAGGCCGACCTCTCGCTCGGCGGCGTGCCGCGGGCGACCTGCGCCGTGGGCGACCCCGTGGAGACGGGTGTCCAGGGCCGGGTTCCGACCGCGGATTACGCGTCGGGGCGGGCGCGGCAGGGCTACCGGTGCAACACCGTGCAGGTCGGCCATCACGGCAAGCGATCGATCCTCGGGTCGGGGGGCTACAAGGTCCAGCGCTACACCGACGTGACCGGGCGGACCTGCGCCTACTACGACTCGGCGCTGATGGCGGGTCTCAACCTGCCTGGGCTGCTGACGGGCGGTGCCGGCCTGGGCGTCGTCGTCCTTGACATGACCGACCCCGCGAACCCGGTGCGGACCGCGAACCTGGTCACGCCGGCCATGCTCCAGCCCCACGAGTCGCTGCTGGTCAACGAGGAGCGGGGCCTGCTCGCCGCGGTGCTGGGCACCCTCGCCACCGCGCCCGGCGTCCTCGACGTCTACGACATCAGCCAGGACTGCCGCAAGCCCCGGCTGAGGTCGACCACCCTGTCCGGCGTGATGGGCCACGAGAGCGGCTTCTCCCCGGACGGCCGGACCTTCTGGACCGCGGGCGCGGCGGGCTTCACGCTGACCGCCGTCGACCTGACCGAGCCGCGCCGGCCGCGGATCCTCCACACCAGGACCGGCGTCGTCTACCACGGCCTGCGCCTCTCCGATGACGGCCGCACGATGTACGTCGCCAATATCGGCAGCCCGAGCGTCCTCACGGGCGGCCTGCTCGACGGGGCCGGTCTCGACATCCTCGATGTCTCCGACATCCAGGACCGACGCCCGAAGCCCGCGATCCGCACGCTCTCCCGGCTGACCTGGGAGGAGCCGTCGATCCCGCAGGTGGCGGAGCCGTTCTCCAGCGGCGGGCGGCAGTACGTCCTCGAGGTGGACGAGTTCAGCGACCTGTTCGGCGACTTCACCCGGATCAACTCGCCGAAGAGCCCGGTCGGTGCGGCGCGGATCATCGACGTCACCGACCCGCGCGCCCCGGTCGTCGTGTCCAACCTGAGGCTCGAGGTCCACGATCCGCTGGTGCGTGGCGAGGTCATGGCCGATCCGGGCGCGCGGATGATCGTCCGCAGCTACACCGGGCACTACTGCTCGGTGCCGACGCGCGACGACCCCAAGATCGCCGGCTGTTCGATGATCGGCTCGGGCCTGCGGCTCTTCGACATCTCCGACGTCACCCGCCCTCGTGAGGTCGGCTACTTCAACCAGCCCGGCCCGAACGGTGGCGCGGCGCTGTCCCAGCCCGCGTGGGACGTCGAGCGGGGCCAGGTCTGGTACACCGACATGGACGAGGGCTTCTACGCCGTCGGCCTGCGGGGCGCCGCGGCGGCGCTGCTGCCCTGATCCGGCTCAGGCGTACGACGTACCGCGCTCCGCGCGGACCCACACCGGGGAGTCCGCGGCCGGGATCACGCCGGCCGCGGTGAGCTCGCGCTTGACCACCTTGTTGGTGGCCGTGCGGGGGAGGGTCTCGACGATCCGCACGAACCGCGGCCAGGCGTGGGTGGAGAGGTCGCCCTGCTCGGCGAGGAACGTCTCGAGGCCCGCCGGCGTCAAGGTCCCACGCAGGATGAGCGCGCACGCCACCTGGTCGCCCGCCCTCGGATCCGGTACGGCGTACACGGCTGCCTCGCCGATCGCCGGGTGGCGCAACAGGATCCGCTCGATCGGCGCGGCCGCGAGGTTCTCCCCGTCGACCCGCAGCCACTCGCCGGAGCGGCCCGCGAAGTACACCCAACCGTCGGCGTCGCGATAGGCGAGGTCGCCGGACCAGTACCTGCCGCCGCGCATCCGCTCCGCCTCGGCGACGGGGTCGTTGTAGTAGCCGGCGAACGCGCCCGCGCCGGTCGTGTTGACCAGCTCGCCGACGGCCGCCTCCGGATTCATCAGCCGTCCGGTCGCGTCGAAGACCGCGTCGGCGGTGATCTCGCCGGTCTCCGGGTCCAGGACGGCGACGCCGGGCAGCGGCATGCCGAGCGCGCCCGCAGGCATCTCGGGCCGGCGCTGGACGATGATCGCGTTCTCGGTCGACGAGTACGAGTCGACGACCTCGCAGCCGAAGCGCGCGGCGAAGGCGGTGATGTCGGCCTCGTTGGCCTCGTTGCCGAAGACCAGGCGCAGCGGGTTGTCCGCATCGTCGGGTTGCGGTGAGGTGGCCAGCACGTAGGTGAGCGGCTTGCCGACGTAGGTCGCGTAGCTGGCCCCGAAGGCGCGGACGTCGGGCAGGAAGCCCCGCGCCGAGAAGGCGGCCACGGCGAACGTCGCGCCGGTCGTGAGTGCCGGTGCCCAGCCGGCCATCACGGCGTTGGAGTGGAACATCGGCATCGAGACGTAGTGGACGTCGTCGCGCGTGAGCGCGAGCCGCCCGACCAGGTGGGTGCCGGGACCGGTGATCTTCTCGTGAGTGACGCGCACGGCCTTGGGTGAGCCGCTGGTGCCGCTGGTGAAGATCAGCATGAACAGCGAGTCCGGTGCGGGTGCGTGGTCCGGGCACCCGGTCGCGCCGGTGGCCTCCAGCGCCGTGAGCGCGAGGTCGGGGGAGTCGACGACGAACTGGCAGTCGGCCTTCGCGACGTCGGCGGCGAGGGCGGCCCCGCGCCGGGTCGCGTTGAGGCCGACCAGCACATGACCGCCGAGCCCCGCGGCCGCCAGGTGCAGTGCGAAGGCGGGCCCGTTGGGCAGCAGGACGCCGACATGCGGCGGCAGTGCCGGATCCAGGCGCTCCTCGAGCGAGGTGGCGAGCCGGGCCGCCGTGGCGACGTACTGGCGCCAGGTCAGCTCGCGGACCGAGCCCGCGTCGCGCCAGCGCAGCGCGGGGCGGTCGTCGTCAGCGCGGGCGAGCAGCAGGTCCCGGACGGTCATGGATCGCGATACGTCCGTCTCTCGTGCCTCGCTCCGGACTACTCGATCACCGCGAAGGTGCGGCCGATCGACAGCGCCTGCTCGGTGGCGCCGCCGAACAGGAACTCGAACCGCTTGCCGCTGGTGAAGTAGCGGTGCGCCTCGCCGTCGAGGTCGATGCCGACGCCGCCGTGGACGTGGACGGTCGTGTGCGCGATCCGGTGCCCGGCGTCGGCGGCCCAGAGCTTGGCGGTGGCGACCTCGGTCGCGGCCGGTAGCCCTTCGTCGAGCCGCCAGATCGCCTGCCACAGGGTGAGCCGCTGGCCGAGGACGTCGATGAACCCGTCGGCGAGGCGCTGCGAGACGGCCTGGAAGGTGCCGATCGGGCGGCCGAACTGCTCGCGGGTCTTGGCGTACTCGGCGGTCAGGCGCAGCGCGCCCTCGGTCACGCCGAGCTGCTCCGCGGCGGCGAGCGCGACCAGGAGCTGGCCGAACCGCTCCGCCGTGTCCGCCTCGCCGACCTGATGGGCGGCCGCGCCGCTGAAGGTGACGAGGGCCGCGGTGTCGCCGTCGCTGGTCTTCTGCGCGACCCGCTCGACCCCGGTCGCACCGGCCTCGATCAGATAGACGCCGACACCGGACGGGCCGGTCGCGGTGACCAGGAACGCGTCGGCGGCCAGGCCGGCCCGGACGAGCGTCTTGGTGCCGGTCAGGGTGCCGGCGCCGTCCGCGGTGACGGTCGGCGCTGCAGGCAGGTGCGCCCGCTCCTCGGCGACTGCTGCAGCGTAGAGGCCGAGCCCGGCCGGTTGGTCGGCGCCGGTCAACAGCGTGGTGCACGCGGTGTGCGTGGCCAGCGGCAGGGGCGCGACGTGCCGGCCGACCTCGACGAGCACGCGGGCCAGCGTGACCAGGTCGAGCTCGGTCCAGTCGAAGGCGTCGCCGAGCGTCGCCCACAGGTCGCGGTCGAACCGGTCGCCGCCGGCCTCGACCTCCTTGAGGCGCGCGTTGGTGGTCTTGTCCTCGAGGATCCGGGCGGCGAGCTCCGCGGCCTCGTCCTGCTCGGGGGTGAAGAGAAAGTCCATCGTGTGCTCCCGTTCTCGGGTCAGGCTCGCTTGGCGGCGGGCAGGCCGAGGCCGACGTACCCGATGATGTCGCGCTGGATCTCGTTGGTGCCGCCACCGAAGGTCATCACCAGCGACGACCGGTGGAACCGCTCCAGGCGCCCGGCCAGCACGGCACCGGGGGAGTCGCCGGTGACACCGGCGTGCGGCCCGACGACCTCCATCAGCGAGCGGTAGACCTCGGTGGCCAGCTCGGAGCCGTAGATCTTGGTCGCCGACGCCTCGGCGGGGGAGAGGTCGACGCCGTGGTCGGCATCGGCGGCCAGCTTCCAGTTGATCAGCGAGAGCGCCTCCACCCGGGCATGCGCACGCCCGAGGGCGATCTGGACCCACTCGGAGTCGATGACCCGGCTGCCGTCGGGGTTGCGGGTCTCGCGCGCCCAGTCCTTGACCAGCGTCAGCGAGTGCACCAGGGGAGCCGCCGAGGTGAGGGCCACCCGCTCGTGGTTGAGCTGGTTGGTCATCAGCGCCCAGCCGCCGCCCCGCTCGCTGACCAGGTTGGAGGCGGGCACGCGGACGTCGGAGTAGTAGGTCGCCGACGTGCCGACGCCGGCCACGGTGTGGACGGGCGTGTACGAGACGCCCGGTGCGTCGGCCGGCACCAGGATCATCGACAGGCCCTTGTGCCGCGGGGCGTCGGGCTCGGTGCGGCACGCCATCCAGAGCCAGTCGGCGTACTGGATGAGTGAGGTCCACATCTTCTGGCCGTTGATCACCCACTCGTCGCCCTCGAGGGTCGCCTTCGTCTGGAGCGAGGCCAGGTCGGTGCCCGAGCCGGGCTCGGAGTAGCCGATGGAGAAGTGCAGCTCGCCGGCGAGGATCTTGGGGAGGAAGTACTCCTTCTGCTCGTCGCTGCCGAAGCGCATGATCGTCGGGCCGACCGTGTTGAGCGTGAGATAGGGGATCGGTACGCCGGCGATGGCGGCCACGTCGGTGAAGATCAGCTGCTCCACCATCGAGCGCGCCTGGCCGCCGTACTCCTTGGGCCAACCGATGCCGAGCCAGCCGTCCCGGCCGACCTGGCGGATGACGTCCTTGTAGACGCCGGCCTCGCCGAACTCGCCGGTGGCCGACGCGAGGCCGGCGCGGATCTCGGGGGTGACGAGCTGGGCGAAGTACTCACGGAGCTCCTCGCGCAGGGCCACCTGCTGCGGCTCCAAGTCGATGTGCATGTTGTCACCCTAACCGCAAAACTGTAACGTGTTCTACATGAGCGACACCCGACTTCTCGACCAGGGCACCGTGCCGATCCGCTTCGCTCGCGGGTGGCACTGTCTCGGACTGGCCTCGGACTTCGCCGACGGCAAGCCGCATGCCGTCGAGGGCTTCGGCACCAAGCTCGTCGCGTGGCAGGGCGGCGACGGCGAGCTCCGGGTGCTCGACGGCTTCTGCCGGCACATGGGGGGCGACCTGACCCAGGGTGAGGTCAAGGGTGACAACATCGCCTGCCCGTTCCACGACTGGCGCTGGGGCGGCGACGGCAAGTGCAAGGAGATCCCGTACGCACGCCGCGTCCCGCTGCGGGCCCGCACCCAGCGCTACGAGACCGTCGTGCGCAACGGCCAGCTGCTCATCTGGCACGACCCGGAGGGCTCCGCGGCGGACCACGACATCCTGCCGCCGGAGCTGCCCGACGTGATGTCGGACAAGTACACGCCCTGGTCGTGGCACACCAAGGAGATCAACGGCTCGCACTGTCGTGAGCTCATCGACAACGTCGCTGACATGGCGCACTTCTACTACGTGCACTTCGCGTTCCCGACCAGCTTCCGCAACGTGTTCGACGGGCACACCGCGACCCAGTTCATGGAGTCGAAGGGCCGTCCCGACACCTCCGGCGGCAGCGGCTACGGCGACGAGAACTCCATGCTCAAGTCGGTCGCGACCTACTACGGACCGGCCTACATGATCAACTGGCTCGAGGTCGACTACAAGGGCTTCGTCACCGAGGTCATCCTGATCAACTGCCACATCCCGACCGGACCCGAGTCGTTCACGCTCCAGTACGGCATCAGCGTGCGCAAGCCCGAGGGCCTCGACGACAAGACCTGCGCCTACATCGCCGAGCGCTACACCGAGTCCTTCGGCGACGGCTTCCTCCAGGACGTCGCGATCTGGGAGAACAAGGTCGCCGTCCAGAACCCGCTGCTGTGCGAGGAGGACGGTCCCGTCTACCAGCTGCGCCGGTGGTACGAGCAGTTCTACGTCGACGTCGCCGACATCAAGCCCGAGATGGTCGACCGGTTCGAGTTCGAGGTCGACACCACCAAGGCCAACGAGTACTGGCACGCCGAGGTCGCCGAGAACCTGGCCAAGCGTGCCGCGGCCGAGGCCGCCGCGCCCGCCGACGCCTGACGGGCCGGCCCTGATGGCATCGTTCGTCCCGACCCGCGAGGAGACCCTCGCCGACCTCCGGCGCTACACCGAGGAGCGGCTGGTCGAGGTGGCCTGTCTCGACTGCCTGGCCCGGGTCCGGGTCAAGAAGAACAGCGACCACCAGACGTCCGTCCAGTGGACCGGACAGTCCCGGTCGGATTGTCAAGAGTTCCAGCGACGAGGCGAGGCGCCCGGAGGGCGGGACGTGCACAAGCCGTGCCCGCGCCTGATGGCTAGCATCGACGAGGCAGTTCGGGCCGGCGATGTCCCGATCGGTGCGTACGACGGGTACTGAGCCCGTTCTTCCAGCAAACAGTCCTGTAGGGAGTCTCGTGGACATCGAGTCCTTCGTCCTTGACGTCGTGGGGGTGGTCGAGGAGACCGCCGACGCGAAGTCGATCAGCTTCGCCGTGCCGGCCGGTGCGGAGGAGCGGTTCGAGTACAAGCCCGGCCAGTTCCTGACCGTGGCGGTGCCGAGCGACCAGACAGGCATCGCGGCGCGCTGCTACTCGCTGTCCAGCAGTCCCCATGACGGCGGGCCGCTCACCGTCACCGTCAAGCGCACGGCCGAGGGGTACGCCTCCAACTGGATCTGCGACCACCTCGCGGTCGGTGACACCCTGCGCGTGCTGCCGCCGTCGGGCATCTTCACGCCATCGTCGCTCGATGCGGACCTGCTGCTGTTCGCCGGCGGTTCCGGCGTCACGCCGATCATGTCGATCACCCGGACGGCGTTGGCCGAGGGCAAGGGACGGATCGTGCTGTTCTACGCCAACCGCGACGAGAGCTCGGTCATCTTCGCCGCGGAGTTGACCCGGCTCGCCGCCGAGCACCCCGACCGGCTCCAGGTGATCCACTGGCTCGAGTCGGTCCAGGGCATCCCGACCGATGCCCAGATGAGGGCCTTCGCCTCGGCGTACGGCGGCTTCGACTCGTTCGTCTGCGGTCCCGCGCCGTTCATGAAGATGGTCACCACGGTCCTCAAGGAGCTCGAGGTCCCGCGCAGCTTGCGCCACCAGGAGAAGTTCGTCTCGCTGGGCGGCAACCCCTTCGGCGACCTCGAGGAGCTCCAGCAGGCGGAGACCGAGATCGCACTCGCCGAGTCCGACGACGACGGGGCAGCCGCCGACGTCTTCTCCGACGCCCCGGCCGGACCGGTGAAGCTCGAGGTGGAGCTGGACGGCGAGGAGTTCACCTTCGACGACTGGGATCCGCGCACCAAGCTGCTCGACTTCCTCGAGAGCAAGGGGGTCAAGGCCCCCTACTCCTGCCGCGAGGGCGAGTGCTCGGCCTGCGCGATCCGCCTCGTCGAGGGGGACGTCAAGATGCTCTACAACGATGTGCTCGACAAGGACGACCTCGAGGACGGCATCCGCCTCGGTTGCCAGTCCGTGCCGCTGACGGACACGGTCAAGGTCAGCTACTCCTAGATCGGCGCGGCCGAGCATCGCGAGAGACGACAACGGCCACCGGCTGCACCCCCCTAGGATGCAGCCGGCGGCCGTTGGTCTCGGTGGCCTCCGGTCGGCCGTCAGGCGGCCGGCGCCGGAGCCGGGTTCTTGGCCAGGCACTTGTCGAGGCGCTCCTGGGCGTGCGCGACGCGCTGCACCTGGAACTTCTTGGCCTTCTTCACCTTGGTCTTCTTCTCCTTGGCCGTGGCGACCGCAGCGCGGGCGGAGCGCTTCTCCTGGGCCGTCTCGGACGCCTTCACCTCGGCCTTGGCCTCGGCGATCGCCTCCTTCTTGGTGGCGAGCTTCGCAGTGAGGGACTCGAGCTTGGCCTGGGCCTTGTCGAGCTGGCCTTGCTCCTTGGCGCACGGGGTGTCCGTCGGCGGCGCGGCCGTGGCGCCGGCGAGCGGCGCGACGGTGAGGCCGAGGGCGAGGACGGCCGCTGCGGCAGCGGTGCGGACGGTGGTGCTGGCCAGGGTCATGGGTGACGCTCCTTCGTGGGTCGAATCGTTCGTCACCCGGTACATGTCGCCAGGGGCACGTCCCGTTACATCCGGCGCCACCGGGATCGGGCCGGCTCACGTCAGGTGCGCGGCGAGCCGGGTCGCCGTCAGGTGCGCGATCGACTCGATCGAGATCATCGGGTTGACGCCCGAGGCGGTCGGGAAGCACGACCCGTCGGCGACGTACAGTCCCTCGATCTCCCAGGCCCGCCCGTCGGGGTCGAGCGCCGAGGAATCGGCGGAGCCGCCCATGCGGGCGGTGCCCATGAGGTGGAGGGCAGCGAGCGCGAGCGAGGCAGGAGCGGCCCCCGCGGAGCGCAGGTCCCGCTCGAAGCCCGCCAGCGAGCCGCGTCCGCCGGGCTCGTAGCTGAGCGGGCGATGGTGGGTGGAGGCGATCCAGCGGGCCCCGGCGGCCTCCGCGATCCGGGCACCGCCCACCAGGCCCTGGACGAGATGGTCGGTGTCGCGCGGGGAGAGCCGGTAGCGGACGACGGGCTCACCGCGCCGGTCGGTCCGCACCGTGCCGCCGGGGTCGCGGTCGCGCACGATCACGGCCACGCCGAGGGTATGGCGGAGCTCGGTCATCCGGCGCCGGAAGTCGTCGGAGCCGCGCCAGTTGACGAAGCCGGTGCCGAAGGCGGGCGTGAGCGGCGCGGTCTCGAAGAGGACGCCGTAGCCGTTGCCGTCGAGGTCGGTCAGCGCGTCGACATACCTGCTCTGCATGGCGCCGACCCAGCCGTCGACCGGCTCGTCCATCCGGCCCCACACGGCCGTCGCGGGGTGCAGGCGGAGATGACGGCCGATGTGGGGGTTGGTGAGGCCGCTGCGCTGCAGCAGGGCGGGTGTCTGGATCGCACCGGCCGCGACGACGACCGCGCGCGACCGGACCCGGACCCGATGTCCCTGGGCGGTGACGCCCTCGACGCCCGTGGCCCGGCCGAAGCTGGTGAGGACCGTGCGCACGCTCACCCCGGTGCAGATCCGCGCGCCGGCGTCGGCGGCGTCCGCGAGCCAGGTCTTCGCCGTCGACTGCTTCGCGCCGAGGCGGCAGCCCATCCCGCACCGGCCGCACTCGACGTCCTGGTCGCAGCCGACCACGTTGCGGGGCATCGCGGCGACGTCCCAGCCCAGGGCCCGGGCGCCGCGTTCGAGGATCGCGTCGCGCGGCGCCGCCCGGTCGTGCTCGGTGTTGACGCCGAGCCGGGCGCACACGGCGTCCATCGAGGCGGTGTACTCCTCGGTCGCGAACTGCGGCACGCCGTGGCCCGCCCACTCCTCGCGCACCCGGTCGGGGGTGCGGAAGGAGGTCGTGTAGTTGACGACGGTGCCGCCGCCGAGACCGCGCCCGGCGAGCAGGGCCAGCTGACCCTCGGCCGTCGACTGCGGGCTGAGCGCGTAGAGCTCCAGGAAGCCGGTCTCCTCGCCGCCGTCGAAGTGGCGCTCGTCGTGCATCTCGCCGGCCTCGAGGACCACCACGTCGAGCCCGACCGCGGCGAGCACCCCGGCCGCCGTCCCGCCTCCGGCGCCGGACCCGACGACGACCACGTCACAGCTCATCGCGGTGTCGCGGGTGATCGGCGTCGGCCGGATGACCGGTGCGGGCGGGTCGGGGCGGAGGCCGAGCGGGCCGGAGTAGCCGAGGTCGTCCCACAGCGCCGGACCGCCGGTCATGTAGTAGGGGAGGAGCGACGCCGTCTTGAGCCCCTGGAAGAGCACCCGCTTGGCGCCGACCCGGCTGTCGGAGAGGGACAGCAGCACTCGCTCGCGGGCGGCGCGGTCGAGCTCGGAGAACCGCCGCGGCCGCCCGGTGAGGGCCAGGCCGAGAGCCCGGGTGTCCCACGCGTCGAGGAGGGCCCGCAGCTGCCGCAGCTCGCTCGCGCGGGGATTCGCCTCCGCGATCCGCAGGGCCAGCTCGTGGGCGCCGGTCTCGGTCGGCGACGGCACTCCGCTCCCGCCGGCCGCGAACGTGTCGGCGATGAGTCCCATCGCCCGGACCTGCCTCGCGCTGAACCCCATGCCGGGACTGTAGGGCGTGTCGGCGGCGCGTGGGAGGGTCTGCGCATGAACGCTGCCGCCCCGGGGCCGGACGGCCGGCCCCGCTGCCGATGGTCCCTGTCGCCCGACGAGCTGCCCTACCACGACACCGAGTGGGGCTTCCCCGTCGCCGACGACCAACGGCTGTTCGAGAAGCTCTGCCTCGAGGGCTTCCAGGCGGGGCTGAGCTGGCGCACCATCCTGGTCAAGCGCCCCGCCTTCCGCGCCGCCTTCGCCGACTTCGACTTCCGGGTGGTGGCGGGCTACGACGAGCGCGACGTCGAGCGTCTTCTCGCCGACGCCGGCATCGTGCGCCACCGCGGGAAGATCGAGGCGACCGTCAACAATGCCGCCCGTGCGATCGAGACCGTCGCCGAGCACGGCTCGCTCGCCGCGTACCTCTGGCGCTTCGAGCCCGCCGCTGCCGAGCTTGCCGAGCCGCAGACGCTCACCACCTCTCCGGCCGCCATCGCCCTGTCCAAGGACCTCAAGAAGCGTGGCTGGACGTTCGTCGGACCGACCACCATGTTCGCGTTCATGCAGGCGATGGGCCTGGTCAACGACCACGTGGCCGGCTGCGTGATCCGCGACGAGGTCGCCACCGCGCGCGGGCGGTTCACGCCTCCCGCATGATCCGCTCGCCCAGCACCGCCACCGTGTCCGGCACGAACGGCAGCGTCGCCACCAGTTCCCGCAGCCGCTCCACGCCGACCCACGCACCCCAGGCGACCTCCTCGGGCTGCCACGTGATCGGGCCGTCGTAGACGCAGGTGTAGGCGAACGCACGGTACGTCGTGTGCTCGTCGGCGTAGTCGTGCTCGCCGAGCGGCTCCAGGTCGACCCCGGTGACGCCGAGTTCCTCGGCCACCTCACGGACCGCGGCGTCGTACGGGTCCTCCCCGGCCTGGAGCACGCCGCCCGCGGCGAAGTCGTAGCGCCCGGGGAACACGTCCTTGATGTCGGTGCGCCGATGGACGTAGACCTCGCCGGCGCTGTTGCGCACCACGATCAGGGTCGCCGCGTGGCGGAGGTTCCGCGCCCGCATCTCCGAGCGGGGCACCGCCTGGCCCGTCGGGCGGCCGTCGGCGCCGTACAGGGCGACCTGCTCCTCCACCGAGCCGGTCACCAGCCCCGTTCTCTCCACGTGGCCAGGTGTGGGCGCTCGACGCCGAGGCGGGAGTCGTTGCCGTGGCCGGGGTAGAACCAGGTGTCATCCGGCAACGCGCCGAACAGCTTGGTCTCGACGTCGTCGACGAGTGTCGCGAAGGCGGCGGCGTCGCCGAACGTGTTGCCGACACCGCCGGGGAAGAGCGAGTCGCCGGTGAACAGGTGCGGATGGCCGTTCGGGTCGCGGTAGAGCAGGCAGATCGAGCCGGGGGTGTGGCCGGTGATCCGGATGACCTCCAGCTCGCACGAGCCGACGGCGACGGTGTCGCCGTCGGCGACCCGGCGGTCGACGGCCACGCCGGTCTGCTCGGTGATGGCGTCCGCGTCGGGCTCGCCGGCCACGACCGCGGCGCCGGTGGCGCGGACGACGTCCGCGAGCGCTCGGTGGTGGTCCCAGTGCTGGTGGGTGGTGACCACGGCGGTCAGGCCGGCGTCGCCGATGAGGGGCAGCAGCGTCTCGGGCGCGGCGGCGGCGTCGATCAGCACCTGCTCTCCCGTGTCGCCGCAGCGCAGCAGGTAGCAGTTGTTCGACATCTTCTCGTCGACGGCCACCTTGGTGATCGTCAGCCCGGCCAGCTCGCGCACGTCGGCGGCACCGCCGACCGTGACCTCTCCGGTGTAGCTCATCGTCCCTCCAGGCTCGGCAGCGTTCCGGTCGTGCTCGACAGTACTGCCGCGGGCGCACGGCCGGTCGCCCACCAGGCGAGGGCGTCGAGGGGGCCGCTGACCGTCGGCGCGTTCGCGGCGGGGGAGCCGAAGGCCCACCGGGCCGGTTCGTCGGTGGCCACCACGTGGAAGCCGGGGCCGTCGTACCGCGCGGCGTCGTGGCCGAGGAACGCGATCGCGGTGGTGGGCGGCCAGTCGGCGGCGGAGTAGCCGGCGTCGAGGTCGGCGTGGTGGATCTCGACCTCCCGCAGCCGCAGCCCGGGTACGCCGTCCGCGGGCATCTGCTGGCCGCCCGGCGTGCGCTCGAACAGGGTGCCCGGGGCCAGGCCGTCCGCGACACCGACGACCTCGGCCAGGGCCGCGCTGCCGGCGACGAGCCGGTCGAGCACCGCGGCCGGGGCCTCGGCGGCCAGCACGTCGATGTCGCCGTCGCGCGCGTCGTCGGAGGCGTACATGGTCACCGGCCGTCCGTCCCGGATGCCGCGCAGCACCCCCGCGAGCGCGTCCGCGTTGAGCGCGAGGTGGGCGAGCACATGGGCCCGGCTCCAGCCGGTGCACAGGGAGGGGGCGGCCCAGTCGTCGGCGGTCAGCGCGCGGGCCGTGGAGAGAAGCCGCTCGGTCGCGGCGGTGAGGGAGGTCACGCGCCCATCATGCCCGCCCGGCCGTCGCGGACAGGAGGGCTGTCGGCGGTGGGTGAGAGGCTGTTCCGTGCGCGCGGCGGCTTGCCTGACCGGCGTACGATGGCGAACACTTGTTCGAAACGCACTTCGAGGGAATTGGACCGGTAGTGACCGATCAGCTGATCATCCGTGGGGCACGCGAGCACAACCTCAAGGACGTCTCGATCGACCTTCCCCGCGACTCCCTGATCGTGTTCACGGGGCTGTCGGGCTCCGGCAAGTCGAGCCTGGCCTTCGACACGATCTTCGCCGAGGGCCAGCGGCGCTACGTCGAGTCGCTGTCGGCGTACGCCCGCCAGTTCCTCGGCCAGATGGACAAGCCCGACGTCGACTTCATCGAGGGCCTCTCGCCGGCGGTGTCGATCGACCAGAAGTCGACCTCCAAGAACCCGCGCTCGACCGTCGGCACGATCACCGAGGTCTACGACTACCTCCGCCTGCTCTACGCCCGCGCCGGCCGCGCGCACTGCCCGACCTGTGGTGCGCCGATCGAGCGGCAGACCCCGCAGCAGATCGTCGACCGGATGCTCACCCTCGACGAGGGCACCCGGTTCCAGGTCCTGGCGCCGGTCGTGCGGGGCCGCAAGGGCGAGTACGTCGAGCTGTTCAAGCAATTGCAGACCCAGGGCTTCTCCCGGGCGCGCGTCGACGGCGAGACCCACAGCCTCGACAGCCCGCCGACGCTCGACAAGAAGCTCAAGCACACGATCGAGGTCGTCGTCGACCGGCTCGCGGTCAAGGCGTCGGCGAAGCGCCGGCTCACCGACTCCGTCGAGACGGCGCTGGGCCTCGCCGGCGGGCTCGTGGTCTTCGACCTCGTCGACGCCGCCAAGGGTGAGCAGAGCGAGTTGAAGTTCTCCGAGAAGATGGCCTGCCCCAACGACCACCCGATCGAGACCGACGACCTCGAGCCCCGGTCGTTCTCGTTCAACTCGCCGTTCGGCGCCTGCCCGGCCTGCACCGGCCTGGGCACCCGGATGGAGGTCGACCCCGAGCTGGTCGTGCCCGACCCCACCGCCACCCTCGCGGAGGGGGCGCTCCAACCGTGGAGCCACGCCCATGTCGCCGACTACTTCGGACGCCTCCTGATCGCCCTGGGCGAGGAGCTGGGCTTCGACGTCGACACCCCGTGGGAGCAGCTCTCGCCCAAGGCCCGCAAGGCCGTCCTCGAGGGCCATCCCACGAAGGTCCACGTGGTCACCCGCAACCGCTACGGTCGCGAGCGCTCCTACTACGCCGACTTCGAGGGCGTCCGGACCTACGTCGAGCGCCGCCACCGCGAGGCCGAGAGCGACACCAGCCGGGAGCGGTTCGAGGGCTTCATGCGCGAGGTGCCGTGCCCGGTGTGCTCCGGCAGCCGGCTCAAGCCGGTCTCGATGTCGGTGACCCTCGGGCCGCGCGACCGCGGCGGCAAGAACATCGCCGAGGTGTGCGCACTGCCGATCAACGAGGCGGCCGCCTACCTCGCCGATCTCGACCTGTCCGCGCGCGAGCGGCAGATCGGAGAGCGGGTGCTCAAGGAGATCCAGGAGCGCCTCAACTTCCTGCTCGACGTCGGCCTCGACTACCTCTCCCTCGACCGGCCCTCGGGCTCGCTGTCGGGCGGCGAGGCGCAGCGGATCCGGCTCGCCACCCAGATCGGTGCGGGGCTGGTCGGCGTGCTCTACGTCCTCGACGAGCCGTCGATCGGCCTGCACCAGCGCGACAACCAGAAGCTGATCGAGACGCTGGTCCGGCTCAAGGACCTCGGCAACACGCTGATCGTCGTCGAGCACGACGAGGACACCATCCGGGTCGCCGACTGGATCGTCGACATCGGACCCGGCGCGGGAGAGCACGGCGGCCAGGTCGTGCACTCCGGCACGGTCAAGGACCTGCTCGAGCACGCCGACTCGATGACCGGGCAATACCTCTCCGGACGCCGGGAGATCCCGGTGCCCGGCGTACGCCGCCCGCGCACCAAGGGGCGCGAGCTCAAGGTCATCGGCGCCCGCGAGCACAACCTCAAGGACGTCGACGTCGCCTTCCCGCTGGGCGTCTTCACGGCGGTCACCGGTGTCTCCGGCTCCGGCAAGTCCACGCTGGTCAACGACATCCTCTACACCTCGCTCGCCAAGCAGATCTACAACGCGCGCGCGATCCCCGGCCGCCACCAGAAGATCACCGGCCTCGAGCACGTCGACAAGGTGATCCACGTCGACCAGTCGCCGATCGGGCGCACGCCGCGGTCCAACCCGGCGACGTACACCGGCGTGTTCGACCACGTCCGCAAGTTGTTCGCGCAGACGCCCGAGGCGAAGGTGCGCGGCTACCAGCAGGGCCGGTTCTCGTTCAACGTCAAGGGCGGCCGCTGCGAGGCGTGCGCCGGCGACGGCACGATCAAGATCGAGATGAACTTCCTGCCCGACGTCTACGTCCCGTGCGAGGTCTGCCACGGCGCGCGCTACAACCGCGAGACGCTCGAGGTCCACTACAAGGGCAAGACCATCGCCGAGGTCCTCGACATGCCGATCGAGGAGGCCCAGGAGTTCTTCGCCGCCGTCCCGGCGATCGCCCGGCACATGAAGACGCTCACCGAGGTCGGCCTGGGCTACGTCCGCCTCGGCCAGCCGGCGACCACGCTCTCCGGCGGCGAGGCGCAGCGGGTCAAGCTCGCCGCAGAGCTGCAGAAGCGGTCGACCGGCCGCACCGTCTACGTGCTCGACGAGCCGACCACCGGCCTGCACTTCGAAGACATCCGCAAGCTGCTCGGCGTCTTGTCCGGCCTGGTCGACAAGGGCAACACGGTGCTGGTCATCGAGCACAACCTCGACGTCATCAAGACGGCCGACTGGATCATCGACATGGGTCCCGAGGGCGGCTCCCGGGGCGGCACCGTGGTCGCCGAGGGCACGCCCGAGGACATCGCGGCGACGCCCGGCAGCCACACCGGCCACTTCCTCCGGCCGCTGCTCGACGGGCGGGCGGCGGAGCAGCCGACCGGGCTCAAGCGGCCGCCGGCGGCGGTCGCACCGGCGAAGAAGGCGGCTGTCAAGAAGGCCACGGCGAAGAAGGCTCCCGCCAAGAAGGCGGCTGCGACGAAGTCGGCCACCGCCAGGAAGACTGCAGCCAAGAAGGCGTCGCGGTCGTAGTCGGATCGGGGTCTCAGCCGGCTCTCAACCGTGGCCCGTAGCCTGACGCCATGACTTCCTCCGTGAGCCGGCGGCGCGCACTGACCGGGGTCGCGACGCTCGGCGTCGGCGTTCCCCTCCTGGCCGCGTGTGGCGACGACGGCGCGACCGCCGACGACCCGGTGGCGCCCGACCCCACGTCGACCCCGACCTCGGCAGCGCCCTCCGATCCGGCGGGCGCGACCACGACGGCGGAGGCTGCGGCGGGTGGGCTGATCGCCACCGATGCCGTGCCCGTCGGCGGGGGCGTGGTGCTCAAGGACGAGGAGGTCGTGGTCACCCAGCCCGCGGCCGGCGAGTTCAAGGCGTTCACGGCGATCTGCACCCACCAGGGCTGCCTGGTGGGCTCGGTGGCGGACGGCACCATCCACTGTCCCTGCCATGACAGCTCCTTCTCGGCCGCCGACGGCTCGGTCGAGGGCGGCCCCGCCAACGGGCCGCTGAGCGAGATCACCGTCACCGTGGTCGACGGTGAGGTCCGGCGCGCATGACGGGGATCGGCGAGATCCGCGCCAGCCGCCGCATCGTCTTCTCCGGTCTCGGAGCGCTCGGCGTGGCCGCCGCGCTGGCCGGTTGTGCGGGTGGCGACGGAGACGGTGGGTCGTCCGGGCCGAAGGTCGCCGCGGGCGCGGAGCTGGCCACGACTTCCGAAGTGCCGGTGGGCGGCGGCATCGTCCTCACCGACGAGAAGGTCGTGGTCACCCAGCCGACGGCGGGCACGTTCCTGGCGTTCACGGCCGTCTGCACGCACCAGAGCCTTCTCGTGACCTCGGTCGAGGACGGCACGATCCGCTGCGCCAACCACGGTTCGTCCTACTCGGCGACCACCGGGGAGGTCGAGGGCGGACCGGCCGGCGGCCCGCTGGCCGCGGTCGACATCACGGTCGAGGGCGACCGGATCCTCGCCGCCTGAGCGCGCCAGCGCCGGTCGCGTGGGGAGTCCCGGCGGTCGAGCCGGGCATCGAGGACGAGCCGGGCGTCGTCGTACCGGCCGGCGCGCAGTAGGGCCGCGATCCGGGCCTCCTCGACGATCTCGCGCTGCGCGTCGGAGCCGCCGAGGCGCCAGGTCGACGTGCCCAGCGCGGCGAGGCGGTCGGCAGCTGCCGAGCTCCGCCCCGCCGCGAGGAGGCCGAGGGCGGCGGCGAGCGGCGCCACCACCTCCCGGTGGGTCGGGTTGGGGTGTGCGGAGCACCAGTCGGAGAGCCGCTGCAGAGCGGCCCGGTCGTCGACGGCCAGCAGCGCCACCGCGGCATGCAGGCCGAGGAAGGCCGTCCCGGGCCGTTCGAGCACGTCACGGCCGGTGACAGCGACGACCTCGTCGAGGGGTGGCACGTCGCGGGCATCGGCCGTGATGGCCCAGCGGAAGAGCAGCGACCCGCTGTCGACGAGGGCTCGGCAGCCGACGGCGTGGCGGGGCTGCAGTTGGCTGTCGTAGCGACTCCGGACGGCTGCCAGGTCGCCGGTCGACAGCTCGTGGAGCGCCGCGTGCCACGAGAAGTGGGTCAGGCTGTCGGTAGCAGCACCGGCGCCCGTGATCCACGCGTCCATCCAGGCGAGGCCGGCCGCATGATCGCCCGTCTCGTAGTGGGCGTGCGCGCGGGCATGGGCGGCGTGCCCGCCGGACGGCTCGGCGCTCAGCGAGCGGCACGACAGGTCCATCGCCTCGTCGAAGCGCCGCTGCTCCTGGCGCACGAACGCCATCAGCCCGGTGATCCACGGGTCGTCGCCGTACGCCGGCGCGGCGTCCTCGACGATCCGCCAGGCCGTCTCGGGGACATCGGTCACACCGGCGAAGGCGATGGTCGGCATCGCCACGGAGAGCAGCAGCGCGTCGAGCGGGTACGACGCCAGGTGGGTCACGAGGGGAGCGGGGTCACCCCGTAGGTGCTGCTCGACCGCGTCCACATGGCTGCGCTCGCGTTCGGTCGCCCGGGCGGCGTGCAGCCGCGCGTCCGCCAGGCGGGCCGCGATGTCGACCTCCACGCACATCTCGTGGCCGAGCAGGGCGAGCGCGGCATGCCCGAGCGCGAAGGTCGGGTCGAGGGCGATGGCCGTGGCGATCCGGTCGGCGGCGCCGGTGCGCAGCCGGAGCAGGTCGCGGACGCCGTCGACATAGGCGTCGGCGGCCAGCGGACCGGTGGTGAGCTCGTAGCCGTAGGCATCCCGACATCGCATATGTCTAGTAAAGCACGCGACTAAGACGAATAAAGATCGGTGCCGGATCCATGTGGAATCCGTGTCGGTGGCGGTCCGTAGGGTTGGCCTCGTGTCACCCGCGCTGAGCTACCGGCCGAAACCCGGCTCGATCCCCACCCAGCCGGGGGTCTACCGGTTCCGCGACCGCACCCAGCGGGTCATCTACGTCGGCAAGGCCAAGAACCTCCGGGCCCGGCTGTCGTCGTACTTCCAGGACATCGGCAATCTCCACCCGCGCACGGCGAGCATGGTCACCACCGCGACCTCGGTGGAGTGGACGGTCGTCGGCACCGAGGTCGAGGCACTGCAGCTGGAGTACTCCTGGATCAAGGAGTTCGACCCCCGCTTCAACGTGAAGTACCGCGACGACAAGTCCTATCCGTGGCTGGCGGTCACCGTGTCCGAGGAGTTCCCGCGGGTGATGGTGGGGCGCGGCGCGAAGCGCAAGGGCACCCGCTACTTCGGCCCCTACAGCCACGCCTGGGCGATCCGCGAGACCGTCGACATCCTGCTGCGCGTCTTCCCGATGCGCTCGTGCAGCAACGGCGTGTTCAAGCGCTCCAGCCAGATCGGGCGCCCGTGCCTGCTCGGCTACATCGACAAGTGCTCGGCGCCGTGCGTCGGCAAGGTGTCGCCCGAGGACCACCGCGCGATCGTGGACGACTTCTGCGAGTTCATGGCCGGCCGGACCCGACCGTTCATGAAACGCATCGAGCAGCAGATGTACGCCGCCTCCGATGCGCTCGACTTCGAGAAGGCCGCCCGGCTGCGCGACGACCTCGGCGCCATGAACAAGGCGCTCGAGAAGCAGGCGGTCGTCTTCGGCGACGGCTCCGACGCCGACGTGATCGCGCTCGCGGAGGACCCGCTCGAGGTCGCGGTCCAGGTGTTCTACGTCCGTGGCGGCCGGATCCGTGGCCAGCGCGGTTGGGTCGCCGACCGCACCGACGACGGCGACACGGCTGCCCTGGTCGAGGACTTCCTGCTGCAGCTCTACGCCGGCGTCGCGCCGGAGGACGTGCGTGACGCCGTGCCGCGCGAGATCCTGGTGCCCGCGCTGCCGGCCGAGCACGCGACCTTCGAGCAGCTGCTGTCCGACCTGCGGGGGTCCAAGGTCGAGATCCGGGTGCCGCAGCGCGGCGACAAGAAGACCCTCCAGGAGACCGTCGCCCGCAACGCCACCGAGTCGCTGGCCCTGCACAAGACCAAGCGCGCCAGCGACCTGACCACCCGCAACCGCGCGCTCGCCGAGATCGCGGAGGCGCTCGACCTCGACGAGGCGCCGCTGCGCATCGAGTGCTACGACGTCTCCCACATCCAGGGCACCGAGATCGTCGCGTCGATGGTGGTCTTCGAGGACGGGCTGGCCCGCAAGGGGGAGTACCGCCGGTTCGTGATCAAGGATCAGGACGGCTCCGACGACGTCAAGGCCATGCACGAGGTGATCACGCGGCGGTTCCGCCGGCTGCTCGACGAGCAGGCGCGCTCGGAGCTGCGCCCGGGCGACCCGGACGCCGGCACGGGGCCGATGCTGGTCGACCCCGACACCGGCCGGCCGCGGAAGTTCGCCTACGCGCCCGGGCTGGTCGTGGTCGACGGCGGTGCGCCGCAGGTCGCCGCGGCGCAGCGGGCCCTCGACGAGCTCGGCATCGACGACATCCCGATCTGCGGCCTGGCCAAGCGCCTCGAGGAGGTGTGGGTGCCGGGCGAGGAGGACCCGGTGATCCTGCCGCGCACCTCGGAGGGCCTCTACCTCCTCCAGCGGGTCCGCGACGAGGCGCACCGCTTCGCCATCACCCACCACCGCAACCGGCGCTCGAAGTCGATGGTCGAGAGCCTGCTCGACGACGTGCCCGGGCTCGGCGAGGTGCGCCGCCGCACGCTGTTGCGTCACTTCGGCTCGTTGCGCAAGCTGCGTGCGGCCACGGTCGAGGAGATCGCGGCGGTCCCGGGCGTCGGCCCCCGCACGGCCGCGGCCATCAAGGAGGCCCTGCACACGCCCAGTGGGCACAATGACGCCCATGGATGAGACGCACGGGGAGCTCGTGGTCGTCACCGGCATGACCGGTGCGGGCCGCAGCACCGCCGCGAAGGAACTGGAGGATCTCGGCTTCTTCGTCGTCGACAACCTCCCGCCCAGCCTGCTGCCCGAGGTGGTCCGTCTGGTCGACGAGAGCCATGGCCCGGCCCAGCCGGTCGCGGTCGTGGTCGACGTCCGCTCGGGCTCCTTCTTCCAGGGCCTGCGCAGCGCCCTGGCCCACGGCGTCGCCGGCCGGGTGGCCACCCTGGTGTTCCTCGACGCGACCGACGAGGTGCTGGTCCGCCGCCAGGAGGCGGCGCGCCGGCCCCACCCGCTCCAGCAGGGCGGCCGGCTGCTCGACGGCCTGCAGCGCGAGCGCGTCGTCCTGGCCGACCTGCGCTCCGAGGCCGACCTGGTCATCGACACCACCAGCCTCAACGTGCATCAGCTCACCGACCGCATCGCCGAGTCGTTCGGTACGTCGGAGGCGACCCGGTTGCGCGTGTCGGTGATCAGCTTCGGCTTCAAGTACGGCATCCCCGTCGACGCCGACTACGTCGCCGACATGCGCTTCCTGCCCAACCCGCACTGGGTGCCCGAGCTCCGCCCGCGCACCGGCCAGGACGCCGAGGTGTCGGCGTACGTCCTGGGGCGTCCGGGGGCCGCGGAGTTCGTCGACGCCTACGTGCCGCTGCTGGTGGGGGTCGCCGAGGGCTATCTGCGCGAGGGCAAGCGGTTCATGCGGGTCGCGATCGGCTGCACCGGCGGCAAGCACCGCAGTGTGGCGATGACCGAGGAGATCGCCCGTCGGCTGGGTGAGCAGGGGCACGTCGCCCGGGCGATCCATCGCGACCTGGGGCGCGAGTGAGCTCCGAGCAGCTCGGGGCGGACCAGCGGGCGCAGGCGGTCGTGGCCCTGGGGGGCGGCCACGGCCTGCACGCCTCGCTCAGCGCCCTGCGCCACCTGGTCGACGACCTCACCGTGGACGAGCTCACCGCCGTCGTCACGGTCGCCGACAACGGCGGCTCGTCCGGTCGGCTGCGTGGGGAGTTCGGGGTGCTGCCGCCGGGCGACCTGCGGATGGCGCTGGCCGCGCTGTGCGGCGACGACGAGTGGGGCGCCACCTGGGCCCGGGTCCTGCAGCACCGGTTCGCCGGCGACGGTGAGATGCGCGGCCATGTCGTCGGCAACCTGCTCATCGTGGGCCTGTGGGAGCTGCTCGGCGACCACGTCGACGCGCTGGACTGGGTCGGCCGGCTGCTCGGCGCGAAGGGCCGGGTGCTGCCCATGGCGATGACGCCGATGGACATCACCGCCGAGGTGCGCGGTCTCGAGGCGGGGCGCCCCGACGGGCTGACCTCCGTGCGCGGCCAGGTCGAGGTGGCGACGACCGGCGGTGTGATCACCTCCATCGCCCTCGACCCGCCGGACCCGGAGGTCGGCCCGGCCGTCATCGACGCGATCGCCGCGGCCGACTGGGTGGTCCTGGGTCCGGGGTCGTGGTTCACCAGCGTGCTGCCGCACCTGCTCGTCCCGCGGCTGCGCGAGGCCCTGGTCGCCACCGAGGCGCGCCTCGTGGTGGTGCTGAACCTCGAGGAGCAGGCGGGCGAGACCGGCGGCTTCGGCCCGGCCGACCACCTCGCCGTCCTGGCCGAGCACGCACCCGATCTCGGCATCGACGTCGTGCTCGCCGACCGGCGGTCGGTCGCCGAGGGCCTCGGTGAGCTCGAGGAGACGGTGGCCGCTCTGGGCGCCCGGCTGGTCGTCGACGACGTCGCCACCGACGACGGTGGCCCCCGGCACGACCCGGCCAGGCTCGCGGCGGCGTACGCCCGCGTCTTCGAGGCGTCGGATTGTTGACCCACGTGGGAGGATCGCCCCTATGGCGATGACGGCACAGGTCAAGGCGGAGCTCGCCAACATCCCGGTGACCAAGGTCTGCTGTCGCAAGGCCGAGGTCGCCTCGATGCTGAGGTTCGCGGGAGGGCTCCATATCGTCGGCGGTCGGATCGTCGTCGAGGCCGAGCTCGACACCGGTGCCGCCGCGCGACGGCTGCGCAAGGACATCTCCGAGATCTACGGCCAGGGCTCCGAGGTCGTGATGGTGCAGGGCAGCGGGCTGCGCAAGGGCAGCCGCTACATCGTGCGCGTCGTCAAGGACGGTGAGGCGCTCGCCCGCCAGACCGGTCTGCTCGACCAGCGCGGCCGGCCGGTCCGGGGCCTGCCGCCGGCGGTCGTCTCCGGCGGTGCCTGCGACGCGGTCGCCGCCTGGCGCGGGGCCTTCCTGGCCCACGGCTCGCTCACCGAGCCCGGCCGGTCGTCCTCGCTCGAGGTCACCTGCCCCGGCTCCGAGGCCGCCCTCGCGCTGGTCGGCGTGGCGCGCCGCCTCGGCATCCAGGCCAAGGCGCGCGAGGTGCGCGGTGTCGACCGGGTCGTCATCCGCGACGGCGACGCGATCGGCCAGCTGCTGGCCCGGCTCGGCGCCCACGAGACCCTGATGGCCTGGGAGGAGCGGCGGATGCGCCGTGAGGTGCGGGCCACCGCCAACCGGCTCGCGAACTTCGACGACGCCAACCTGCGCCGATCCGCGCGCGCGGCCGTGACGGCGGGGGCCCGCGTCCAGCGGGCGATGGAGATCCTCGGCGACGAGGTGCCCGACCACCTGCGGATGGCCGGCGAGCTCCGGCTGGAGCACAAGCAGGCATCCCTGGAGGAGCTCGGCCAGCTGCACGAGCCCGTGCTCACCAAGGACGCCATCGCGGGCCGGATCCGGCGCCTCCTGGCCA
Source organism: Nocardioides sp. L-11A (assembly GCA_029961745.1). Lineage (NCBI taxonomy): Bacteria > Bacillati > Actinomycetota > Actinomycetes > Propionibacteriales > Nocardioidaceae > Nocardioides > Nocardioides sp. L-11A. The sequence continues at coordinate 2,809,931 of CP124680.1, forward strand.
TGGCCGACAAGCGCGCCGAGGACCTCGGCGTACCTGACACCGAGGCGTCGCTGACTCCCGAGATGCTCGCCGGCGACGCGTGACTCGACCCCTGACGGGGTTGGAACCTCCGGGATAGGGTCGGAGCACCGACGTAGGTCCCGCTCTCCCAGGAGGTTCGCAGTGACTGTTCGTGTAGGAATCAACGGATTCGGTCGGATCGGCCGCAACTTCTTCCGCGCGGTGCGCGCGAGCGGCGCCGACATCGAGATCGTCGGAGTCAACGACCTCACGGACAACGCGACCCTGGCCCACCTGCTGAAGTACGACTCGATCCTGGGCCCGCTCGACGCCGACGTCGAGGCGACCGACACCGCGATCACGGTCGGCGGCACCGAGATCCGGGCCTTCGCGGAGCGCGACCCGGCCGCGCTGGGCTGGGGCGACCTCGGCGTCGACGTCGTCGTGGAGTCGACCGGCTTCTTCACCGACGCCACCAAGGCCCGCGCCCACGTCGACGGCGGCGGAGCGCTGAAGGTGATCATCTCGGCGCCCGCCTCGAACGAGGACGTGACCATCGTGATGGGCGTCAACCACGACAGCTACGACCCGGCGGCGCACACGGTGATCTCCAACGCGTCGTGCACGACCAACTGCCTGGCCCCGATGGCGAAGGCGCTCAACGACGGCCTCGGCATCGTCAAGGGCCTGATGACCACGGTGCACGCCTACACGGCCGACCAGAACCTGCAGGACAACATCCACAAGGACCTGCGCCGGGCGCGCGCCGCCGCGATCAACATCGTGCCCACCTCGACCGGTGCCGCCAAGGCGATCGGCCTGGTGCTGCCCGAGCTCAAGGGGCGTCTCGACGGCTACGCCCTGCGGGTGCCGACCCCGACCGGCTCGCTGACCGACCTCTCCTTCGAGGCTCCCCGCGAGACCAGCGTCGAGGAGGTCAACGCGATCGTGAAGGCGGCCGCCGACGGCCGCTACCTGGTCTACTCCACCGACCCGATCGTGTCCTCCGACATCGTCACCAACCCGGCTTCGTGCATCTTCGACGCGCCGCTCACCAAGGTGATCGACAACCAGGTCAAGGTCGCCGGCTGGTACGACAACGAGTGGGGCTACTCCAACCGCCTCGCCGACCTGATCACGCACGTGGGCACTACGCTCTGACCCCGTGACTGAGTTCAACGGCCTCGGCGAGGTCAGTGGCAAGCGCGTCCTGGTCCGCTCCGACCTCAATGTGCCGCTCGACAGCGGCCGGATCACCGACGACGGCCGGATCCGTGCCAGCGTGCCGACGATCAGGGCACTGGCCGACGCCGGCGCCCGCGTCATCGTCACCGCACACCTGGGCCGGCCGAAGGGCGAGCCGGACCCGGCGTACTCCCTGGCGCCGGTCGCCGCCCGCCTCGGCGAGCTGCTCGGCGCGCCGGTCGCCTTCGCGACCGACACCGTCGGCGCCTCGGCCCAGGAGACGGTGGCCGCGCTGCGGGACGGCCAGGTCGCCCTCTTGGAGAACGTCAGGTTCAACGCCGGCGAGACCAGCAAGGACGACGTCGAGCGGGGCGCCTTCGCCGACCGGCTGGCCGGCCTGGCCGACGCGTTCGTGTCCGACGGCTTCGGCGTCGTGCACCGCAAGCAGGCCAGCGTGTACGACGTGGCGCAGCGCCTCCCGCACGCCATGGGCGGCCTGGTCGCCGCCGAGGTCGCGGTGCTGCGCCGGCTCACCGTCGACCCCGAGCGGCCCTATGTCGTCGTCCTCGGCGGCTCGAAGGTCTCCGACAAGCTCGGCGTGATCGACAACCTGCTCGGCAAGGCAGACCGGCTGCTCATCGGCGGCGGCATGGTGTTCACCTTCCTCAAGGCCGACGGCCATGAGGTCGGCAAGAGCCTCCTCGAGGAGGACCAGCTCGACACCGTGCGCGCCTACCAGGCCCGGGCCAAGGAGCTCGGCGTCGAGATCGTGCTGCCCACCGACATCGTGGTGGCCGACAGCTTCGGCGACGAGGCCTCCGCCCGCGTGGTCGCTGCCGACGCCATCCCGGCCGACACCCTCGGCCTCGACATCGGCCCCGCGTCGGGCAAGGCGTTCGCCGCCGCTCTGGCCGATGCGCGGACGGTGTTCTGGAACGGCCCGATGGGCGTCTTCGAGCAGCCCGCCTTCGCCGAGGGCACCCGAGCCGTCGCCGAGGCGCTCACCGGTGTGGCCGGGCTGTCCGTCGTCGGCGGCGGCGACTCCGCGGCCGCCGTACGCACGCTCGGGTTCGACGAGGCCGCGTTCGGCCACATCTCGACCGGTGGTGGCGCCAGCCTCGAGTATCTCGAGGGCAAGGAGCTCCCCGGCATCACGGTTCTGGAGGACTGATGGCTTCGACAAGCTCAACCGCCGGGGCGGCGCGCACCCCGCTCATGGCGGGCAACTGGAAGATGAACCTCAACCACGCCGAGGCCGTCGTCCTCGTGCAGAAGCTGGCGTGGACGCTGTCCGACAAGCGTCACGACTACGGCAGGGTCGAGGTCGCGGTGATCCCGCCGTTCACCGACATCCGGTCGGTCCAGACCCTCATCGACGGCGACCGGCTCTCCATCCGGTACGGCGCCCAGGACGTCTCGCAGCACAGCGCCGGCGCCTACACCGGCGAGATCTCGGCGGCGATGCTCGCCAAGCTCGGCTGCGCGTACGTCGTGGTCGGGCACTCCGAGCGGCGGCAGTACCACGCCGAGACCGATGCGGTCGTCAACGCCAAGGCGAAGGCCGCCCTGGGGGAGAAGATCACGCCCATCGTCTGCGTGGGCGAGGGCCTGGAGGTGCGGCAGGCCGGCGAGCACGTGCCGTTCACGATGGCGCAGGTCGAGGGCTCGCTCGCCGGGCTGTCCAAGAAGCAGGTCGCCGGTCTCGTCATCGCCTACGAGCCGGTGTGGGCGATCGGCACGGGCGAGGTCGCCACCCCGGACGACGCGCAGGAGGTCTGCGCCGCCATCCGCGGCCAGGTCAGGGAGTCCTACGGCGACGAGGCGGCCGACGCCGTCCGCATCCTCTACGGCGGCTCGGTGAAGGCCGCGAACGTCGCCGGGATCATGGCGAAGGCCGATGTCGACGGCGCGCTGGTCGGCGGTGCGAGCCTCGAGGTCGACGAGTTCGGCGGAATCTGCCGCTTCTACGACATGCCGGTGCTGTCCTAGCACCAGGTCTGACGTAGGATTCCTCGCGTGTCGACGCTGCTGACTGTTCTGCTCATCTTGACGAGCCTGGTCATGATCCTGCTCGTGCTCCTGCACAAGGGCCGGGGCGGCGGCCTCTCCGACATGTTCGGCGGCGGTGTGTCGAGCTCGCTTGGCGGGTCCTCGGTCGCCGAGCGCAACCTCGACCGTTTCACGGTCGGGGTCGGCGTGATCTGGTTCGCCTGCGTGATCGCGCTGGGCCTCCTGCTCGCCTATCAGAACTGACAGCACAGACCGTCTTGCAACCACACCCGGCGTGGCCGGGTGTGTCCGAGGGCTTGAGGAGAGAATCCGTTGGCTGGTGGTGGGAACGCGATCCGCGGTAGTCGCGTCGGTGCGGGTCCGATGGGCGAGGCCGAGCGTGGCGAGGCCGCTCCTCGTCAGGCGGTCACGTACTTCTGTGCGAACGACCACCGCTCGGTGATCACCTTCTCCGTCGAGGCGTCCGTCCCCGACTCCTGGGACTGCCCCAAGTGCGGCCTGCCCGCCGGCCTCGACTCCGAGAACGCGCCCCCGGCGCCCAAGATCGAGCCCTACAAGACCCACCTCGCCTACGTGAAGGAGCGTCGCTCCGACAAGGAGGCCGAGGTCATCCTCGACGAGGCGATCCAGCTGCTCCGCTCCCGCCGCAAGTCCGGCGAGATCATCTTCTGACCGACCCGGCGCATCTGAACGTCCTGAGAGCGCCGACCCGGCGTGTTTGAACGCGCCGGGTCGATGTGTCAGAGCGACCCGAAGCGCCGGCGGGCCTCGGCAGCGCCCTCCCGGATCAGTCGCTCCGCACACTGAGCGGGCCCGAACACCTGCTCCTTGCGGAGCGCCACGACGTGGAAGCCTCCCTCGTCACGTACGGCGGCCCGTCGCACCCGGTCGTGCGCGATCTGCTCCGGAGTGCTGTGCCACTCGTCGCCGTCGTACTCCGCGCCGAAGCGGAGCTCCGGGTTCCCGAGGTCGAGCCTCGCCAGGAACCGGCCCTGCGCCCATACGTCGAGCTGCGGGGTCGGCGCGGGCACGTTCGCCTCGATCCACCGGAGCCGGAGGACCGACTCCGGTGGCGACTCCGCACGCCCGTCCGCCAGAGGTACGACGGCCCGCAGGACGGTCACCCACCGCATGCCCTTGAACCGCGGGAGCCCGGCAGCGAGCTCGGCGGGGGAGAACGCCCCGAGCCGAAGCATCTGGTCGACAGCGGCCAGGGACCGATCGACCCAGCGGTCGCGACCGAGGTCCCATGCGGTGCGCACAGGAGTCGTCACCCTCAGCCCGCCGATCTCCATCACGTCCTCGGGCCGGAGTCTGCGCTCGCCGCTGTCCGCGAGGTCGTTGCGCAGCCGTCGGCCGGCTGGCAGGTACATCGAGATCGGGGCGAGCGCGAGGTGCTCTCCCGGTTCGAGCACCATGGTCGCGCCCGCGAGCCAGCCGGCGTGCCGGTCGCACACGACGGCGTCCGGTGGCACCACCAGCCGCAGGCAGGCGCAGCGCAGGTCGATGGTGTCGGGCAGCCGGCTGTCGACGTACACGCTCTTGATGGGGCGCCGCAGGAATCCCTCGGCGGTCAGCCACGTCAGCTCCCGCTGACGGAGGCCCTGGGCACGGGCGAGCTGATAGGTGAAGGGACGGTCGAGCGGAAGCGGGAAGGAGTCGGGAAGGAAGGGGAGGCCGGCAAGCTGCATGAGATCCATGGGCCCGGGATTGCCCCGGCCGACCCGTTACTCAAACTCGGGCGCGCGCGACCTGTGGACAGGAGCGTGAATCAACCGACCCGTCGTGTTCAAACGCGCCGGGTCGGCGGTCCCAGGACGTTCAGATGCGCCGGGTCGGCGCTCCCAGGAGGTTCAGACGCGCCGGGTCGGCTCAGATCAGCGAGGCCGCAGGGGCGTCGAGGAACCAGATCGTCTCGGCCCGGCCGCTGACACCGCGGGCGGGGGTCTCTCTGAGCGCGGCGTCCGCGTCGGCGGGGGCGACCTCGGCGAGGGCCCGGCGCACGGCGTCGGCCTTCGCCTCGCCGCTGACCAGGAACCACACGGACTGGGCCCGGTTGAGGGCCTCGAAGCTCAGGCTGACCCGTTCGGGTGGCGGCTTGGGGGAGTCGTGGACGGCGACGGTGACGGCGTCCCCGACGTCGAGACCGGGGTGGCCGGGGAACAGCGACGCGACATGGCCGTCGGGACCCACGCCGAGCATGAGGACGTCGAACTCGCCGTTGCCCTGCGCCCGGATCGTCTGGGCGTACGACGCCGCGGACTCCTCGACCGACCCGGCCTCGGAGGACGCGGGTGCGGTGTGGACCCGGACGGCGCCGACCTCGTCGAGGAATGCGGCCCGGGCCTGGTTGACGTTGCGGTCGGGGGAGTCGGCGGCCACGAAGCGCTCGTCGCCGAACCACAGCACCACGGCGCCCCAGTCGACCCCGGAGGCCGGCGCGAGGCGGGCGACCTCGCGATGGATCGCCTCGGCGATGGTGCCGCCGGTCAGCCCGACCTGGGGGACGTGTCCGGCGGCCTGCGCGTCCGCGATCCGGTTGAGCAGCTCACCGGCCACCGCGGTCGCGAGGACGCCGGCGTCGGCGTGCACCTCGATGAGGGGCTGAGGGGTCTCGGTCATCGTGGGCGCTGCTCCCGGTAGTAGTCGATCATCGCGCGGGTCGACGGGTCCTGCTCGGCCAGGACGGCGGCGTCGCCGGCGAGCGCGGGCGCGATCTGCACCGCCAGCTGCTTGCCGAGCTCGACGCCCCACTGGTCGAAGCTGTCGATGCCCCACACGACGCCCTGGGTGAAGGTGATGTGCTCGTAAAGCGCGATCAGCTGGCCGAGGACCGAGGGGGTCAGCGCGGGCGCCAGGATCGAGGTGGTCGGCCGGTCGCCCGGGAACACACGGGCGGGGACGATCGCCTCCGCAGTGCCCTCGGCGCGGACCTCGTCGGCGGTCTTGCCGAAGGCCAGCGCCTTGGTCTGGGCCAGGAAGTTGGCGAGCAGCAGCTCGTGCACGTCGGTGTCGCCGTCGGAGAGCGGGTACGCCGGGGTCGCGAACCCGATGAAGTCGGCCGGGATCAGCCGGGTGCCCTGGTGGATCAGCTGATAGAACGCGTGCTGGCCGTTGGTGCCCGGCTCGCCCCAGAACACCTCGCCGGTGTCGGTCGTGACGGGGGAGCCGTCCCAGCGCACGCTCTTGCCGTTGGACTCCATGGTGAGCTGCTGGAGGTACGCCGGGAACCGGTGCAGCGACTGCGCGTAGGGCAGGACGGCGTGGGACTGGGCGCCGAGGAAGTTGGCGTACCAGACGTTGAGCAGGCCCATCAGGGCCGGCACGTTCCGCTCCAACGGGGCGTTCAGGAAGTGGTCGTCGACGGCCCGGAAGCCTCCGAGGAACTCCTCGAACCGCTCGGGCCCGATCGCCACCGCGAGGGACGTGCCGATGGCGGAGTCGACGGAGTAGCGGCCACCGACCCAGTCCCAGAACCCGAACGCGTTGGCGGGATCGATGCCGAACTCCTCGACCTTGTCGAGAGCCGTCGACACCGCGACGAAGTGCCGGGACACCGCCTCCTCGCTCACACCCAGCCCGTCGAGCAGCCAGGTCCGGCACAGCCGGGCGTTGGTGAGCGTCTCCAGCGTCCCGAAGGTCTTGCTCGACACGATGAACAGGGTCGTGGCGGGGTCGAGGTCAGCGAGCTTCTGCGTCACGTCGGTCGGGTCGATATTGCTGACGAAGCGACACTCCAGGCCGGCCTGGACGTAGGGCCGGAGGGCTTCGTAGGCCATCACGGGGCCGAGGTCGGAGCCGCCGATGCCGATATTGACCACGGTTCGGATCGGCAGGCCGGTGAACCCGAGCCAGGTGCCGGAGCGGACGGCGTCGGCGAAGGCGTAGACCCGGCGCAGTACGGCGCGGACCTCCTCGATGGCGTCGGCTCCGTCGACCTCGAGGCGGGTCCCCGCGGCTCGTCGCAATGCGGTGTGCAGTACGGCGCGGTCCTCGGTGGCGTTGATGTGCTCGCCGCGGAACATCGCGTCGCGGCGATCGGTGAGCCCGACCTCGTCGCCCAGGGCGCGGAGCGCCTTCCAGATCTCCGGGGTGACCAGGTTCTTGGACAGGTCGACCCGCAGGTCGGCCGCCTGGACCGTCGACCGGGCCACCCACTCCTCATCGGCGAGGAACCGGCGCAGGTCGGGCCGGAAGCCGGCGGCCAGTTCGGCGAGCCGCCGCCAGGCCTCGGTCGTGGTCGGGTCGACGGGAGCCGCCGCCACGGTCAGGCCTCGGCCTTGTCCATCTGCGCCTGCACCGTGGCGACCAACTCGGTCCAGGATGCCTTGAACTTGTCGACGCCCTCGGTCTCGAGCACCAGGAAGACGTCGTCGAGGTCGACGCCCGCGCCGGCGAGCCGGTCGAACACCGCCTGCGCCTCGCCGCCCTTGCCGGTGACCTGGTCGCCGGTCACGTCGCCGTGGTCGGCGAAGGCCAGCAGGGTCTTCTCCGGCATCGTGTTGACGGTGTCGGCGACGACGAGGTCGGTGACATAGAGGGTGTCGGGGTACGCCGGGTTCTTCACGCCGGTCGAGGCCCACAGCGGGCGCTGGGGGTGCGCGCCGGCGTCGGCGAGGGCCTGCCAGCGGTCGGAGCCGGTGACCTCCTCGAAGGCGGCGTAGGCGAGTCGGGCGTTGGCGACGGCGGCCTGACCGCGCAGCGCGAGCGCCTCGTCGGTGCCGAGCCTCTCGAGCCGTGCGTCGATCTCGGTGTCGACGCGGGAGACGAAGAACGACGCGACCGACCGGATGGTGGCCAGGTCGATGCCGGCGTCACGGGCCTGTTCGAGGCCGGTGAGGTAGGCGTCCATCACGGCGCGGTAGCGCTCCACCGAGAAGATCAGCGTGACGTTGACGCTGATGCCGGCTGCGATGGCGGCCGTGATCGCGGGCAGCCCCTCCAGCGTCGCGGGGATCTTGATCAGGGCGTTGGGCCGGTCGACGGCCGCCCACAGCGCCTCGGCCGAGGCGACGGTGCCGTCGGTGTCGTTGGCCAGGGTCGGCTCGACCTCGATCGAGACGCGACCGTCGGCCGTCGTCGCGGCGGCCACCGGCGCCAGGACGTCGCAGGCGTTGCGGACATCGTCGGTGGTGAGCGCGAAGATCACCTGGTCGACGTCGGCGCCGCCCTCGACGAGACGGCGCACCTGGGCGTCGTACCGCTCGCCGTCGGCGATGGCGCCGGCGAAGATGGTCGGGTTGGTCGTGACACCCACGACTGAGCGGTCCCGGACGAGCTCAGCGAGGTTGCCGGTCTCGATCCGCTCACGGGACAGGTCGTCGAGCCAGATGGACACCCCCGCGTCAGCGAGGGCCTTGAGTCGATCGGTCATCAGTTCCTCCTGCTGCGGTGGGTGCGGTGGGCTCAGTCGCGTGCTGCTGCCGCCAGGCTCTCGCGGGCCGCCTGGACGACCGCCTCGGGCGTGAACCCGAACTCGCGGAACAGGGTGGCGGCGTCGGCACTCGCGCCGTAGTGGTCGATGCTGACGATCCGGCCGGCGTCGCCGACGTACTCGCGCCACCCCTGCCGGACGCCGGCCTCGACCGAGACGCGCGCCTTGACGGTCGGCGGGAGGACGGCGTCGCGGTAGGCCTGGGTCTGCGCGTCGAACCACTCCAGGCACGGCATCGACACGACTCGGGCGCGGACGCCCTCGGCAGCGAGCTGCTCGCGGGCGGCGACGGCGTACTGGACCTCGGAGCCGGTGCCGATCAGGACCACGTCGGGCTCGCCGCCCTCGGCGTCGATCAGGACATAGCCGCCCTTGGCCACGTCGTCGGTGGTCGCGAAGCCCTCGGCGCCCCGGGGGAAGGTCGGCACGTTCTGGCGGGTCAGGATCAGCCCGGCCGGCCGGTCGGTGTTGCGCAGCACCTGCAGCCACGCGGCTGCCGTCTCGTTGGCGTCGGCCGGGCGGACCACGTCGAGCCCGGGCATCGCGCGCAGGGCGGCGAGGTGCTCGATCGGCTGGTGGGTCGGTCCGTCCTCGCCGAGCCCGATGGAGTCGTGGGTCCAGACGTAGATCACCGGCACCTTCGTGAGCGCCGCGATCCGCACCGCGCCGCGCATGTAGTCGGAGAAGGTCAGGAAGGTGCCGCCGAAGATGCGGGTGCCGCCGTGGACGGCGATGCCGTTCATGATCGCGCCCATGCCGTGCTCGCGGATGCCGAAGTGGATGACGCGGCCCTGGTAGGGGTCGGCGGTCCACTCCGCCACGGAGCGGTCGAGCGGCAGGAACGACGGCGCGTCCTTGATGGTCGTGTTGTTGGAGCCGGCCAGGTCGGCCGAGCCGCCCCACAGCTCCGGCATGATCGGGGCGAGCGCGTTGATGACCTTGCCCGATGCAGACCGGGTCGCGACACCCTTGGCGTCGGCCTCGAAGACCGGCAGCGCCTCCTCGACGCCGTCGGGGAGGCGACGGTCCTTGAGGCGGTGGAGCAGTGCGGCCCGCTCGGGCTGGGCGGTCGCCCAGGCGTCGTACGCCGCGCCCCACTCCGCCCCCCACGCCTTGCCGCGCTCGACGAGTCCCCGGGTGTGGGCCAGGACGTCGGCGGGGACCTCGAAGCTCTGGTCGGGGTCGAAGCCGAGGACCTGCTTGGTGGCGGCGACCTCCTCGGCGCCGAGCGCCGAGCCGTGGGCGGCCTCGGTGTTCTGGGCGTTGGGGGCCGGCCAGGCGATGACGGTCTTGAGGACGATCATCGAGGGCTTGTCGGTGACCTCGTCGGCCGCCTTGAGCGCGGCGTACAGCGCCGGCACGTCCTCCTCGTAGTGGGCGAGGTCGGAGTGGTCGGTGCCGGTCCAGTCGACGGTCTGGACGTGCCAACCGTAGGCCTCGTAGCGCTTCGCGACGTCCTCGTTGAACGCGATGTGGGTGTCGCCCTCGATGGAGATCCGGTTGGCGTCGTAGATGACGGTGAGGTTGCCGAGCTCCTGGGTGCCGGCGATCGAGGACGCCTCGCTGGTCACGCCCTCCTCGAGGTCGCCGTCGGAGGCGAGCACGTAGACGTGGTGGTCGAACAGCGACGGGCCGTCACCCGCCTCGGGGTCGAGCAGCCCCTTCTCGCGACGCGCGGCCATGGCCATGCCGACCGCGTTGGCGAGCCCCTGGCCGAGCGGGCCGGTGGTGACCTCGACGCCGACGGTGTGGCCGTACTCGGGGTGCCCGGGGGTCTTGCTGCCCCAAGTGCGCAGGGCCTCGAGGTCGCCGAGCTCGAGGCCGAAGCCGCCGAGGAAGAGCTGGGTGTAGAGCGTGATCGAGGAGTGGCCGCATGACAGCACGAACCGGTCGCGGGCGATCCAGGCCGGGTCGGCGGGGTCGTGGCGCATGACCTTCTGGAACAGCAGGTACGCCGCCGGCGCCAGGCTCATCGCGGTGCCCGGGTGACCGTTGCCCACCTTCTGGACGGCGTCCATCGCGAGGACGCGTGCGGTGTCAACTGCCTTGCGGTCGAGGTCGGTCCACTCGAGCTCCGGGATCATGGTTCCGAGCCTACCGAGAGCGGGTGGGAGAGGGACATTCGCGTGGCGCCCGGCCGGCGTACGACCGGTCGGGCGCCACGCGGGCGGGCCGTCAGGTCCAGTCGGACGCGATCGCGTCGAGGTCGCCGTCGGCCGGGGTGGGGTGGTGCCGCGCCCCCGGGAACCGCACGGACGGCTCGGTCCAGGTGCCGGACTCGACCAGCCGGGCGATATTGGCCCGGTAGATCTCGTCGACCTCGGCGTGGCGGCCGGGCTCGTCCTCCAGCCACAGGTTGGCCGGGTGGATCGGCCGGTCGTACATCGTGCGGAACAGCTCGGTGCGGACGTCCTTGAGCCAGTTCGAGTTGAGGTTCATCATCCGGAACTGGCGCAGGGCCTCGATGTCGACGGGCGCCGTGATGATCGCGTTGGCGCCCGAGGACGCCCGGGCGACGACGTGGCCGTTGTAGTCGACGATGTGCCCGTTGCCCCCGGCGATGTCCACCGCGTGCTCGGCTGCGGGGGAGGAGTACACCGGTCCGGTGTTCGGGCACAGCATGTAGAGGCTGTTGAAGTGCGCGTGCGCCCGGTTCTGCAGGAGCCAGGTGCCGCCGTCGTCCGGTCCGGAGGTCGTCATCGGGACCGCCTCGCTGGGCCGGTAGACGACCTCGGCCCCGTTGAGCGCCAGTGCCCGGACCGCCTCCGGGTACTCGCCGTCGCTGCAGCAGATCGTCCCGATGTTGCCGATGTCCGGCGTGCGGAGCACCGGGTAGAAGGCGTCGATGCCGTCACCGAACAGCTCCACCCACCGGTCGTACACGTCGTGGGGCGTGCAGGAGTGCTCCCGGCACCACACGTGGTTCTTCGCGGCCCGGTGCACGATCTCGCCGCTCGGCGAGATCACCACCATCACGTTGAAGAACCGGTCCTCGATCACCTCGGGCCAGCGCGCCTTGCACTGGACGATGACGTAGGTCTCGTACATCCGGGCCAGCTCCGCGATCCGCTCGGTCTCGGGGCCGGGGATGTCGATGAACAGGTCCCGGGCGCTGCGGACGTGGGGGAGGTCGAAGATCTCGTCGGTGAAGCCGGTGAGCGCTCCCTCGCAGAGCGCCACCAGCTTGACCGGCAGGTTGATCCCGACGATCGAGACCGCGGCGTGGAATGCCTCCTCGATGGTGTCGAGGTTGCGCGCGATGTGCTCGCGGGCGCCGATGCCGTGGACGTAGGTCGACAGCCCGACGGCGAGGTATGGCGCGACCGGGGCGCTGGGCCCGGTCACGAGGCACCGCACCAACGGATCGCCGCGGTGGCGTACGCCCGTGCCGCCACCACGATCTCGTCGAGGGCGCACCGCTCGTCCACGGCGTGTGCCATCGAGAGCGAGCCCGGGCCCAGGCCGACGGCGGGGATGCCCGCGGCGGTGAACCAGGTGAGGTCGGTGGCGCTGGGGAACGGGCGTACGTCGGGCACGCCGGCGTACGCCGTACCGGTGGCGGCCTCCTCGCGCGCCGCGACGACGGCCTGGCACAGCGGGTCGCTGCGGTCGGTGCGTCCGCCCGGATAGTGCATCGGCCACTCGATCGTGGGCAGATTGCGGCGCAGCCAGGGATCGCTCTGGGCGACCTTCGCCACGGTCTCCGTGATCTCGGACTGGATCTTCGTGACGTCGACCGACGGCGGGTAGAAGATCGCGTAGTCGAGCGTCGTCTCGTCCGGGATGAAGGCGACATTGCGTGCTGCACGGGCGCCGCCGTCGATGACGTCGAGCCCGATGGTGAACTGGCCGGGCTCGAACAGGGGGTCGGTCAGCGTCACCTCCCACTCGTTCTCCAGCGCACGCAGTGCCTCGTGGACCAGGAGCGCGCCGTCGAGCGCGCTGGCCGCGATCGGCTCGGTGTCGGGCGCGGTGCGCAGCTGGGCGCGCATCAGCGACCGGGCGGAGGCGTGCCCGGTCTTGCCGGTCACCGTGATCCGCATGACCAGCACTCCCGGAGTGGCCGGCATGACGCTGAGCGGGCCGACCGCCCCCGTGGGCTCGGCGATGATCGCGCCGTGGGCGGTGAACCCGTGGCCGAGCACCAGCGACGTACCGAGGTGGTGCTCGAGGTTCTCCTCGCCCGCGACGCCCTGCAGGATCAGGTCGCCGCGCAGCCGTACGTCGGACTCGTGCAGCGCCCGGGCCGCGAAGGCCTGCGCCACGAGCCCGCTCTTCATGTCGACCGATCCGCGGCCCCAGATGTGGGTGCCGTCGATGTGTCCGGCGAACGGGTCGTGGGTCCAGGCACCCGCGTCGCCCGCCGGGACGACGTCCACATGGCCGTTGAAGATCAGCGAGCGACCGCCGCCGGTGCCGCGGACGACGCCGACCACGTTGTCGCGGCCCGGTGCGTCGCCGAAGAGCTGGGTCTCCGCGCCAGCCCCCCGGTAGTGGCCGGCCAGCAGCTGGGAGACCTCGGTCTCGCCGCCGACGAGGTCGTCGTAGTCCTGGTCGGGGTAGGTCGGGTTGACGCTCCGGATCGCGATCGCCTCCTGCAGGGTCGCGAGCATCTCGTCGCGCAGGTCATCGATGCGGGCGAGGGTCTTCTCCGTGGCGGCGCTCATGCCGTCAGCTCCTTGCTGTCGTGGACGACCTCGCCGCCCAGGTAGGTCCGCAGGACGCGGGTGTCGGGGAGGTCGTCGATGTCGCAGGTCAGCGGGTCGCGGTCGACGATGAGGACGTCGGCGTGCTTGCCCGGGGTCAGCGAGCCGACCTCGTCCCAGCCGATGACGCTCGCCGCGGCCGACGTCCACATGCGCAGCGCATCGAGGCGCGAGACGCTCTGGTCGGGGCCGTCGTTGCGCCGGTCGCTGCCCGCGAAGCGGTGGGTCTGGGCGAGCTCGATCTGCTCCCAGGGGTTCTTCGGGCCCCAGTCGGAGCCGCCGGCCAGCTCGAGGCCCTGGTCCAGCAGGCGCTGGAGCGGCTCGAGGTCGCGCCAGGCGTGCTCGCCGATCCGCTCGCCGTACATCGCGCCCTTGCCCCAGGCGAACCCGGCGCTGGTGGTGACCTTGAAGCCGAGGTCCTGGTAGCGGCGGGCCTGCGCGGGCGTGATGGTGATCGCGTGCTGGAGGATCCAGCTCTGGTCGCGGAAGTCGTGCTCCTGCACGACCCGCTCGGCGATCTCGAGGAAGTCGTCGTGCTCGCGGAAGGCGCCGAGACACATGTTGCCGCGGATGCCCTGGCTCGCGCAGAAGCGGACGAACGCCTCCTCCTTCTCGACCGAGATGAACCGGGTGCCCCGGGTACGCCGCCCGAACGGGTCCAGCGCCGGCTCGTAGGTCGCGTAGTAGCCGGAGAAGCAGGGGCCGCCGGGGCTGATGGTGAGGCCGTTGAAGCGGAGCAGGTCGTCGGACATGTCGGTGACCTGCGCGGCGAACTCGGGGAGCCGGGCCGCGAACTCCTCGTCGGACAGCGGGTCGAACGGGTAGAAGATGACCGACTCGACGTCCAGCGTGGCCAGGACCCGCATGGTCAGGGCGCCCTGCTCGCGCAGGTGCCGGTAGAGGCCGAGGTGCTCGGGCTCCATCGCGTGGCCCTCGTAGGCGGTCGTCACACCCTGAGCGGTGAACCGGGCCATCTCGGCGAGCGTGCCCGCGGCGGCGGTCTCGAGCTGCGGCGGGGGGAGCTTGGTGAGGAGCTGCCCCCAGAACGGGTCGTAGGTGTAGTAGTTCGTGACCGGACCGCGCAGGATGCCGGTCAGGTCGCCGTCGTCGGTCTTCTCGATCTGGACGTCGCAGACCTGGTCGGGGATGAAGGCGGTGAGCCCGAGCGCCTTGAGTCCGGCGCTGTTGAACGCCACGACATTGGGCATCCGCGGGGCCCACGCCTGGATCATCACGGGGTGCTCGCTGGTCGCGGCGTCGAGCGTCCAGCGAGTGGGGAGGTGCCGCTCCGCCAGGTCCTTCTCGTTGCGGCGCAGGAAGTAGTGCGGCTCGCCGACGGGCGTGCACATGATCCACTCGCCGGCCGGCGTCGTCGCGGCCTTGGCGCGGATCCGGGCGACGATGTCGGCGTGGTCGACAGCGTCGGTCAGGTCGACGAGGCCGCCGGCGAGCATGCCGAAGTGCATGACGTGGGGGTGGGTGTCCACCAGGCCGGGCATCACGACCCCGCCGCCGGCGTCGACGCGCTCGGTGCCCGCGCCCGCGAGGTCCTCCATCTCCCGGCGGTCGCCCGCCGCGAGGACCCGGCCGCCGGAGAGGACGACCGCCTCCGCCTCGGGCCGGTCCGGATCCATGGTGAGCACGCGCCCGCCGGTGATGAGTGTGGTGGTCATGGGTGGCCTTTCGCCGTGGTCGAGAAGTGACGTGCGCCACCGTAGCCCTGTTTTCTCCGTTTGGAGAAGACTAGCGAGGCAAAATCCGCCGATACGATGCGGGCATGTCCTCGACCCCCTCCGTGCGCGAGCCCCGGATGGCCCGAGGTGTCGCCCGTCGCGAGGCGCTGCTCGACGCGGCGATCCGGCTCGTCGCCCGCGACGGCGTCGGGGCACTGACCCACCGTTCGGTCGCCGCCGAGGCGGGCACCACCCACGGCAACGCCCGCTACTACTTCGGCACGCTCGACCAGTTGCTCGATGAGGCGCTGCGCCGCCTCGCGACCCGGCAGATCGAGGAGGTCCGCGCGGTCTTCTCCGAGCTGCCGGACGTCGACGTGTCGCGGCGCATCGACCGCCTGACGTCGTACCTGATGGGGGCGTTGACCGACGACCGCGACGCTGCGATCGCCCGCTACGAGCTCTTCCTCGCGGTCGCGCGTCGGCCCGGCCTACGCGCCAGCCTGGACGCCTGGGGCACCACCCAGCGGGCCGCCTTCGCCGGCGAGCTGCGCGGCGCCGGCGTCGCCGACGCCGAGGCGGCCGCCGCCGACCTGCTCACCGCTGTCAACGGACTGGTGCTCGAGCATCTGGCGCTGCCCGTCGAGAACTTCGTGACGACCCGGCTGCGGCCGCTGGTCGCCCGGTTCTTCCCCGAGCACTGATGGCGCGGCTCACCCCTGTCCGCTTTCTGTACCGAGAAGTGCTCGGGCTACACTCGGACCGCTTCTAACCCTGCTCGTGAGGCCAGCCGAGGACCATTGCCGTGACCTACGTCGATCCGACCAGCCGCGATCTGCTGGCTGACGGCGAGGGACCGCGGAAGGCGACCGCCCGCGATGTGGTGATGGCCTACGTCGGACTCACCAAGCCGCGCGTCATCGAGCTGCTGCTCCTGACGACGGTCCCCGTGATGTTCTTCGCGGCCCGCGGCGTGCCCCCGCTCGGCCTGGTGCTGGCCACCGTCGCCGGCGGCACGCTGTCCGCAGGGTCCGCCTCGGTCTTCAACTGCGTCTACGACCGCGACATCGACGAGCAGATGCGGCGTACCCGGCGCCGCGCGCTGCCACGCCACATCGTCACGCCGACCGCAGCGCTCGTCTTCGGCGCCGTGCTCGGCATCCTCTCGACCGTGATCCTCGCGGTCTGGGTCAACCCACTCTCGGCGGTCCTGTCGGTCAGCGCCAACGCCTTCTACGTGTTCGTCTACACCATGCTGCTCAAGCGGCGGACCACCCAGAACATCGTCTGGGGCGGCATCGCGGGCTGCTTCCCCGCCCTCATCGGCTGGACCGCGGTCACCGGCGAGCTCTCCTGGGTGCCGATCGTGCTCTTCGCCGTGGTCTTCTTCTGGACCCCGCCGCACACCTGGGCGCTGGCGCTGCGCTATCGCGAGGACTACGCCCAGGTCGACGTCCCGATGCTGCCCGTGGTCAAGCCGGCCCGTTCGGTCGCGCTGCAGATCGTGATCTACAGCTGGGTGATGGTCGCGACCTCCCTGGTCCTGTGGCCCGTCGCCGAGACCGGTCCGCTCTACCCGATCGCCGCCGGTGCCCTCGGCGCCGTCTTCCTGGTCCAGGCCCACGGCCTGCACCGCCGCGCCAAGACCTCCGACGAGCTGAGCGTGCTGCAGCCCATGCGGCTGTTCCACTCGTCGAACCTGTACCTGTCGCTGCTGTTCGTCGCGGTGGCGATCGACCCGCTGCTGCACTGAGCTGACTGCGCGAGCGCGGCCTCGCCGCGGGGGAGGCAGCAAGCTGCCCCCGGACGCGGCTCTCGCCGCGCTGCCGCGCGCGGTCGAGGTCTCTGCGGTGCAACGTCTGCCAGGCGGCCAGACCGCCGTACGCGCGGTCGGTCGAGGTGCGCACGGTGCGGGCGGCGGCTCGGTCTGGGTGTGGGCGGTGGAACGTGTTGCTTTCGGGCACGAACCGCACGCGACACGCCGGTGGGTGATGCGGTTGGGGACCAAACCGCAGAGCCGGATTCCGTACAGCGGGCGGGGAGCCCCGAGGCCGGAGGGCCGGCGCAGGTGGCTCAGACCCGCTGGTGCGCGGTGACGACGACCCGGGCGAGTCCCGCGGCGATCACGGCGGCGCCGAGCATGTGGATCCCGACCAGGAGGGCCGGGAGGTCGGTGAAGAACTGCACGTAGCCAAGCAGACCCTGAGCCAGCTCAATGACCAGCAGGACGCCGGCGAAGCGGGCGAGCCGGGTGTCGCCGCGGCGGCGGGCGACAACGATGAGGGCGACCGTGAGCGCGACGAGCAGCCACACCGAGAAGCCGTGGACGTGGGAGACGATCTCCGGGTCGAGTCCGGTACGGCGCGACTCGAGGTCGCCGGAGTGGGGGCCGGAGCCGGTGACGACGGTGCCGAGCCAGAGCGCGACGGCGCCCGAGGCGAGGGTCAGCCAGGCCAGGGTCCGGGACGGCGGTGACGCCGCGGGCCGCGGGGGTGAGCTGAGGAGGTCGAGGAACCAGACGCAGACGCCGACGATGACCATCGAGACGAGCAGGTGGAAGGCGACCACCCAGGGGTTGAGGTCGGTGCGGACGGTGATGCCGCCGACGACGGCCTGGGCCGGGATGCCGAGGAAGATGCCGAGCGACCACCACAGCGCGGTCCAGTAGCGCTCGCGCACCACGGCGACGATCGCGGTGATGAGCAGAGCCGCCGCGAGGACGCCGAGCACGAAGGTCAGCATCCGGTTGCCGAACTCGATGGCACCGTTGATGCCCAGCTCCTCGTGCGGCACGTACGACGCCTCGGTGCACCGCGGCCAGGTGGGGCAGCCGAGGCCGGACCCGGTCAGGCGGACGGCGCCGCCGGTGACGACGATACCGATGTTGGCGACGAGGTTGGCCCAGGCGAGGCGGACGAGCCAGCGGCGGATCACAGTGTTCACTCCCACTTGAAGGTTCGGGCGGTCAGCGCGGAGCCGGCCACGGCCCAGGCCACGAGCACGACGAGGTCGCGGACGGCGATCGCACCGTCGCAGGCGCTGCGCATGGCCTCGCCGAGGGCCCCCGAGGGCAGCCAGCGCACGACGTCGCCGAGGCCGCCGTACTGGTCGGCGGGCAGGACGACGGCGCCGCCGGCCAAGAGCAGCAGGTAGACCAGGTTGGCGGCGGCGAGCGTCGCCTCGGCGCGCAGGGAGCCGGCCAGGAGCATGCCGAGGGCGGCGAAGGCGGCCGTGCCGCACAGCGCGGTGAGCAGGACGCCGATCATGCCGGTGACGCCGGAGGGCCCGGACCAGCCGAGGGCGAGCCCGACGCCGCCGATGACGATGAACTGGAACACCTCGACGGCGAGCAGCGCGAGCACCTTGCCGCCGAGCAGCGTGGCGCGCGACAGGGGAGCGGTGCCCAGGCGCTTGAGGACGCCGTAGCGGCGCTCGAAGCCGGTCGCGATGGCGAGCGAGGTGAACGCGGTCGACATCACCGCGAGCGCCAGGACGCCGGGGGTGAGTACGTCGATCGGGTCGCCGCCGAGGTCGAGGCCGACCTTCTCGGAGCCGCGGACGGCGCCGACCAGGACGATCACCGGGATCACCACGGCCAGCAGCAGCTGCTCGCCGTTGCGCAGCATCAGCCGGGCCTCCATGCCCGCCTGGGCGAGCAGCTGACGGGCGACGGGCGCGGCGCCGGGCGCGGGGGCGAAGGTGCCGGTGCTCATGCGAACTCCTCGCGGCCGGTGAGTTCGAGGAAGACGTCCTCGAGGTTGCGCTGGCCCAGCGACAGCGACTCGGGGAGCACGCCGTGGGCCGCGCACCACGTGGCCACGGTGGCGAGGGTGGTGCTGTCGGCCGGGCCGGACAGCTGCAGGCTGAGCGGGTCGAGCACGGTCAGCTCGGTGCCCGCGCCGAGCTCGCGGACCAGCGCCTCGGGCGCGCCGTCGGGGAAGGGCTGGGTGACCACGATCCGGATGGTGGCGACCGTTCCGCCGCGGGTGAGCTCGAGCGGTGTGCCGCTGGCGACCAGGCGACCGCGGTCGAGGATGTGGACCCGGTCGGCGAGCCGCTCGGCCTCCTCCAGGTAGTGCGTCGTCAGCACGACCGTCGCGCCGTCGGCGCGCAGCTCCTCCAGCAGCTCCCAGACCGCGCGGCGGATCTGGGGATCCATGCCGGCGGTCGGCTCGTCGACGAACACCAGCTCCGGGCGGCCGATCAGGGCCAACGCCAGGCCGAGCCGCTGCTGCTGGCCGCCCGACAGTCGGCGGTACGGCGTGCGGCCACACTCGTGCAGAGCGAGCCGGTCCATCAGCAGGCCGATGTCCTGGGGCTGCGCGTGCAGGCGAGCGAAGTGCCGCAGCATCTCCTCGGCCCGAGCGCCGCTCCAGGCGCCGCCGGACTGGAGCATGACGCCGATGCGGGGAAGCAGCTCGTGCCGCTGGCGCACCGGGTCCAGCCCCAGCACGCGCACCGAGCCACCCTGGGCACGGCGGTAGCCCTCGCAGGTCTCCAACGTGGTGGTCTTCCCGGCACCGTTGGGGCCGAGCACGGCGGTGATCGTGCCCCGCTCGACGGTCAGGGACAGCGCGTCGACGGCGACCGTGTCGCCGTACCTCATCACCAGTCCGTCGACCTCGACAGCATGGTCCGCAGCGTGAGGCACGGCGACAGTCTAGGAATGCGCCCTCACGCCTCGTCGGGCAGGGCCAGGGGTGCGAGCTCGGCGAACCGGTCACCCGGCCCCGGGTTGCCCGGGGCGCTCGTCCCGCCGAAGTGACGCACGACACCCCACACCGCGTTGAGGGCGGTCGTGACCGCGCCCTCCGCCCACCCGGCGGTCCAGGAGATGTCGTCGCCGGCGAGGAAGATCCCGCGCCGACGCTCCGGGAGGCCGTCCTGCACGAAGTGGGAGAACAGCCGCCGCTGGTAGCGGTAGTGGCCGGGCAGGTTGGCCTTGAAGGCGCCCATGAAGTTGGGGTCCGACTCCCAGGAGACCGTGATCGGGTCGCCGACGATGTGGGCGGCGATGTCGACGCCGGGATAGATCTTGCGCAGCGAGTGGAGCTGCAGCCGGACCCGTTCCTCGACGGGCAGTGCGAGCCACTTCAGTGCGTCGTCGTTCCACGTGTAGGACAGGCAGATCGAGGCGGCGCCGTCGTCCTCGAGGAGGTACGTCGCCCGGTTCAGCCGGTCGGTGAGCGTCATGCTCATCACGTCGCGCCCCGTGGTCGGGTCGGCGTCCTTCCAGAACGGCCGGTCCACGCGCACGAAGGTCTTGGACGACTGCATGTAGTGGGTGCGCTCCATCGCCATCCACAGGTCGGGGGAGAAGAGCGACTCGTCGACGTCGATCCGCGCCGACAGCAGCCAGACCTGGCAGGTGACGACGACGGCGTCGTACGCGCGGGTGGTGCCCCAGCGGTCGGTGATCTCGAACCCCCGGTCGCCGCCGGGCGTGATCCGCGCCACGCCGGGCATCGGGGAGCCGCCGTGCAGGCTCTCCAGTGACGTGCCCGCGGGCCAGTGCGCACAGTCGGGCGTGTCCTTCCAGAGCCCGACGGGCAGCTGCTCGGCGCCGCCGTGGATGAGCTGGTGCTCCTCGTCGGCGTCGGTGAAGATCACCCGGAGGATCTCGAGCATCGAGTTGGGGAAGTCGGTGTCCCAGCCGCCGGTGCCGAAGCCGACCTGTCCGAAGACCTCGCGGTGTCGGAAGCTGCGCGACCCGAACGCCTTGCTGTTGGCGAGGAAGCCCGAGAAGGTCTCCTCGTCCAGGGTGAGGACGAGCTGGTTCCACAGCTCCTTGATGCGGGGCACGTCACGGCGTGCGATCGCGTGCTGCATCTCGGCGAAGCCGACCTCGCCGAGCGCCTCGTGCCAGGCGTCGGCGACGTCCTTGAGGAGCGGCGGCAGGTCGTCGTAGGTGCGGGCGTAGTGGGACTCGCCGCCCAGCTCGACCACGGTGCTCGGGGTCGCCTCGGAGAGCGGGTTGGGGAACGGCGAGGTGCGCAGGCCGAGGCGGTCGATGTAGTGGAACAGTGCCCGTGAGGAGAGCGGGAAGCGCATCCCGCCGAGCTCGGCGATCGGGCCGTGGGGGCCTCCGAACGGCTGGGAGCGCAGTCGTCCGCCGATCCGGTCGGCCTCGTAGACGACCGGCTTGAGTCCGATCCGCATCAGCTCGTAGGCGGTCACCATGCCGGACAGGCCGCCGCCGATGATCGCGACCTCGCGACCGTGCTGCTCCACGGGGACGGAGCCGAGTCCGTCGGGATGGGCCAGGTGCTCGTCGTACCCGAAGGGGAAGTCGGGCCCGAGCATGGTGACCGCGGCCGGCCGGGTGACGCCCTCGTCGGGGGTGGTCTGTCCGGTCGTCATCGGGTCAGGCCTCCGTAGACCTCGGGCCGGCGGTCGGCCAGGTGGGTGTTGGCGCGGCGCGCGGCGTCGAGCGCGGCGGAGGTGAGCGTGCCGACCACGAGGCCGGGCCGGTCGTCGGCGCGCGCGAGGTCAGCACCGTCGGGTCCCACGACGCAGCTCAGTCCGATGTAGGTCAGGTCGTGCTCGGCGCCGGCGCGGTTCGCGTAGGCCACGGCCATCTGGTTCTCGAACGCCCGCGCCGGCACGACGAGCGTGCTGACCGCGTCGTACGGCGCCATCAGGGCCGTCGGGCAGGCGAGCAGGTCGGCGCCGGCGAGGGCGACCATCCGCACCTGTTCCGGGAACTCGATGTCGTAGCAGACCAGGAGCCCGACCCGGTACCCGTCGATCTCGCCGACCGCCGGCGTGCCGTCACCGGGGACGTACGCCGCGGCCTCTTCCGGGCCGTAGAGGTGGGTCTTGCGGTGGCGGGCCAGCACGCTGCCGTCGCGGTCGACGAGCTCGGCGGCGATGTGGACCCGCTCGCCGTCGCGCTCGGGCCAGCTCCAGGCGATCGCGAGGCCGTGGCGCCGCGCGATCGCGGCGACGGCGCGTGCCATGGGTCCGCCGGCCGGCTCGGCGAGGCGGGCGGCCTGCGCCGCGATGTCGTAGCCGGTGAGGGTGAGCTCCGGGCCGACCAGCAGCCGGGTACCGCGGTCGGCGGCCTCGGCTGCCGCGGTGTCGAGGGTGTCGAGGGCGGCGGGCACGTCGAGCAGGGGACCATCGGGCTGCCAGACAGCCACGACCAGAGCGTCGGCGCGGTGGATATCGGTCACCCGGACAGCCTAGGAACGGGGCGCCACAAGATCGAGGGGTGCGCGTTGCGCGCTGGCGTCGATCTCTTGCGCTGATGTGTCGCTCGGTGGTGATCTCTTGCGCTTGCGACGGATGGGCGGGTCGATACCGTGGTGGTCGGACCAGTCGGGGATTGGGCAGAGACCGCACATGAGCGGGCCGAAATGCTGCGGTTTGGGACCAAACCGCAACAGCGTGCACGGCCCAGGGGAGGTCAGTCGGGAAGGCTGCCCTGCTCGCGTCGGACCAGCGGCGAGAGCACCAGCTCGCTGCGGGTGCGCGCGACGAACCGCTCGCTCGCGATCCGCTCGACGACCTGCTCGAAGTGCCGGATGTCGGCCGCCAGGATGTGCAGGATCGCATCGGCCTCACCGGTCACCGTCGAGGCCGACACGACCTCCGGGTGTCGGTCGACGGCCTCGAGGATCTCGCCGGGCGTCGTCGAGCCCTGGCAGTAGATCGAGACGTAGCCCTCGGTCGCCCAGCCCGCGACGGCCGGGTCGACGCGGACCGTGAAGCCGGTGATGGCGCCGCTCGCCACCAGCCGGTCCACCCGCCGCTTGACGGCCGGGGCGGACAGCCCGACGGTCTGCCCGATCTGCGCGAACGTGGCCCGGCCGTCCTCGAGGAGGACGCCGACGATCAGCCGGTCGAGGTGGTCGAGCTGCATGCGGGTCATTCTCGCTGACCGTCCCGGTCTACGCTGACCGCCGTGAATCCTTGGCTGTACGGCGTCGCGCTGGTCGTCGCCGGCGTGCTCGCCGTACTCCTCGTGGTCGACCTGGTGCGGGACCGGGCCGCCCAGGACTCGCACTTCATCGGCCTGGCCGTGCTCGAGGTGGTCATGCTCGTCCAGCTCGTGGGCGGCGTCGTCGCGCTGAGCCGCACCGAGCGCGAGCTCGAGGGCGCCGTCTTCGTCAGCTACCTCGTCACCAACCTGCTGGTCCCCATCGTCGCCGCCTTTCTCGCGCTCGCCGAGCGGTCCCGGGTCGGCACGACGATCCTGCTGCTCGGTGTCGCGACCGTCGCAGGCCTCGAGGTACGGCTGTGGGACGTGTGGGGAGGTCGCGGTGCCTGAGCGCCGGCAGCCGAGCCAGGCGCTCTCCGAGGGGTGGGGCCGCGCGCTGGTCTTCGCCTACGGCCTGTTCGCCGTCGCGGCGACCGGCCGCTCGGCGGTGCAGCTCGGCATGGAGCCCGACAAGGCCCCGCTGGCCTACTCCCTGTCCCTGCTCGCTGCGGTGCTCTATCTCGTCGCCACGACCTGTCTCCTGCTGGGCGGCAGCACCGGCTGGCGGGTCGCCGGCATCGCCGTGACCATCGAGCTGCTCGGGGTGCTCTCGGTCGGCATGCTGAGCTACGTCGCCACCGACCTGTTCCCGGACAAGACCGTCTGGTCGCACTTCGGACAGGGCTACGGGTTCCTGCCGCTCGTCCTGCCGGTGGCCGGGCTCGCCTGGCTGCGGCATACGAGTCCGGGCCGGACGGATGAGGCGGGAAATGCCGGCGCCGCGTAGAGCCGACCACTAAGGTCCTCAACTGGTCGGCCATGAGGTCGGCCCGACCGTGAACCAGCGGTAGTGGTCCCACTCGTGAGGTGCGCGTGCCCATCGGCCGTCTTCTTGCCGTCGCGTTGCTGTGCTCCGCCCTCCTCCTCGACGTGGGCCACGCAGCCGATGCATCCTCCGAACGCGACGGAGTCCTGCGGCTCGCCTCCTGCTCCGCGCAGGACCTCGCCACCACCCTGGCGGCTCAGGCGTCGATGCAGCAGGTGAAGGTGCACAAGATCGCGGCTCAGCTCAAGAAGGCCAGGAAGTCGGGGAAGACGAGCAGGACCAGGTCCCTGAAGAAGAAGCTGGCCGCCCAGAAGAAGGTTCTCGTCGGCGCTCAGCAGGCTGCGACGACAGCCGCGGCGTCGGCGGCTGCGACCTGTCGGCCGCCACCCGGACCGCCCGCGGAGCCACCACATCCTGCGGAGCAGGTGTGGTCCGGCAACGACCGATGCCGAGACGTGCTCCTCATCGGCGTTCGCGGTTCCGGACAGAAGTCCGACACCACCACCTGGGGCCTCGGCCCGGAGGTCCACGAGGCGTGGACTCGTCTCGCCGCTGTGATGGACGACAGCATCGACGCCGGATTCGCCTCCATCGAGTACACCGCGCTGACGACCAACGGGCTTCCCGGAACGCTTGACTCCTTCATGACGAGCGTCGATGACGGAGTGACCACGGCCAGCGGCTTCTTTCGCGGCAGGTACGGCAAGTGCCCTCGAGAGCGCTATGTGTTCGCAGGCTTCTCCCAAGGGAGCATGGTGGTGCACCGCGCGATCTGGGACTTCCTCGACGACCCGTTGAAGGACCAGGCGGCCTGGGACAGGATCGACGGGTTCCTGCTCATCGCCGACGGCGACCGCATCGGCAACGACGCCGACGCCGACGGCATCGACTACGGGAACGCCGGCGAGGGGCTGGGCGTCGGGCATCAAGCAGCGGACTTCGGCCTGCTCATCGGGCCGAAGGTTCACAACGCGCAGGACCGCATGATCCCGGGCTTCCTCGAGGACCGATTCCACAGCGTGTGCCTCCCCAACGACCCGATCTGCATCCTCGAGAACCCGCTCGACCTCACCAACCCCGCGAAGACCGCCATCCACAACGGATACAGGTCGGACGGGATCCAGCCGTACGCCAGCCAAGGCGTGGTGTGGGTGCAGCAGGCAGTCGAAGCGATCGGGGGGCGGATGGGGCCGGACCCGGTCATCTCCTCCTCCGCGCTTCCCGATGCGCAGATCGGTGTTCACTACGACGAGCGGCTGACCACCGCCGACAACCGCAACGGCACCTGGTCGGTGGAAGCGGGCAGCCTGCCGCCGGGGATCGCTCTGAGCACTGACGGCCACCTCGCCGGCGTACCCGCGGGTGAGCCGGACACCTACGAGCTCACCGTCGCCTTCGTCGACACCATCGGCAAACGCACCACCCGCGCCCTCTCGCTCCGCACGGTCTCCGCGACCGATCCGGGCCACCTCGTCGAGAACGTGTCCGTGTCGACGGCCGGGGTGCCCGCGAACGGCCACAGCGGGCATCCGTCCGTGAGCGCCGACGGGCAGGTCGTGGCCTTCGAGTCGGTCGCGGACAATCTCGTGCCCGGCGACACCAACGGCAGCAACGACATCTTCGTCCGCGACCTGCGGGCCGGGACGACGGCCCGGGTGTCCGTCTCTGGTGCGGGTCTGCAGGCGGACGGCGGGTCGAGCCGCCCGGGGATCAGCCCCAACGGGCGATACGTCGCCTTCTGGTCGTTGGCCCGCAATCTCACTGCCTCGGATCAGGACAACGCGTTCGACCTCTATCTGCACGACCGCGTCACCGGGACGACGCAGCGGGTCTCCGTGACCTCAGCGGGGCTCTCGTTCGGATCTGGGCCCCAGGGCATCCCGCTTCCCGACCGGCCGGCCGTGGATGACGACGGTAGGTTCGTGGCCTTCACCAGACCGGTGACGACGCCTCTCCCGGGCGGTGGGACGGACATCACGACCCATGTGTACGTACGTGACCTCACGCTGTCCACCACCCGAGCCGTCTCGGACGTACCGGGAGGGGACCATCCGATCTTCGGTGGTAGCGGGCCGTCCATCTCGGCCGATGGCGCCATCGTGGTCTTCGGCGGCATGGTCCCGTGGGGCGGTGGAACCTGCCCCGGATGCCTCGACGACACCGAGGTCTACCAGTACGACACCGTGACCGGCGCTTCGACCTGGTTGGCCGAGGGTAGCTCTCCTGTCCTCGCGCGGAGCGGGGGACTGGTCGCGTATCGCTCCGGGGCCGATCGGGTGGTCCACAGCATCGCCACCGGTGGTGACGTGGGTCGTCTCACCTTGCCGGGAGCGGGGCTCGGGCAGATCACGTCCGACGGCCGGTATCTGGCCCACGACGTCTGGTCCTCCGACGGCACGCTGTTCGATCTGTTCCGGCATGACACGACGACGGGGAGGTCGGTGTCGGTGATCGGCGGCGCCTCGACCGCCGTCGACTGCTGTGGTGGTGGCTGGATGGGCTATGCGATCAGCGAGGACGGGCGCTATGTCACCATCGCCAGCGACCGGGCCTCCACGGGTGACGCGCGTGGGCTCTCGGCGGTCTACCGGCACGATCTCGCGGGCCGGTGAGGAGACTAAGGCAACCCTTGCTTGAACAGGCCGACCCAATATCGGCACACTGATGTTGTGGAAATGGCGACCGAGACCGATCAGCCGACGCGGCAGCGCGTCGCGCGGTCGATCCTGGTCAACGGGCCGTCCACGGCGGCGGCTCTCGCCGAGCGCCTCGAGCTCACCCCCGCGGCGGTGCGTCGGCACCTCGACCAGCTGCTGGCCGAGGGCGCGGTCGACGCGCGCGACCCGCGTCCGGTCGGGGCACGGGGCCGAGGACGTCCGGCCAAGGTCTTCGCCCTGACCGAGCGTGGCCGCGACGCCTTCGACCAGCAGTACGACGATCTCGCCACGGAAGCCCTGCGCTTCCTCGCCGAGACGGGTGGCGACGACGCCGTGCGCGCCTTCGCCGAGCGGCGGGCGTCGTTCATCGAGCGGCGCTTCCCCGAGGTCGCCGCGGAGAACCCCGGGGCCTCGCCGGCCCAGGTGCTGGCCCTCGTCTTCTCCGACGAGGGGTACGCCGCCGCCGTCCGCGAGCTGCCGGTCGTGGGGGAGCAGCTGTGCCAGCAGCACTGCCCGGTCTCCCACGTCGCCCACGAGTTCCCCCAGCTGTGCGAGGCGGAGACCGAGGCCATCGGCCGCGTGCTCGGCACCCACGTCCAGCGGCTAGCCACCATCGCCCACGGCGACGGGGTGTGCACCACGTGCATCCCCGACGCCGCCACGGTCTCGTCCCGAGAGAAGAAGGAGCAGGTCTCATGACCTCGATCGAAGAGCTGAACCCCGAGCTCAAGGGGATCGGTCGCTACGACTTCGGCTGGTCCGACAAGAACGACGTCGGCGCCAACGCCAAGCGCGGCCTCAACGAGGATGTCGTCCGCGACATCTCGGGCAAGAAGAGTGAGCCGGGCTGGATGCTCGACCTGCGCCTCAAGGGCCTCAAGCTCTTCGACCGCAAGCCGATGCCGACGTGGGGCTCCGACCTCAGCGCGATCGACTTCGACAACATCAAGTACTTCGTACGGTCCACCGAGAAGCAGGCCCAGAGCTGGGAGGACCTGCCCGAGGACATCAAGAACACCTACGACAAGCTCGGCATCCCGGAGGCGGAGAAGCAGCGCCTGGTCGCCGGCGTCGCCGCGCAGTACGAGTCCGAGGTCGTCTACCACCAGATCCGCGAGGACCTGGAGGAGCAGGGCGTCATCTTCCTCGACACCGACACCGCGCTGAAGGAGCACGAGGACCTCTTCAAGGAGTACTTCGGCACCGTCATCCCGGTCGGAGACAACAAGTTCGCCGCGCTCAACACCTCGGTGTGGTCGGGCGGCTCGTTCATCTACGTCCCCAAGGGTGTCCACGTCGACATCCCGCTGCAGGCCTACTTCCGGATCAACACCGAGAACATGGGCCAGTTCGAGCGGACCCTGATCATCGTCGACGAGGACGCCTACGTGCACTACGTCGAGGGCTGCACCGCGCCGATCTACTCCTCCGACTCGCTGCACTCCGCGGTCGTCGAGATCATCGTCAAGAAGGGCGGTCGCTGCCGCTACACGACCATCCAGAACTGGTCCAACAACGTCTACAACCTCGTCACCAAGCGCGCGGTGTGCGAGGCCGGAGCGACGATGGAGTGGGTCGACGGCAATATCGGCTCCAAGGTCACCATGAAGTACCCCGCCGTCTACCTCATGGGCGAGCACGCCAAGGGCGAGACCCTGTCGATCGCGTTCGCGGGCGAGGGCCAGCACCAGGACGCCGGCGCCAAGATGGTGCACGCCGCGCCGCACACCTCGTCCTCGATCCTGTCGAAGTCGGTGGCCCGCGGTGGCGGCCGGACGTCGTACCGCGGCCTGATCCAGGTCAACGAGGGCGCGCACGGGTCGAAGTCCAACGTGCTGTGCGACGCGCTGCTGGTCGACCAGATCAGCCGGTCCGACACCTACCCCTACGTCGACATCCGCGAGGACGACGTGTCGATGGGCCACGAGGCGTCGGTCTCGAAGGTCTCCGACGACCAGCTGTTCTACCTCATGTCGCGGGGCATGGAGGAGGACGAGGCGATGGCGATGATCGTCCGCGGCTTCGTCGAGCCGATCGCCAAGGAGCTCCCCATGGAGTACGCCCTCGAGCTCAACCGACTGATCGAACTGCAGATGGAAGGAGCCGTCGGCTGATGACGGCAGTTGCCGAGGCTCTGGAGATGGGCGGGTCCGCCCGGATCGAGAGCCACCTGAACCCGCCCGCGTCGTACGACCTGGCCGACCATCCCGTGCCCACCGGGCGCGAGGAGGTCTGGCGGTTCACGCCGATCAAGCGCCTGCGCGGCATCCTCGACGGCGACGCCTCCGACGCGGCGCTGAAGCAGGAGACCACGCTGCCGGCGGGCGTGACCCTCAGCGAGATCACGGCCGAGGAGGCGGTGGAGCTCGGTGAGCTGCCTCCCAACGAGCGGCCGGCCGCCCTGGCCGCGGCGAACTCCGGGGGTGCGCTGCTGCTGGACGTGCCGGCCGAGGCCGTCGTCGCGGAGCCGGTGGTCATCCGGCTGACCGGTGCCTCGGTCGACGACCTGGTCTGGGGCCGGCTGCTCTACCGCATCGGCGCCCACGCCGAGGTCACCATCGTGCTCGTGCACGGCGGCTCCGCCCGCTACTCCGCCATCTCCACCTTCCTGGTCGGCGACGGCGCCAAGGTCAACGTGCTGAGCCTGCAGGACTGGGCCGACGACGCCGTCCACCTGGGCCGGGACTCGATCCGGGTCGGCCGGGACGCGTCGGTCAAGCACACCTCGATCTCCTTCGGTGGCGACCTGGTGCGCATGCACGCCAACGTCGAGTACGCCGGTCCGGGTGGCGAGGCCGAGCTGCTCGGTCTCTACTTCGCCGACGAGGGCCAGCACCTCGAGCACCGACTCTTCGCCGACCACAACGCCCCCAAGACCAAGAGCAATGTCGTCTACAAGGGCGCGCTCCAGGGCAAGGGCGCCCACACCGTCTGGATCGGCAACGTCTTGATCCGCAAGATCGCCGAGGGCATCGAGACGTACGAGGAGAACCGCAACCTCGTCCTCACCGACGGTTGCCAGGCCGACTCGGTCCCCAACCTGGAGATCGAGACCGGCGAGATCGAGGGCGCGGGCCACGCGTCGGCGACCGCGCGCTTCGACGACGAGCAGCTGTTCTACCTCCGGGCGCGCGGCATCTCCGAGAAGGAGGCGCAGCGGCTGGTGGTGCACGGCTTCTTCAACGACCTGATCCGCAAGGTCGGCATCCCCTCCATCGAGGACCAGCTGCTCGAGACGGTCGAGGCCGAGCTGGCCAAGAACGTCCTCAAGGGCTCTGCCGTCGTGGAGGGAGCATGACCTTCGAGCGGGCCTGCGCGCTGGCCGACATCCCGGGGGACGAGGCGCTCGGCGTCACCGTCGACCGGTACGACGTCGCGGTGGCCCGCCACGGTGACGAGGTCTTCGCCCTGCAGGACCTGTGCTCGCACGCCGCCGTGGCGCTGAGCGAGGGGGAGGTCGAGGACTGCACCGTCGAGTGCTGGCTGCACGGCTCCCGCTTCGACCTGCGCACCGGCAAGCCCACCGGGCTCCCGGCGACCGAGCCGGTCGCCACTTTCCCCGTCGAACTTCGCCCCACCGATTCGGGCGACGTCGACGTCTACATCGACGTCGCCACCACATTGAACGGAGTCACCCCATCATGAGCACCCTCGAGATCAAGGACCTGCACGTCCAGGTGCAGACCGAGGACGGTCCCAAGGAGATCCTCAAGGGCGTCACGCTGACCATCAAGGACGGCGAGACCCACGCGATCATGGGCCCCAACGGCTCGGGCAAGTCCACCCTGGCCTACTCCGTCGCGGGCCACCCGCGCTACGAGATCACCGCCGGCACGGTGACGCTCGACGGCGAGGACGTCCTCGCGATGTCGGTCGACGAGCGGGCCCGCGCGGGTCTCTTCCTGGCGATGCAGTACCCCGTCGAGGTCCCCGGCGTCTCGGTGTCGAACTTCCTGCGCACCGCCAAGACGGCGATCGACGGCGAGGCGCCCAAGCTCCGCACCTGGGTCAAGGACGTCAACGGCGCCCTCGACCGGATGAACCTCGACGGCACCTTCTCGCAGCGCTCGGTCAACGAGGGCTTCTCCGGTGGCGAGAAGAAGCGCCACGAGATCGCCCAGCTCGACCTGCTCGACCCCAAGGTCGCGATCCTCGACGAGACCGACTCCGGCCTCGACATCGACGCGCTCAAGGTCGTCTCCGAGGGCGTCAACCGGTTCCGCGAGCGCGACGGCAAGGGCGTCCTGCTGATCACGCACTACACGCGGATCCTGCGCTACATCAAGCCCGACCACGTCCACGTCTTCGTGGCCGGCCGGGTCGCCGAGTCCGGCGGCCCGGAGCTGGCCGAGGAACTGGAGGCGAACGGGTACGAGCGCTTCCTCACCGCTGCGCCTGCCGGGGTCTGATCATGACCCTGGAGGGTCTGCTCCCCGAGCTGACGGTGATCCGCAAGGATTTCCCGATCCTCGAGCGCACGCTCGCGGGCGGGCTGCCGCTGGTCTACCTCGACAGCGCCAACACCTCGCAGAAGCCGCAGGTCGTCATCGACACGATGGTCGACCACCTCGAGCGTCACAACGCCAACATCGCCCGGGCGATGCACCAGCTCGGTGCCGAGTCGACCGAGGCGTTCGAGGCCGCGCGCGACAAGGTCGCGGCCTTCATCGGCGCGCCCGAGCGCGACGAGGTGGTCTTCACCAAGAACGCCTCCGAGGCGCTCAACCTGGTCGCCAACACGCTTGCGTGGGCCGGCCCGCACCAGGTGAAGGCCGGCGACGAGGTGGTCATCACCGAGCTGGAGCACCACTCCAATATCGTCCCGTGGCAGCTGCTCACCGAGCGCACGGGCGCGACGCTGCGCTGGTTCGGGCTCACCGACGACGGTCGGCTCGACCTGTCGAACCTCGACGAGCTGATCAACGAGCGCACCAAGGTCGTCTCGGTCGCCTGGGTCTCCAACATGCTCGGCACGATCAATCCGATCGCGCGGATCGCCCGCCGGGCCCACGAGGTCGGCGCCATCGTGGTCGTCGACGGGGCGCAGGCGGCGCCGCAGCTGCCCATCGACCTCGCCGCGATGCCCGTCGAGGAGCGCCCGGACCTGGTCGCCTTCACCGGCCACAAGGTCGTCGGGCCGACCGGCATCGGCGTGCTGTGGGGCTCGCGGAGCGTGCTCGACGCGCTGCCGCCGTTCCTCGGCGGCGGCGAGATGATCGAGACCGTCCGGATGGACGGCTCGACCTACGCCGGCATCCCGCACAAGTTCGAGGCCGGCACCCCGCCGATCGTCGAGGCGATCGGTCTCGGCGCCGCGGTCGAGTACCTCGGGCACGTCGGCATGGACGCGATCCACGCCCATGAGCAGGCGATCACCGGCTACGCCCTCGAGGGGCTGCAGACCGTGAAGGGCCTGACCGTGCTCGGCCCGCTCGACGCGGCCTCCCGCGGCGGCGCCATCTCGTTCGAGCTCGACGGCGTGCATCCCCACGACATCGCCCAGGTCCTCGACAGCCGCGGCATCGCCGTGCGCGCCGGGCACCACTGCGCGAAGCCGGCCCATGCACGCTTCGGCGTGCAGAGTTCGACGCGGATGTCGTCGTACCTCTACACGGAGCCGCGGGAGATCGACGCCCTCGTCGAGGCGCTGGAATACACCCGCTCCTACTTCAAGTTGGACTGACGATGACGACCGCCAACGGCCAGGACCTGGATGCGCTCTACCAGGAGATCATCCTCGACCACTACAAGAACCCCCACGGCAAGGGGCTGCGCGAGCACGCCGACCACCCGGACCACTCCGCCGAGGTGCACCACG